>NZ_LMFB01000006.1:1235-21658 GCF_001426685.1 Rhizobium sp. Root483D2 | reverse complement strand
CTTCTGGTGGATCGGCCGATTTGAGGCAACAGAATGAGCCTCATTGATCGTACGAGGCTCTAATGAAAAGTGGATTTGGAAAAGACGTTGAGCACGACGACGCCGGCAATGATCAGCCCGAGCCCGAGAATGGCGGCCAGATCAAGCTTCTGTCCGAACACAAAATAGCCGACGAGCGAAATCAGCACGATGCCGAGCCCGCTCCAGATCGCATAGGCGATCCCGACAGGAATGACCCGCAAGGTGTAAGACAGGAAATAGAAAGCGATGGCATAGCAGACCACCATGATCACCGTCGGCACCAGTTTCGTAAAATGCTGGGCAGCCTGCATGGCCGATGTGCCGAGCACCTCGAAAACAATGGCGAGGACGAGCACGGCGTAGAGCATTGCGGGGTTCATATGAGGCTCCGATAGCCGGTTATTGCAGGGAAAGTGCGATGAGTTGCGCCCGCATCACTTGGCGCGTTGGCTGATCGACATCGTGGCTTTTGAGGATATCGGCCAACCAGAGGCCATCGGCGGCAAACCGCGCCAAAAGGCATCCGGCGGACGAATCGGTGCCAACGAATTCGTCGGCGTGATCGGCCACCCACAACCGCCAGCGATCCCGCAATTGCGGCTCCGACAGAAGTGCCGCGGTCAGCACCTGCCAGCCCCGCGCGTCCGCATTCTCCTCGAGCGCAAAGACCACGGACAGATAGGCCCGGGTAAACCGGCCGTGAGCAACGGGGTCGTTGCGCATCTCGTCCTCGATCGCCCGGTCCAATTGTGCGGTGAGATCATCGAACAGGCCGTTCAGCAGCGCGATCTTGTTGGGAAAATGATGCAGCAGCCCGCCTTTGCTCACACCGGCCGCCTGCGACACGGCATCCAGCGTCACGCCCGCCGCCCCCTGCTCCAGCGACAGGCGCGCGGCCACCTCCAGCAGTTGCTGACGGACCAATTCCGGTTGCTTGCGGCGATGATGAGCGATGGACATGTCGCATTAAGATACCGGCTGGACGGTTTGTCAAGATGAGAGTGAAGCTTTGACGGCGGCGCGGTCAATCGACGCAACTGCGGCGACCCTTAGAAAAACGGTTGGAACAGCAAAGCGCGACGCGCTAGAACATCACCAAGCAGGAAAGCCACGATGACGGACGGCCAGACGGAAACACTTTACAACGCGATCGGCGGCGACAGCACCGTGCGGGCACTCACCCATCGTTTCTACGAGTTGATGGATACGCTGCCGCAGGCTGCCCGCTGCCGCGCAGTCCACCCCGCCGATCTGTCCGGAAGCGAAGAGAAATTCTACGAATATCTGACCGGCTGGCTCGGCGGACCGCCGCTCTACACCGACAAACGCGGCCACCCACGCCTCAGAAGCCGCCATTTCGGCGCAGCGATCGGCGCGGCAGAACGCGACGAGTGGCTGCTCTGTTTCACCCAGGCGCTGGAAGAGACCGTGCCGCATCCGCAATTGCGGTCGATCATTCTGGAGCCGGTGACACGGCTTGCCCATCACATGCAGAACAAGGACGAATAGAGATGCAAAACGGGCAGTTCCGGGCCGTGACCCTTTTCATCGCCGGCCTGATGGGCCTGTTCGGCGTCATCAGCGCGGCGGCTGCGTCCCACGGCGCCGATCCGCGCCTGCTCGGCGGCGCTTCGGCCATGTGCCTGGCGCATGCCCCTGCCCTCATCGCACTTTATGCCGCCTGGCCGGTCATGCGCACGGCAGCGATTGCAGCTCTGCTGCTGTCAACCGGAACCGCCCTGTTCGCCGCCGATCTGACGGCGCGGCATTTCCTCGGCCAAGGGCTGTTTCCGATGTCGGCACCGGCAGGCGGTGTCTTAATGATGCTCGGCTGGCTTTCTGTCGCTGCCGGCGCTTTCTTCATGCGCAAGGACGCTTAGGCGCCCTCGACGACAGAGAAACCTTCGAATTTCGGCGGTCCCAGATACATCGCCCGGTTATCGCCGGCATTCTTGTGGGCTGCGCGAAAATTCTCGGACTTCGTCCAGGCCAGAAAAGCGTCCCGGCTTTCCCAGATCGAGCTCGAGACGAACAGCGTATAGCCCTCGTCGGCGACGGTCTCGCCGCGCAACAGCTTGAACTCCTTGAAACCCGGATTGTCCGCAAGGCTGGAATCGCGGTTCTTCCAGACGTCTTCGAACGCCGTTTCATGGCCGGTCGCGATTTTGAACCTGTTCATTGCGAAAAACATGCAAAGTACCCTCAAGCTTGATCGTTGGCCGTAGCGGCAGCAATGGCCGGAAACGGCAGGATATTGTCTCTCGCCGCCCGCGCAAGCCCCAAAACGGCGCGCGCCGGCGGCCGCGCCTGCCAGACCGGAAATTCCGCCACATTCGGATTGTCCTCGACTATGCGCGCCCGGCGCGACATCAGTTCATACAGTTCCGGCACCAGTCCGTCGCCCGATTGCGCGGCCAGCTTGTGCAGTCCGATCATCGTGTATGGATCGGGACGCTCATTGTTCATGTCGTTATCTCCAGAAAAATCGCGCTGCGGAGCAAGCCCGCATCCCGGCGCGGCCGACAGATCAACCGGCGTTGTTGCGGCTTGCCTTCAGATCGAGGAAAGCGCGTTCCAGGCTCGACTTGCTGCCATTGCGCAAGGGCACGAAGGCCTTGCCCCACTTCTTGCAGCCGGTCTTTACCCGCAGACACGCATCATGGCTGATACAGTCGATCGGGCAGAAGACGCAGTCGACGGAGGGGAGGATATTGTCGATGCGCGACACCGCCTCGCGCAGGCCGCCATCGTGATGGATGAGTTCGGCGCCGTGCGAACTGGCGATCTGGCGCAGATGCGCCACCTGGCAATCGCGGCCGCCGACATAGAGGAAGCTGCGCCCCTCAAGCTTCGTTTCCCGCGTTTTTGCAGAAACCGGCGCAGTGCGCGTTTCCGCCTCGCGGCCCTGCTTCTGCTTCGGCTTCAGCTGCTGCCGTTTGTCACCCATGTCAGTCTCCGCGTGTTTCGGAATCGGCCGTCCGGCTGATCGTGCGGGAACCCTATTAAACCTGATTAAAAGAGTAAAGTATAAACATGAGTTTTTTTATCATATTATCGATGAACGTTTCGCCGAAACGACGGATCGCGGCTCAAACTCTCAATATTGGCAGGGAAGCGGGTCCCGCTTCCTACCGGGCAAACTGCAGTGGAATGGTAAAAAGCCAGCTGGTGCGATTGGCAGCCTCTGGAATCTTCGGGAAAGGTTCCGCCTTGCGCACCGCATTGATAGCAGCCTCGTCGAGAACCGGTGATCCGGATCCCTTGACGATCCGCACACCGGAGACACCACCACCCGTCGATACGGTGAAGCTCACGGTAACCGTTCCACCAAGACCTGCCCTATCAGCCGATCTGGGAAACCGGAAATATCGCTGCACGCGTGAACGGACCTTGCCCTTGTAATTGCTTTCTGCCGCATTGCCGAATGCCTGGGCGACCTTGCCCTTTTTACCCGTGCTTGCCGTAGCGGCAGCGCCTTCAGCACCATCAGCCTGGCCTTTGACCGCAGTTTCCACCTGCTTACCGGCATCGCCAGCCCGTTTCTTGACAACCTTCTTCTTCGGTTTTTCCTTTTCCGGCTCTTTCTTCGGCTCGGCTTTCTTCTCGGGCTCCGGCTTGATGTCCGGCTTTTCCTGCGGAACCACGGTCTCTATCGGCGCAACGGTTGCGGTGATCTCCGGCTGTGCCGTCACTGCTTCGACGATCTCTTCGGCGGGAAGAATGACATCGGCTTCGGCTGGGACGATGTCGGACGGCGTCTCGGCCGTCACTTCGGATTGCACGGGCGACACCTCCGCCACCTCCGTCGGCTCCGGCACGATCTCCTCGGGCTCCGCCTCTTCCGGCTCGATCGCTTCTGTGGGATCGCCCGAAAGCACGGTCTCTTCGAACGCATTGCCCAGCACAGCCACTTCCATGGCTTCGCCACCCGCCACGAGTGCCAGCTCCTGCGGCTCTTCGTTCGGTTCAAACAGTTGCGTTGCGCCCGCATGCGCCAGAAGCGAAAGGAGGATCGCCCCGGTCCATTTGAGAATAGTGTTCATCACAGATACCGATGCAGAAACCGCATCAGCCCTTCAGTTCGACGGGTGACTTTGAACCTGTCTTCAGCGCCTTCATGCAGGCATCCTTGGCAACGCCCTCGCCGGCGCAAACAGGAGCGTCGTTGATCAGCAGGCTCTTCACAGCCTCGCATTTCGTCCCCGGCAGATCAAACTGCCGGACCTTGGTCTTGCCGGCCGGCAGATCGCGGAAGTCGAGAACCGCCATGCGCTCGACCAAACCCTTCTCATCAAACAGCACGAATTCGAAGGAAGCCTTCGACAGCGATTGGGGCAGCGCGTTTGCCGCCACGAATGTCAACTTGCAGCCCTTCTCGGACGGCGTGAGATCGTTGATCTCGATCGACAGCGTGCCGGTTGCAGCGGCATCCTGCGCCAGTGCCGGCACAGCCGTGGAAAGTGCTGTCAAAACAGTCAGAGACAAAAGGCAAGAAAATTTCATCATGGTCTATCCATTCCCACGGAGTGGCACATTGGCAAGGCGGCATCGGCATCTTGGGAGCCCCCGCTTGCTGCACATTACAGCTTGGTAATTAAACTGGACTGTAAAAATCCTGTATTGCGTCCATAAAGAAAGATGAGTAATGAAGTCAAGATACTAATCGCAATGACCCGGCCGCAGAAGGGGAAAAATCCCCTGTTTTCGGCCGCCATGACCAGGACCGCAAGCCGGTGACACCGAACGAACCAGATACCGCTCAGGTTGCCTTACCGGCAGGACAAACACAACGAATCGTTGAAAGCCGCGAGCTTTTCCGGGGCGGAAACGAAATCCTTATTGCGCATGAAGGGGCGATCTACCGCATGAAGATCACCCGCCAAGGCAAACTTATTCTGAACAAATAGGCCAGACAATGACTGAGACATCCTCCCCGACCCCGTCCGAAATCCGCGCCTACCGGGCCGCCAATCCGAAAATGCGCGAGCGCGACATTGCCGCCCAGCTCGGCGTTTCCGAAGCAGCCCTGGTTGCCGCCGAATGCGGCCTGACCAGCATTCGCATCGACGGTAGCGCCAATCGTTTTCTGGAACGGGCCGCTGAACTTGGCGAAGTGATGGCGCTGACCCGCAACGAAAGTGCGGTTCACGAAAAGATCGGCGTTTTTGAAAACATCACCCCCGGCAAGCATGCCTCGATCGTACTTGGTGAAAATATCGACCTTCGCATCTTCCCCGGCGCTTGGGCGCATGGCTTTGCCGTAACCAAGACCGATGGCGACACTGTCCGCCGCAGCCTGCAATTCTTCGACAAGCAGGGCACCGCCGTCCACAAGGTGCATTTGCGCCCGGCGTCCAATCTTGATGCCTATAACAGCATCGTCGAGGCGTTCCGGCTGGAAGACCAGTCGCAGGAATTTGCAGCCGAGCCGAAGATCGAAAGCATCGCCGATGGCGCCGTTGTTCCCGTCGATGTGGCGGCGCTGCGCGACGAATGGAGCAAGATGACGGACACGCATCAGTTCCACGGTTTGCTGCGCAAGCTGAAGGTCGGCCGCCGCGAAGCGCTGCAGTCGGTTGGCGAGGATTACGCCTGGAAGCTGCAGCCGCAAGCCGTCGAGGACATGCTGCGCCAGTCGGCAAGCATTCAGGTGCCGATCATGTGCTTTGTCGGCAATCACGGCATCATCCAGATCCACTCCGGTCCGGTCGACAATATCCAGACGATGGGTCCCTGGCTCAACATCATGGATCCGACATTGCATTTGCACCTGCGCAGCGATCACCTTGCCGAGATCTGGGCCGTTCGCAAGCCGACAGCCGATGGCCACGTCACCTCGCTCGAGGCGCTCGACGCCAAGGGCGACATGGTCATCCAGTTCTTTGGCAAGCGCAAGGAAGGCTTTGCCGAGCGCGAGGAATGGCGCTCCGTCATGGAAAACCTCGCCCGGCTCGATATCACCGAAGCGGCCTGACACGGGCTCAAAGGAACGGTCATGAAAGCACCTTATGATGTCCGCCGGCTCCGTTCCTGGGAACTGGCGCTCGCGATCTTCGCGGTTTCCACCCCCTTCGTGCTGCCGGCAGCCCTGCCCGGCGGCACGTCCTTCGTGCGCACCGCCGTGGCGCAGGAGATGCAAAAGCCCGATACGTCCCGCCTCGTTTCCGTCGGCGGCGCCATCACCGAGATCATCTATGCGCTCGGCGAAGACGGAAGGCTTGTCGGCCGCGATTCGACCAGCCTCTATCCGGAAGCCGCCACCAAGCTGCCGGATGTCGGCTATATGCGGCAATTGTCGCCGGAAGGCGTGATCGGCATCAATCCGAGCGCCATCATCGCCGTCGAAGGCAGCGGCCCGCCCGAGACGCTGGCGGTTTTGAAAGAGGCAAAGATCCCGTTCCAGACCATTCCGGAAACCTATGATCGCGACGGCATTCTTTCAAAGATCCGCGCCGTCGGCGATTTCCTCGGCGTCCCCGAAAAGGCAGCCGTGCTGGCAGATCAGGTCAAGGCCGATCTCGATGCGGCCGTAGCCGATGCGGCCAAGCGCCCGGAAAGCGAGCGCAAGCGCGTCCTCTTCATCTTGAGCACGCAGGGCGGCAAGATCATGGCGTCCGGCAACGGCACCGCCGCAGGCGGTATCATCACCCTTTCCGGCGCCGTCAATGCCACCGGCACCTTTTCCGGCTACAAACCGCTGACCGATGAAGCGATCATCGAAGCCAGGCCCGATGTGGTCCTGATGATGACCCGCAGCGGCAGCCATGCCATCAGCGACGAAGACCTGTTTGCCCATCCGGCTCTGAGCCTGACGCCGGCGGCAAAGAACAGGGCGATCATCCGCATGGATGGCCTGCATATGCTCGGCTTTGGGCCGCGCACGGCCAGCACGGTGCGCGAACTCAACGCCGCCATCTACGGAAAAAACCCGAATGCCTCGCAGTGAAATGGCCGTGGGTGATGGCCGGTCGCCGTCCTTTGCGGCACGCTTGAAATCCGAATGGCACCTGGGCGACCGTTCGCGGCTCGCCCGCTTGCTCATTCTCCTCCTCATCGTGATCGCCGCCGCAATGTTTGCGGCCTCGATCATGACGGGGGCTGCCGATGCATCGCTTTTCAATGTGCTGCGCTGGCTCCTCGGCATGGAGGGTGCCGAGCAGGCATTGAGCGTGCGCGACCGCATCATCATCCTGGATATCCGCCTGCCGCGTGCCGTGCTCGGCCTGATGGTCGGCGCCTCGCTTGCCGTCTCCGGCGCTGTGATGCAGGGCCTGTTCCGCAATCCGCTGGCAGATCCCGGCCTTGTCGGCGTCTCCTCCGGCGCGAGCCTTGGCGCTGTCTTGCTCATCGTGCTCGGCAGTTCGTTTTTCGGCCCGCTCTTTGCCGTCTTCGGTTTTTATGCCCTTCCGGTTGCAGCTTTTGCCGGTGGCCTCGTCACCACTTTGCTGCTCTACAAGATCGCGACCCGCAGCGGCCAGACATCGGTCGCCACCATGCTTCTGGCCGGTATTGCGCTCGGGGCGCTCGCCGGCGCCGTCACCGGCGTGCTGATCTTCATGGCCGACGACAAGCAATTGCGTGACCTCACCTTCTGGGGCCTGGGATCGCTGGCCGGCGCCAACTGGATGAAGATCCTGTCGGCAGGGCCGATCATCCTCGTTTCGCTTGCGGTCGTTCCTTTTCTCGCGCGCGGCCTCAACGCACTGACGCTGGGAGAGGCCGCAGCCTTCCATATGGGCATTCCGGTTCAGCGGCTGAAGAATATCGCCATCGTCAGCGTCGCGGCCTCCACCGGCGCTTCGGTCGCCGTCAGCGGCGGTATCGGCTTTGTCGGCATCGTCGTTCCGCATGTGCTGCGGATGCTGATCGGCCCCGACCACCGGTATCTGCTGCCCGCATCGGCGCTGCTTGGCGGCACCCTGCTGATCTTTGCCGATATGATCGCCCGCACCATCGTTCCGCCGGCCGAGTTGCCGATCGGCATCATCACTGCCTTTGCCGGCGCGCCGTTCTTCCTGTGGATCCTGCTGCGCGGGCGCTCCCATATGGGGCTTTAAACCATGATCAAGGCGAGCAATCTTTCTGTGCGTCTGTCCGGCACGCAGGTCCTGCACGGCGTCAGCATCGAGGCTGCGGCCGGACAATTAACCGCAATCGTCGGTCCCAATGGCTCCGGCAAGACCACCAGCCTCAAGGCGATTGCCGGCGAACTGTCCTATGACGGCAGCGTCCGCATCAACGGCCACGACATCGCGACGCTAAAACCCTGGGAACTGGCGTTGAAACGGGCTGTGCTGCCGCAGTCCACCGTCATTTCCTTTCCCTTCACTGTGCGCGAAATCGTCCGCATGGGCCTTTCGGTCGGAGCCAAGGCCGATGCGGCCGATACCGACCGGATCGCCCGCGATGCGCTCGAAGCCGTCGATCTCTCCGGATTTGCCGGCCGTTTCTATCAGGAACTATCGGGCGGCGAACAGCAGCGGGTTCAGCTTGCGCGCGCACTCTGCCAGATCTGGGAACCGGTGCAGCACGGCGAGCCCGCCTTCCTGCTCCTGGACGAACCGGTATCGAGCCTCGACATCCGCCACCAGTTGACCATCATGCGGCTCGCCCGCAATTTTTGCGAGCGCGGCGGCGGCGTCATCGCCATCATGCATGACCTCAACCTGACGGCGATGTTCGCCGACCAGATGGTCATGATGAAGGCCGGCCGCGTCAAGGCCGCCGGCCATCCCCGTAAGGTGATGACCGACGAAATGATGGAAGCCGTCTTCGGCTGCGCCATGCGGGTCAATGCAACACCGGCCGGCAACACCCCCTTCGTCCTGCCGCATACGGCGGCCTGACGCGCGGCGGCATCACTTACCCTCCTCTTTCCGGGGAGGCAGACCCGCAAACACCGCCTTGGCGGCAAACAGGCCGTTGAGCGCGGCGGGAAAGCCGGCATAGACAGCCATTTGCATGATCACCTCGGTGATTTCATCACGCGACAGCCCGACATTGAGGCCCGCCTTGATATGTACTTTCAATTGCGGGGCTGCATTGCCCAGCGCCGTCAGTGCGGCGATGGTGGCGATCTCGCGGGCGCGCAGGTCAAGGCCGGGGCGGCTATAGATATCGCCGAACGGAAACTCGATGAGATAGGTCGCAAAGTCCGGCGCGATATCGGCCAGCGTGGCGACAACCTTCTCCCCGGCTTGGCCGTCAATATCAGCGAGCGCGCGCCGCCCGCGTTCCAGCCGGCTTTCGCCGGCGCTCTGGTGGTGCTGTATCATAGTCCTTCATCCTCTGTTCCTGGCCAGCGTAGCCGGCGATCTTGGTGTCGAGGACGAGAATAGCGGCCTGAAGTTCGGCTGCATGGATGCGGACGCGCGCGCGATGCTGTTCCAGCATGTCGCGCCGTTCCGTCTCCGTGCCGACGCCGCGCTCCCGCAAGGCTGCATAGCGCAGCATCTCCCGGATCGGCATTCCGGTCGTGCGCAGACGCCCGAGGAATTCGATCCAGACGAGGATTGATGCGTCGTAGTCCCGTTGGCTCGATTGATCCCTGTCCGCGTAGGGAAGCAGCCCGATCCGCTCATAATAGCGGATGGTGTGGGCCGACAATCCCGAACGCTTTACCAGTTCGCCAATCTTCATGAGCACCTGTTCCCGTCACGACGCAGCAATAGATACAAGTTGGAGTGCGCTCTAAGTCAAGGGCATTTCTCGCGGTCAGTGATAGCCCGCGTGTGCGGCCGGGCGAGCCTAGGCCCGACGACACCGATAGCCTCTCCCAATGGAACCAAACCGCTTTCCGTGCGTTGTTGGGGCGAACCGCTGACGGTGACGATGTCACCTGCCGGCACTACCGCACACCGGGACAAGGCTTTGAGCCGCAGCCCGACGCATGAAGGAGCTTCCCCTATGGCCACCGGTCTTTTTTCCAGCGCCAAGAAACGCAATGGCAGCCTTCTCGATGCCCCGATCGAGGACCAGATCAGCGAAATCCGCGATGATATCGCCTCGCTGGCAAAGCTCCTGTCGAAGCGCGGCGCTGATGCATCGAAGGATGTACGGGCCCGGGCATCGGAAGCGTCCAAAGACGTGCGCAGCCGCGCCTATGACGTGCGCGACCAGGCGGAATCGGGCCTGCAGGACCTCCTGGAAAATGGCGAGGCGCTGATTGCCGAACTGCGCAGCCGCTATTCCTCGACTGAAAAGCAGGTCCGCCAGACCGTGCGCCAGCATCCCATCGCGACGCTGGGTGCAGCGGCCGCTGTCGGTATCCTGGTTGCAGCGCTGTTGCGCCGATAATCCAATCGATCCAGCAGGCGGCGGTTCAACCGTTCGCCTGCATCCCTGTCAAAGGCTGGCGAAGCAACGAAGTTGTCAGCCGGCCTTTGTGTCATCCGCTTCCTGGAGAAAAAAATGGGTCCTCTGGTCTCGATGCTGTCGGCTCTTGTCGTGACGGATGTGGGCGGTACCGTCTCGCGCTACAAGCGCAACGGCGCCCTGTGGGCCGTCGCATCGCTGTTCTTTGCAACAGCCTATATCTTCGCGCTGATCGCTGGCGCCATCTATCTGAGCATGCTGTACACGCCGCTGAAGGCCACGATCATCCTCGCAGCCGCCTCCATCGTCATCGGCCTTGTTATCATCGGTATCATGTATGCCCTGAATGCGCGCGATAAGCGCCTGGCAGCAGAAAAACGGCGCCGGTCGCAGGCGCAGACGACATTTGCCATTGCCACGGCGATGACGCTCTTCCGCCGCAAGCCGCTTCTTGCCGCAGGCCTTGCGGTCGGCGTGGGCACGGTTCTGGGACTGCTGCGCAAACCGGGTGGCAGCGACCACGCCTAACGCGGACGATCGCAGGATCTAAAGGATTTCAGAGCGGCAGGCGGACGATCGCAGTCAGGCCTGCCGGCAGATATTCCACCTTCACCGAACTGCCCATCACCTTATCCAGGCTTCGCTCGATCAGGATCGACCCGAAACCGCGCCGCGACGGCTCCTCCACCGGTGGCCCATCCACCTCGGTCCAGGTCATGTGCAGCACACGGCGGCCGTCTTCATCGACGCTGCGCGCGGTCAGGACAACGCGGCCGCGATAGACCGAGAGCGACCCGTATTTCGCGGCATTGGTCGCCAGTTCGTGGAGGACGAGCCCCAGACCCACGGCCTGGTCCGGGCCGAGCAGGATCTCGTCCTTGTGAATTTCGATCTGGGTTTCATAGTCCCGCACATGCGGCGCCAATTGCTTGGCCAGAAGGGCCGACAGCCGGATTTCACCCCATTCATGATCCGAAAGCAGCCCATGCGCCTCGGAAATCGCCTGCAGCCTTCCGGCAAAGGCGGTCATGAACTCCTGCGGGTCGCTGGTCTGACGCAATGTTTGACGGGCGAGCGATTGCAGCATCGCAAGCGTGTTCTTCACCCGATGATTGAGTTCGCGCAGCAAAAGCCTGGTGCGCTGGGTTGCGCCCTGCTGCTCCGTCACATCGATATTGATACCGAGAAAAACCGTTGGCTTGCCCTTCGCATCCCGCTCGTAGACACGGCCCCGGCCGAGCAGCCAGCGTCCTGTCGCGCCGACGCGGAATGTGCCGTCATATTCCTGGTCCTGGGCCATCGCGGCGCGCAGTTTGGCGAGCGTCGCCACACGGTCTTCCGGATGAATGGCGCTGAAGATATCGCGGGCATGGACGCTTTTGGCGGACGGCATGCCGAACATCCGCATCATCGGCTCATTGCAGGAGACCGTGCCAGACCGGATATCCCAGAGCCAGCTGCCAATATTGGCGGCGTCAAGCGCATGTGCGTGCCGCTGCTCCTCGCGCGACAGTGCCGCCTCCTTCAAGGCCCGCTGGCGAGCGTCGTGCTTCAAGACGAAAAGGGACGAAGCCACGCGTGACAGCCGTTGCAGTTGGGCCACCAGTTGCGGCGGCAGATCGTGACGCGGCTGCACGTCGAAAACGCAGATCGTACCCACCGCTTGACTGTCGATGACAAGCGGAACGCCCGCGTAAAACCGCAGGAACGGCGAACCGGCAACGCGTGGCTGGTTGGCAAACCGGGGATCGGCCGTGGCATCGGCAACGACAAGCGCGCCGTCCTGGGATCCGGCGATCGTGTGCACGCAAAAAGAATCGGCGGACGGCGCCCGCGTCTCAGTGATGCCGCTCGCGGCCTTGAACCATTGGTTTTCAGCATCGACAAGCGTCACCAATGCGACGGGGGCATCAAACAAATTGGCAGCCATATCCGCCAGATCGCGAAAATCGGCATCGGGCTCGGCCATGTCGGGAATAACAGCGCGCAGGACATCGAGCCGTTGGGCCGACGTCAGAGCAGCCGTCACCACCGGCTGCAGATCGCTCGTCTTATCGCTCATGAATTCCATACCCGGCCAAGGTGATACCAAATGCTGTACAACCTTGGCACTGCAAAGTGCCCGTCATAGTTTCTGCACGAATGCAGCCTGCGATGCAATCTCATCCCAAGCTGCCTGCCAACAGCAACGCCCGCCAGACCGTGCATGCACAGTCTGGCGGGCGCCGAAGGTAAAGGCATCAGGAGATGAAGGCACGGGAGGTCATCGGCGCCGAGGTGGCATCCGGACCATATTCGTTTTCACCTGTGACCTGGAGAATATCCTGAAGCCGTTGCCGGGCGCGGTTGACGCGGCTCTTGATGGTGCCGAGTGCGCAACCGCAGATCTCAGCCGCTTCCTCATAGGAAAAGCCGGACGCTCCCACAAGAATGATCGCCTCGCGCTGATCGGGAGGAAGCGTGTCGAGCGCCCGCTTGAAATCCTGCAGATCGAGCGAGCCATACTGGGCCGGATGCTGGGCAAGCGATTCGGTAAAATACCCGTCGCTATCCTGAACCTCACGGCCGCGCTTGCGCATCTGGCTGTAGAGCTCGTTGCGAAGGATGGTGAAAAGCCATGCCTTCATGTTGGTGCCCATCTCGAAATGGTCCTGTTTGGCCCAGGCCTTCATGATGGTGTCCTGAACCAGATCGTCAGCGCGGTCGTGACGGCCGATCAGGGACATGGCAAAGGCGCGCAGGCTCGGAAGAGCCGCCAGCATTTCGCGCTTGAAACTGGGTTCTTCAGACATACCGCCGCTCATTCTGTCGCATCCGTCATTGACGACTGGCGCTCGACCGCGTCGAGCTGCTCAAGCAGATCGAGAAAGCGGTCCGGAATAGCTTCTTCCTGTACAGAGAGATAAAGCGCGCGGAGCTTCGTTGCAATCTGCGCGTTAGGATTGTCGGTGCGAGAAGGTCTCTCGCGCCCTGCCCCAAGTTTGTCCGTCATCAATGCCAAATACCTTCAATATTCATCTGGCGGCATAATGCGTGGCGGAAAAAAATGTTCCGTCGAAAGGAACCTTTTTTTTCGCATCGCGTTCTTGGGCTGTCATGGCCTTGAACCTCGGCCAGATTGAGGGAGTTTTTATATGTCACTTTCCACCCGGATCGCTCCGTTCCTGCCCTATCTGCGCCGGTATTCGCGCGCATTGACCGGATCGCAGACCTCGGGCGACGCCTATGTCGCAGCCGTTCTGGAAGCGCTTATCACAGATGTCAGCATTTTCCCGGAAGCCAGCAATGACAGGGTTGCCCTGTTCCAGCTCTATACCAAGCTGTTCGGCTCGTCTTCCGTCCTCATCCCGGAACCGGTTTCGCCCTTCGCCTGGGAAAAGCGCGCATCGATCAACCTTGCCTCGGTTTCGCCGCTTGCCCGTCAGGCTTTCCTCCTGGTGTCGGTCGAAGGCTTCCGTACCAGCGAAGCGGCCGAAGTTCTCGATACGACTGAAAGCGGCATGAACCAGCTGCTCGAGCGTGCATCGGAAGAGATTTCGCGCCAGGTTGCAACCGATATCATGATCATCGAGGACGAGCCCCTGATCGCGATCGATATCGAGCAGATGGTTGAAAGCCTCGGCCATAATGTGACCGGCATCGCCCGCACCCGTGACGAGGCGGTCGCGCTGTTCAAGGCGACACAGCCGAGCATGGTGCTTGCCGATATTCAGCTTGCCGATGGCAGCTCCGGCATCGATGCCGTCAACGACATCCTGAAAAACACAGCCATCCCGGTGATCTTCATCACGGCGTTCCCCGAGCGTCTCTTGACTGGCGAACGCCCCGAACCGACCTTCCTGGTCACCAAGCCGTTCAATCCGGACATGGTCAAGGCACTCATCAGCCAGGCCCTGTTCTTCAATGAATCGACCAAGGCTGCCGCCTGAGAAGTCAGCCCGTATTTTGGGCCGGATCGTCCATTGAAACGGAAACAAACCGGGCGCCGCTTGCAGCGGCGCTCCATGACAGGGCGCATCGAATTCGAACCGGCGCCAAATCCGGTTTGAAGACCGTCCGAAAGTCTGCTTTTTCCCCCGCGCGGGAACTGCGCAGACGACAGATGAAAACATGGAAGGCGCTTCGCGTGGGCAATGCAGGCAACTCAGCCTCAAACGAGACCGGCGCCGATACCAGCAAGATCCTGATGGAACTGGTTTTGCGCAAGTCAGGGGCTGGCTATGTTTACCAGTCGGACGATCTCTTCACTGTTCTATGGGGAAACCTGCCTGAGGGATTGCAGCAGCTCGCAACGGAAGAACAGGCGGAACAGGCAGTGTTTGGCGCGGAGGCTGGCGAGAGGCTGATTGCCTTGAAACGCAATGTCATTTCCACGAACACCTCCACATCGACCGAAATCGACATGGCGTCCGCCACGGGCGTCTTGACCTACCGGATCGATATCGAGCGTGTTGATGCCACCGGTATGACCGGCATCCTCAGCGTCATCACCGACATCTCCGAAACCCGGCATCGCGAGCGGATCTTAAAGACGCTGCTGCGCGAACTCAGCCACCGCTCCAAAAACCTGCTTGCCATCATCCAGGGCATCGCCACCCAGACGGCGCGGCAAGCACTGTCGCTGGATTATTTTCTCATCAAGTTTCGCGGACGTATCCAGTCCCTGGCCTATTCGCAGGACCTGGTCACCGATTCCAGCTGGCGTGGTGCGTATCTGTTCGAATTGGCTAAGCGGCAGTTCAGCGCCTATTGGCCGGATTCCGAAACACCGATTTCCGTCAAGGGCATCAATGCCCATCTCTCGCCCAACGCCGCCCTGCATATCGGCCTTGCGCTGCACGAATTGATCGTTAATTCGGCATCGCATGGTGCGATATCGGCGGGCATGAACGCGCTGACGATCGAGTGTTTCGAAACCATCCTTGACGGAAATCCGGCCATCGAACTGGCCTGGGTGGAGCACCTGCCGCCCGCCGCAGCCCAGCGGGAAGTGGACGAACATACGTTTGCGCGCACGGTGCTGGAACGCGTGGTGCCGGTGGCAATCGGCGGCAAGGCGCAATACCTGCAGGCGCCGGACCGTGTCGAATACCGTTTGACGGTTCCGTCGCGGGAATATGAAATCATCAACGAAGCGTGATGCGGCGGGGCTGATGAGAGTGCCCCTTCGCGCAATTTTTTGGCGCTGAACGATAGACAAAAAAAACAGCCAGCGCCGGGGGAAGGCACTGGCTGATATTGCAACTCACCGAGGGGGCGTGTGAGTTGGGTACCGGATATTAAATTGTGGTTCCCATTGGGGGCGATGTGAACCGCTATCCAGACATCTTAAAAACGGACGGACGCACAAATAGTTCCGGGTTTTTCTGATTTTTTTTGGCGGACGAAATGCCGTTGTTTTTACAGCGTTTCCAGCTCGGCGCGGTGCCGGTAGAGGCTCAGGAATTTCCGGTAATCGCTGTCATAGGTTTCGCGCAGAGCCGGGTTTGGATATTGCGCGTGACCGCCGGGAGACATGGCCGGTCCAGCCGCACGCAAATCCGGATAAAGGCCACCGGCAACCGACGCGACCATGGCCGTCCCGAGCAGGACGGCATCATTGGTTTCCGGCACAACGACCGTGCAGCCGGTGACGTCGGAATAGAGTTCCATCAACAACACGTTGCGGACATGGCCACCGGTCACATGCAGCGTGTCGAGATCGTAGCCCGCCTGTTTCATCATTTCGAGAATGTGGCGGATACCAAGCGCGATGGCGACACAGGTGCGCCAGTAGAGCCGGCAGAGCGCATCGAACGAACTGTCCAGCGTCAGGCCGCTGATGACCCCCAGAGCATGCGGATCGGCAAGCGGCGAGCGGTTTCCGTGAAAATCGGGCAGGACGTGCAGGCGCGCCGCAAACTCGGTGCCGTAGGCCGCCCGCAATTCCTGAATGCGCAGAACGATCCGCTGGTGAATTTCCGCATCGGGCTCGCCGCCGGCACTGTGGCTGCGCACCACATGATCCAGCAGCGCACCGGTTGCCGATTGCCCACCCTCGATCAGCCAGCTGCCGGCAAAGGCCGCCTCAAAATAGGGTCCCCACATGCCAAAACCCGGCTTCATGTCTGTTGAAAAAGCAACGATGCAGCTGGAGGTCCCGGCGATCAGGGCCAGTTGCCGCTCCAGCTTCTCCGGTTCTCCGGCAAAGCCGCCGAGAACGCCGATTGCCCCGGCATAGGCATCGATCAGCCCCGTCGCCACCGCGCAATCCTCATGCAGGCCGAGTTCGGCCGCAGCCGCAGCCGTCAGGTGCCCGGCCGATTGCCCGACCGGCAGCGTCTTTTCCGGCAGGCCGCCGCGCGCGCGCAGGTCCTCAAGCCCGATCGCGTCGAGAAATTCGTCCTGCCAGCCGTGTTCCTTGTGCGACAGATAGTTCCACTTGGCCGTCAGCGTGCAGCGCGACCGTGCGGCATTGCCGGTTGCCCGCCAGGACATGAAATCGGCGAGATCGAAGAAGAAACCGGTCTTTTCCCATTGCTGCGGCAGGTTCTGCTTCAGCCACATCAGCTTGGGCATTTCCATTTCCGGCGACATGACGCGGCCGGAATGGTTGAGGACCGGATGCTGCGTGGCCGTGCAGAAATCCGCCTGCTTCAACGCGCGGTGATCGAGCCAGACGATCGTATCCCAGCGCGGATCGCCCTTGCGATTGACCGATAAGGGGGCTCCGTCCCGGTCGCGCACCACAAGCGAGCACGTCGCGTCAAACCCGATCGAGGCGATCGCTTCGGCGGGAACGCCTGCCTTGGCACGCGCGGTCTTGACGGCGATGCAGACGGCGGACCAGATATTTTCGGAATCATGCTCCGCGTGATTTTCCTCAGGCCGGTTCATCGCGATCGGATAATCCGCGCGCGCCAGCTGCTTGCCATGCCGATCGAAAATGCCAGCGCGAGCGCTGCCGGTTCCGACATCGACCGCAACGATCAAATCAGCCATCAGAGACCTGCGTTCCCATCCCTTTGTTCTTTACGGACAAAATGGATCAATTCACGCATGTCGTCAAACAGCACGTCAGGCGAAAGCCGCCGCAAGGTCTCCAGATGGCGCTCGGACCGTGCATGCGAGGCGCCGGCAAAGGCAAAAACCCGCATGCCCGCAGCCTTTGCCGCCTCGATGCCGGCCGGGCTGTCTTCGACGACGATGCAGTTTTCCGGCGGCGTCGCCATTTCGGCTGCGGCATGCAGAAAGAGGTCCGGGGCCGGCTTGCCGTGCTTGACCATGCTGGAGCTGAACAGATGGGGTTCGAGCTTGCCGATCAGCCCGGTGATGGTCAGCGATAGCCGGATGCGCTCCATCTGGCTGGAAGAGGCCACGCATCTAGGGAGATCGAGTTCGTCGAGCGCCGTGGCGATCCCGGCGACCGGCTGCAATTCCTGGCGGAAGCGCTGGTAGAGGTCGAGGCGCATCTGCTCCAGAAAATGATCGTCCACCGCAAGACCGTAATCGTCATGCAGGATATCCGACATGGTCTTCAGGCTCTTGCCGAGAAACCGCTCGGTCGCCTCCTCGGCATCCATATCAACACCGGCATTGCGCAGCACCCGGACCAGGACATCGAGCGACAAGGGCTCGCTATCGACGAGAACGCCGTCGCAATCGAAAATCACCAATTTGGGCGGATCCATCGTCATCAGGCCACCGCTTGCCCGCCAGAGTGGCCGCATCCTGCGGCCACGACGTTACGCGGAAGCTGAAGCGTCATGAGATCATTCTCCAAGTTTTCCGTCGAGATAAAGCTGCAGCGTGACCCGCGTGCCCTTGTCCCAGAGCGTGCGCAGCGCATGTGCGAACCGTTTCTGGAACAGCGTTGATTGCGCAACATCGCCGAAGATATCCGAAAGCGCAAGAAAGGCCTGTGGATCGTCCTTGGCTTTTATGGCTGCGGCATGCAGCCGGTCGGCGCTGCCATCGTTGAAGGTGATCGACTTGCCGCTATCGGTGGTTCCGGCAAAATACCGGCACCAGAGCGCAGACACCAGCGACAGGCCGACGACATCCTCGCCGCGCCGCAGCCGGTCCGCCGTCGTCGGCAGGATGAATTTCGGCTGGCGGTTTGACCCGTCCTGCGCCAGGCGCGGAATGGTGTCGGCGATCTTCGGGTTGAACAGCCGCGATTCCACCTTTTTGAAATAGGCATTGAGATCGGTATTGGGCACGGGCGGAACGACCGGGATGATCTCGTCTTCCTCCAGCTTTGCCAGGAAGGCGCATACCGTCTTGTCCTCCATCGCCTCATGGACGAAATGGATATCGAGCAGGGCTGCCGGATAGGCGATCGCCGCATGGCCGCCGTTGAGAATGCGGATCTTCATATGCTCGTAGGGTGCGACATCCGGCACGAACTGGACGCCGACCTTTTCGAGCGCGGGACGGCCGGCGGGAAAATGATCCTCCAGCACCCATTGCTTGAACTCTTCGCAAAAGACCGGCCAATTGTCGTCGATACCATAGTCATCGGCGACGATGCCGACTTCGCGCGGGCCGGTTGCCGGTGTGATGCGATCGACCATGCCGTTCGGAAACGCGACATTGGCCTCGATCCATTCGGCAAATGCCGGATCGGAAAGCCGTGCCAGACCGGACACGGCCGCATGCGTGACTTCGCCATTGCCCGGAATATTATCGCAGGACATCACCGTAAACGGCATGATGCCCTTATCCTTGCGCGCCTTCAAACCGGCAATGATCAGACCGAACACGGTCTTCGGATCGCTAGGATTGTTGCCGTCGGCGGCAATGGCGGGGTGTTGCGGATTGAACATGCCGGAGGCCGGGTCGAGGAAATATCCGCCCTCGGTGATCGTCAGCGACACGATGCGGATGGCAGGGTCGGCAAGCCGGGCGATGGTCGCCGCCGCATTGCCGGGCCGCAGATAGTCGATCATCGGTGCCGTGACGCGGGCCGCACTCTTGTTGTTGTCCTGCTCGACGACCGTGGTCAGGAAGTCCTGTGCTTCAAGCTTGGCCCGCATCGCTTCATCGGACGGCAAGACCCCTGCCCCGACGATCGCCCAGTCATGGTCGCTGCCGGTGTTGAACAGATCGTCGAGATAGATGGCCTGATGGGCGCGGTGGAAATTGCCGACACCGAAATGGACGATGCCTGCCGTCAATGCGGACCGGTCATAGGCCGGGATCGCGGCAGTTGCCTTGATGGCATCCAGATTGGCGAGCGAGAGTTTGGTCGTCATGTTCATTCCTTTCGACGAGCTGTGTGCTCAGCTCATCCAGTTGCCGCCATCGACATTGTAAGTCTGCGAAACGACATAGTTGCTCTCAGCGGAGGCGAGGAAGATCGCCATTCCGGTCAGGTCTTCGGCCGTGCCCATGCGCCCGAAGGGAACCTCTGCGCCGGCAAGCTTCTTCTTTTCGCCCAGCGGACGATTTTCATATTTGGCAAACATCGCATCTACGCCGTCCCAATGTTCGCCATCGACAACGCCGGGCGCAATCGCATTGACGTTGATGCCGTGCTTGATGAGATCAAGCCCTGCCGACTGGGTGAGGCTGATCACGGCCGCCTTGGTGGCGCAATAAACAGCGACGAGCGGTTCGCCCCGGCGGCCGGCCTGGCTCGCCATGTTGATGATCTTGCCGCCGCGCCCCTGCGCAATCATCTGCTTTGCTGCAGCCTGAAGGGTAAACAGCGTGCCGGACACGTTGATCGAAAACAGCCTGTCATAGCTTTCCCGGGTGATCTCGACGATCGGGGCGAGATCGAACAGGGCGGCATTGTTGACGAGGATATCGAGGCCACCGGCTTTTGCCGCGACAGCGGCGATCGCGTCGTCGATCGAGACCTGGCTGGTCACGTCCATTTCGACGGCATAGGCCGATGGGCCAAGCTCGCCCGCCGTGGTTTTCGCCCGCTCCAGATTGATATCGGCAATCGCAACGATTGCCCCCTCGCGGATATAGGCTTCCGCAAAAGCGCGTCCGATACCGCGCGCCGATCCCGTGATCAGCGCGCTTTTCCCCGTGAGCCGTGTCATCGGATTGCCAGTCCCTTGTCGTTGAACTTGTGCACGCGGCCTTGTTCGGGT
>NZ_LMFB01000006.1:976-1112 GCF_001426685.1 Rhizobium sp. Root483D2 | reverse complement strand
TATTGTCGGGCCGGTGGTAGAGATCGAGCGGCGAGCCGACCTGCTCGATATTGCCGGCGTTCAGGACGACGATCTTGTCGGCCATGGTCATGGCTTCGACCTGGTCATGGGTGACGTAGATCATCGTCGTCTTCAG
>NZ_LMFB01000006.1:592-875 GCF_001426685.1 Rhizobium sp. Root483D2 | reverse complement strand
GCGGGCTGCCTCCGCCACCTTCTTGTCGATCCCCGCCTGGTCCATCTTCGCCATCTTCAACGGGAAGGCGATATTGTTGCGCACCGTCATATGCGGATAGAGCGCATAGGACTGGAACACCATGGCGAGCCCCCGCTTGGCCGGAGCCGCACCGGTGACGTCGCGCCCGTCGATCTCGATCGTGCCGGAGGTCGTGTCCTCAAGGCCGGCGATCAGCCGCAGAAGCGTCGATTTCCCGCAGCCCGAGGGGCCGACGAAGACGACGAACTCGCCTTCGTTGATG
>NZ_LMFB01000006.1:0-502 GCF_001426685.1 Rhizobium sp. Root483D2 | reverse complement strand
CGAAAGCTTGGCCCAGAACAGGCCCTGCGGCGAGGAGAAGGACGCGATGAAGGCCGTCAGCGGCGCGGCATTGGTGGTGGTCAGCCGGATCGTCCAGAAGGCTTCGTTCCAGGCCAGAATGATGTTGAGCAGCATGGTGGACGCAATGCCCGGCACCGCCATCGGCGTCAGCACATACCAGATCTCGCCCCACAGCGATGCACCGTCCATGCGCGAGGCTTCGAGGATCTCGCCGGGGATTTCGCGAAAGTAGGTGTAAAGCATCCACACGACGATCGGCAGGTTGATCATCGTCAGCATGATGGTCAGGCCAAAGCGGCTGTCGAGCAGGCCGAAGTCGCGGAACAGGAGATAGATCGGCACCATCACGGCGGCCGCCGGCATCATCTTGGTGGACAGCATCCACATCAGGATGTCCTTGGTCTTGTTGGTCGGCGAGAACGCCATCGACCAGGCGGCCGGCACCGAGATCAACAGCGCAATCAGCGTCGATCCCACCGAG
>NZ_LMFB01000005.1:190772-357122 GCF_001426685.1 Rhizobium sp. Root483D2 | reverse complement strand
CACCCCCATCATCACCCACCGCATCGGCATCGACGATTTCCGCGAGGGGTTCGAGGCCATGCGCTCCGGCAATTCCGGCAAGGTGGTCATGGATTGGTAAGGCAGGTCAAGGCGTGCAGACTGGGCTAACTTGAAACAACTGATTGCGGGAACGATAGAATGTCATTTCAGACCGGTGCACTGTCCTCCCGCGCGTGGCCTAGCAGATTATGAGTAGCTTGCAGCCTGTAGATATGAGGGAAAACTGGAACCGCCGGATGGTGATGCTGGCGCTTCCCATTATTCTGGCCAATCTGGCGCAGCCGATCCTGTCCCTGGTCGATACGATGGTGGCCGGGCATTTGCCGGGCTCCTCCTATCTCGGCGGTGTCGCGCTTGCCGGGGTGCTGTTCAACTTCCTGTTCTGGAGTTTCAGCTTCCTGCGAATGGCAACGACCGGCCTCGTTTCCCAGGCTTGGGGTGCGCAAGATGGTGCGCTGATGCGCCTGCATCTGCTCCGGGCACTTTTGATTGCCGCAACCGGCGGAGCGATCATCATCATCCTGCAAAAGCCGATCGTCGAGCTTGGATTGGGATTCCTCGGCGGCAGCGCGGCGGTCTATGAAAGCGCTTCGGCCTACGCCTTTGCCCGTATCTGGTCCGCCCCTGCCGCGCTTGGAAATTTCGTCCTTCTCGGCTATCTCCTCGGATGCCAGCGGGTGATGATTTCGCTCGCCCTGCAGATCGCACTCAACGTCATCAATCTCGTTGCGACATTGACGCTGGTTTTTGTGTTCGACTGGGGCGTTGCCGGTATTGGTGCCGGCACAGCGCTTGCGGAGTGGATTGCCTTGATCGCGGGGCTTGTGATCGTCAAGCCGTTTGGCGCACGCCCGGCGCTGGCGTTGAGGGATCTCCTGGACAGGCTGGCGTTCCAGCGTCTCATCGCCGTCAACCGCGACATCTTTTTGCGCAGCCTGTTTCTGCTGATCTGCTTTGGCTGGTTTGCCCGCAGCGGGGCTGCGGAAGGTGACGCTATTCTGGCGGCCAATGCCATTCTTCTCAATCTGCACGGTTTCACATCCTACGGTCTGGATGGTTTTGCCCACGCCACCGAAACCCTTGTCGGCTCGGTCATCGGTGCAAAGCGCAAGGACGCGCTTGCCCGCGTGATCAAAGCAGCCTTTCTGTGGTCGGGATTGGTCGCACTTCTGTTTTCGCTGTGTTATGCATTTGCCGGCCCATCGATCATCGCGCTCCTCACCAATCAGGAGGATGTGCGGGCCGTTGCCACCGTCTTCCTTCCGTATCTCGTCGTCCTGCCGCTCGTTTCGGTCACCAGCTATATGCTCGACGGGGTTTTTATCGGCGCAATGCGAACCCGGGAATTGCGCAACAGCATGTTTGTTTCGACGGTCATCTTCCTTGTGGCGGCCTATGTGTTGCAGCAATTCTTCGGCAATCATGGACTGTGGATGGCTATGATGGTGCTGATGTTTGCCAGAGCCGCAACATTGGGCATAAGCCTGAAACGGCGGGGCTTTATCGACGGATAGCCTGCCGTTCGAGCTTTAGGGCGCCGGCAAATGGAGCGCTCTAATTCTCGTTCATCGCGCGGCTGCCGTCATGGAGGTTGCGAAACCGCGCTGCGGCCTCTGTCCTGTTGTGAACACCCAATTTCCGGATGATGTGGTGCAGGTGAATCTTGACGGTATGCTCCGACAAACCGCATTCCGCAGCGATCAGCTTATTTTGCAGACCATGCGAAACCATGCCCAAGATTTGCGATTCCCGTGTGGTGAGCGACGCCATATTGACGTTAGCGGTCCTGGCCGTGCCGTTGTCTGAATATGCATGTGCTTTCTGGTCGCGGAGTTTTGCCTCATGGATCAGCGCGGGGGGCAAATACTCAGCGCCACAGAGCAGCAACCGCATGATCGACAGCCAGACATCGAGCCTGAGATCCATCGGCAAAACGCTTCGAATAAGCGGAGACCTGACGACGTCGCTGATCGATGTCACCAAGACCTTGTCATAGGGCTCGATCACTGCGGTTAACGCATGCGGATGCATGCGCATGAGTTCGGAGGCCTCGGCCTCGGCTTTCCTCATCAAGGCTCTATCGACCAGGATGAGTGCGACCGGATAGGAGAAGACCGCACATGCGGTGTCGATCGTATCGACCTGCTCGACCCGTATCCAAGGGAATTCGCGCTCCAGAGCATCGATCAGAGATGGCGATATGCTCCCGCTGTTTGCCAGGATCAAAATGACCCGTTGTGGTCCAACGCGTCTGCTGGCCCCCGCAGCGTCATGTTCATTCCCGTCCAACAGCATCATGTCTGTACCCATCACTCTGCGCACGCCCAAGCCAGATAACGGCCAAAGTCCGAACGGAATCCATGCGTTCGATCCAGACTGTAGCTGACGATGGGAACAGCCGCGACGGCGCAAAACGGCTGAGACGGGAGCATCGACGTTCGATGCGTGCGAAGATATGGCCGCATCATCCCTCATCCAAACGGACAGGGAGGGTAGCCGGCGGGGCACCCAAGCGGCGGTAGGTTTCTGCTTTAATCTTTAAGCCTCCACCACCCCGCTCCGCCTTCGGATTGGTCTGCATCAATCGATATAGAGGCCGTCATATTCTCGGCGGACGCCGCATCGCATTCTCACCCATATTGATGAAGCAAAGCCGCCGCTCTTCCCCTTCTCAATCTCGATGCAATGGGCACACTGAAGCTCAACCCGCGATGGGGCAGTTTGGCACTTCCAGCTTGGAGACATACGTTGCTTGTTTCATTCCGGCGTCACGAAAGCGCATTGCGTACACTGTTTGCCGCAGTCGCCCTCAGCGTTTCGGGCGGCGCTTTTTCGCCCGTTCTCGCGGGGGATGATCAATTCCAGCCACAAACAAAAATTCGCCTGACGGTCGTTCAATGGATGCCCTCCAAGGGCGTTTATGAGAGGTGGGACGCGCTCGGCGGCGAATTCATGATTTCGCAGGCGAAAACGGTGTCGCTTCCGATTATCGGCACGGTTTCCGTTGGGGGTCTTGATGGCGCGGGTCTGGCTGCAGAAATCGCCAGGCAACTGAAGACCAAAATCGGACTGGTGCAGACACCCGAGGCGACCATCGAAATTCTGGAGCGGCCGCCGATCTACGTTATCGGTGACGTGAACAAGCCTGGCGAATACGGGTTTCATCCGGGGCTGACGGTCCTGCAATCGGTGGCGATGAGCGGCGGGGAATTCAGGCCGTCGAATGGGTCAACGGGGAGCTTTGATAAAACGGGTTATGTCGGCCAGTTGCAGGAGATCGGCAACGCGATCCTGCGCAGCAAAATCAAAATCGCCCGTCTTCAGGCTGAAATGTCGGATGGCATGGAAATGCGCCTGGAGCCGGACATGCAAGACGGCCACGGGATCGCTGCGGCCATATTCGAGCAGGAAAAAATCATCTACGCCGCTCGCCGCAATGACATGGATCGCCAGTCGAAATCCTATGCCGAGCTGCGCGATCTTCTCACATCCGAAATCGCCACGATTGAAAAGAAGATTTCCAGCACGGACGAGGACATCGTGTCCGTCCAAAAAGAACTGACCAATGTCAAAAGCATGGTCGAGCGCGGCATCGCGCTGCCATCGCGCCAGTCCGACCTCGAGCGCACATTGCGCAGCTATCACGGCAACCGGCTTGACCTTGTAACCGCCATCATGCGGGCGCGCCAGAATATCGCTGAGACAACGCGCAGCCTCGATGGTCTCTACGACAAGCAGCGCACGGAAGTGGCCGTCGAACTCCAATTGGAACAGGCAAGCCTCGACCAGCAAAATCTAAAGCGGGACACGACGCAGAAGCTTCTGCTGGAGGCTTTGTCGGGAGATGCCGGTTCGCCGGCCGAGGCGGGTGGAGCGACCCTGGCTTTCAGCGTGACACGGCAGGAAGGCCAATCCATCCGCGAGATACCGGCATTGGATTCCACGGTCCTGCAGCCAGGCGATGTCGTGCGGGTCAGCCGCAAAGCGCCTGTGGCCCCGGCTGACGCCATGGTTTCCCCGGTGGATGCGGAAACCCAATCGGAACAGGCAAGTCAGTGAGGACGGACACGTTTAAGGCGGTAGCAGGTGGCGGGGCGGATCGAACCGCTCGGGGCAACGGAACAGAGAAAGCAAGGCATACGCTATGAAGGGGATCATACTTGCCGGGGGTAGCGGCACGCGTCTCTACCCTCTGACGATCGCGGTATCGAAACAGATGCTGCCAATCTACGACAAACCCATGATTTTTTACCCCTTGAGCGTCTTGATGCTGGCCGGCATCCGCGAAATTCTCATCATTTCCACGCCGCGCGACCTCCCCTGTTTCCAGGAGCTGTTTGGCGATGGGTCCGATTTCGGACTGAGCCTGTCTTATGCCGAACAGCCCCATCCGAATGGGCTGGCAGAAGCTTTCATCATTGGCCGCGACTTCATCGGCAAGGACAATGTCGCGATGATCCTCGGCGACAATATCTTCTTCGGGCATGGACTTCCCAATATTTGCAGGCAGGCGACGGCACGGGAAAAGGGCGCTTCGGTCTTTGCCTATCATGTCGAGGATCCCGAGCGCTACGGTGTCGTCAGCTTCGACAAATCGACCGGCAAAGCCATGACGATCGAAGAAAAACCGGCGCAGCCGAAATCCAACTGGGCCGTGACCGGACTGTATTTTTACGACAATGATGTCATCGACATCGCCTCTTCCATCAGGCCATCCGATCGGGGCGAGCTCGAGATCACCACCGTCAACAATATCTATCTCGAGCGGGGCGATCTGCATGTCTGCCAGCTCGGACGTGGCTATGCCTGGCTCGATACCGGTACCTATGACAGCCTGCAGGATGCCTCCTCGTTTGTGCGAACGGTCGAACGGCGGCAGGGGATCCAGATCGCCTGCCCGGAGGAAATTGCTCTGGATATGGGTTGGCTTCAGCCGGAAGAGGTCCTGCGGCGTGCATGCCTGCTCGGCAAGACCGCCTATGCGGCCTATCTGCGCCGGCGCGTAGAGGAATATGCAGCATGAGCCTCCAGATCAAATCGCTGGGGCTGGACGGTGTCTTGGAAATCCTGCCACCGAAGTTTCAAGACGACCGGGGATTCTTTTCCGAAACATGGAACGCGCAATTGCTGAGCGACAGCGGCGTGAAGCTCGACTTTGTCCAGGACAATCATTCCCGCTCGATTGCGCCAGGGGTGCTGCGCGGGCTGCATTACCAACTTCCGCCCTATGCGCAGGACAAGCTGGTCCGGGTGGTCAAGGGCTCCATCTTTGACGTCGTCGTCGATATCCGGCGCGGTTCTCCCAGTTTTGCGCAGTGGACAGCCCTGCGCATTTCTGCCTCCAAATGGAACCAGGTGCTCGTGCCCAAGGGGTTCGCACATGGTTTTCTGACGCTCGAGCCGGACACGGAGGTGGTCTACAAGGTCACCAGTCCCTACTCAGCCAGCCACAGCCGCTCGATACGCTATGACGACCCAGATATCGGGATTATCTGGCCGATGAATGCTTCGGCATTTCAACTCTCCGACAACGATCGCATGGCGCAGTCCCTTGATACAGCAGAGGTTTTCGACATGGCTGAGGAGAATGCGCTATGAACATCCTCGTTACGGGTGGTGCAGGTTTCATTGGTTCGGCCCTGTGCCGGCATCTCGTCGAGATCGGCGAGACCGTCATCAATGTCGATAAACTCACCTATGCCGGCAATCTGGCCTCTCTGCGATCCGTCGAAACCCGAGCGAACTACCGCTTCGTCAACGCCGATATCTGCAATGAAGCCGCGCTTGGCGAGCTGATGAGGCGGGAGAGGATCGACCGCGTCATTCATCTGGCAGCTGAAACGCATGTCGACCGGTCGATCGATGGACCGGCCCAATTCATTGAAACCAACATTGTCGGCACCTTCCGGCTTCTTCAGGCATCGTTGAAATACTGGCGCCAGCTGTCTGAAGCCGCGCAACGGCAATTCCGCTTCCATCATGTTTCCACAGATGAAGTCTTTGGCGATCTGCCGTTCGACGACAGCACTTTCAACGAGCAGACACCTTACGCGCCGTCATCCCCCTATTCCGCGTCGAAGGCGGCGTCGGATCATCTGGTTCGCGCTTGGCATCACACTTTCGGCCTGCCGATCGTCATGTCCAATTGCTCGAACAATTACGGGCCCTATCATTTTCCGGAAAAACTCATTCCGCTGGTTATTCTGAATGCGCTCAACGAGAAGCCCTTGCCGGTCTATGGCGCGGGAATGAATGTGCGTGACTGGCTCTATGTCGAAGATCATGCACGCGCGCTTGCGCTGATCGCAAGCCAGGGCACCATCGGCGAAAGCTACAATATCGGCGGAAGCTGCGAGCGTTCCAATCTCGCGGTCGTTCAGGCGATCTGCGATATTCTGGACAGCGCGAAGCCCCGCCGCAATCAAAAAAGCTACCATGATCTCATCTGTTTCGTGGCCGACAGGCCCGGTCACGATCGCCGTTATGCGATGGATACAACGAAAATCGAAAGCGAGCTGGGTTGGAAGCCGCAGGAGAGTTTTGAGACAGGACTTTCGCAGACCATTGCCTGGTATCTCGACAATGAATGGTGGTGGAGGCCGATCCGGGATGGCGCTTATGCTGGTGCCCGGCTTGGCAGATTGGCTGCCGTGCAATGAAAATCCTGGTGACCGGCACGAAAGGGCAGGTGGTCACCAGCCTTGTCGAGGCCGCCGCCGCCATGGAGGATATCGAACTGGTCGCCGTTGGCCGGCCGGATTTCGATCTCGCCGACCCGTCCTCGGTCAGACAGGCAATTCTTGCAGCCAAGCCTGACGTCGTCGTATCGTCCGCCGCTTATACTGCGGTTGACCGTGCCGAGGACGAACGCAATCTGGCTTATGCTATCAACGTCATGGGGGCGGCGGCGGTCGCCGAGGCCGCCGCCGTTTTGCGTGTGCCGATCATTCATCTTTCCACCGACTACGTGTTTTCCGGAACCGATCCCTACCCTTATCTGGAGGATGACGAGGCCGAACCGAAAACTGTTTACGGATACTCCAAGTTGCGCAGCGAGCGTGCGGTGGCCAGCGTCAATCCGCGCCATGTCATCCTGCGGACGAGCTGGGTCTACAGTCCGTTCGGGGCTAATTTTGTGAAAACCATGCTGCGCATTGCCACGGAGCGGGAGAGCGTCGGTGTCGTTTCCGATCAGTGGGGAAATCCGACCTCGGCTCTCGACCTCGCAACAGCGATTCTTCTGATCGCAACCTACCCCGCCAGATACAATACCGGCATTTATCACTTTACCGGAACAGGCGAGACAAACTGGTCGGGTTTTGCCCGGCATGTGTTTGACATCAGCCGGGCCCATGGCGGCCCCTATGCCGACGTCGAAGACATTCTGTCCAGCGATTACCGTACCAGGGCCAGACGCCCGGCAAATTCCTGTCTTTCGACCGACAAGTTCGAAAGGGTGTTCGGCTGGCGTGCACCAAGCTGGCAAGCCAGCGTGGAAACCGTTGTCCGGCGCATCATCGACAGGGACTATCCCAACTTCTCTTCGCCGCTGCACGGCGCACATAAGGCTTGAAATTCATGAATGCGCGCGCGACACCGTCCGAAGGACAGACCTACACGCAGATCCTCAAATCGACAGCCTTGATCGGCGGGTCGTCGCTGATCACCGTTGCGTTCTCGATCATCCGCAACAAGGCGATGGCGGTCATTCTCGGGCCCGAGGGCGTCGGGTTGATGGCGATCTACAGTTCGATCGCCGATATCGCCCAGGCTGTTGCAGGCCTCGGTGTTCAGTCCAGCGGCGTGCGTCAGATTGCCGAGGCGGTCGGAACGGGCGATGCCGAAAAGATTGCCCGGACGGCCTTCATTCTGCAGCGTATCTCGATCGTCCTTGGTATTGCCGGCACGCTGTTGCTGGCATGTCTGGCATTTCCCGTCGCGCATCTCACCTTTGGTGATCATCAGCATGCCGCCAGCGTCGCATTCCTCTCGCTGGCGATTTTCTTCCGGCTCGCTTCGGCTGGACAGACGGCGAAGATTCAAGGCATGCGGGAAATCTCGGTGCTTGCCCGCATCAATCTGCTGACGGCAGTGTTTGCGACGGTGGTCACCATCCCTCTGGTCTACTTTTTCGGCTTTGAAGGCGTGGCGCCGTCGCTCGTTGCGATCGCTGCCGTGACCTTGCTGATCTCATGGTGGTACAGCCGCAAGATGCCGCAAAGCGCCGGCAAAGTGTCCCCGCCGCAGTTTAGGCAGGAACTGGGCGGGCTGTTGAAACTCGGGCTCGTCTTTATGGCCAGTGGATTGCTCACCCTTGCAACCGCCTATATCGTGCGCATCATCGTGCTGCAGCACGGCGGCATTGTTGCGGCAGGGCTGTATCAGTCCGCTTGGGCACTCGGCAGCCTTTATGCCGGCTTCATCCTGCAGGCGATGGGCACCGACTTCTATCCGCGCCTGACGGCGATTGCCGGCGATCACACCGCTTGTAACCGTCTGGTCAACGAACAGGCCCAGGTCAGCATTCTGCTTGCCGGTCCGGGCGTGCTGGCAACGCTAACCTTTGCGCCTCTCGTCATGCGGCTGTTCTATTCTCCGGAGTTCTATGGTGCTGCAGACCTCTTGCGCTGGATCTGCCTTGGCATGCTCCTGCGCATCATTGCCTGGCCCATGGGCTTCATCGTGCTGGCAAAGGGCGAACAGGCGATCTTCTTCTGGACGGAAATTGCCGCGACCGTGGTGCATATCGGTCTCGCCTGGTTGCTGGTGGCCGAGTTCGGCCTCGTCGGTTCTGCGGCTGCATTTTTCGGGCTCTACCTCTGGCACAGCATCCTCATCTACTTCTTCGCGCGCAAACTCACAGGTTTCCGCTGGTCTCCCGCCAATCTAAAAATCGGACTGATCTTCATCGTCTCGTCGGCGCTGGTGTTCTGCGCAACGCTTTTTCTCCCCTTCTGGCAAGCGACGGCCTTCGGCTCTCTCGCCGTGCTGCTGAGCGGGCTGTATTCCTTGAAAATGCTGATCGGGCTTTTGCCGCCGGAGCAGCTTCCACGTCCAGTCAGACGATGGGTTCTGAGAGTCGCTTGAAGGGCAAGAATACGGCTCGACGGAAAGCAAGCCATCGCGATAAACGCAAACAGGAGACGCAAAGTCTGCGCCTCCTGTTTGCAGTTAGGGTATTGGACTAAGTAGAATTTATGCGGTCGCTCTCTGCGGCGCAAGGCACAGATTGCGAAGCGTCTCGGTGACAAGAAGCACCTCTTCGTCGGTCATCTGCGCAAACAGGGGGAGAATGATCGCCCCTTCCTGCGCCGCCACACTTCGCGCGAGCTGGCCTGCAGCAACCCGATGTGTCGTCTTATCGGCATAAGCGTCTTCGCGATGAATGTTCATGATGCCGCGCCGGGTCGAAATACCCTGGTCCAGCAACACCTGCATCGTCTCGCGCTGGTCAAGCCATGGCGGAAGCATGACGCAATAGCTCTGCCAGTTGCTGCGGGCCCAGGATGGCTCAACGGGTGTCTCAAGCCAGGTGATGTTGCGAAGTTCCTGCCGGTAGAGATCGGCCAGATGACGCCGCCGCGATATCAGTTCCGGCAGCCGGGTGAGTTGCACCCTGCCCATCGCGGCCTGAAGATCGGTCATGCGATAGTTATAGCCGAGCTCCGGATAGCCCTCATAGATGACCTGGCGCGATCCATGGCGGATCGTATCGGGCACGCTCATGCCGTGTTGCCGCCACAGCCGGAACTTGCGGTCATATTCGGCATTGGCTGTCGTCAGCATGCCGCCATCGCCAGTCGTGACGACCTTGCGGGGATGAAACGAAAAACAGGCAATATCGCCCCGCGGCCGGCCAATTTTTTCCCACTGGCCATCGATGAGGATTTCACTCCCCGTTGCGCAGGCTGCGTCCTCGATGACCGGAATGCCATTGCTTCTGCCGATCTCAACGATCGTTGCAAGGTCGCAGGGCATGCCGAGCTGATGCACGCACAGAATCGCTTTGGTCCGAGAGGTAATTTCCGTCTGGATCAGCTGAGGGTCGATATTGAAGCCATTGGCTTCGATATCGACAAAGACCGGAATGCCGCCCAGATAGCGGATGGCATTCGCCGTTGCGATGAACGTATGGCTGACGGTAATGACCTCGTCTCCGGGGCCAACACCAACGGCCTTCAACGCCAGATGCAAGGCCGTCGTGCAGTTTGAAACTGCGCAGGCATGATCGGCCTGGACGAAGGCTGCGAATTCGCTTTCAAACGCGGCAACCTCCGGACCTTGCGTCACCCAGCCGGATAACACGACGCGGCGGACCGCCTCCACCTCCCTTTCATCGAGCAGGGGCTTGGCAACGGGGATCTGGGGATGGACCGGGCTCATGCGGCGCGCCCTCCCACTTCCAGCACCCGTTCCTGGCGCCACCAGTCGACAAGACCGCGCAGGCCGTCTTCCAGCGACACCTGGGCTTTAAATCCCAAAAGACGCTCGGCCTTGTTCGTGTCGGCAAGCCTCCGCGTCACGGCGTTCACTTTGCGCGCTTCCTGATGTTGCGGCTCCAGTGACGCGTTCATCACGCTCGTCAAGAGCTTGGCAAGCTCAAGCAGGCTGGTCTCTTCACCGCTCGCAACGTTGAAGACCTCGTCGGTGATGCCCGACTTTGCGGCAAGCATATTGGCCCGCGCGATATCGTGAATATGGACGAAATCCATGGTTTGGCTGCCATCACCATTGATGATCGGCGGCAAGCCCGCTGATATCCGTTCCATCCAGCGGATCAGCACCTCTGTATAGGCACCATAAACATCCATGCGCGGACCGTAGACGTTGAAGTACCGCAGCGCGACATAGTCCAGGCCGTACATTTCGGCAAAGCTGCGCAACAGTCCTTCGTTGAACGCCTTGGCGGCGCCGTAGATGGTCCGGTTGTTGTAGGAGTGATGTTCCTCGGTCGTCGGGAAACTTTCGGCTAGACCCAGAACGGAGGCGGAGGAGGCGGCGATCACTTTTCCTACCTTTGCCTCAACGGCCGCTTCGAGAACATTGAACGTTCCCTCCGCCAAGACTTCAAATGCGAGCCGGGGGTCTTCGGCGCATTGCGTGATCCGGATTGCTGCCTGATGGAAGACGATATCGACGCCTTTGAAATGCTTTGCCAGCAAAGCGCGGTCGCGGATATCTCCTTCGATGACGGTCAGCGGAAAGACCGCCTGTGACTCTGCCAAATTTTCCCGGCGGCCACGCACGAAATTATCAAAGATCAGGATTTCGCGCGGCTGCTCGCGCGCCACGAGATCGGCAATATGCGAGCCGACGAGGCCGGCTCCGCCGGTAATAAGGATCCGCTTGTCTTTCATGATCTGCTCCCAACGTTCAGGATGTGGCTGTCGTGGTGTCGCTATCGCTACGCCAACGGAGAAACTTTGCCGGGACCCCGGCGACGATCGAGAAGGGAGCGACGTCAGAGACGACGACTGCTCCAGCGCCAACGATTGCGCCCTTGCCGATTGTCACGCCCGGAAGGATCGTCGCATTGGTGCCGATGTCGGCCCATGCGCCGATACGCACTGGCTTGATTTCGAGATCCGTTCGAATGATCGGTACGTCGATCGGATTGGCTGTGTGGCTTGACCCAAGCAGCTTGGCGCCGGGCCCCCAGCCGACATGGTCCTCGATCACCAGGTCACGCGCGTCGAGAAACGCCTGCGGGCCGATCCAGACATTGTCGCCGATCACGCATCTGCCGTCGTAGCGGCCCTGAATATTGGCCTGCGCGCCGATGAAAACGCCGCTGCCGATCTCGAAGGTCTCCGGATGTTTGAAGACGGCGCCACTTCCGATCTGAAGCCCGGCCCCGCATTGGCGCGTAGCGGCCTGCCAGATCGCCTTGCGCATCAAGGCATCGACATAGCCATCACCCGTTGAAAAGCGGCCATAGAGCTCGATGAGGCCTGCGGCGCCATAGGTTCGTTTGAGTTCAGCGGCCATATCCAGCTGAAATCCGGGATCCTGCGGGATTTCGCGGCGCCCATGCACCGATTGGACGATCCGGGCCATGGAGGTGATGTCAGCTGACATAGGCGTCTTGCTCCAGGGCTGCCACGACCTGTTCCACCTGTCTTGCGGTCATTTCAGGATAGATCGGCAAGGACAGAACCGTGCGGGATGCGGCCTCGGATACCGGAAAGCCACCCGGTTTGTAGCCGAGGTCTTCATGTGCCTTTTGCAGATGTACCGGGATGGGGTAATGCAGGCCGGACTGGATGCCCTCCGCTTCCAACGCACGGTGGAGACCGTCCCGGTCCCGGCAGCGGACCGCATAAACATGATAGACATGGCGGCGATAGGCGACTTCGACGGGTGTCTCCACGGTATCCAGATTGGAAAGCAGTGACGAATAGCGGGATGCATGCGTGCGGCGTGCAGCGGTCCAGGCGTCGAGATGCCGGAGCTTGACGCGCAGGATCGCCCCTTGGATGCCGTCCATGCGATAGTTGAAGCCTTTGACCAGATGATGGTAGCGGCGCTCCTGGCCCCAGTCGCGCAGCATCCGCATGGTCTTGGCATGTGCATCATTGTTGGTGACGACGATGCCGCCTTCGCCGCAGGCGCCGAGGTTTTTGCCGGGGTAGAAGCTGAAGCAGCCGGAAGCGCCAATGCTGCCGGCGCGGCGGCCCTTATATTCCGCACCATGCGCCTGGCAGGCATCTTCGATGACAGCAATACCATGGCGGTTTGCAATGGCCATGATTGCGTCCATATCGGCCATCTGGCCGTAGAGATGAACCGGAACGATTGCCTTCGTGCGCGGCGTGATCGCGGCTTCAAGCTTGGCGGGATCCATGGTGAGCGTCATCGGTTCGACATCGACGAACACGGGCAATGCGCCGGCATAGCAGATCGCCGATACCGTGGCGACGAAGGTGAACGGAACGGTGATGACTTCATCACCGGGGCCGACATCTGCTGCCAGCAACGCCAGATGCAGCGCACTGGTCCCGGTGTTGACGGCCACCGCGTGTTTCGCGTCGGAATAAGCCGCAAATTCCTCCTCGAACTGGGCGACTTCCGGCCCCAGAACATATTGTGCCGAGGCGAGAACACCGAGGACGGCAGCGTCGATCTCATCCTTGATCGATGCATATTGCGCTTTGAGATCAAGGAACGGGATCATGCGATTAGCCTCGCCTGTTCGAGTTCAACCACGCGGCCGCGCTGCTGCAGAGATTGGGTTGCCGCTTCAAGGATGCGGACAACGCGCAAACCGGCATGGCCATCGACGATCGGCTGCTCGTTCTTTTCCACACAATCGACGAACTGCTTGAGTTCACGGCCAAGCGCCTCGGTCATATCGAGCTGCGGCGCGTACATGTCGCCCGTGCGGTAGCCGACCAGCATCTGGTAGACCTTCTCGCCATTGCGTTGCGGATTGCCGTTCAGTGTGATGCCCTTGTCGTAGATCTTGATCTTTTCGCTGGGCTCAAGGTCGTCGTAGACAATCATCTTGTTGCTGCCGCCGATCAATGTGCGGCGAACCTTGACGGGTGCCAGCCAATTGACGTGGATATGAGCGATCAGCTTGCTTTCGAAAAACAGATTGAGATAGGCGATGTTTTCCGGTTCGCCGGCGACATGGCTCATGCCGGTCGCGGACACGGCAACGGGTTTTTCCTGCAGCACGTAATCCATGATGGAGAGATCGTGGACGGCAAGGTCCCAGATGACGCTGACATCATGCTGGAACAGGCCGAGATTGACCCGGACGGAATCGTAGTAATACATGTCGCCGAGCCCATTTTCGACGACTTCGCGCATCTTGCGGACAGCGCCCGTATGCACGAATGTGTGATCCACGGCGAGGACGAGACGCCGGCGGGCGGCCTCATCAACCATGCGGCGCGCTTCATCCACCGTCGAGGCCATCGGCTTTTCGACAAAGACGTGCTTGCCGGCCATCATGGCTTTCATCGCCAGTTTGAAATGGGTCGAAACCGGCGTTGCGATGGCCACCGCATGAACGCGGGGATCGCGCAGCACCTGTTCGAAGTCGCTGGTGATTTCCACGGCTGGATAGCGCGCTTTGACGGTCGCCAACCGCTCCGGCATAAGATCGCAAACATAGAGAATCTGTGCGTTGGGCACTTCCGCTATGTTCCTGACAAGATTTGGGCCCCAATAGCCGTAGCCAATTACCGCTATGCCGATCATTATACTCTCCTGGACAAAGGAATTTCGGCCGGTGCGCCCTGCGCGCAACCGATAATTTGAGCTGGAACGCCTGCGACAATCACCCAGTCGGGGACATCTCTTGTCACCACGGCGCCAGCGCCGACGACGGCGCCGGTCCCGATCGTCACGCCGGGAAGGATTGTCGCGTTGCTGCCGATTGCGGCCTGGCGTTTGACCAATGTGGGAACGACATCCCATTCGCCGTCGGTCAGCAATTCTCCATCTGCATTGACGGCGCGCGGGTGGGGATCGTTGGTGAACATCACCCCATGGCCAATGAAAACGCCGTCTTCGATCTCCACGCCTTCGCAGATGAAGGAGTGGCTCGAAACCTTGCAGTTGCGGCCGATGACCGCGTTCTTCTGGATTTCCACGAATGTGCCGATGCGGGAACCCGCTCCCACTTTGCAGCCATAGAGATTGACCAGGTCGGGATGGTGAATGACCACCCCATCTTCCAAAATGACACTCGATGCGATCATGCTGCGAAGACCCCAAATCGCGAAACAAGACTGAATTCAAATGATCTCGATGCGGCGATTTTCATCGCGATAACAATCATCAAAGGTCACGTTGTTTTGAATTCTCCGGTCTTCAGAAGAGTGGGTTTCGACCGGCGAGTAAAGAAAACAAAATGCGGTAATCCGCACTTCGAAAGGCGTAGCCATACAAGGCGCGGTGCTGCTTCCGAATGCGGATGCTGGCGATCATCTGCACCCTGTCATGGGCGCGTCACTCAAAGGGGGAGCTTGCGGGATCATACCATCCACGCAACTCTGCCATCGTACCAGTGCGCTTACTGCGGCTCCGTACGCCGGGCTTTTGAGCGAGGACGTTCGGCTGGATAAACATTAAAGACAGAGGGAAACGATGCGTCTTCTCGTATATCCGCATGATCTTTCGATCGGTGGCAGTCAGATCAACGCAATCGACCTTGCAGCCGGTGCCGCCGCTGCAGGTCACGATGTCTCGGTCTACGGCATTCCCGGCCCGCTGGTTGACTACATTACAGAGCGTGGACTGACATACATTCCGGCCCGAACTCTCCACTATCGCCCCGCGCCCTCGCGGATAGCGCAGCTCGCAACCATTGCCCGTCAAAACCGGATCGATCTCATTCATGCCTATGAATGGCCGAGCTGCCTGGATGCCTATTACGGCGCCTCGCTTTGCCTGAACGTGCCCTTGTTGTGCACAGTGTTAAGCATGGATGTGATGCCTTACGTTCCGGCATCCGTGCCGCTGATCATGGGCACTGCGGATCTCGGCGAGCAGGCCCGCAAGGTTCAAAAAAGCGGCGTCTGGGTGATCGAACCGCCTATCGATGTCGAGCGCGACAATCCGGATATTGACGCAACCACCTTCCGGCGCCGGCATGAGGTCTCGGACGAGGAGTTTCTGATCGTCAGCGTTTCGCGTCTCGCGCTTGATCTGAAACTGGACGCATTGGTTCGCGCCATTGACGCGGTCGATCTTCTTGCGGGCTCATATCCGTTGAAACTCATCCTGGTGGGGGACGGGCCCGCGCGCGCCGCATTGGAGATGCGGGCACAGGCGGTCAATGCCCGGCATGGAAGAGAGGTTATAAACCTTCCCGGAGCGGATATGGACCCGCGGCCCGCCTATGCTGGCGCCGATCTCGTTGTTGGAATGGGAAGCTCGGCATTGCGGGCGCTGGCGATCGGCCGTCCGTTGATCGTTCAAGGCGAGGATGCTTTCTCTGAAATATTCGAACCAAAAACCTATGATCTGTTCTTGAAACAGGGCTTTTACGGATTGGGCGACAAAAAACCCGGCGCGCAGCTGCTTGCGCGCCAGATCGAAGACCTCGTTGTCGATGCCACCAGGCGGACCGAGCTTGGCACCTTCGGCAGACGCGCCGTCACGGAGCGCTTCAGCTTGCAACGCGCCATTGGCGTGCAGCTGGACATTTACCGGCAGGTTCTGGCCAATCCGCCGCAGCGAAATCTGTCTGAGGCCATGCGCTCGGCGCGGCTGGCCCTCATGCTGGAATATGCCAATCACGATCCCGGCCGCAAACGCCGCAAAAGGGACCGTGAATCTGCAATTCTCTCCGCCGCACGCTCAGGCCTTTGGCCGCCAGCATCCGCCGGGAGCTTGGTGTAGCAGAATCAACTTTTTTCCGAAAACAGTTTCGCTGGATGTCTATCAGGCGACGGGCCGCTGTGGGCGGCTCTTGAATAATTTCCCGACCATGATGGAGCCGATCAACTGCATATGGCGGGGATAGGTTCTCAGAGCGGCGGTGAGAAATTTCATCGCGCTTTTTCGCTTTCCCGCTGTGTAAAAATAGCGCGCGACATCGATCAGCATCAAGGACTTCTGTTCGCTGCGATTGCAAAGCACGGCCCGGTTTTTCTTCAGGATTCGAAGCAGGCCGATGATTTCGCGGCGGCGGTTGATCGAGATGCTGTCACGCGAAATGAAGCCGAGCACGACCGGTTCGACGTCTTCATAGATCGACGTGTGCTGGGCCAGGCGGATGGCAAAGTCCCAGTCTTCATTGGCCCGGGCGCAGACATCAAACCATTCGGCATAGGGAAAGCAGTTCTTTCGAAACAGGGCGTTTTGCAGACTGATCCGGTTGCGGGTGAGGAGCCGGCCAAGCTGATCCTCCTCCAGTGACAGGCGCCCTTCCGGAGGAGGATCGTAAGCCACCCGGCCGGAGCCATAATTCCGCTGGTTGTCGCGCCCATAGACGATCTTTGCGCCGATGACGGCGCCGACATCGCCGGGGATCGCGGAAAACAGTGCGAACTGCTTTTGCAGTTTGCCGGGCAACCACAGGTCGTCGCTGTCCTGGAACGCGATATACTCGCCTTTCGCATGGCAAAGGCCGGTGTTGCGCGCGGCAGCTGCTCCGCCGTTTCGAACACGCCTGACATAGCGGATGCGGCGATCACTGAAGCCACGCACCACGCTTTCGATGTCCTCCGTCGAGGCATCATCGACCACGATCAACTCCAGATCCTGATGGGACTGGGTGATGACGCTGTTAATCGCTGCGACCAGGCTGCCGCTTCTATTATAGGTGGGTAGAATAACGGATATCGTCATCAAATGAACATTCCACACGAGCAACAATGACAGTCAGTGCGTGCGCATGTCTGCGCAACTGCCTTGGTTTTGGCATCGGCAAGCGACTGCGATCCAACTCCTCTGGCGTACGGGACCGGAGCAGCAAGCACAATTTAGCTTTATTCATAAGCCGTGCGCCAAGAGGTGAGGCGAAGCGCCACGCCATCAGTCAAGCTCCATCATTTGGAGGAGGCTGTCATAGCCTGCAGATGAAGAGGTCAGCGATCATCCGGCCGCATCGCGGCGTAAGAGGTATGCACTCCGGCAAAATCCACACCCCCCTCTCGACCAAAAACCAGGTTCATATCGCGCCCGGATTTCGGCAAGCTCTGACGTGAAACGGGTTTCCCGCTTTGTGGCGATCCGGACTGGAGAGAAATCGTGTGTAAACTCCGACCGATTGCGGCCTATGGCAGACCAGACCGTGTTTCCAAAGTGAACCCCGGCTATCCCAGTGCTATGACGCCGGTATTTCCGCGTTGGTCTAAGCCGTCAAGCCGGGTGCACTCTTGATGCCCATGCATGGTGCCGCAAGACGGGAGGGCGAATACCCTCAACAGCGCCGGCGTCCTGGGTCCATTACCAGGCCAGCCCAAGTGCCCACGCCCAACCGGGCCTTCGCCATCCAGGCGATCGAGGGGCGCACAGCAACACAGACGGCAATCCGGGACAAACTGCCTTGGGTGGCGGGTCTCTTTCTGTTCAGCTTGATTATCCCCTGGATCATCGAGCTCGGCGCGTTGCGCCTGTCCGTTTCCCGCTTCATCTTGATCGCCACGATCCTCCCCTGTCTGGTCATGTGGATGAGCGGTAAGGCCGGGCGGATCAGGACGCCGGATATTCTGGTGATTTTGTTTTGCCTTTGGTGCTCGGTCAGTCTGGCTGTTGTGCACGATCTGGCAACGTCTTTTCAATCCGGCGGCATGATGGCGATCGAGACGATGGGCGCCTATTTTCTGGCGCGCGTCATGATCAGAAACGAGGGGCAATTTTATGGAATGGTCAAAGCCATCTTTCTGATCATCCTGCTGCTTCTGCCACTATCGCTTTATGAATCGGTGACAGGATCGAACATCGCTCTCAACATGTTCCGATCGGTTTTGCCCACCCAGATCGATTATTTCATGGCACCGCGATGGGGGCTGCGTCGCGTACAGTCGGTGTTCGATCATCCCATCCTATATGGCGTATTTTGCACAAGCGTGTTTGCCCTCGTGCACAAGGTTCTTGGGCGCGATGTTTCGCCGATGCGCCGATGGGGCCGTTCCATTCTGGTCTTTCTGGCCACGCTTCTTTCGATGTCGTCAGGTCCGTTGAGCGCCTTGGTGGTGCAGGCTCTCTTGATGTCCTGGGGATGGTTTCTGCGCGGCTTTCGCTATCGCTGGCATGTCCTTGCGGCATTCTTTGCATCGCTCTACACGGCGGTTTCGCTTGTTTCGAACCAATCCTTCTTTGAATTCTACGTTCACTACTTTGCCTTCAGCCAGGATACCGGGTGGGACCGCATTCGCATCTGGCACTACGGCTGGCTTTCCGTCTTCAATCACCCGATCTTCGGCATCGGTCACAACGAATATCAGCGGCCGGAATGGATGGAGCCGAGCATCGATATGTTCTGGCTCATCAATTTCGTGCGTTTCGGATATATTGCGGGCATCCTGATGTTCCTGATTTTCGCATGGGTTTTCCTCAGCACCGCCTTGAAAAAAGGCTTGAGCGACCAGCAAAACGACTACCGGACGGCCTATCTGATTTCGATGGTCGGTGTCTTCACGGTGGGATGGACGGTTCATTTCTGGAACGCGCCCTACCTGCTGATCATGTTCTATCTGGGCAGCGTATCCTGGATGCAGGATATTGACAGCGATGCGGGTCAAAGCTCGAAGGTCACCCCGAGAAGCTCACTCAGAACAACCGTGAAATCGTCATGATACAGAGGGCCAAAACCCGCTGGCTTGCGATGTCCTGGCTGCTTACGGCAGGCGTCGCGCAGCATGCGCCCCTCGCGTTGGCGCAAGCAGCAATCGCGGACGCGTCGCCAGTGGTTGAGGCGAAGATCGCGGTTTATCCGGATGAGGCAAGCACCGGCGTCCCCACTAATCTACCTCTCGCGCGCGCAACAAACTTCGTTCTGGATGTTGCTGGAGCGACCGTCAGCGGCCTGGATTTTCAAGGCACAGTCACGATCACCGCGCCGAACGTGACGCTGCGAAACTGCAGGATTTCGGCAAAGGGCTGGGCGGCGCTGGACATCCGGTCGGATGGCGTGACCGTCGAGAACTGCGATATCGACGGCCAGGCTGCGCCCGGTATTCGCGGTATCAGCATTTCCGGCAACAATGTCTCAATCCGTCACTGCAACATCCATCATACGGAAGACGGTATCTACCTTACCGGCTCATCCAATATAACTATCGAAAACAACTATATCCATGACCTGCAGTCGCAATGGGACGGTCCTCATTTTGACGGAATTGCCACGGATGGCGGGATCGCCGATGTTGTCATCAAAGGCAACACTATCGTCAATCCTCACGGGCAGACGTCGGCAATCATGCTGAGCAATTATTTCGGGCCGGTAACGCGCGTGCGTGTCGAAAAAAACCGTCTCTTGGGCGGCGGTTATACGGTCTATTCGGACGGCCAGTTCGGCGCCGGCACGATATCCAATGTCTCGTTCCTGGATAACAGGATGGGCAAAGGCCATTATGGATACGCGTCCATAAACAACAATACTCCGGATTGGTCCGGAAATATCGATGACACGCTTGAAACAATGTTGAACCAATGAAATTGGCGCGCACGGGGAGCCGGATAACATGAAGGATCTAACAATTAGCCGCTTCAGAACCGCTCGCGGGCGCATTCTCAGACGTCAGATCGAGAAACTTGCCGACCATCTGGGACGGCCGGTCTCCATTCTGGACGTTGGTGGCCGGCCGGACTATTGGGAAAATGTCGGGCATGAGCGCATCAGTGAAATCCGGCTTCTCAATATCGATGAAAACGAGATCGATCGTCACGGCCTGTCCAATCTTTTTACCAGCGAGATCGGCGATGCGCGTGACCTGAAGGGCTATGCGGATAAATCGGTTGATCTGGTTCATTCCAATTCGGTGATCGAGCATGTCGGCGCCTGGCCAGATATGAGCGCCATGGCATCAGAGATGCAGCGGGTCGGTCTGTCCGGCTGGATACAAACGCCGGCGTGGGAATTTCCGATCGAGCCGCATTTCCGGCTGCCATTCCTGCATTGGCTGGCTCCGCCCATGCGGCGTGTGGCGCTGAAATTGTCGAAGGACTACGGTGCCTTGGATGTCGCAACGCGCCGTTATCACATCGACCGCATCAACCTTTTGTCCTACAGCGAGGTCAGGGCGTTGTTTCCGATTGGTAATATCTATGTCGAAAAGTTTGTTTTCTCGAAAAGCTATTCAGCCCGGTGGGGGCCGGGGGCTGCGTGAAAGCGCCCTGAACAATCTGCCACGATATCGCGCCAAATTTCGTTGCGCATCCGCATCACGGCAACGCTGGGCCGGGTAATGACATATTCTGCGCGCGCGACGGCTGAGCTCTCAAACGTTACAGCTTCCGGCTGAGTCCATCGTTCCGGAACGGCACAGCGTGTCCACTCGAACGTATCGCAATGCGGCATATACAAGCGCAATATTTAAAATAATTTAAAAGTTATTGTTTTGTGGAGCGTAAAGGGAGACTTTATATCTCTTTCGTGACGAAGATTATGGTAAATCGCCGCGATGTCCTCCGCCTGGACCATTTAGCACTCAAATTACCCCTAAAAAGGTACTGGCTATTAATCCGTAAAGGGTATCCAGTTGCGCCTTCGTAGTGCCTTCACTTCATCACGGAAAACAAATAATTTACGGCTTCATTCAAATACTATGCAATGTCATTTACATCGTGTAATATAAGTAACTGCGAATAAATATTTTGATTTAAACAAATGTATATCACAGGTTGAGTTTCTAGTAAATCTGGGGCTGGCGCGTGCTTTTTTTACGACCTTGGCGTTGACCGGGTATGTGCATGTGCGTTTAGGGAGTAGAGACGTATGAATTCACTATTGATGACAAACGGCAAGGACATTTCGAGTAATCTTTTCCATTCCATAGCAACCGATCCTCTCAGCACACAAAATGATAAAAGGCCCGGCGAAATGCCGCGGGGGCGTTCGCTTTTGATCATTGACGACCGTGCGCTGGATCGGCAGTGCCTTGCCTATTGCATATCCGCACACAAGATCGACATGGATGTGCTGGCCTTCGGTTCGGTGGAAGAATGGGAGCGCAAACGGCATGACTATCCGCAGCTCGCCGCCGTTCTTTTGAACATCGGCGGGAAGAAAATTGGCGAACCGAGTGTTTCCGAAGAAATCACCAGGCTCGCCGCAGCGTTTGAAGCGCCCATCATTGTTCTGGCAGATGCTGACGATCTGCCGCAGATCATGAAGGCACTCGAATGTGGAGCGAAGGGCTATATCCCTTCGTCCGTCAGCATCGACGTCTGTATCGAAGCCATTGCGCTTTCAATGGCCGGCGGCATCTTCGTTCCGGCCAGCAGCGTCTTTGCAATGCGCCAGGCGCTTGAAACGGGAAGCCCAGCTGCCCGCCCACTCGCCGGCATGTTCACCGAGCGGCAGGCCGAAGTGGTCGAGGCGCTACGGCGTGGCAAGGCCAACAAGATCATCGCCTATGAACTCAATTTGCGCGAAAGCACCGTCAAAGTGCATATCCGCAATATCATGAAGAAGGTCAAGGCGACCAATCGGACTGAAGTTGCTTACAAGATCAAGGATCTCTTCCCGCTTTCTTCGGCTCCGGCAAGCGAAGGCATGAAGGGAAGCGAGCATTAATTTTTAACGGATTCAAGTTCTGCGTACATTTTCCGAAAGGTCGTTCGGATTTGTCTCTTTCATCTCGGTCTTAGCAAAGCACCAAAAATATTTGGTGCTTTGCTTTTTTGTAAGGGGCCTCTTTTCAGAGGCCCGTTCCTTTGAAAACAACCATCGGCGTCCGGACCAAAATCCACAAATCCGCACTGAAGGACATCATGCCGGAATAGCGGGTATCATGCAGTGCGCGCTCGATGAAGGTACAGCCATTGCGCTCGCTAATCTGCCAAAGTCCAGTCAAGCCGGGACGCAGGTTGAAATAGGCTGTCCCTGGATAATATTGCCGCTGCTCAGGCAACATCGGGCGCGGGCCAACCAGGCTCATATCGCCGGCAATCACATTCAGAAGCTGCGGCAGTTCATCGATTGAATATTTGCGCAGATATTTGCCAAGCCATGTGATGCGTGGATCCTTTTCAAGTTTCTGCTTTGTCTCCCATTCGGCCTTTGCGGCAGGGTTGGAGGCCAAATACTCTGCCAGCTTCCGGTCTGCGTCCGGGGCCATCGTTCGCAGCTTCCACAGATTGAATATTCGCCCGCCTTTTCCGACGCGCGGCTGCGAGAAGAACGCCTTTCCCCCATTCAGCCGGATCAGCATCGCGCACAGAGCAACGATCAGCAAAGCGAATGGCGCAGCCAGCAACGTGACAGCGACATCGAAAAAACGCTTCTCCACGAAATAGCGCGATCGGGATTTCGCAGCCCGCTCGTACGATGAGCTGTGTGAAGTAACACCCAAGGGGTATTCTAGATTACTTTCCGACATGACGCCTCCAAAGTTAGCCAGTGTTTGAAAAATCGGCGTAAGGGGCGTGAAAAATGAAAATATAAAATTCCATTTGGAGGAATTTGTACTTCCTCGATTTTTTAATTTATTGCCCCAAAGCCTTTTGTTAATTTGATATTAACCATAGTCATCAAATTCACAATAAATCTAATCTAAACAATTCGATGTAGGTCGGATTGCTGTCGCAAAATAACGCACTTTCAAAACGAAGATTTGCACTCGTTTAAGTGGCTTTTGGCTGATAGAGGCGGGGAAAGGGAGAGTGAAAGGCGCGTTGATGCCGAGGCGACCGGGCGATTAAAAGCTTTGCAGCAAGACGCTGGCTGGACGATTTTCACCGGCGTGTTTACGCACCGCCGCGCTGCTGGAGCATGGATTTTTGGAAAGTGGCGCGCGAACCGTTGAACGAGCTCTGCCGGCGCGATGCCGAAATCAGGCGTGCGGGCTTTTGAAGCGCCGCAGCCGATCGGGATATGTTGCTGATCGTTTGATGGCGGTCGCGTTGGTCATTCAAGACCTTTCACGATTCCAGTTTTCGATGAAGCGGCTTGCATCGCCATGAAACACCAGGCCGAACATGCGGCGCGCGCGATGAGCCCGAATGCGGGTCAGGCAGGCGAGCGCCAGTATCCGGTTTCGCATGCCGGAGACACGATCTGTCGTCAAGATTTTGAAAGTCTCGGCCAACGGAGACGCGGCGATGATCAGGCCCTCGACAAGCCATCGCAGTGTCGCCGAAGGGTGACCGGAAACCTTGCGGAAGCCGTGGGCGACATGCCGGTCCCACCGCCGGGCCAGATCAGCAAAAGACTTGCAGGAGGGGGTCAGAACTTTCGCCTCCGGCAGAAAGATGACGCGATGGCCCATTGCCGTCGCCCGTTGTCCCCATTCGGTATCTTCCATGGTCGATATTCCACCGAAAGGACCGACGGACTGAAAAACATGCTTTCGAACCGCCATATTGCCCGTTGCGGCAAACCCATATTGTTCGACATAAGCACGCGCGCGATAGCTGTAGATATTTTCATAGGATTCGATCGCAGTCGGATATCGGGGGTCGGCAACCAAGACTGCGATATCGCCGCCGAGAAGCGCAACATCGGGCCTGTTTGCCATGGCATCGACGATTTCTTTCACCCAGCCAGGCTGAGCAATGCAGTCGCAATCGATAAAAGCCAGAAGGTCGGCCTGCGCGAGATCTGCGCCATGATTGCGGGCCGGCCCTGGGCCTGGAACAATTTCGCGCTCCAGGCGGAGATCCGGAATGTCGAGGCAGGCTGCCACCGGCATTTCGCTCGAGCTGTTGTCCACTACGATGATCTCGAACGCAATACCATCCGCGCGTTGTGCATCGAGCGCAAGAAGACATTGCCGCAGATCATCGGGCTCGTTGAGGTGAGGCACGATCACGCTGAGCTGGAAGGGAGGCGGCATAGGGCTTCCTATTGAGTTTAAGCAAAGGCTCTTTTGCAGGCGCCGGTTCAACAGGGGATCAAGGCTTATCCCGCGCGTTTGGACCATGATCGCAGATCACCGTTCTCCTCGTAGAATGAATGGAATGGCGCTGTGTAGGAAGACGCTTCCAGGCCCGCCTTGAGGCGCATGACGGCTGGCGCTACCCATGCACTTTGGGAGAGTTTTAACCGGCGCCACGAGACCGGATAAGCCTTTTGGCGGACGCTTGGGCATCTGCCCGCCGTTCAGCCTACTCCATCTCACATACCGCGAAACCGCGATGGTACAGGCCTTGCTGGGACGGCGCGTTCTGCTGCCGGGAGGCTGCGTTGCAGACCGGACGGTGATCTACAGCATAGGGAGATAGGGTCTGTCCAAAAGTACTAACTTCGCCATCGCCGCAGTCCCGCTCACCCTCCATTGACCAACTGTTCCGCTTTTCCGAACCACTGAAGAATGACCTCGGCCACAGTGCCAACCGGGTTCAGAAGTTGGGTGATTGCGTAATGGGCAATATAGACTTGAAATTTTATGTTTCGATCCTTTTGCGAAGGCTGCCCTATCTCATAGCGATCATGGCCGTGGCATTGTTGTCGTCTATCGCGGCCACATTTTTCACATCGCCGGTCTATAGTTCGAGCGCAAAAATTCTGTCCGAAGCGCCACAGATCCCGGCCGAACTTGCACGCTCGACCGTGCCGCTCAGCGCCGTGGAGCAGTTGCAGATTCTCCAGCAGCAGATCACGACCAGAGATGACCTTCTGGCGCTCGCAACCCGGCTTGCAGTCTATGGCGATAGCGCCAAGCAACCCGACGAAGACGATCTCATCGCAGATATGCGCTCCCGGATAAAATTCGAGCAATTGCAGTTTGACACGCAGAGCCGGGATCAGGGGGCGACAGTATTCAGCGTATCCTTCCTGGCCGGCAGGCCGGATATGGCAGCGAAAGTCGCCAACGAGCTGGCGGCGATGATCCTCGACAGAAACCAGCGGCAACGGACGGATCGTGCCGGCAGCACGTTGCGGTTCTTCAACCAGGCCGTCGATCGGCTGTCCGCCGATCTGAACAGGCTGGAAGCCGATATTCTCAAATTCAAGACCCAAAACAAGGATACCCTGCCGGAAAGCCTCGATTTCCGCCGCAACCAGCAGGGCAGCCTGCAGGAAAGGCTGATTTCGCTGGAGCGCGAGGAAACCGATCTTCGCACCAAACGCGGCAATCTGATCGCGACATATACCAATGCCGGACAGTTCGCCGGGGCAGCGCCGGTGACGCCGGAGCAGCAGATGCTTGCGGATCTCAACCGGGCGCTTGCGGATCAGCTCGCGATCTTTTCGGAAACGAGCCCGAATATAAAAGCACTGCGCGCCCGGATCGCATCGTTGCAAAATTCCCTGTTGGCCAGCCCTTCCAAGGACGGCAAGAATGACGATGAACCGGCATCCAGACAAGCCGGCCCCTTCGGGCTGGATCTGCAGCTGTCGGATATCGATAATCGCCTGAAGGCCGTCGCGGTTGAGAAAACCTCGATCGCCCGCGCGATCGAAAACCTGACCCGCTCGATCGCGGGCACGGCTGCCAGCGAAACAGTCCTGAATTCACTCGAGCGAAATCGCCAGAACATTCAGGTGCAATATAATGCCGCGATCGGCAGGCGTGCAGAGGCTTTGACCGGTGAGCAAATTGAAATGCGCTCCGATGGCGGCCGGTTTTCGCTGCTCGAACCCGCGACGCCGCCCGTCAGGGCCATCAGCCCTCAGCGTCGGCGCATCGTTGCGCTGGGCGTTATGGCAGGGCTCGGCCTCGGGCTCGGTGTCATCGTGCTGCTGGAGCTCCTCAACAAAACCATCCGCAGGCCGGCAGAGCTTGCGCAACTGCTTCAGTCGCAACCGCTCGCCACGATCCCCACTATCAGGCCGCCGAGCAAAACGCATTTTCCGAATTACAGGCGTCACATCGCGGCAATGCTGGTCATGGGCGTGCTGCCGTTGTCGCCGATCGATGGCCCGGTATCGCAGCACGGTATCGGTCATGCCATCGCTAAAAGCGGGGCAGGGTTAAATGTCTCTCTTATCCCCGTAGCAACCGTCGCCGGAGGCAGAGTGTAAGTCATGGATCAGATCAGAGCCTCCCTGCAAGACAGTCTCAGACTGCAAAGTAATGATCAGCTGGCGGAACAGGCAATGCAGGCATGCACCCGGCTTGGATTTGAGATCGCATGGGCAAATCTAGCACCTCTCGATCCAGCGCCGGACACGACCTTTCGAAATCGCATCGTGACGATAGACCGTTCGGATCCGGCGCATGCGCCATTCGACATGATGCGCACGCGGGTTCTCCAGAGCATGCGTCAAAATGGCTGGACATCGATTGCAATCACGTCGCCCACTGCGTCCTGCGGAAAGTCGCTGGTCGCGCTCAATCTGGCCTTCAGTCTGGCACACCAGCAGGATTGCCGTACGCTGCTGGTCGATCTCAATTTGAAGCAACCGCAAATCGGCGAGATGCTCGATGTCAATGCGCACGCGTCCATGGAAGATTTCCTGAAAGGGGATGCGCCGATCCACGATATTTTCCTGCGATACGGCGACAACCTGGCCGTGGGCATAAACCATCAGCCGGTGCAGTTTTCCGCAGAGCTGCTGCAGAGCTTGGAGGCTGCAAAGGTATTGCAGGACCTGCGCCTGCGGATGGGGCCGGACATCATCTTGTATGATCTGCCGCCCATGCTCTCCAGCGACGATGTGACGGCATTCCTGCCCAATGTGGACTGCGCAATTCTGGTTGCAGCTGCAGAACATAGCACATTTGCCGAGGTGGATCGTTGCGAGCGGTATCTGTCCGAACGGACGAACATGCTCGGGGTCGTTTTAAACAAGTGCCGATATTGCACCGACTGAAAATGAAGCTGGATAGAGGCGGCCGGACCCTTTTGCCATCGTTCGCCAAAATGATTGTCAACTCTGGATAAAGGAAATTGCCATGCGCAAAATACTCGTCGTCTATGGCACGCGCCCCGAAGCGATCAAGATGGCTCCCCTGATCCATGCGCTCTCTGCGTCGCGCCATTGCACGCCGGTCGTCGCCGTCACAGGTCAGCACCGGGAAATGCTCGACCAGGTGAACCGGTTGTTCGAGATTGAACCCGAACATGACCTGAACATCATTACCCAAGCGCAGACGCTTGAGAGCGTCACCGCCCGCGTTCTTGCAGGTGTTGCCAATGTCATCGAAAGCGAAGCGCCTGCCGCAATTGTGGTCCAGGGCGATACGACAACCTGCTTTGCAGCGGCATTGGCGGCGTTCTATCGAAAAATCCCGCTGATCCATCTGGAGGCGGGCCTGCGAACCGGCGAGCGGCATAACCCTTTCCCGGAGGAAATCAACCGCCGCCTGACCACCCAGCTTGCAGCGCTGCACCTGGCGCCGACGCAGACATCGAAGGCAAATCTCCTCAATGACGGTGTCGCGGAAAACGATATTGTCGTGACCGGTAATACCGTGATTGACGCGCTGCTGCATGTGTCCGGCCGTATCACGCAGACAGGTAATCAGGATCTCCAGCGGATCAGCGGCCGCAGAAGCGTTTTGGTGACTGCGCACCGGCGTGAATCCTGGGGCGAACCGATGGCGCAGACCGCGCGCGCCATCGCGCGGCTCGCACGGAAATTTCCTGATATCGCGTTCCTGCTTCCCGCGCATCTCAATCCGGCCGTGCGCAACGTCCTGCTTCCCCCGCTTCAAGGGCTTGAGAACGTGGTGATTACGCAGCCGCTGGACTATGGTGATTTCGTCAAAGCCATGCGTGATTGTTCCATCGTGCTGACGGATAGCGGTGGTGTGCAGGAGGAAGCCCCGACATTCGGAAAACCGGTTCTCGTAATGCGTGAAACCACGGAACGGCCCGAGGCGGTGACGGCCGGCACGGTGCGCCTGGTTGGAACAGATGAAGATCGTATTGTCAGCGAAGTCAGCGAGCTTTTGACGGACCGCCGGGCCTATCAGGAGATGGCGCATGCCGTGAATCCGTATGGCGACGGGCAGGCTGCAACACGGTCAGTCCAGGCGATCGAGCACTTTTTTGCTCTGGCAGAAAGACCCGAAGAGTTTGATGCCGGGCGCGACCCGCTGGAATCGCCAGCGGCTGCCCAGGCAATGAGCGGCTTTGCCGCTTAAGATCGGCAAGCTTCAGCAGACGCGTGCCGATGCGTCGAACGCAAACCCCCACGCTTGTTCCACATCGGCGTGCCGCGGATGAAGACGGCCCCAGCCACGGCGAGTGGCTGAGCGCCACCTCTTTTGGAACGACGGGACAGCCGGGTTGTCATGTCTACCCGTCAGGTCCGCACACTCCAAAAGATCGCCAATTTAAAAATGCCGGCAAAGTTTGAGCAACTGTCAGATCGGGAAGTTCCACCATGCGTGAAAACGATATCTCAAAATGGGAGGTCGATGCCGGGAACAAGCTGAAGGCCTATACCCTGTTGGAATGGGGTGTAGCCGCCAGCGAGCCGTATCATGTCATGCTGCGGATCGGTTACGCTATTTCCAAATGGGAATGGGATACATACAAAGACACGGACCGCTCGCCGCACCAGTTCCAGACAGCGATGTCACCGACGGCGGCCAAAGAACTCGGAGCGCTCCTGATCCTCTATGCCGAGGAAATGGAAAACCAGATCCCGTCAAAGGGCGAGCAAAATTAATCTAAAAATTCAAGCACATGATCCTTGGGAACGGTAGCACGTTTCCATCTGCCGCCGCGTCTTCACGCCAGACGAGGCGCGGCTGGGAAAGCTAACCCTGGATCGAAGCTCAAACGGTATACACCATATTCGGGAACGGTGCCTACTCCAAAGAGAGAGGCCTGATCCACCTCTTGCAGTGGTACCTGTTCACGTTCGCAGCGGTTATGATCCTGTTCTTCAAGGCAATTTTTGGGTCTACTCGAAAGGAAACAACAATGTCGTCAGACAAAAATCGGCAGGCACCCGTCAATGGTGCACGGCGGCATTTTCTCGGTTTGGCCGCCGCAACGGGTGCCAAAGTTGCAGCCCTGAGTGCCTTGACCGCATCGACTGTATTTCCATCGTCGATCGCCCAGGCGATGGGGATCCCATGGTGGAAGAAAGGCGACAAAGGCGGTGGAAATCCGATGTGCTTTCTCGTCGGCACGGCAATCATGACCCCGGCTGGCGAGATCAGCATCGAGAATTTGAAAATCGGTGATTTCGTCAAGACCGTTGATGGCAAGGCCATGCCCGTGCGGTGGATCGGCCGTCAAATCTACAAGCGGAATGGTGCGTCCTGGCCTGCCAGTGTGGTCCCGATCCGCATCGCACGGCACGCCATCGACCGGCAGACACCGCACCGCGACCTCTATGTTTCCCCGGGCCACGCGCTGTTTATGGACGGCGTGCTGATCAGAGCCAAGGATCTCGTCAACGGCATTTCCATCACATCGGCGCTTTCGGACGATCGCGACACGATAGACTATTACCATATCGTCCTCGATACCCACGAAGCGATCCTGGCTGAGGGGATGGCGGCGGAGACTTTTCTCCTTCAAGACAGCAATCACGAAACCTTCACCAAATTTGGTGACTTTGCGCGCGCTGCGGGTGAGATTTCGGTCATGAAACCTTTCGCACCGGTCGTCGCGACCGATTCCGGCCGGGAACATCTCAAAGCTCTGCTTCCAGCGGCGATCCGCCATGCCCTGCATATCCGGCAGCCGGCTCGCACGGCGCATCAAAGACTTGCGCTACGGGCCGAAGACTTGGTCAGTTGAGAACTGGGGGCACCTGTGTATGAGGCAGGGACGCTCGTCACCAAGTTCTTGTCATATCCTTATATCAAAACAATGAGGCCGCTTTCGCGGCCTCATTGCATTACACCGCAGCGTTACAAGACGAAGTAACCCTTGTGCAGGGAGATAGCGTCATCAAGGTGAACCGCAAAATCGGCCTTCCCGTCGCCATTGACATCGCCGTAGACGTAGGTGTCGGACGCACTCTTGACGGTGCGCAGTTCCCCGGCTTTGCCGCTAAAGGCTGCGTTGCCAATGTAGTTGAAGGCCTGATTGCCGGATGCCGCTGCATTGGCATCGATTGCCGACAGGTCGATCCGGTCACCGCCGGTGCCCGAGAAGTCGAAGATCGTGTCACGCCCGCTGACCGATACGGTCGAATCACCAAGCGCCTTGAAGCTGAACGTATCAGCACCGGCCCCACCGATCAGATCATCGGCACCAGCCCCGCCATACAGCACGTCCTTGCCGCCGCCGCCGTTCAGGACGTCGTTGCCAGCACCCCCTTCGAGCAGATTGGCTTCGGCATTGCCATAGAGTTTGTCGGCATAACCGGAGCCCTTCAGGTTCTCGATCGAAACATAGGTGTCACCCTTGGCATCGCCGGTGTTGATGGCGGCATTGGCAAGGCTGGCTGTTACGCCGGTCTTTGCACCCGCATAGGAAGCCATATCGGTTCCTGCTCCGCCATCCAGTCTGTCACCGCCGGCACCGCCATTCAGGAGGTCGTTGCCTGCGCCACCGGAAAGCAGATTGGCACCGCTATTGCCATAGAGCTTGTCGGCAAAACTTGATCCACTCAGCCGCTCAACCGACACATAGGTGTCGCCCTTGGCATCGCCTGTGTTGATGGAAGCGTCGGCAAGGCTGGCTGTTACGCCGGTCTTTGCGCTTGCGTAGGAAGCGGTATCTACCCCCGTTCCACCATCCAGTTTGTCAGCGCCCGCACCGCCATCCAGGACATCATTGCCTGCACCGCCCTTGAGCGCATCATTGCCACCAAGACCCTTGATGGTGTCGTTGCCGCCGAGGCCGTCGATCTTGTCAGCACCCGCCGTGCCTGTCAGCACATCATTGCCATTGGTCGCCTTGTTCGTGACAGGTGTTTCTGGCGTCGTTGGCGTTTCCGGTGTCGTTGGTGTCTCAGGCGTTGTCGGTGTTTCCGGAGTGGTCGGCGTCTCAGGTGTTACCGGCGGCGTTTCCGGGCTGACGGGTGTTGGCCAGTCCGTGCCCATTTCGTCATTGTTTGACAGGGTGGGCGTATTGCCTTTGAAATAATAATAGCCCCAGTGACCCTGACCGAGCTCGTTATTGGTGAACTCGACGCCGGAAATCTTATCGGTGCTGCTGAAGCTGCCATCCGAATAAAGCGTGTAGCCGCCGCCCGCGAGATAGTTGCCATCGACCTTGATGTTGGAAACCGGGCCAAAGTCGTTATTGATCATGACGGCCGAGGTCTGCCCATTGTCGTTGATGATCGTGTTGTGCCGTATATCGACGCCTGAGACGCCGCCATTGATCTCGATGCCATCATAATGCGGACCACCCCACACAGTGCCGGCCCGGACATTTGGAGCCTTCATATCGTGGATGTAATTGTCCTGGATCAGGCTTGCGCCTGTCACGTTGATGCCGTTTTCCACGTTGTGGATATCGTTGCGCAGGAACGTTCCCGAGCCGAAAATGCCGTTTGCGCCGTCCTTGCTGCTTCCGACATTCAGGATCTCATTGTCCTTGACGATGGTGCCGGTAATACCCGGCTTGATCCAGATGCCCGTCCAGTCAGTGGACGTTATGCGGCTATTCTGGATCGTGACGTCCGGGGCCATGACCCAGATCGTTCCCTTGATGTCGAGAGCGTTGAGAACTGTGCCCGCCTTGGTGACATTCACATCGCCCGATGCCGTCAGAACGACACCGTCCGGAAGACCGGTACTCTTTGCGTCGGGAAATCCCGTGAGGGTTTTGGTTGAGGTAATAGCCATATCAGAGGCTCCCGTTTCAGTGCTGGAGTTGGGGAGGCAAACCTGCGCAAGCGGACCGGCTGCAAGTACGCGTCCGGCGTGATGGTGCTTCCCGTTTGAAGCTGGCGCTTAATGGACAGAACTGGCACAGCAGTCCGCGGCAGGATTGCGTCAAATATTGTCCGGATCAGAGACGTTTTGGGTCGTCGCCGGAACTGTCTCTGTTGAGACAATGAGGCCGCTTTCGCGGCCTCATTGCATTACACTGCGTCGTTACAAGACGAAGTAACCCTTGTGCAGGGAGATAGCGTCATCCAGGTGGACGGCGAAATCGGCCTTCCCGTCGCCATTGACATCGCCGTAGACGTAAGTGTCCGAAGCGCCCTTGACGGTGCGCAGTTCCCCGGCCTTGCCGCTAAAGGCTGCGTTGCCAATATAGTTGAAGGCCTGATTGCCGGATGCCGCAGTATTGGCATCGATCGCCGACAGGTCGATCCGGTCACCGCCGGTGCCCGAGAAGTCGAAGATCGTGTCACGCCCGCTGACCGACACGGTCGAATCACCAAGCGCCTTGAAGCTGAACGTATCAGCACCCGCCCCGCCGATCAGGTCATCGGCACCAGCCCCGCCATACAGCACGTCCTTGCCGCCGCCGCCGTTCAGGACATCGTTGCCAGCGCCCCCTTCGAGCAGATTGGCTTCGGCATTGCCATAGAGCTTGTCGGCATAACCGGAGCCCTTCAGGTTCTCGATCGAAACATAGGTGTCACCCTTGGCATCACCGGTGTTGATGGCGGCATTGGCAAGGCTGGCTGTTACGCCGGTCTTTGCGCCCGCATAGGAAGCCATATCGGTTCCTGCTCCGCCATCCAGTCTATCAGCACCGGCACCGCCATTCAGGAGGTCGTTGCCTGCGCCACCGGAAAGCAGATTGGCACCGCTATTGCCGTAGAGCTTGTCGACAAAGCTTGACCCTCGCAGGTTTTCAATCGACGTATAGGTGTCGCCCTTGGCATCGCCCGTATTGATGGAAGCATCGGCAAGGCTGGCTGTTACGCCGGTCTTTGCGCTTGCGTAGGAAGCGGTATCTACCCCCGTTCCACCATCGAGTTTGTCAGCGCCCGCACCGCCGTCCAGGACATCATTGCCTGCACCGCCCTTGAGCACATCATTGCCACCAAGACCCTTGATGGTGTCGTTGCCGCCGAGGCCGTCGATCTTGTCGGCGCTGGCCGTACCGGTCAGCGCGTCATTGCCGTTGGTTGCCTTGCCGGCCACAGGTGTTTCCGGGGTGGTTGGCGTTTCCGGCGTCGTCGGTGTCTCAGGTGTCGTTGGCGTCTCCGGAGTGGTCGGTGTTTCCGGAGTGGTCGGTGTCTCCGGTGTTACCGGCGGCGTTTCCGGCGAAGCACCTAGACCGGTGTTTCCTGAAAGGATCGGCTTGTTGTCATACAGCGAGAAATCGCCCCAATGACCGCCACCGATCTCGTTGTTGGTGATCTTGATCGTGTTGTTATCGACGGAGCCGCCGCCCTTGCGCCCGTCGATATAGACGGTGTAGCCGCCACCCACGAGACGGTTGTGATCAACGGTGATGTTGCGCAGACCACCGAAGGTGTTTTCCAGCATCAAGGCTGCCGTCTGGTCATGATCGTTGATAATGGTGTTGTGGATGAAGTCGATATCCTGGCCACCATTGACCTGGATGCCGTCATAATGCGGGTCGGCTTTTCCATTCCGCAGGTTGTGAATGTAATTGTCCTGGACCGAAGACGGACCCCAGAGCGTCATGCCATTTTCAACGTCGTGAATGTTGTTGCGCAGGAACGTGCCATGGCCGTAGATGCCATTGTCGCTCAAGCCGCGTCCGTCGATTTCACTGTCCTTGAGTGTGAAGCCGGACGCATCCTCCATGATTCTGAGGACATGCCATTCCGTGTTGGAGATGAGCTTGATGTTGCTCAGCGTGACGTTTTTGGCATCGATGATGATATCGCCGGTGACTTCCATATTGCTGATGACGGCGTTGTCCTCAGTGATATGAAGCGAGCCGTTATACTTCGTCATCGCGACGCCACCCTTGACGCCGGTATTGGTTGCGTCAGGAAAACNTCGCTGCTGTCGCTGCTGTCGCTGCTGTCGCTGCTGTCGCTGCTGTCGCTGCTGTCGCTGCTGCGGCACTGCTGCTGGCCGTAGACGTGGCAGCGGCCGTATCGCTGGTTGCTGCACTGATGCTGGCAACTGATTTCAAAGCGGGCTGTGAGGCCTCTGTTGCTTCGGTATCGCTTGCCGTGCCGGAGTTGGAGGTTCCGCCCAAATCGACTTCAGCAGTCCCGGAATCGCTTTCTGCTGCCTGTGTGTTGTTGAGAAAATGGAACGAATTGTGGTCAGACGTCCTGCCTTCGTGGCGAACATCGCGCCCACCAAAATCGTCCATCGCTCTGTGAGCGTGATGTGCAAAGCCGCCTGATTCATTCAGCGTGGCTTTGGAGGCAACGGTTGCCTGTTGAGTGTCACTCGCGTCGTTCAGATCGATGACGCCGAGAGAATCCCCCTGGATGTCGTTCTCCGTCAAAAACCCACTCGTGGTTGCATTCAATAGTGTTCGTGCCACTGTGCTATCGCCTTTCTCCTCAGCCCTTAAACCCCGTTTCAAGATGGTATTACGGGTAAGCTGCCTACCCCTTTTTAGGTAAGGCAAACTTATAACAGCAAGGAGTAATGCAACTTACAAGGAGGTGCAATCGGTCAAAAGCGGCTCACTGTAATGAGGCATGACGCCCGATTTCAGTCTTAATATTGCCGCAAAACACTTAAAATTCCGCTTCCGTTTGAAATATTTGGTGAATTTTCGGCCAATCAAAATTGAATAAATTTCCGATTGTTTTCTAAATTTCCACGCGAAAATACAACCTGCAGTGCCTCGAGGGCGCTGAAAAGACTGGCAAAATATTAGCGGGAGATCACGTAAAGCCGATTGAGCGCAGGTGGAAGAATGGAGGCTTAACTTTTTTCCAAAAATTAATTCTGCGCAACCATAAGGGCTTGTAAACTGGGGCATCAACCGGGTTTCCGGTCAAAAGCAGCCGCTCAGGCAGATTGGAAACTCTCACGGAAGGCGGAAATTTCGCGATTTTGCGGACCGGTGATTCGCTGATGCGGCCGTGGAAAACGCTGGAGGGATGGCAATTGCCGGGGCTTAAAAGCCGAGTGCTGCGCTCAGTGCGGCGCGACGTCCTGAGCCCACCGCCAGGCGTATCGCTTCGCCTGCCACGATGCCGGATTGGAACACCGCCGAGGCCAATGCGCCGTGATGCCGACGGTAATATTTGATGCGGTTGGTGGTCATCAGCGCGGTCAGGAAATCGCTGCTATGGTAATCGCCGCCGATATGCACGGCCTGGGATTCCGGAACATAAAGCACGTCCAGGCCGGCTGCCCGAACGCGCCGGAGATAATCGACCTCTTCGCTATAGAGGAAGAAACTGTCATCCCAGTCGCCGATCGTCTCCCGCGCGCTGGCCGTGACGAGCAGGATTGCCCCGGTCGCCCACTGGATGCGCCCGCCCGCGCGGTACAGTGAAGAATTGCCGACCATTTCGCCGAGCCCCAGCCGCGAGGAAAGCCTGCCTCCCAGCAGCGCTTCGGACCAGGCCGTTGCTATCGAGGGTTCACGGCGAATGGATTTGGCAATGGCGCCGTCTTCGCCGCGCACCTGCGGCACGGCCACGCCGACACAAGCACTGTTCAAGCCCGCATACAGGCGGCGTATCGATCCGGGTTCCAGGCGAATATCGGGATTGAGGACCAGCAGATCCGATGAACGGCCGATCGTCGCTGTCGCGGCATTGATCCCGGCGGAATAGCCCCCATTGCGGCCGGTCGCGATCACTCTTGCGCCAATCGGATGGGCCCGCGCCAGATCGACGGATTGGTCATGGCTGTCGTTGTCGACGACGATCACCTCATATTCTTCGATGCCTTCAAGGCCGGCATGCAGGGAATCGAGCAAGCCCGGCAGAACGTCGGCGCTGTTATAGGCAACGGTTACGACCGAAAGTTTGCGGACGTTTGTGCCGCCCAGTGCAACCCGGTTGCCGTTAATCAGCTCTCTTTGTTGTGTCGAAGCATCCATGTCGCGGCCCCATCTCCGGCGAGCCCCTCAAGCGGGAGCTCTGCAATTTCTATGGGAAAAGCACGGGCGCGCAAACACTGCAGAGAGAGGTAGAGGGTAAGTCCGGCTGCGCTTCTCCGCTTATCCCAAAGCCGAATGAAGACCGGCAGGGGTAATACTATCGATGCATATTGATACCTTTGCCGGCATGCCGATGGCCACTGTTTAAGTCTTTGAGTGCGCTGGCATATCTGTGAGGATTTTCTAGCATGGGGCAGCAGCCGACGACTTTCATTCAAAATCTTCCGCGACGCTTTTGCGCCGATTTGATCAACCGCCCTTTTCGTTGAGACGGCAAGTTATCAGGAGCTTTCATGCCGATTAATTTTCCGCATTCCGTGCCATCAAGAGCGAGAAGCCCATCCTTGGACAGCGGCGCGCAGCGTCCGCCGGCGCATGATCAAGCGGGTCCAGACACACTGGACCGCCTGGAAGCCCTTGAATCCGTGTCGCATAAAACAAGAACGCAGGCTGGCCGCTTCTTGAATATTGCAAAGCGAGGCCTGCCCCGCATGCACCGCAAAGGGGCTTTCGGCCACACATTGCGCGCGGTCAAGGTAAACTCGGATTGGACGGAGCGCCTTGAGGGAGACAGCCTTCGCTACACCGCCATCGCGGCGCTTGGGCTCTCCTACATTGATCGAGGCACACAACAACTGATCCTAAACGGCGACACCGCGTTCGATCTTGCCCATGCCTGTGCGGTTCGTGCCACGACATCGGCAGATATGGGCGCCATCGCGCTTGCCGCCTGGGCCGCTGCAGAGGCCGGGCGGTTCCATTCCGTGGCGCTGTTTCGCCAGCTTGTTCAGGTACTCTCTTCCGATACGCCGATCGCGACGGTCGACTGTGCCTGGGCCTTGAGCGCCGCATTAGCCGCGCGGCAATTCGGTGATACGCAGGATGTTGTCTCCCTGGCGACCAAGCGGCTGATGTCGGGACGCTCCGCGTCAGGCCTGTTCCCACATATGCTGCCTGCCTCCGCCAGCGGGCGTTTCCGCGCCCATATCGGCTGCTTTGCCGATCAGGTCTATCCGATACAGGCACTCGCCCGCCTCTATACGGCACAATCGGATGTCGAAGCATTATCCGCGGCGGAAGCCTGTGCCGAACGGATTAGCGCTTTGCAGGGTCCGGCCGGTCAATGGTGGTGGCATTACGATACCCGCAACGGCGGCGTGGTCGAGGGATATCCGGTCTATAGCGTGCACCAGCATGCAATGGCGCCCATGGCATTGCTCGACCTTCGCGAAGCCGGCGGCACCGACCATTCGCAGGCGATCATCAAGGGCATGCGCTGGCTCGACGAACATCCCGAGGTGTCCATGCCGCTTGTGGCATCGGAAAAAGGTGTGATCTGGCGCAAGGTGGCGCGCCGCGAACCGCGCAAGGTGGTCAGGGCCTTGTCCGCCGTGACGACGTCGCTTCTGCGGGGATGGCATGTTCCAGGCCTCGATATGCTCTTCCCGCCTGTGCGCATCGACTATGAATGCCGGCCCTATGAGCTTGGGTGGCTTTTATATGCATGGCTTGCGGGCGGCGTGGTCGCGAGGCTTTCGCCGGGCGTGACTGCTGACCGGCCCGCAATTCTCAAGGAGATTTGATATGCAAAGGCAACGCCAGCTCCTGTTTGGCATATATATGGACGCCATGCGCATGGATGACGTCATCGAACGATGCCGGGCAGCCCTTTCGACGCGCCGGCCAATCCTTCTGGGCGTGCTCAATGCCGCAAAAATTGTCGAGCTTCACAGGAACAAGATTCTGCGCGAATCCCTGTTGGAATGCGATCTCTTGCTGGCAGACGGTCAATCCGTCGTGTGGGCCAGCAAATTGCTGGGCAAGCCCCTTCCGGAGCGCGTGGCAGGCATTGATATCTTCACGCGCCTTCTCTTCCTTGCGCATCGCGACGACCGGTCGATAGCGCTTCTGGGTGCCAAACCTGAAGTGCTGAAAGAAATGCGCCGCGTCATTGCCGAACGTTTTCCCGGGTTGAAGATCGCCTATAGCCATCACGGATATTATGAGGCTGCGGAAGCAGGCCAGATTGCGGCCGATATCAAGGCTTCCGGCGCCGACATGCTTTTTTTAGGAATGACCTCGCCGAAGAAAGAGATATTTCTCGGATCCTATGGTTCGTCGCTGAACGTGCCCGTCCTGCACGGCGTCGGCGGCTCTTTCGATATCATTGCCGGGCTTACAAAACGCGCGCCGCCCGCCTGGCAGAAGGCCGGCATGGAGTGGGCCTACCGATTGCTGCAGGAGCCGCGCCGCCTTTGGTGGCGTTACCTGAAAACCAACACCAGCTTCGTTCAACTCACCGCCCGCGAAATGCTTCATCCGGCGCGCGCATTCCGGTTCGTTGCGAACCGCAATGTGGCGCCGGTGAGATCCAGAATTCCAGATGCGCAACTTCGGAGCATTGCTGATGAGTGAAGTGTTTAAGGGCAGACTTGCCATTCTGGGCATGGGCTATATCGGCTTGCCCACCGCCGTGGTGATTGCGACGCGCGGCGTCGATGTGATCGGTGTCGATATCAATCCGGCGACGGTTGCTGCCTTGTCGCGCGGGGAGGTACCTTTCGTCGAGCCGGATCTGGCCGTGGCCGTCAGCGGTGCCGTTGCCATGGGGCGGCTGACCGCGACAACTGAAACCCCGGAAGCGGACGCATTCATCATCGCCGTGCCGACACCCTTCAACGAGGACCGGACCGCTGATCTATCCTATGTGAAAACGGCTGCCGAGCAGATTGCTCCGATGCTGAAGTCCGGCAACATCGTGGTGCTTGAATCGACGTCGCCGCCGGGAACCACGCAAAAGATCGGCGATTGGATCGGAGCGCTGCGTCCGGATCTGCGAATGCCGCGCGATGGCGAAACCGGTGCCGACATCTTTATTGCCCATTGCCCGGAGCGCGTTCTTCCCGGCCGCATCATGATCGAGATGATCACCAACGACCGCGTCGTCGGTGGTCTGACGCCGAGATGCGCGGAAAAGGCGGCGTCGATTTATCGCCTGTTCGCCCAAGGCGAGATTCTGCTGACCGACGCTGCCAGCGCGGAAATGGCAAAGCTCGTCGAAAACGCCTATCGCGACGTCAATATCGCTTTTGCCAATGAAATCTCGCTGATCAGCGAAAGTCTGCATATCGATGTCTGGGAAGTCATCCGTCTCGCCAACAGGCACCCGCGCGTCAATATTCTGAGCCCCGGTCCCGGCGTCGGCGGGCATTGCATACCGGTCGATCCCTGGTTCATCGTCTCTGCCGCACCAACACTGTCGCGGTTGATCCGCATAGCCCGCGAGGTCAATGATCACCGGCCGCATCACGTCGCCGGACAGGTCGTGGAAAAGGCGAAACGCTTCCGTGCGCCGACCGTTGCCTGCCTGGGCCTGACCTTCAAAGCCAATGTCGATGACGTGCGCGAAAGTCCGGCAATCGAGGTCGTCGGCCTGATCGCCGCCTCATTGCCGGATGTCGATATCCTTGTGGCGGATCCCTATGTGAGCGTCATGCCGCCGCTTCTGGCGAAGTATGACAATCTTCGCCTGGAGGGCGCGTATCAGGCGGTGGAGCGCGCCGATATCGTGGTGCTTCTCGTCGAGCATGAACCTTTCAAGGCCATGCGGCATACACGCCTGACAGGCAAGGTAATCTATGATACGCGTGGTGCCTGGCACTGATACAGCCGGTGCCGAGCCGATAAAAGGCTTTCTGCGAAGACGACGGGGCCGGGCAGAATGAACTTCGAGCGCGTGGCGGATTTCGATATCGTTGTGATCGGGGGTGGCATTGTCGGGCTATCGACAGCCATGCAACTGTCACAGCGGTTTCCCGGCCTTACCGTCGCCGTCCTGGAAAAGGAGCAGATGCTTGCCAGTCATCAGACCGGACGCAACAGCGGTGTCATCCATGCCGGGGTTTATTACGAACCCGGCAGCCTGAAGGCAACTTTCTGCCGTGAGGGCAGTGCGGCGACGATGCAGTTCTGCAAGGACTACGGCATCCGCTTTGAGCAGCGTGGCAAACTGCTGGTCGCGACGCGCCCGGAAGAATTGCCGCGTATGGAAAAGCTGCATGAGCGTGCCGTTTCCAATGGGTTGGAAGTACACCGGGTCAGCCAGGCGGAACTGTCCGAGCGCGAACCGCACATTGCCGGTCTTGCCGCGCTGTTCATTCCGGCGTCCGGCATTGTCGATTACGGCGAAGTGACGCGATGCATGGGCGCGCTGCTGATCGAAGCCGGCGGCACGATCATGACCGATGTCGAAGTTACCCGCATCGATGAGCAGGCTGATGGCGTCGAGATCACCCTCGATACCGGTATGCTGCTCAGTGCCCGCCATGTCATCGTCTGCGCCGGTGTCAATGCCGACCGTCTCGCGCGCATGTGCGGGCTTGCCAAGGATATCGCGATCATTCCCTTTCGCGGCGAGTATTTCCGTCTCGGGGCGGATAAGAACCGCATTGTCGAACATCTCATCTATCCCATCCCGGAACCGTCTTTGCCATTCCTCGGCGTGCATCTGACGCCGATGATCGGCGGGTTCGTGACGGTTGGCCCCAACGCCGTGCTGGCCTTTGCGCGCAACGGATACAGTTTTGGCAGGATCGACCCCAAGGATGTCTGGGAGATGATCCGCTTTCCCGGGTTCCGCCACGTCATGACAAACAACATGCGCTATGGCCTGGGTGAAATGGCCAATTCACTCAGCCGCCGCCGCTATCTAGCGCTTTGCCAGCGCTATTGCCCCGAGTTGCAATTGGCCGATCTGCAGCCGCATCCCGCCGGTATCCGCGCTCAGGCAGTCAGCCGCGACGGCCGTCTCCTGCATGATTTCCTGATCGAACGCACGGCGCGCACGGTGCATGTGCTCAACGCCCCTTCGCCCGCAGCCACGTCGGCCCTGCCGATCGGCAAGCATATCGCTGATATCGCCGAGACACATTTCGCCCGGTAGTTTTCCAAGCAAATGGGGCGGGCGGGTTTTTCGGCACTCATCGCATCGATGGCGATGATTCCCAATAAAGCGCGAGAGAGCTGTGATTGCTATTAAGACGGCATGGTAAAACTACCGCGTTCTCGCTCATGGCGCTGCGCGTGCGACAGCACCGGCGCGAGGGTGGACAGGTCGGTCCTCGTCGTCCAGGCCACTTTCGAGACTTTGCAGGATCGGGCAATGCGGGCGGTGGTCGCCGTTGCAGGTATTGACGAGCGTTGTCAGCGTATTGGCCATGTCCTGAAGGCCCTTGATCTTCTTATGCAGCTCGTCGATATGGCCCTGCGCCAGGCGCTTGACCTCGCTGCTCTGGCGGGCCTCGTCGCGCCAGAGGCCAAGAAGATCGCTGATCTCGGCCACCGAAAAACCGAGATCGCGCGCGCGGCGGATGAAGCGCAGCATATGGACATCGGTGCCGGAATAATCGCGGTAGCCGGATGAGGTCCGGTCTGCCTCCGGAATGAGGCCGGTCTGCTCATAGTAACGGATCATCTTGGCCGAAACGCCCGATGCCTTTGAGGCCTGTCCAATATTCATCAGTCTTCTCCGTACTAGAATGCTCCGGTGGTCTGTCAGTTCGCCAGCTTGAAACGGCGCAGGCGCAGCGCGTTGCCGAGCACGAACACGCTCGACAGCGCCATGGCGCCCGCGGCAAAGACCGGCGACAGCAAGATGCCGTAGGCGGGATAGAGCAGGCCGGCGGCGACCGGTATCAGCGCCGTATTATAGGCAAACGCCCAGAACAGGTTCTGCCGGATATTGCCGATCGTCGCCTTCGACAGAGCGATTGCGTTCGGAACGCCCTGGAGGCTGCCCGACATCAGCACCACGTCTGCCGCCTCGATGGCGATATCCGTTCCCGAGCCGATGGCAAGACCCACATCCGCCTCGGCCAGCGCCGGGGCATCGTTGATGCCGTCACCAACGAAGGCAATCTTGCCATAACTTGCCCTAAGACGGCGAACCGCATCGACCTTTCCGTCCGGCAATACCTCCGCCACCACCTCATCGATCCCAAGCCGGGAAGCGATAGCTTTGGCGGTACGGGCATTGTCGCCAGTAATCATCGCCACCTTGAGGCCGAGATCGTGCAGCGCCTTGATAGCCGCCGGCGTTGTCGCCTTGACCGGATCGGCCACGGCGATGATGGCTGCAAGCGTGCCGTCGATTGCGGCGTATAGCGGCGATTTGCCCTCATTGCCCAGGCGCCCGGCCACTTCGGAGAGCACGTCCACATCATAGCCAAGCTCGGCCATGTAGCGATCCGCACCGATCTCGACGCGTTTGCCGCCGACACTGGCCTTGACACCAAAGCCCGTCACCGATTGAAAATCCGACACCGGCGGCAGCGGCATGCCTTGACTGGTGGCAGCATCGACGATCGCACCGGCAATAGGATGCTCTGACCTTGCCTCGACGGCGGCCACAAGACCGAGCACGGTTTGTTTGTCGAAGCCATCAGCCAGTTCCATGTCCGTCAGGGCCGGCTTGCCCTCGGTCAAAGTCCCCGTCTTGTCGAGCGCCACGACCTTGGCATCCTTCAGCAGCTGCAGCGCTTCTCCCTTGCGGAAGAGCACGCCAAGTTCGGCGCCACGCCCGGTGCCCACCATGATGGATGTCGGCGTCGCGAGACCCATGGCGCAGGGGCAAGCGATGATCAGGACGGCCACGGCATTGACGAGCGCAAAGGTGAGCGCGGGCGATGGGCCGAAGATCAGCCAGGCCGCAAAGGTCAGCGCCGCGACCGCAAAGACTGCTGGTACGAACCACATGGTGACCTTGTCGACCAGCGCCTGAATGGGCAGCTTGGAGCCTTGCGCTTCCTCGACCATGCGGATGATCTGCGACAGCACCGTCTTGCCGCCGACCGCCGTTGCGCGGAACACGAACGTGCCCTTCTGGTTGACCGTGCCACCGACAACAGCGCTGCCTGTCATTTTTGAAACCGGGACCGGCTCGCCCGTGATCATCGATTCATCGACATAGCTGGCGCCTTCGACGACCTCGCCATCTACGGCCAGCCGCTCGCCCGGACGAACCTCGACCAAATCACCGGCAACGACCGAGCCGATTGCCAGGTCGATCGTCTTGCCGTCTTTACGCACCCGCGCGGTCTTCGCATGGAGGCCGGCCAGCCGTTTGATCGCTTCCGATGTCCGGCCCTTGGCACGCGCCTCAAGCAGACGTCCGAGCAGAATGAGCGTCACGATGACAGCGGCTGCTTCATAATAGACATTGATCGTTCCCGGCGGCAGGAAGCCGGGGGCGAATGTTGCAACCAGTGAATATCCATAGGCAGCCAGCGAGCCGACAGCCACAAGCGAGTTCATATCGGGCGCCAGGCGCCAGAGCGCCGGCAGCCCCTTGCCGTAAAAACGGATGCCCGGAACAAAAAGCACGAGCGTCGTCAGCGCGAACTGGACGTACCAGCTCGCCTGCATGCCGATCGTCGCGTCAATAAGGCCGTGCACGCCCGGAATGAGATGCGAGCCCATCTCCAGCAGAAAGATGGGCGCGGCCAGTATCGCAGCGATGGTGAAATCCCGGGTGAGTTGACGGCGCTCGGCCTCTTTTCTTTCCGCGTGCCCGTTATCCTCGCTTTCGCCGCCTGCTGCCGGAGCGATCACTCTTGCCGCATAACCGGCGTCGGCGATCGCCGTAATCATGGCTGCCAGATCGGCGGTTCCGTGGATGGTGGCGCGCTCCGTCGCCAGGTTGACGGCAGCCTGCGTCACGCCGGGCACCGTCTTCAGCGCCCGCTCGACACGGCCGACGCAGGATGCGCAGGTCATGCCCTCGATCGACAGTTCCGTCAAAGCAACGGAACCGGCCGATTGTTCAGGCACCGAGTAGCCGGCATTTTCCACCGCCTCGACAAGCGTTTCGTGCGAAACCGCTGACTTGGTCGTGATCGTCGCACGTTCCGTCGCCAGGTTCACCGAAACGGTGTCAACGCCCGCAACGTTGTTGAGCGCTCTTTCGATACGGCCGACGCAAGACGCACAGCTCATCCCCTCGATGGGGAGCGACAACGTTCCGGTCAGATCTTTTGCGCGAACAGGGGCATTCATAGCCGCCTCCTTTTCATTCCGAATTCAGGTCCGGATAGAAGATGGGGCTTCCAACCATGGGAAGGTCAATAGCAGATTTAGTGTTTCATTGCCACTTGACCTTCCCATGGTTGGAAGCCCCATCTTCTGCAGCATATCCAAATGAGGAAAATCCCAATGGAACTGACAATCGAAAACATGACCTGCGGCGGCTGCGCCAGATCTGTGACCAAGGCGATCCAATCCGTCGATCCAAATGCCGTGATAACGATCGATCTCAGTGCCCGCACGGTCAAGGTCGAAACGGCGGCGACGCCGTCGGCTCTTACGAAGGGTCTCGAAGACGCCGGCTATCCGGCAACCATGAACCCGGCCGAAGCTTTGTCTTGAACACACTCACGCCCATGTTTGCGAAACGCGGATTGAAGGCGGAGCCCGGCGCTTAACCTGTATCTTCGTCAGATCAGACGGCGGCGGCGCAGAATGGTCAGCGCTGCCGCCGTCATGATTGCAAGGGCATACCAGGTCGCCGCATAGACAAGGTGGCTGTTGCGGAATTGAACCACGGTCAGGCCGCCGATGGGAAGGCCGCCGGGATTGGGCGTGGCATCGGCATCGATGAAATAGGGTGCAGTTGGCGCAAAGCCCTTGGAGCGCGCGATGGCATCCACGTCACGGGAGTACCAGCGGTCATTGGCCGGATCGTTCGAGCGCAGGAAAGCGCCGCCGGGTTCGCTGATGCGCAGCAGACCGGTGACGGTGACAGGCCCGGCAACGATTTCGCTTGCCGTGCGCGCAGCCGAGTTGCGTCCCGCCTCTGGCAGAAACCCGCGATTGACCAGGACCACCGATGAATCCGACAGAAGCAGTGGCGTCAGCAGCCAGTAACCGGCGCCGCGTTCAGTGACCGCTTGAACGAGAACCGACTTGCCATGCTCGAAGGTGCCTGTCGCCGTGACATGGCGATACTCGTCCTTTTCGGCGCTGATCCCGCCCCACTCTCCCTGTGCGGGCGAGGGTACTGGGCCTGCATGAACACGCGCGTCCACGCGGGCGATCAGGTCCAGCTTCCAGAACAGCCGCTGAACCTGCCAGGTTCCCAATGCGGCAAAGACGAGTGTCAAGACCAGCATGGCACTGACGAAAACGCGCCGGGCGCGGCGTGAATGTCCGGCTGCGTCCGCTGTCACGGGATATTCAGCACTCACCGAAATCAACCGTCAGGGCATGTTCCGCATCATATCCGGCGACATCGGCATCATGTTCACATTGAGATGGTGCATGACCCAGAGCGAGCCGGCGAGTGTGATGCCGACAATGACGAGGGTGAAAAGCAGCGCCATAACCGTCCAGCCGCCTTCCGAGCGCGGGCTCATATGCAGAAAATAGACCATGTGGACGACGATCTGGACGACAGCGAATGCCATTACGAGAACCGCCGTCAGGAGCTTGCTGTCGAAAACGCCGGCCATCACGAGAATGAACGGAATGGCCGTCAGGATAACGGACAGCCCGAACCCGATCATGTAGCCCTTCAGCGAACCATGGCCGGCCTCATGGCCATGCCCGTGATGGGCGTTGTCACCATCGTTATGAGCAGGGGCGTGCGGGTGTGAGCTCATCCGAGGACTCCGATCAGATAGACAAAGGAGAAGACGCCGATCCAGATAACGTCGAGGAAGTGCCAGAACATCGAAAGACACATTAGCCGGCGGCGGTTTTCAGGGATCAGGCCGCGCTTATAGACCTGGACCATCAGCGTGATCAGCCAGATGATGCCGAAGGTGACATGCAGGCCGTGGGTGCCGACCAGCGTGAAGAACGATGACAGGAACGCACTGCGCGTTGGCCCCGCACCCTCCAGAATCAGATGGGTGAACTCGTAGAGTTCAAGGCCCAGAAAGGCTGCACCGAACAGGCCGGTGACGCCAAGCCAGAACAGCGTTTCGGCCTTGGCGTTGCGTTCCATCTGCAGCATGGCAAAGCCATAGGTGATGGACGAGAACAAAAGCATTGCCGTGTTGATCGCCACCAGCGGCAGGTCGAACAGGTCGGCAGGCGAGGGGCCGGCCGCGTAGTTGCGGCCGAGCACGCCATGCGTGGCAAACAGCACGGCAAAGATCAGGCAGTCGCTCATCAGGTAGAGCCAGAAGCCCAGATTGGTGCTGCCTTCCGGATGGTGGTCTTCCTTCAGGTAGAAGACCGGCTTGTCGCCCTCATGCAGTTGAATGTCTTTTGCCATGTCAGGTCCGCTCCGCGAGCAGCTTGGTGCGCGCATCTTCCGTCGCGGAAACGGTTTCCGCCGGGATATAGAAGTCGCGGTTGTAATTGAACGTATGGGCGATTGCGACCGTGATAAGGCCGATGAAGGCGAGGATCGCCAGCCACCAGATATACCAGATCATCGCAAAGGCAAACGCTATGCTCAGGGCAGACAGGATGACGCCGGTGCCGGTGTTCTTCGGCATATGGATTTGACGGAAGCCTGTTACCGGGCGCTCATGCCCACGGTTCTTCATGTCATACCAGCCGTCATGATCATGCACCACCGGCGTGAAGGCGAAGTTGTATTCCGGCGGTGGCGAAGACGTCGACCACTCGAGCGTGCGCCCATCCCAGGGATCGCTGCCGCAGGCCAGCTGGTCGCGCCTGAGGTAGCTGACGACGAGCTGGACGATGAAGGACGCAATTCCGAGCGCGATCAGGAAGGCGCCGAAGGCCGCAATGATGAACCAGATCTGCAGGGACGGGTCCTCGAACTGGGACACGCGGCGCGTCACGCCCATCAGGCCGAGCACATAGAGCGGCATGAAGGCGAAGAAGAAGCCGATCTGCCAGAACCAGAAGCTCATCTTGCCCCAGAATTCATCGAGCTTGTAGCCGAATGCCTTCGGCCACCAGTAGACGATGCCGGCCATCAGCCCGAACAGCACGCCGCCGATGATGACGTTGTGAAAATGGGCAATCAGGAACAGCGAATTGTGCAGCACGAAGTCTGCCGGCGGAACGGCGAGCAGAACGCCGGTCATGCCACCGATGACGAAGGTGATCATGAAACCGATCGTCCAGTACATCGGCAGTTCGTAGCGGATGCGGCCGCGATACATGGTGAAGAGCCAGTTGAACATCTTCGCCCCGGTCGGGATCGAGATGATCATCGTGGTGATCCCGAAGAAGGCGTTGACGGACGCTCCCGCACCCATCGTGAAGAAATGGTGCAGCCAGACGAGATAGGAAAGGATCATGATCACGCAGGTCGCGTAGACCATCGAAGCATAGCCGAACAGCCGCTTGCCGCTGAAGGTCGCAACCACTTCGGAAAAGATGCCAAAGGCCGGCAGGATGAGGATGTAGACTTCCGGATGGCCCCAGATCCAGATCAGGTTGACATACATCATCGGGTTGCCACCGAGATCGTTGGTGAAGAAGTTGGTGCCGGCGTAGCGGTCAAGAGTGAGAAGCGCCAGCGTTGCGGTCAGGACCGGAAAGGTGGCAACGATCAGGATATTGGTGCAAAGCGAGGTCCAGGTAAAGATCGGCATCTTCATGAATGTCATGCCTGGCGCGCGCATCTTGACGATGGTGGCGATCAGGTTGATGCCAGACAATGTCGTTCCGACACCTGCCACCTGCAGTCCCCAGATATAATAATCGACGCCAACGCCCGGACTGTAGTCCGAACCGGACAGCGGCGGATAGGCAAGCCAGCCGGTCCGCGCGAATTCGCCGACGAACAGCGACATCATGATGATGATCGCGCCGGCTGTCGTCATCCAGAACGAGAAATTGTTGAGGAACGGAAAGGACACGTCGCGTGCGCCGATCTGCAGCGGGACGACATAGTTCATGAAGCCCGTGACGAACGGCATCGCCACGAAGAAGATCATGATCACGCCATGGGCGGTGAAAATCTGGTCATAGTGATGGGCATTGAGGTAGCCCTCATTGCCGTTGAAGGCGATCGCCTGCTGGACACGCATCATGATCGCATCGGCAAAGCCGCGCAGCAGCATGATGATCGCCAGGATGATGTACATGATGCCGATCTTCTTGTGATCGACGCTGGTGAACCATTCGGTCCAGAGATAGCCCCAGAGCTTGAAGCGGGTTATCAATGCGAGGACGGCGAGGCCGCCCAGCGCCACGCCGATGAACGTCACGACGAGGATAGGCTCGTGATAAGGGATGGCTTCAAGCGTGAGCCGTCCGAAGATGAATTCCGTCAAAGTATTATAGCCGAACATGGTTTCGTCCAAAATGTCGCGGGCGCGGCCTTATGGCTGCGTCGTGCTGTTGGTGTTCAGTTGCGCCGGAGCGGGCCCGTTCTGATCATTTTCGGGCATGGGGTCACCCCCGTGCATGGAATGGTCCATCGGCTGCTTCTCATCCACGCCTTCGGCGGGTTTTTCGCTGCGCGCCGGATTGCCGGTCGCCGGAAATGTTGCGGCGGGAGCTTCTTCTGTGCCGTGCCGGCTGTCATATTCGAGGCGCCCGCGATTTTCAGCACTGTCCTTGCCCGAACCACCCATCATGTCGATATGCATCATTTCGCTCATGCACATCTTGCCGGGATGGGCGCACATGTTGAGGATGGAGGTGTAAAGGCCGTCATCGACGGTGGCATAGTAGCGAACCGGCTCCTTGGTGCTCGGCTTTTCGAGCTTAAGGTAGGCGTCGCGGTTGAGGGCGGTGCCCTGTGCCTTGACCCGGGCGACCCACTGATCGAAGCCTTGCTGCGGCACGCCATGAAACTTGAAGCGCATATGGGAAAAGCCGTCGCCGGAATAGTTGGCCGACAGACCATCATATTCGCCTTCCTTGTTGATCACGGCATGAAGTCGGGTCTGCATGCCCGGCATGGCGTAGATCATCCCGGCAAGAGCCGGCACGTAGAAGGAGTTCATGACAGACGAGGAGGTGATCTTGAAATTGATCGGTACATCGACGGGCGCTGCCATCTCGTTGACGGTGGCGATGCCGTAATCCGGATAGAAGAACAGCCATTTCCAGTCGAGCGCGACCACTTCCACATTGATCGGCTTCACTTCGGCGGTCACCGCACGTTGCGCGTCGATCCGGTCAAGCGGGCGATAGGGGTCGAGCTTGTGTGTGCTGATCCAGGTCACCGCACCCAGCGCAATGATGATGATCAGCGGCGCAGACCAGATGACCACTTCCAGCGCGGTCGAATGATGCCATTCCGGGTCGTACTTGGCGTTGGTGTTGGAGACACGATAGCGCCAGGCGAAAAAGACAGTCAGAAACAGCACGGGAACGATGATCAACAGCATCAGCACCGTGGAAATGATGATGAGATCCCGCTGCTGCATGGCGATATCGCCGGATGGTGCCATGACAACCATGTTGCACCCGGCCAGAGCCAGGAGTGGCAACAGGGTGAGAAAGCGGCTGGCGGTTTTCCATTTGGACATAGCGGGCTCGAAGTTTGCGTTCCGTGTCTTCCGCACTAGCGAAGCATCCCTGCTACAGGAATGAGGTGGTTCGTCGCAGTGCAGCAATTTGTCGCGTTGCAAAAAGTTTGGCCGGGATCGAAGTCGAACGTCTGTCTGGGCTAAGGTATAGACGGTCTTTGGTTGAGGTCAAAGCTTCTGTGGCATTCGTGAACGGCACGTTCGTTTATAGGATGGACCACAGCGGTTTTGCACCATATTCTCAGTCAAAGCCCGGCCTGGGTTCACATTGTGATGAAATCGGAATCCTTCGGAGAGAGCAAGATTATGGGCGTAGTGGCAAATCCTTCGTCATCGGGACTTGAGCAGGACGCCCGGCGTATGCACGGCGACAAGCCGCTTTCGGCTGGCAGCATCGCGCTTGGCGTGATCATCGGCCGCATGTCGGAGTTTTTCGATTTCTTCGTCTATGGCCTCGCCTCGGTGCTCGTCTTTCCGCGGCTGATCTTCTCGTTCGCGCCCAATCCGGTGGCGGCAACGATGATGTCCTTTGCGGTCTTTTCGTTGGCTTTCCTGGCGCGCCCCGTCGGATCCTTCGTGTTCATGTGGATCGACCGCAACTATGGACGCGGCACGAAGCTGACGATCGCGCTCTTCATCCTCGGTGGCTCCACCGCCTCCATCGCGTTCCTGCCAAGTTATGAGACCGTCGGCTACTGGTCGGTGGCGCTCCTGGCGCTGTTCCGGCTGGGCCAGGGCTTTGCGCTCGGCGGCGCCTGGGATGGCCTGGCCTCCCTGCTCAATCTCAACGCACCGCCGCACCGCCGTGGCTGGTACGCGATGATCCCGCAGCTCGGGGCGCCCATCGGCTTTGCGCTGGCCAGCACCCTGTTCGGCTATTTCGTCGCCAATCTTTCCGATGCAGATTTCCTCTCCTGGGGATGGCGCTATCCATTCTTCGTGGCCTTCGCCATCAACGTCGTGGCGCTGTTTGCCCGGTTGCGCATCGTTGCCAGCCAGGAATTCGGCTCCGCACTGGAAAACAACGAGTTGCAGGCCCGCCCGGTCTTCGAAATGCTGAGCAAGCATTCCTCCGATGTGCTGCTTGGAGCCTTCGCGCCGCTGGCAAGCTTCGCCATGTTCCACCTCGTCACGATCTTTCCCTTAAGCTGGGTAACGCTGTTCGGCGGCCAGTCGGCGGCGCAGTTCCTGTGGGTGCAGGTGGCCGGCGCTGCCGTCGGTTTCATCGCCATCATCCTGTCCGGCCTCATTGCTGATCGTATCGGCCGTCGCAACCAGCTGATGATCGGCGCTGTCATCATCGCCATCTTCTCCTTCTCCGCTCCGTTCCTGCTCGATGCCGGACGGTCGGGCCAGGATGCTTTCATCATCATCGGCTTTGGCATTCTCGGCCTGTCCTTTGGCCAGGCCTCCGGCGCCGTCTCCTCGCGCTTTGGTCAATATTACCGCTATACCGGCGCAGCCCTGACCTCCGACCTTGCCTGGCTGATCGGCGCCGGTTTTGCACCGCTGGTCGCCCTCGGCCTTGCCAGCAACTTTGGCATCATCTTTATCGGCGGCTACCTGATATCCGGCGCAATCTGCACGATCGTCGCCTTGAGCGTCACCCGCGCGCTGGATTTGAGCGGCGAACCGGACGCGAAGACGGAAACGCCGTCGAAGGGCAAGTAAATGCCCTGGTGCTGCTGGTAGGACAGGCAAGCCACGTAGGTTGGTAATATTCGCGACGCGGCAAAATCCGTGGGGCTGGTCTACAGGCTGGCTCACGGTCGGGAGATAACTGGTTTCGTCCCTTTTACATCATCCTGAGCATTTGTTTTACTCAGGATGATTTGAGTACCCCAAATTCCGGAAAGAATACGTCATCAACCGCGCGCTTAATTAATAAGGGCATTGTCAATATTATTGGAAGAATACTGAAAAGCGCGGTAAAGGCTTGACGGCCAAGCCCTGCACGGAGATGTTGCGCGCAACAATCCAGGGCTGCTCAGAGAGAATAGGACATATCGCGTGCCAGTGACGACGACAAAAATTACTCCGGTTCTTTTGGCTGGCGGTTCGGGATCGCGACTTTGGCCGGTATCGCGCGATCAGCTTCCCAAGCAATTCCAGCCCCTCGTGGGCGATTTGTCGACGTATCAGCAGACATTGAAGCGTGTTTCCGATCCAGAGCTCTATGGAATGCCGGTGGTCATAACCAACGAGGATTTCCGGTTCTTTGCGCAGCACCAGGCGAAAGATGTGGGGGTACCCTCCACCGTCGTGCTTGAGCCGGCCCGGCGCGATAGTGCCGCCGCCATGGCGGTTGCAGCCGTTCTTGCTGAACGGCGGTCTCCCGGCGGCCTCGTGCTAGCTCTCGCTGCGGATCATGTGGTGCTCGATGAGGACTTGTTCTCGCAGGCCGTAAAACTCGGATGCAAGGCAGCGCTCGACGGTCATATCGTCGTCTTTGGGCTTACTCCAACTGAGCCTCGCACCTCCTATGGCTATATCAATCCGGGCGCTTCGTTGGATGGCGAAGCGGATCTACATCTGGTCGAGGGATTTGTCGAAAAACCCGATGCCGAAACGGCGATCAGCTATTTGCAGAAGGGGTATCTGTGGAATTCTGGCAATTTTCTGTTCCGCTCCGACATGATGATCGCCGAACTGCAAACCTACGCGCCGGACATTCTGGCCGCAGTCCAGTCTTCGGTCGATCAGGCCGAAACAGACCTTGGGTTCCTTCGGCTTCACAAGGAAAGTTTTGAGGGTTCGCCAAAGAACTCGATCGACTACGCGGTTATCGAGAAAACCAGCAAGATCGCCGTCGTGCGCGGTCATTTCCGCTGGTCGGATATAGGCAGCTGGGACGCGATCTGGGAGGTTGCGCCCAAGAGTACGACGGACAACGCGATCGTGGGAGATGGGCTGGCACTTGAGTCGGAGGGTTGCCTGATCCATTCCACCGGTCTGATGACGACGGTCGTGGGTGCGAAGGACCTTGTCGTTGTCGTGACGCAGGATGCGGTCCTCGTTGTGCCGAAAGCGCGGTCGCAGGAGGTCAAAGGTCTTGTCGAATCACTCAAAGACGGCAGCCATCGCCGGATAACCGAGACCCACAAGCGCGGATACCGTCCATGGGGCTATGTCGAGGAGATGCTGACGGGTGACCGCTTCGCCGTGAAACGGCTGGTGATAGATCCCGGTGCCCGCACATCGCTGCAGAGCCACATGAACCGTGCAGAACATTGGGTCGTGGTCGGGGGCACTGCGACCGTTACGATCGGCGAAAGCACTTCGATCCTAACCGAGAATGAATCGATTTATGTCCCGCTCGGAAAGGCGCATCGTATCGCCAATGAAGGGCGCATCGCTCTCGAACTGATTGAAGTCAGAACCGGCGCCTATATCAAGGATGACGATATTGTGCGCATCGAGGATGATTACAGCCGCAAATTAAATCTTTAGAGGCTGCCAGATCGGGGGGGCGTCGGAAGACAGTTTGTATCTTAAAGAACCTTGATACGCGATCCGATTTGAGTGCCGGGCTCTCACAAGCCCGGCACTCAATGTTTAAAACCATATTCCCTGCACTCAATCTTCAGCGGCCCAAAACCGCCTCGATGGCACCGGCCGCAGCCTTCACCACGATATCTGCCTCTTCGCGTGTCAGGCACAGCGGCGGCGCAAAGCCGAGAATATCTCCTTGGGGCATGGCGCGGCCGATGACGCCGCGTTCCAGCAAGGCGGCCGAGATCTGCGGGCCGATCTTGCGGGATGCGTCGAAGAATGTGCGGTCATCCTTGTCCTCGACAAATTCCACCGCCGCCATCAATCCATCGCCGCGCACCTCGCCGACATTCCTGTGGCCGGCGACAGCTTTTGCCAGTTCAGCCCGGAAATAGGCACCAGTCGCGCCGGCATTGTCAACGAGGCCGAGTTCATCGACCAGTTCCAGATTGGCGACGCCGGCGGCAGCGCAGATTGGATGGGCCGAATACGTCCAGCCATGGCCGATCGCGCCCATTTTGTCGGAGCCTTCGACAAGCACCTGCCACATCCTGTCCGAGACGATCGAACCGGAAAGTGGCGCATAGGCAGAGGTAAGGCCTTTGGCGATGGTGATGAGATCCGGCTTCATGCCGTAGTGACCGGAGCCGAACATCGAGCCGAGACGGCCAAAACCAGTGACGACTTCGTCGGCGACCAGCAGGATATCGTATTTTTCGAGCACGGCCTGGATCTTCTGCCAGTAACCGGCCGGCGGCGGCACGATGCCGCCGGTGCCGAGAATCGGCTCGCCGATGAAGGCCGCAATCGTCTCCGGGCCTTCCGCAAGGATCATCTCTTCCAGCTTGTCGGCGCAATGTTGCGAGAACTGCTCCTCGCTCATCGACCGGTCGGCCCGGCGGAAATAATAGGGCGCCTCCGTGTGGAGGATCGGCGCCCTCGGCAGGTCGAACAGATTGTGGAACAGGTCAAGACCGGTCAGGCTGCCGGTCATGACGCCAGAGCCATGATAACCGCGCCAGCGGGAAATGATCTTCTTCTTTTCCGGGCGGCCGAGGATGTTGTTATAGTACCAGATCAGTTTGATATTGGTTTCGTTGGCGTCGGAGCCCGACAGGCCGAAATAGACACGGCTCATGCCAGCCGGTGCCCGGTCGATGATCATCTTCGACAGCGTGATCGACGCCTCGGTCCCATGGCCTACATAGGCGTGATAATAGGCAAGGTTCTTGGCCTGCTCGGCAATGGCATCGGAAATTTTCTGGCGGCCATAGCCGACATTGACGCAGTAGAGGCCGGCAAACGCGTCCAGACTTTTGCGGCCGTTGGTATCGGTGATGTAGACGCCTTCGCCGCCGGCAATGATGCGGGTGGGCGTCTCGCCGCGCGCATGCATGCCCATATGGGTGGACGGATGGAAGAAGTGGTCGCGGTCCCAGGCGGTCATTTCGTTGCTGTGCTCGGACATATGCCTATTCCTCGTGTCTGTGTTCAATGGGTCGGTTGCGCCATCAGGCCGCTGTGTCGATGCAGAGATATTTGAGTTCGGTGAAAGCCTCGATGCCGTGCCGCGATCCTTCGCGGCCGAGACCGGATTGTTTCCAGCCGCCGAAGGGAATGGGACCGCCGGTGATCTTGACCCGGTTGATCGCCACCATGCCGTAGTCCAGGGCCCGGCCGAGCCGCATCTGCCGAGCGCCGTTTTCGGTGACGGCATAGGCAACGAGGCCGTATTCGGTGTCGTTGGCGCGGGCGATCACCTCGTCCTCGGTGTCGAAAACGGCAATGGCAGCGACTGGCCCGAAGGTTTCTTCCGACATGATCAGAGCATCGCGGGGCACGCCGGTGAGCAGCGTCGGGGTGTAGAACAAGGGTCCAGCCGGGTGACGTGTGCCGCCGGTCAGGCATTGAGCGCCGCGCTTGATGGCATCGGTCACATGCTCATGCACCTTTGTCACCGCCCGCTCATGCATCAAAGGGCCGATATCGACGCCGGGTTCCAGGCCGTCCCCGATCTTCAGCATCTCAATCCGCGCCTTGAAAGCCGCGTTGAAGGCGTCGAGGATCGAGCGCTGGACAAAGATGCGATTGGCGGCGAGGCAATCCTGGCCCGATGTCGCAAATTTCGCATTGATGGCGATATCGACCGCCTTGTCCACATCCGCATCGTCAAAGACGATCAGCGGCGCGTGGCCGCCCAGTTCCATCACCAGCCGTTTCAGGGTCGGCGCGCATTGCCCTGCGATGAGCTTTCCGATTTCGGTGGAGCCGGTAAAGCTCAGCGCCCGGACCCGGCTGTCTTCGCACAGGCGGCCGACAATGGTGGCAGCGTCGCCGGTCACGACGTTGAAAACGCCCGCCGGAATGCCGGCTCTCTCCCCAAGCTCTGCCAGTGCCAGTGCGGAAAGAGGAGTTTCAGAAGACGGGTGAGCAACGACCGTGCAGCCTGCAGCCAACGCTGCAGCCGCCTTGCGGGTGATCATGGCGGACGGAAAATTCCAGGGCGTGACGATGCCGACGACACCCAGCGCCTCTCGGCGCACGATCATCTCGGCGTCCGGCAGGTGGCTCGTAACGCTCTCTGCATTCAGCCTTTTGCCTTCCTCCGCATACCATTCGATGAAGGACGCGGCATAATCGATTTCGCCCTTCGATTCCGCCAGCGGCTTTCCCTGCTCCAGCGTCATGATCAGAGCCAGATCATCCTTGGCGGCGAGCATCAGTTTATACCAGCGGCGCAGGATTTTGGCGCGCTCCTGCGGCAGCAGCGACCGCCATTTTGGAAAGGCGCGTGCGGCGGCATCAATGGCCAGCGACGTTTCAGTCGCATCCAGCTGCGAAACCCAGGCGAGAGGTACGGATGTGGCGGGATCGCGCACTTCGAACGTGCTGTTCGCCGCATTGGCGACCCAGCGGCCGCCGATATAAGCGAGCGATTTCAACAGATGTTTGTCGGTCAGCCGCGCAAGAGCGTCGTGACAGGCGGGTCGGGCGAATACAGCGTTCATCTGGGGCTCCTCATGCGTCGATTGCCACGCAGTCTGACAGCTTTGGAGGGAGAGATGGTCTGTTGGCAGCAAGCGTAGAAGAGGATCTGTCCAAATGACGGGGTGCTTGCAGAGGAATTGTCTAGCTGTCCGCTATGCTCTCCTGCGACAGGAGAACAGAAACAGGCAACACGGTTTCCTCTTTCACGGTCTTGGTCACGATGTACGTAAAATAGCGGGCAATGCCGATTTCGCGGTCAAGCAGGTCATCGACCAGCCGCTGATAGGCGTCGATATTCGACGCCATGATTTTCACGATGTAATCGACCCCGCCGCCGACCGACCAGCAGGCGACAATTTCAGGAATGGCCGTCACCGCCCGCTCGAAACGGTCGAAATCCACCTGGCGATGATTGCCGAGCGTGACCTCCATCATCACGCTCGCAACAGGCGCAACGCGGCGCACAGCGACACGCGCGTGGTAGCCCGAGACGATCCCGGCTTTTTCGAGCTTGCGCAGCCGCATCCAGCAGGGCGTCGGCGACAGGCCCACTTCTTCTGCCAGCGCCAGCTTGGTGATGCGCCCGTCCCGTTGGACGGCCTCTAAAATCCGCAGGTCGATGGCGTCAAGTTTCATTCGAACGGGTATCCCGGCGTGGTTATCATGGCAAAGCCTATGAAATCCGAATGGAGAATGCAATTTTTGGATTGTCAATTGACCTGAATTTTATCAATGTCAAATCATGACAAATTGGCGTCCCGATCCGCAGCAGCTCCGCCGGCCGGCCTATCTCTCGCTTGCCGAGCAGATTGCCAATGCCATTCATGACGGCAAGCTGGTGAATGGCGAGCGATTGCCGACACATAGAAAGCTGGCGGAAGATCTGACGCTGTCGATCCAGACGGTCAGCCGCGCCTATGACGAACTCATCCGCCGCGGCATGATCGCCGGGGAGATCGGACGCGGCAGCTTCGTCCAGACCCAGCCGAAAGAACCGGAGCCGCCCTATCTGCCGGAGCGGCTGGGCGAACTCATCGACCTGTCGATCCTGAAACCGGTCTGCGAGCAGATCCATCTCGAGCGGATGCGCGAAGCCTTTGGCTGGCTGGCGGAAAACCTGCCGTCGAGTTCGGCGCTGTCGTTCCGGCCGAATATGGTGTTTCCACGCCATCGGGCGGTGGCGGCCGAATGGCTGGCGCAATGCGGGCTGGAGGTTTCGCCGCTCAACGTCAATCTGACCAATGGTGCCACGTCCGGCATGACCGTCGCCCTGATGAGCGTTGCACCGCCGGGATCGACGGTTGCGACCGAGGCAATCAGCCACCACACGCTGGTGCCGCTCTCGACCTATCTGGGCATTCACCTGGAAGGTCTGGCGATCGATGACGATGGCATGATCCCGGAAGCTCTGGACGAGGCATGCCGGAAAGGCCCCATCCGTGCCGTTTTCCTGCAGCCTTCGGTGGTCAATCCGACGGCGACGCTGATGAGCATTGAGAGGCGCCAGGCGCTGGCGGCCGTTGCGGCCCGGCATGACATTGCCATCATCGAGAACGATATCCTCGGCCCCCTGGTTGAAAACCGGCCGCCGCCGCTGCAAACCTTTGCGCCCGAGCGCACGCTTTACGTCACGAGTTTCACCAAGATCACCGTGCCGGGCCTGCGCATCGGGTATCTCGTTGCGCCAGACCGCTATGTCGCCGCAGTCGCCAACCGGCATCTCGTCTCCAACTGGATGGCAACGCCGGCGATTGCCGAGATCGCCACGCGCTGGGTCAGCAACGGCACGGCGATGGAATTGGTCAACTGGCAGCGCCGGGCGCTGGCGCGGCGCCACGAGATTGCGACCGAGGCCTTGGGGGCACTCTTCTACCATTCCCACCCGCAAAGCCTGCATATCTGGCTGCCGCTGACTTGCCAGCATACGGAGGAGGGGTTCGTGGCGCAGGCGCGTCTGCGCGGGGTGGCGATCGCTCCGGGCGCCTCCTTCCAGACGGCCGACCATGGCCGCGCACCCGCCGTGCGCATTTCGCTCGGCTCGACAACCGAGGCCGAGTTGCGCACGGGGCTTGGCATCGTTGCGTCGCTGGCGCATGGAAATCCGGAAGCTCTGCTGCTTGCGATTTGATAGTTACGCCTGTCAAATGGGCAGGGAAAGAATAATTGTCATGAGATTATTTTGACAATTGACATGATTTGATAGGCTCGTCATCGTTAGGCATCGCTCGTCTCAACAGGAAGAGATCTGCATGCCTTCGCCCATGATCCGCATCGACAACATCACCAAGACCTACGGGCCGCTGACCGTGCTCGACGGTCTGTCGATGGATGTCATGCCCGGCGAGAAGCTGGCATTGATCGGCCCGTCCGGTTCGGGAAAGACCACCATCCTGCGCATCCTCATGACGCTGGAAAAAATCAACGGCGGCCATATCGAGGTCGATGGCGATCAGCTTTATCATATGCGCAAAGCCGGCAGTCTTACGGATGCCGATGAAAAGCACCTGCAGAAGATGCGCGAAAAGATCGGCATGGTCTTCCAGCACTTCAACCTGTTTCCGCATAAATGCGTGCTCGACAATATCACCCTGGCGCCGATGCTGACCAAGGGCGTGCCAAGGGCTGCTGCCGAGGCGCGGGCGATGGAGCTTCTCGACATGGTGGGCATGGCCGACAAGGCAAAGAGCATGCCCGCGCAATTGTCCGGCGGACAGAAGCAGCGCGTTGCCATCGCCCGTGCCTTGGCGCTTTCGCCGAAGATCATGCTGTTTGACGAGGTGACCTCGGCGCTTGATCCGGAATTGGTCGAGGAAGTGCTGAATGTCATGAGGAGGCTCGCGGTCGAGACCGATATGACCATGCTGCTCGTCACCCACGAAATGGGATTTGCCCATGATTTCGCCGATCGCGTCCTGTTTTTCGACAAGGGAAAGATCGTCGAGGAAGGCAAGCCGGACGACATATTCCGTAATCCCAGGCAGGAGCGCACGCAGAGCTTCCTGCGCAAGATCATCGCGGCGGGGCACCGCGTCTGATCGCTGCGGCGATCAGACAATGCCTCCGATAAAAATGGAAAAATCCAGAGGAGTTGGAACAATGAGAGCGACGTATTTCATGACGATGGCAGCCGGCGCCACGGCGTTGATGGCTGGTCTTGCTACAGTCCCGGCACATGCCGACGATGCCAAGCTGGAGGCGCTGAAGGCACAGGGCTTTGCCCGCATCGCCATTGCCAACGAGCCGCCGTTCACGGCTGTCGGCGCCGACGGCAAGGTGTCAGGGGCTGCCCCCGATGTGGCCCGCGAAGTCTTCAAGCGCCTCGGCGTGCCGGATGTCGTCGCCTCGATTTCGGAATATGGCGCGATGATCCCCGGTCTTCAGGCCGGCCGGCACGATGCTGTCACCGCCGGTCTGTTCATGAAGCCGGAGCGCTGCGCAGCCGTTGCCTATTCCGAGCCGGTTCTGTGCGATGCGGAAGCGATGCTGGTGAAAAAGGGCAATCCCAAAGCCTTCAAGAGCTATGCCGATGTTGCCAAGGATCAAGCCGCCACGATCGGCGCACCAGGCGGCGGCACGGAAGAAAAGCTGGCGCTGGAAGCCGGCGTACCGCGCGACCGCGTCATCGTCGTGCCCGACGGCCAGAGCGGCCTGAAAATGCTGCAGGACGGCCGCATCGACGCCTATTCGCTGCCGGTCCTGTCGATCAACGATCTCGTCAAGAAGGCCAACGATCCGAACCTTGAGGTCATTGCACCGGTCCAAGGTGCGCCGGTCTATTGCGATGGCGCCGCCTTCAAGAAGGGCGACGAGGCACTGCGCGACGCCTTCGACGTCGAACTGGCCAAGCTGAAGGAATCCGGTGAGTTCGCCAAGCTCATCGAGCCCTATGGTTTCTCGGCTGCGGCGGCGATGTCGACGACGCGCGAAAAGCTCTGCGCGGCTGCGCAGTAATCGCTGAGGGGAGGATGGCATGCGCCGTTCTCCCCCCCAATGAGACGATTGGTGATGATTGGTGACGATATGTGACGACGGGTGCGCATCCCGCTCCGTCACAAAGACAGGTCATGCGGCATTCCCAGAAGCCGTGGCAACTGCAGAGAAGGCAAGATGATCGACTGGTCCGGCTACATTGGGCTGATATTGCAAGGGGCGCTGGTGACCATCGAATTGACGGTCATGGGCTCCGCGCTGGCGCTGGTCATGGCGTTTGCTGCGGGGCTCGGCCGGCTGTCGCGCTTTGCCGGCGTGCGCGCGCTCGCCACTGTCTATATCGAGTTCTTTCGCGGAACCTCGATCTTCGTGCAGCTGTTCTGGGCCTATTTCGTGCTGCCATTTGCCGGCATCACGCTGACGCCCTTGCAGGCGGGTGTTCTGGCTCTGGGGCTGAATGTCGGCGCCTATGGTGCAGAGGTTGTGCGCGGGGCCGTGCGGGCCATCGGCCGCGAACAGCACGAGGCCTGCGTTGCTCTCAACCTTGGCCGCTATCACCGGATGCGGCATATCATTTTACCCCAGGCATTGCCGCTGATGCTGCCAACCTTCGGCAACAATGCCATCGAGCTATTGAAGGGCACCGCCGTCGTCTCGCTGATCTCGCTGACGGACATGACTTTTCAGGCGCAGGTGGTCAGGGCGCAGACCGGCAGCACGCTGATCCCGTTCGCGACGATTCTTGTCCTCTATTTCGCCATGGCCATGGCGATTTCCGCCGGCATGCGCTGGCTGGAGCGCCGCGCGTCGCGTGGTCTTGACGGGGTGAGGGTCTGAGCATGGAATGGGATTGGGCATTCGTTTGGCAGATCATGCCGACCCTTCTCGAAGGGCTGAAGATCACCATCCTTGCGACCGTGCTGGGCGCGATCGTCGCCGCAGTCGTTGGCCTGGTGCTGGCGATTGCCAGACGCTCGCCCAATCGTCTTATCTCGCGCCCGGTTGGCTTTCTGGCGGATTTTATCCGCGGGACGCCGCTTCTGGTGCAGCTCTATTTCATTTTCTACGTGCTGCCGGATATCGGCATCCGCCTGTCGCCGCTGACTGCCGGTGTCATTGGCCTGGGCATCCACTATGGCACCTATGCGGCCGAGGTTTACCGGGCAGGCATCGACAATGTGCCGCGCGGCCAGTGGGAGGCGGCGCGCGCCACCAATCTCAGCATCCGGCAGACATGGGTTCATGTCGTGCTGCCGCAGGCGATCCCGCCGATGATCCCGGCGCTCGCCAATTATTTCATCGCCATGTTCAAGGAGACGCCGCTGCTCTCGGCCATCACCGTGCTGGAACTGATGAACCAGGCAAAGAGCGTCGCCAATAGCAGCTATCGCTATATCGAGCCGATCACCATGGTCGGCGTGTTCTTCCTCGTCATCAGCCTGATCTCGGTTGTCGCGCTGCGTTTCCTGGAAGAGCGTTTTGCCCGGGTGGATGAACGATGAGCACGACGGAGATCAAAATCGAAACGGCAAGCCGGGCGCCCCGCCTGGACGATCGCCCGCTGCCGAAACGCATCGGCCTGATCATCCTGGCGACGGACCATACGACCGAGGTCGATTTCCAGCGTATGGTCGCCAGCAACCGGATCGGCGTCTATGTCACCCGCATTCCCTATGCCAATCCGGTGACGCCGGAAAACCTGAAGAAGATGCAGCCGTCGCTGAGCGCCGGCGCGGCCCTGATCCTGCCCGGCGAGACGCTCGACGTGGTCATGTATTCCTGCACGTCTGCTTCCGTCGTTATCGGCGATGCGCAGATCGAGGCTGCTGTGCAGTCTGCAAAGCCCGGTGTTCCCGTCGTCACGCCGACGGCTGCGGCTGTCAGTGCACTCAAGGCTCTCGGCGCAAAACGGATTTCGGTACTGACACCCTATACCGCCGAAACCAGCGCGCCGATGGCGGCTTACTTCGCCGATCTTGGTTTTGAGATCGACCGCTTCACTTGCCTTGGGCTTTCCGATGACCGGGACATGGCGCGCATCCCGCATGACGAGATCGCCGCCTTTGCCGCAGAAGCCATGGCACCGGAATCCGACGCGCTCTTCATTTCCTGTACCGCCGTTCGTGCGGCAGAGGCCGTGCCCCGCATCGAAAAGGCCCTTGGAAAGCCGGTGGTCAGCAGCAATCTGGCAACAGCCTGGGCATGCCTGCGGCTCTGCGGCGATACGGACGCGCGCCCCGAGCTCGGGCTTCTCATGACCAAGCCCTATGCGGAAAGCTGACGGCATGCAGCAACCCTTCATTTCACTGGATGATATTCGTGCCGCCGCTGCCCGTATTGCGGGCCAAATCCTGCGCACGCCGATGACGCAATCCGCTTCCCTTGGCGAGCTGGCCGGCGTTCCCGTCCATCTCAAGCTCGAGCATCAGCAGACTACCGGCAGCTTCAAACTGCGCGGTGCCAGCAATGCGATCCTGTCGCTGACACCGGCTGAGCGAGCATCGGGCGTCGTCGCAGCCTCCACCGGCAATCACGGCCGGGCACTGGCGCATGCGGCAAAGATGCAGGGTGCGGTCGCAACGATCTGCATGTCGCGCCTGGTGCCGGAGAACAAGGTCGCGGAAATCCGCAGGCTCGGAGCGGATGTCCGCATTGTCGGCAATTCGCAGGACGAAGCGCAGGATGAGGTCGACCGGCTGGTTGCGGACAAGGGCAAGATCATGGTGCCGCCCTTTGATCATCCTTCTGTCATCGCCGGGCAGGGAACGCTGGGGCTTGAGATCATGGAACAGGTGCCCGAGGCGGACACGGTTCTCGTGCCGTTATCGGGAGGCGGTCTCGCTGCCGGCGTAGCTGCGGCCGTGAAGGGCCTGCGCCCAAAGACAAGAGTCATCGGGCTCACCATGGAGCGCGGGGCTGCGATGAAGGCAAGCCTTGATGCCGGGCATCCGGTTCAGGTCGAGGAACTGCCGAGCCTGGCGGATTCGCTGGGTGGCGGTATCGGACTTCACAATGCGCTGACCTTTGCCATGTGCCGCGACCTGCTGGACGACGTTATCCTCCTCACCGAGGACGAGATCGCCGCCGGCATACGCAACGCCTATGCGGCCGAACGCGAGATCCTGGAAGGCGCCGGCGCGGTCGGTATTGCCGCACTTCTGTCTGGACGGGTGACATCGGCCGGCCCGATCGTCGCGATCCTGTCCGGCCGGAATATCGACATGGGACTGCATCGCCGCATCGTCAACGGCGCCTCCGGCGCGCCTGCGGAGGTTGCCGCATGAGCCGGATGATCATTCTGACGGAAGCGGATCTGCGATCCGTCGTGACACTGGATATGGATGCTATAACCTGTGTGGAAGACGCCTTCCGGGCGCTTTCGACCAAGGATGTGGCGATGCCGCCCATCCTTAGGCTCGACATTCCCGAGCATCGCGGCGAAGTGGATGTGAAGACCGCCTATGTGCCCGGCCTTGATGGCTTTGCCATCAAGATCAGCCCCGGCTTCTTCAACAATCCGTCGATTGGCCTGCCCAGCACCAATGGCATGATGGTCCTTCTTTCGGCAACCACCGGCCTCGTGCAGGCGCTGCTGCTCGACAATGGATATCTGACGGATGTGCGCACGGCCGCAGCCGGCGCCGTCGCGGCCAAATACCTGTCGAGGCCGGATGCGCAGGTTGCCGCGATCTTCGGTGCCGGCCTGCAGGCCCGGCTGCAACTGCAGGCGCTGACCTTGGTGCGGCCGATCCGGGAAGCCCGGATCTGGGCGCGCGACCGGGCGAAGGCCGAAACAACGGCTGCCGACCTGACCGGCACGCTGGGCATTAGGGTTGTCGCAATGGCCGATCCGCATCAGGCCATGTCCGGAGCCGATATTGCCGTCACCACGACGCCGTCTGAAACGCCGATCCTGAAAGCCGAATGGCTGGAAGCCGGCCAGCATATCACGGCAATGGGGTCGGATGCCGAACACAAGAACGAGATCGATCCGGCGGCCATCGCTGCCGCCGGTCTCTATGTTGCCGATCGTCTCACGCAGACGCGGCGGCTCGGTGAATTGCACCATGCCATCAAAACCGGTGTTGTCCCGGCGGCTATGGATTTTCCCGAGCTTGGGCAGATCATCGCCAGCCTCAAGCCGGGACGCACCGCAACCAGCCAAATCACCATCGCCGATCTCACCGGGACCGGCATTCAGGACACGGCCATCGCAACACTCGCCTTCGCTCGTGCCGGCCTTGCCGGCGCGGGCACGCCATTTGAAAGTTGAGACCGGCAAAGCCGGAGAATGTGGGAGAAACATGACCCAACCGAACCTCAAATTTTCCCTTGGGGAATATGAAACGCGGCTCGCCAAGACGCGCAAGGCCATGGAGGCAAAGGGCATCGATCTGTTGATCTGTAGCGACCCCTCCAATATGGCATGGCTGACCGGCTATGACGGCTGGTCGTTCTATGTGCATCAGGCGGTTATCGTCCCGCCCGACGGCGAACCGGTCTGGTACGGCCGCGGGCAGGACGCCAATGGCGCCAAGCTGACGGCCTATCTGAAGCATGAGAATATCATCGGTTATCCCGATCATTACGTGCAATCGACCGAACGCCATCCGATGGATTATCTGTCGGCCAAGCTGACCGAGCGCGGCTATGACCGACTGACCATCGGCGTCGAGATGGACAATTACTGGTTTTCGGCGGCCGCCTTTGCCGCCCTGGTCAAGCATCTGCCGAACGCCCGCTTCGTCGATGCAACGGCACTTGTGAATTGGCAGCGCGCCGTGAAGAGCGAGACCGAGATCAAATATATGCGCAATGCCGCCCGCATCGTGGAAGGCATGCACCAGCGCATCTTCGACAAGATCGAGATCGGCATGCGCAAATGCGATCTGGTCGCTGAAATCTATGATGCCGGAACGCGCGGCGTCGATGGTATCGGCGGCGACTATCCGGCAATTGTGCCGCTTCTGCCATCCGGCGTCGATGCGTCTGCGCCCCATCTCACCTGGGATGACAAGCCGATGAAGCGCGGCGAGGGCACCTTCTTCGAGATCGCCGGCTGCTACAACCGGTACCATGTGCCGTTGTCGCGGACCGTCTTTCTCGGCAAACCGACGCAGGACTTTCTCGATGCGGAAAAGGCAACGCTCGAAGGTATGGATGCCGGACTTGCTGCCGCAAAGCCTGGCAATACCTGCGAGGACATCGCCAATGGCTTCTTCGCAGTCCTGAAGAAATACGGCATCGTCAAGGACAACCGCACCGGCTACGGCATCGGTATTTCCTATCCGCCGGATTGGGGCGAGCGCACCATGAGCCTGCGCCCCGGCGACCGCACCGAGCTGAAACCGGGCATGACCTTTCATTTCATGACAGGGCTGTGGCTGGAAACGATGGGGCTGGAGATCACCGAGAGCATCCTGATCACCGACACCGGCGTCGAATGCCTTGCCAACGTTCCGCGCAAGCTGTTCGTCAAGGATTGAGTGGTCATGAACGATACCGGACTGCGCCCATCCCCCATCACACCGACGGTCGATTTTTCAGCCGCTGGCGTCCAGCATGGTTTCCTGCGTCTCCCCTATAGCCGCGACGATTCGGCCTGGGGTTCGGTGATGATCCCGGTCACGGTCATCAAGAACGGGGAGGGGCCGACGGCCCTTCTCACCGGCGGCAATCATGGCGACGAATATGAGGGCCCGATTGCCCTGTTTGATCTTGCGCAGACATTGCAGGCGCAGGATGTGCAAGGACGCGTCATCATCGTTCCGGCGATGAACTATCCCGCGTTCCTGGCGGGCACGCGGACATCGCCGATCGACAAGGGCAATCTCAACCGAAGCTTTCCCGGCAGGCCCGATGGTGCCGTGACCCAGAAGATCGCCGATTATTTCCAGCGCGAACTTCTGCCCCTTGCCGATATCGTGCTGGATTTCCACTCCGGCGGCAGGACGCTGGACTTTCTGCCGTTCTGTGCCGCGCATGTCCTGTCCGACAAGGCGCAGGAGGCGCGCTCCTTCGAACTCGTCGAGGCGTTTTCCGCACCCTATTCCATGCGGATGCTGGAGATCGATGCCGTCGGGATGTACGACACCGCAGCGGAAGAGATGGGCAAGATCTTCATCACCACCGAACTGGGCGGCGGCGGCACCGCAACGGCCAAAAGTGCAGGGATTGCCAAGCGCGGCGTCCGCAACGTTTTGGCAAAGGCCGGCATCCTGAAAGTTTCAGCCGAGGTGGTGCCGACCCAGTGGCTCGACATGCCGGATGGCGACTGCTTCTGTTTTGCCGAAGACGCGGGTCTTATCGAGCCGCGTTTCGATCTGGGCGATGCCGTTAAAAAAGGCGAGGCCGTCGCGCTCATCCATGCTGTCGGGCGCACCGGCCAGCGGCCGGTGGAAATCCGTGCCAAGATGGACGGCCTCCTTTGCGCACGCCATTTTCCCGGCCTCGTCAAGCCCGGCGACTGCGTTGCAGTCTTTGCGGTGACTGTCTGAGGCGGCTTTGTCGCCGCCACGGCCAACCCTCTGCTGTGAAGGTGCCGATTTAACCTTTGTCGATATTGATCCATGTCTTTTCATCAAACGACCGTGCCATGGCATGCACGGTCTGCTCGATGCGCAGGCCCTGCTTGAAATCGATCGCCGAAAAGGGTTCGCCCGCGATGGCGCGGATCAGTTCGTGGCATTCGATGATTTTCAGGTCATTGAAGCCGAGGCCATGACCGGGCGCGGGGATGAACTGGCCGTAGGGTGCATGCACAGGCGCCGTCAGGATGCGCTGAAAACCCTGTTGCGTGGCATTGCCGCCGGACTGGTAGAGTTCGAACTCGTTCATGCGTTCCTGGTCGTAAAGGATCGAGCCCTTGGACCCGAAGATCTGCAGCGCGATGCGGCCTTTCCGGCCCCAGGCGGCGCGGTTTGCCATGAGCACGGCCGAAATGCCGTGGTCGAGCCGCATCAGGATGCTGGCGCCATCATGGTTTTCCACCGCGCGGCGGCCACCATCGGGCAAGGGGCGGTCGGCATAGGGTTTTGCCATGTCGGTCACGACGGAGCGGACATGGCCGAAGAGATACCAGATCAACGACAGCGGATGCACCGCGAAATCATCCAGTGCGCCATAGCCTGCCGAACGCTCGCTCTTCCAGTAAAAGGCCGCCTCGGGATCGGCCATGAAATCCTCGTCCATCTCGGCGCGGACATGGTTGACGGTGCCGATCGCGCCGTCATCGATCAGCGTCTTCATCTGGCGCAGGATCGGGTTCTGAATATAGTTGTAGCCCATGATGGCAATTCTGCCGGAAGCTTCAACTGCTCTGAGCATGCGCTCAGCATCGGCAAAGCCCGGTGACATCGGCTTTTCGCACCAGACATGTTTGCCGGCCTCAAGGGCTGCAATGGCCATCTCAGCATGAAACTGGTTGGGCGTGGTGACGGAGACGACATCGACCTCCGGATCGTCGATCAGGCGGCGCCAGTCAGCTGTTGCCTTTTCGAAGCCGAACTCACCGGCGCGCACGCTCGCAAGTTCGGGATTGGCTTCCGCCAGATGAACCAGGCGTGGGCGGGCCACGTCGCCGAAGACGGTTTTGACCGCATTCCAGGCCAGCGCGTGGCACTTGCCCATATATCCCGTACCGATCAAGCCGACGCCCAATGGTTTCATGTCGATTATCCTTACCGATTATCCTGCAGCCCGTCAGACCGTCTTGCGCTTTTTCTGTCTGTAGACATCGACGACGACAGCAGCGACGATAATCATGCCTTTGACGATTTCCTGGTAATAGGCATCCACCCGCAGGAAGGTGAAGCCGGAGGTCATCACGCCGAGGATGACCGTGCCGATAACCGTCCCGGTGATGCGGCCGACGCCGCCGGCAAGCGACGTGCCGCCGATCACGGTGGCTGCGATCGCGTCCAATTCGTACATGACGCCCATGCCGGCCTGTGCGGTCTGGGCACGCGCGGCAGTGACGACGCCGGCAAGGCCCGCAAGCATGCCGGCAATTGCATAGACCTTGATCAGATGGGCCTCGACATTGATGCCGGAAACACGGGCAGCCTGGACATTGGCGCCGATTGCATAGGTGAATTTGCCGTAGCGGGTGTAGCGCAAGGCAATATGGAAGATGAGGGCGACGACGAGGAAGACGATGACCGGCCAGATGCCCGTGCCGATGAAGTTGAACTGGTCCGTCAGGCCGGAAACCGGCTGGCCCTTGGTGTACCATTTCGAGAGACCGCGCGCAGAAACCATCATGCCCAGCGTCGCGATGAAGGGGGGTATCTTCGTCTTGGCGATCAGCCAGCCGTTGATCAACCCGGCAAGCAGGCCGACACAGAGCCCCAGGCCGATCGGCACGATGGCCGGCAGGTCCGTCAGGGCCGGATAAAGCGCACGCGGCCAGGTCGAAGCCTGGGCGACGCTTGCGGCAATCATTGCCGTGACGCCGACAACGGAACCGGAGGAAAGATCGATGCCACCGGTGATGATCACCTGGGTGACGCCAACGGCGATGATGCCGATGACCGCCACCTGCAGGATCATGATCGTAAGCCGCTGGGTGTTCATCAGGAAGCTCTGGCCGATGAAGATCCAGCCAAGCACCTCGTAAACCAGCGCGATGCCGATCAGCACCAGGAAGATGTTGAATTCCGGCGGGATGCGCCGCTTGCTGGCCGGCGACGAGGCCGTTGCGGCCGAGGCTTCAATCTTGGTGCTCATGTCTGTCCTCCCTGATGGTATTTCTAAAAGCGCGCCATCACTGCGCTGCAAGTTCCATGACCTTGACCTGGGTCGCTTCCGCCTGGTCAAGAAAGCCCGTGACCCGGCCCTCATGCATCACCATGACGCGGTCGCTCATGCCGAGAACCTCCGGCATTTCCGAGGAGATCATGATGACGGCAACGCCGTCGCGGGCGAGCTCCGTCACCAGCCGGTGAATTTCCGCTTTAGCACCGACATCGATGCCGCGCGTCGGCTCGTCCAGAATGAGGATGCGCGGATTGGTCAAAAGCCAGCGGCCGATCAATGCCTTCTGCTGGTTGCCGCCCGAGAGGTTCTCGATGCGCTCCTGAAGGTTCGGGGTCTTGACCCGCAGCTTGCGCGCCATCTCCTCGCATTGTGCCGACACGGCCTTCTGATCGACAAAGCCCATCTTGACGAACTTGTCCTGCAACACGGCGATCTGCATGTTTTCCAGCACATCGAGGATCAGCAGACAGCCGGTATCCTTGCGGTCTTCCGTGAGGAAGGCCATGCGGTTGCGGATCGCTTCCGTCGGCGAACCGATCTTCACCGGCTTGCCGTTGATCTCGATGGATCCCGAGCTTGCCGGCGTCACGCCGAACAGTGTTTCCGCCACATTCGAGCGGCCGGAACCCACAAGACCGGCAACGCCCAGGATTTCGCCGGCGCGCACGTCGAAGGACACGTCGTGGAAGACGTCTTTCAGGCAGAGGTCTTTCACCGACAGCACGACATCGCCGATCGGCACCTCTTCCTTGGGGAACATCTGGGTGATTTCGCGGCCGACCATCATCTTGATGATGTCGTCGCGGGTTACGTCGGTGGAGGCGTGCGTGCCGATATATTTGCCGTCACGAAACACCGAGAATTCATCGGCGATCTCGAACAGCTCGTTCATCTTGTGGGTGATGTAGACGATGCCGATGCCCTGGCTGCGCAGGTCGCGGATGATGGTGAAGAGATGGGCGACTTCGCGCTCGGTCAGCGCCGATGTCGGCTCGTCCATGATCAGCACATCGGATTCGTAGGACACGGCCTTGGCGATCTCGACCATCTGGCGATTGGCGATCGAAAGGTCACGCACTTCCGCCTGCGGATCGAGCGCGATGTTCAGCCGCTTGAAAAGGTCAGCCGTCTTGCGGTTCATTTCGCCATGATCGACAAAACCCAGCCGGGTGAGGGGCTCGCGGCGGATCCAGATATTTTCGGCGACCGTCATGAAGGGCATCAGGTTGAGTTCCTGATGGATCATGGCGATCCCGTTTTCGAGCGCATCCAGCGGTGATTTCAACCGGATATCGACACCCTTGAATTTCACTTCGCCCTTGTCGGGCGTATAGATGCCGGCGAGGATCTTCATCAAGGTGGATTTGCCAGCGCCGTTTTCCCCCATCAGCGCATGCACCGTGCCGCGCTTCAACCGGAACGACACATCATCCAGCGCCACGACGCCCGGAAATTCCTTGCGCACGCCTTCGACAGCGAGAAGATATTCGGCATTGGGCACGGCGCCACTGGCACGTACGGCTGCCATTGTTGTCGGACTGACCATGTAGTGATGCCTCCCTGTCGCCTTGTCTGGCCGGGACCTGCGCCTTTGAGCGGCGCGGTCTCTTCATAGGTTTCGCTGTGCTGCGCAATGCGCCCGTCATCAACGAGACCGGGCAGTCCGGGGCGCCTGTGGGCGCCCCGGTGATCAGGCTCAGTTCTTGGCCTGATAGTCCTTGAGGTTGGCAGGGGTCACCAGTTCGAAAGGAATATAAACCTTCTTTTCGACCGTTTCGCCGCGGGCAAATTTCAAGGCTGCGTCCAGCGCACCCTTGCCCTGACCGGCAGCGTTCTGGAACACCGTCACGTCGAGGTCACCTGCTCCCATGGCAGCAAGGGCATCCTGCGTCGCATCAACGCCGCCGATCACGACCTTGTCCATCGGACGGCCGGAGGCCTTCAGTGCCTGAATGGCGCCAATCGCCATTTCGTCATTGTTGGCGATGACGGCGTCGAATTCCAGACCAGCCGAAAGCCAGTTGGTCATCAGGTCGGCACCCTGGGTCCGCGACCAGTTGGCCGTCTGCTCTTCAACGATGGTGATGCCCTTGCAGGCGTCGGTTGCCAGAACGTCGTGCACATCCTTGGTGCGCATGCGGGCGGCCTGGTTGGAAAGCTCGCCCATCATGACGACGGCCTTGCCCTTGCCACCGAGCAGCTTGCAGACTTCCTGGGTCTGAAGCGTGCCGGATTCGGCTTCGTTGGATGCGACGAAAGCCTGCTTTTCCGGGAGCGTGTCGATGTTGATCGGCTCGCGATTGACATAAACCAGAGGAATGCCGGCATCGGCCGCAATCTTCGACATAGCGGCAGTGGCATCGGTATCGACCGGGTTGACGACGATGGCATCGACGCCGGCGGCAATGAAGTTCTGGATCTGGCTCTGCTGCTTGGCAACGTCGTTCTGCGCATCTTCGACCTGCAGCGTGACGCCATCGAGCGTCTTGGCATAATCCTGCATGCCGTTGCGCAAGACGGTCAGGAAGTTGTCGTCGAACAGCGCCATCGAGACGCCGACCGTTTCGGCATGGGCCGCCGTCGACATCATCACAGCCAGGGCTGCGCTCATAATCATTTTCTTCATGATGTAGTTCCTCCACAAAACGGTGACCGGCGACCACCCTCCACAAGCCGGAGGCGCCCCATTCCCGGCGGCGCCCAATTCCCGTATGCCGCCTCTCCCGGGCGGCTCTGCATCAAAACAGAATAAACAAACCGATAGTTTGTTAATACGGAATACATATTCCATTTTATGATTGGATCGTCAAGGGCGTTCCATCCGGCATTCCTGCAAAAACGTCAGCGCGAACGTCCGTTCTCCTACGCCTTGGCGGCAAGGAAGTTCATACTCTCCCGGATTTCTGTCTGGATGTCGGTGGATTGATGGACGTCCGGTGAGAAAGGCTCGAACGAGAACGGTCCCGCATAGCCGTTTTCCCGCAGTTTCCGGATCTGGCCGACATTATCCAGCCGATCGGTTGAATCAACGAGGATGCGGTGTGGATCGCGCATCGCGCTCACGGTGACATCCGGATCGGCGACACCGGAGATATGCACCAGCCCGGTCATTTCAGGATGGAATTTTTCTTCTCCTGCCAGATGATGATGGAACGTGTCATGCACGATTTTGAACCGATTCTCCCCCGAAACGGCGCGAATGGCCTCAACGGCCTCGGTTTTGGATCGCAGCGAGCAGATTTCGAACCCGAGCGGCTCGACGAGACCGGTAATGCCTGCATCTTCCAGCATCGGCTTCAGCGCGGTCAGCGCCTGGCGCAGGTTTTCCTGGCGCTCGCCATCGGCCTGGCCGCTACCGTCGTTCACCGGCACGAGAACCAGCGCCTTGGCGCCACAGTCGCGCGCATAGGTTATGAGTTCCTGCGCTTCACGGGCGCGGGTCTCGTTCCACTCATTGAAGCGTTGCAAGGCATTGATCGAGATGATCGTCAGCCCGTGCTTTTCGGCCAGGGCCTTGATCTCGCTGGGCGGCGTCCCGTCGATGATGGCGTTGCCATCGAGATCATTGCGAATCTCGACAGCGTCAATGCCGAGCGATGCCGCTAGACCAAAAAACGCATCCGGCGATAATGCCGGAGCCGTCATGTGATTGAGTGCGAATGAAAGAGTGGTCATGGTTGCTGTTCCTCCTGCGAAATGAACGGGCCAGGGAGGGCCGGGCGGCACGCTTTTCACGCGTGCGGTCCGAATGCAAATCTCTCTCCCTAAGGCTGGAGGATCAGCAGCTTATTGCGGAACAGTCAAAGAGGAAGACGCCATTTCCCTGTCATTCGTGACAGAATGAGGAAACGTCCTGAGGGAATTCCATCATTTCCCGCGCTGTGCCGGTCAAATATTTTCCGGCGTGAAAATATCGAACGGCAAGAATGTCTGACCGGGAACGCCGCCGATGCCGCGATCGATCGCGGCGACCATCTGGCCGATCAGTTCGCGGGCGATCGGGGCGGCGGGTGTTGATATCGCCATGGTCACCAGATCATCGGCCAGCGCCGCGCGCGATTCCGGCGTCAGTTCGTTGACGACAACCAGCAGCTTTCCGGCACGCTTCTCTTCCGCCAGCGCCGTGATCGCACCCTCCATGCCGCCGCCGCAGACATAGAAGCCGATGAGATCGGGATGACGCTGCAGAAGATTGACTGTTGCCTCATGGGTAATCTCGGCAGTGTCCAGATTGACCAGCGTATCCAGTACCTCGAAGTCTGGCGCGTTCTCGCGAAAATAAGACCGGAAACCAATCTCGCGCAGTTCATGGCCGTGAAAACGGTGGCTGCCGATGAAAGTCGCGACCTTGCCCGGCTTTCGCGCCGCCTTGGCGATCATCCAGGCGGCGGTGCGCCCGACCGTGCGGTTGTTCAGCCCGACATAGCCTTCACGCACGCCGGCGGCGAAATCGGAGAGAAGCGAGAAAACGGGAATTCCCTTTTCCCGCAAGTCTTCCACCGCCGCCGTCACGGCCGGATAATCCGGGCAAACAAGCGCCACCGCCTGGTTGCGGGCGGCCACCGCCTTGAGTTTTTCCGTCAATGCCGTCGGTGTCGCACTCGTATTATAGTCGATCTGGGGAATGATGCGGACGCCGGGCGCCGACAGGGCCGCAGCTTCGATCTCCCTGGTCATCGACTGGTAGAAATATTGGTTCGGCTTTTGCAGGATGAAGCCCAGTCGATATTGTGGCAGATCCTCGAAGACCCGCTGACGCAACAGGCTGACGGCATGGTAGCCGATCTCCTTGGCCGCATCGTAAACCCGCCGAGCGGTTTCCTCCCGAACCTTGTGGCGGCCGTTCAGAACGCGATCGACGGTGGCGACGCTCACGCCTGCGGCATTGGCGAGATCGGTAATGGTCGGGCGTCCGCTCATCGGTTCTCCTGAGGTAAACCATCATTTTCTCATGAGAGATATGATGTGTTTTGATAGATTACATCAAGGCTGCATTGAGCTGCAGTCAAAGTCAACCTATCCTGATTGCACAAGCCAAGACCGGACGGCGGGAGGATGTGAATGGACAAGGTTGCCACGAAACGCGACTATAGCCTGCTCGGCCGCGATGCCCAGGCTGCCGTCGACAGCGGACTTGCTGCCGCCGAATGGTATCACACCGATATTCCGCGCAAGCAGATGAAAGAGCTGATGAAGCGCGAGGATGGCCCCGCTATCCGCGATACGGCGATATGGCTCGGCAGCATGGTGGTTACCGGCGCACTTGGGATCTATTTCTGGGGCACCTTGTGGTGCGTGCCGTTCTTCCTGATCTACGGCGTCATGTATGGCTCGGCATCGGATTCGCGCTGGCATGAATGCGGTCACGGCACGGCCTTCAAGACGCGCTGGATGAATGATGCGGTCTATCAGATCGCCTGTTTCATGATCATGCGCAATCCGGTGACCTGGCGCTGGAGCCACACCCGGCACCACACCGATACGGTCATCGTCGGCCGCGATCCGGAAATCGCCGTGATGCGCCCGCCGGACCTGCTCAGGCTGATCCTCAATGTCTTCGGCCTGCTGGATGCGGGCTATGCGATGATCGACATGGTCCGCAATGCCGCCGGGATCATCAGTCCGGCCGAAAAAACCTTTATCCCCGAGCAGGAACAGCCGCGCGTGATCCGTGTCGCCCGCATCTGGATGCTGATCTATGCCGCAACGCTGGTGCTCGCAATTTACCTCGGCTCCATCCTGCCGCTGATGCTGGTCGGGCTGCCGCGGCTCTATGGGGCCTGGCATCATGTCCTGACCGGGCTTTTGCAGCATGGCGGCCTTGCCGACAACGTCATCGATCACCGCCTGAATAGCCGCAGCGTCTACATGAACCCGTTCAGCCGGTTCGTGTACTGGAACATGAACTATCATGTCGAACATCATATGTTCCCGATGGTGCCCTATCATGCGCTGCCGCAGCTGCATGAGATGATCAAGCATGATCTGCCCGCCCCGAACAGGTCGATGCTCGACGGCTACCGTGAGATGATCCCGGCCTTCCTGCGCCAGCTGAGAAACGAGGACTATTTTCTCAAGCGCGCGCTGCCGCCGACGGCCAAGCCGTACCGCGAGGAATTTCACGCCGAGCCAATCGCCGCCGAATAGAGCGGTATCAAAGAACTGAACCGAATGGAGGAAACGATGAGCAACTGGGTGGAAGTCTGCGCAACGGACGATATCGATGAAGAGGATGTCATCCGCTTCGATCACGAGGGAAAAACCTTTGCGGTGTACCGCAGCCCCGACGACCGGTTCTTTGCGACCGATGGGCTCTGCACCCATGAAAAAATCCATCTTGCCGACGGGCTTGTCATGGACGACATCATCGAATGTCCAAAGCACAATGGCCGCTTCAGCTATATGACGGGAGAGGCCAAGGGAGCTCCAGTCTGCGTCGATCTCAAGACCTACCCGGTCAAGGTCGAGGATGGCAGCGTCTTCATTTCACTGGGCTGAGGGGGCGATCATGACGCATATCCTCATCATCGGGGCAGGGGAATGCGGCGCGCGTGCGGCTTTTTGCCTGCGCGAAAAAGGTTTTCGTGGAGAGATCACCCTTGTCGGCGCCGAGGAACATCTGCCCTATGAGCGCCCGCCGCTCTCGAAGGATGCGCTGCTGCTCGGCCATGCGCCCAAGCTGGTCTCCGATGCCGCCCGTTATCTGGAGGCAGGCATTACAGTCCTGAGCGGGATCAGCGCGGAAAACATCGAGCCGCTTGGGAAAACGGTACGCTTGTCCGATGGCCGCAATCTCGCCTATGACCAGCTGCTTTTGACGACAGGTGCCCGCCCACGCCCGTTTCCGGGCCAAAATCCAGTCGCCGCAGCGTCCGGCACACGCATTCGGACATTGCGAACCCATGGTGACGCCGTTGCCATCCGTGCTGCCCTGCAGCCGGGTACGCATCTTGCCATCATCGGCGGCGGGTTCATCGGTCTTGAACTGGCGGCAACCGCGCGCAAGCTCGGCGCGCGCGTCACGCTGGTCGAGGGCCTGCCCCGCATCCTCAGCCGTGGCGTACCGGAAGAACTGGCCGCCGTGGTCGCCGAGCGGCACGAGGCCGAGGGCGTCGAAATCCTCTGCGGCGTCAAGATCCGGGGCCTTGAAGAAAACCGGGAGGGTGCGACAATCCTTTTGGAGGATGACAGCACGATTGCTGCAGACCTGATCGTCGTCGGCATCGGTGCCATCCCGAATATCGAGCTTGCCCGCGATGCCGGACTTGCAATCGACAACGGCATCGCTGTTGACGCCTGTTTGCGAACATCCGTGCCGGACATCTTTGCCGCAGGCGACTGCTGCTCCTTTCCCCTGTCGCATTATGGCAATCGCCGCCTGCGGCTGGAAGCTTGGCGCAATGCCCAGGACCAGGGCCAGCTTGCCGCCGCCAATCTCTTAGGCGCGGAAGAGACGATCAGCGCCATTCCCTGGTTCTGGTCGGATCAATACGAACTGACGCTCCAGATTGCCGGTCTCGCCGACGGTGCGGCCCAGACCGTCCGCCGTGATATGGCTGAAGGCGCCTTCATTCTCTTCCATCTCGATGCCGGGGGCCGGTTGATCGCCGCCAGCGGTATCGGTCCCGGCAACACAGTTGCCCGCGATATCCGCCTGGCCGAAATGATGATTGCGGCCGGCATCCACCCCGATCCGTCAGCCCTCGCCGCGCCGGACACCAAGCTGAAGACGCTGCTGGCGGCCTGAAGGCCGCAGGACCAAACAGCGAACCAACCGCAGCGGCTCCTTCGCCGCTCGCGGCAACGGAGAATTATGCCATGAGACATCACCGGCCAACCGTCGCCGACCTTCTGTCGATGAAGGGAAAACGTCAGCTGAGCATGCTGCGCGTCGAGACACTGGAGGAGGCGGAGGCCGCCGAACGGGCAGGGGTCGATCTCGTGTCCGTGCCGCCATCGCTTCTGAGCCCGGCCTTCCGCGAGGCGGCACCCTCCGTCTTTGCCTTTCCCGGCCTCGAATATGGCGATCTTGTCACGGCGGACGAGTATATCCGTGCTGCTTTCCAGGCCTTGAAAGCAGGTGGTGATGCGGTCTATTGCGCCGCCGGTCTCTCGACCGTCCGCCGTATGCGCGAAGAAGGCATCCCGGTTTGCGGCCATGTCGGGCTCATTCCCTCAAAAGCCACCTGGACCGGCGGTTTCCGCGCGGTCGGCAAGACGTCGGTCAGCGCACTTGAAATCTGGCGGCAGACAAGAGCGCTCGAAGACGCCGGCGCATTTGCCGCCGAGATCGAGGTCGTTCCGGGCGAAGTCGCAGCCGCGATCAGCGAACGCACCTCCATGCTGATGCTGTCCATGGGAGCGGGCACAGGCTGTGACGCGCAATATCTGTTTGCAGACGATGTGCTCGGCGCCACCAAAGGCCATGTTCCGCGCCACGCCAAGATCTATCGGAACTTCGCCGTCGAATATGACCGGCTGCAACAGGAGCGCATTGCCGCATTCGGCGAATTTGTGGCCGATGTCAAATCCGGCGCCTATCCCGCCAAATCGCATCTGGTCGGCATCGAGCCTGCGGAGCTGGAAGCATTCCTGCAGTCGCTGGCGTAAGCAGTTGCCGCCTCACCGCACCTCACTGCTGCGTGCCGCCGTCCTTTTGCTTTTTTGTTGTTCAAACGGAGAGGCAGTACGCTTCAAACGGAGCAAGCTGCACCGGTTGGGAACTCAAGCCGAGTTTCGTGGTGTCGATCGACTGTTCCTGCGCCGTGAGATTGGCGATCCAGGCAAGACGGCCGTCCGCTGTCTCCACCGTAAATGCCAAGACCTTGTCCGGCGCGGAGGACGTGACCGCCTGCCAGGAATTTCCGGCAATGTCCGAAAGCCCTTTGACGACGGCGAAGAGCGGGCGTTTGCCGCCGTCTTCGACCGGCTCATGCTTGCCGGCATAAAGTCCGAACGGGCCGGTGAGTGCGCACAAGGTCAGGGTTTCGAGACCGGCATCCAGGACTGAGGTGACATAGCCTGCGGCAAAGGCTGCGGCGAATTGGCCGTTATGGCGCGGCTCCCGGTTGGCCATAGGTATGCGGCCACCATCCGGATTGTCCATCGTGCGGCTGCCATAGGGGTTCTGGCGCATGGGGATGGTAGAGGGGCCGATCCGGTAGGGTTTGCCGCCATAGATGGCGCGGACGGATTTCGTGATGAAGGGCAGGGCCTCGAGCGTCTGCATCACGCTGATATCGTCGGCGGCATGGACGATCGGGTTGGTGCAATGGCTGATGAAGGCGAGGTTTTCGCCCGGCACGCGCTTGCGGTTGAGTTCGGTAAAATAGGACAGCATGCCGCCGCCGAGGCGGATGCCGGGAAACGCGTTCAGGGCCGCCGCGTAAACGTCCGCAAGCGGCGGGCAGTCCGGCCATGCGCTGCCGGGCGGTGTCGATTGCCGGTCAACCGAGGGGCAGACCATGATGGCGTCAGGGCCGAAACCCGCGTCCCGCATCCAGGCAGAGATTTCCTGCAATTCCTCGCCCAGCGCCCTTTGGCAGGGGACGGCGATTTCGAGCGTCGTGGTGCCGGTGTGAATTGCTGAAATCGCGGCGAAATCTGTAAAGGCTGACGGGCCGTGACCGGCTGCCGGGTCGAAATGGAAAAGCAGCTCCTGAACGTTCAGCGCATCCGGTTGCTGAAGCGCGGCAAGGCTGTCTTTCGCTTCCTCAGGCGTGATCAACAGGCCGATCGCAGGCATGATGCCGGTGGCTGTACCAGGCGTAAGATGGACGATGCCATGATTTTCGGCGGCGGCGGCGGCAACGTCGGACGCGGTTCGGCTGTCGGTGATCGTCAGGGTGATCTGCTGGGAGACCGGTCCGTTTGCCGGGATCATATAGGGCCAGGGCAGGGCGAGCGGGCGGACATAGGTCTTGTAGGACGCATCCGACCAGTTGCGCTGGTCCTCCATTTCGAACGTGTCGCCTTCCATGCGGCATTCGGCGCTGACGCCGGCAAGGGCGGTGTGCGTGATGGAGCGCATGTCCTTGAACGGCTGCCACGGCTCGATCAGGTCAGGAAGCTTTGTGTCTTCGATGGCGCCATCGACATGCTCGACGGTCACCGGCGTGCCCGCGATGCCGACGATGGGATGGAGAATGCAAAAACCGCAGCGATTGGTCTCAAAGCCGGTCTCCGATTGCGCCAAGCCCTTGAAAATCAGCCTTCCGTCCGCTGTGCCTTCGATCGCGGCGGATATATCGAGAAGGCTGCCATACGGACCATGGCAACGGGCGCTATAGGCGACGCTGAACCCCGCCTCCGTCTCGGTGACGGCAAGGTTTGATACTGTGGGATCATAGGTGCCCCAGTCGCGGTCGCGCACCAGGTAGGAGATGGCGCGCAGCACCTCGACGCCATCATAGCGGATTGCGCGCAGATTGCCGCCCGCCAGTTGCGCCGTCAGTTTTCCGGCTCTTAGCAAACGGGGCGCAGGCTCGGCCTGCCTGGTTCCGTAAAGCTTGAACGCGGTTTCTGCATCTTTCATTTCAACAGGCTTCCGATGTCGATCGTGGCTTTGGAGGCTGCACTTTCGTAGGCGGCCTCGACAAGCGCAAAGGTCTTCAGGTTGTCCGTGCCGGACGTGGAGGTTTCCGCTCCCGCCTTCAGGCTGTCGGCCCAATGCTGCTGGATGGCGAACACGCTTTCCTGGATATTGTGCCAGGGGCGCGAAGCCCAGGAGAGAAGCGTGGGCGCGACGTCGGTATTGACCGTGCCTTGCGCATTGGTCACCTGCAATTCGTAGCCTTGCGACAGGCGGATCGAGCCCTCGGTCCCGTCGATTTCGATCAGCGTTTCCGGGAAGGGTTCGACCGACTGCTTCGTCGCATAGCTGACATCGACGATGGAGGTCGCGCCGTTTTCGTGATCGAGCAGGATGGTGGCGACATCCTCGCCGTTGATCTTCGGGTTGACGCGCTTGGTGCGGGCCGTCAGAGACGTCACGTCGCCCAGGATATAGCGGGCGATATCCAGTGTGTGGATGCCGAGATCCTCGATGATGAAGCGCTTGCCCTCTGCAAGGTAAGGCTGGCCGGAAAAGACATCATAGCCGGAGCGGAAGGAAAAACGGCCCCAGAAGGGCGTTCCGATCGCGCCCGCGTCCAAGACCTTGCGCACAGCCTGGATCGGCGTCTGCCAGCGAAAGTTTTCATGGATCATCAGCGGAATGCCGGCCGCCGTGCAGGCTTCAACCATCGCCTTGGCGTCGCCAAGTGTCGGCGCAAACGGTTTCTGGCAGATTGCCGGCACCTTGTGGGCTGCCGCCATCTCGACCAGCGCACGGTGGCTGTTCACGGTCGTGGCGATATCGACGAAATCGAATCCGCCTTCGGCAAACATCTGGCCGGCATCTGTATAGCGGCGCGCAATGCCGAACTGGTCGCCGACAATCTTCAAGCGCTGCGGATCACGGTCGCAGATGGCAACGATGTCGGCACCATAGACGTCGCTCCAGCCATGCATCTGGTTGACGGCGAAAAAGCCGCAGCCGATCAGGGCGCCCTTGAGGTCTGGCATATCGTGATCCTTCAAGACTCAAAACCCTCATTCGTGTGCGGATTGGGCGATTACATGTATGTATGGCCGCTGGCGGTGGTTTCCCCTTCTCCCCATCGGGGAGAAGTGCCGAGCGGATGCGAGGCGATGAGGGGGTGTGTCAGCGCATTCCGAGCCAGCCGCCCCCTCATCCGGCCCTGCGGGCCACCTTCTCCCCGCAGGGGAGAAGAGGGAAGCCGCCTGGAGTGGAGATACCTTTAACCCTTCTTCGCCAGCTGCATCAGCGTCACCTGCTGCTGCAGCCGTCTCTGTGCCTGGTCTACCACCACCGCGACGATGATGACGATACCCTTGATGACCATCTGCCAGAAGGAGGACACGCCCATCATCACCAGGCCGTCGGACAGGATGCCGATCACGAAGGCGCCGATGATCGTGCCTCCGATCGTGCCGCGGCCGCCCGACATCGAGGTGCCGCCGAGAACGGCTGCGGCAATGGCGTTGAGCTCGAAGGAATTGCCGGTTGCCGGATGCGAGGCCATCAGCTCGGAGGAGATGACGATGCCGACGATCGCGGCGCAGAAGCCGGAAAACATGTAGACGAACATCTTGACGCGATCGACGCGGATGCCGGACATGCGGGCGGCGCGCTCGTTACCCCCGACCGCGAAGATCTGGCGGCCGATCGGCACATATTTGGCGACATAGGCAGCAGCAAGCGCCACGACGATGAGGATCCAGATCGACACCGGCAGGCCGATGATACGGCCGGAGCCGAGAAAGCCAAAGCCGGTCGTTGCCAGTTCAGGCTTGCCGATCAGGTTCGGAAAAGTCTGGCCGTCGGACGAGAGCAGCGCGAAACCACGGGCGACATACAGCGTGCCGAGCGTCGCGATGAAGGGCGCGACGTTGAGCTTCGTGATCAGCAGGCCATTGACCGCGCCGATGAGAATGCCGACGACAAGCGTGATCAGGCAGACTTCGACGACGTTGAAATACATCGTGTAGCCGATCTGCAGATCGATGCCGTTGAGGATCAGGCCGCCGGCCACCATGCCGCAGAGACCGACGATCGAGCCGACCGAAAGGTCGATGCCGCCGGTGATGATGACGAAGGTCATGCCCATGGCGAGAAAGGCGTTGAGCGCCACATGCTTCGACATCAGGATGATATTGGCCGTCGACAGGAAGTTCGGCGCGAAAATCGAAAAGAAGGCGATGACGGCAAACAGCGCGATGAAGGTTCTCGCCTTCATCAGCGTCAGGAGGATGGAGCCGGTATCGGCCGCAGGGACTTTTTCGGTCGAGGTTGCAGTCGTCATCACGCAATTTCCCTTGTCGATGTGTGGCCGGCCGATTTGTGTCCCTCGGACGCAGCCTTGACGATGAGTTCTTCGGTGGCATCGGCCCGGTCAAGGATCGTCGTCACCTTGCCGTTGCTCATGACGGCGATCCGGTCGGAGAGCGCCATGACCTCTTCGAGATCGGAGGTGGAGAACAGGATGGCGAGACCTTCGCCGGCGAGCTTGCGCATGGTGCGGAAGACGTCCGCCTTGGCGCCGACATCGATGCCGCGGCTCGGCTCGTCCATCAGCAGAACCTTCGGACTGGTCATCAGCGCCTTGCCGATAACGACCTTCTGCTGGTTACCGCCGGACATGGAGGTGACGTCGAAATCCGGGTTCGGCGCCTTGATCGAGAGATTGCGGACCTGCTCCTTGACGGCCGCATTCTCGCGCTCGCCGGAAATGTGAAAGCCGAATTTCACGAATTTTTCGAGGCTCGCCAAGGTCAGGTTCGCGGCGATCGATAGGACCTGCACGAGCCCTTCGCGCTGACGGTCTTCCGGAATGAGAGCCAGACCCTTGCGGATGCGGGTGGAGGTGTCCTTTGCCACAATCTCTTCGCCGCCCACGAAAATCTTGCCGGTCGAATGCGCATGCTGGCCGATGACGCATTCGAAGAATTCGCTGCGCCCGGCACCCATAAGTCCATAGATGCCCAAGACCTCGCCGGCGCGAACCGAGATCGACAGGTGATCGACGGCAAAGCCGCCGGTCTTGCGCGGCAGGCAGATATCTTCAGCGCGAAAGGCCTCAGCCCCCAGTGTGTGATCGAGGGACTTGGCAAAGTCCTTGGCATCCGAGCCGATCATCGAACGCACGATCCATTTGGTGTCGATGTCGCGGACCATGGCCTGGCCGGTGATCTGGCCGTCGCGCAGAACGGTGATGTAATCGCCAATGCGCATCAGCTCTTCCAGCCGGTGCGAGATATAGACGATGGCGACGCCCTGCGCCTTTAGCTCTCCGATGACCTTGAAGAGGATATCGACCTCGGCGGCAGACAGCGCCGATGTCGGCTCATCGAGAATGAGGATGCGGGTATCGAGCGAGATCGCCTTGGCAATTTCGACCAGCTGCTGCTGGCCGATCGGCAGATCCTCGACCATCGTTTCGGCGCTGATCCCGGCATCGAGCTTGTCGAGAAACTGGTTGGCCTTTTGAACCTGGGCCTTGTGGTCGATGCCGCGAATGCCGCGGGTGATTTCGCGGGTGGCGAAAATGTTCTCGGCAACCGAGAGATTGCCGAACAGGTTGAGTTCCTGGAACACCATGCCGATGCCGTGTTTCTGGGCGTCGGCGGGCGAGTTGAACTCGACCTCCTGGCCTTCGAGCAGGATGCGTCCGAGCGACGGTTTCTCGACGCCGGCGATCATGCGCATCAGCGTCGATTTTCCGGCGCCGTTTTCGCCGACGAGCACATTGACCGCGCCGCGCTTGAGCTCGAGGCTCGCATGCTTGACGGCGACGATGCCGGAATAGACCTTGGTCACATCGTCAAGCTTCAGGATCGTATCGTGGGGTTCGGCTGCCATGTCAGCCGCCGATCGTGATGGTGGCGGGGGTCAGCAGCGCCGGCTGGCCGGAGGAGGGCAGCGGATAGGCGCCGAGCGCCTCGACCTTCTTTCCTTCGAGGCCGTCGCGCGGCAGCTTCTCAAGCGTCAAGCCATTGACATGGGTGTTGAAAGCCTTGCCGAATTCGGCCCATTGGATCTGGTTCTTGAATTCGTTGAAATTGACGAAATCAAGGCTGTCGCGGATCGCCGTACCCCGGATGACCGGGCCGATCTGGATGCGGACATCGGCCTTGCCGTCGCCATCGACATCGGTGTCGAGATAGCCGGCGCGCGACGTCGTTTCGGCCTTGATGATCGTGCCGGAGACTTTCGCGGCAAAGGTCCAGGGCGCGCTGCCCTCTTTTTCCTTATGGCCATATTTTGCGGCTGCGGCATCAAGATCGGATTTGGCGAGCGCAGAGACGTCCTGGTACGGGCCGGCGCGCGTCTCTAGGAACGGGATGACCTTGCTGTCCCAAATTCCAGCAACCTGACGGGCGGGATTAAAGCCGCCGCTTGCAGCCTCCGCAGCCTCTTCCGCCGTCGGTGTCTTGATGATCTTGCAGCCACTCAGCGCCACAAGGGCGGCCAGCGCAAGGCAAAGCGGGATTGAGGCGGCGGGCCGGAAATGCGGCATGAATGTCACTCCGTCAGATGGCAAAAAACGCACAGGGCAGAGTACATCCGCCCTGTGCGCATCCTTTTGGAGGATTAGTCCTTGAGCGCGAAGGTTTCGAGCTTGCTGGCATTGTCGGCGTTGATCAGCACGCAATCCATCAGCTGCTTTTCTTCCGCCGGACCCTTGCCGGTCTTGATGTAAGCGTCAGCCTGCTCGACGGCCATCTGTGCCTGCGCATAAGCCGGCTGCAGGACAGTCGCCTTGATACCGCCCGAGGTGATCGAATCGCGCACGTCGTTGGAGCCGTCGAAGCCGACGACGATGACGTCCTTGCGGCCGGCAGCCTGAAGGGCTGCGATTGCGCCCATGGCCATCGTGTCGTTACCGGAAATGACGCCCTTGATATCCGGGTTGGCCTGCAGGATGGTTTCCATCTTGGAATAGCCTTCCGTTTGGCTCCAGTTGGCCGACTGCTGCGCAACCATCTTCAGGTCCGGATATTCGTCGATGATGTCGTGATAGCCCTTGGAGCGGATGCCGGCGTTCAGATCGGCTTCGCGGCCAAGCAGTTCGACATAGTTGCCCTTCTCGCCCATCAGCTTGACGAATTCTTCCGCGCCGAGCTGTGCGCCCTGGTAGTTGTTGGAAACGATCTGCGAGACGGCAACGCCGGTGGCGTTGATTTCGCGGTCGATCAGGAAGGAGGGAACGCCTGCGTCCTTGGCTTTCTGGACAGCGGCGATCGAGGCTTCCGAGCCTGCATTGTCGAGGATGATAGCCTTGGCGCCACGGCCGATGGCGGTGTCGATCAGCTGGCTCTGCTTGTTGGCGTCGTCATCGTGAACGAGAATGAGCGTCTCGTAGCCAAGTTCCTTGGCCTTTGCTTCCGCGCCGACGGCTTCCGCCTTGAAGAACGGGTTGTCGTGCGAGGGCGTGATGATGGCGATGAGATCGGCGGCAAATGCCGGCATGGCAACGCCCAGAGAAAGGGCGCCGGCAAAGGCGGCAAGCGTCAGTCTGCGTGTCAGTTTCATGTGGTTCCTCCCGGTTGATATAGGTTACGGCTCCGTTCCCGGCGGAGCCGTCGATGTGCGGAGCGTTTGCTCCTTGTCGATCAGGTGATGCGCCGGATGCTTTCGGCGATCTCCTCGGGTTCGAAGACTTTTTTCCAGTCGTCCTTCATCAGGACGGGAATGCCGAATTCGATGGCCTTGTTGCAGGCATCGGAAAAGACGCCCGGCGTCTCTTCAAAAATGACGGCGCCGAGCACGTTCATGTGCCCGAGCAGGAAGTCGCGGGCAGCTTCCTTCGGCACGCCGCGGGCAACGCATTCGTCCATGGCCTGGCGCATGACGACCAGGAGCGAGGCGCATACGGTCTCCGAGAGGCCTGGCTCCAGAAGCGCAATCTGCTCGACGGTGACGCGGTGCGAGCGCATGACGGGCGCCCAGATGACCTTGGCCACTTCTTCGCCCAGCGCAAAATGCTCTTCCGGGCCCTGCATCAGGGCTGAAACGATATGCTGCTTGGCCGCGACACCGCCGAAGAAGTCGCGCTTGGCGGCCGGATCGGTCTCGTCGTTGAAGATCGGAGGGTGGCAGGGATGGGTGACGAAATAGGTCAGATCGTCACGCTTCGGCAAATGGCCGGCGGCAGGTGCGGCGGCATCGAGGACGATGACGATGGTGCCAGAGGCGAGCTTATCGACAATACCGGCGGCAACCTTGCCGATGGCTGTGTCCGGTACGGCGAGCACAACGACTTCAGCGCCGGAAAGGGCGGTGTCGGCATCGACGCAGGAGAGGCCGAGGTCGTCCTGCAGGCGTGCCTTGCCGGCGTCGCTCAGCTCGACATGGCGCACGTCGAAGCGTGAGCCCTTGAGGTTCTTGGCAAGCCGGTAGCCCATTTTGCCGCCAGCACCGAAGAGTGCGATCGAAGTCATGTTTCCTCACCTGCGCGTTTGTTTTGCGATGGTGTAAGATAACTGGTATGATGAGTCAATGAGTATGTCACCTAGTGAGGTGATTTTTCTGATCGGGTAATTGCTTTGTGTTCCGCCGCCGGCGCATATCGGCAATCGGAAGAAGGCGTCTCATCGCTTTAGCAATCGAAGATAGTCTTTTGATTGGATTGCCTTATTACTCTTTTATCCGGCTATATTAACCGCGATTAAATGGTTGCAGGCGAAGATCGAAGATGAGATATTCGTTAGGAGGAGAACGTTTTCACCGAACACTTGATTTTTCACGTGCCACAGGCCTTTCTGAGGAGAGTTCTACTGTGAAGCGCGCGATATACGGTGAAGATCCCGTTGCATTATCCTCATGATTGGAAAAGAACGGTAGGAATGCTCAAGCGCATCAAAAGGCATCAGGTTCGTGCGGGAATGTATATCACCGACATCGAAGATCCCTTGCGCGATGAAGCAACGCCGGTCCGCAGCTTTCTTTTGAAAGACGAAGCCGCCGCCGCAAAAGTGCGGGCAAGCAATATTATCAGCCTTGTCATCGATACCCGCCGAGGCATCGATGTCGGAGCAGGCACGGTGCAGACCGCAGCCAAGGACAGCGCGCAGCCCAATCTTTCGCGCGCCTTTACCGAGACCGAAATCAAGCAAGCACTGCAGACGATCGAACAGACAAGGCCGCTGCTCGACACATTGTTTTCCGGTGTCCGGCAAAACGGCGCGGCGGCATTCGAGCCGGCCGACCGTGTTGTCGAGCAGATCGCCAAATCCATGGAAAGCAATCCGGCGGCGCTGATCGGCATAACGCGGCTTAAAACCAAGGACGAGTATACGTTTTTGCATTCGGTCGCCGTCAGCGCATTGATGGTGCATTTCGCCCGGTTTCTCAAATTCGACGAGCAGACCGTTCGCATTCTGGGCGTCAGCGGCCTGTTGCATGATATCGGCAAGATGGTCATGCCCGACGCGCTTCTGTCGAAGAAGGGCGCGCTCACCGATGACGAGATGGCGGAGATCCGCACGCATCCGGCGCGTGGTTACGAATTGCTGTCACGCCAGGGCGACATGCCGGAGATTGTCCTCGACGTCTGCCTTCATCACCACGAGCGGATCGACGGCAAAGGTTATCCGTTCGGGCTTGCCGACAAGCAGATCAGCATGCCGGCACGCATTGCGGCCATCTGCGACGTCTATGATGCGATGACCTCGGCGCGGTCCTACAAGCGGGCATGGACGCCCGCCGAGACGCTGCGCATGATGCTGAAATCGGATGGCCATTTCGACCGGCACCTCCTAGCGCAATTCAATGCCAGTCTGCGTGCATCCTTTTCACCGGCGCCGCCCGGCGAGCGCCGCAGCAGCGTCCGCACGCTTCAATAGCGTCTAAGCCTAGCCTTGAAGGCCATCCCTGATCTGTGCGAAATAACCGTCCGATCCGACCTGGCCACCCTTCAACGCAATCTGAAGTCCGTTGGTGGCGGCATAGGTGCCGTGCGCCGTGCAGAGCGGTGATCCCGGCGTCTGCGGCAAAGGCAAAAGCGTCGTCAGCGCCTGGACATGCAACTCCCTCAATGCATGGCTTGATGTATCGCCGCCGGCAATGACGGCTCGGGTCAAATGCTGTTCTTCGACAAGGCGGCGCAGGATCGTTCCGAGCATGCGGCCGAGGCGATGGCGGCTGCCGGGAACGCGGTCGATATCGCCGCCGCGATCGGCGGATGGACCAAGCGCCGTGTTGAGAATGACGCTTTCGCCGCGCTTGAGGCTTTCGAGGCCGCTGGCAATCGCCCGTTCGAGCGCGGCATTGCCGTTTTCGCCGAGCAGTTCCAGAGGATCGAGATTGATGCCGGTAAACCCGTTTTGCGTGGCGTGGCGGATCTGCCGTTCGGTGGTGGGGGAGACGCTGCCAGAAACGACGGCGATACGGTCTGCCTTGCCGGGCAAGGGAAAGGTCTTCCTGCCCTGTGTCAAACCATCTTTATCCCAGGCGGTCAGCAGCGCATATTCGACGCCGGACGAACCGGTAACGAACCAGCCGCCCTCCCGCCGCAGGCGCCAGAGCTGGCGTCCGGCATGGGACTGGCTTTCGGGGCTATCAACATCAAACAGGATCATGCCGTCGAAATCCCGGCAGAGGGTCTCAACTCTCTCATCCGCATCCGCAGCGGCCAGCATGGAAAGATCGGCCAATCCGGTCTTCAGCGCCGTCTGCGCGCTCAGGTGCAGACGCAGATCCGCCTCCGCCATCGGCGTCACCGGATGGCGGCTCATGACGGGGTGGCGGTCGATCCGGTAGACCTCGCCCTGATAGGCTGCAAAGAGATGGCCGAAGGCGGTGTAGCGCTTCAGTTGCGGCGCGCCGACGAGAACGGGCACATAGGGCTGGCCGAACATCGCCTTGCCGATTTCGATCGCCTTGCCGATATTGCCGACCTGCGGGCTGGAATCGAAGGTCGAGCAGACTTTGTAATGGCAGATATCGGCTTCAAGGCTCTTCAACCATTGAAACGCGGGTGTCAGGTGCCCGTCCATCCAGTCCGGCGTTTCGCTGCGGCTGGTGCCGGCAAGGCCGATCGCCCGGCACTGGTCAAACCGCTGCTTGAGCGCGTCATCCGGCACATCCATGAACAGAACGGTATCGACACCATTGGAGGCCAGCGCTTCCATGACATCGGTCGAGCCTGTCAGGTCGTCGCCGTAATAGGAGATCAGCGGGTTTGTCTTTGCGGTCATGATATCACTCGCTTGCGCTACCGAATTTCTGGATGGAGGCGGCAAGTTCCGGGTGGTCCTTGGCGTAGGTCTCAAGCGGAATATCGGCGACGGCTGCTTGCCAGGCCTGTTGCACGGCGCGCACGCCGGCCGCCGGACCGCCGGGATGGCTGACGATGCCGCCGCCGCAGAGATAGAGCAGGTCGGTGGTGCGGCCGGTGCGGCGATAGGTTTCCGGCGCCTGTCCGCCCCATTGGCCGGAACCGGCAACCGGCAGCGCGCAATCGGACGCATCAAACAGCGGCGTCGTCACCGCCTTGAAGCTCTCGACGAAACTATCGTCCGGCTCCCAGTATTTGACGCCGATGCCGTTGATCTGGAATTGATCGACGCCCAGAAGCCGCCAGAACTGCTGCCAGACCTTGAAATCGAAGCCGATGCCGGGGTGCCGGGTGAGCACGTCCCAACCGTTGCGGTGGGCGTGCAGCACCAGGCCGGAGCGCTTGCGCAGGAAGGCCATACCGCCCATGCCGATCGAGTTGATATTGATGACGGCGCAATTGCCGCCAGCTTCCAAAACGAGATCGTGGTTGCGCATCATCTCGTCGGGATCGGTCGCCGAGATGCCGAAGGCATACATGACCTTCTTGCCGGTCTTTTGCTCGTGGTCGAGAATTTTCGGCATGATCGCGGCCACGCGCTCGCTGAGCGGCGAATAGGCCGGGCTCATCAGCTTTTCGTCGTCCTTGATGAAATCGACGCCGGAGCCGATCAATTCCCCGACAAGTCCGGCGGTTTCATGCGGACGCAGGCCAAGCGCCGGCTTGACGATGGTGCCGATGATCGGCCGGTCATAAACGCCGGTGAGCCTGCGGCTGCCGGGCAGGCCAAATTGCGGGCCGGGATAGGCCGACTGATAGTCCTGAGGCAGTTTCAGATCGACGACACGCAGGCCGGTCATGCCGCGGATTGAAAAGATACCGCCGACCGCAATGGTCATCAGGGCTGAGAGATCGGTGCCGACAGCATCGAGCGGAAAGGCGATATCGGCATCGGCGCGGCGGATCGGGCCATGACCGGCTGCAGCCTCCGGCCAGCTCGGATATTCCGCATCGGCAAGCGGGCGGATGGCGAGAACGCGGGCGGCAACGCGCGCCTTCAGCTCTGGCGTTTCGCCGGGAACGGGCACGAAGGTGCCGGTCGATTGATCGCTGGCGATCTTTTCCGCCATCGCCTCGATGCTTCCGGATGTTTCAATTCTGTAGGTGACGACGATCATGATCGTGCAAAAGCCTCCCGCTACGGCAAACCCAGCCGGTTCCGGCTGGCGTGTTTTTCGCAACTGGTATAATGAGTATATCAATTAAGCAAGAGGGAGCTTGCATCCCCCATCATCAATGTGGACTGTGCTCTCACAAACGGATGGGCGCATTTCTTTCGCCGTGGGAGCGGTGCATAAGGATGGCAAAGGGTAACCAGCGAGACATTATGGGCCAGCACACCGAACAGATCGTCCGCCGCAAACTGTCTGACGAAGTTTTCGCGCGTTTGAAGACGATGATCACGTCAGGCGAGTTGCAGCCCGGCGACGAGATGCCATCCGAGCGCGAGTTGATGGAGCGCTTCGGCGTCGGCCGGCCGGCAATCCGCGAGGCGATGCAGGCGCTGGCCGGCATGGGGCTGGTGGCGATTTCGCATGGCGAGCGCGCCAAGGTGCTGGAACTGACCGCACAATCGATCTTCCGCCAGATGGATATGACCGCAAAGATGATGCTCGCCAAGTCGTCGGATACGCTGGAGCATCTGAAAAGCGCCCGCATTTTCTTCGAGCGCGGCATGGCGCGCGAGGCGGCGATCAAAGGCGATTCCAAAGATATTGCCGATCTCAGCGACATTCTCGACAAGCAGCGGGCATCGCTTGGCGACGCCGAAGCCTTCATTGCCGCTGATATGGAATTTCACACACGCATTGCCCGGATTTCGCGCAACCCGATCTATGTCGCCGTCAGCGACGCGATGCTGGCCTGGCTGAAGGAATATCACACGGAAATGCTGATCTGGACCGGCAAGGAAAAGTTCACCCTGGCCGAGCACGAGGAAATTATCATCTGTCTAAAAGCTGGCGATCCGGATGCGGCAGAACAGGCGGTGCTAAAGCATCTGGAACGGTCGCGGTCGCTCTACGCCGCAAAATGAGCGTTGGCGCCACGCAAAATTTGATCAAATGACCTGTTGGCAGCCGCTACTGATCAAGCAAGTTTTCACGCCAGGACATTTCGTCGATTCGGTCCTGCTGTGTCGGGTTCATTTTCGAGTTGAACCGCCTTTGACTGAAAACGCCGTAGCCAATGGCAATGCCAAAGACTGCAAGCGCAGCCACCAGTGCTAAGATCCACGTTACGCTGATCATTGTGTGTCTCCTCAAGACACAAAACGCTGCCGCAACCCTCTAAGTTCCAACTGAGCAACGCGGCTTAACTGTAGGAGCGTATTTCGCCGTTGGTCTTGGCAGGCGGCTCGATGGAACTGGTCGGGACGGGCCGGTAAAAGGCGTTGTGGATCAGGAGGAGTGCGGTGAGGAAGAATGCCGTGAGCAGTATGAGCAAAACGTTTCGCGCCGTCATGACTGATCACCGGAAGGATTGATTCGAGAGATGCGCGACGGAGCGCCGCCGCCGTGAGCGGAAACAACGCGTAGATGCCACGCATCCGGCATCAAAGCGTGGGTTCGGAAGATTATCGTGTCAGGGGGCAGACTATTTTCGTCCATCGCATTTCTCCTCACGGGAGAAACACTGCTGAGGGACAGAAAGTTCCCGGACGCTGTCTGCGTAAAGGCGCTCAGCGGGCGGCCGCAGTCCTCGGGGCCGGATTATTTCGGTATAGACGACGTGATTTCGCCAGAGACGCCGTCGGCCATGGCTGGCGTGCCATAACGGGTCATCGCGAAATTCAACGTGAACATCGCAACGATCGTGACGACGATGACGGCGAGCGTAATTCCTTTGTCCGTTTTCATGGTCTCAATTCCTTCGCGAGCAACTTCAACGCTTTGATCGCCGGGATGGGGCGATTGTGCGGCGCAGGAACTCCTGTCCACCAGTGACGCTCATCATGGTAAATGCAGGGTTAAGGCAGCGAGGCCGGGAGAGAAAATGCAGCCGGTGTCTCTGTTGCGCATCAGCGCGGTTGGCGAAGGCTGGTCGAGACGGCGCAGACCTGCGCACAAGCAAATGCGGCCCGTGAGACACGGACCGCATGTCGATTTTCACACTATGATAGGCTTTATTCGGCGGGTTGCAGGTTGCCGATGGCCGGTGCTTGGGCTTGTCCCTGGTTTCCCTGCAGCGCCTTTGCCAGTTGATCTTTGTCCAGCTCGTTTTCCCAGCGGGCAACCACGACGGTTGCGACGGCATTGCCGACGAGATTGGTCAGTGCCCGGCATTCCGACATGAAGCGGTCGATGCCGAGGATGAGCGCCATGCCGGCGACGGGAACGGCAGGCACGACCGAGAGCGTGGCCGCCAGCGTGATGAAGCCGGCGCCGGTGATCCCCGCAGCACCCTTCGAGCTTAACATCGCGACGAGCAGCAGCAGGATCTGATCGGCAAAGGACAGCTGGATATCGGTTGCCTGCGCGATGAACAGGGCGGCCAGCGTCATGTAGATATTGGTTCCGTCAAGATTGAAGGAGTATCCCGTCGGAATGACCAGGCCGACGACCGAGCGCTTGCAGCCGGCCTTTTCCATCTTGTCCATCAGGCCCGGCAGTGCGGCTTCCGAAGAGGACGTGCCGAGAACCAGAAGCAGTTCCTCCTTGATGTAGCGCAGCAGGGCGATGATCGAAAAGCCGTTGTAGCGGGCAACCGCACCAAGGACGATGAAAACGAACAGCAGTGACGTGATATAGAAAGTCCCGATCAGCATGGCGAGATTGGCGATCGAGCCGACGCCGTATTTGCCGATGGTGAAGGCCATGGCGCCAAAGGCGCCGATCGGTGCTGCCTTCATCAGGATGGCGACGAGCTTGAAGACCGGAGCGGTCAGCGCATTGAGAAAATTGACGACCGGCTGGCCCTTTTCGCCGACCATGGCCAGAGCGAGGCCGAACAGCACCGAGAAGAACAGCACCTGCAGGATATCGCCATCGGCAAAGGCGCCGACGATCGTGGTCGGGATGATGTTGCTGAGGAAGCCGGTGATCGTCTGCTCATGTGCCTTTGCGGCATAGTTGGCGACGGCGGCCGGATCGAGCGACGCGGGATCGATATGCATGCCTGCACCCGGCTGCACGACATTGGCGACGATCAAGCCAATGACGAGGGCGAGCGTTGAAAATGTCAGGAAGTACAGCATCGCCTTTCCGGCGACCCGGCCGACCTTCTGCAGATCGCTCATGCCAGCAATGCCGGTTGCCACGGTCAGGAAGATGACGGGGGCGATGATCATCTTGACGAGCTTGATGAAGGCATCGCCAAGCGGCTTTAGCTGTGCGCCGATCTCGGGATAAAAATGGCCGAGAAGAATGCCGGCTGCGATGGCAGCCAGAACCTGAATGTACAGATGCCGGTAAAAGGGAGTTTTGACTGCAGGTGTCGGGGCTGCGTCTGCTGGAACAGAGATCATGATATCCTCCTTTGACCCGCCCGGAACGAATTCCGGCCTCCCGGGCCTGTGACTGATTGTTGAACGGGCGTGCCGTTATCCGGGTATCTTCGCAAGTGCCGTGCCAGTTTCGGATATTCCATTTAAATTGTTGATTAATATAGATAAAATTTATAAGGCGTTGCCCTAAACACAATCTTTTGTGCGGTTATCAGCACGTCTCCCGTTGTATTTTGTGCGAATTTATGCACAAATTAGCCATGAATTTTTTCCCGGTGTCAGGCCCCCTTCGAGCTCAGGAATCCGCCCGCCGCGTGCAGCGCGCCTGGGTGCTTTACGGCGTGTTTTCGGCTGTGCTGGCGATCCTCGTCCTGTGGGTCACCGGTGAGGTGGCGCGCAGGCTGGCGACGGTATCGCTGGAAGCGCAGGCGCGCACGGACGCCGATCTCAATGCCGCGCTGCTACGGGCAGTCCTTGAGAAACAGCGAGCGCTTCCGCTGGTGCTTGCACAGGACACCGCCCTTGGCGACGCCCTGGTGACACAAGACCGTGCGGCGCTGGATCAATTGAACCACAAGCTCGAAGGTCTGGCCACCGGCACCCAGGCCGCCGTCATCTATGTGATCGGCAGGCATGGTGTGGCGGTTGCCGCCAGCAATTGGCGCGAGCCGGACAGTTTTGTCGGCAATGACTACCGGTTTCGTGAATACTACCAAAAAGCGATAAGCAGCGGCAAGGCGGAGCATTTCGCCCTTGGCAGCGTCAGCAAGAAGCCCGGTCTTTACATTTCGCAACGGGTCGATGGTGCAAGCGGGCCGCTGGGTGTCGTCGTCGTCAAGCTGGAATTCGATCCGGTGGAGGCGGCCTGGGCGGCATCGCAGAAACCAACCTATGTCACGGATCGCCGTGGGATCGTTTTGATCACCAGCATCCCGTCCTGGCGGTTCATGACCATTGGAGAAATCCCGGCAAACGCACTTGTGGCCATCCGCGAGAGCCTGCAGTTCGGCGAGGCGCCGCTGCGCCCGCTGCCGTTCCGGCAGGCCGGGGACCTGGATGGCGGCAACCTTGTCGAGGTGGTGATGCCGGGAAGCACCGGAGCCACCGAATTCCTCGATCTGAAGACGCCGGTACCGACAACGCCCTGGACCCTGCAGCATCTGGTCGAGACCGCCCCGTCCTTTGATGCGGCGACGCGCGAAGGGCGCCTGCTGGCTTTGCTTGGGCTGCTTCCTGTTCTGGCCGCTGGCGCGCTGTTGCTCCGGCGGCGGCACGTCGCATCCTTGCGCATCTCCGAGGCACTTCGGGCGCGTGAGGAACTGGAGCGGCGTGTCCTGGAGAGAACGGCAGATCTGAGCCAGGCGCGCGACCGCCTGCAGATGGAGATCACCGACCATCGCAATACGGAGCAGACCCTGCAGGCGGTGCAGCAGGACCTCGTCCAGGCAAACAGGCTTGCCATCCTTGGCCAGGTGGCGGCAGGCGTCGCCCATGAAATCAACCAGCCGGTCGCCACCATCCGCGCCTATGCCGACAATGCGCGTGTATTCCTGGAGCGCGGGCAGGGTGCGTCTGCTGCAGACAACCTTGGAAATATCGCCGCGCTGACGGAGCGCATCGGCGTGATCACCGACGAATTGCGAGCACTCTCGCGCAAGGGCCGCCGCGACGCCGAACCCACTTCGCTCAGGCTGGTGATCGAAGGCGCCGTGCAATTGCTTCGCAGCCGTTTTGCCGGACGCATGGAGACGCTGGATATCGCGCTGCCGCCCCCCGATCTTCTGGTAATGGGTATGCGCATCCGCCTGGAACAGGTGCTGATCAACCTTCTGCAAAACGCGTTCGAAGCAATTGGCGATAAAAAGACGGACGGCCGGGTAGAGGTGCGGTTCGAGGTCACCGGCGAGGCGGTCGGCGTCACGGTGTCCGACAATGGCCCGGGTATCGCGCCGGATATCCTGCAAAGCCTGTTCACGCCGTTCAATACCAGCAAGGAGAGCGGGCTTGGCCTTGGCCTGGTCATTTCAAAAGACATCGTGGCCGATTACGGCGGCCGGATCGATGTGTCCAGCAGTGATGCCGGAACCAGTTTCACAGTTCATCTGAAGAAGGCATAGCGGCATGGCGGATGGCGGCAATATCATCCTGATCGACGACGACAAGGATTTGCGGCTGGCAACGATCCAGACGCTCGAACTCGCCGGATTTTCCGTCTCGGCCTTCAGCAGCGCGCGCACCGCGCTTGCCGATATATCCGTGGATTTCAACGGCGCCGTCATCACCGATATCCGCATGCCGGATATAGACGGGCTGGAATTATTCGCACGGTTGTCACGGATGGACGCCGATCTCCCGGTGATACTGGTCACCGGTCATGGGGATATCCCGATGGCCGTGCAGGCCATCCAGGCTGGCGCCTATGATTTTATCGCCAAGCCGTTTGCTGCCGACAGGCTGGTGCAAAGCGCCCGGCGCGCCGTGGAAAAGCGCCGGCTGGTTATGGAAAACCGGGCATTGCGGCAATCAGCGCAGACCGCCAGCGACAGCCTGCCGCTGATTGGCCAGACACCGGCAATGGAGAGTCTGAGGCAGACGCTGCGTTATATCGCCGATACCGATGTCGATGTGCTTGTTGCCGGTGAAACCGGCAGCGGCAAGGAGGTCGTCGCGCAGCTGCTGCACAATTGGAGCCGGCGGCGGTCGGGAAATTTCGTGGCCTTGAACTGTGGCGCCCTGCCCGAAACGGTGATCGAGAGCGAACTGTTCGGCCATGAGGCGGGCGCCTTTACGGGTGCCCAGAAACGGCGGATTGGGCGCATCGAGCATGCGGGCGGCGGGACTTTGTTTCTCGACGAAATCGAGAGCATGCTGCCGGCGACGCAGGTCAAGATGCTGAGGGTGCTTGAGACGCGCCAGGTCAATCCGCTGGGGACGAACGAGGTCAGGCCGGTCGATCTGCGGGTGGTTGCCGCCGCCAAAATCGATCTCGGCGATCCGGCCATGAGGGGGGATTTCCGGGAGGATCTATACTACCGGCTGAATGTCGTGACCCTCTCCATTCCGCCGCTGCGCGAGCGCCGGGAGGATATTCCGTTGCTGTTTTCCCATTTCGCCGCCCGCGCCGCCGAACGCTTCAAGCGCGATATTCCCGTCATTTCCCGCAGCGTGCAGCAATATCTGTCCACGCATGCCTGGCCAGGGAACGTGCGCGAGCTGTCGCATTTTGCCGAGCGTGTCGTTCTCGGCGTCGAAGCTGCCGGATGGCAGGCTACCCCCTCCCCTTCCACCCAAAACAGCCTGCCGGAAAAGCTGGAGCTGTATGAGGCGGATATCATCCGCCAGGCGCTTTCGGCCAGCGATGGCGATGTCCGCTTGACGATCGAGGCGCTGGGTATTCCCAGAAAGACTTTCTACGACAAGCTGCAGCGCCACGGCATCAACCGTGCCGACTTTGGCCGGAAGCGCTGATGGGCGGACGTCCAAACGAAAAGTGCTCGCGAGGTGACACGGCGCGAGCACTTTTCTAGCCGGCTTCTGGACCGGGACCTATTCGATACGGCCAAGCGCCGCTCCGGCATTCACATAAGCGCCTTCCGCTGCCTTGATCACCAATGTCCCGGAGCGGGCCGATAGAATCTGCGTTTCCATCTTCATCGCTTCCATCACCGCGAGCAGGTCGCCCTCCTTGACGGTATCGCCATCGGCGCATTTCCAGGCTTGCAGCGTCCCGGAAATGGGCGCTGTTACGGTGGAAGAGTCTTCTTGCGTCTCCGTGCTTCCGGCATCGCCGATCGGTGCGTTCAGGCCGCCGAGACCGGCCAGAAGTGCGGCGGGAATGCCCAGCGCATGGCGCTTGCCGTCGATCTCGACATGGGTGCGGATGAGAGACGTATCGGCGCCCGGATCGGGCCGCGCGTCAGCGGCAAGGCGGTCAGCGAAATCGGTTTCGATCCAGCGCGTATGCACCTTGAAGCCGTCGTCACCGATAAAATCGGCGGCCTCCATCGCGGCGCGGTGGAACGGCAGCACGGTTGCCACGCCCTCGATCCTGAATTCCTTGAGCGCCCGGCGGGCACGGGTGAGCGCCTGTTCGCGGGTTGCCCCGGTCACGATCAGCTTGGCCACCAGCGAATCGAAGGTGCCGGGAATGGTCGAGCCGGAGACGACGCCGCTGTCGAGCCGGACGCCCGGTCCGGACGGTGCCTCGAATGTGGTGATGGTGCCCGGCGTCGGCAGGAAGCCGCGGCCGGGATCTTCGGCATTGATGCGGAATTCGATCGAATGGCCGCGGGGTGCGGGCGTCTCGGTCACCAGCAGCGGCAGGCCGTCGGCGATGCGGAACTGTTCGATCACCAGGTCGATGCCGGTCGTTTCTTCGGTGACGGGGTGCTCCACCTGCAGGCGGGTATTGACCTCCAGGAAGGAGATCGTGCCATCGACGCCGAGCAGGAATTCGACCGTACCGGCGCCGGAATAGCCGGCGGCAGCGCAGATGCGCTTGGCAGCATCATGGATTTCATGCCGCTGGGCATCTGAGAGAAACGGCGCCGGCGCCTCTTCGACAAGCTTCTGATTGCGGCGCTGCAGCGAGCAGTCGCGGGTCCCGAGCACCAGCACATTGCCATGCTTGTCGGCCAGAACCTGCGCCTCGATATGGCGCGGCCGGTCAAGGAAGCGTTCGAGAAAACATTCGCCACGGCCAAAGGCAGCTTCCGCCTCGCGCACGGCCGATGCGTAGAGGTCGGCCACATCTTCCATCTTCCAGGCGACCTTCAGGCCGCGTCCGCCGCCGCCATGGGCCGCCTTGATCGCAACCGGCAGGCCATATTGCTCGGCAAATGCGATCACTTCGGCTGCCGTCTCGACCGGACCATCGCTGCCGGCAACCAGGGGAGCGCCGACGCTGGTGGCGATCCGCCGCGCCTGCACCTTGTCACCCAGCGCTTCGATGACATGCGGATCGGGGCCGATCCAGATCAGGCCGGCATCGATGACGGCGCGGGCAAACTCCGCCCGCTCGGACAGGAAGCCGTACCCCGGATGCACGGCATCGGCGCCGGAGCGTTTGGCGATGCCGATCAGCTTTTCGATGTCGAGATAGGTTTCCGCCGGGCGGCTGCCGGAGAGACCGTAGGCCTCGTCGGCCAGGCGCACGAACAGCGCATCCATGTCCGGATCGGCATAAACCGCAACCGAGGCGATGCCGTAGTCGCGGCAGGCGCGGATGATGCGGACGGCGATTTCGCCACGATTGGCAATCAGCACTTTTTTCATCGGGTCTATCCTCATTGTCTTTGTCCGGCGGGTATCGCGATCTCAGGCCTTGACGGGCTTGATGTCGGCGAAAGCCCTTACGGGCCGGAAGCGTATCTTTGCATTGACCGGAATCTGGCCGGCGAGATCGAGATGATGTTCGGCGACATTGCCGATCACGGGATAGCCGCCGGTCAGCGGATGGTCTGCAAGGAACAGCACCGGCTGGCCGCTATGCGGCACCTGGATGGCCCCGGTCGCCGTGCCTTCGCTCGGCAGCTCCGCCTTGTCCTTGCGCTCTAGAGGCACGTCACCGGCGAGGCGGATGCCGACGCGGTTGGACTGCGGCGTCATCGTCCAGAGCTGGCCGGACAGCGTGTCGATGCCAGCCTGCGTAAACCAGTCGCTGCGCGGTCCCATCACCACATCGAGCACCACCGTTTCACCGGACGCCGGATGATCGAAGGCCGGTACTTCTGTCAACGAGACGGGCACCAAGTCTTTTGTTCCGCTCTGGATCGTCAGCACCGTACCGGCCGTGACCGGGTCCGGCCCGACGATGGCGAGCGTATCGGTGGAGGCGCTGCCAAGCACCGGCGTGACCGCAAAACCGCCGCGCATTGCGAGATAGCTGCGCATGCCCTTGGGCGCATGGCCGAGCGTGACGACATCACCCGGCTCAAGCGAAATCGGCCGGTAGGTTTCGGCCGTCTGGACACGCCCGGAAGCGTCGCGCACCTGAATGGGGCAGGGCGCGCCGGTTATCCCCAGCACGGCGCGGCCGTTGATTTCGAAGGAAAAGCCGCCGAGCGTAATTTCAAGACAGGCGAAATCAACGGGATTTCCAACAACGCGGTTGGCGGCCTTGTGCGCACCGATGTCCAGTGCGCCGGAGGCTGAAACCCCCTGGCCCGTCTGGCCGAAGCGGCCGGTATCCTGAAATAGCGCGGGCATCGGTGCTGCGAGCACCTTCAGCGCCAGCGCACCGGCTGTCTGGACCGTTGCTGGCGCTGCAGCGCTCTTGGCCGTGCTCACCGAGACAACGGATTTGCTTTTCGAAAGATCGGTAAAGCGCACCCGGTAACCCGGCTGGAACAAAGCTGGCGGATCGCGGGACAGGTCCCACATTTTTTCCGGCGTCGTGCCGATGATCTGCCAGCCGCCGGGGCTTGCCTGCGGGTAAACGCCGGAAAAGGCGCCGGCCAGCGCGACGGAGCCGGCGGGGATCTTCGTGCGCGGGCTTTGCCGGCGCGGCACCTGCAGGGTGGGATCGCCGCCGACGAGATAGCCGAAGCCTGGAGCAAAGCCGCAGAAGGCGACGGTGAATTCGCTTTCGGTATGGCGGCGGATGACCTCATCGACCGAAAGGCCGGTGAGTCCGGCGACATCCGCCAGATCCTCGCCGTCATAATGGACCGGGATTTCAACGCATGTGTCCGAAGGCGTAATACGGGCGGAGAGGTCGCGGGTCGCGATGGCGCCGCACAGCTTCTCGGCCGTCAGCCGTTCCGGGCGGAAACGGATCATCAGGGTACGGGCGGCCGGCACCATGTCTTCGATGCCATCGACCGGATCGGCTTGAAGCGAGGCAAACAGCGCCAGCGTCTCATCGAGATCGGCGAGTTCGACAAGCAGGACTGTCAGGCTGACGGGTAGAAAGCGCATCGGAACCTCAGGCGTGATAGGCGGAATCAGGGATATCGGTGATGAACATATGTCCCGGTGCATGGGTGATGGCAAACGGCACACCGGATGCCATGACGGCTGCCTGCGGGGTGACGCCGCAAGCCCAGAAGACCGGGATTTCACCGGGCTCGATGCGCACGGGATCGCCAAATTCAGGCTTGGCCAGATCCTTGATGCCGAGTTCTTCCGGCACGCCGATATGCACGGGCGCGCCATGCACGGACGGGAAGCGGCCGGAAATCGTCGCCGCATCGGCAACGCGCGACGCCGGGATCGGCCGCATTGACACGACCATATTGCCGTGCAGGCGCCCGGCCGGGCGGCATGGCCGGTTGGTCAGGTACATCGGCACATTGGATCGGTCGGTGATATGGCGGATTTCGATGCCTGCCTCCACCATCGGTGTCTCGAAGGTGAAGCTGCAGCCGATCAGGAAGCTGACAAGATCGGGATGCTCTGCCCAGGCTGCGCGTGCGTCCGCCGTTTCCTCGGCAAGCTTGCCGTCGCGCCAGATGCGGTAGAGCGGGATATCGGTGCGCAGGTCGGCACCTGGCGCCAGCAGGGTCGCGTGCGAGCCGGGATCGGAGACGTCAAGCACCGGGCAGGCCTTCGGATTGCGCTGCGCATAGAGCAGGAAATCAAAGGCCCAATCGCGCGGCAAAACAATCATGTTGGCTTGCGTAAAACCGGGCGCGACGCCCGATGTCGGCTCGATGCTGCCAGCGCGGTAGCGCTCGCGGGCGATGCGCGCCTGTCCGGTATTCACATGGCGCAGATGGTCTATGGCAATCATTCTATTCCTCCCAGAATATCCGTCAGGCCGTTAGAAAAGACCGGACGGAAATGCCGTCTGCCTCGAAGGCCCGGCGGATTTCCTGCGCGATGGCAACGGCGCCCGGGCTGTCGCCATGGACGCAGATCGACTGAGCATCGATCGTGATGGTCGAGCCGTCGATCGCCTCCAGCGTGCCTTGGCGGGCAAGCTGCAGCATGCGGCGGGCGATCAGCTGCGTATCGTGCAGGACGGCGCCCTGTTCGCGGCGCGAGACCAATTGTCCGTCCGGCGTATAGGCGCGGTCGGCAAAGGCCTCGGCAACCGTTTTCAGGCCGGATGCCTGGGCAAGTTTCAGGATCGGCGCATTGGCAAGGCCCATCAGCACCAGCGACGGATCGATCGCCTTGATGGCGTCGATGACCGCCTGTCCCTGTAGCGGGTCATGGGCGATCCGGTTGTAAAGCGCGCCATGCGGCTTGACATAGCCGACTGCAACGCCGGCTGAAGCCGCCATGCCCTTCAGCGCACCGATCTGGTAGATGACGTCGGCGATCAGTTCGCCGCTCGTCACATCGAGGTCGCGCCGGCCAAAGCCGACGCGATCGGGATAGGAGACATGCGCCCCGATCGAAACACCTTTGCCGGCCGCCGCCTTGACGGTCTTCCAGATGCCGGCGGGATCGCCGGCATGGAAGCCGCAGGCGACATTGGCGCTCGAGACGATGCCCAGCATCGTTTCGTCTTCGCCCATGCGCCAGGCGCCGTAGCTTTCGCCGAGATCGCTGTTCAGATCGATGGCAGTCATTGTCTATCCTCCTCAGGCGGCCGGCGTCAGCAGGGCGAAAATCGGGCCGATCGACTTGTAGCCCATGTACCAGGTGAGTGCGCAAGCCAGCACACCGAGTACCAGCAGCCAGCGCGGATAGCGGTAACCGCCCATGAGGTCGGACCGTGCCCAGGCAGCATAGATGAAGATCGACAGGCCGATCGGCAGGATCAGGCCGTTCAGGCCGCCAACGAAGATCAGCATCTGCGCCGGTGGCGTGGTGATGATCACGTAGAAGAACAGCGAGACGGCGATGAAGATCACGGTTGCGATATTGCGGGCGCGTTCGCTGATGTCCTTCTTGAAGACGGTGATGAACGATACCGACGTATAGGCGGCGCCGATCACCGAGGTGATGGCGGCAAACCACAAAACGGCACCGAAGATGCGGTAGCCGGTCTCGCCTGCGGCTGCCTGGAAGGCTTGTGCCGCAGGATTGGCACCCTTGCCCGACACGTCGATGACGACGCCGCTGGCGACCACGCCGAGAATGGCAAGGAACAGCACATAGCGCATCAGGCCGGTGACGGCGATACCCGTCAGTGCCGCACGGTTGACGGCGCCGAGGTTCTCGATGCCGACGGTGCCCTTGTCGAGCAGGCGATGTGCGCCGGAATAGGTGATGTAGCCGCCGACCGTGCCACCGACGATGGTGGTGATCGTGGCAAAATCGATGGTGGAGGGAAGGAAGGTCTGGAACAGCGCATCGCCGACCGGCGGACCTGAGACGATCGCGACATAGAGCGTCAGGAGGATCATCAGGACGCCGGCGACGACGATCAGGCGGTCGATGGCAAGGCCGGCCCGTTTGGAGCTGAAAATGCCGATGGCGATCAGCGCACTGATTGCGCCGCCCCATTTTGCATCAAGGCCGATCATGGCGTTGAGGCCAAGACCGGAGCCGCCGATATTGCCGATGTTGAAGAACAGCCCGCCGACGATGACGAGGACGGCGAGCAGGTAACCGGTACCCGGAATGGCCGCATTGGCAATGTCGGATGCGCGCATCTTCGTCAGCGTCACGATCCGCCAGATGTTTAGCTGCACGATGAAATCGATGAGGATGGAAGCAAGAATCGCAAAGGCGAAGGCAGCGCCGAGCTGGCTTGTGAAGGTGGCCGTCTGGGTGATGAAGCCTGGACCGATGGCCGATGTCGCCATCAGAAAGATGGCAGCGACGAGCGCGGCACGCCGCGATTTGGCGGACATGGGCGCCTTTTGCGGCGCGCCGTTGGCGGGTGAAATCGGTGACTGTTCCATGAACCCTCTCTCTGATTATCCGCCTGCGCATTCCCCGGCAGGCCTCGTCAATGATCTTGACTGCCATACCGTCGCCGCATTTCACAATTCTGTCAATATTGTTCAACGATTATTATTTCATCGTTCCATCATACTGTTGAAATGTTGAGCTTTTCATATTTGCCTCATGACGTGAAGTGCCGCCTAGATGGAGATTTCTGTGCCTTCAAAGGTTCTTGTGTCCCGGTTCGATGTCCCCCGGTACGGCCCGCCTGTTGAAATAATCATTCCGGCTGCTCTTCCTGCCGCAAAACATACGCCGGCCGACGTGTTCGGCCCAGACCCCATTTCCAAGCGGGGGAATCCAAGATATCCGTCACACACGGTGCTTATCGCTTCGAATGAAGGACGTGCATGACTGAGCAGGACACCATATCCGCACTTGCGCCCCGGTTGGCGGAGGCGATCCGCAACAAGCTGATTGCCGGCGAGCTCAAGCCCGGTCAACGCCTGTCGGAAGTCAAATTGAGCAGCGATCTGCAGGTGTCCCGCAATTCGCTGCGCGAAGCGTTCCGGCTTTTGACCAAGGAAGGCCTGTTGCGGCACGAGCCCAATCGCGGCGTCTTCGTTGAAATCCCCAGCATGGCCTCGATCATCGATATCTACCGCGTGCGCCGTCTCATCGAGTGCCGGGCGCTGGCGCAGGCCTATCCGAAACATCCGGCGGTCGCCCGCATGCGCGCCGCCGTCGAAGAGGCGCGTGCCGCCAGCCTCTGCAGCGATTGGGGCACGGTCGGCAGCGCCAACATGGTCTTTCATGCAGCGATCGTCGATCTCGCCGACAGCGAACGGCTGAACGCTTTCTATCTGCAGATCGCGGCAGAGCTGCGTCTGAGTTTCGGACTTCTCGACAGCCCCGAACTTCTGCACGAGCCTTATATCGAGCTCAATGCCTCCATCCTTGAAAAGCTGAATGCCGGCGAGACGCAAGACGCTGCAGCCGCGCTGGAAAGCTACCTTCTCCAGTCGGAACGCACCGTGCTTGCCGCCTTCTCTCGTATTCCTGAAAAGGGCAGAAGCTGACCCTGCTGTTCCAAATCTGGCCATAGCTGACCCAGAACGGGACCGCTTGTCTGCGTATTAACGCAGCTTGACGGTTTCATGCGCCTCATCCCGATCCATCATGGGTGGATCCGCTGGCCCGTTGTACCCTGGTGCACTGCGGCATCGATCTCGTTTCACGATGCCCTGGCCAGCCGGACAGGAGATGATCATGCGCAAGACCGTTTTGAATGCCCTTGGGCAAACCCTCTACTACAGCGATAGTTCGACCGGGTTTTTCTCCGCAACCGGATCTGGCCCGGCGCTGAAGGGTACGGCCGGCCATGATTCGATGTGGGGCGACAGCGCCGTCAACGTCACGATGAGCGGCGGCACCGGCGACGATATCTACTATCTCTATTCGGCGATCAACCGCGCCTACGAGGCCGCAGGCGAGGGGATCGATACGATCAGCACTTGGATGAGCTATACCCTGCCGGACAATTTCGAAAACCTGACGGTCACCGGCAATCTGCGCTATGCCTTCGGAAACGCCGCCGACAATATCATCAAGGGCGGCTCAGGCCGGCAGACGCTGGACGGCGGCGGCGGCAATGATGTGCTGACCGGGGGTGCAGGGGCAGACACGTTCATTTTCGCCAAGGGGAATGGCAGCGACCTCATCACCGATTTTGAAGCCGCCGACATCGTCCGCCTGGACGGCTATTCGCTGACCTCTTTCGATCAGGTCCTCGCCCATGCGACACAGGAAGGCGCGCATCTGAGACTTGATCTCGGTGATGGCGAAAGCCTTGTCTTTGCCGATACGACCAGGACGGACCTCAGCGCCGGCCAGTTCGAGCTGAGCCTCGACCGCTCCGCACTGACGCGGACCTTCAGCGACAATTTCAACGCGCTGCAACTTGTGGACGGCACGCAGGGTGTCTGGGAGGCCAAATACTGGTGGGCGCCGGAGAAGGGCGCGACCTTGTCCGGCAATGGCGAATTGCAATGGTACGTCAATCCCCGCTACGCGCCGACATCCGCCAGCAATCCCTTTTCCGTCAGCGATGGCGTGTTGACGATAACGGCGGAGAAAACGCCTGATGCGCTCAAGGCAGAGGTCGGAGGCCATGCCTACACATCGGGCATGCTGACCACGCATGCTTCCTTTTCCCAGACCTATGGCTATTTCGAAATCCGTGCCGACATGCCGGATGAAAAAGGCGTGTGGCCGGCGTTCTGGCTGCTTCCGGAAGATGGCTCCTGGCCGCCGGAACTGGATGTCGTGGAGATGCGCGGCCAGGACCCCAATACCGTGCATGTCACGGTTCACTCCAACGAAACCGGAAAGCAGACATCCGTCGCCACCGCCGTCAGCGTCTCCGAAACGGAAGGTTTCCACACCTACGGCGTTCTGTGGCAGGAAGACGAGATCGTCTGGTATATCGATGATGTCGCCGTCGCGCGCGCTGATACACCGTCGGATATGCATAAGCCGATGTACATGATCGTCAATCTTGCCGTCGGCGGCATGGCGGGCGCGCCGTCAGACGGTCTGCCCAATGGTTCGGACATGAAGATCGACTATATCCGCGCCTACACGCTGGACGATCTCGCCTGATATCAGCCCTGCAAGTGCGTCAGTGACAGAGGCTCGCCGAAATCATTCTTCGGCTTCGGCGCCCGCAGCCTTGAACCGCTCTTCGAATTCGCGTCTCAGACTGCGCCGCACCTGCGCGGCACGTTCGCGGCGCTTGGCGACGCCGGTTATGGGGCTATAGGCGGGAACATTGGTCGGACGGCCGTCGGCGTCCACCGCCACCATGGTGAAATAACAGGAATTGGTGTGCCGCCGCTCGCCGGTGCGGATGGTTTCCGCCTCGACCCGGATGCCGACCTCCATCGATGTGCGGCCGGCATAGTTGATCGAGGCGCGAAAGGTGACGAGTTCGCCGACATGGATCGGTTGGCGGAAGACGACCTGATCGACCGACAGGGTCACGGCATATTCCTGCGAGAAACGCGAGGCGCAGGAAAAGGCGACCCGATCAAGAAGATTGAGCAGCGCGCCGCCATGCACCTTGCCGCTGAAATTGGCCATGTCGGGCGTCATCAGCACGACCATCTCGAGCCGGCTCGTGTCATGACCAGTTTCCAAAAACGTCACCCCTCTATCGCCATTCCCCAAATCGATCGTGATTATCCACAACCATCCGTGACTGTTCAAGCGCCCGTATTTTTACTCGGCCATCAAGCCGTCAAACACCTCAAGCATCGCATCCGCAATTGCCTTGCCAAGGGCCGCGCCATGTTCCTGAAGGGCGTCTTCGTTCATGTCACGGGCAGCCAGAGCCAGAGCCGCGCCCTCAGCCATGACGATTTCCTGCGCCCGCTGGATTGCCCAAAGGGCAAAGTCGCTGCGGCCATTGATTTCCACGGTGTCCATATCGATTTCCATTGTTGCAGTCCGGTTAAATGCTGAGTGTCCCACGCAGGCGCCGCTCTCCCATAGCAGGGGATCGCTGCAATGGAAAACAGGCTTGCAATCTTTGATGCCCGCACCAGATTGATGTGACCGGCGGTGAGGGAGAGGCATGATGGATGAGGCCGAAGCGGTGCTGGTTCGCATAGCCGGACGTGTCCAGGGTGTCGGTTTCCGGTTTTGGACGCGGGGCCAGGCGCAGAGGCTTGGCCTGTCGGGCTGGGTCCGCAACGAAGCGGACGGCTCGGTCGCGGCATTGATATGCGGACCTGGGCTCGCGGTCAAAGCCATGCTGGAGCGCTGCCGGATTGGACCTCCCGGTGCGTCGGTGACCGATGTGGAGGTGCGATCAGCACCGCTTGAGAACATCGCTGACAGATTTCGTATTTTGAAATAACCGGGCCACCTTCATGAGAAGTTGGTCGCATATAGTTGATTTTATTTGAATTCTTGGAAATTTGGCAGGTTGCGGCTGAAATCATTGATGTGCCTCATAAAGCGGGTGCAGCATTAATCGCTTGTCGATGCCGCACCGCAGCAATAAAAGGAATTCGTATTTTTGCAGTCAGGCATAAAACGGGGAACGAAAAACGCAGACGTTCTATTCACGCACAACAGGAGACTTTCATGTCTATTGTACTCAATAATTTCGACAATCTTGGCCTTGAGGCCATTGCCGGCGGCACCGTTGGCTCTCAGGTGAAAGCGCATCGTGAATCGGCCGGTTACAGCATTGAAGATCTTGCCGTAACCTGCGGACTGGCGAATACCGAGATTGCAGCCATCGAAGATGGCAGCGATGCCGATCCGGCCAAGTTGAGAAGAATTGCCGCAGCCCTGCAGGTCTCCGTGGCCGCGCTGCTGGGCACCGAAGTCTGAGGCAATTGCCGCGACCCGCCGTTTTGACGGCGGGGCTGCGGCCAGACGCTTAACTCCCATCCGGGCGCGTTGCCCTTCCGCGACCGCCCGCGCCGATGATTTCCTCCAGAATTTGATCATTCTCCCGCCAGCCAGAGGCAAGCCGGACGTTCCGGCCAAAGCTCTTGCTCCTGAAGATCGCCATGACCTGCAGCGGGTTGATTGTCTTTTTCATAAAACATCCGGATAAACGGGCTCCAATGCTTGAGTCGCACCTGCCCCGGCAGGATGCCATCTGCCGCATCGAGAGGAGCGGATTTTGACACCACACGCCCAGGATCGGACACTTGAACTCCACAATGTCAGCCGCAGTTTTGGCGCAACCGTCGCGCTTGATTCAGTGTCGCTGACGATCGCGTCCGGCGAGATCATCTGCCTTGTCGGCCAGTCCGGCTGCGGAAAATCGACCTTGCTGCGCATGATTGCCGGGGTGGATCGTGTCGATGGCGGCCGTATCGTGTTGAACGGCGAGGAGGTTTCAGGCCCCTCCCGCTTCGTCGAGCCGGAAGACCGCAAAATCGGTTTCGTGTTTCAGGACTATGCCCTTTTCCCGCATCTGACCGTCGAGCAGAACATCCTGTTCGGCCTGAAACGCCGTCCGAAACCGGAGGCTGCCGCCAGAACCGAAGACGTGATCGCGCATATCGGCATTGCCCATCTCAAGGGGCGCTATCCGCACATGCTGTCGGGTGGCGAGCAGCAGCGTGTGGCACTTGCCCGCGCGCTCGCTCCCCGGCCGGACATTCTGCTGATGGACGAGCCGTTTTCCAATCTTGACCGGGGATTGCGCGAAAAGGTTCGCGATGAAACCCTGTCTCTCCTGAAAAGCCTTGGCACCACCGTGATCATGGTCACCCACGATCCGGAAGAGGCGCTTTCGGCCGGCGACCGGGTGGTGTTGATGAAGGACGGCCGGATCGTCCAGGCGGGATCCGGTTACGATCTGCACGATCGGCCTGTATCTCCCTACGCCGCCGAGTTCTTCTGTGCCTTCAACAGGATTTCCGGTGTCTATACCAACGGCCAGATCGAAACGGCGATCGGCCGCTTTGGCCAGAGGCTCGATGGCCGCGATGGAATGCCAGCCACGGTGTATATCCGCCCGCAGGACATTTCGGTCGCACCCGGTCTGGGCACGCTTTCGGGGCAGGTGAAAAGCCGCACATTCCTCGGCGAAGTCGAGCAACTCGCAATCGCCGTCGATGGTCTTGACCAGGTATTGCAGGTCCGCACCATGCACCGCTTGCCGCCGCAGACGCAGACGGTCAGCCTGTCGGTTTTGCCCGATAGCTGGCTGGTGTTTTCGAACGCTTAAGTGCACGCACTGCCGCAAAGCCGGTTTACGGTAAAGTCCTCCAGGTAAACTTGACTGTTTTGATCAAATAATGCTCGACAGCGGTGCATCGTTCATCTGGAGGCACTTATGAATACGTCACGCATTGCAAAATCCACAGTTTTCACGGCGTCATTGCTGCTCGCTGCGGGCACTGCCTCGGCGGCCGAACTCAACATCTACACAACCCGCGAACCGGGCCTTATCCAGCCGCTGCTCGATTCCTTCACTGCCGCGACCGGCACCAAGGTCAACACGGTGTTCATGAAGGACGGTCTGGCCGAGCGCGTCGCCACAGAAGGCGCAAGCTCGCCGGCCGACATCCTGATGACCGTCGATGCCGGAAACCTGATCGATCTCGTTGAAAAGGGCATTACCCAGCCGGTCGAATCCACCGTTCTGACGGAATCGATCCCTGCTCAGCTGCGCGATGAAAAGGGCCATTGGTTTGCCTTGTCGATGCGCGCCCGCGTCATCTACGCCGCCAAGGATCTGGACTTGACGGCCTTCAACTATGAAGACCTGGCGGATCCGAAATGGAAGGGCAAGATCTGCATTCGCTCCGGCCAGCATCCCTACAACACCGCGCTGTTTGCCGATCATATCGCCCATTATGGCGCTGAAGCCACCGAAACATGGCTGACGGGTCTAAAAGATAACCTCGCCCGCAAGGCTGCCGGTGGCGACCGCGATGGCGCCAAGGATATTCTCGGCGGCATTTGCGATATTGCCGTGGCAAACTCCTATTATGTCGGCCTGATGCGCTCGGGCAAGGGCGGCGAAGAGCAGGTGGCCTGGGGCGATGCCATCAAGGTCGTGCTGCCGACATTCAAGGACGGTGGAACGCAGGTGAACATCAGCGGTGCTGCCGTGGCCAAGAACGCGCCCAACAAAGCCGAGGCCGTGAAGCTTCTGGAATATCTGGTCTCCGGCGACGCCCAGAAGATCTTCGCAGAAGCCAATTTCGAATATCCGGTCAAGGCTGGTGCCGCAGTCGATCCGATCGTGGCCTCGTTCGGCGAGCTGAAGATCGATCAAAAGCCGCTCACGGAAATCGTCAGCCACCGCAAGCAGGCGAGCGAACTGGTCGATAAAGTGGGCTTCGACAACTAAAAAACTGTTTGCGCCCGCCGGTTTGCGGGCGCCATTTCTTCCGCCCGAACGATGGATTTCAGCCGATGATCAGCGCTGCGCGAAGCTGGCCAAAGGGCCGGGCCGGAGCCCGCTGGTTGCTTGGCGCCGGCGCTGTCGCCTGTCTGGTCATGCTGCCCATCATCGCGCTTTTGCTGCAGGCGCTGCAAGGGTCTGCCGGGCTCTGGTCCCATCTCGTCTCGACCATCTTGCCGGCGGCGCTCGCTGATACGGCTATCCTTTTGGCCGGCGTCGGTCTGATCACCGCCATTCTGGGAACATCCACGGCCTGGCTGGTCACGGCCTATGCCTTTCCCGGCCGCCGGATGCTCGAATGGGCACTGCTGCTGCCGCTGGCAGTCCCCACCTATATCATCGCCTATGCCTATCTCGATATCCTGCACCCGATCGGCTCGGTGCAGGGGGCGATCCGCTGGATGCTCGGCTATTCCAGCCCGCGCGAATTCCGCCTGCCGGATGTGCGTTCGATGACGGGCTGCATCCTGCTTCTCGGTTTCGTGCTCTATCCCTATGTCTATATTCCGACACGGGCGATGTTCCTGACGCAGTCGGCCAATCTGATCGATGCGTCGCGCACGCTCGGGATCTCGCGCCGCGCCGTCTTCTGGCATGTCGCCCTGCCGCTTGCCCGGCCGGCGGTCGCCGTCGGGGTCAGCTTGGCGCTGATGGAAACCCTCAACGATATCGGTGCCTCGGAATTCCTCGGTGTGCGGACGCTGACCGTCTCGATCTACACGACCTGGATTACCCGCTCCGATCTGCCGGGCGCATCGCAGATCGCCCTCTCGCTGCTCATCGTCGTGGTTGCGCTGGTGGCCTTGGAGAAATGGGCGAGGGGCAAGCAGCGCTATTCGAGCGGCGCCCAGCGCAGCCGCCCCTTCGAGCCGCGCCGGGTATCGCGGGGAAAAGGCTTTCTCCTCCTGTTCGCAGGCCTCTTGCCGATCCTCATCGGCTTTGGCGCGCCCGCACTCTATCTGGTGACAGAAGCGTGGAAACGGATCGAATTTGCCGGACTGTCGCCACGCTTCTTTACCGAAGCGTTCAACACTATCGTGCTCGCCTCCGCCGCGACGATCGCAACTGTCCTTTGCGGGCTGCTCATCGCCTATGCCAGCCGCCTGCGGCCGGGCGCTGCGACGGCCTGGCTGCAGCGGCTTTCAACACTTGGTTATGCGGCACCGGGCACGGTCGTTGCGATCGGCGTGCTGATCGTGCTTGCCACTTTCGACGGCTTCATCGATCGCACGGCAAGTGCCTGGTTCGGCGTGTCGACGGGCCTGCTGTTTATCGGTTCGGGTGCGGCCTTGCTCTATGCCTATACCGTGCGGTTCCTCGCTATCTCGGCAGGCGGTATCGATGCCGGACTACAGCGAATCCCGATGTCATTCGACCATGCTTCCCGCGTGCTTGGCCAATCGGCGGCCGGTACATTCCGCCATGTCCATCTGCCACTGTCGAAAGCGGCGATCACGGCGGCCGGCCTCCTGGTCTTCGTCGATTGCGTCAAAGAACTGCCGGCGACCCTTCTGCTGCGGCCGCTCAACGTCGAGACATTCGCCACACATCTTTACGGCGAGGCCGCAAGGGGCACCTATGAGGAGGCCTCCATCGCCGCGCTCGCCATCGTCGTGATCGGAATATTGCCGGTGATCCTGCTCTCGCGGATGGGGCAGAGCCGGCAATAAGGTCGGTTGAGCAATCGCGGAGATCAAACCACACTGGCATCCCGGTGCGCCGCAAGAACAGACGTGGCGATGGCGATATCCTGAACCGCGATGCCGGTAAGATCAGCGATGGTGATATCGCCGGGATCGAGCCGGCCTTGCGCTGTGCCAGCGAGCACCGCTCCAAGCTCGACGCAGCTTGCGGCAGACATCTCCCCGGCGCGGAACGCCGCTGAGAATTCGCCGTGATCGAGAGACTGTTCGAGACTATCTGAGACGCGACGGTTGGCGCGGACAACCAGCGCCGTGTCCAGCTCCTGCTTGCCGGGTGCATCGGCGCCGATTGCGGTAATATGTGTGCCGGGCTTTATCCAGGCATCGCGGATCAGCGCTTGCCGCGAGGGTGTGGTGGTGATGATGATATCGGCGTCGCCGCAAAGACGCTCCAGATCGGGCGACGCGCTTGCGCCGATACCTTCCGCCGCAAGTTGGGTTTCCGTCTCCATCGCCTTGTCGTGCGACCGGCCCCAGATGGTGAACGAAAAATCCGTTTCCGGCATCGCGAGGCGCAGGCAGCGGATCTGCCAGCGGGCCTGAATGCCGGTTCCAATAATGGCCACCCGCCGTGCATCCGGGCGGCAAAGCGCCCGCGTGGCAATGGCGCCGCCAAGACCGGTGCGCAGGTCGGTCAAGAACCCCTCATCGAGCAGGATCGCTTCAAGGACGCCAGTTTGCGCCGAAAAAACCAGCATCACGCCGTGGGATGTCGGCAGCCCGATCGATGGGTTGCCATAGAATCCGGCGGCGATCTTGACGACGAAACTCGGGTCCCCGGCGATATGGCCGTATTTGATATGGCAATCGCCGTCCTTTTCCGGAAAGGCGAGATAGCCGACCGGCGGCATGACCGCCCGGCCGTCGGATGCGGCGATATAGGCGGCTTGAATGGCTGTGAGAGCGCGGCCGGGATCGACCAAGGCTTCGATCTGTGACCGGGACAGGATGATCATTCGTCCTCCGGCCGGTTCTGGTTCAGATATTTATAGACGGTCGCCCGGCCCATGCCGAGGATACGGGAAATATAGGCAGCGGAGTTCCTGCCCCCAAAGGCGCCGTCGGCGGAGAGGTCCTTGACCAGCTGCTGCTTCTGCTCACGGCTCAATCCGGCAATGATCAGCCCGCGCGATCCCGTCCAGTTCTGGATATATTCGTTGATCCGCTCGTGCCAGTCCTCCTTGAACAGGCTCGCCGGCTTGGCATGGTCGACGGGGATCGAGGCAAAGGCGCTCAATGTCTGCATCACCGCGTGGAAATGCGAGACGTCGGCATTGATGCACATCACCGCGATTGGCCGCTCGCCGCTGTCGCGCAGGATGATGCTGATCGATTTGATCCGGCGGCCGTCCCAATTGACCTTTTCATAGGGGCCGAGAAGCCGTTCGCTGGGGCGGAAATCGATCTCGTGCAACAGCGACGGCTCGCCGATCTCTCGCTTTGAAAAATTCCCGGCAATATGCGCCGCCGTTTCCGTCTCAAGATCGTGCAGCACGACCTCGACAAACGGCTGGAACAGCTGGGCAACGCCGTCGCAGACGGCGGCATAGGAGGCGAGCTCGGGTTTCATCCCGTCACGCCCTCATAAAGTCTGCAAGGCGCGAAAGCCCTGCCTCCAGATGATGCTTCTGCGCCCCGATGCCGATGCGCACATAGCCATCGAGACCGTAGACATCGCCCGGCACCAGCATGACGCTCTTTTGCTCGCGGACCCGATCGACCAGAACGGAGGAGTTGATCTCCCTGTTATAGCGGACGAAAGCCATGCCGCCGGCCTGCGGCGGCAGGTACGAAAACAGATTGTTATGCGCCTCGATCCAGGCGGTCAGCAGCGCCCGGTTTTCCCGAAGCAGATGGCGGCTGCGCGACAGGATTTCGGCGCGTTTGGCCGGCTGCAGCACGATATTGGCGATATGTTCGCTAAGCGCACCGGTGGTGATCGAGGTATAATCCTTGCGCTGCCAGGTGCCGTAGATTTCCTTGGCAGGCCCAACCAGCCAGCCAAGCCGCAGGCCCGGCAGCGCCATTGCTTTCGAAAGCCCCGCCGTCACCACCGCTTTTTCGTAGAGATCGGCAAAGCTGACGGATTCCTCCACATCCAGCTCGGACCCCTTGTAGATTTCGTCGGCATGCAGGTAGACGCCGTGTTCGCGGGCGATCGCGACAAGCGCGTCCATCGTTTCGCGCGGCAGGAGGCTGCCGGTCGGGTTGTTGGGATTGCACAGGCTGATCATCTTGGTCTTCGGCGTCACGGCGGCGCGCACCTCGTCGAGATCCGGCAGCCATCCAAGTTCTTCGCGCAGCACGATCTCCTTGACGGTGACGCCGAGCGCCTTTGCCCATCCCCGGATCTGCAGGTAGTTCGGCACGAACAGCACCAGTTCGTCGCCTGGCTCCAGAAGGGTCATCACCAGAATGAAGTTCGCTTCCGCCGAACCATTGGTGACCATGACGTTGTCACCGTCGCGGCCGGTGTACAGGCGGGAAATGGTATCGCGCAGCTCGACGCCGCCATTGGTCCAGCCATAACCCAGCTCCACCTCATGCAGGCCAAGCAGCTGATCGGGTGTCAGCAATTCCTTCAGCGAATAGGGATGAACGCCGCTATCGGAGAGATTATACTCCACCAGGTTTTCGTAGAGCGACTGGATCCGTTCGAGCGTGAATTCCTCGATCTGCATGGCGTAATCTCCGTGAAGGTTATGCGGCTGTGTATCACGAAGCACGTAGACAATAAAGTACAGAATGGAAATTATGTCTATAAACGCACGCGGAGCGGCGTGATTGCGCATCTCGAAATCCGATGGTATGAAAGCCGTTATCGAGAAAGGAGGGCTGCGCAATGAACACATTTTTCCGGCACCATCGCCAGCGTGGCCCCGTCAACGCCCTGCAAATGTGTTTGCAGGGCTGACCAAGGTCCGTTTCTCTTAAAAAACCGTCTTCTGGTCTGCCCTTCGTGGCACTGCAGCGCCGATCCCGTTGGTTTCGCTGTCTGCATTTTCCAATCCGCCGCGCGCGACGCATCGCATCGATGATGGCCTGAGAGCCCTCGATGGATGACCGTGCGGCAAGACCAGAGACAGATCCATGACCCTTATCAACATCCGCAATCTCGGCATAGTGCTGGGCAATCCGCTCTTTTCGAAACTCAATCTCGTCGTCAATGCCGGCGACCGTATCGGCCTTGTCGCCGCCAATGGCCGTGGAAAATCGACGCTCTTTCGCTGCATTTCAGGTGCGCTGGAGGCAACCGAAGGCGAGATCACCAAGGCTCGCGGCCTCACGGTCGGCTATGTCGAGCAGAATGTCCCAACACGCCTGTTCGAGCTGACGTTCTACGCCGCCGTCCTCGACGCACTCTCTGCGGATCAGCAGGAGAGCGAGAGCTGGCGTGTCGATGTGGTGCTGGAGGAACTCGATGTGCCCGAGGCGCTACGGCAACGGCCGCTGGCACAGCTGAGCGGCGGCTGGCAGCGCATCGCCATGCTCGCCCGCGTGTGGGTGACCGAGCCTGATGTGCTGATGCTGGACGAGCCGACCAACCATCTCGATCTCGGCAAGATCGCGATGCTTGAGGCATGGCTGAATGCCCTGCCGCGTGACGTTCCCGTCATTATCGCCAGCCACGACCGAGCCTTTCTCGCCGCCGTGACCAATCGCACGCTCTTTTTGCGCGCCGAGCAGTCGCAGATTTTTCCGTTGCCATATACGAGGGCGCGGGTCGCACTCGACGAGGCGGATGCTGCCGATGAGCGCCGCTATCAGCGCGACATCAAGGCCGCCGGGCAATTGCGCAAGCAGGCGGCCAAGCTCAACAATATCGGCATCAATTCCGGCAGCGATCTGCTCGTCGTCAAGACCAAGCAGTTGAAGCAACGGGCCGACAAGCTCGAGGACGCCGCCAAACCCGCCCATCTGGAGCGCTCGGCCGGTGCGATCAGGCTGGCCAATCGGGGCACCCATGCCAAGGTGCTGGTCACGCTCGAGGATGCCGCAGTGCAGACCCCGGATGGCACGCTGCTGTTTAAAACAGGCAAGCAATTCGTCTGCCAGGGCGACCGGATCGTGCTTCTGGGCGCCAATGGGGCGGGCAAGACCCGCCTCGTCATGATGCTGCGCAAGGCGATCGAACTGCCGGAGACGGCGCAGGAGGGCATCAAGGCGACGCCATCGCTGGTTCTCGGCTACGGCGACCAGGCCTTGGCCGATCTTCGCCCGGCTGAAACGCCGATGGCGACGATCATCCGCCGGTTCGACATCGGCGACCAGCGGGCGCGGGCGCTTCTGGCCGGAGCCGGAATGTCGATCGAGCTGCAGGCCCGCCCGGTCGGTCAGCTGTCCGGCGGCCAGAAGGCGCGGCTCGGCATGCTGATCCTGCGGCTCACCAATCCCAACTTCTATCTTTTGGACGAACCGACCAACCATCTCGATATCGATGGGCAGGAGGCGCTGGAGGCGGAACTGATGGCGCAGCAGACGAGCTGCCTGTTCGTTTCGCATGATCGAAGCTTCGTTCGCGCTGTCGCCAACCGGTTCTGGCTGATCGACAGGAAGAAGCTGGTCGAGGTCGATAGTCCCGAAGGGTTCTTCGCCGAGGCCGCCAAACAGAACTAGGCGCATTGAGACGGCCGGAAAGCTGGCCGTTTCCTTTGTCAGAAACGGGCGGCCTTCGTTTGGCGTTGCGCTTTGCGGCCGATTTTCCTATAGCCGGGACACGGGATGACGCGCGCGCCGCCACCCGTTTCCGTCTTTCGGCGTGCCCGGTTTCCGATGTCCAATCCCCCAAAGCCAAAGCCGGACGGCCGTTTTCGGATGTTCGTGCCCATTCTCGCCGGCGCCACCTTGCGTGAGCGGCTGATTGCCTGCGTCGGCGCTTTGATCGGCATCGGCCTGACCGGCCTCATCAGCAGCTATCTGCTCGGGCAAGGCCCGCATCTGCCCTTGATCGTGGCGCCCATGGGGGCGTCCGCCGTGCTTCTGTTTGCGGTCCCGGCCAGCCCGCTCGCGCAGCCCTGGTCGATCATCGGCGGCAACACGATTTCGGCGCTGGTGGGCATTATCACCGCCTCGCTGATCCACGATCCGGTCATCGCCTCCGGTGTCGGCGTCGCGCTGGCGATTGCCGCGATGTCCCTGGCGCGCTGCCTGCATCCGCCGGGCGGCGCTGCTGCGCTCACCGCCGTGCTCGGTGGACCGGTGGTTGCCGGTTGGGGGCTGTTGTTTCCGTTCGTGCCGGTCGGCCTGAATTCCTGCATCCTGGTGGCGCTCGGTCTGCTGTTTCACAAGCTTGCAAGGCGCAACTATCCGCATGTCGCAACCATCGCACCGGTCAATATCCACAGGACCGCAGACCCGCCGGCATCCTTGCGCGCCGGTTTCCGCGAGGAAGATCTCGACGCGGCCCTTGCAGCGTTCGACGAGACCTTCGACATCGACCGGGGGGATCTCAGCCGCCTGTTGCAGCAGGTCGAGCTTCAGGCAGTCATCCGCGCCCATGGCGATATCCGCTGCGCCGACATCATGTCGCGTGACGTCATCGCGATCAATGCCGATGCCGATCCCGCTGAGGCGCGTGCGCTGCTTTTGAAGCACAATATCCGCACGCTGCCGGTGAAGGACGCGGACGGCAGGCTGGCGGGCACGGTCGGTTTGCGCGAACTTTTCCGTCCGGCAACGCGTGTCGGCGAAATCCTGTCGAAAGCGGCAACCGCGTCGGACACCGACCCGGCATTCTCCCTGTTGCCGGTTCTGACGGACGGACACGCCCATGCCGTCATCGTGATCGATAGCGAGCATCGTATTCTGGGGCTGATATCCCAGACCGATCTTTTGAGCGCGGCCGCCCGCGCGTTGCCAACCGGCAGCGCCACGCCGTAAGATGAGAGTGATGGCGCCGCCGGAGGGCGCCAGCCCCATGTGATACGTTTAGAGACCGGCGATCTTCATCAGGTCTTCCCGTGCGCCGGGTGCCGTGGCCAGAACGGGCGAACCCTTGGTCAGCTGTTCGCCCTCCACAGGGAAGGGGTGATACCAGCCACCCGCTTCCTTGACGAGGCAATAGCCGGCAAGGCAATCCCAGGCATGCATATAGGGCTCGTAATAGCCGACGAGGCGGCCTGCGGCGACATAGGCAAGCATCAACGCGCCGGAACCGTTGCGGATAAAGTTGCCGCCCGCTTCCAGGAGATCTTCGACCATCTTTCCGACGAAGGCCGGCGTCACATAATTGTTGGCGCCGATGCCGGTAACGGCATTGCGGATGGTGCGGGAGGGATCGAGGGTGAGAACGCGGCCGTTGAGCGTCGCGCCCTTGCCGCTTGCGCTCGCATAAAGCTCGTCATGGCAGGGCGCGCAGATGACGCCGATCACCGGCTCGTCATTGTGCAAAACGGCGATGGAGACGCACCAGTTCGGCATGCCGTTAACGAAGGGGCTGGTGCCGTCGATCGGATCGACCACCCAGGTATAACCGCTATCGCCACGGGCAAGCCCATATTCCTCCCCCAGGAACCCGTCGCCGGGATGGGCTTCGGCAACGCGGGCGCGAATGAGGTTTTCGACCTCGCGGTCGGCAATGGAAACGACGTCCTGCAGGTCGCGCTTGGTTTCGATCACCAGCGTCTCGCGCCGGTTGTAATAGTCGAGCGCGACGCTGCCGGCTTCCTTGGCGATGGCCTGTGCCAAGGCAAAGCGCACGTCGAGCCCGGATATCTGCGATGTCATGGAATGGTCCTTCTGTAATATTGCGTGGCTCAGCCGTTGATGATGGCGATGCCGCGTCCCTTGAAACCGATGGCGACTTGCGTCGATGGTGCAAGCGCACGCTCGACGGCCGGATCGACGACGAAAAGCCTGCCTGTGCTTGTCTCTACCTCGTATTCCACATGGTCGCCAAGATAGGCGGAATGGGTGATCTGGCCGGGGAAGGCGGCCCCCGATGCCGGCTCGAGCGTGATCGAATTCGGGCGCACGGCAAGCTTTGCCGGTCCGGGGCGGGCATTGCGGCTGGGAACCCGATGTTCGAGCGCACCGATGCGGATGGTGGCGTCGGCGCCATCGACACTGATGACGTCACAGGCAACCACATTGGCCTCGCCCATGAAATCGGCAATGAAGGCCGAAGCCGGCGCCTCGTAGAGATCGCGCGGCGAGCCTTCCTGGGCAATCACCCCGTCCTTCATGATGACGATCCGGTCGGACACGGCGAGCGCCTCGTCCTGGTCATGGGTGACGTAGACGGCGGTAAAGCCAAGACGCTGCTGCAGGTCGCGGATTTCGGTGCGCACCTGGCGGCGCAGCCGGGCGTCAAGGTTGGACAACGGCTCGTCGAGCAAAAGAACCTGTGGCTCGAGCACCAGCGCACGGGCAACGGCGACGCGCTGCTGCTGGCCGCCCGAAAGCTCGGCGGGCAGCCGCGCGCCCATGCCGGCAAGGCCGACGAGCTTCAGGCCTTCTTCCGCCTTTTCCCGCGCCTCCTTTTTCTTCAGACCGGACGATTCCAGGCCGTAGGCCACGTTGTCGAGCGAGCTCATATGCGGAAACAGCGCATAGGACTGAAACACCATCGAAACGTCGCGCTCGTTGGCTGGCAGCATGGTGACATCCTTGCCGCCGATCAGGATCCGGCCTGCGCTTGGATGTTCAAGGCCGGCCAGCATGCGCAACGTCGTGGTCTTGCCGCAGCCGGAGGGACCGAGCAGCGTGACCAGCTGGCCGGGCTCGATGGTCAGCGACAGGTCGTGAATGGCGGTAAAGGCGCCGAACTGCTTCTTGATATTTTGAAAGACGACCGAGCCGGAGCGGGGGGTGATCATACGGTTTTCTCCTGACCGAGGGAAAGGGAAGGGGCTGTGGTGATGCCGGCCACGCGATTTTCGCGCCGCAGCCGGCGTTCCCCGACGAGAAGCTGGAAGCCGGCGATAACGACGATCATCACCACGATCAGCATGGAGGAATAGGCGATTGCAACGCCGTATTCGCCGTTTTCGACGAGGCCGACAATATAGGAGGTCGCCATATTGTATTGGGCGCTGACAAGGAAGATGACGGCGCTGATGGAGGTGATGGCGCGCACGAAAGAATAGACCAGTGCGGCGGTGATCGCGGGCCTAAGTAACGGCAGGATGACCTTGCGGATCGTGCGGAAGCTGGTGGCGCGCAGGGTGAGCGATGCTTCGTCAAGGCTCTTGTCGAGCTGGCTCATGGCCGCCACGCCACCGCGCACACCGACCGGCATGTTGCGGAAGACGAAGCAGGCAATCAGGATCAGCGCCGTGCCGGTCATTTCCAATGGCGGCAGGTTGAAGGCCATGATGTAGCTGATGCCGATGACGGTACCCGGAATGGCAAAACTCATCATCAGGGCGAATTCGAACACGTTGCGGCCGGCAAATTTCTGGCGGACGATCAGATAGGCGGTCAGCAGCCCGACCGCCGCCGTCAGCGGCGCCGAGATCAACGCAATCTCGATCGTGGTCCAGAAGGAATTCCAGGCAACGCCGGTCCAGGCGAGGGCCCCATCGCGCATTTCAACGGAGAAGGCGCGGGCGTAATGTTCGAGCGTCAGCGAATTGTCCAGACCCCAGGTCTTCACGAAGCCGCCGAACAGGATCATGCCGTAGATCACGACCGTGAAGATCATCCACGGGATGACCATGGCGTGCACAGCAATGGAGATCGAGCGGGGCAATGCGATATGCGAACCGCTGTCACCTTTGCCGGTCACGGTGGCGAAATTCTTGCCGGACAGCCAGTAGCGCTGCGCAAGGAAGGCCGTCAGCGTGAAGCACAGCAGGATGATGGCGAGAACGGCGGCGCGCGAGGGATCGTTCTGCGAGCCGACCACGGCAAAGAATATTTCTGTCGAAAGCACGCCATGACTGCCGCCGAGCACCAGCGGATTGCCGAAATCGGCCATGCTTTCGATAAAGCCGATCAGAAAGGCGTTGGCGATGCCCGGCTTCATCAATGGCAGCGATACGTGCCAGAAGGTGCGCCAGCGGTCGGCCCGCAGCGTCTGGGACGCTTCTTCCATGGATGGGCTGACGCCTTCGACGACGCCGATGAGCACCAGGAACGAAATCGGCGTGAATGACAGGACCTGGGCGATCCAGATGCCGGTCAGGCCATAAAGCCATCGGCCGGGCTCGATGCCGAACAGGTTGGACAGGCTCTCGGTGATCACGCCGGCGCGGCCGAACAGCAGGGTGAGCGCAAGGCCGATGACGAAGGGCGGGGTAATGATCGGCAGCACGGTCAAAAGCCGCAGGCCCTTTTTGAAGGGAAAGCGCGTGCGGGTGGCGACCAGCGCAAACGCAAGCCCCATGATGGTCGAGCCGCCGGCCGTCATCAGCGCCAGCCAGAGCGTGCGCCAGGCAACGCCGCAGCGCTCGCCGCCAACCACGCAACCGAGGCTCCAGATCGAATTGTCCTGGATATTGCGGGTAAAGCCATCGGGATTGAACGAGCCGTCGAAATCCTGGAACGCGCCGACCAGCATGCTGCCGACCGGATAGAACACGAAGATCGCAACAAGAAAGACCAGGATGGCGATGGAGGCAACGACGAAAGCATCGCCCTTCATGACGCCGCGTTCGGCAAGGCCGAAGGAAAAGATCAGCACGAAGGCAAAAGCCGACAGGACAGCGCCCGCCCCCATCGATGGCTGACCGTCGGCCAGGGCGCCGAACATGGTTTCGCTGACCGTCCAGGACCAGCCGGAAAAGCCGATTGCCAGACCCTGAAGCGTCAGGAAAAGAACGCCAATTGCGCCAGCGATGGCAAGCACGGTTCCGCGCCGCATCGGATCAGCAATGAACCGTGCTGCGACGGCGGCCGCCATGACGGCGGCGGCGACGCCGAGCCACAAGCGGCCAAAGCCGAGGATCTGCAGGATGCCGGGCGCGACGGAGGCCTCAGACGGAAAGCCCGAAAGCCAGCCAAAGCCGAGGAAGCCGCCCTCGATCCGGTACCACGGAACGAGGAAAAACGCCGCGATCCCCAGTGCGAGGACAATATCCAGTCTGCGGTTGCGATGGTCCATGACGATCCTCGCGCCTTTTCATGATGTCAAAGATGGAATGATGGTTGGCCGGAGACCGCGCCGCAATCTGTGGAGGGTTGCGCGATCCCCGGCCGGCAGAAACTTTAAGCCGCCCGGGACACGAAATGCCCGGAACGGCCAGTTTACCTTTAGTTGGCGTTGGCGCTGATCTCGCGGTCCCAGCGCTCGAGCAGTTCCTTGCGCTTGGCCGGATCGCCATAGGTCTTGAAGTCGTAGTCGATCAGCTTGATGTCCTCGAAGCGTGGTGCTTCCTTGGGGATCTCAGCCGTCTTGTTGGACGGAAGCTGGAAGGATTTCGCATCCTTCATCCGCGACTGCACGTCCGGCTGCAGGGCCCAGTCGTACCAGGTCTTGGCATTGTCGAGGTTCTTGGCACCCTTGACGATCGACATCGAGCCGATCTCGTAACCGGTGCCTTCGCACGGTGCGACCGACTTGACCGGGAAGCCTTCGGCCGTCTGGGCAACCGCATCATGCATGAAGACGATGCCGATCGCCGTTTCGCCGCGTGCGGCCGCCTTGACCGGGGCGGAGCCAGACTTGGTATACTGCGAGATATTGGCGTTCAGCTTCTTCAGATAATCATAGGCTTGATCTTCGCCCATGATCTGCACCAGGGATGCCAGTGCCGTATACGCGGTACCCGACGAGTTCGGGTTGGCGATCTGGATTTCGCCCTTGAATGCGGGGTCGAGAAGATCGGCCCAGCATTTCGGCTCCTTGAACCCCTTGGCCTTGAAAATCTCGGTATTGTAACCCCAGCCGAGTGCGCCGGCATAGACGCCGACCGTCTTGTAGCCGGAGCTTTCCGCCTGTTTTTTGGCCCAATCCTGCAACTGGTCGAGCATGGGCGACTTGTATTCCAGAGTCAGGTTTTCCGATGCCGCCTGCAGGTGCGGATCGCCGGTGCCAGCCCACCAGATGTCGGTCTTCGGGTTGCGCGCCTCGGCACGGATCTTGGCATAGGTCTCGCCGGACGAGAGGCGGACCATGTTGACCTTGATGTCGCCATGCGCCTTCTCGAAGTCACCCTTCATCTGCTCGCAAATGACCACATCGGCCGAGCAGATCAGGTTGAGGCCGCCGGCCGCATGGGCCGAAAAAGCTGAGAGTGTCGTTCCGGCGGCCAGTGCCGCGACGGCAAGATATCGTGAACCCATGAAATTTCCTCCTGTTGAAGCAGCGCCTCCACGCTGCTCGCTTTTTGCAAGCGTGTGCAAATGCTGCATGAGATGAAAACCGCTGTCAAACAAATTCTTCACAAAACTGTCATAATTCGGCGGATCGAACGCTTGCACGCAATTGCAAAATTGTGCAGATTGTTGCTCCAGGGTGGAGTGTCCGGTGTCGCAGAAACTATTCGTCAGTGCCCAGGAAGTGGCTGAAAAAGCGGGCGTTTCGCGTTCTGCGGTTTCCCGCACCTTTACGTCTGGCGCCAGCGTATCGCCGAAGACACGGCAAAAGGTGCTCGATGCTGCGGAAGCGCTTGGCTATCACGTCAATCACCTCGCACGCGGGCTCATGCGCAATGAAAGCGGCATCGTCTGCCTGATCGTCTCGGAAATCGGCACGCCCTATCGCTCAGCGCTGCTGCGGGCGCTGACCCAGCAGCTGCAAAATTCCGGCAAGGTGGCGATGCTGATCAACACGGACCGGTCGGACGGCAGCGTCGATCTGGCGTTGAGGCAGGCGATCCGCTACCGCGCCGATGCCTCGATCATCCTGTCCGGCCTGCCGGATAAGTCGATCACCGACCTCTGTCTGAAGAACGGCCAGCGCTTGGTGCTGATCAATCGCGATGATGACCGGGAAGGGCCGCTGAAGATCAACCTGGATGACGCCGATGCAGCAGCCCGCATTGCCACCGCCTTCGTGCGCGCCGGTTGCCGCAGGCTGGCTTTTGCCAATTCGCAGGCGGGAACGCCGAGCCTGATGGCGCGCGAGCACGGTTTCGTCGCCGCCGCGACAGCCCTCGGCATGGATGTGATCGTCGAGCGGTTCGGCCATACCGGTTATGAAAGCGGCCGTGTCGTCGCCCAGCAGCTTTTGACCCGCAAGGAGCGTCCAGACGCGGTGTTCTGCGCGACCGACCTGCTTGCCTGCGGCTTCATGGATGCTGCCCGGCATCAATTTTCTATGTCCGTTCCCGATCAGATCTGCGTCGCCGGTTTCGACGATATCGAACAGGCTTCCTGGTCATCCTATGGATTGACGACATTCGCGCAGCCCGTGGACATGATTGCCCGCGAGGCCGTGTCCTGGCTGGTATCGGAGACGCCCGAGCCCGAGCACCATACGGTGCGTCTGCATGCCGATCTGGTCTGGCGCACCTCGATCAGGGGCGGTTAAGCCCCATGGGCAGTGCGCTGAAAAAATTGCCGAAAAAGTCCGGCACGTTTTTGTCGGAACTGGTGCCCTTTACCAATGCGCTCTTCCGCGAGCGCATCCGGGAGCAATTTGCGGCACTCTGTTATCGCGTTCGCGCCGATAGCGGCAGGTTCGAAGTGCTGTTGGTAACGAGCCGTGACAGTGGCCGTTGGATCATTCCCAAGGGCTGGCCGATGGCGGGCAAAAAGCCGCATGAGGTCGCGGCGATCGAGGCTTTCGAGGAAGCGGGCGTGCGCGGCAAGGCTAAGAAGAAACCGCTCGGATATTTCACCTATCTGAAAACGCTCGACAATGGCCAGCGGGTACCGTGCTGCGTTCAGGTCCATCTGCTGAATGTGAAAGAAAGCTGCGATGTGTTTCGGGAGAAAGGCCAGCGGCTGACAGAATGGGTATCCTGCGTCGAGGCAGCCCGGCGTGTGCGCGAGCCGGAATTAAAGGGGCTCTTCCTCTCGATGCAGCGAGTGGTGTTTTCCTAGCTCTTCCGGCAGGGAAGAGCGGTCTGAAAGAACCTGATGAAGTCTACGCCGCGTCCACCTCTGGGCGCGACGACCGGTCGGTCTGCTACAGCAAGATTTTACCCAAACCGTTCCATGGCAAAATCGGCTGGTGCCGAGCCAAAGCCATGCGCTGATCCATGTGTGACCGTGCTGTTCAGGCGGCTCGTTTTCGAGAGTGCGGCGGTGTTATCGAACGTCGCCAGCGACAATAGGAGAGCGGCGCCGAGCGTAAATCCGAATGCGAGATAAGAAAACTTTGCGAGCATGTCATTTACTCCTGTTTACCTCATCTGCGCAAACGTGGCGCAGATGGGAAAGTTCCATCGGCTTGAAGGGATCGTGTCACTTGTCCGGGGATGCGCCGCTGCCCAGTCAGAATCGGTTTAAGCGATCAGTCTGCCAGCGCGCTCTGCGCGCTGATAGTTGACCATGCAGCGGATGCATGGGTGTCCTGAAGTATTGGCGCTGTTACTCCATAATCGGGAGGCTTATACACAGCGCATCAGAACGACAACGGCGCCGCTGAATGGCAGCCGGGACCGCAAAGCCCTTGGAAAGGGGATTATCATGAACGTAGCACGCTCTTTCAACAATTGGCGCAAGTACCGTCAGACGGTCACCGAACTCGGCCGCATGACCAGCCGCGAATTGCGCGACCTCGGCATCGACCGCGCCGATATCCACAGCATCGCTCGCGCCTCGGTCGCTCGCTAATACCGCGCAACGCCACCTCCAGCGACGTTTCCCAAAATGCCCGTGGCCCTTGCTGCGGGCATTTTCGTGTCTGGGATAAACTTCCCGTCAGAACGCACTGATTTGTCATTCGCGTTCGTACAAGGGTGTGCCAATCTGCCGGCAATCTGATTCCGGGGGGCTAGAGATTGGAACATGTGTTTTTGCGGCGGACGGAATTGTCGCGGCCTGATGTGAATGCCGGGGATGCAAGCGTCCTGTTTGCGGCCCATTACGGCCTGTCGGGGCCGATCGTGGAACTCGGCAGCCAGCAGGACCGGAACTACCGTATCGATACGGAAAACGGCCGCTTCGTCCTCAAGATCTGCCGCGCCGACTATGCCACCCTGGAGCTGGAAGCCCAGAACGCTGCGATGCGCCATATCGCAGTCAAGGCCGGAGCTCCACGCGTTCCAAGGCTTGTGGCGGCCTCAGATGGTGCCGAGATCCTGTTCGTCACCGTGCGCGGTGAAGCCTATCAAATTCGTCTGCTCGATTATATCGACGGACAACCGCTGACGCAGCGCAAGCATTTGCCTGTGACGACGGTTGCCGCACTCGGCGCGCTCGGCGGCAAACTGGCACTGGCACTTGCGGATTTCACGCATCCCGGCCTGTCGCGTGACCTGCAATGGGATCTGCGCAACGCCGCACCGGTGGTCAGCCATCTGCTGTCGGCAGTAAAGGACGCGGACCGCAAAGCGCGCATCGGCCGGGAGATGGACGCGGCCATGCGCCGTCTGGATGGCCTGAAGCCGGAGCTGAGGCAGCAAGCAATCCATCACGACGTCACCGACGACAATGTCGTCAGCCTGCCCAATGACGCCGGCCAGCTGATACCGGACGGCGTGATCGATTTCGGCGATGTCATCGACGGCTGGCTTGTTGCCGATCTCGCTGTAACCTGCGCCTCGCTTTTGCACCATGCCGATGGCGATCCCGGCATCATCCTGCCGGCGGTCAAGGCGTTCCACGAGGTCTATCCGCTGAACGGCGCGGAACTGCGCGCGCTTTGGCCTTTGATCGTGGCGCGGGCCGCAGTGCTGGTGGCCAGCAGCGAACAGCAACTGGCGCTTGATCCGGACAATGCTTATGTCGCCGGCAATATCGGCCACGAACGGGAAATTTTCGATGTCGCGGTCTCTGTGCCTTCATCCGTGATGGAGGTCGCGATCCTGCAAATTCTCGGCCAGCCCCGCGATCTGCAGCCTGTCATCACCGGCGAACAGCTCCTGCCGGAAATCGACATATCCCGGATTGCCGTGCTTGAGCTGAACAGCCAAAGCGCGCTGTTCGATGGCGTTGCGTGGCCGCAGCCGGGTCTCGAAGACCAGCTGTTTTTGGCGGCATCCGCTGAAAATGATGGTGTCTCAACCCGGTATGGCGAATACCGGCTGACGCGGACCGCGCTGCTTTCGCCGGCCCCCGCGCCGACATGTGCCCTTCATGTCGATCTGCTGCTCCCGGCGGGCACAAACGTATCGGCGCCGTTCAGCGGCATTTTGAAACTGACTGATGGCGGCCTGATTTTGCTCGGGCGGGATGCCGCCCTGCATCTGGCTGGGATCGATGCCCTGCCGGGTCCGGACGATTTCATCCATCCCGGCCAGCCGCTGGGCCTGGTTGCAGGTCCGCCTGGAGACAACAGCGTGCTGCGCGTCCAGCTCTGCCGCGACAAGGAACTGGTGCCGCCGCCTTTCGTGCCGCCGGATCACGCTGCCGCATGGCTGGAGCTTTGCCCGTCACCGGCAAGGCTGCTGGGCTTTGATTGCGACGCACCGGTGCCTGAGAGCGCAGCGCTTCTGTCGCGCCGCCAGAGCCATTTTGCCAGGCCGCAGAAGAATTATTACGAGACGCCGCCGCAGATCGAGCGCGGCTTGCGCGAACACATGGTCGATGTCGAAGGCCGCGCCTATCTCGACATGGTCAATAATGTCACGATCCTTGGCCATGGCCACCCCCGTCTTGCCGGCGCCGTGCACCGGCAATGGCTTCGGCTGAACACCAATTCCCGGTTTCACTATGCCTCCGTCGCCGATTTTTCCAGGCGGTTGGCAGAGCTTGCGCCGGATGGGCTCGATACGGTGTTTCTGGTCAACAGCGGCTCGGAAGCCAATGACCTGGCGCTGCGGCTCGCCTGGGCAGCCTCGGGCGCACGCAACATGCTGTGCCTGCTGGAGGGGTATCACGGCTGGTCGGTTGCCAGCGATGCGGTCTCCACCTCGATTGCCGACAATCCGCAGGCATTGACCACCCGGCCGGGCTGGGTCCATCCGGTCATGGCGCCCAACACCTATCGCGGCCCGTTTCGCGGGGAGGGTTCGACCGCAGCCTATGTGGAAGCTGTCCAGCCGGTGCTGGAAACGCTCGATCGCGATGGCAATGGGCTGGCCGGCTTCATCTGCGAATGTGTCTACGGCAATGCCGGCGGCATCCCGCTACCGCCGGGCTATCTGAAGGACATCTACGCGAGGGTCCGCGCGCGCGGTGGCGTCTGCATCGCCGATGAGGTCCAGGTCGGCTATGGCCGCCTCGGGCACCATTTTTGGGGCTTTGAGGAGCAGGGTGTGGTCCCCGATATCATCACGGTCGCCAAGGGGATGGGCAACGGCCATCCGCTCGGCGCCGTCATCACCACCAGGGCGATCGCCGATGCGCTGGAGGAGGAAGGCTATTTCTTCTCCTCCGCCGGCGGCAGTCCGGTGAGTTCGGTCGTCGGCCTGACGGTGCTCGATATCATGCGCGACGAAGGCCTGCAGGAGAATGCCCGTAGCGTCGGCGATCATCTGAAGCGCCGTCTACAGGCGCTGGGACAACGCTTTCCGCTTGTCGGCGCCGTGCATGGCATGGGCCTTTATCTCGGGCTGGAATTCGTGCGGGACCGCGAGACGCTGGCGCCGGCCACCGCCGAAACGGCGGCAATCTGCGACCGACTGCTGCAACTCGGCGTCATCATGCAGCCGACCGGCGATTATCTGAACGTGTTGAAGATCAAACCGCCGCTGTGCCTGTCGAAGCAGAGCGCTGATTTCTTTGCCGATATGCTGGAGCGCGTGCTGTCGGACGGATGGTGAGGAAGAGTTTTACCCCGGTTGAATTGCGCAGCCGGATCGGCTTAGCTCGCGCAACGTCTTAAAAAGCAAGCAGCGAGTAGCATCATGACGCAGACCGCCGATATCATCATCCTCAATGCCCGTGTTCTGACGCTGGATGAGGAGCGGCCCCGGGCCGAGGCGGTGGCGATCGCCGCCGGTCATATCCTGGCCGTCGGCACGGCTGCGCAGATGGAAGCATTTCGCGGCGCGGGCACCGAGGTGATCGATGCTGCCGGCGGCACGGTGCTTCCCGGTTTCTCCGAAAATCACATGCACCTGTTTTCAGGCGCCGCCGAACTCGACCATCTTCAACTCGCCGGTATCAGCGGACTGGCAGCGCTGACAGACGCCGTCCAAGCCTATGCGCAGACGCGGACCACCGAGAAGGTCCTCTTTGCACAGGGCGCGGATTATACGATCCTCGGTGACGAGCGGCTGACGCGCCATCACCTCGATGCGATCCTGGCTGACCAGCCATTGGTTCTCTTCGCGCCCGATCATCATACGGCCTGGGCCAATACCAAGGCGCTGGAACTGGTCGGCATGGTGCACGGCGCAGAGCTTGGCCCTGGCAATGAGGTCGTGGTGGGGTCCGATGGCCTGGCGACAGGGGAACTGCGGGAAATGGAGGCCTTCAGCCCGTTGCAGGCAGCCGGCGGTTTCGATCGCTACCGCCTTGGCCTGTCCACCGGCGGCGAGCCAGACCCCTATCCCAATGACGCCGAATGGGCGCAGGATATCGCCGTGATGCGGCGTGGTCTCGATTATTGCTCCCGCCACGGCATTACCACCATCCAGAACATGGACGGAAATCTCTATCAGCTGGAGCTTCTTGCCGCGATCGAGAAAGAGGATGGCAGCCTGCCGTGCCGGGTGATCATTCCGTTCCATTTCAAGAATTTCATGTCGATCGACATGCTTGAGAAAGCATCCGAACTCGCCCGCCGCTTTACCAGCGACTGGCTGTCATCCGGCGTCGTCAAGGTCTTCTACGATGGCGTGCTCGACAGCTGGACCGCCGTGATGGTCGAGCCCTATGCCGACAAGCCCGGGGATTGCGGCGAAGGTCTTTTCACGCCCGAAACGTTTCGCGATGTCGCTGTGGAGGCCGACCGGCGCGGTCTGCAGATCGCGGTTCACGCGATTGGCGATGGCGCCGTGCGGGCGGTGCTTGACGGCTACGAGGCCGCGCGTATCCAAAATGGCACACGCGACAGCCGGCATCGCATCGAGCATATCGAAGTTGTGCATCCCGATGACATCGCCCGGTTTGCGCAACTCGGCGTCATCGCCTCGATGCAGCCTCCGCATCCGCCGGGCTGCGCCGGCGTGCCGCTGGAGCCGACCGTATCGCGCATCGGCCGGGACCGCTGGCCTGTCAGCTATGCCTGGCGCACGCTCAAGGATGCCGGCGCGCATATCTGCTTTGCCTCGGATTGGCCGGTATCGCCGATTGACCCGATCATCGGCATAGAGGCTGCCGTGACCCGCAAGCGCTGGGCTGAAAGCGACCCGGACCAGTCGTTTTCGCTTGAGGAAGCGCTTTCAGCCTATTGCGTCGAAGGCGCATATGCCGAGTTCAAGGAGGATCGCAAGGGCATGGTCCGCGCTGGTTATCTCGCCGATATTGTCGTGCTGAATGGTGATATCGAGGCCGTAGCCGCAGCTGAGTTGCAGACGATCCGGCCCACCACCACAATTTGCGGCGGGCGTATCAGTTTCTCATCCCGATGATTTTTAGATCAAAATATCAAGAATGCTGTTGTCAACGCGAGGCCGCTGTGGTCACCTAGCGCAAAGCCAAAAAGGCGGGAACAGCAGCTTCATGCAACGGGTAGTGTGCCGCATATGGCGGAATTGAACGCGGTCGAAATACGCCATGTTTCTAAGATATTCGGCTTTGGCGAGTTTGCGTTCGCCGCCGTCGATCAGACATCGGTATCAATCCGGCAAAACGAGTTTTTTACGCTTCTGGGACCGTCCGGATGCGGCAAGACCACGCTGTTGCGGCTGATTGCCGGATTTGAATATCCGACATCCGGCGAGATCATGCTGAATGGCGAAAATATCGCCGCCATGCCGCCGTTCAAGCGGCCCATCAATACGGTTTTCCAGAGCTACGCACTGTTTCCGCATATGACGGTGGCGGAAAATATCGGCTTTGGTCTCACCATGCTCGGCAAGCCGAAGCAGGAGATCAAGGACCGTGTCGATGCCATGCTCAAGCTGGTGCGCATGGAAGCGCTGGCCGGCCGCCGCACGAGCCAGATTTCCGGCGGACAGCAGCAGCGCGTCGCACTCGCCCGGGCCTTGGCGCCGCAGCCGAAGGTTCTTTTGCTCGATGAGCCGCTGTCGGCGCTGGATTACAAGCTGCGCAAGGACATGCAGATCGAGTTGAAGCGCCTGCAGGCGGAAACCGGGATCACCTTCATCTTCGTCACCCATGACCAGGAAGAGGCGCTGACCATGTCGGACCGCATCGCCGTGATGTCGTCGGGCAAAATCCTGCAGGTCGGCAATCCCAGAGAGATCTATGACGCTCCGGCAGACCGTTTCGTCGCCGATTTCATCGGCGAGACCAATTTCCTGAAAGGCCGGATCAGCGCGGTGACGGATGGTATCGCCGAGGTCGACACGCCGGTCGCCGGCCGCATATCGGCAACGGTTCCGCGGGATTTCCACGCCGAAGGCGAGGTGACGGTGGTGCTGCGGCCCGAACATGCGACGCTTTGTGCGCCGGACCACGCCGGTGCCAGCCAGATGACCGGGACGCTCGAAAACGTCGTCTATTTCGGAACCGATACGCATTACCACGTCCGCCTTTCCGACGGCGAAACGGTATTTACCCTGCGCGAGCAGAACAAGCCGTTGCAGAGCGCGCGCTTCAGCCAGGGCGACATGGTCGGCATTGCGCTCGAAGCCAATGCCGCCCGGGTGTTGAGGAACTGAGATGACTGACCTGCCAGGGCCGATCGAAGCGGAAAAAAGCAGGGATATCCGGAAACGGTGGCTGCTCTCGCTTCCCGCCCTGCTGATCATCCTCCTCGCATCGACAGGCCCGTTGCTGATCGTTCTTGTCTATTCCTTCCTGACGCCCGGCCCCTATGGTGACGTGCAATGGCTGCCCTCGCTGGATGGCTGGCTCGGCGTCGTCCTGAACAAGGACATTTTCGACGGCACCGTCACGCTTGCCGATGCGCATGTCTCGATCTTCATGCGCTCCGTCATGCTCTCCCTGGCAACGACGGTCTTGACCCTGCTGGTCGGGTTCCCCACCGCCTATTTCATTGCCACCCGGCCGGAAAAGACCCGTGAGCTCTGGCTGTTTCTGATCACGATTCCTTTCTGGACCAACCTGCTGATCCGCACATTCGCGATCCTCGAAATCATCCGCAATGAAGGGCTGGTCAACGGACTGATGCTAAAGGCCGGCCTCATTGCGCGGCCCATCCAGATGCTCTTCACCGATGGCGCGATCCTGACGGGCATGGTCTATGTCTATCTGCCGCTGATGGTTCTGCCGCTGTATGCCAGCATGGAAAAGCTGGATTTCCGGCTGGTGGAAGCGGCCTATGATCTCTATGCGACGCCCTTCCGGGTGCTGCGGAAAATCATCTTTCCGCTGGTCAAGCCCGGCGTCATCGCCGGTTCGATCCTCGTTTTCATCCCGGCGCTCGGCGCCTATGTGACGCCGAGCATTCTGGGCGGCGGCAAGAACATGATGCTTGGCAATCTGATCGAGCTGCAGTTCGGCCAGGGCCGGAACTGGCCGCTCGGCTCGGCGCTGTCGATCACGCTGATGCTGATCGTCATGGCGGCGCTGCTCGTCTATGTCCGCAATGCGGGATCGCAAGGAAACCGGCATGGCTAAGACATTTTCCATCCGGCGTCAGCGCGGTTTCACCACCATTGCGATGGCCTGCTTCTTTGCGCTTTATCTGCCGATCGCCGTCCTGGTGTTCTACTCGTTCAATGCGGGCGAATCGCTGGCATCCTTTGACGGAATTTCGCTGCGCTGGTTCACCAAGGCCTTTCAAAACCAGCAGGTCATCGACGCCTCCATCCGCTCGCTGCAGATCGCCTCGTTTGCCGCTGTGGTTGCCACCATTGCCGCGACCATGGCGGCGCTGGCAACGACCCGCACAGAGGCCTATCGCGGGCTGACGCTGAAATATGCCTTCATCAACCAGCCCCTGATGATCCCGGAGATCGTCACGGCGGTGGCTCTCTTGATCTTCTTTGCGCGCATCAAGATCTGGACCGGTTATTCCGGCCTGGGCTATCTGATCGCCGCCCATACGGCTTTTTGCATCCCGTTCGCCTACCTGCCGATCCGGGCGCGGCTGGAGAATATGGACCTGACGCTCGAAAAGGCGGCTGCCGATCTCTATGCAACGCCCTGGAAAGCCTTCCGGTACGTTACCCTGCCCTTGCTCTGGCCGGGCATTCTCGCCGGGTTCATGCTGGCCTTCGTGATTTCGCTCGACGACGTCGTCATCACCGAATTCGTCAAGTCGGCCGGGCAGGACACTTTGCCGACCTACATGCTCGGCCAGATCCGCCGCTCCATCACGCCGGAAATGAACGCGATCTCGACGCTGTTCCTGTTTCTGTCGGTCTGTGTCGTCACCGTGTTCTTCATCGTCAACAGAAAACGTGTCTAACGAAAGAAAAGGGAACAGCATCATGAAACGGATGATCATGGCGGTCACGGCCGCACTTCTCGCCTCCACCGGCCTTGCCCGGGCCGAAGGCGAACTCAACATCTACAACTGGGGCAATTATACCAGCCCCGAAATGATCAAGAAATTCGAGGACCAGTACAAGGTCAAGGTGACGATCACCGACTACGATTCCAACGACACGGCACTCGCCAAGGTTCGTCAGGGCGGCTCCGGCTTCGACATGGTCGTGCCGTCGCAGAACTATATCCCGATCTGGATTTCGGAAGGTCTGTTTCTGGAAACCGATCCGGGCAAGATGGAAAATTTCAGCCACGTCGCCAAGGAATGGCAGAATCCTGAATTCGATCCGGGCCGCAAATATACCGTTCCGTGGGCCATGGGCATCGTTGGCGTCGTCGTCAATACGGATGTCTACAAGGGCGATATCAACACCTGGGGTATCGTCTTCGACACGCCGGACGAGCTGAAAGGCAAAGTCAACGTCGTTCCGGAAATGACGGATGTCATCGACGCAGCCGTGCTCTACAATGGCGGCAAGAAGTGCACCGGAGACCTCGCGATCCTCAAGAAGGTGCGCGATACGCTGGTAAAGGCCAAGCCCAACTGGGTGGCGATGGAATATGGCACTATTCAGAAAATGGGATCGGGCGACTTTGCGGCGTCCAGTGACTGGAACGGCTCGGCCTTCCGCCAGCGCCTGGCCAATCCTGCCATCAAATTCGGCTATCCGAAGGAAGGCTTCGTCAACTGGAGCGACAATCTTGCCGTTTTGAAAGACGCAAAGAACGTCGAAAATGCAAAACTCTTCCAGAACTTCATGATGGATCCACAGAATGCCGGGATGAATTCCGGGTTCCATCGCTATGCCAACGGCATCGCCGGGTCCGGCGACTTCATGCCCGCCGATATGAAGGGCGCACCGGAAATCGATATCCCTGCCGAATTCGCTTCGGTCGGCGTGCCTTCGCAGACCTGCCCGCCGGAGGTTCAGGAACTCTACACCAAGATCTGGACCGAGCTTCAGAAGTAATTCTTTTTCCTCGCACCCCGCCGGTCGCGGCGGGGTGCGTTTTGTTTCCGTCCGCAGGATCGTCTCATGAAAACCGTCTTCTCCCCACGTCATCTCGGTCATGCCAACCAGCTGGAATTGGTCGCCGGTGCCATCGTTCCCGGTTATGAGCTGACCTCACGCGCCGAATATGTCTCCGGACGCATCAAGACCGTGGGGCTAGGCCCCATCCTTGCGCCGCAGGAGCATGACCTGACCACGGCGGCGCGCATCCATAGCAAGGACTATCTCGACTTTTTGCCGACGATCTGGGATCGCTGGACCGCAGAGGGACGTACCGGCACGGCGCTGCCTTTCACCTGGCCGACGCGCGGCCTGCGTGGTGACGTGCCGCCGGAATTTATCGATGGGCTGCTTGGATATTATTCCTTCGACGCCGGCTGCGGCATTGTCGAAGGCTCCTGGGATGCGATCAAATCCTCGCATGACGTGGCGCTGACGGCAGCCGGTCTTGTGCAGGATGGCGAGCGCGCGGCCTTTGCGCTCTGCCGCCCGCCGGGTCATCACGCCGGCGCCGGCTTTATGGGCGGTTATTGCTATATCAACAATGCTGCTGTTGCGGCGCAATGGTTTCGCGACAATGGCGCCAAGCGCGTCTCGATCCTCGATGTCGATTATCACCACGGCAACGGCACGCAGGAAATCTTCTATTCCCGCTCTGATGTACAGGTGATCAACCTGCACGCCGATCCGATGCAGGAATATCCTTACTTCCTTGGCCATGCCGATGAGCGTGGTGCGGGCGAGGGCGAAGGCTACAATCTCAACTACCCCATGCGCTTCGGCACCGACTGGGATTGCTGGAGCCAGTCGCTGGAGGATGCCTGCGGCAAGCTGGTGGCCTACAATCCGGATGTGGTGGTGATTTCGCTCGGGGTCGATACGTTCGAGAAGGACCCGATCAGCAAATTCAAGCTGAAGACCGAGGATTTTCCAAAGATCGGCGAGCGCATCGCCCGCCTCAATCTCCCCACCCTGTTCGTCATGGAAGGCGGCTATGCCGTCGCCGAAATCGGCGTCAATGCCGTCAGCGTCCTGACCGGCTTTGAGGGCAATTGACCGTGGCGTCCGGTTCCAAGACGGCATTGGGCGTCGTCCAGTTCGCCTGCACGGACGATCTCGCCGGTAATCTTGAGACCGCGTCCCGCCTGATCCGGCAGGCCGCAGGCGAGGGCGCCAATATCGTGCTGGTGCAGGAACTGTTCGAGGGCCTGTATTTCTGCCAGACCCAGGATCCCATCCATTTTGGGAGGGCGCATGCGCTGGCAGATCATCCTGTCATTGCGCCGATGCAGGCGCTCGCGCGCGAACTTGGCATTGTCCTGCCGGTTTCGTTCTTCGAGAAGAAGAACCAGGCATTCTACAACAGCATCGCGATGATCGATGACACGGGCGCTATCCTGGGCGTCTACCGCAAATCCCATATTCCCGACGGTCCGGGTTACAGCGAAAAATTCTATTTCCGGCCGGGGGATACCGGCTTCAAGGTCTGGCCGACCCGCTTCGGCACGATCGGTGTCGGCATCTGCTGGGATCAATGGTTTCCGGAGGCTGCCCGCGCCATGGCGCTGATGGGTGCCGAACTGATCCTCTATCCGACCGCCATCGGCTCGGAGCCGGCACGTCCGGACCTGGATACGATGGAGCATTGGCGCATGGTGATGCGCGGCCATGCCGCCGCCAATATGATGCCGGTGGCCGCTGCCAACCGCATCGGCGCGGAAACCATCGGCGGTAAAACGCAATCCTATTACGGCTCTTCCTTCATCGCCGGACCGGACGGCCAGCTTGCGGCTGATGCGCCGCGTGACGGAGAGGCCGTTCTCATCGCGACATTCGACCGGCAAGACCTTGCTGACAATCGCGCCGCCTGGGGCATGTTCCGCGATCGCCGACCGGATCTTTACGGCGCGCTGGCGACGGCAGACGGAGGAGACAGGACGTGACGGATTTCAAGCGCTCGGACATTACGCTTTCAAACTGGCGCACCGCACCCTTCTCGAAATGGGCTTTCGAGAATGTCAGCGAAATCGTGCCATCGGCGGTCATTACGGCCAAGGCGAAAGCCGCAGAGCCGCCGCTTGATCTCAGCGGGCTCGGCGACCTGAATGTCACCGGCATCGATGGCACCTCCCAGCCCCTGACGGCATTTCTGGCTGAGAGCGAGACCGACGAATTGGTCGTTATGCGGCAAGGCCGCATCATCGCCGAGTGGTCTGCCGGACATTCCGATCCCGCCTTGCCGCATATCATCTTTTCCGTGTCGAAATCCCTGACCGCACTCCTGGCCGGAATTCTCGCGGGCAAGGGCCTGCTGTCCTTCACCAAGCCCGTGGTCGAGTATGTGCCGGAGGCTTCGGGGTCAGCCTATGCGGATGCGACGGTACAGCAATTGTTCGACATGGAGATCAGCGTCGATTTCGTCGAAGACTATCTCGATACATCAGGGGGCTTCGATCGCTACCGCCGGGCGACCGGCTGGAATCCGGACCGGCCGGACAGTCCGGCGCCGGACTTGAAGAGCTTCATTTGCAGCATCGGAAAAGGCAGCTGGAACCACGGCGAAAAGCATGCCTACCGCTCGCCCAACACCGATCTCGCCGGCATCGTCGTGGAGCGCGCGGCAGGCGGGCGCTTGGCAAAATTGCTGAGCGACCATCTCTGGCAGCCGATGGGCGCCGGCTCGAACGCCATGATCACCGTCGATCGGATCGGCACGGCACGCGCTGCCGGCGGCATGTCGGCGACGGCGCGCGATCTTGCGCTGGTGGGCGAGCTTGTCCGCAAACAGGGAGCCGGTCTGATCCCGCAATCCTTCATCGATGACCTGTGGACGGGTGGCAGCCGCGAGGCCTGGAAGAACGGCGACCAGGCGACGCTGTTTCCAGATGGCAGCTACCGCAACTACTGGTACGAAACGGGTGCGGGCGAATTGGCCGCGATCGGCATTCACGGACAGTGGATCTGGGTCGATCCGGCCAGCCAGACCGTGATCGTCAAGCTGTCGTCACAGACCCTGCCGGTGGACGCCGAACGCGATCAGGCCATCGTCGGCATGCTGCGCCAGGTTTCCAGGGCAGTCTGAACCCGGCCCGTCAGCCTGTGATCTCTGCCGGTTCGATGCTTTCCGGTTCCTTCCGCTCCTGCGGCCAGCGTATCAACGCTTCCATGCCGGCGGCCGTCAGCGCGTAGATGCCGCGATCGATGCGCTCGAACCAGCCATAGACATTGCCGCGCAGAATGGTTGCTGCCGAAGGCGTGACCGGCTTCAGGTCCCTTGGCCGCAACGGGCCGTCCCGCAGCGCTGAAGCGCAGGCCAGCGCCTGCTGCCGGTAGGCCGTCATGATCGGCGCGCGCGTGCTGCCGCCAAGGGCGGGGTCGCCCTTGCGCTTTTTGTGTTCGGTGACTAGGCGCGACCGCTTGCGCGTGTTCTTGCGCGGTATCAGCCCCAGAGGGCTCACGATCACGTCGACCGTGCCGTTGTCGGATACACTCAGCATGCCGAAGCCGAGCCGGCGGCAAAGGTCGCGGTAGCGGCGGTCGCTTTCGCGGCCCTTCCCCTTGGCCGAGACACGGGCGGCAATCCACACTTCGTCGCTGGCGCAAGCCCGGTCGACCGCCTGCAGGATGAGTTCGAGGTTGAAGCTGAGCTTGAGTTCGCAGATGACCACGACAGGCGGTTCGTCTGGGCTCAATCCCACCAGATCGCAACCAGCAATCTCGCCCTTGACGCTATAGCCGGCGGCTTCGAGAAAGCCCTTGATCGGCAGGTAAAGCGTGGTCTCCACATCATGTCCTTATATCACCGGCAAATCACGGTCTTGCCGTGATTTGCCGGTGATATCAATGAGGAAGATGATTTTCAGGGTGTACCCGCCTTGCGTTAAGCGAATGCGGTCACGGAGAGCACGGTGATGTCCTCTTCGCGGCCAGCGACTTCGAACTCGATCGTGTCACCGGGGGCCGCATCTTCAAGCGCGCGGGCAAGTGGCGATGTCCAGGCGATGGCCCCGGTCGCAGGATCGGCCTCGTCCTCGCCAACGATGCGGATATCCCGGACCATGCCGCCGCGCCGGATGGAGACCTGCGTTCCAAACTTTGCCGCGACTGGCGCCGCGCTGGGCTCGACGATTTCCATGGTGCTGCGCCGTGCCTCCCAATAGCGCAGGTCGCGCTTGAGGGCGGCGAGTACCTCGCTGTCGCTGGTCGCCGCTGTCTGCTGCATCAGCGCCGCCACCATCTGCTCGATCTGTCTGGCGCCGTTCGGCGTCACGAGATTGCGCGCAGCACTGACGGGCCGCTCGGGAACAGGCGGCGGCGGGGCGTCGTCGATTTCCTTGGTGAATGCGCGGCTCATCGTTTTTTCCCTTCAAGTCAATGTCTAGCACATTTACGTGCTGTTCGGGTCTGCATGGCCCTGACGTTCAACCCTTCTTCTTCAGTTTCGTGCGCCGGTCGCGGATGATGTGATCGACCTTTCCGGCCAGCGCATGGTCCGGCTCACTTTCAGCTGCCTCGCGCAGGAGCTCGGTCAGCCGCCGCAATTCCTTTTCGTCGAGATGTTCGATGCCCATAAAACGGTTCTCAGCTCCGCTGGTCAGGATCAACTCGTCCAGCTTCGCCTGCACTGCCTTGCCGTCGCGGTTCTGGGAGTTTTGCAGCACGAAAACCATGAGAAACGTGATGATGGTCGTCCCTGTGTTGACGACAAGCTGCCAGGTTTCGGAAAAACTAAAAATGGGGCCGGTGACGGCCCAAAGCAGGATCCCGGCGACCGCGATCACGAATGTCGCGGGTTTGCCGGTCAGTTGCGCGACCCCGCCGGAAAATCTGGAAAAGAGACTGGGTTTTTCGGACATGGCAATCCTCCATCGGGCAGAGCCATGACTTAAAGTCCCGGCAGGGACGGAAGTTCCTGCCGGGACTTTTGCCGACGTAAATATCGGAACTTCGCCGTCCCAAAGCCCTGTCTCAGGCTATAGGACCCGCCAACCGGCGCGCGGCCTCGTCCCAGCTTCCGGTCATCCGCAGGCTCGGGGACTGTCCTTGCGCATGTGAAGCCCAGCGCAGCGGCAGGGCGCCGGGTCTGCGGATGATGCGGCGCGGCGTGAAACGCCAAAAGCGTTCGGCACCCTCGAACGCCGCAAGTTCCGGCGCTTCCAGAATGACTTTGGCGTCTCCGGTCAGCTGCAAGAGACCGCCGGTCTCGAAATCGGCAAACACCAGGCCGGCTTTACCGTTGGCAAGGATGTTGCCGAGCGTGTTGAAGAACAGATTGCCGGCGAAATCCGGAATGGTCAGCACGCCGTCGCCGTCCACCCGCACAAAGCCCGGCTTGCCGCCCCGGTGCGAGACATCCGCCTGGCGCTCTCCGTGAGCAAGGTCTGCATAGGTTGCGACGAAAAACGTATCGGCACCATCGATCATCCGCCGTGCCTCTCCGTCGAGCGCCTGAAGGACGATTGGCCCGGCGATCGGCTCGTTTGAAGGGTCATCGACAAAGCTGAAATCGCGCAGCTGGATATATTTCGGACAGTTGCCATAGGCTTGGCCAACATCGACCTCGAAACCTGCCGCCCGGGTACGCCTGATCGTTCCGTTCAGCCGGTTGCGCCGCCGCGTGTGCAACTCGATCCCGAGCATGCCGATAGCGTTGCCGTCCCCGATCCCGGCGTCGGCCGGATCTGCGCTCTCGCGGCCAAGAGCGACGTGCAGGGTGTACGGATCCGGGCTCTGCAGGAACCCCGGCGCGTTTCCCCGAACCGTCGCCCAGGCATAACCCTCGCCATCCACCGTGCCGAGCACAATGAATGGCAGCTGCGGATAGAAGGCGCGGTGCTGCTCGATCAGATGATCACGCAGCACCCGGCGGCCGACCTCTTCCATACGCCCGGCCACACCGGCCTGACGCTGCAGCGCCTGCTCACCGGCATGCCAGGGGGATGCGTCTTCGGTTGCGGTGGTCAAAAGCATCAAACGCTCCCTTGAAAGTGGGTTGATGAACAGGCCGGCAGCAGCGCCACCTGCTCAGGCAGCCTCCGGAAGGCCGATTGCCGTCTTCTGGAAGGCGACGAAACCGGGAAGCTCTTCGACGCGCTTCAGCCAGGCGCTGATATTGGCATAGGCGCTGCGATCGACATTGCCCTCCGGGGCGCGGGCGATATAGCTGTAGAGCGCGACATCGGCGATGGTCGGATGACCGGCGGCGATCCACTGGCGGCCATCAAGGGCGGCCTCGATCTGGCCGAGGATAAGATGGGCGCGCGCGATAACCTCGCCGGCATCGAAGCCGGCACCGAAAACGGTGACCAGTCTTGCAGCGCAAGGCCCATAGGCGATTTCGCCGGCGGCGACAGATAGCCAGCGCTGCACGGCCGCTGCGCCCTTCGGGTCTTCGGGCAGCCAGTTGTTCGCCCCATGCTTCTTGGCGAGATAGACGAGGATGGCGTTGGAATCAGCAATGATGTCACCGGCATCGTCGAGCACCGGAACCTGACCGAAGGGATTGAGCTTGAGAAAGACTGGGCTCTTGTGGGCGCGGGCGGCAAGATCGACTTCGATAAGCTCGGCATCGATCCCCAGCAGCGAGATGAACAGCCGGGCGCGATGCGCGTGGCCGGACAGCGGGTGATAGTAAAGTTTCATCGACAGTCTCCTTCAGGCTTGTTTGCCCTGGAGAAGATGTTTCTTTCTTCGTGAAAACAGAAGTATGATAAAAGACAAGATGTCGTTCCATCTTGTGGAATAATGAACGGGGATTGGGACGTGGACAGGCTTCAATCCATGCGGGTTCTGGTCAAGGCCGCCGATACCTGCAGCTTTGCGCAGGCAGCCCGCGCCCTCAATATGAGCCCGCCGGCCGTGACCCGCGCCATTGCCTATCTGGAGGATCTGACGGGTGCCCGGCTGTTCCTGCGATCGACGCGATCGGTGAAACTGACGGCGCCCGGCAGCCGCTATGTGGAGGATTGCCGCCGCATTCTTGCCGATATCGACGAGGCCGAGGCGTCTGCCGGCGGCTCGCATGCGACACCCTCCGGGCTGCTGACGGTGACCGCGCCCGTCCTCTTCGGCCAGATCTATGTCATGCCGGTTCTGACATCATTCCTGACGCAGCATCCGGCCGTCAATGGCCGCGCCCTTCTGCTTGACCGGGTCGTCAACCTGCTGGAGGAGGGAATCGACGTTGCCCTGCGTATCGGCGAACTGCCGGATTCCGGCTATCATGCCATCAAGGTCGGCAGCGTTCGCCGGGTGATCTGCGGTGCGCCTTCCTATTTCACGCGCCATCCGATGCCCAAAATTCCCGCCGATCTGTCCGAGCATACGGTCATCGCCAATACCGGTTCGTCCGCACCGCAGGACTGGCGCTTTTCCGGCGCGGCAAAAAGCAGCGTCACCTTACGCCCAAGGCTGTTCTGCAACACGGTCGATGCCTCGATTTCCGCTGCGCTCAGCGGCTGGGGCCTGACGAGTGCACTCTCCTATCAGGTTGCATCGGCAGTGCGGGAGGAACGGCTTGAAATCGTTCTTCCCGGCTATGAGGAAGCGCCTATTCCCATCCATGTCATGCATGCGGAAGGCCGTCATATCTCCGCCAAGACCAGGGCCTTCGTAGACTTTCTGGTGGCCGAATTGCGCGCCAACCAGAGCCTGCAATCGGCAACTGCGCTGGCTAAAGGTTAGAATGCCGCAGTTGACATGGCGGCAGTTCCGATTTACGACTGACGAAATTCTAAATTCGTCAGTCGTAAATCGGAACTGCTCATGGACGAAACCAGCGACATCCTTGACACCGCACGGCAGGACAATATTGCGCGGATTCTGGAGGCGGCGGAGCGCCTGTTCCGCCATTACGGCTATGCCAAGACCAATGTCGCCGATATCGCCCGCGATCTTGGCATGTCGCCCGCCAATATCTATCGCTTCTTTGCCTCCAAGACCGAAATTCATCAGGCGATCTGCGGCCGCATGCTCGCCGGAAGCTATCAGCAGGCTTTCGAGATCTCGCAGCTGCCCATCAGCGCCGCAGACCGCCTGCGCCGCTATCTGCATGCGGAGTACCAGCTGATCCTGACTGCGATGCTCGACCATGAAAAGGTCCACGAGATGGTCATCGTCGCCATCGAGCGCGACTGGCACGTCATCGAAAAGCATATCGACCGCATGCACCTGTTGCTCGAAGAGATTATCCGCCAGGGCATCGCTGCCGGCGAATTTGCCGAGCAGGACGTTGCGGTTGCCGCCCGTTCTTTCGGGGCGGCGACGGTGATCATGTGCCATCCGCAGCTGGTGGCGCAATGTCTGTCCAAGCCGAACCGGGCGACGCCCGACGAAATTACCGAATTTGCGATTAAAGCCTTGAGATGAACGCGGCGCCTGCGGGCCCGCTTCCCCGACTTCATTTTTGATCAGGAGTGCGAACATGCCTTCGCCAAGCCATAGCTATATCCGTTTGTCTGTGATTGCCGCCATGTCCGCAGCCGTTTTCGCTCTGTCCGGATGTTCACAGGAAGAGGCCGAAACCAGGGAGATCGTACGGCCGGTCAAGGTGGTCGAGATCGCTTCTATCGACACCTCGCGCACGCTCAGCTATTCCGGCACGGTTCGCGCCCGCACCGAGATGAACCTCGGCTTCCGGGTCAACGGCAAGATCACCGAGCGCCGCGTCGATATCGGCCAGCGGGTGAAATCCGGCGACCTGCTCGCCCGCATCGATCCGACCGATTACGCGCTTGCACTGACCAGCGCTCAGGCAAACCTCGACGCCACCGAGCGGCAGGTCGAAACCACTGAGCTTGCCCGCCTGCGTGCCGAGCAGCTGTTTGCCAAGAACGTCTCGCCGAAATCGCAACTCGAGCAGGCGACGCTCAGCTACAATCAGGCCGTTGCCACCCGTGATGCTGCCCGCTCGGCTCTCGACCAGGCAAAGAACCAGGTGAGCTATACCGATCTGAAGTCCGATCAGAATGGCATCGTCACAGCGATCAGCGCCGATATCGGCCAGGTGGTCGGCTCCGGAACCCCCGTTGTCAGCGTTGCCGTCGATGGCGAGAAGGAAGTGCTGGTCGCCATACCCGAAACGGATATCGCCCAGTTCAAGCCCGGCAAGGTGGTGACCGTCGGGTTCTGGTCGGATGCCGCTTTGATGCTTGAGGGCAAGGTGCGGGAAGTCGCCGGCAGTGCCGAGCCGCAGTCGCGCACCTTCGCTGTTCGCATTAGCCTGCCGAGCGATCCGAATGTTCTGCTCGGGATGACCGCCGGCATCGTCGCTGCCGCCGCCGATACGCAGAAACTGGTCTCCATTCCCTTGAGCGCGCTCACCAAAAAGGACGAACAATCGATCGTCTGGACTGTCGATCGCACCGCAGGCACCGTGCATTCCCGTCCCGTCGAGGTCGCCGATTTCACCAATGACGGCGTGCGTATCGCGCAAGGATTGAAGCCTGGCGATGTGGTGGTCGCTGCCGGCACGCAATTCATGACCGAAGGCCTGAAGGTGAAGCTCGGCAGCGATGCCACGCAACAATCCGCCGCCGCCGGCAATACACAGCTTGTGCGCTGACCCCAGCTCCATCGAAAGCGGAACAACGCGATGACCTCTTCCACCGACCAAAAACAGTCCTTCAACCTGTCGCGCTGGGCGATCGCACATCCCAGTATCGCGCGGTTCCTGTTCGGGCTGATCCTGATCACCGGCGTGCTCGGCCTGATGCGCATGGGCCAGAAGGAAGATCCTGATTTCACCTTCCGCGTCATGGTCGTGCAGGCGATCTGGCCGGGCGCGTCGATCCAGGACATGGAAGATCAGGTCGTCAACAAGATCGAGCGCAAGCTGCAGGAAACCCCGCATCTCGATTTCGTCCGGTCCTACACGCGTCCCGGCAGCGCCATCATCACCCTGCAGGTCAAGGGCGACACCAATGCCACCCAGGTTGCCGATGCCTTCTACCAGGTGCGCAAGAAGGTCGGCGATATCGCCAATGAGCTGCCGCAGGGCCTGCTCGGTCCGTATTTCAACGATGAATTCGGCGACACCTTCGTGACTTTGCATTCGTTGAGCGGCGAGGGCTACAGCTATCCCGAACTGAAGACATTCGCCATCCAGGCGCGCGACATGCTGCTGACGACGCCGGGCGTCGAGAAGGCCGTCATCATCGGCGACCAGCCGGAAAAGATCTATATCGACATCTCCTCTGCCGTGCTCGCCTCGCGCGGCCTGACGCTCACCGACGTACAAAATGCCATCAAGGGACAGAACAATGTCGATCCCGCCGGCTCCGTCGATACCGGCACGCGTTCCGTGCGGATTTCGGTTGAGGGCGGGGTAACCAAACCGGCCGATATCCGCGAGCTGCGGCTACGCTCCGGCAACGAGATCACCCGTCTCGGCGATATCGCCACGGTCTCCTCAGGTCTGGAAGACCCCTACCAGCGCAAGTATCGCTTCAACGGCCAGGATAGCGTCCAGATCGGCGTGGTCATGGCCAAGGGTTACAAGGTGACCGATGTCGGCGCTGCGGTCGAGGAAACCTACAAGCGGTTTGAAACCGCGCTGCCCTATGGGGTCACCGTTGCCCAGGTTGCCGACCAGCCGGAGGTTGTCACCGAAGCCGTCGGTGAATTCATGAAGGCGCTCGGGGAAGCGCTTGTCATCGTGCTCGTCGTGTCCTTCCTGTCGATCGGCTGGCGCTCTGGCCTCGTGATCGCCATTGCCATCCCGCTCGTTCTGGCCGCCACCTTTGCCATCATGTACGAACTCGGCATCGACCTGCAGCGCATCTCGCTGGGGGCGTTGATCATCGCACTGGGGCTTCTCGTCGATGACGCCATGATCGTCGTCGAACTGATGGAGCGCAAGCTGGAGGAGGGGCTCGACAAGCTCGACGCCGCCAGCTTTGCCTATACATCGACGGCATTCCCGATGCTGACCGGCACGCTGATCACCACGGCCGGCTTCATCCCGGTCGGTTTTGCGGCATCGACGGCCGGTGAATATGTGCGCTCGCTGTTTTATGTCGTCGGCATTGCGCTGGTCGTCTCCTGGTTCGTGGCCGTCTATTTTACGCCCTGGCTCGGCTACATGATCCTCAAGCAGCGTGCGCATGCCGGCAGCCATCACGACGTCTTCGATACGCGCTTCTATCGCCGCCTGCGCTTGACCGTCGGTTGGGCGGTGCGCCACCGCGTGATCGTGCTGTCGCTGACGCTCGTCACTTTCGCGGCCAGTCTCTTTGCCTTCCAGTTCATTCCGAAGAACTTCTTTCCGCAATCATCGCGCCCGGAAATCCTTGTCGATCTCTGGCTCCCCGAAGGCACGAGCATCAAGGAAGTGGAAGGCCAGGCCAAGGCGCTGGAAGCGAAAATCCTTGACGACAAGGACAAGAAGTTCATCGCCACCTATATCGGTGAGGGCGCGCCGCGCTTCTTCCTGCCGCTCGACCAGCAACTGCGCAATCCCAATTTCGCCCAGCTTCTCGTCATGGCCAATGACGAACCCGCCCGCGAACGGCTGATCGTCAAGCTTCGCAGCATTCTGGCCGAGGACTTCCCGTCCGTGCGCGGCAAGGTCGATCGCCTGTTCCTCGGCCCTCCGACCGGCTGGCCGGTCCAGATGCGCGTGACCGGGCAGGACCGTGCGGAAGTGCGCCGTATCGCCGATCAGGTGAAGGCGAAATTTGCCGAAAACCCTGAACTTGGCGCCATTCACGACGACTGGCTGGAGCCCGTCCCGGCGATGAAGCTCATCATCGACCAGGATCGCGCCCGCGCGCTCGGCGTCTCCTCCCAACGCATCCGCCAGATGCTGCAGGCAACGATGAGCGGTGCGCCGCTCGACGATTTCCGCGATGGCGAGGAAACGGTCTCCATCGTTGCCCGCGAACCGGATGCCAACCGCCACCTCCTGTCGGCGGTGCATTCGATCTACGTCCCGACTGATTTTGGCAGCTATGTGCCTTTGTCGCAGGTTGCCAAGGTGGTGCCCGTTCTCGAGCAGGGCGTCGAATGGCGCCGCAACCGCCTGCCGACGATCACGGTGCGCGGCACGCTGCCCGACAATGTGCAGCCGAACGACGTGGCAATGAAACTCTATGCCGATATGAAGCCGCTGCGCGACAGCCTTGCGCCGGGATATTCGGTCGAAATCCAGGGCGGCGCGGAAGATGCGGCCGAAAGCCAGCAGTCGATCGCCGACAAGGCGCCGGTCATGCTTGCCGTCATCGTCGTGCTCCTGATGATCCAGCTCCAGCATTTCGGCAAGGCGATGCTGGTTCTGGCAACCGGTCCGCTCGGCATCATTGGTGCTGCCGCCGCGCTGTTGATCAGCGGCGCCCCCTTCGGTTTCGTCGCCATCCTCGGCGTCATCGCGCTGCTCGGCATCATCATGCGCAACTCGATTATCCTCGTCGATCAGATCGACCAGGATATTGCCGCAGGCATGGAGCGGACCGAAGCGATCGTCGGCTCGGCGGTGCGGCGTTTCCGCCCGATCGTGCTGACGGCGATGACGGCGGTCCTGGCGCTGATCCCGATCTCGCGCGGCGTGTTCTGGGGGCCGCTCGCCTATGCGATGATGGGCGGCATTCTGGTTGCCACCGTGCTGACCATTCTCGTCCTTCCGGCCGGCTATGCCTTGTTCTTCGGCAAGGCACCGAAGGACAAGGTTGCCGGGCCGGAGAAAGCCGGCGATGAGCCGGAAACATCCGTGTCCTATCCGGCCGCGATCGCCGCAGAATGAACCATCCTCTGCGACGGCACTCTATGGAAGCTGCCGTTGCGCAGCAATGCAAGTAGCAAAGGGAGGTCGGGTGTTGAACCGATTTAGTCCAAGGCCAGCCATCTGCTACGCGCATAGCGCATGGCTGCTCTGCAAAATTCTGCCTACGATTTAAGCTGAATCAATGTATATTGAACTCATCGAAGTGATGCACCTCCTCCCGCAGAGCTTCGATATGTAAGTGGCCTCACTCCTCCTCCCAGAGGGCACTTGCGGAATGGCAACACTCCTCCTCCCAGTTGCCGTTCGGTTTTATTCGAAAGCCTGCCGCACCTCCTCCCGCGGCAGGCTTTTTCGATTCTGAGCCTTTTTCTCTTTGTTTCCCTGACAGACATGAAAAACTGCCGCGAAATTCGACCTCGCGACGGCTCAGGCAGTTTTTGTTTTTCGATCAGCGAAGCGGCGGCGCGTAGACGAGGCCGCCATTGTTCCACAGGTTGTTCAGGCCGCGCTCGATCTTCAGCGGGCTATCCTTGCCCAGATGGCGCTCGAAGACTTCACCATAGTTGCCGACGGCCGAAATCGCCTGGAAAGCCCATTTCGGATCGAGGCCGAAATTCTTCGAAATCGCGCCGTCTGCACCGAGAAAGCGCTTCTGCGCCACAGTGCCGTCTTCCGCCGTCTTTGCCGCATTGTCCTTGGTGATACCGAGTTCCTCCGCCTCGATCATCGCAAACACGGTCCAGCGGACAATCTTGAACCACTGCTCGTCGCCCTGGCGAACGGCCGGGCCGAGCGGCTCCTTGGAGATGACCTCGGGCAGAACCATGTAGTTGTCCGGATCGGTCAGCGTCAGGCGCTGGGCGTAGAGAGCCGAAGCATCCGTCGAATAGACGTCGCAGCGGCCGGTTCCGAATGCCTGCACGGTCTGGTCGGGCTTTTCGAAGGCGATCACGTTGTACTGGATGTTGTTGGCGCTGAAATAGTCGGCCATGTTCTGTTCGGTCGTGGTGCCGGTTTCGGTGCAGACCGAAGCGCCCGATAATTCCTTGGCGCTCTTGACGCCGAGATCCTTGCGGATCATGAAGGCCTGGCCGTCATAATAGTTTGCGCCGACAAAGCTCATGCCGAGATCGGTATCGCGCGACAGGGTCCAGGTGGTCTGGCGCGACAGGAGATCGACTTCGCCCGATTGCAGGGCGGCGAACCGCTCCTTTGTGGAGAGCGGCACATATTGCACCTTGCTGGAATCGCCGAGCGTGGCCGCAGCAACCGCACGGCAGAAATCCACGTCGAAGCCCGCCCATTCGCCCTTGTCGTTCGGGCTCGAAAAGCCGAGCACGCCCTGGCTGACGCCGCAGCGTAGCGCGCCGCGTTCCCGCGCGATCTCCAGCGTGCCCGCCTGTGCTGCAGTTCCAGCCAGCGTTGCCGCTGCCAATAGTCCAAAAATTGCTGTTTTCATGATGTCGTTCTCCTCCGGTTTTTAAGTCGCACCTGTTCCGTCCGGGCAGCCCCAAGCGCTGCCAAGCTCTTTCTTGCTGGTTCTTCGCTATTGGCCGGGCCGTCAGCCCCGCGCCGTGACCGCCTCGAATGTGTCCTCAAGCACAGACAGCAGATGGTCCGCGTCACGTTTCGAGAAGATCATCGGCGGGCGCATCTTCAGCACGTTGTCATGCGGCCCCTCGGTCCCCATCAGCACGCCGCGCTGGCGCGCGCCGTTCGATACCGCGCGGGCAAATTCCGTGGCCGGTGCCTTGGTTTTGCGGTCGCTCACGAGTTCGATGCCGAGGAAAAGGCCCATGCCACGCACGTCGCCGATCACCTCGTAACGCGCCTGCATCTTGCGGAAGCCGTCCATCAGGTAGGTGCCGATCGCAAGCGCATTGCCACGCAGGTCCTGGCCTTCGATCACATCAAGCACGGCAAGGCCGACGGCGCAGGAGACTGGGTTACCGCCGAACGTGTTGAAATATTCCATGCCGTTGTTGAAGCTCTCGGCAATCTCGCGGGTGGCGACGACGGCCGCCAGCGGATGGCCGTTGCCGATCGGTTTGCCCATGGTGACGATATCGGGAACGACGCCCTGGTCTTCGAACGCCCACCAGTGGCTGCCCACCCGGCCGAAACCGACCTGGACCTCATCGGCGATGCAGACACCGCCGGCGTCGCGCACCATCCGGTAGACGTCTTTCAAATACCCCTCCGGCAGGAACACCTGACCGGCAACGCTCGGGATCGATTCGGCGATGAAGAAGCCGGGGCCTTCGCCTTTTGCCTGCATATGCGCGATCAGTTCGGCAACGCTCTCGGCATAACGCTTGCCATGCTCCCCGGCCGTCCAATCGGCCTGTGCGCGATAGCTGTCGGGAACGGGGGCCACATGCACATGCGGCTTCTTTTCTTTTCCGCCCTTGCGGCGGAACTTGTAGGGGCTGATATCGATCAGCTCCTGCGTCGTGCCGTGATAGGCCCAGTCGAGCACGATGGCGTTTTCGCGGCCGGTATGGGCGCGCATCATCCGCAGCGCCAGGCCGTTGGCTTCCGAGCCGCTGTTGACGAAACCGGCCACCGTCAGTTCCTTCGGCAGCGTCGCGGTCAGCCGCTCGGCATAGGCAACGATATTGTCGTGCAGGTAGCGCGTATTGGTGTTGAGTGTCCCCGCCTGGCGCGCCATCGCCTCCACCACCGCCGGATGCGCATGGCCGATATGGCAGACATTGTTGAAGCAATCGAGATAGGCCCGGCCGCTGTCGTCGATCATCCAGACGCCATCGCCGCGCACGAACTTGATGGGCTTGTCGTAGGAAATCGACAGGTTGGGAACCAGCAGCTCGCGGCGTAGCGTGACGATCTCCTCATGCGACCGCCCGCTCTTCTCATAGAATTCCGGTGCGATACCGGCAAAGGCGTTGGCATCCGGGAAAAGCTCGGACCAGACATCGAGATAGCGCTCCTCGCCGACGCCGAGGATTTCGGTGGCGGACAGCCGCGTATCGACCGAGAGCTGCAGGTGCAGATGCGGCGCCCAGCCGCCGTTTTCGGCAGGCGCACCCATTTCGCCGACCAGCGCCCCTGCTTCCAGGTGGTCTCCCGCCTTCAAGCGGCTAAGCGCTTCGTGGGCGAGATGGCCCCAGAGGCTGACGAAGGCCGGGCAACCCTCCGGTTCATGGCGCAGCGCAATCAGGCAGCCGTAGCCGAGCGGGTCCGGCTCGATCTCGACACTGACGACCGTGGCAGCGATCGGCGTGTAGAGCCGGGTGCCCGCAGCCATGAACAGGTCGAGGCCGAGATGGCGGGTGCGGCGCGTGTCCTCAATCAGCCGCGAGACAAACATCTCGCCGGAATAGACGGTGCGTGCCTCGCCCCAGGGGCCGATGCCGAGATCGACGCCCTGTTCGGCGCAGTAAATCTCCCAGATCGCCTGCGCCGCATCCGGCTGTTCGCCGGCGGATGTCAGCGTCATCGGATGCTGCGGATCGGCATAGGGCACCAGCGCTGCCGGATATGTGGCGGCCGGGCGGTCGAGCACCGGATGAAGTGACGTGCGGTTTGCCGCGATCCAGGCGGTGACGGCGCGCGTGCCGGGGGTGGCCTCGAAGCCGCAGGCATGGCGCAGGATGGCGGTTGCAAAACGCCGGTTCATCGCATCCATCTTGCGCAACAGCGTCCAGGCCGGCTTTTCGCTGATGGCAAGATAAGGGTTGCCGCCGGTATGGGCATGGCGTGACGCCGAGATCGTCACCGAAGTCACGAGGCGCATGGCGATCAGGTCGAAGAGAAGATCGACTTCTTCCTCAAGCAGCGGATATTCGGCATGAAAACCGCGCAGGATATCAGCGGCAGCACCGATCGGATCGGCATGATCGAGCCCGGCATAAGCAGCAGCAATGGCAACCTCGGCAATAACAGGCGCATAGAGTGCGTCGCCGAGATCGATCAGCCCGGCGATCCGGTCATGATCCTCGATGGCGACCAGCACGTTCCAGTCATTGGCATCGTTGTGAATGACCGTCGAGCGCAGCTTCGCCAGCTTCGGTTCGACAACGGTGTCGAAGCGGTCAAGGAACCGTTCCAGCAGTGCGCGGTCGTCGGCATTTGCAACATGTTGCAGCCTGTCCGCCGAGCGGCCGGCATTGCGGATGTTCCAGTCGAGATCGCGCAGGGCGCCCGGATGCATGAAACCTTGCAGGGCCCGGTCGAAGCGGCCAAGCAGGCCGCCGAGCGATGTCAGCGCGTCCGGGCTGCGGGCCGACTGCGCCAGCGGCAGGCCGGGCACCCAGCCGACAAGCCGCAAAAGATGACGCACCCCATGCGCGCTTGTCGTTTCGCCGAGGCTTGCCCCCGAGATTGTCGGGCGGATATGCGGAACCGGCAGGTCCGGGGCGTGTTCGCCGACATGGCTCAGAAGCGCCGTCTGGAAGTCGCTTTCAACAGATGGTTCGGCGGCGTTGACGATCTTAAGGATATAGATCCCGCCGGTGCTCGCCGTCACCTTGAAGTTCTGGTCGCGTTCGCTGTCGAGCGGTGAAAGCGTGCCGTCAAGGCCATAATGCTCGGCCAGCAGGCGCTTTGCGTCATCGATTGAAAAATCCGGTGTGGTCTTCAGCATATCGGTCATGATGGGTCCTCGTCTGCATGCAGAGTGGCACGGGAAGACAAAGCTTTGCATCCGGCAATATGCCGGTTGCACCGGCATTATGTTTATAATAACCGTCATCTTGCCCGTTCGCGGAAAGGCCCGACAGCATGCAGGACACAGACGCGATCGACCGCACGATTCTCAGCATCCTGTCGCGCGAGGCGCGCATCCCGATGAAGTCTCTGGCAGGCCGCATCGGGCTTTCCAGGAGTGCGACGACCGAGCGCGTCAACCGGCTGGAAAAGGCCGGGATCATCCGCGGCTACAGGGCCGATATCGGCCAGCTGGACGAGGGCCAGGTGCATGCCTTCCTGCTTTTGACGCTGAAAAAGACGCCCTCCATCGGGGTGCTCGACCGGCTGGCGGGCTTCTCCTCCGTGCGCAAGGTGTCCTCAGTCAGCGGCCAGCTCGATCTCGTCGTCGAGGTCGAAGTCGGCTCCATCAACGCGCTGAACGAGTTGAGAAACGAAGTGGCAACGATGGACAATGTCGATGACCTCACCACATCGATCGTTCTGCGCCGCGATATCGAACGCAGCTGACCTTGCTTGACTTTGCTGCGAAGGCTCACACAATGAGGAGCAGGAAAGTGACGGCATTTCCGCCGGTCTTGCCGCCGATACGGCGAAAATCGCGCAAGTATTCCGCCAAGCGGGCGATATGGCTCACCAAACTGTCCCCCGAAAAATTTGAAAGTCTTTCGCTCGCGGCGTCGAAATGGACGGCTAGCGATCTGCCGCGCGAAAACGCACAATCATAAAACCGTGAATGAGACATCCGGCCTGCCATCATGGCGGCCGGAGACTGATCGGGCAGGGGCCCTGACGAGCCATGATGGCTTGAAGATCGGTACAGTTTGGCTTGCCGCCAGAGGAGAAGGCGGCTTGGCCATTGGCATGCGCCGGGAATGGATTTTTCCGGCCAAGGGAGGAAATATGTTTGAACGGCTCTTCAAGCTGAGTGAGCACAATACCACGATCCGCACCGAACTGGTGGCGGGCGTCACGACATTTCTCACGATGTCGTATATCATCTTCGTCAATCCCGACATCCTGTCGACCACCGGCATGGATCGCGACGCGATCTTCGTCGCCACCTGTCTGGCCGCCGCACTCGGCTCGATCGTCATGGCGCTGGTCGCCAACTGGCCGATCGGCATGGCGCCCGGCATGGGCCTCAACGCGTTTTTCGCCTTTACCGTCGTTGCCGCCCTCGGCTTCACCTGGCAACAGGCGCTCGGCGCGGTCTTCATCTCGGGCCTGATCTTCGTCTTCCTGACGGTCACCGGTATCCGCAGCTGGCTGATCCAGGGCATCCCGCATTCGCTGCGCAGCGCGATCGCCACCGGTATCGGCCTCTTCCTCGGCATCATCGCCCTGAAGAATGCCGGCATCGTCGTCGACAATCCGGCAACGCTTGTCGGTCTCGGCAGCCTGAGGGAAACCGGACCGCTGCTCGCCATTTTCGGCTTCTTCGTCATCGCGGTGCTCGATGCATTGCGGGTCAAGGGGGCGATCCTCATCGGTATCCTGGCGGTCACGGTGCTGTCATGGGTCACCGGCGTCAGCCAGTTCCAGGGCGTCGTCTCGATGCCGCCGAGCATGGCGCCGACCTTCCTGCAGCTCGACATTGTCGGCGCCCTGCATGGCGGCCTGATCCATGTCATCCTCGTCTTCGTTCTCGTTGAAGTGTTTGACGCGACGGGCACGCTGATCGGCGTCGCCAAGCGAGCCAACCTGATCCAGGAAGGCCAACCGAGCCGCCTTGGCCGCGCGCTTCTGGCCGACAGCACGGCCATCGTCGCCGGTTCGCTGATGGGTACCAGCAGCACCACGGCCTATGTCGAAAGCGCGTCCGGTGTTCAGGCCGGCGGCCGCACGGGGCTCACAGCCCTCGTCATCTCGCTGCTCTTTCTTGCCGCATTGTTCATCTCGCCGCTGGCGGCCTCCGTGCCCACCTATGCGACGGCGCCGGCTCTGCTGTACGTCGCCGGCCTGATGATGCGCGAGCTCACCGAAGTCGATTGGGAAGACCTCACCGAAGCCGCACCGGCAGCGCTGACGGCTCTTGCCATGCCCTTCACCTACTCGATCGCCAACGGCCTCGCCTTCGGCTTCATCAGCTATGTCGTCCTCAAACTGTTCACTGGCAAATGGCGCGCCATCCACCCGGCCACCCTCATCGTCGCCATCCTCTTCGTCATCCGCTTCGCGTTTTTCGCGGAGTGAAACGAGGCAGCGCCTCGTTTCAGGGGAGATGAATACTGAACGGGCCGCATGCGTTGCGGCCCGTTTTTTAATGGAACGTCCCGTTATCTGGGGATTGCGTTCACAGACATTGCAAACAAGGGTTTGGCAAACAATGGAACCATCATCTTCTTTTCGCGAAGCTTGATCATGGAAACTTAGTCGTTTGTCAAAAGAGCTTAGGGTGAAACCAGCGACTGTCTGCGCAGCAGCTTCCCGCGCACCTTAAGCATCACCGCTTCATTGCCAATCCGCCAGTTCATACAGCGGCCGTATCTCAATCTCGCTCGGTCCCGGCATCGGATTGGGGCAGCGTTTCACCCAGGCCACTGCCTCATCCATGTCCTTGACATCCCAGAGCCAGAAGCCGGCCACCAGTTCGCGGGCCTCGGCGAAAGGGCCGTCGATGACGGTGCGGCGGGTGCCGTCGAAGGCGACACGTTTGCCTGCGGAAGAGGGTTTCAAACCGTCGGCATCGCGCAGGATGCCGGCTTCACGAAGCTCGTCGTTGAATTTGCCCATCGCCTCCATCATCGCCTGGGTTTCGGCTGTCGGCACAAAACCCTTTTCGCTGTCTTCGGTCGCTTTCACGAGAACCATCACACGCATCGTCAATCTCCTGGTTAGAGCAGGCCTCATCTGGCCTCACATTCTAGCGACGAACGGGCATTCCGGAAATTGACATTGTCAGCAGAAAAATTTTCGCCCGCCGGAAGGGCGGGCGATGGGACGGCTTGAACGCGGTGGATGGTTCAGCGGATCAGAAACGGCGTGTCGTAAAAATGCTCTTCGAGATTGACGCCTTCGCCGGCGCGATCGACGACGGCGAAGTCGGAGACGCCATCCAGCGGCGTCAGGATACCGTGCCAGATATTGCGGCCGATATTGACGCCCTGTCCGGGCGCCGTCCTGAAGGCAATCGGTTCGCCCGGTCCGTCCGGCGTTTCCTCAGCGACGACGACCAGGAACGGGTGTTCGCTGAGCGGAATGAACGCCTGGCTGCCGAACGGGTGGCGCTCGACCATGGTGAGTTCCAGCGGCAGCGGATAGGGCTCGCCGCGCAAGAGGCTGATCATCGGGCGGGCTTTTTCGCCCGTCGTCTCGATCCTGGCGAGATCATGATAGCGCACGCATTTTCCGGCATTGATCGGAAAGTTGTGCGCACCTTCGGTTTCCAGCACTTCGCCGAAGGGGGCGAAAGCCTCGCGGGTCAGCGGTTGAATATTGATCGTCTTCATCGTGTCCCTCCTCAGTTCGGCAGCATGTCGGTGAGGCGCAGCAGCGCGATCCGCTCGACCTGGCGGCAGGCGGTCTGGAATTCCGTTTTCCAGTCATTGCCGATGCGGCTCTGGAAGGCGGCCAGAATGTCGGCCTTGCCAAGCCCGCGCACGGCGATGATGAAGGGGAAGCCGAAGGTTTTGACGTAGCGGCCGTTCAGGATGTTGAACTGCTCGCGTTCCGCGTCTGTCAGCGCATCGAGCCCGGCGGATGCCTGTTCGCTGGTCGAGCTTTCGGTCAGCCGCTTGGCCTGCGCCAGCTTCCCGGCAAGATCCGGGTGGGCGTTGAGCACCGCCAGCCGCTCCGTTTCGCTCGCGCCGCGAAAAACGGCTGCCAGGGCCGCATGCAGGCCCAAAGCAGTATCGTTGGCCGCGCCGAGCTCGCCGGCATAGGCGCGCCTTGCGATCCAGTCCGAATGTTCGAATACGCCGCCGAATTTGGCAACGAAAACCTCTTCAGAAAGGCGCGACGGCCGATCCTCGTTCGGCTTGAAGGGAAATGTCTTTGCCCAATGCCCAGCGATATCGATGCGGCGCGCGAGCCAGACCTTGTCGTGGCTCTTCACATAATCGATGAACCGGGCGAGAGCGGCGGCGCGTCCCGGCCGTCCGGCCAGGCGGCAATGCAGGCCGACATTCATCATTTTCGGCGCGCCGTCAGCGCCTTCCGCATAAAGCACGTCGAACGTGTCTTTCAGATAGCTGAAGAACTGGTCGCCGCTGTTGAACCCTTGCGGCGTCGCAAAGCGCATGTCGTTGGTATCGAGCGTATAGGGTATCACCAGCTGGTGCCTGCCGTCATGTTCGTGCCAATAGGGCAGGTCGTCGGCATAGCTGTCGGAGACATAGGCAAAGCCGCCTTCGTCTGCCACGAGGTCGACGGTGTTTTCCGAACACCGGCCGGTATACCAGCCGCGCGGCCGCTCGCCGGTCACCAGCGTATGCAGCCGGATCGCTTCTGCGATCTGCTTGCGCTCTTCGGCTGCGTCCATGTCCTTGTGCTCGACCCATTTCAGACCGTGCGAGGCGATCTCCCACCCGGCGCTCAGCATCGCCGCCACCTGCTGCGGAGAGCGTTTCAAGGCGGTTGCGACGCCATACACCGTGACGGGAACGTCCCGCCCGGTCAAAAGCCGGTGCAGCCGCCAGAAACCGGCGCGGGCACCATATTCATAGATCGATTCCATGTTCCAGTGGCGCTGGCCCGCCCAGGCGCTGGCGCCGACGATCTCCGACAGGAAGGCTTCCGAGGCGATATCGCCATGCAGCACGCAATTTTCGCCGCCCTCCTCGTAATTGACGACGAATTGCACGGCGATGCGGGCGCCGTCCGGCCAGGCGGCGTTGGGCGCGGTCGCGCCATAGCCCTGTAGATCGCGCGGATATCTCATGAAGTCGCTCCTCCCAAAGTCTGTGATGCACCGATTTCTAAACAGAAAACGCGCGCGCCATTCCCCTTCAAAATTTTGAAAGTCTCGAACGATCAGCCCGCTACCGCAGGGAAGTGGAGTGGCCGATAGTGGCGCAATGAATGCAGTCTTCGGGAGGTGAAACGCATGCAAACTGGAACAGCCGGCCGGCTAACGACCCATGTGCTCGACACAGCGCTCGGCAAGCCCGCCGAAAACCTGCGCATCGACCTTTTCCGCATCGACGGCGAGCACGCCGAGCCGATCGGCTCTACCCGTACCAACGATGACGGCCGCTGCGATGCGCCGCTGTTGAGCGGCGAGACCATGACCTCAGGTATTTACGAGCTGCGTTTTTATGCTGGCGATTATCTCGGCCGGAAAGATGGCAGTGTATCTTTCCTCGATATCATCCCCATCCGCTTCGGCATCGCAGAGGTGTCGGCGCATTATCATGTGCCGCTGCTGCTGTCGCCCTACAGCTATTCCACCTATCGCGGGAGCTGAGCCATGACCGTCCAGATCCGCAGCTCCATCCGTTTCCTGCTCAATCACCGCCTGGTCGAACTCTCGGCCGTCTCGGCAGTTCAGACCCTGCTCGATTTTCTGCGCATCGACCGCAATCTGCGCGGCACCAAGGAAGGCTGCGCCGAAGGCGATTGCGGCGCCTGCACGGTGCTGGTCGGGCGCCTGTTGGATGGCCGGCTGAAATATGAGAGCGTCAACGCCTGCATCCGTTTCGTCGGCTCGCTCGATGGCTGCCATGTCGTCACGGTGGATTCGCTTGCGTCGCCCGGTGGCCCGCTGCATCCGGTGCAGCAGGCGATGGTCGATACGCATGCCTCGCAATGCGGCTTCTGCACGCCCGGCTTCGTGATGTCGCTCTATGGTCTCTGGATGGAAAATCCGAAACCGTCCGTGACCGAAATCGAAAAGGCGCTGCAGGGCAATCTCTGTCGCTGCACCGGCTACGCCGCCATCATCCGCGCCGCCGAGGCCGTGTCGGTGATCGGCGATCTCGACCGAGATCCGCTGGTCGCGGAACGCGCCACGATCATCCAGAAACTGGAGGGGCTGAAGGACGGCAAGCGCGTCGAAATCGGCGAAGGCTCCGAGCGCTTTCTGCTGCCGGCCTCTGTCGATGATCTCGCCGATATCTACGAGGCCGAGCCGAAGGCCCGGATCGTCGCCGGCTCCACCGATGTCGGTCTGTGGGTGACGAAATTCATGCGCGATATCGCCCCCTTGGTGCATCTCAGCCATCTCGACGAGTTGCGCCGCATTGAGATCGATGCGACCGGCATCACCTTTGGCGCCGGCGTCAGCTACACGGAATCCTTTCCGCTGATTGCAAAGCACTTTCCGCAGCTCACCGAACTCTGGAACCGCATCGGCGGCCAGCAAGTGCGCAACATGGGCACGATCGGCGGCAACATCGCCAACGGCTCGCCGATCGGCGATACGCCTCCCGCCCTGATCGCGCTCGGTGCGTCCGTCGTTCTGCGCAAGGGCCGGGTGCGCCGCACCGTCCCGCTCGAACGCTTCTTCATCGAATATGGCAAGCAGGATCGCCAGCCCGGCGAGTTCGTCGAGGCCGTGCGCATCCCGTTCCTCAATCAGAATGCGCGCTATGCGGTCTACAAGATCACCAAGCGGCTGGACGAGGACATCTCCGCCGTCTGCGGCGCCTTCCACTTGGCCTTCGACGGGAGCGGTAAAGTCAGCGACGCCGTGATTGCCTTTGGCGGCATGGCGGGGACACCCCAGCGGGCTGAACATGCCGAAGCGGCTTTGACGGGTGCAGAGTTGACTGAAGCCACGGTCGAGACCGCGATGGAGGCGCTCGGCAAGGACTACACGCCGCTGACCGACTGGCGCGCATCGGCCGATTACCGCCTGCTGGTCGCAAAAAACCTGCTGCGCCGCTTCTATCTGGAAACGCAGGGCGCCGCGCCGGTGCGGCTTGACCGCAAGCAGGCCGTGTGAGGAGAAGATTATGAACGTCATGCAGCCTATCGACCGCATCCGCGGCGGCGTCCACGAAAACGAACGGCACGAATCCGGCCACAAACATGTGACGGGAACAGCCGAATATATCGACGATATTCCCGAACCCGCAGGCACCCTGCACGCCTATCTCGGCCTGTCGCAGCGCGCCCATGCGCAGATCCTGTCGATCGATTTTGCGGCGGTGACATCCGCGCCGGGCGTCATCGGCGTGCTCACCGCCGACGATATTACCGGCGAAAACGACGTCAGCCCGGCGCACAAGCATGACGATCCGGTTTTTGCAACAGACAAGGTCGAGTTTCACGGTCAGCCTATTTTCGCCGTCATCGCCGAAACCCGCGATGCCGCCCGCCGCGCCGCCGCGAAGGTCAAGATCGAATATCAGGACCTGCCGCATGTCACCGATGTGCTGGAGGCTGCCGCCGCCAATTATCCGCTGGTCATCGATCCCCTGAAGCTGGAGCGTGGCGATATCGCCGCCGGTTTTGCCAAGGCAAAGCATGTGCTCGAAGGGGAGATGCGGATCGGCGGGCAGGATCACTTCTATCTCGAGGGCCACATTTCCTTTGCCATTCCCGGCGAAGACGATGAAATCACGCTCTATTCCTCGACCCAGCATCCAAGCGAAACCCAGCACATGGTCGGCCAGGTGCTCGGCGTCGCTTCCAATGCCGTGACCATCAACGTGCGCCGCATGGGCGGAGCCTTTGGCGGCAAGGAAACGCAGGCGAACCTGTTTGCCGCCGTCGCAGCACTCGCCGCGAGGAAATATCGCTGTGCGGTGAAAATCCGCCCGGACCGCGACGATGACATGACGGCCACCGGCAAGCGCCACGATTTTCATGTCGGCTACAAGGTTGGCTTCGACGATGACGGCCGGATCGAGGCCGTTGACGCGACGTTCTCCGCCCGTTGCGGGTTCTCGGCCGATCTCTCCGGCCCGGTCACCGATCGCGCACTGTTCCATGCCGACAATTGCTACTTCTATCCACATGTCCGGCTGCGCTCGCGGCCGCTGAAGACCAATACCGTTTCCAACACCGCCTTCCGCGGCTTCGGCGGACCGCAGGGCATGGTCGGCGGCGAGCGGATGATCGAGGATGTGGCCTATGCGCTCGGCAAGGATCCGCTCGATATCCGCAAGCTTAATTTCTACGGCGGCGAGGGGCGCAACCTCACGCCCTATCACCAGACTGTCGAAGACAATATTATCGGCCGGATCATCGAGGAGCTGGAAACGTCCTGCGATTATGCGGCACGGCGCGAAGAAGTACTTGCCTTCAACCGTAAGAGCCAGATCATCAAGCGCGGGATTGCGCTGACGCCGGTCAAGTTCGGCATCTCCTTCACCAAGACGGAATATAACCAGGCCGGCGCGCTCGTGCATGTCTATGCGGATGGCTCGATCCATCTCAACCACGGCGGCACGGAAATGGGGCAGGGGCTCTACACCAAGGTCGCGCAGGTGGTGGCCGATGAATTCCAAGTCGATCTCAACCGCATCAAGGTGACGGCGACGACGACCGGCAAGGTGCCGAACACGTCGGCGACGGCGGCTTCTTCCGGCTCCGACCTCAACGGCATGGCCGCCGCCAATGCGGCCCAGCAGATCAAGGCACGGCTGGTGACGTTTGCGGCCGAGCGCTGGGGCGTGAGCGAGCGCGATATCGCCTTCGAGCCCAACACGATCCGCATCGGCGCTGAGCGCATCGCCTTTGCCGATTTTATTAAGCTCGCCTATGGAGCGCGCATCCAGCTGTCGGCTGCCGGTTTCTACAAGACGCCGAAGATCCACTGGAATCGTTCGGAAGGCCGGGGCCGGCCATTCTTTTATTATGCGTACGGCGCCTCGTGCTCCGAGGTCAGCGTCGATACGTTGACGGGCGAATATCAGGTCGATCGTACCGATGTCCTGCATGATGTCGGCAAGTCGCTCAATCCGGCGCTGGATATCGGCCAGGTCGAGGGCGCTTTCGTCCAGGGCATGGGCTGGCTGACGACGGAAGAATTGTGGTGGGACGCCAAGGGGCGGCTGCGCACTCATGCGCCCTCCACCTACAAGATCCCGCTCGCGTCCGACCGTCCCCGCATCTTCAACGTCAAGCTTGCCGAATGGTCGGTCAACCGCGAGGACACGATCCGCCGCTCCAAGGCCGTCGGCGAGCCGCCTTTCATGCTGCCGATCTCGGTTCTGGAAGCAATCTCGATGGCGGCGGCGAGCGTTGCGGAGTATCGTATCGCACCGCGCATCGATGCGCCGGCGACACCGGAACGGGTCTTGCTTGCCATCGAGCGGCTGCGCCGCGCGGCAAAGAACGGGTGAATGGCATGGCTGCCAAGCGCGAAGACATCAGGGAATTCCTGCGCCGCGAACCGGACTGCGTGTTCGTCGAGGTGACGGGTGCTGCCGGCTCGACGCCGCGTGATACCGATGCCTGGATGCTGGTGGCGGCCGATTGCATCTTCGGCACGATCGGTGGCGGGCAGCTCGAATATATGGCGATCGACCACGCGCGGCGGGCCCTTCGCCATGGTCGTCCGGCCGAAGCCATGAGCGTTCCACTCGGACCCGAAATCGGCCAATGCTGCGGCGGCCGGGTCGGACTTTCCTTTACGGCGATGACCACGGAGCTCGCCATGTTTCTCATCGCCCGCAGCGACCGCGAAATGGCGTCGCGTCCGCATGTCTACGTGTTTGGCGCCGGTCATGTCGGCGATGCGCTGGCCATGGCGCTGTCGCTGGTTCCCTTGCGCATCATTCTCGTCGATACCCGCGAAGTGGAACTTTCCGCATCGAACATTCCAGGCATCGAAACCTGCCTGACGGCGATGCCTGAAGCCTTGGTCCGCGACGCCCCGGCGGGCAGTTCCTTCGTTGTCCTCACCCATGATCACGCGCTGGATTTTCTCATTACCGCCGAGGCGCTCCGCCGCCAGGACGCCGCTTATGTCGGCATGATCGGCTCGAAGACGAAGCGCGCGACCTTCAAGAACTGGCTTTCCCGCGAAGTCGGCCGCCCCGAACTTTTTGACCGCCTGATCTGCCCGATCGGCGGCACGGCGGTAAAGGACAAGCGGCCAGCAGTGATTGCGGCTCTGGCAGCGGCGGAGATCATGACGGCGGCGTTGAATTGCGGCAATGGCAGCGATCTTCGGCTGCAGAGCAGCAGAAACGCGCCGGCCAAAGCGAGCGCGTTGCGCTGAGCTTTGCGGGCTTCCAACGTCAGCCTGGCCGCTTCAAAAAGAAAAGTCGCGACCGGAAAAATCAATTCTTTCCGGCTGGAAATCATTGTCGAATCGGGAAAGTGGATCTGCAAGCGCTTCGAGCAGGCTCATTTGCTTATTGAAATTCTGCTGGAAATCCTTGTAGTTGAGCAAGACATAGCGGGGTTCGCCATGTTCCGTGATGACAAGCGGCTGCTCGTCAGCCGCTCTCTTCGCTGCCATAGGGTTTCTGCTGACGGCGGTACTGCTCATTGAAGCGAATTTCATGCTCGGACCTCGAAATCGGGGTTTCAAGAGTATTTAATTTAAACTTCTCACTCCAGCATCTTGCCGATCATTCTTTGACAGCGTTCAGCCATGAAATCGATCATCAGGCGGACTTTCGGGTCCTGAAAACGTTTGTGCGGATAGATCGCGGCAAGCTGGACGCTGGCGGGGGGCGTGTCCTTGAGGATTTCGACCAGGGCGCCGTCGTTGAGATAGCTTTTCACTTCGAACAGCGGCTTGTTGATGATGCCCCGGCCCTCGAGCGCCCATTGGGTCAGGACGTCGCCATCGTCGCTGTCGTAGGGGCCGCCGATTTCCAGTTTGCGCGGGCCGTCCGGGGTCTGCAGCGTCCAGTAATATTCCTTGGAGCCTGGATAGCGCAGGAGCAGGCAGTCGTGCTTGTCGTCGATCAGCGCATCCGGCGTCTCCGGCGTGCCGCGTTTTGCCAGATAGCCGGGGGCGGCGCAGACGACGCGCTGACAGTTGAGGATGCCGCGCATGCGAAGATTGGAATCCTCGAGCACGCCGAGCTTGAAGGCGACATCGACGCCTTCGCTGAGGATATCGACATTGTGGTCGGAGAGGCGCAGCCGCACCTCGATATCCGGGTATTTATCGTGGAATTCAGGGATGCCCGAGGCGATCAGCCGGCGGCCGATGCCCAGCGGCGCGGTTATCCTGAGCGATCCCTTCGGATTGTGCGAGAGATCGGCAATCGCGCTTTCCGCCTCGTTGACCGCCTCGATGATCTTGACGGCGCCCAGATAGAACACACGGCCATGTTCGGTCGGCGACAGCTTGCGCGTCGTGCGATTGAACAGGCGTACGCCAAGGTGCCGTTCCAGCTCCTTGATGCGGTTGCTGGCGACGGCCGGCGTCACCCGCTGGTCGCGGCCGGCCGACGAGAGGGTGCCGAGTTCAACGACGCGGACGAAGACGCGGATATTATCGAGATAGGACATGACACCCTTCTACCACAGGCAGGAACCGACCACAGCCGGGTTGATCTTATAGATTTTTTTGAAAGTGTTGGGGATTAACCGGCATTTCGGTTGATATCGCGCGGTGGCAGAAGTCTCCCAAACAGGGAGGCCTTTATGTATGAATACGCCATTGCCTGGGACTGGCTGACCTTCGCCGTCCGCTGGCTCCACGTCATCACCGCCATCGCCTGGATCGGCTCGTCCTTTTATTTCGTCGCGCTCGACCTTGGCCTGCGCAAGCGGCCTGACCTTCCGGCCGGTGCCTATGGCGAGGAATGGCAGGTGCATGGCGGCGGCTTCTACCACATCCAGAAATATCTCGTCGCGCCCGCCAACATGCCGGAACACCTGATCTGGTTCAAATGGGAAAGCTATGTCACCTGGCTGTCCGGCTTCGGCATGCTGTGTCTGGTCTATTATGCCGGCGCCGATCTCTACCTGATCGACCCCAATGTGCTGGATGTTTCCAAGCCGGTTGCCATCGGCATCTCGCTGGCCTCGCTCGCCTTCGGCTGGATCATCTACGACCTGCTCTGCAAGTCGCCCTTCGGCAACGACAATACGCGGCTGATGGTGGCGCTCTATTTCATCCTGGTCGCGGTGGCGTGGGGGTATACGCAGCTGTTTACCGGCCGCGCCGCCTTCCTGCATCTGGGCGCCTTCACGGCGACCATCATGTCGGCCAACGTCTTCTTCATCATTATGCCGAACCAGCGCATCGTCGTCGCCGACCTGATCGCCGGGCGCACGCCGGATGCGAAATACGGCCGGATCGCCAAGCAGCGCTCGACGCATAACAATTACCTGACACTGCCCGTTCTGTTCCTGATGCTGTCGAACCACTATCCGTTGGCCTTCGGCACCCAGTTCAACTGGATTATCGCCTCGCTGGTGTTCCTGATGGGCGTGACCATCCGCCACTATTTCAACACCCGCCACGCCAATACCGGCAATCCCACCTGGACCTGGCTTGCGACCGTGCTCCTGTTCATCGTCATCATGTGGCTGTCGACCGTGCCGAAGGTCCTGACCGGCGAGCCCGAACAGGTCTCTGCGGCGCAGCAGCCTTTCGTCACGGCGGAGGCCTTTCCCAGGGTGCGCGACACAATCCTTGGCCGCTGCGCCATGTGCCATGCGCAGGAACCGGGCTGGGAAGGCATGATCAAGCCGCCCAAGGGCGTGGTGCTGGAGAGCGATGCTCAGATCGCCAATCATGCGCGGGAGATCTATCTGCAGGCCGGACGCAGCCACGCAATGCCGCCGGCAAACGTGACGGCCGTGACCGACGACGAGCGCAAGCTTCTGGTCGCCTGGTACGAGACAGTTGTGAATGGAGGAAAAACCCAATGAGCGAACTCCTGATCCGTGGACGTGTGCTGACCTTTATCGATGAGCCCAAGAGTATCGATGATACCGCATCCTATCGGACCGTGGACGATGGCGCGGTTCTGGTGCGCGACGGCAAGATCGCCGCCGTCGGCGATTACGACGATATCCGCAACTCTGCCGGTCCTGGCGTTGCGGTGGCCGATCACCGGCCCAATCTCATCCTGCCGGGATTGATCGATACGCATCTGCATTTCCCGCAGACCCAGGCGATCGCGTCCTATGGCGCGCAGCTGATGGAATGGCTGAACACCTATATTTTCGTCGAGGAACAGAAATTCGCCGAGCCGGACCATGCGGCCTTCATTGCCGGCCGGTTCATGGACGAGCTGCTGTCGAACGGCACGACGACGGCTGTTGCCTATTGTTCGGTGCATCCGCAAAGCGTGGACGCCTATTTCACGGCGGCCGAACAGCGCGGCATGCTGATGGTCGGCGGCAAGGTGATGATGGACCGCAATGCGCCGGACGCGCTGCGCGACACGCCGCAAACGGGCTATGACGAGACCAAGCGGCTGATCGGAAAATGGCATGGACGGGGCCGGGCGCACTATGCGATCAGCCCGCGCTTTGCCATCACCTCGACGCCTGAGCAGATGGAGATGAGTCAAGCGCTGGTGGCCGAACATCGCGATTGCTATGTGCAGACGCATCTCTCCGAAAACAAGGACGAGATCGCCTTTGCCACCTCGCTTTATCCGGATGCCAAGGATTACACCGATATTTATGCCCGCTATGATCTTCTGACGGAGAAGACTTTGCTCGGGCATTGTATCTATCTGAGCGACCGGGAAATCTCGGTGCTGGCCGAGACCGGCGCGGTCGGCGTGTTCTGCCCGACATCCAACCTCTTCCTCGGCTCTGGCCTGTTCGACCGCGACCGGTTCGACCGGCTCGGCGCCCGCTGGTCGGTGGCGACCGATGTCGGGGCGGGCACCAGCTTCTCGATGCTGGAAACGATGGACGAGGCTTACAAGGTGCTGCACCTGCAGGGCCAACGGCTGTCGCCGCTCAATTCCTTCTATCGGATGACGCTCGGCAACGCCCGGTCGCTCGGGCTCCAGGACCGTATCGGCTCGCTGCATGTGGGCGCCGACGCCGATATCGTCGTCCTCGATTCCAGCGGCAAATCGGCGATGGAACTGCGGATGCGCACCGCAAAATCGCTGGTGGAAGAGCTGTTCATTCTGCAGACCATGGGCGACGACCGGTGTGTGACCGAGGTCTATGTGGCCGGCAAGGCGATGAAAACGCGCAAGGCCGGTATTCCGGCACGGACGCTGGAGACAGCGTGATTGGTTTACCCTCCCCTTGATGGGGAGGGTCGGAGCGAAGCTCCGGGGTGGGGTGATCTGCGGCATATGCGATTGACAATGGTGCTCGCGGTGGTCACCCCCACCCGCCGCGCTGCGGCGACCTCCCCCCTCAAGGGGGAGGTGACATTGCGGCACCCGCAACGTTCCTCTTTCTCTGTGACCAATCGCCCTGTGTTTCAAGGGACAGATTGTTTGAACTCTCCCCTTGAGGGGGAGGGTCGGAGCGAAGCTCCGGGGTGGGGTGAACTGCGGCATATGTGATTGACTATGGCGCTCGCGGTGGTCACCCCCACCCGCCGCGCTGCGGCGACCTCCCCCCTCAAGGGGGAGGTGGACTTCCCTCTTCTCCCCGGCGGGGAGAAGGTGCCCGAAGGGCGGAAGAGGGGGCGGTTCGGCGTGGAGCGGACGGCTTTTCATTCTGGTGTTTTTTCAGATTTTCCATTTTCAGTTTCGCCGTGTTTTAGACTTGA
>NZ_LMFB01000005.1:1204-190761 GCF_001426685.1 Rhizobium sp. Root483D2 | reverse complement strand
GGCTTCGCCCCCCTCATCCGGCCCTGCGGGCCACCTTCTCCCCGCTGGGGAGAAGAGGGAGATCGTGGCGCAACGCCCAATAGCCACGCCCGGAAAAAATCCGCCGTGGTTATCCTTGATTCTGACTTGGCCGGGGCGCTGGAAAGTGCCGCAGGTTAGTAAGTTTATATGACGCCTTCCGGCGCCCCGTTCAGTGTCTTTTGCCGCGCTTCTCAGGTTCTTCTGCGCCTCTCTTTTTCAAGGAANTCCAATGCCCCAGCCCGGCCGCTTATCCGCCAGGCTTTTCAATAAGGCGGGGTTTCGCCCTGGACCGTCGAAGACGGCGTGACGAACCCGACACGCCCGGTTCATTGGCGAACCGGAGGAGAACCACCTTTCACGCAGCCCCGGGGATTTTGCGCGCGTTTCGCAACATCATCCGGGCACCGGCCCCATCTCGCCGGCAACGCAAACCGGTGTATCCGTGATGGGACGGGAAGAAGTATGGCACGGGCCTTTGGAGCGGGGATTTGCGGGGATGATTTTATTCGGGGGCGGGGGCTAAGTACAGCCGGCGCCTCATATCTTTAAATATATTTGCGGTGTTGGGTCCCCGGTGGCGGCCGGATACGGAGGGGAAATCTCACCCGCCAGCAGCCTATCCGCGCCCGTTTGTATGTGAGAAAGATCGGATTCAATCTTTGTTGGTAATTTTCCGTTAGGAATTGAAGGCAGTGGGGCGGGTGCCGCCTGTTTTTAGTTTTGCGTACGGGGTCTCATGCGTTTTTCGGCTGTTCCAGCGATCCTTCTTGCCGGCCTTCTGGTGGCGGGTTGCACATCGAGTTCCGGGCCGGAAAGCCTGGTGGCGGGGCTGCCGTCGAAGGAGACGACCAGTTCCGTCTCAGCAGGGCCAGTGCCGACCGCCGATGTCGGCGCGGTGATCGCGCAAGCGGAAAGTCATCCCGAGCAACTGGCCTGGGCCGGGCAGGTGCCGCAATCGCAGGCGTTCGAATCCGTGACGACCGAAGGCATGGCAGTTCCGGCCGAGCGTCCGGTGGCGATGATCATGCCGGACAATCCGGGGCTCGGCACCGCGCGCACCCGGCGCGCGCAAATCTACAGCCGCCAGTTCCGCGATGCCCATCCGATCAATTTCGGCAAGGCCTCGCCGCGCAAGCTCGCCGTGCACGGCGTCGACGTGTCGCGCTGGCAGGGCGAGATGGACTGGGCGAAGCTGCGCACCCAAGGGGCGAACTTCGCCTATATCAAGGCGACCGACGGCGGCGACCATCTCGACCCGATGTTCAGGACGAACTGGAAACGGGCTAAGGATGCCGGGCTGAAGCGCGGCGCCTATCACTTCTTCTATTGGTGCCGCACCGCCGGCGAACAGGCAGACTGGTTCATCCGCAACGTGCCGCGCGACCCCGACGCGCTGCCGCCCGTCATCGACGTCGAATATAACGGCGAATCCAGCTGCAAATATCGCCTGTCGCGGGCCCAGGCGATCGAGAAGATGCAGGTGTTCATGGACAAGCTGGAGCGCCATTACCGCAAGCGTCCGGTGATCTACACCGCACCGGATTTCTACCGCGACAACCTGACGGGCGAGTTCAAGAACTATCCCTTCTGGTTACGCTCGGTGGCCGCGCACCCGTCGCAGGTCTATCCGGGCCGCAAGTGGCTGTTCTGGCAATATTCGGGATCAGGGCTCTCGCACGGTGTCGAAGGCCGGATCGATCTCAATGTGTTCCATGGCAGCGAAGAGGACTGGCACCACTGGGCGGCGCGCAGCTGACGGGGAGCCGGGCCGAAACAGCCTGATCCGATATTCTGAAGCACAGCGTCCTTCAAGCGCTGTGCTTTTGGCTGTCTTCCCGGCGTCCGCCCATGGCCTGCGTCACGCCGTCGGCTGCGGCTTTCACCACCGGACCCAGCGCCGCGAGCGTCCCGTCGGGGAGCCTGACAGCTGGCCCCGATATGGAAATCCCGGCGATTGCCTCGCCATATTCGTTGAAGATCGGGGCGGCGAGGCAGCGCATGCCGAGCGTGTGTTCCTCGTCGTCGATCGACCAGCCGCGTGAGCGGATGGTTTCGATATCGCTGAGGAGCCTGGGCAGGGTATCGCGGGTTTTTCCCGTGAAGCGCGTCAGCGGCTGGCGCGACAGCAGGCGTTCGATGGCGGCGGTCTCCCAGGTGGACAGGATCGCCTTGCCGATGCCCGAGGCGTGGATGGGGCCGCGGCGGCCGGGGCGGAAGAAGGCGCGCATCGGAGCGTGGCTTTCCACCTGCGAAATGAAGACGACATCGCCGCCATCCTCGATGCCGATATTGGCGGTTTCGCCCGAGTGTTCCATCAGCTGTTTCAGGAAGGGGCGGCTGATCGTGCCGAGCTTGCGGAAGCGCAGGAAGGCATTGCCGATCTCGAAGGCTTTCAGCCCGATCGTCCAGGCGCCGGTCTCGGTATCGTGGGTGACCATGCCGTGCCCCGCAAGCGCCGTCAGCAGCCGGTGGACTGTGGAGGGCGCCATGCCGGACTGATCCGACAGGTCGGTGAGCGCGGCACCATCGCCGCTGGCGACGAGATCGAGCAGCTTCAGGCTGCGGTCGAGCACCTGCACGGAGGAGGGGACGGCATTTTCACTGGCCTTGCGGCCGGGTTTGGCGCGCAGATGTTCCGGGGATGGTGGCTTTTCGGGCATGTCGGCTCCGGTTTGTGTGATCGTGCATGACATATTGCATCGTTGATGAAAGCGGAACGGTTTTGATGGGCAGTTGGTGGCGATGAGGGGGCGGTTCGGCACGTTCTGAGCGTTTGGCCCCCTCATCCGGCGCTTTGCGCCACCTTCTCCCCGCTGGGGAGAAGAGGGAGTGCGCGGCTCTGCCCGCGTGTGAGAAAGGGAGTGTGCGGCTGCGGATGAATGCATAGCCATTTATCATGGTCCAGAGCGCCGCCATTCATAGCGGATTCGTTGAAGATGTTTATTTCCATAGGGTGGGAATGATTTCCATTTAGTGATTGCCCGGCCGGAATTTTGGACTACCCTGATCCTCACACGATGGAGGAATAGTCATGGCGAAAATGCGCGCAGTCGATGCGGCGGTTCTGGTTCTGGAGAAGGAGGGCGTCGATTGCGCCTTCGGGGTTCCGGGGGCTGCAATCAATCCTTTTTACTCGGCGCTGAAGGCGCGCGGTTCGGTGCGCCATATCCTGGCGCGGCATGTCGAGGGCGCTTCCCATATGGCGGAGGGCTATACCCGCGCCAAACATGGCAATATCGGCGTCTGCATCGGCACGTCGGGTCCGGCCGGGACCGACATGATCACCGGGCTCTATTCGGCCCAGGCGGATTCGATCCCGATCCTGTGCATCACCGGCCAGGCGCCGCGTGCGCGCCTCGACAAGGAGGATTTTCAGGCGGTCGATATCGCCCGGATTGCCGGGCCGCTGACCAAATGGGCCGTCACCGTAATGGAGCCGGCGCTGGTGCCGTTCGTGTTCCAGAAGGCGTTTCACCTGATGCGGTCGGGCCGTCCCGGTCCGGTGCTGATCGACCTGCCGGTCGATGTGCAACTGGCCGAAATCGAATTCGATATCGATACCTACGCGCCGCTGGAGGCCTATAAGCCAGCCGCGACGCGGGCGCAGGCCGAAAAGGCGATCGCCATGCTGAACGCGGCGGACCGTCCGCTGATCGTCGCCGGTGGTGGTATCATCAATGCCGATGCGTCCGATCTGCTCACCGAATTTGCCGAAATCACCGGCATCCCGGTCATTCCGACGCTGATGGGCTGGGGCACGATCCCCGACGATCATCCGCTGATGGCCGGCATGTGCGGGCTGCAGACTTCGCACCGCTACGGCAATGCCAATCTTCTAGCCTCGGATTTCGTGCTGGGTGTCGGCAACCGCTGGGCAAACCGCCATACCGGCAATGTGCCGACCTATACCGAGGGCCGCACCTTCGTGCATGTCGATATCGAGCCGACCCAGATCGGCCGGGTGTTTGCGCCGGATTTCGGCATCGTCTCGGATGCCGGTGCAGCACTCAAGCTGTTCCTCGATGTCGCCACCGAATGGAAGACGGCGGGCAAGCTGAAGGATTGGTCCAACTGGGCGCAGGAATGCCGCGAGCGCAAGCGGACGATGCTGCGCAAGACGCATTTCGACCAGACGCCGCTGAAGCCGCAGCGTGTTTATGAGGAAATGAACAAGGCATTCGGCCGCGACACCTGCTACGTCTCGACCATCGGGCTCAGCCAGATCGCCGGCGCGCAGTTCCTGCATGTCTACAAGCCGCGCAACTGGATCAATTGCGGCCAGGCGGGACCGCTTGGCTGGACGCTGCCGGCAGCGCTCGGCGTGCGGGCGGCCGATCCGGAGCGGACGATCGTGGCGCTGTCGGGCGACTATGATTTCCAGTTCATGATCGAGGAGCTGGCCGTCGGCGCCCAGCACAAGCTGCCTTACCTGCATGTGGTCGTGAACAATTCCTATCTCGGCCTCATCCGCCAGGCGCAGCGCGGGCTGAACATGGATTTCGAAGTGAGCCTCGCCTTCGACAATATCAACGCTTCCGGCGATGCGGAAAAGGGCTACGGCGTCGATCACGTCGCGGTGGCGGAAGGGCTTGGGTGCAAGGCGATCCGGGTCCGGAGCCCCAACGAATTCCAGGAGGCTTTTTCGCGGGCGAAGGATCTGATGAACGAGCACCAGGTGCCCGTCGTCATCGAATTCATCCTCGAGCGTGTCACCAATATTTCGATGGGCGCCGACATCAATGCGGTGGTCGAGTTCGAGGAACTGGCCGAACGCGGCGAGGATGCGCCGACCGCGATCCTGGCGCTGCTCGACTGATCAAAAAGACGGAGGACTTCTCATGCCTAAGTTTGCGGCAAATTTGACCATGCTTTTCAACGAGGTGCCGTTCCTCGACCGCTTCGCACTGGCCGCCAAGGCCGGGTTCACGGCGGTGGAATATCTCTTCCCCTACGATTTCGAGGCGAAGGCTCTGAAGGCAGCACTTGAGGTCAACGGCCTGACGCAGGTGCTGCACAACCTGCCGGGCGGCGACTGGGCCGCCGGCGAGCGCGGCATTGCCGTCCTGCCCGACCGGATCGACGAATTCCGCCGCGGCGTGGCACAGGCCATCGACTATGCGACCGCACTCGGCTGCACGCAGATCAACTGCCTCTCCGGCATCGCGCCAGTCGGCGTCTCCGACGACGTGCTGCGGGCGACCTTCGTTGCCAATCTGCGATTGGCCGCAAGCGAACTCGGCAAACACGGCATCCGGCTGTTGATCGAGCCGATCAACCGGTTCGATATTCCCGGCTTCTACCTCAACACGGTGGAGCAGGCGGCCTCGATCATCAAGGAGGTCGGCAGCGACAACCTGTTCATCCAGTACGATCTCTACCACCAGCAGCGTACCGAGGGTGAGCTGATCGGCACGTTCAAAAAATACCAGGCGCAGATCGCGCATGTGCAGCTGGCCGACAATCCCGGCCGCAACGAGCCGGGCACCGGCGAAATCAACTACCCCTTCGTCTTTTCGGCGCTGGATACGGCCGGTTACGACGGTTTCATCGGCTGCGAATACAAGCCGCGCACCACGACATCCGAAGGGCTCGGCTGGCTCGCATCCGCGACCACAGCCCGCAGCGCAGACATTATCAAGATCAGGAGCTAAGCATCATGGCCACAATCGGCTTTATCGGACTGGGTATCATGGGCACGCCGATGGCGCGCCACCTGCAGGATGCCGGCCATACCGTTGTCACCTCGAAATTCCACATTCCGCCGAAGCAGGAACTCATCGATAACGGCCTGCAATTTGCCGAAACGCCGAAGGCGCTGGCCGAAAAGGTCGATATCACCATCCTGATGCTGCCGGACACGCCGGATGTAAAGGATGTCCTGTTCGGAGAAAACGGCGTCGCCTCCGGCCTGTCGGCGGGCAAGCTGCTGATCGACATGAGCTCGATCTCGCCGATCGACACCAAGGAATTTGCCAAGAAGGTGCGCGAAACCGGCGCCGAATATATGGACGCTCCGGTCTCGGGCGGTGAAGTCGGCGCGAAGAACGCGTCGCTTTCGATCATGGCCGGTGGCACCGAGGGCAGTTTCGAGCGGGCTTTGCCGCTGTTCAAGCTGATGGGCAAGAACATCACGCTGGTCGGCGATTGCGGTGACGGGCAGGTGACCAAGGTCGCCAACCAGATCATCGTCGCGCTGACCATCGAGGCTGTCGCGGAAGCATTGGTCTTTGCGTCGAAGGCCGGTGCGGACCCGGCCAGGGTGCGCGAAGCCCTGATGGGCGGATTTGCCTCCTCGCGTATTCTGGAAGTGCATGGCGACCGCATGGTCAAGCGCACCTTCGATCCGGGCTTCCGGATCTCGCTGCACCAGAAGGACCTCAATCTCGCCCTGCAGGGCGCAAAGGCCATCGGCGTTTCCCTACCGAACACGGCAGCGACGCAGGAGCTGTTCAACAGCTGCGCTGCCCATGGCGATGCCGGGCTTGATCATTCGGGCCTCGTCACGGCTCTCGAACGCATGGCCAACCACGCGGTCGCCTGACGGCAAGGACCGGGCGGCCAGGAGGAGGGCCGCCCGGTTTTTTTATGGAATGAGGATGAAGACATGGCCGTGATCGCCGACCCGAAAGCCTTTCTGGAAAGCCTGTTTCATGCGGCGGTCGCCGCCGCCGACCCGGCCAGGGTGCTCGCCGCCAACCTGCCGGAAAAGCCGAAGGGCCGCACCGTGGTGATCGGCGCAGGCAAGGGGGCGGCGCAGATGGCTCAGGTCTTCGAGCGGCTATGGGACGGACCGCTCACCGGCGCGGTCGTGACGCGCTACGGCTATGGCGCGCGCTGCGAGCGGATCGAGGTGCTGGAGGCATCGCATCCGCTGCCGGACGAGAACGGGTTGACGGCGTCGCGGCGGTTGCTGGACGAGGTGAGCGGGCTCACCGAAGATGATCTGGTGGTGGCGCTGATCTGCGGTGGCGGCTCCGCACTTTTGCCCATGCCTGCGGGCGGCCTGACGCTCGACGACGAGATCGCCGTCAACCGGGCGCTGCTGGCTTCCGGTGCGCCGATCAGCGCGATGAATGCAATCCGCAAACACGTCTCCGGCATCAAGGGCGGGCGGCTTGCGCAAGCGGCTTGGCCGGCACGCGTCGTGTCGCTGGTGGTCTCGGATATTCCCGGCGACGATCCGGCGCTGGTGGCCTCCGGGCCGACCATCCCCGATGACAGCACCCGCGAGGATGCCCTGCGCCAGATCGAGCGCTACCGGCTGGAATTGCCGGAAAAAGTGATGGCGTTCATCCGCAGCGAGGCGTCTGCAGCACCCAAACCCACAGACCAAGCGTTTCGCCGCAACGAAGTCCGCCTTGTGGCGTCTGCTGCGGTTTCGCTGGAAGCTGCGGCGAAGACGGCGCGGGCTGCTGGCGTCGAGGCGGTCATTTTGTCCGATGCGATCGAGGGCGAGGCGCGGGAAGTCGGGCGCGTGCATGCGGCGATTGCCCGCGAGGTCGCGGTTAAAAACCGGCCTTTCCAAAAGCCGGTGGTCATGCTCTCCGGCGGTGAAACGACGGTGACGATAAGGGGCAAGGGCAAGGGCGGTCGCAACAGCGAATTCCTGCTGTCCCTGGCGCTTGGCATCGATGGCACCGAGGGAATTTCGGCGCTGGCTGCCGATACCGACGGGATCGACGGGTCGGAGGACAATGCAGGTGCGTTTGCCGATGCGACAAGTGTTGCGCGCCTGGTGGCCGCCGGGATCGATGGTGCAGCGCTCCTTGACCGGAACGATGCCTGGTCCGCATTCGATGCGGTCGGCGACATTTTCAAGCCGGGGCCGACGGGCACCAATGTCAACGATTTCCGGGCTATTCTGGTGCAGTGAGTGTGCGATCACGGGCTTTGCGGAACCAAACCCCGTATTACCGGTTAATATCCTCATGGTTCAACGAAGAGGATAACGGCGATGCTGAAGTCATTGTCGGCGGCTGTCTCGGGTATCGAAATCGATCCGCAGCAAGGTGGAATGAGTCTCGCAGATTTCGAATGGCGTTACCGGGTCGTGATCATCTTTCCCGATGACAGCCATATCGACGCGGCGCGGCAGGCCAGCCTGCTACTGGCCGAGGCGGACGGTCTGCGCGAGCGGGACATGATCGTTCTGGAAGTCGAACGCAACGAGGTCAAGGCGCTGTTTGGGCCGGAATACGACCTCAACTGCTACGCCATCCGCTCCGATCTCGATGTCACCAACGGCTTTTTTGCGTTGGCGCTGGTTGGCAAGGATGGCTCGGTAAAATTCCGTACGGACGAGGTGGTGCAAGCGGCCGTGCTGTTCGACTTGATCGATCAGATGCCGATGCGCAAGCAGGAGAAGCGGAACTGATTTGATAATCTGTCGATGGCATCGACATAGGGAAATAACATGTCGATGAAACCGTATTTCATCGACATGTTTTTATGAAGTGGGGCCGCTTATATCGTCGTGCGACGGCGTTGGTTCATCAAGCCCGCCCCAGCAGCCAGTTGTTAATGCCTCCTGCCGCCGCACGTCCGGTCGCAAAGCAGGCGGTCAGAAGATAGCCACCTGTCGGGGCTTCCCAGTCCAGCATTTCGCCTGCGGCAAAGACACCCGGAAGAGATTTCAGCATATAATTCTGATCGAGAGCATCGAAGCGGATGCCGCCCGCCGAGGATATCGCCTCGGCGATGGGGCGGGGGCGGATGACGGGAATCGGAATTGCTTTGATCCGGCTGGCCAGAAGGGCGGGGTCATTGAGCATTGACGGAGAGGCGAGTTCCCGCACCAGGGCAGCCTTGACGCCTTCCAGGCCCGCACCTTTGCGCAGGCGGTTGGCAAGGCTGGCTTTTTCGCTTTGCCGCGCCAGGTCCTTTTCGAGGCGCTCAAGGCTGCGGCCGGGAGCGAGGTCCACGGTGAGGGCGGCGTGACCTTCCCGGTTAAGATTGTCCCGAAGAGCTGCCGAATGGGCGTAGACGAGGCTGCCTTCGATGCCGTGCCGGGAGATGACGAATTCGCCCGGAAACGTGCCGGCGTCCGAGGTAGTCGTGACGGATTTGAGCGGGGCGCCGGCAAAGCGCTCTTTGAAGATATCGCTCCAATCGACGTCGAAGCCGCAATTGGCGGGCTGGAAGCCCGTGATATCAACGCCCTTGTCTAGTAGCAATGGAATCCAGCTGCCGTCGGCGCCCAGACGCGGCCAGCTGGCGCCGCCGAGGGCCAGAAGGGTCGCGTCGCTCTGGATGGTTTTAGGGCCATTCTGGGTTTCGAAGGTGAGATCGGTTCCGGAAAATCCCGTCCAGCGGTGGCGTGGCATCAGTGTCACGCCTTGCGCTTCCAGCCGCTTCAGCCAGGCGCGCAAAAGCGGCGAGGCTTTCATGGCGGTTGGAAACACGCGTCCGGATGTGCCGGTGAAGGTTTCCGTGCCAAGGCCGGACGCCCAGGCGCGCACGTCTGACGGGGTGAAGGCATCCAGTGCCGCGCGCAGGCGACCGGAGGCGGCGCCAAAACGGGCGGCGAATTGATGGTAATCTTCGGAATGGGTGATGTTGAGCCCGGACTTGCCGGCAAGCAGGAACTTCCGCCCGAAGGTCGGCATGCCGTCATAGACGGTCACCGCATGGCTGGACGCAGACAGCATCTCCGCCGCCATCAGGCCCGCCGGTCCGCCGCCGATGATTGCGATCTGTTTTGCCGTCATGATCCGCCCGTTGCCGATTATTCCTTCTCGTCTTGGCGATTGCAGGCATTTTGCGCAAGGGCAATTGCGATCATGGGCGGCGAGGGTCACTGTTTATCGCTTACTGACCTCGGCGTGTCCGCCTCGATCAAGCGGTTTGACCGGGCGATTTTTTACAAATCATGCGCGCAAGCGCCTGTCTTGGTTCGGAAATTGTTTTGAGGCTGTGTTAGTCTCGAAAAACCGGTGGGTGCGGCGGAGAGGAGTCCGCTGCCCCGCCGTCTTGCAGCGGCGGCTGCAGCGGGAGGAGCGCAGATATCCCTGGCCGGTTTCGAGGCTGAGTGGAATATCGTTCTCTTCTTTCGTTGCGGCAGCGATCCGACAGGGAGGAGGCCCGATGTATTCCGGCGGCTTGAATTTTGCCTTGGGCGACGACCTCGACGCTTTGCGCGAGACCGTGCGGCGCTTTGCGAGCGAACGGATTGCGCCGCAGGCGGCCGACATCGACCGCAGCAACAGCTTTCCGATGCCGCTCTGGCAGGAACTGGGCGAACTCGGCCTGCTCGGGATCACGGCCGGCGAGGACTATGGTGGCATCGGCCTTGGCTATCTTGCCCATTGCGTTGTGATGGAGGAGATCAGCCGGGCCTCGGCCTCGGTGGCGCTGAGCTACGGCGCCCATTCCAATCTCTGCGTCAACCAGATCAACCGCAACGGCTCGGAGGCCCAAAAGGCCAAATATCTTCCCAAACTGATCTCCGGTGCTCATGTCGGTGCGCTCGCCATGTCGGAGCCCGGAGCGGGGTCGGATGTCGTGTCGATGAAGCTGCGGGCTGAGCGGCGCGGTGATCGCTATGTGCTCAACGGCAACAAGATGTGGATCACCAACGGTCCGGACGCCGATGTCCTGGTCGTCTACGCCAAGACCGATCCCGAGGCCGGGCCGCGCGGCATTACCGCGTTTCTGGTCGAAAAGGGATTTGCCGGATTTTCGACCGGCCCGAAACTCGACAAGCTCGGCATGCGCGGCTCCAATACCTGCGAACTTATCTTCAGCGATTGCGAAGTGCCGGAGGAGAATGTGCTGGGAAGCGTGGGCGGCGGCGTGCGCATCCTGATGTCGGGTCTCGACTACGAGCGCGTGGTCCTGTCGGCCGGGCCGCTCGGGATCATGGCAGCCTGCCTGGATGTCGCGGTTCCCTATCTGCACGAGCGAAAACAGTTCGGCCAGCCGATCGGCGAATTCCAGCTGATGCAGGGCAAGATCGCCGACATGTATGTGACGCTGAATGCGGCGCGCGCCTATGTCTATGCCGTGGCCGCAGCCTGCGATCGCGGCGAAACCACGCGCAAGGATGCGGCCGGTTGCATTCTCTATGCGGCGGAGCGGGCAACGGCCTTGGCGCTCGAAACCATCCAGGTGCTGGGGGGTAATGGTTACACCAACGACTATCCGGCCGGCCGGCTGCTGAGGGATGCCAAGCTTTACGAGATCGGCGCCGGAACATCGGAAATCCGGCGCATGTTGATCGGGCGGGAGCTTTTCAATGAGACGGCATAGAGATGTGTTTATCGTTTTACATTACGTTTAACATAATGTACGATTTGTATGTTGTTAAATGGAGATTTCGATGAATATGTTGCATTTGTCGGTTCGGCCGGGTTCGGAAAAAGCGCGCATCTGGCAGATTTGCGATGAGCTTCTTGCCAAGAACGGCACGCCGCCGAGCGGCCGAGAGGTTGCGGATATCTACATCGCCGAAGGCGGCAACCAGGGCACCGGGTTTACGCAATATTCCCATTGGAAAAAGGAGTATCTTGCACGGCAGGAACAGGCGATGCCGCGTGAGGCAGCATCGGTTTCGCCCGGAAATATCGACTTCCGCTTTCTGTCGGTGGCACCGGACGGAACGATCGCGCTGCCGCACGACGTGCGCCGGGCCATGCTGCTCGACGAGGATGGACGGGTGACGTTGAGTGTCGTGGACGGCGAGTTGCGGGTGATATCGCCGATGGTTGCGGTGCGCCAGCTGCAGCGCCGAACGCTGGGGCTGGTGCCTGCCGGTGCGCTTGTGTCCGACGAACTGATCGCCGAACGGCGCCAGGAAGCGGAGGCGCAATGAGCGGCGCTGTGTTTGATGCGTCTGCGGTTCTCGCCATGGCTTTCAATGAGCCGGGCGCAGAGCAGGCGATGATCCATCTGGCCGGTGCGCGCATTTCGGCGGTCAACTATTCGGAAGCCGGCGCAAAGCTGATCGACAAGGGTCTCGGGCCGGAGGAGGCGTTCATTTGGCTGGGCGCGCTGCGGCTTGAGGTCGTGCCATTCGATACCGCCTCAGCCGAAAAAGCCGCAGTTCTGCGCAAGGATACGCGCGCGAGACGGCTTTCCTTTGCCGACCGCGCCTGCATAGGGCTGGCTGCTGCCGATGGCAGCGCCGCCATTACCACCGATAGGGTCTGGTCGGAACTCGATCTGGCCTGCGACGTGAAACTTATCCGGTAGGGACATTCATGGCTGTGATCCGTTCGCAAATCTCGTCCTCTTCGGAAGCTTTCCGCGCCAATAGCGCGGCGATGGCGCAGGCGATGCGTGTTGTCGAGGACGCGGCGGCGGTGGCCGTGGGTGGGGGTGGCGAGGTGGCGCGCGAGCGTCATGTCAGCCGCGGCAAGATGCTGCCGCGCGAGCGGGTGGCGCAGCTGATCGATCCGGCGACGCCGTTTCTCGAAGTCGGGATGACGGCGGCGCATGGGCTTTACCAGGGCGAGGCGCCGGGGGCGGGGCTGGTGACGGGCATCGGCCGGGTATCCGACCGCGATTGCATGATCGTCTGCAACGATGCGACGGTCAAAGGCGGCACCTATTACCCGATGACGGTGAAGAAGCATTTGCGGGCGCAGGAGATCGCGGCCGAGAACAACCTGCCCTGCATCTATCTGGTCGATTCCGGCGGCGCCAACCTGCCGAACCAGGACGAGGTCTTTCCCGACCGCGATCATTTCGGCCGCATCTTCTACAATCAGGCCAATATGTCGGCGGCCGGCATCCCGCAGATCGCCGTGGTCATGGGCTCGTGCACGGCGGGGGGCGCCTATGTCCCGGCCATGTCGGACGAGGCGATCATCGTGGAGGGGCAGGGCACGATCTTCCTCGCCGGGCCGCCGCTGGTGCGGGCGGCGACCGGTGAAGTCGTGTCCTCTGAGGATCTCGGCGGCGGCGATGTGCACACGCGGCTTTCCGGCGTTGCCGATCACCTAGCGCGCGACGATGCACATGCGCTGGCGCTGGCGCGCCGCGCGGTTGCCAACCTCAACCGGATGTCCATACCCACCATCGAGCGGCAGGCGCCGGAAGAGCCGGCCTACAATCCCGACGACATCGCCGGTGTCGTGCCGCTGGATCTGCGCACGCCCTATGACATTCGCGAGGTGATCGCCCGGATCGTCGATGGTTCGCGGCTGGACGAGTTCAAGGCACGCTATGGCACAACGCTGGTCTGCGGCTTTGCGCATATCCACGGAATTCCCGTCGGGATCATCGCCAATAATGGCGTGCTGTTTTCGGAGTCGGCGCTGAAGGGCACGCACTTCGTCGAGCTCTGCTCGCAGCGCAAGATTCCGCTGGTTTTCCTGCAGAATATCACCGGCTTCATGGTTGGGCGGAAATACGAGACCGAAGGCATTGCCAAGCACGGCGCCAAGCTGGTGACGGCAGTGGCGACGACCAAGGTGCCGAAGATCACCATGCTGGTCGGGGGCTCGTTCGGGGCGGGCAATTACGGCATGGGCGGCCGCGCGTTTTCGCCGCGCTTCCTATGGACCTGGCCCAACAGCCGGATCTCTGTGATGGGCGGCGAGCAGGCGGCAGGGGTTTTGGCGACGGTGCGCGGCGACGCGCTGAAGCGGGCGGGGACGCCCTGGAGTGAGGAGGACGAGGCCCAGTTCAAGCAGCCGGTGCTGAACCTGTTCGAAACGCAGAGCCACCCGCTTTATGCCTCGGCGCGGCTATGGGACGACGGTATCATCGATCCGCGCAAGAGCCGGGACGTGCTGGCGCTGTCCTTATCCGCCGCGCTCAATGCACCGATCGGCGACACAAGGTTCGGCCTGTTCAGGATGTGAGGAGAAAGACCATGAAACGCGATGCTTTCAACGCGAAAAACGCCCCTCAGCCGCGCGGCGGTTATGCGCAGGCGGTGCGGATCGAGGACTTTAGCCGGGTCCTGTTCGTCAGCGGCCAGATCCCGGCCGATAGCGACGATGTGCTGCCAACCGGTTTTGAGGCGCAGGCGCGGCAGGTCTGGTTGAATGTCGATGCGCAGCTGAAGGCGGCCGGGATGAGCAAGGCCGATATCGTCAAGGTCACGATGTATCTGTCCGACCGGCACCATACGATGGCCAACCGGGAAATCCGGGCCGAATATCTGGGCGCCCTGGCACCGGCGATGACGGTGATCATTGCCGGGATATTTGATGAAAGCTGGCTGCTCGAGGTTGAAGTCGTCGCCGCGCAATAACCGGGATAGAATGATGTTTTCGAAGATACTGGTTGCCAATCGCGGTGAAATCGCCTGCCGGATCATCCGCACGGCGCGGCGGCTCGGCATTCGCACCGTCGCAGTGTTTTCCGATGCGGATGCCGGCGCGCTGCATGTGGAACTAGCGGACGAGGCCTTTCGCATCGGGGCTGCGGCGGCCAGCGAAAGCTATCTGAACGCCGGGCGCATCATCGCGGCGGCGCAGCGTTCGGGCGCGCAGGCGATCCATCCCGGCTACGGGTTTCTGTCGGAGAATGCGGATTTCGCAGAGGCGGTCGAAGCGGCCGGCATGGCCTTTATCGGGCCTTCGGCCGCTGCCATCCGGGCAATGGGCCTGAAGGACGCGGCAAAAGCGCTGATGGAGCAATCCGGCGTGCCGGTGGTTCCCGGCTATCACGGCGAAAATCAGGATGGCGATTTTCTGGCCGGAGAGGCCGGGATCATCGGCTTTCCGGTGTTGATCAAGGCGCGGGCCGGCGGCGGCGGCAAGGGGATGCGCCGGGTCGATCGTGCCGAGGATTTCTCTGCATCGCTGGATGCGGCGCGGCGGGAGGCGCAGGCGGCGTTCGGCGACGGTGCGGTGCTGATAGAAAAATACCTGATGAAGCCGCGCCATATCGAAATCCAGGTGTTCGGCGACCGGCATGGCAATGCCGTGCACCTGTTCGAGCGGGACTGCTCGTTGCAACGGCGCCATCAAAAAGTGATCGAGGAAGCACCGGCGCCGGGCATGACGGCGGAAATGCGCCGGGCGATGGGCGAGGCGGCGGTGCGGGCAGCCCGCGCCATCGATTATTGCGGCGCCGGCACGGTGGAATTCATCGCCGATGTTTCCGACGGGCTCTGGCCCGACCGGTTTTTCTTCATGGAAATGAACACGCGGCTGCAGGTCGAGCATCCGGTGACGGAAGCGATCACCGGCATCGACCTCGTCGAATGGCAGTTGCGGGTGGCCAATGGTGAGCCGCTGCCGTTGAAGCAATCGGAACTGTCGATCGACGGCTGGGCCTTCGAGGCGCGCGTCTATGCCGAGGATCCGGCGCGGGGTTTTCTGCCATCGACCGGCACGCTGTCGGATATCCGTTTTCCGGAAGAGGGCGTGCGGATCGATGCCGGGGTGCGGCTCGGAGACCGGATCAGCCCTTTCTACGACCCGATGATCGCCAAGCTGATCGTGCACGGCACGACGCGGGCGGCGGCACTGGCGCGTTTGACGGCGGCCTTGGAAAACAGCCATATCGGCGGCGTCACCAACAATCTCGATTTTCTCGCGCGCCTCAGCCGCCAGGCCGATTTCGCTGCCGGACATCCCGATACCGGGCTGATCGACCGGGAGGTTGAGGCGCTGACGGCGGCAGATGCGCCGGACGAAACGGTGCTGGCGCTGGCGGCCGTTCTGTCGCTCGGCACGCTGCAGGTTCCGCCGGCCGGCGATCCCTTCCGCACGCTCGGGCATTGGCAGATCTGGGGACAGGCGACGCGCACGGTGACGCTGGATCATCATGGCGAGCGGCATGTGCTGCGGGTGGCGGCGCGGGGTCTCGACCTCTTTGCCGTCAACAGCAGCAGCCGGGTCATTCCGGTAAGGATTTCCGGCCGGTTCGAGGGCGGTTGCCATGTCGAGGCCGATGGCCGCCAGAGCCGGTTGCAGCGGCTTGAGATCGCCAGGGGCTTTACGCTTTTGGTGGATGGCCGCGCCTATGATTTTCAGATTCCCGATCCGCTGGACGGCGAGGCCGAAACTGCTGCCGGAAGCGACCGCCTGACGGCGCCGATGCCGGGACTGATCAAGCTGGTGCGCGTCAGGCAGGGTGATGCGGTGGCGAAGGGCGACGCGCTGATTGTGATGGAAGCGATGAAGATGGAGCTGACGCTTGCGGCAAGCCGCGACGGGATTGTCGAAACCCTGTTGGTCGGCGAGGGGGATCAAACGGCCGAGGGTGCGGTGCTCTTGATGCTGAAACCCGAGGAGGCCTGATGTCTCCCACCGGCAACAGGACCAACCGGGTCTCCATCGTCGAGATGGCGCCCCGCGACGGGCTGCAGAACGAGAAGGCGTTGATCGATACGCGCGACAAGATCGCGCTGGTCGACAGATTGTCGGATTGTGGTTTCGAGCGGATCGAGGTGACCAGTTTCGTCAGCCCGAAATGGGTGCCGCAACTGGCCGATGCTGCCGAAGTGATGGCTGGGATCATCAGGCGGCCGGGGGTGCGCTACGCGGTCTTGACGCCGAACATGAAAGGGTTTGAGGCTGCTCTTGCAGCGGACGCCGACGAGGTGGCGATCTTTGCCTCGGCCTCGGAAGGATTTTCGCGGCACAATATCAATTGCTCGATCGCTGAAAGCATCGAGCGGTTTCGCCCGGTGGCGCAGGCTGCGCGCGCGCACGGAATTGCGGTGCGCGGCTATGTCAGTTGTGTGGTGGAATGCCCCTATGACGGTGCTGTCCCGCCCGCAAATGCTGCGGATGTCGCAGGGCAGTTGCTGGCGCTTGGCTGCCACGAAATCAGCCTTGGCGACACGATTGGCCGGGGCACGCCGGAAGCGGTGGACCGGATGCTGGCGGCGGTGCTGGACACTATCCCCGCCGAAAGGCTTGCCGGGCATTTCCACGACACATCCGGCCGGGCACTCGACAATATCGGCGTGGCGCTGGAGCGCGGCATCCGGGTGTTCGATGCCTCGGCCGGCGGTCTTGGCGGCTGTCCCTATGCACCGGGTGCCAAGGGCAACGTGGATACGCTGAAGGTGGACGCCTATGTGAGGGCGCGCGGCTTTGTGACCGGCCTGGATGCGCAGGCGCTTGAGGCGGCCTCGATGTTTGCGCGCGGCTTGAGGAGTCCGGCATGACCTACGAGACGATCCGCGTTTCAGTTGACTGCAGGGGCGTGGCGGCGCTGACCTTGGCGCGGCCGGACAAGCACAATGCCCTGTCCGGCACGATGATCGGCGAATTGACCACGGTTGCCCGGTTGCTGGGGGCGGATACAGCCGTTCGCGCTGTTGTCCTAGCGGCCGATGGCGTGAGCTTTTGTGCCGGCGGCGATCTCGGCTGGATGAAGGCGCAGATCGAGGCGGACCGGGCGGGGCGCATGGCGGAGGCTAGGCGGCTGGCGCTGATGTTCAAGGCGCTGAACGATCTGCCAAAGCCGGTGATTGCCCGCGTTCAGGGCAATAGCTTTGGCGGCGGCGTCGGGCTTTTGTGTATCGCCGATGTGGCGGTTGCGGCCGAAACCACGAAGTTCGGACTGACGGAAACGCGGCTCGGGCTGATCCCGGCGACGATCAGCCCCTATGTGGTGGCGCGGATTGGCGAGGGGCAGGCGCGGCCGCTGTTCATGTCGGGAAGAATTTTGGATGCGCAGGCAGCGCAGGCGGCAGGGCTCCTGACGCGCGTGGTGTCACTGGACGATCTCGATGCGGCGGTGGAGGCGGAAATATCACCCTATCTGCAGGTTGCGCCGGGGGCCGTTGGGCAATCCAAGGCGCTGGCGCGGTCGCTGGGCATGCCGATCACCGATGAGGTCATCGCGGCGACGATCGTGCGCCTGGCCGATGTCTGGGAGACGGATGAGGCACGGGAGGGGATTTCGGCTTTTCTGGAAAAGCGCACGCCCTCTTGGCGCGTGCCGGATTAATCCAACCTTGCGCTTGAAATGCGCAGGGTTTGAGCATATTTTGATATCAGACTTATCAATATGTGTTAGGATGATGTCATGACAGCTTTGAGCTTTGATATGACGGCAAGCCGGTTTGGTGACGGTCAATCGCCGTTTCTGTCGGCGGAGCGGGTCTCCAAGCAGCTCGGTGTCACCTTGTCCGAGCTTGCCAAGCTGATCGGCGTTGCCCGCAATACGTTGAACGCGAAATCCGGCGCGCGCAAGGTGGATCATGCGCTGAGCCATGTCGTGCGCATCCTTTCCATGGCCAGCGAAATGGCTGGGGACGACAACCGCGCGACCATCTGGTTCAAGCATCAGCCGATCCCCGGCTGGGCGGGCAAGACCGCTTATGATCTGGTGAGCGAAGGCAAATCGGACAAGGTGCTGGCCTATCTCGAGGCGGTGCGATCCGGCGTTTATGCCTGACACGGTCCGGCAGACGCTGACGCTGTGGCGCGCCTTCGTGCCGCAATGGGCCTTCGCGCCGCTTTCAGGCGAGGGGGCGGCCCGTTTTGGCGGACGCTGGAACCCGGTGGGTGCAGCCACCATCTACGCGGCCCGCGAACTCTCGACCGCCTGGGCCGAATACAACCAGGGTTTTGTCCAGCATCCGGCGCTGATCGCGCAGCTCGATCTCAAGCAGGCGGCACTCGCCGATCTCACGGATCCGCAGATATTGTCCGGTCTTGCCATGCCGGATGACATTCATCATTGCGAATGGCGGATGCTTCTCGACGCGGGCAAGGTGCCGCCGACCCACCATCTGCGGCAGCGGCTGATCGCCGACGGGTTTGACGGCGTCGTCTATCCATCCTTCATGTCGCCGGGCGGGACCTGCGTGGCGCTCTGGCGCTGGAACGGAAAGGGTGCGCCGCGTCTCGACGTGGTCGATCCGGATGGCCGCCTGCCGAAGACCCGAGCATCGTGGGTCTAGAGCCTCATTGATCGTACGAGGCTCTAAGGGAAACACGCTGGCGGAGGATGAAAGCTGCCGGTGGTGGCGCGCAAGGCGAAAGATTTTTCTCCAATAGTCTATAAAATAAATCAACATAGTTATCTAAAACTGGTGCGGCGCTGTAATTTCCTTCTACTTCCGGGGGATATCAGTGCATGCCCAACACGCCGTCCTACATCATCAAAATCCCGGCCCGCCGTCTGGAATGGCCGACGGTTTTTTTGGCAGTTGCAATCTATGGCGGCTTTCTGGCGCTGACATTCTGGTGGCAATCGCTGCCGGTCATCGCCGTGGCGCTTATAGGAGGCTGGCTGACCGCCTGGCAGGGATCGCTGCAGCATGAGGTTATCCACGGGCATCCGACCGGCAATCAGCACATCAACGATGCGATCGGCTCGATCCCCCTGTCACTCTGGCTGCCCTATCCGATCTACCGCGAAAGCCATCTGGAGCATCACCGCGACGAGCATCTGACCGACCCGATCGAGGACCCGGAATCCTCCTATTTTACCCGCGCGACCTGGGAGCGGCTGGGAACAGCCGGCAAGCTCCTGGCACGCTGGAACACGACGCTGTTCGGGCGGCTGACGATCGGGCCTGCGGTCATGCTGGCGAGCTTTCTGGCGCAGGAGGTGCGATTGCTGATAGCCGGCGAACCCGGCCGGGCGCGCATCTGGGCGGTACACATGGTGGGTGCCGCTGCCGTGCTGTTCTGGGTCACGGTGATCTGCGGCATGCCGTTCTGGCTCTATTTCTTTGGCTTCGTCTATCTCGGGGCGGCACTGACACGGTTGCGGTCCTATGCCGAGCACCGTTACGCCGAACGGCACGAGGAGCGCACGGCGATCGTCGAGAACAGCCATTTGTTCGGGCTGCTGTTTCTCTACAACAACCTGCATGTGCTGCATCACCTCAAACCCGGCATTTCCTGGTACCAGCTGCCGTCGGTCTATCGCCGTCACCGCGAGTCCCTGATCGGCACCAATGGTGGGCTCGTCTATAACAGCTACTGGGACATTGCCCGCCGGTATTTTTTGAAGCCGCATGACGACATCACGCATCCCAAGCATTCTTGATGGGGTTTACGCTCAAGCCACCATGATATCTGTGCGGGAAAAGTCTTCGCCCTTGAAGAGAAGCGGTTCATTGCGCGTGGCGGCCAACGCATAGGAGAAGCAATCGCCATAATTCAAACTGGCGGGATGTCGGCCCTTGCCGAATTTCCGCCAGGCTTGCCGCGCCACATAGGCCTGCTCGACATCGACCGGGGTAAACTCGACGCCTGCCTTGTGGAGCCATAGATCAATCTCTGCGACGCCGGCCTCTCCCAGGCGGGTTTCAATCACCATCGTCAATTCGAGGAGGGATGCCGCAGACATAAGGCGCAGTGGCGCATCTATGATCTTTCGCTCAAGTGTCTCGGCATCTGGCTCACTCAGCGCAATCGCAACAATAGCAGACGTGTCAATCACCATCAGCTTGGTAGCCCGTTTTCATCATAGCCGAGAATGTCTTCTGCCGAACGATTATTCAGCACCGGAAGCGCGGCCAGGCGCCGGCGGCTTGCTGCCAGTTCTTCCAAAAGCATATCTTTTCCGGCCCGGCTTCCCACGCCACGGAGGCGCTCTTCAAGCGCACGCCGTGTTGCCAACGTAATCGTTTCACCGGTTTTATCCGCTAATACCCGGGCAAGACGTTCTGTCTCCGGATCTTTTATGCTGAGAGCCATCACTTTGTTCCTTGGTACCTATATGGTGTAATTCTACCTATGGAAATAGGTTATGCAAGGGGCTGAAGCATTTCATTGGTGGCTAAAAATCAGCGGTCAATCAACTATCTCTGATAGATGCCTGCCGATGCTGGAGCTTACAGATTCGGTATTGCCCTCCTTTTCCAGTTGACTCACAGTCCGCTCACCTCAATAGTTCGGTCACCGAACGAATTAATGGAGGTGGCCGTGAGCGAAACTTTGCGTATCTCCCGGAAGTTTTCCCAAAGGGCCGTGATGGAGGCCATCATCCAGAACGGGCCGATCTCGCGTGCGTCGATTGCCAAGCAGACGGGGCTTTCCAAGCAGACGATTTCGGAGATCGTGCGGCAGCTGGAGCTGGACGACTGGGTGCGCGAGACGGGGCGCACCAGCGGCCATGTCGGACGCACGGCCGTGACCTATGAACTGGTGCCGGATGCGGCCTATATTGCGGCGGTTGATCTTGGCGGCACCAAGATCCGGCTCGCCATTGCCGATCTCGCCTGTCAGGTGTTCGCCGAGGAGGTCGTGGCGACCGACCGGCGCGGCGGCCAGTTTGTCGTCGATCAGATCGCTGATCTCTGCGGCAAGGCGGCAAGCCATCTGAACATCCCGCGCGAACGCATCCGCATGGCCGTGATCGGCGCGCCGGGCGCACCGGACGCCAGGACCGGCCGCATCCTGCTGGCGCCGAACATTGCCGATTTCGACACGATGAACGTGGCAGCGGCTTTCGAGAAGGCGCTGGGGATTGACGTCATCCTGGAAAACGACGTCAATCTGGCGGTGCTCGGGGAAAACTGGCTGGGGCAAGGGCAGGGCATCGACAATCTCGCCTTTATCGCCGTCGGTACGGGGATCGGCGGCGGGCTGATGGTCGGCGGACAGCTGGTACGCGGGGCGATGAATGCCGCCGGCGAACTGGGGTTCCTGCCGTTTGGCGCGGATCCCTTCGATCCGGAATCGCTGCGAACGGGCGCCTTCGAACGGGTCGCCGCCTCGATCGGTATCATGGAGCATTATGCGGCGGCATCCGGTGAGACGGCGGATGTTCGCGAAATCTTTGAGCGGGCAGCGCGTGGTGATACCCATGCTGCGGCGACGCTGGATGAGACGGCGAGATATCTGGCGCGCGGCATCAGCGCCATTGCGGCGATTGCCAATCCGGAAAAGGTCATCATGGGAGGGTCGATCGGCTTGCGCCCGGAATTGATCGAGCGCATTCGCAAATTCCTGCCGGCCTGCTTTCCCTATCCCGTCGATATCGAGGCAAGCCAGCTCGGTCCGCGTGCGGCAATCATCGGGGCTGCGGCGATCGGGCTCAGCCATCTCCACAATGCGCTGTTTGGCGCCGATGCCCCCGATAGCCGTATGTCGCTGCCGCCGGCGGAAACGGTGGCGTTTCGGGAAGAGCTACAATAACTGCGCCCGATGGCCTGTAATAGCAGGGGCTACAAGCACCTCCGCGTCAGCGGGATGCGGCGTTGATTGCGGCAGGTTCGAGCTTGCTAATGTCTGGGGCGCCATAGGCCCGCATGAAGGTGCATACCGCGTTGCGGGCTGCACTTTCCAGTTCGGCTTCGCTCGGCGTCGCGCCGAACAGGGTTCTCATCTGCAGGTCGGCATTCACAAGCGCCAGAAACTGGCGGGCGGCGACGTCGAAGTCGTCGATCTGCAAGAGGCCTTTATGGGCGAGGCGGGCAAAGAGCGCGGCGAGTGCCGTGCCGATCTTGCCGGGGCCGTGCTGGCGCCAGCTTTCGAATAGATGCGGATAGCGCTCGCCCTCCGACTGAACCAGCTTGCGCAGGAATTTTCCATCCTGGTTGCAGATACAGCTGCGGCTGAGGCGTACGGCAAAGGCCGCAAGATCGTCCTTCAGATTGTCCGTCTTTTCGGGAAAGGTCGAAAGGGTCGTGAACAGCATGGCGTTTGCCCGGTCCATGACGTCCTCGACTACGGCGGTGAACAGGTTTTCCTTTTCCCGGTAGTGATTGTAGACGGTCTGGCGCGAGACGCAGGCTTCGGCGGCGATCTCGTCGATGCTGGCGCCGGTAAAGCCCTGGCGGCAAAACACTTCTGCAGCGGCGTCCAGAATGGACTTGCGCTTGGCGCATTGGCCGCGCTGGCTATGCACGGACATCTTCGAAACAGTGTCGCGATTGGCTTTCATGGGTTTAAGATAATGCCTCTTGACGTTTTAGACAATGGTGTCTAATTTTACAGCTGTGTCCAATTATATTGACACGAGCTGCCAAGGCGCAGACGTCCTCCCAAGCGCCGCGCGAAACGCTGGCAACGATCCATTGAACCCTCGTGAGAGCAACGCAGCGCAAGACTGATCCGGGTTTGTGCTGCCGTTTTCTGAAAGATGATCCCATGACGTCCTCCTTCTTCCGGACTGCCCTCATCCTCGGCCTCCTGTCCGCCATCGGCCCCTTCGCCATCGACATGTATCTGCCGGCATTGCCCTCGATCGGGCAGGACCTTGGCGCTGAAAATCAGGTGGTGCAGCTCAGCCTGCTTGCATTCTTCATCTCCTTTGCGCTGGCGCAGCTGATCTATGGTCCGCTGTCGGACATGTGGGGCCGCAAGGCGCCGCTCTATATCGGCATCGGCATTTTCGCGCTCGCCAGCATCGGCTGCGCGCTGGCAAGCGATATCGAAACGCTGATCGCCTTCCGCTTCCTGCAAGGGATCGGCGGCGCGGCCGGCATGGTCATTCCGCGCGCCATCGTCCGTGACATGCACACCGGCGTACAGGCTGCCCGGCTGATGTCGCTGTTGATGCTGGTATTCAGCATCTCGCCGATCCTTGCGCCGCTGACCGGCAGCGCCGTCATCGAGTTCTATGGCTGGCGCGGCGTGTTCTGGGCCGTGACGATTGCCGCCTTGATCGGCCTTGTTCTGCTCGCGACACAGTTGCGGGAAACCCGACCGAGGGAACACCGTGCCGAAAGCGGCCTGCGTAGCGCCATGTCCGCTTACGGTGTGTTGCTTAGGGACAAGAATTTTCTGACGCTGACCTTCATCGGTGGCCTCGGCATTTCCAGCTTCCTCGTCTATCTCGCCAATTCGCCCTTCGTGCTGATCGATTATTACGGGCTAACGCCGACGCAATACAGCTTTGCCTTTTCGATCAATGCCGTGTCGTTCTTTGCGGTATCGCAGGCAACCGGCTGGTTTGGCGAGCGCTTCGGGCTCGTGCGGGTGATGCGGATCGCGGTGACGGCCTTTGCGCTGACCATGGCGGCCATGGCCATCGTCATGAGCCTCGGGTTCAACCAGCTTCCGGTCATGGCTGCATTCCTGTTCGTCGGCTACGGCTTTCTCGGCCTGGTCATCCCGACCAGCGCGGTTCTGGCGCTGGAAGAGCATGGCGAGATCGCCGGCACGGCATCGTCGCTGATGGGAACGTTGCATTTCGTCACGGCCGCCGTCGCCATGGTGATCGTTTCGGTATTCTTCGACGGCACGGCCGTGCCGATGGCCCTGGGCATTGCGCTTTGTGCCGTCGGAGCGCTGCTGCTGACGCAGGCAACCATCGGCCGCCGCCGGGCGATTGCCGCTGCCGAATAAGTGCCTGACTGTCACAGGCTGAGTGGCAAAGGCCTGGAGATGTCTCCGGGCCTTTTGCGTTTTGAGCGGGCAACTAGAACCCGTCATTGCTTAAAGACATAAGCATTCCTTTATGTCTCTTGACTGAGTGTGCCGTTTGCCGCATGTTGGATACATCGTGGTTCTCCGGAGTTCGCATCCGGAGCTAAGAGGGAATCCGGTGCGATGCCGCAAGGTGTCCATGCCGGAGCTGCCCCCGCAACTGTAAGCGGCGAGTTTCTGTCTACCGAATGTCACTGGGACGCAAATGCCCTGGGAAGACCGGACAGCGACGATGACCCGCAAGCCAGGAGACCTGCCGCGATAGATAACGTCCACGGGCGGGGTGTCCCGGTGTGCCGCTTTGCGCAACGGGGACCTGTGTTCATCGTTCGATACGCAATGCGTCCACTTTGTCCCTTGCCCTTAACAATCGGGGTAAGGAAAATGACCATCACCACAGCAAATCTGGGATTTCCCAGGATCGGGGCCAGGCGCGAACTGAAGTTTGCGCTGGAGAGCTATTGGGCCGGCAAGTCGTCCGCAGACGGCCTGCTTGCGACCGCAAGGAATCTGCGTGCCAAAAACTGGGCACTCCAGAAAGACAAGGGGATCGCCACCATCCCCTCCAATGATTTCTCGCTGTATGACCATGTTCTCGACACCGCCGTCATGGTCGGCGCCATCCCTGCCGCCTATGGCTGGAAAGGTGGTCCGGTCGATCTCGAAACCTATTTTGCGATGGCGCGCGGCAGCCAAGGCGGCGGCCACGCAGGCTGCGGTCATGCTGAGCACGGGCAGGGCGTACCAGCCCTTGAGATGACCAAATGGTTCGACACCAACTATCACTACATGGTGCCGGAATTCTCAGCCGGTCAAACGTTCGAGCTGACGGCCAACCGGCCGCTCGACGCGTTTCGCGAGGCAAAGGCATTAGGTGTGCACACCCGCCCGGTTCTTCTCGGGCCGCTGACATTCCTCAAACTCGGCAAGGCGGCGCAGGATGGCGTTTCGCCGCTCAGCCTGCTCGACAAATTGCTGCCGGTCTATGGACAGGTCCTGGCAGAGCTTTTGCAAGCGGGTGCAGATTGGGTGCAGATCGACGAGCCTTGCCTGGTTCTTGATCTCTCGGAGGCGGAACGTGCCGCGTTCGCTCATGCTTACGAGACGCTCCGCACCGATGCGCCCGGTTTGAAGATCATGCTCGCAACCTATTTCGGCGCAATCGGTGACAATCTGGAGACGGCGCTCAAACTCAAGGTCGCGGGCCTGCATGTCGATCTGGTGCGGGCGCCGCAGCAGGCCGCCGTGCTGATCGACAAGGCGCCGGCGGATCTCGTCCTGTCGCTGGGGGTCATCGACGGACGCAATGTCTGGCGTACCGATCTTGCCGGGCTGTTCAAGCGCATCCAGCCGCTGATCGAAGCGCATGGGCATGGCAAGGTGCAATTGGCACCGTCCTCGTCGCTTTTGCATGTGCCGGTCGATCTGACACTTGAAACGGCTCTCGATCCGGAACTCACGTCCTGGCTTGCCTTCGCCAACCAGAAGCTCGATGAACTGGCCTTGCTGGCAAAGGCATTCGATGCCGGTAGCGCGCAGGCGGAGACGGTCTTTGCCACATCGATCGCAGCGGCCAGTGCGCGCCTGACATCGGTGAAAGTGCATGATCCCCTGGTCGCAGGCCGGTTGAAGCAGGTCGATGCCACGATGCTGAAGCGCACGTCGCCATTTGCAAAACGTCAGAGGTTGCAGCAGCAGCGATTGCGCTTGCCGCTGTTTCCGACGACGACGATCGGTTCGTTCCCGCAGACGGCGGAGGTGCGCAAGGCCCGCTCGAAACATGCAAAGGGCGAGCTTTCCTATGTCGATTACCAGGCGTTTCTTGAGCACGAGACCGCGCAGGCGATCCGCTGGCAGGAGGAGATCGGCCTCGACGTTCTGGTGCATGGCGAATTCGAGCGCAATGACATGGTGCAGTATTTCGGCGAACAGCTTTCCGGCTTTGCCTTCACTCAGCATGCCTGGGTGCAGAGCTACGGCTCGCGCTATGTCCGCCCGCCGATCATCTATGGCGATGTCTCGCGTCCGAACCCGATGACCGTTGCCTGGTGGAAATATGCGCAGTCGCTGACGGCAAAGACCGTCAAGGGCATGCTGACCGGACCGGTGACGATCCTCAACTGGTCGTTCGTCCGCGACGATCTTCCGCGCAGCACCGTCTGCAAGCAGATTGCGCTGGCCATTCGCGACGAGGTCCATGATCTCGCCGAGGCGGGCGCGGCGATGATCCAGATCGACGAGGCGGCCTTGCGCGAAGGCCTGCCGCTGCGGCGAGTGGACTGGAAAGCCTATCTCGACTGGGCGGTCGAAAGCTTCCACCTTTGCTCGACCGGCGTTTCCGACGAGACGCAGATCCATACGCATATGTGCTACTCGGAGTTCAACGACATCATGCCGGCGATCGCCGCCATGGATGCCGACGTGATTTCCATCGAGACGTCGCGGTCGAAGATGGAACTTCTGTCGGCCTTCACCGGCCGTGGCTACCCGAACGAAATCGGGCCGGGCGTCTACGATATCCACTCGCCGCGGGTACCCGCTGTCAAGGAAATGGTCGAGCTTCTGGACAAGGCGAGCGAGGGGCTGGTTGCGGGACAGATCTGGGTCAATCCGGATTGCGGCCTGAAGACGCGCAAATGGGAAGAGGTCAAGCCGGCGCTGGTCAACATGGTTGCCGCAGCCATCCGGCTGCGTGCCAGCCTGGAGCGGGGCCGCGCGGTCAATTCATGACGCAAGCCGCAAGACAACAGACCGCGCCGGGAGATTTCCCGGCGCAGTCCCGCCTCATCGATCTCGTCTTTCCCGGCGATACCAATCACCACGGGACGCTGTTTGGCGGCGCCGGGTTTGCGCTGATGGACCGCATCGCCTTCATCGCCGCGACACGGCATGGGCGGGTCCCGTTTGTGACAGCCTCCTGCGACCGCATCGATTTTCGCGCGCCGGCGCGTATCGGACAATTGGTCGAGCTGGTGGCCCGCCCGGTTCGCGCCGGCCGCCGGTCGCTTGCCGTCGACGTGGAGATGATTGCCGAGGATCTGATTGGCGGCGAGCGGCACCTGTGCACGCGCGGATCCTTTGCCATGGTGGCCATGCCGGAGGGCGGCGATGCGGACTGGCGCTTGCCGGCCATTTCCGCCGACATGCCGGAGCCTGCGGGTGACCGCCTCAGAATGACCGATATCGTCTTTGCCGATCAGGTCAACAGCTTTGGCAAGATGTTTGGCGGCGATGCCCTGGCGGCCATGACCAAGGCCGCCTTCGTGGTTGCGTCGAGACACAGCCGCATGGTCACCGTGCTTGCCTCGTCGCGCCGAATCGACTTCAGGCATCCGATCCCCGTGGGCTCGATCATCGACGTGGTTGCAGGGATTGTCCGGACTGGCAGGAGTTCTGTGACCGTCGCCGTCGAGCTCTGGTCGGAGACATTGCTGGATGGCCGCAGGCAGCTGACGGCGCGCGGGGAGTTCGTCATGGTTTCTGTCGGTCCGGACGGGCGGCCGGTGCGTGAAGCGCGTGGCTCCTAGCGGAAACGGGAATGGTTGTCGCTGGTGGTGGCCACGCTATCCACAGCCGATTGCCATGTGCCGCATTAACTCCCCATTATCCACAACGCAGCAAAAATAATGTGCTGCAGACCCTGAATCCGGCCTCTACACATTGACGTCATTTTCCCGTCGTATACTATATCTAGTGTTCAACGGTCCTCCGAATCGAAGGGTGAAGAGGCTAAGAGGGAATACGGTGCGCCAGGGCTTTCAAGCTCCGGCAAAGCCGGAGCTGCCCCCGCAACTGTCAGCGGCGAGCGTCTGTTTCATTTCAAGTCACTGAAGCATCAGGCTTCGGGAAGGCGGAATGGACGCAACGACCCGCAAGCCAGGAGACCTGCCATTGAGCGAAAACGTCCACGGGCGGGGTGCCCGGAAGGTCGCGTGATATGTGGCGGAATGAGTCCGCTTTGTGCTCGCGTTCGTCCGATGCCCGCCAAACAAGGCTTCGGGGTGAAGGCATGTCAGTCAATCGAATTCGCAGACCAACAGACGCGGAATCGCGATCGGCGGCGCAGGCCTAACCCCTCGCAAATATCGGAAATGAACAACAGCGATCGGACCCGCGTGCAGCGGCTCGGAGCCTTTCGCGTGTCAGCAACATCACAGACCCACGATCACAAGACCCACGAGGACCATCATGGATATCACCGTTTACAGCAAGCCTTCCTGCGTCCAGTGCACCGCGACCTATCGCGCGCTCGATCGCGAAGGCATCGACTATCAGGTCGTCGACATTTCCAAGGACGAGGACGCCTTCGCGAAGGTGATCGGCCTCGGTTACCAGCAGGTGCCGGTGGTGATCGCGGGGCAGGACCATTGGGCCGGATTCCGGCCGGACAAGATCAGCGCGCTTTCTTGAGTCCGGCCTGAGCGTGGCCTGAACACGAATGGACAAGCGATGGGCCTGATCGTCTATTATTCCAGCCTATCGGAAAACACCCATCGCTTCGTCGCCAAGCTGAATTTGAAATCCGTCCGCATTCCCGTCAGCAACGGCGTGGAAACGCCGGATGTGCGCGAACCCTTTGTTCTCATCCTGCCGACCTATTGCGGCGATGACGGCAAGGGCGCGGTTCCAAAGCAGGTGATCCGCTTTCTCAACGATGCGGACAACCGGTCCCTCATCCGGGGCGTGATCGCCGCCGGCAACAGCAATTTCGGCGAGACATTCGGTCTCGCGGGCAATGTCATCTCGGAAAAATGCCGGGTGCCGTACCTCTACAGGTTCGAGCTTCTGGGTACGGACGAGGACGTCGCCAATGTCATCAATGGATTGGAACGATTTTGGACGTCTCAGAGACTTTGACGCGGAGCGCAAAACCGCTCAACACTTTGGCTCATTCCGCTGGCGAACGCCCCTTGAAGGCGACGGAAACCGCGATTGATTACCACGCGCTGAACGCGATGCTGAACCTTTATGACGATGAAGGAAAGATCCAGCTCGACAAGGACCGGCTGGCCGCCAAGCAATATTTCCTGCAGCACGTCAACCAGAACACCGTGTTCTTCCATAACTTGCGCGAAAAGCTCGATTACCTGGTGACAGAGGGCTATTACGAGCGCGAGGTTCTCGACCAGTATTCGTTCAACTTCGTGCGCGACCTCTACGATCACGCCTATGCCAAGAAGTTCCGCTTCCCGACCTTTCTCGGCGCCTTCAAATATTACACCAGCTACACGCTGAAAACCTTTGATGGAAAACGCTATCTCGAGCGGTACGAAGACCGCATCTGCATGGTGGCGCTGGCGCTGGCACAGGGCAATGAAGCAACAGCCCGCGACATGGTCGACGAGATCATTTCCGGCCGCTTCCAGCCTGCGACGCCGACCTTCCTCAATGCCGGCAAGAAGCAGCGCGGCGAGCTCGTTTCGTGCTTCCTCTTGCGCGTCGAGGACAATATGGAATCGATTGCCCGCGGCATCAATTCGGCGCTGCAGCTGTCGAAGCGCGGCGGCGGCGTCGCCCTGTCGCTCACCAATATCCGCGAGGCAGGTGCGCCGATCAAGCAGATCGAGAACCAGTCGTCCGGTATCATTCCGGTGATGAAGCTCCTCGAAGACAGCTTTTCCTATGCCAACCAGCTTGGCGCACGCCAGGGGGCAGGGGCCGTCTATCTGAACGCCCATCATCCCGACATCATGCGCTTCCTCGATACGAAACGCGAAAATGCCGACGAGAAGATCCGCATCAAGACGCTGTCGCTCGGCGTCGTCGTGCCCGATATCACCTTCGAACTGGCGAAGAACAACGAGGATATGTACCTGTTTTCGCCTTATGACGTGGAGCGCGTCTACGGCGTGCCGTTCACCGAAATTTCGGTGACGGAGAAATACCGCGAGATGGCGGATGATGCCCGGATTTCCAAGAGGAAGATCAAGGCGCGCGAATTCTTCCAGGTGCTGGCCGAAATCCAGTTCGAGAGCGGCTATCCCTACATCATGTTCGAAGACACGGTGAACCGGGCAAACCCGATTGCCGGCCGCATTACCATGAGCAATCTCTGCTCGGAAATCCTGCAGGTGAGCGAGGCCAGCGACTATAATGAAGACCTGTCCTACAAGCATATGGGTAAGGACATTTCCTGCAATCTCGGCTCGCTGAACATCGCAGCCGCAATGGACAGTTCCGATTTCGGCAAGACGATCGAAACCTCGATCCGGGCGCTGACGGCCGTTTCCGACATGAGCCATATCTCGTCGGTGCCCTCGATCGAGAAGGGCAATGATGACAGCCACGCGATCGGCCTTGGCCAGATGAACCTGCATGGCTATCTCGCCCGCGAACGCATCCACTATGGTTCCGACGAGGGCGTCGATTTCACCAATATGTATTTCTACACGGTGACCTACCATGCCATCCGCGCATCGAACCGGATCGCCGTCGAGCGTGGATCGAGCTTCAAGGGCTTTGAGAATTCGAAATACGCATCCGGCGAGTATTTCGACAAATATACCGGACAGGAATGGGTGCCGGCGACCGCGCGCGTGCTCGAACTGTTTAAGACCGCAGGTATTCACATCCCGACGCAGGACGATTGGCTGGCGCTGAAGTCCGCCGTTATGGCGACCGGCCTCCATAACCAGAACCTCCAGGCTGTCCCGCCGACGGGATCGATCTCCTATATCAACCACTCGACCTCCTCGATCCATCCGATCGTCTCGAAGATCGAGATCCGCAAGGAGGGCAAGATCGGCCGCGTCTATTACCCGGCGCCGTTCATGACCAACGACAATCTCGACTATTACCAGGACGCCTATGAGATCGGCCCTGAAAAGATCATCGATACCTATGCGGCGGCGACCCAGCATGTCGATCAGGGCCTGTCGCTGACCCTGTTCTTCCGCGACACGGCAACGACGCGCGATATCAACAAGGCGCAGATTTATGCCTGGAAGAAGGGCATCAAGACGATCTATTACATCCGCCTCAGGCAGATGGCCTTGTCCGGCACGGAAGTGCAAGGCTGCGTGTCGTGCAGTTTGTGATGGTCTACCCTCCCCTTGAGGGGGAGGGTCGGAGCGGAGCGACGGGGTGGGGTGATCTTTTGCGCGTCCCTGACCGTCACCCCCACCCGCGCGTCCCGCGCGACCTCCCCCTCAAGGGGGAGGTGACGGCTCCGCAGTCGCCATTTTCTTCGATTTTTGAGCTTTGAGGACACCCCATGAACATCGCCATCAAACCAGTTTCGCGCGTGCGTGCCATCAACTGGAACCGCATCGAGGACGACAAGGATCTGGAGGTCTGGAACCGGCTGACCGGGAATTTCTGGCTGCCGGAGAAGGTGCCGCTGTCCAACGATATTCCATCCTGGGTGACACTGCGGCCGGAAGAGCAGCAGCTGACGATCCGGGTCTTCACCGGGCTGACGCTGCTCGACACGATCCAGACCAGCATCGGCGCGCCGAAACTGATGGAGGATGCGATCACGCAGCATGAGGAAGCCGTCTATTCCAACATTTCCTTCATGGAAGCGGTGCATGCCCGCTCCTATTCGTCGATCTTCTCGACGCTCTGCTCGACCCCCGATGTCGATGATGCCTATCGCTGGTCGGAGGAAAACGAGCATCTGCAGCGCAAATCGGCGCTGATCCTTGAACATTATCGCAATCCCGATCCGCTGAAACGCAAGGTCGCAAGCGTCTTTCTCGAGAGCTTCCTGTTCTATTCCGGTTTTTACCTGCCGATGTTCTGGTCGAGCCGGGCAAAGCTCACCAATACCGCCGACATGATCCGCCTGATCATCCGCGACGAGGCGGTGCATGGCTATTACATCGGCTACAAGTTCCAGAAGGGACTGGAGCGGTTGAGCGCGCCAAAGCAGCAGGAGATCAAGGACTTCGCCTACGAACTTCTGTTCGAGCTTTATGACAATGAGGCGAAATATACCGAAACGCTTTATGACGGCGTCGGGCTGACCGAGGACGTCAAGAAATTCCTGCACTACAACGCCAACAAGGCGCTGATGAACCTCGGATATGAGGCTCTGTTTCCGCCAGAGGCCTGCAAGGTCAATCCGGCGATCCTCTCGGCACTGTCGCCGAATGCCGACGAGAACCACGACTTCTTCTCCGGTTCCGGCTCGTCCTATGTCATCGGCAAGGCCGTTGCGACCGAAGATGACGACTGGGATTTTTGAGGCAATGCAAGTTTTCCGGTCTCTCCTTGCCGGCGGTGATGCGCCGGCAATCGCGGGATGACGCGCTGGGCTGCTTTCCCCCCCTTGCAAACCCGCACGCACTCGGCACTGGGCAATCCTGTTTCGAACGCTATTCTTCGTGCTTCCTTTCACTGTAATCGAGGATGAGAGATGGCACAGGGACAATGGAACGGGGTGCGTATCGGCGACCTCGACGGCAAGGCGATCTTGATCACCGGCGCATCGACCGGCATTGGCGCTGCCCTTGTGCGCGCTTTTGCGGCACAGGGCGCAAGCGTGGCGATTCATTACAATGAGAGCAGGCAGGCTGCGGAAAATCTGCTTGTCGAAGTGGAAGGCCAGGGCGGCAAGGCGGTTCTGGTGCAGGGCGATGTGTCTGCCGATGGTGTCACGGAACGCGTCGTTGAGGAGGCTGCCGCCCATTTCGGCCGTCTCGATGGATTGATCAACAATGCCGGCGGCATGCTCGGACGCGTCACGACGGCCGAAATGAGCGATGCGCATTACGAGCGTGTCATGGACCTCAATGCCCGATCCGTGCTGGCGGCGACCCGCGCCGCGCATCCTTTTCTGAAGAAACAGGGTGGCTTCATCATCAACACGACCTCGATTGCCGCCCGCAATGGTGGCGGCAACGGCGCCATTCTCTATGCGGCGTCCAAGGGCTTCGTCTCGACCATCACCCGCGGCCACGCCAAGGAGTTTGCCGCCGACGATATTCGCGTCAATGCGGTCGCACCCGGCGTGATCGCCACGCCTTTCCACGACCGCTATACCAGCCCGGAAATGCTGGACGCCCAGCGCAAGACCGTTCCGCAGGGCCGGGTCGGCACGCCGGACGAATGTGTGGGCGCCTATCTGTTTCTGGCGTCGCCTGTGCTGTCCGGCTACGTCACCGGCCAGATCATCGAGGTGAATGGCGGCCAGCTGATGCCGTAAACGGGGAGGGGCGGCGCTCTCGTCTTGACGCCGCCACTGCCGCTGGACTAAGTGACATCTGACGGTTCCCCGATGGATGACTTCGAGGGGATTAATAGGGAACACGGTGCGGAAGACCCAACAGGGACCAAGACCGTGGCTGCCCCCGCAACTGTAAGCGGATTGCCGATCGCCATCCGGCGCTTTTTTAAGAAGCGCCAAGCCACTGCAAGCCCTCGAGGCTTTCGGGAAGGCAGGCGAGAGACAGATATCCGTGAGCCAGGAGACCTGCCGTCGAAAGAAACATCCAACTTCCCGGGCGGGGTTGCCCGGAACAGGAGCCATCATGTTTGATTTCGACCGCCGCACCCGGCGTTTTCGCGCCGTTTCCTTCGCAACGGAATTCTGTCGCCGTCCCTAAGCGGGCGGCTAAGAGCCTGCGCGCGCTTTTGCACAGCAAAAGCTGCCGTTCCCCCTTTTAATTCCACGGGCACCCTGGCGCCCGGACTGGAATTCCGTTTTCAAGAAGGTTCAAATGTTTATCACCCGCATTCTTCCTCTGTCGCGTGTTCTGGCGCCGCTGCCGGCTGCAGCCATCGCTGTCATCGCCTTGGCCGCACCAGTTGCCGCAACGCCCACCACCTATCCGCTCGACATCACCAATTGCGGCCAGACCGTGCGCTTCGACAAGGCTCCGCAGAAGGTCGTCTCGATCGGCCAGGGCATGACCGAAATCTTGTTTTCGCTGGGTCTCGCCGACAAGATTGCGGGCACTGCCGTCTGGGTCGGTCCGGTTCTGCCGGCCTTTGCCGAAACCAAAAACGGCATCAAGCGGCTGGCCGATAACGACCCGAGCTTTGAATCCGTCGTTGGCGCCGAGCCCGATCTGGTCGCCGCCGAATTCGAGTGGCATGTCGGCGCGCAGGGTTCGGTTGGCAAACGCGAGCAGTTTTCCGGCCTCGGCATCAACACCTATGTCTCGCCGGCCGATTGCGTGGCCAAGATCAATACCGATGGCGGCGACGGCGTTCGCCGCGAACTCTTCACCATGGACCTGATCTACCAGGAGATCGGCGAGCTTTCGCAGATTTTTGACATCCAGGATCGCGGCGACGCCCTGATTTCAGAGTTGAAGAAGCGCGAAGCCGACGCTGTTGCCTCGATCGGCGCCGCCAAGCCGGGTGCGCTGCCGGTGGTCTTCTGGTTTTCCAGCAAGGAAGTGCAGGGCGATGCCTTTATCGCCGGCAAGAACAGCGCGCCTGCCTATATCCTGAAAACGCTGGGCGCCCAGAATGTGGTGACCACCGAAGAGGAATGGCCGCTGGTCGGCTGGGAAACGATTGCCGAGGCCAACCCCTCCGTCATTGTCATCGCCACCATGGACCGCCGCCGCTATGCCGCCGACGATCCGGCCGTGAAGATCGATTTCCTGGAGAAGGACCCGGTCACCAGCCAGCTCGATGCCGTGAAGAACAAGCGCTTCGTTGAAATGGACGCGCAATCGATGAACCCGACGATCCGCACGATCGACGGTATCGAGATCCTCGCCAAGGGCATCAAGTCGTTCGGCCTGTCGCAGTGAGCCTGGCCATGGCTCAAACCCTGGTGACCGGCGAAAGGTGGTGGGCGCGTCTCGCGCTCGTCGTCCTCTCCTTCGTGACCCTCGGTTTCGTCATCAGTCTCGCCGTCTCCATCGGCGAGATCCCCATTCCCTTGGAAACGACGGCCAAGGCCGTTTCCAATCGCCTGTTCGGCACCGCTTTCGAACTCAGCCGGATCCATCAGGGCATTGTCTGGGACTACCGCCTCAGCCGCGCGCTTCTGGCGGCGAGTGCAGGCGCCGCACTTGCCTTGTCAGGCGCCATCCTGCAGGCGCTGCTGCGCAATCCGCTGGCCGAGCCCTATGTGCTCGGTATCTCCGCCGGCGCCTCGACAGGCGCTGTCGCGGTGATGATCCTGGGGTTCGGTTATGGTGTTTTGACATTATCGACCGGTGCCTTCATCGGTGCGGTCGTCGCCTTCGTTCTCGTCTCGGCGCTTGCCGCCGGTGCAGGCGGCGGGGCAGACCGGATCATCCTGGCCGGCGTTGCCGGTTCGCAGCTTTTCAATGCGCTGACCTCTTATATCGTTACCACATCCGCCAATGCCGAGCAGGCGCGCGGCGTCATGTTCTGGCTGCTCGGAAGCCTTTCGGGCGTACGCTGGCCCGATGTCTATCTGGCGGCCCCTGTTGCCCTGATCGGTTTTGCCGTGTCGATGTTTTACGCGCGGGCGCTCGATGCCTTCACCTTCGGCGCCGATGCGGCGGCGGCGCTCGGTATCGCCATCAACCGGGCGCGCATCATCCTGCTGGGCGCCACCGCGCTGATGACGGCGGCGATGGTCAGCATCGTCGGCTCGATCGGCTTCGTCGGACTGGTCATGCCGCATGCGGCGCGGTTTCTGGTCGGCCCCGCGCATGGCCGCCTTTTGCCGGCGGCGGCCATCACCGGCGCGATCTTCATGGTGGCGGCCGATATCGTCTCGCGGGTCATCATCCCGCAACAGATCCTGCCGATCGGCGTCGTCACCGCATTGTTCGGCGCACCCGCCTTTGCGCTCATTCTCTACAAGGCGAGGAGGCCGGTTTGAGCATCGTCATCCATGATGTGCGCTGGTCGGCCGGCGGCCTGATGATCGTCGATGGCATCAGCATCGATGTGCCTGCCGGCAAGACGCTTGGTCTGCTGGGGCCGAACGGGTCTGGAAAATCGAGCCTGCTCAAGTTGATCTGCCGTCTGCGCAATGTCAAAAGCGGCGTGATTTCGCTGGGGAGTACCGATATTGCCGGCATGGCCCGCCTCGATATCGCCCGGCGGGTAGCCTTGGTCGAGCAGCAGGCGACAACCGAGGCGCAGGTCACGGTGTTGGATGTGGTGCGGCTTGGCCGCACGCCGCATCGCGGTCCGCTGACGCCCTGGAGCGCTGCAGACGACAAGGCTGTCACCGCTGCGCTGCATCATGCCGGGCTGCAGGAGCGGGCCGGACAGCTCTGGCACACGCTGTCGGGCGGCGAGCGCCAGCGCGTGCATATTGCCCGGGCCTTGGCGCAGACCCCGAGCGAATTGCTGCTTGACGAGCCGACCAACCATCTCGACATCCAGCACCAGCTCGAAATCCTGTCGCTCGTCGCCAAACTGCCTGTCACCAGCATCATCGCGCTGCATGACCTTAACCTCGCAGCCATGTTCTGCGACAGGCTCGCCATTCTCCACCACGGAAAAGTCGTGGCTGCCGGCACGCCGGAAGAGGTTCTGACCGAAGATATGATCGCGAAAGTCTTTGGCGTGCGCGCCTATATCGAACGCTCCGCCCATCACGGGCGCCAGCATGTGCAATACCGGCTTGATTGAGCCGTGAGAGCGTTCAAAGTGCAGTCCACCAGATAGGCCTTTCCGCGCTTCTGATACCGCAACCCAGATAAAGTGTTGATAAACGGGCACAATCGCAGCTTGGATGCCGCGATTTGATCAAATTTGACGTGCGGATCCCCGTCTCACGCGGAACAGCCCGGCGAAACGCGAAGACGAAAAACGATTGTTCAGCTTTGCTCTTCAAGAATAAAATATTCTATAAAATCGCTAGATTTAAATCATAACACTCTGTTGTTCGATTTGCAGCTTCACTACGGTCCCGGCCGCGTCGTTCACGACATTTTAGATACGCTTCGGGGATTGTAATAATGGATAAGACAACTTTACAGCTCACGCCGGGGCTGACACCGCTTCTGGGATATTCCCTGCTCATCGGGCTGGGTGTCGCAAGCCTTGTGCTGGCATTTTTCATCCGGCGTGTTTTGGTGCGAAACACCCACGACTTTATCATCTCGGGCCGCAAGATCGGCTTCGGTTTCGGCGTCGGTTCCGTCATCTCGGTGTGGACATGGTCCATGGCGGTGATGATGACATCGGCGATGACGTTCGAATGGGGGCTGTCCGGCCTGTTCTGGTTCGTGGTTCCGAATGGCCTGGCCATCATGCTTCTGGTGCCCTTCACCAGGATCCTGCGCCGCCAGATGCCGAACGGCTACACGATCTCGGAGTTCACGAAGAACCGCTTCAACCAGTCCGGTGTGGCGACGTCGATCGTGACGCTGACGATGATCTTCGGGATCATCCTCGAGATCCTCATCAACCTGAAGGGGACGTCGGTCGTCATGTCGACGGTTTTCGGCATCGACTGGACCTATGCAGCCCTTGTCGGCCTGCTATCGGTGCTGGCCTATTCCTATTTCGGCGGGCTCTGGACGAGCGTCATGACGGGAACGATCAATCTGCTGATGATCACGGTGCCCGCAGCCATCATCGTCGCATTGGCCTTCGACGCCGTTCCAGGGGGAACGGCCGCCGTGGTTCAGCGCGTTGGCGAGGCCAATCCGGACAACCTTTCGGTTCTGCGTTGGGACGCGGCCGCTGGTTTCGGTATCACCCTGGCACTCGGCATTTTTGCCGCAGCGATCGCCGACCAGACGTTCTGGCAGAAAGCCTGGGCGATCAAGGCCGAATATGTCAACCGGACATTCGTCTGGGCGGGCGCGCTGTTTTATCCGATCCCGATTGCCTTGGGAACGTTGGGCCTGATCGGTATCGCCTACGGCTTGACACCGGCCGATATCGGCGGCGACACGGCGGCCATCGGCCCTTACCTGATCTCGCATCTGGGCCTGCCTCTGTTCATCGTCGTCATCTACGTTCTGATGATCTTGGCGGCCTGCTATTCCACGATTGACGGTGCAAGCTCGGCTCTCTCGTCGATTGTCGCTGTCGATATCGTCAAGCGGTTCGCACCGGGGACGACGGAAAGTGCACTCTTCCTGATCACCAAAGTCTCCATTCTGGCCGGTGGTCTGATCGCATTCCTGATCGTGCTGTCGGGCGTGGATTTCACGACGCTGGTCCTGACGACCTACGCCCTGAAAAGTTCGATCCTGCTGCCACTGGTTCTCGCAATCCTTTGGCCGCGAACAACGACCCTCGGCTTCGTCAGCGGCATCGTGCTTGCGATCCTCGTCGGCATGCCGATCCGCCATCTCTACGGAGACCTGATCGGAACCATCAGTATCGTCGGGATCAGCGGTTTGACCGTTGTGATCGGCGCTCTGCTGCAGCCACAGCGGTTCGATTACGCTGACCTGCGCAAGACCAACGACATCGCTCTTGGTCACCCATCGAACGGCGCTGCTATCGCGTCTCCCGCCGAATAAGGACAGGCAAACAATGTCGAACATCACCATCGTCATCATCGCAGGTGCGCTTCTGTCCACCCTCTATTTTGCCGCAGGATATTGGCGCGGCGTCCGCAACGCGATTGCCGACTTCCGCAATGGCAAGGACGATCAGGGCACCGTGCCCCAGAATGGTCACTGGGCGGGCATTGCGCTTGCCTTTCTGACCTCCATCGTCAGCGTCGTGGGAATTGGGTACGCCCCCTGGTTGATCTATGTCGGGCCCTTCCTCGTGCTTGTGACCACCGTCGGGGTGGGGGTTGCGTTCTTTTTTGAAAAGAAAATCGAACTTTCGCCTGAGGCCGCTCAAAAAGAGCAGAACCGCTCGCACTGACCTTTGGAAATGGCCTTGAGCCGGAATCGATCGCATGACGGAAAAGAAAAAAGCGCACTTCCTCGGGTTCATCCAGAACGGCGTCAATAGCCACGCCACGGGCATGTGGCGGCATCCAAAAGACAAGGTCGGGTGGGATTTCACCCGGCCTGAATATTGGCAACATATGGCACGGACCATGGAGAGGGGGCTTTTCGACGCCATCTTCATCGCCGACGAACTGGCGCCCTATAGCAGCTTCGCAGATAGCTCGGATGCGACGGTGAAATGGGCCGTACAATGCCCGACGCACGAACCTTCCACGATCGTGCCGATCATCACCACCGCCACCTCTCATCTCGGGGTGGGGATCACCTTGTCCACCGCTTTCGAACATCCGTATTCGATGGCAAGGCGCCTCTCCAGCCTCGATCATCTCTCCGGTGGCCGCGTCGCCTGGAACATTGTCGGCTCCTATTCAAAAAGCGAATGGGATGCCTATGGCGCCACCATGGACGATCGAAGCCGCCGGTATGACCGCATCGAGGAATATGTCGGCCTGTGCAAGCGGCTGTGGAATTCCTGGGAGCCCGATGCCATCATCGCCGACAAGGAAAGCGGTGTTTACGCCGACCCCGCAAAGGTGCACGAAATCGTTCACGAAGGTGAATTCTTCAAATGCCGTGGCCGCCATTTCGTCGCACCGTCGCCGCAGGGACAGCCCGTGCTCTGGCAGGCGGGGTCCTCCGAAAGGGGCCGGGATTTTGCCGCGGAACATGCGGAAGCGATTTTTGCGATCCATCCCGATATTGCTCAGATGCGCGCCTATTCCGACGATCTCAATGGCCGGGTGACGGGCAAATTCGGGCGGGCGGCAGAGAGCGTCAAGATGATCTACGGCGTGCAGCCGATCGTGGCTGAGACGCGCCGGGAGGCCGAGCGCAAGTTTGACGGCATCCGTGCGCTTTTGCCGAGAGAAGGTTCGCTCGCCATGCTGTCGGGACAGCTGAGCGTCGATTTTTCCAGATACGATCCCGATACACCCCTGCAGGAGATCGAGATACCCGGGATCCAGGGGGTCAAGGATGCCCTGGTCAGATCAGGGGCCGGCGCTGAAGTAACGATCGCGCAAGCGGCCGATATCTACTCCATGCGTTTTGCCATGCCGGCACTTGTCGGCTCGCCGTCGGATGTGGCCGACCAGCTGGAACTGTATATGGACGAGGGCGGGGCTGACGGCTTCATGCTGCTCGCAACCTATACGCCCGGCTGTTTTGAGGAATTCGTGGATCTCGTCGTTCCCGAACTCCAGCGGCGCGGCCGCTACCGGACGGCCTATGCCGGAAAGACGCTTCGTGAAAACCTCCTGCAGAATTGAAAAAACGCTATGACACGTAAAAAGGCTCACCTCCTCGGCTTCATCCAGCACGGCGTCAACAGCCATGCCACGGGGATGTGGCGCCATCCCAAGGACAAGGTCGGCTGGGATTATGCCAGCCCCGGCTATTGGCAGCATATGGCGCGCACCATGGAGCGCGGCCTGTTCGACGCGATGTTCATCGCCGATGAGCTGGCACCCTACAATACCCATGGCAATTCCTCCGATCTCACCGTGAAATATGCGGTGCAATGCCCAACCCATGAACCATCGACGATCGCGCCGATCATCACCGGGGCAACCAAGCATCTTGGGGTAGGGGTCACGCTTTCGACGGCGTTCGAGCACCCCTATTCGATGGCGCGCCGGCTTTCGAGCCTCGACCACCTGTCCGGCGGCCGCGTCGCCTGGAATGTCGTCTCGTCCTACTCGAAAAGCGAGTGGGATGCCTATGGCGCCGAGATGAGCGAGCGGGGGCACCGGTATGAGCGCCTGGAAGAATATATGGAGCTTTGCTACAAGCTCTGGAATTCCTGGGAGCCTGACGCCATCATCGCCGACAAGGCCAGCGGCATCTATGCCGATCCCGGAAAGGTGCACGAAGTCATCCACGAGGGCGAATTCTTCAAATGCCGCGGCCGCCATTTCGTGGCACCGTCACCGCAGGGGCAACCCGTGCTCTGGCAGGCGGGATCATCCGATCGGGGCCGGGACTTCGCCGCCAAACATGCCGAGGCGATCTTCGCCGTCCTTCCGACCGTCAACCGTATGCGCGACTATAGCCGCGACCTCGACCAACGGGTGCGTGAGCGTTTCGGCAGAAAAGAAGGCAGCGTCAAGCTGATCTTCGGCGTCCAGACGGTCGTCGCGGAAACCCGCGAAGAGGCGCAGGCGAAATATGAACGCATCAAGGCCTGCATCCCGCTCGAAGGGGCGCTCGCCTGGATGTCGGGACATTTCGGACTGGATTTCTCGAAATACGACCTGGACGAATATATCCAGAACATCGAAGTGCCTGGTATCCAGGGATTGTTCGAATCGATCCTCTACGCGCGCGACGGCGCGCCCGTGACCATCGGCGAAGCGGCGATCATCTATGCGCAGGGCATGGGCATGCCCGTCCTCGTCGGCACGCCATCCGATATCGCCGATAAACTCGAGACCTTCATGGACGAAGGCGGCGCCGACGGCTTCATGCTGATTGCAACCTACACTCCAGGCTGCTTCGAAGAATTCGTCGATCTCGTCGTCCCAGAACTGCAACGCCGCGGCCGGTATCGCAACGCTTATCCCGGCACGACGTTGCGGGACAATTTGTTGGGAGATTGAGGGGTCGCGACGGGGTGTGGCGCGGTCGTTTGCTTGGGGCAAATGACGCGTGGATATTACCCTGTCGAGACTCCATGTGTGAAATTTTCCATTTGATTGAATTATAGGGGCACCAAATTCGCCGCTGACTCAACATAGATGTTGGTGAAAGAGGTGGTCGCTTCGGGCATGTCTCTCGGGATAATGCCAAAGGATTTGGTGTGAGCGCGGCCAGTGCCGTTTGGCGGGAAAAACAGTTCATCAAGGCCGGCACATCCAAGCCGAAAAGTAAGGCGGCACTCGCCGTTCAAAAGTAGATTAATGGCCGTTTAACGGCCTGCAGCATCATTGTGTGGCCAGCATTTGACGACTGGGTACGGTCAAATGTTTCGACTTGGCATTGTGTGCCGATGAAGCTTCGGGTTGTGATGCTTAATGCGTCATGGGTCAGATAGGTATGCCAACTGTAATTTTGTATTAACAATTTAACCGCCGGATTCCCTTTGCGGCTGTCGGAACTTCGCAACACCGGTCAACATGAACCAGCGTTGCAACTATCTGCTTCACATCGACGAGTTGTTACGATAATGGTGTGCCGTCGTTGCTGGGTTTGCCGACTGTTTCAGATTTCTAGACGTTGCTAGGTTGATTTGGTTAGGCTTGAAACATAATGCATAACATATTGTGATGTGGAGATTGCCTTCATTGCAAGCCAGCGGCAATTACTACGCAGTGAGGACGTTTTGAGCGATTACCAGTTGTTATGCCCCCAATTAGATCTGACGAATATCGCTACAGTTGGCGTGGCGGAGCAAAGTTCCCACTCGCCATGGTCGAGTGAGTTAGGGGCGAACGGCGTTCTGTGTCGCGACTGTCCGGAAAATTTCGGCTTCCATACGGATGAAGAAGACGCCCCTTGGTGGATGGTAGACCTCCATCGGCCGTACCCGCTGGATGCGCTGGTCCTACACAATCGCCGCGACGGTTTCACAGACAAAGCCAAGACGATCACGGTTAAGACTTCGCTGGACAAGATCACGTGGACCACGATCCATAGCGGTATCAGCTATTTCGGCCCTGGTAATGGTGCTCCACCTCTGCAGCTCTCGCTCCGAGGCCAGCTCTGGGCTCGCTACGTGAGACTCGAGTTGAGTGAGCGCAATTATTTCCATCTGGCACAGGTCGAGATTTTCGTGGAGACGAAATTTGTCCGGATCGTGGAGCTGGGGAATGAGTGGTGCGTGAGCCTGCCTATGGTGAACGAACCCAATTCGGTCTATCCGGAAAGTTATGAAATCGTCGGCTCGAAGCGAGGCGCAGTCTCGGATAAGGTCATCGGGCTCAAAATCAATCAGAATGGTGCTTTCGGCAATTGTGTCATTCAATATGCAAATGCGATCGAACTGGCTCGAAAGGCAGGCCTGCACTACATCCAGGTTGCCAATGGTGGCCTGATAAAATTGGAAGAAAAACTTCCAGTTGATGGTTTGACTTTCCTGCCAGCTGAAGAACCTCGCCCGCAAGACGGCGCTTTTCTAAAAGGCTATTTCTTTCATATCCAGCCAGCAGCAACTCGGACGAGCGAAGACTACCACGCTATAATCAAAGATGTTGCGAAGAAACTTTTTCCATCCATCGTGCCGAATAAAAAAGTGTCGGATGAATTATGCATCCACATACGATCGGGAGATATATTCTCAAGCTGGGTTCATGCCGACTATGTTCAGCCGCCCTTGTCTTTTTACAAGCTTTTGATCGAAAAGCTCAACGGCGAGGGCGTGATCTCCAAGGTAAAGCTCGTATTCGAAGACAGGCGAAATCCTGTCGTAGATCCTCTCGAGGCGTATTTGCGCGACCGAAGCATCGATTATACATGTCAGAGTGGGACAGTGGTTGATGACATCAATACAATCGTAAATGCGAAGTACATGGCCTATGGCTATGGCACATTTGGTCAGGCCATCTGCCATTTCTCGGATTCTATAGACACTGTCTTTAATTTTGTGCCGGAAGGAGGTCAGCTTTTTCCACAGCTTCCCAATATACGTAGAACAATAAATATTATTGACCAATCGAAAGAATATATAAAAGTCGGTGAATGGAGAAATACTGATGATCAACGTAATATGATGGTAGCCCATTCCATGGACAAGCTATGTGAAGCATGATATTTGATGTCGAATAAATTATTGTCAATCAATATTATAATTTACTAAAATAAAGACCGCTGCGATATTGTTCTATACTTCATTTTCAGCAGTCAGCCTGTGCGGTATTGCATCTTTTGTAGCGCGAGGATATCAGTCCAAAACAATATGGAATTCCTAACTCCCGCAACTGTCTTTGTTGTCCGCAGCGAGGCCGGAAGCTCAGTGAAGCAGTGCGTAGCCAAACGCCAGATCGACCGCGATAAAAGGTAAAAGTATATGACGAAAACTGCGCTGATCACCGGCGTTACCGGACAGGACGGGTCTTATCTGGTCGAACTTCTGCTTGAAAAAGGTTATGAAGTTCACGGCATCAAGCGCCGGTCATCGTCATTCAACACACAGCGGATTGATCATATTTTTCAAGACCCGCACAGCACGGATCTGCGGTTGCATCTGCATTATGGTGATCTCAGTGACACGTCCAATCTCACGCGAATCATCAATCAAGTACAGCCAGACGAGGTTTACAATCTTGGCGCCCAGTCGCATGTTGCCGTCAGCTTTGAGGCGCCGGAATATACAGCAGATGTCGACGGGTTAGGCACGCTCAGATTGTTGGAAGCCATTCGTTTTCTGGGGCTGGAAAAGAAGACACGTTTTTATCAGGCATCCACGTCGGAACTATACGGGCTTGTACAGGAAGTTCCGCAGAGTGAAAAAACGCCGTTTCATCCAAGGTCACCATACGCTGTTGCAAAAATTTACTCCTACTGGATTACGGTAAACTATCGCGAAGCGTATGGAATGTATGCGTGCAACGGAATATTGTTCAACCATGAGTCCCCTCGTCGAGGGGAAACTTTCGTTACGCGTAAAATTACGCGGGGCCTAGCGAATATTGCGCAATCCCTGGAAGATTGTCTTTATCTGGGAAATCTGGACTCGCTGCGTGACTGGGGCCATGCGAAAGACTACGTGCGCATGCAATGGATGATGCTCCAGCAGGAGCAACCTGAAGACTTCGTCATCGCTACCGGCAAGCAATATTCCGTGCGCCAGTTTGTGTTGTGGTCGGCGCAGGAACTGGGGATTACCCTTGAGTTCTCAGGTCATGGCGTGAACGAGATCGCGACGGTGGTTGCCATCCAAGGCGACAATGCGCCTGGCGTCTCGCTTGGTGACGTTATCGTCAAGGTTGATCCCCGCTACTTCAGGCCGGCGGAGGTTGAGACCCTGCTTGGCGATCCCTCGAAGGCCGCGAAGAAACTGGGTTGGGTGCCGGAAATCACTGTTCAGCAGATGTGCGCTGAGATGGCGGCTCACGATTTGGAGATTGCTAAACGACATGCGTTTCTGAAACGCAATGGCCACAATGTTGCGTTTGCTGTCGAGAGTTGAGGCGCCACGATGAAAGTTCTCATTACTGGTGGGTCGGGCATGGTTGGAAGAAACCTGCTTGAGCACGCGCGCGCAAATGATTTCCAGTTGGAAGCGCCTGGTCGAAGAGAGTTGGATCTTTCCGATAAAATATCTGTGCAGAGCTACTTTCAAAAGGTGAAGCCCGACGCAGTCATCCATGCAGCCGGGCTCGTCGGGGGGATCCAGGCAAACATAGCTGCACCCGTACGCTTCCTTGTCGAAAACCTGCAAATCGGCATGAATGTCATCCTCGGCGCGCAGAATGCAGGAGTAGAAAAGCTGATTAACATCGGCAGTTCGTGCATGTACCCGCGGGAGGCGACCAATCCTCTCAACGAAGATGACATTTTGACTGGGGGCCTTGAGCCGACAAACGAGGGGTATGCGCTGGCCAAGATTTCCTGCTCTCGGCTCTGCAATTATGTTTCATCGACCCATGGCGTCCACTACAAAACAGTGATTCCGTGCAATCTTTACGGGCGGCATGACAAGTTCGACCCTCAGAAATCTCATATGGTACCGGCGGTCATCCGCAAGATTTCAGAAGCTGTCGAGAACCAGGCCGACGTCGTTGAAGTGTGGGGGGACGGCCTTGCAAGGCGGGAGTTCATGTTTGCTGGTGACTTGGCCGATTTCCTGCTGTTTGCAGTGGAAGACATTGAAAGACTGCCGCAAAATCTCAATGTTGGCATTGGCGTGGATCACAGCGTCAACGACTACTACAAGGCGGTGGCAGATGTACTGGGCTATCAAGGCCGGTTCGTTCACGATATGTCGAAGCCTGCCGGGATGAGCCAAAAGCTGGTAAACATTCAGAAATTGCGCAATCTCGGATGGCAGGCAACTACCTCCCTGTCCGAAGGAATTCGTAAGACCTATGAGTTCTATAAGAATGGAGTCTACAAATGATCAACCTCAGCTTGGCAACCGACACATGGGACAGCAAGGAATTTGCCGCTATTCAGCGAGTGATCGACTCCGGCATGTTCACGATGGGCGAAAACGTCGCCAATTATGAGCAACAATTCGCGGAGTTTTTTGGTTCAAAATATGCATTGATGGTAAGCTCCGGTTCGACTGCGAATCTGCTTATGGTCGCAGCATTGTTTTTTACAAAGAACCCCAAACTCAAAAGAGGCGACGAGGTCATCGTTCCAGCGGTATCATGGTCGACGACGTATTATCCATTCCATCAATATGGTCTAAAGCTCATCTTCGTCGATATAGACCAGTACACTTTGAATATGGATCTGAATAAGTTGAAGTTGGCCATCACCGACAAGACGAAAGCGATTTGCCTCGTCAACTTGCTTGGAAATCCAAACGATTTTGACGCCGTTACTAAGATTGTAGGCAATCGCGATATCACCATTCTTGAAGATAATTGCGAATCCATGGGTGCATTGTTTGCTGGAAAACAGGCAGGAACATTCGGCACCATGGGCACATTTAGTTCGTTTTACTCGCATCATATCGCGACCATGGAAGGTGGTTGTGTCGTGACTGATGATGAAGAACTGTATCATGTTCTCCTTTCCCTTAGAGCGCATGGCTGGACACGGAACCTGCCAAAGTTCAACCACGTTACGGGAGAAAAAAGCGATGATCCTTTCGAAGAGTCGTTTAAGTTCGTTTTGCCAGGCTACAATGTCAGGCCGATCGAAATGAGCGGCGCGATCGGACAGGAGCAGTTAAAAAAACTGCCATCCTTCATTCGGAATAGAAGAGAAAACGGCGCTTATTTTCAGGAGATCTTTGCCAATCATCCTTATCTTCAGATACAGGAAGAAGTTGGCGAAAGCAGCTGGTTCGGATTTGCTCTAACCATACGGGACGGCGCGGATGTGGACAGAAAGGCGCTAGTGGCAAAACTTTCTGCAAATAAGGTTGATGTTCGTCCGATTGTCACAGGAAACTTCCTGAAAAATGAGGTCATAAAATACTTTGATTATGAAGTATCCGGAGGCCTAGAAGCCGCTGAAAATATAGACTCGAGAGGGTTTTTTATTGGAAATCACCAGGTTGAGATTCGCGAAAAACTTCAGGCTGTTCGAACATTGCTGAGTTGAAACACCATTGAATTAGTTCATCTTGCGATCTCTGCATCATCGCGTTCGGAAAATGTACTTAAGAGAAGAAAATGGCGATACGTGAGATTTTAGAGAAGATTGGCCTGCTTCGGAAAAGCAAGAGCGAGGCAACGCGCCTGGTTGAAAGAGCCGATAGTGCGAACCGCAGTCGCCAATGGGCGGTTGCGGAACAGTATTATGCTAAGGCTCTGACGCACCTGCCCCAGAACGACGGACTATGGGTGCAGTATGGGCATTGTCTCAAGGAGCAGGGAAATCTCGCTGCGGCGGAGACCGCCTACCGGACGGCGCTAAAGTTTAACACGAATGCGGCAGATATCTATCTTCAGCTCGGTCATGTGCTGAAGTTACAGAAAAAGATGAACGAGGCCATCAATGCCTATCAGGAGGCGTTGAAGATCGATCCGGATTTTGAATTCGCCAAGGTCGAGCTCCAGCAGCCCGATATTCATATCGTGATGGCTCAGACAAATTCCTTTGACGAGGTCATGGAGACGTTGGCGCCGCATTTCGATTCAGATTACTACAACCAAAGTAATCCGGACATCAAACGCGCCGGCGCTGATCCATTGCGGCACTATTGCGCTATAGGCTGGCGTGAGTACAGGAACCCGTCAGACTGGTTTGACACGGCCTATTACATCGACACGTTCTCAGATGTCAGATCGTCGGGAATCAATCCGTTTTTCCATTACATCATGTTCGGTAAGGACGAAGGGCGACGGGCAAAAGAACATGTTGACGAAAAGCTGGGCCTCCTAGCGTCACTGCGGGAGGACGCCCGCCCGCTAGCGCCCGAGTTTTCCGATGTTGCAGCCAACCGCGATATTCTGGAAATCGCAATTGGAAATTCCCGGACGGCTCACGGGAATGGTTTGGTACTAGCACTGAGCCACACCTGCTATATTGAGGTCGTTGCCGGCACTGAACTCGTAGTGGGCAAGGAGCAGTTACGCTTCAACGCCGAAGGCTTGAGCTACATTCACCTGTCGCCATTTGAGCAGTCGGAATTTATTTTTGATACGGAGCTTGACCAGACATATTTCAAAGTTGTGGTCGATGGCGACTTTGCTGGAATTTTTTCTGGATCGGTTGTCGGCGATGTTCTCATTCCGAATAGGCAGGCAGCAGAAAAGCGCGTCTTCATCATGCACTCGCCTCTTGGGCATAGCCTACCCGCGATTATTGCGTTGAATGCAGCCTATGGGGCGACACATAATTACTATTGGCTACATGATTATTCCAGCCTCTGTAATGGCTATAACTTGTTGCGTAATCATATTGAATTCTGTGGCGCGCCACCGCTGGATTCGGTTGCCTGCACGGTCTGCATCTTCGGTAAGGAGCGCATACGCCGTGTCGAGCAGATGAAAATCCTTTTCGATGCTATCCCGTTCGTCGTCCTTTCTCCATCACAGGCGGCCTTGGATATCTGGCTAAAATCCTTCAACGGCAAATGGGTTGATGCTGAGGTAGTTCTACATGGCACTCTGGTGCCTGAGAAAATCGCATTGAAAGAAAAGGCGGCGGACGAACCGATTAGGATCGCTTTCGTAGGATATCCGGTCGAGCACAAGGGTTGGCGAGTTTTCAGGGATATCGTTGCGAGCAACCGGTTTAACGAAAATTATCACTTCATGCATTTCGTGAGCAACAAATTCCAGTATCGAACTAACAAGTATGTCGAAAGAGTTCATGCTGAGATCAGGGCCGATTCTGGGGAAACGATGGTCAATCTTCTCCAGGACAACGGTGTGGACATCGTCGTTATGCCCTCGGGTTGGCCGGAAACATTTTCCTTCGTGACCTATGAGGCGATTGCTGCTGGATGTACCGTTCTAACCGTCAGAAACAGCGGAAATGTCGCTGCAGTTGTCGGGAAAATGGACAAGGGACGCGTTTTCGACACGTCTGCTGACCTGATCGACTTCTTCTCAGATACACAGTTACCTGACCTGATGGAAGCGGCGGCATCCAGAAAGCAGACCTATAATCTGGTCTTTACCGGAACCACACCCGCTTCTAAGCATTTTAAAGGGTAGTCAATGCCTGAAGTTCACGTCTACACGAGCTTTTCCTATGCCTATTTGTCGCGGGCGCGCATTCTTGCGCAGTCTCTGCGGAACGCCAATCCAGGTTGGAAAATATGGGCAATCATGGTTGATCGTCCACCAAAGGGCTTTTTGGAAACGGAGTGGGAAAAAGACTTCGACGTCATCCTAGATCCTGAGATCCTGTTTCCAGACTGGAAGGCTTTCGTTTTCAAACACGATATCGTAGAAGCATGCACGGCTGTGAAGGGTAGGGCGCTTCAGCATATCCTGGATTCCGGCGCTGAGAAGGTGATCTATCTCGATCCGGACATCGCTGTGTTCCACCCATTGGATCATATAGCCGAGAAGTTGGATACGGCATCTGTCATCTTGACGCCGCATCAAGTTGATCCGAACAGTTCGGCAGTCGACTTTATGGACAATGAACAAATCTCGCTGAAGTATGGCATATATAATCTCGGTTTTATCGCTGTGAAAAATGACGCGATCGGAAATGCCGTCGCTGCCTGGTGGAACGACTGCCTTTACCGGGCCTGCTACGACAGTATCGAAGACGGAATTTTCACTGACCAGAAATATTGTGATCTCATTCCCTGCCTGTTCGACAATGTCTATATCGAACGCCACCCGGGTTATAACGTCGCCAGTTGGAATATCAGCCAGCGAAACGTGAAAATCGGCCAGGACGGAAAAATCGCCGTCAATGACGACCTTTTGCGCTTTTATCATTTCACGAAGATCAATTCCGATGGCGAAGGCATGACCCGTCGCTTCGCCGCAGGAAATTATGCCGTCTTTGAAATATGGAACTGGTACAAGCGACGACTTCGTACGCTCGAAGTTCCTGGCATTCCCAACCGGTACTGGCACTACGGACAGCTAGAGGATGGAACACCTATCCCCAAGAGCATCCGGCTCTTTTTTAGGAATAACCTAAGCCTGATGAATTATGAAAACCCTTTTTCGGTTGGTCAAGGCTCTTTTGCGTCGAACTACCGCCTTAAAGGCCATCAGAAATTCGGCCGGGCGACACGAGTTCCGGCAGAACATAAGGTGGCTTGCGTCATCCATGCATTCTATCCCGAGCTTCTCGATGAAATGTTTTCTGAGCTTGCTAACTATAAAGGAAAGTTGAAGCTTTTCTTGACGACACCAGCCGACAAGGTAGGTCACGTTCAGACCGCTCTAAAGCGCTATAAGTTCGATGCCGAGGTAATCGTCACCGCTAATCATGGCCGTGATGTGCTTCCTTTCCTGACTGTTCTCAAAAAGATCGACCCGGAGGAATTCTCGCTGATCCTGAAGCTTCATACAAAACGGTCGAAGCATCTCGATAACGGTGAAAAATGGCGCCGGGAGCTTTTAGCCTGCTTCATTAAGCCTGATGAACTATCGGCAGCCGTGCGGATATTCAACGACCGGCCGGATGTTGGTATCCTAGGACCGGCAGGACATAACGTTTCCATGGAAGGCTACATGGGAAGCAATGAAACCCATTTGAATGCTCTAAAGGCACGGATGGGTGTCGGCGATCTGAAAATATCAAAGCTGGGCTTCATCGCCGGATCTATATTTATGGCCCGACCGGCGGCTTTGCAGGCTCTTAGCGATCTCAATCTGCAGTCAAGGGAATTCGAGCACGAAGCGTCGCAGACCGATGGAACCATTGCCCATGCAATTGAGCGGGCGTGGACATTTTCGGCCGCTGCCCGGCTGCTCAAAGTCGCGACCAAGCCTATCGATACCCGTGGCGGAAGTCTTCATATTGAGGAAGCCGCAGTCGCGTCCTACGATTTTGCACCACGAAGCCACGATATCGCAGCCGAGTAGATCATTCGGTCTCTCGATGCCCTTCATGTGCAGTTGTGTTGATGAGAGAACCCATTAGTAAAATCGGGCGCATCAACAACATGAAATCTTTGAAGTATTGGGGACGAGAATGGTAAGTCTTGGGATTCGGGAACCACCCCATTCAATTGTGTTGGGTTTTCGCCAAAGTATAAAAATTTCAACGTGTCTCAATCGCCTCGCTCAGATCTAACCGCGCTGTTGTCGTCCATATCGTCTGAAACTTGTTGAGAACGGCAATTTTTGAGGTTCTTAACGGCGATATTGCCTCACAAAAAGCAGGATGCGTTTTTCGACCCATTCCCCCCCAATTTTCGGGAGAGTTTTGGTTTTTCTGCTCTGATCCCAAACCTTGGATCGCCGGGGATTAGAGTTTTCGGGTTTTATCACGATGACAGGCTGGTGGCGCCGCCGGGATTATGTATCGCAATCGGGACGTGATGTCCGATTGCCGAGTGAGGACGATCCCCATTGTAGTATCGACGCCAAGTCTCCAACTTTTCGCGCAAGTCCGCAAGGGTCAGGAACCAGTGCGCGTTCAGGCATTCGGCCCGCAGCTTGCTGTTGAACGCTTCAATGAAGCCATTGTCGGTCGGTTTGCCTGGCCGCGAGATGTCAAGTGTGACCTTGTTGACATAGGCCCAAAGGTCCAGATCGCGGGAGATAAACTCGCTGCCATTATAGACACTGATCGTGTTGCGATAGCCGGTCTTCTTACAGACACGGTCCAGCGCCTGAACGACATCCTCGCCGCGATAGGCAATAGTGCGCCAGTGACCGGGCGGTAGCGCGAATGCGTGTCCACCACGGTCAGGATGCGCAGTTTCTTGCCGGTTGCGAACTGGTCGTGAACGAAGTCCATGGCCCAGATATCGTGCGGGCCAGCGGCGACCTGGCGGTCATCCCTTAGCTTTGCCTTCACCCGACGTTTTTGGTACTTGTTTGAAAGCGGTGCCCCGCTCACACCTTGACGACCAGTTGATATGATAATCAAGATTTCGATGTTGTTTTGGGTTGTCAGATATGCGCTATCACGTGACTTCAAAATTGGAGTTTGGGGTGATTTCTCAACATGAGTAGAAGATGGGTTCTGCGGCCGCTATCACTGCAGATCATCGGGACAGTGACGATATTCTCTCATGTCGATTCAATGGCGGCAGATCGCGTCGATCTCCCAGGTGGCTTTCGGTTGGGCAGTTCACTAAATGAAGCCAAGCGGCATGCTGCGGCCACTGGCTGGCAACTCGTCGCCATGCCACCGGAGCTATCGGGTCAATGGTTCGTAAAAGAGGCGAATATTGGTGTTTATGTCTGTGACGATGCCGTCGCAAGCGTGACCCAAAGCTCCGAGGGTGACCTAGACGGCTTCGCTCAGCTTGTCTTTGATTTGCAGATGAAGCGAGGTGAGCCCAAAATGCAGACGGCGTCATTCATGGCCGGAGCGACGCGCATCTCAAACATCGATGCACGGTTCGCGGAGGTGGACGGCGTGGGTGTCGCTGTACAACTCAGCAGCACGGCAGGCAGGCTTACAATATCCACAAATTACTTTTCTGACACGTGCGCCGATTCGCGACGTGAACGTTAAGGATCAAACGTAGTCTCTATTGTCGAGCTACATTATCTCCCTCGGTATTTCCACGGCAGCAACTCACCGATCCCGTTCTGCTTATGGCCCTTGACGATGGCGGTGAGCGTGCTCGTCAGATAGGCAAGCGGATCAACGCCGTTGAGTTTGCAGGTCTCAACAAGCGAGGCCATGGTCCCCCAATTCTCGGCCCCAGCGTCGTGGTTCGCAAAAAGTGCGTTCTTCCGGTTGAGAGCGATAGGCCGGATGGTCCGCTCGACGCTGTTGTTGTCGACCTCGATGCGCCCGTCGGTCAGGAACAGCTTCAAACCATCCGAGTATTTGGCGATGGAGGCCAAAGCCTCGCCGAGCGGGGACTTCGTTGCGACACGAGCACGGTGATGGACGAGCCAAGTCTGCATGTCGGCGATCAGCGGCGCTGATCGCCCTTGCCGGCCCGCAAGGCGAACCTCCGGATCAAGGCCGCGCAATTCGGCTTCGATTCGATACAGTTCACCAATCCGTTTGACGCCGTCCTCGGCAATAGTTGCTGTTCCATTGCGGGTGATCTCTATGAGCTTCCGGCGAGCGTGGGCCCAACAATAGGCAAGCCGAATGTCCGGACCGACACGGTCAGGTGCGATCAACCTGTTGTATCCGGCATAGCCGTCCACCTGCAGGATGCCGGAGAAGCCTTGCAATATCCGTTCGGCATGGAGCCGCCGCGACCGGGTGCATAGGTGAAGGCGACGCCGGGCGGAGCGCTACCGCCCCATGGTCGATCATCCCGTGCGAGCGCCCAGAAGTATCCGGTCTTGGTTTTGCGCGAGCCGGGATCAAGCACCGGAGCACGGGTCTCGTCCATAAAGAGCTTGGTCGAGCGCTTTAGGTCGGCAAGGCATCGAACACAGGCCGCAGTTCGTAGGCTGCGCGTCCGACCCAATCGGCGAGCGTGGAGCGGTCGAGATCGACGCCCTGGCGGTTCATCTGCGCCTGCCGATAGAGAGGCAAGTGATCGGCATATTTGGAGACCAGCACATGTGCGACTGTGGCTTCCGTCGGCTGGCCTGTCTGGACCAGCCGCGCTGGAGCCGGGGCCTGAACGATGCCGTCGGTGCAGGCACGGCACGCATATTTGGGGCGACGGGTGACAATCACAGGGAACTGTGCCGGAATCACATCCAACCGCTCGGAGACATCCTCGCCGATGCAATGCAAGCAACCGCCGCAGGCGCAGATCAGGCTTTCCGGATCGATCACCTCTTCCACACGGGGAAGATGCTGAGGACGGGAGCAGCGATTGCTCGCTCGTGTTTTTGAGACCTTGGTCCCGGCAGGAGCGTCTGCCTCATCCTCGGCATGGATCGCTGCCATGGCCCTTGCGGAAATTGACCGGTTTGGTCGCCACCATGATCCGCACGCGATTCGATGGAAAAATCATGTCGCCGCCGCCAAGGCGCGCGCGATAGCGGCGATCCGTGCCGCAGATGCCCCTTCCTCAAGACGGACCGTGACGAGGCCCACGATAATCTCGGCGCGAGAAATCTGCCTGGCGGCTGGCGGCTCCGGCGTGGGCATCTCGACAACCATGGCCGCGAATTCGACTGCATCTTCCGGCGCAGGCAAGACCAGCTTGCCCTGCCGCGCCAATGTTCGCCATGACTACAGGTGATTGGCCTTAATGCCAGGGCGCTCGCTACTTCGTTCACCATCACGCCCGGACGCAAACTTTCCGAAACGATTCGTGCCTTCACCTCGTCCGGCCATTGGCGATGAGCCTCATGACGGCTCCGCCCCTTCGTGAGAACCTCCAACGTAGTGTCCATGGAGAAACTCCTTGTCGCTCGTCCATGGACACTCGATCACAGATCAGGCGACAGCGGGCAATGTGGGGGCAGAACACCCGTTACGCTCGTTTGGCAACTGAACGCCTAATTCACTGTAAATCCTATGTGTCTTCTTCATGTTGATTTTCCATCCGTCGCGACACAAGTGGACATGGACGCGCCTATATCCATAGCGCACCCGCGCCTCGCAAATCTCCTTGATCCGTCTTTCCAGGGGGGCCTGCCCGGCATGGCGGAACTTGTAATGGTAGGTCGAGATGTCGAACTTGAGGACCTCGCAGGCCCGTCGGATCGATATGCCCCAAGCCACCAGCATCCCGCCGATCAGCTTCCGCTTGCGGGCAGGCCTCAGAGCTTTCGGCGGATGACGTCCTGGAGCATCTCCCGGTCCAGCGTCAGGTCCGCAACAATCTTCTTCAGATGGCCATTCTCGTCTTCCGAAGCCTTCAGCCGACGCATCTCATCGGGCAACAGACCGGCGTACTTCTTGCGCTAATTAAAATAGGTCGCCTGGCTGAACCCTGCCTTGCGGCAAATCTCCGCTACCGGCACGCCGTCGTCGCCCTGTTCAAAATGAACGCCTTTTGGGCGTCCGAAAAATTAGATGCTTTCATCACTTCTGCTCCTGTTCCCAGCCGGGAATCTCGCGCGGAAAACTCCAATCAAAAACGGTCCAGTTTTTGGGGATCAGGTCATTCTGGATGTCGCACCCCTAGTTTCTGATAAGCGAGGACATGACGGGGCGGTAGGATCTGGAATCCAAATCGGAAGCAGCTGGACGTCAACGACCCCAATCAGAGGACGCTCTGAAACGATGCATTGACCATCGCCAAGCCTCGAAGTAGAAATGGAAACCGTCAGAAAAGGGAGCACAAGATGTCAGACCCATTGCACACCGAATGGGCAAATACAGATAGGGGTGTGCCGAAATACGTCCTCAATGCTGAAATCCAAAGCGCTCCTTGTGACGCATCTTCGTTTCTCAAGTTAATGAACGAAGCATACGAGGCAATCCCGGAAAAATTCAGAAGTGAAGCTGTCATCTCTCTTGATGGAGACCTGCACGATAGGCCTGTGTTGAAGATGTTCTATCACGAGCAGGAAGCGCGAGGATCGCAATTGGAATTTAATGAGCTTGCAAGGCAACTGAAGGGCATCCCCCATACCACGCCAGAGAAAGGAAAGGTGCTTTACGACCTTATTTTGAACGGCCGCTACGAAAAATGCATAGAACTCGGATTCGCAAGTGGCGTCGGTTCAGTATACATGGCCAGCGCATTGGAAAGGAACGGCGTCGGACACCTGACGAGCGTCGATACGCACGAGGCCTACAAGCGCCAGCCGCTTGCAAGCGAAACTATAAAGAGATTTTCCCTCGAGCACCGCGTCGATCTCGTTTTCCATGAGATATCTTACACTTGGTTTCTCATGGATGCGCTGGAGAGAGGCATAACCTTCGACTTTTGCTTCCTGGACGGCGCCCATACCTGGGATGTCGATGGTATGGCATTCTCGCTTCTAGAGCGAGTATTGACTCCTGGCGGTCTGATCGTGTTCGACGACCTAGACTGGTGCTATGCGAATAGCCCTACAATGAGCAAGATTCCCGTACCGGAACGGATGCGTCAGACGCCTGCGGTTCGAAAGATTTTCGAACTTCTTGTAAAGCCTAACCCTCTGTTCTGCGATGTCTATGAAATCGAGGGCATGGGCGTTGCGAAGAAGCTGCCATGACTGTAACAGGATTCGAAATCAAACGTCTGGCCCGAGAGAAGCTCGACTTTGCGGATGACAGCCCCTTCTGGGGATATCTGAATACGCACGCTTCGCGCTTTGCTCGGCTGGTGAACGATATTAATGCACTAGGCTCCGTGAAAAGCATCCTCGATGTTGGCAGTGGTGCCTACATGCAGAGTATTCTTTCTGGTTTCTGCGACTTCGAGCTATATGATAGTCCACAGGGGGTGGATCTCGAGATCGATAACTGGGCCGTTCAATATCAAGATAAGTTTGATCTGGTTCTCTGCACCGAGGTCATCGAGCATATGGCGGCAGACTCTGCATATTTGGTCCATCAATGTGCCAAAAGCTTGAAGCTTAACGGTTTTCTGTATATGACGACCGTTAATATCGCGCGTAAGCTCAGTATTTATTCTCTTTTGCATGGAGAGACGCCATATTCAATGGGTGGACTTTTCGGCAAGAGAACGGATAGACATCAACGGGAATATGCGCCGCAGGAAACTGCCGATCTGGTTGCAGCACAGGGATTCGACGTTAGGTTTTCGACTGCCGATTGTTATGATGTGCCTCAATTCATCAGACAAAAGGAAGAGTGGGTCGATAAACGCGTTCCCGAGATAGACCCGCGTCTTCATCGAGATACTATCGTTGTCCTTGCGAAAAAGATCGAGGCCACATCCTCACCGGTTAGGACGTGGCCGGTATTCCATCACAGTGTCTCAAGCAATGCCGCATGGGTTGCGCCGCAGGCACGCCAGAATGCTGTATTAGACGACGGCTATGCGCAGTATTTTTCGAGAAAGTAATTCACCGACTACAACGAATGTGAGCGGTAGCTGTTTCGTTATGAAGCGTGACTCATATTCGAACTACTGAAAACACGGCGGCATATAGCAATTTGAACGCTCGAATGGAAACACTGTTCTGCAGTTTGGTATGCCAAGGGTGGTTACAAGCATGGCGATAGAACCGGCCTCAAAGTTGGACACCTTTTACGCGGTTGAAGACCCTTGGAATTATGACACCACGCCAGACGATTCCGTCCGGCTCGCCCGATTGCTGTCTGCCCTTCCAAACCGCACCTATGACCGAACGCTGGAGATCGGCTGCGGCAACGGCTTCGTCACCTTGAATTTACCTGGCAAAGAAGTAGTCGGTCTGGACATCAGCGAAATTGCTGTTGAATGGGCACGCAACAAGGCCGCAAAACGCTCAGATGCGGATCGCTTTCTATTCGATCAGTGTTCGCTTTTTGATCTGTCGTCGGAGCGATACGGGCAGTTTGATCTGGTCGTGATTTGCGGCGTTTTGTATCCGCAATATGTAGGCCGCGGCTTTTCTCTCGTCCAGATAGTGATTGATCGGTTGCTGCGGAAGCATGGCATACTGGCCAGCGTACATATCGACGACTGGTGCCCATGGAGGTTTCCATACACGCTGCTAAACGCCGACCTATCTCCTTATCGCCAGTATGTTCACCGGCTTGAAGTCATGGAAAAATGATCCTTCTTTATCATAAAGTTGATTTGGACGTGAAATCGCACTGGTATGTCAGTGCAGACCAGTTTGACCGTCAGATGGCTGCCTTGCAGAGCTACGACGTCGTTTACCTGGACAACTACGACCCCTCGAATCCCAGGCATGCGGTCATCACCTTCGATGGAATTTACGAGAGTGTAGGGCGCTACGCGGCGCCAATCTTGGAGAAGTGGGGCTATCCATATGAACTTTTTGTGATTGGAGACCACATTGGTGGTGACAACGCGTTCGACAAGGGAGAGCCGCTCGAGCGCTTTGCCACAATCGAAATGCTGAGCGACATGAGCCGCAGGGGTGCCCGTATCCAGTGGCATACCGCGAGCCATGGCCGACTTGACCACTTGGGAGAGCGCCTCGGCGAGGAACTCGACGTTCCGCAAACCCTGCGTGACGTGTTCGACACTTGCCACTTTCGTTGGTTTGCATATCCGCACGACATCGGCCGGAGTAGAGACCCCGACGGTATAATAGCGCGTGCTGTCGAGCAGCGTTTTGCTGGCGCCCTTGCCGTGGACGCGGGGTCTTCAACGGATAGGTACCGGTTTAATCGTCTAACTGTTCTTGAATCCACGCGCGTACCGGGGGCGTCGCGTATATCTATCATCATAGCTAACTATAATTACGGTCGTTACCTTGCGGAAAGCATTGACTCGGTGTTACGTCAAACACATCCGCCGGATGAAATTCTGGTCATCGACGACGCCTCTTCTGACGAAACACCGGGCGTTCTAACCGCATTTGCAAACCAGGTGAAAGTCGTTGTCAACGAAGTTAATCTCGGGATTGTAGAAAACTTTCGCAAGGCCGTTTCGCTGACGACGGGTGATTACGTAGGCTTCCTCGGCGCCGACAACCGCATGCGAAGCGACTACGTTGAACGCACAAGGGCCGCCCTGGACAACAACAGTGACGCTGCGGTGGCTTATACAGACATGACCATTTTTGGGCCGTTGGCTGAAATCTTGGCTGCCAAAGTCAAGGCCCCCAAATCGCCTACAGGCGAAACCTACCATTGGGAATTCCCCGACCCCACACCGGAAGTCGTGGAAGGAATCGACAAACGGAACTTCATTCACGGTTCGTCCCTATTTAGACGCAGTTGGTACGACCGTGTCGGTGGATATGAGAAGTCTTCCGATGCGGAAGACCACGACCTGTTCCGGCGTATGCTGAAGGCAGGGGCACGCTCCGTACGCGTTCCCCATCGCCTGATCGAATATCGGCAGCATTCCAACGAGCAGGCGAATACGGTCCTCAGCCTCCAACTTCGCATCAATGCGCTTGAGCGCACCAACCGCGAGCTTCGCGAGCATTTGGCCAAAATGGGCATTGTCTCGAAGTCTGTGAAGAATCAGTTTGAGCTCACAAAGATGGCGCCCAACGTCGTGGCGCGGCCGGCGACGAAACTCAACTGGACCGATGACGGTCTTCAAATAGAGGCGCTCAACAACGATCCCGGCATCGTCATTTTACTGCCGAACAATCGGGAGAAATGGCTCGGTGTTCGGGCCATCTACCGATTCGATCAGGCCGGCGTCGCGCAATTATACACGCGGACCGACGACGAAGAGGCATTCAGCGCAGATTCCCAAATCATCAAGCCCATTAAGCGCGGTTGGAATTTCCTCTCGCTATCAATTCAGCGGGAGGCTCCGATTTCAGCATTAAGGTTCGATATGTGCGATCGGCCGGGCAAGCTTTTGTTTCACGAACTGGTGGTGTTCAGCGTGTAAACAACTCGGCACGGCGGCGAAAACGCTTGTTCGCTGCCGCCGCCTTAAAGTTCTGTGAGATCAACTCAGCTTTCCTAACTTCGCTTCGCTCCAGCGATTTTTTCGGCGGCTTCCAGTACGCGCGAAACGCCGCCGAATGGTCGCTCAGTCGGAGGCCGACTGTCTGAAACTCCGGGTTTTGTTAACGCTCTTGCCGAATTCTCGCGCGAGGTCGATGCGTCCGGTAACGCCGGCCAATCCGTGCTGCAGGCCAAGCTCGATCGCGAAATTTGACAAATCAACCATATCGGACCGGTTAGCCCCTATCCGCTCTTTCCATATAGATGCCGTCTCCAAAAGACGCACATGTGTTTCTGCGATCACGTCAGCATGGAACTTGGCACAGAGGATGAGAGCATTACGGCAATAATAATAGAGGAATACCGGCGTCGGCGCTCCGCCGTCTTCGGAACGCTTATGATGGAGAAGCTCCGTTTCTGGGAAGACCTTCATTTGAATGCCAGCTTTGGCAGCCATGAGGCACCAGTCCGTCTCCTCGAAATATAGGAAATACTGCTCTGGTATAAGTCCGATTCGGTCTATGACTTCTTTCCTGAAGAAAATGCTTGCTCCAGTAATGTAATCGCATGATACAGGTACAGCTGGCATTTCCCCCGACCGCTTTCCTATATAACGGTGCTTACTTTCGAAGCCGTTTTTCCAGCTAATTTCACCGCCTCCAAACCAAATGATGTCTGGCCGATCGCCAAACAGGATTTTGGAGCCAAAAATCGCCGTGTCAGAGTTTGTATCGGCTAGAACGGTCATGCGCTGCAGAAAATCGACGGGCACGACCGTATCGGGATTTACGATCCACATGTAGTCGAAGTCGCGCTCTGTAATCAGCGCAAGGGCAACGTTGTTACCGCCAGCGTAGCCAAGGTTGTCGTCGCATTGGATAACTGTGCAGTCCGGAAACTTTTCGCTTAGGTAAGCGAACGATATTGCATTCAAGTCGTTGCTGACAATGTATATATGCGGTGGGGTTCCTGCCTGAGCTAATAGTGTATCAACGCAGCGAACCGTATCTCCGAGATCGTTGTAATGAAGCACGACGGCTGCAACGCGTGCGTGAGTGGAGGGTGCAGACGCATGCTTGATAAATGTGCGGCGTTTCTCAGTACCCACTTGCAGCGTGATTGCCGGGCTTATGGTCGTTGCCATGAAGCTACGCAGCAAAGTGGTTAGGGTTGCTGTCCAGTCGCACGCTTCCGCACTTGCAAGTGCGCCCGCTGCGAGTTCTTTTCGCGTTACAGGTGAAAGGTCCAGCGATTTCTGCAGGACGGCCTGCAAGCTAGCGACATCGCCGTTGCGGAAAAGCAAGCCATTGCTTCCGTCGGTTATCATTTCGGGAATGAGGCCGCCATCGGATGCGATCACCGGAACGCCAAATGACAAGGCCAGATAAACTGATCCCGAGGTTAAGACGCGGTCATAAGGAAGAACGGCGAAGTCGGCTGAACGCATATAGATTTGCAGGTCGTCATCGGCGACATGCTCTTCAACGAGCTGCATCCGCTTATCGAGGCGGATGCTTTCACGGAGACCGTTCATTGACATGTTGACGGGGCTGCCGACTATCAGGAGGCGTGCGTTGGGATTATTGATGGTCTGAAACGCTGAAACGAGATTTTCGATCCCTTTATAGGACCTGAGCTGCCCCAAGAAAAGAAAGACGACATTGTCTTCAGCCAGTCCGAGCCTGGAGCGGGCTGCGGTTTTGTCGATGAAGTCCGCATAGGTGCCGATATAATTTCCGTGGGCACCGAGTACGGTCTTTTCTACCGGAAGCTCGTAATGCTCTGCAGCGAAGGTCGGCACGCCTAGGGAATGAATGTGGATCGTCGAGGCCAGTTCAGCCAGCTTTTTGCAAAGTCTGACTTCAAGTTCGGGATGCCGCATTTCATGCGGCAATGTGTTGTGAATGGTCCACGCGAGATGACCGCCGGCGTTGATGAACGTTTCGAGCGATAAAACGAATTTCTCCAGCCGCATTTCGGCGACCTGGGGCGACTGCTCCACCCCAAGGATTGGAGACGTCCAGTGTAGGTGGAAGACAGTGGGTTTTCCCTTGCGTTTGATCTGGTTGTCGAGCGCTTTGGCGATATCCCCGAACTCCACATCGTAGCCGGGTGGCAAATCCTTGTAGAGTAATCGTTGATACGGATTTGTATTCCGGTAATCGGGGTAGATCACGAGATGCAGGCCGTAATTGGTCTCCACCTCGTCAAGCAACGAACTGAATGAGGTGGATGCCGACGGCCCGTCGATCTTTGTCCGATTGATTCCGTTGATTGTTTCAACAATTTTGGATGTGTGCTTGGCAATCGCGTCGCGGAGTACTCGTCCATCCTTAAACACGAAGTCACCAGAGTCGAGGCCGAACGCCCTTTCCCGCTCAGACTGACTCTCGAAAAGAAAAATCTTTGGCTTCGGTATGTGCTCTAGAGAACCGACTGCGTCACCCAGGATGAGCATGTCGAAGTCATCAACGGAGGTGATTGCACCTGTGGTGAGGTGAACAAGAACGTTGACCTGGTCAGGCATTAGCTCCAGTTTAGGTGCTGATTTCGCCGTAACCCACAGAACGATGTCGTCCCCGTTTCTCTCCACAGTTTTCCGACTCTTCGAAATACTTTCCATTCGAAGCCAGAACCCTTGTTCGCGCAGGCAATCAGCAATAATGCGGGCAATAATCTCACTTGCAATATCGTCTTGGTCGAACCGTACGTTCAGGCGAAGCTGACCGAAAACACGACCGAGTGATCGCGCGGCCTGCTCGGCGCGGCGAGCATAGGTGTGTTCGCTCAGTACCTTCTGGCGAAGCTTGTCTACTAGTGACAGGCGGGTCACGTCATCTGAAAGATAAAGGTTGAGAAGGTCGGTGAAGTTCTGCTTGCCCTCGTAGACCGGAAGGTCGCCGTTGAACACTTCATCGCTTCCGACCCGACCATTGCTGATCACCAGCACGCCGGCTGCCAGCGCATCGAACACCCGACTGTTGACCGAGCCCCATTCCTTTACAGTAGAGTTGCAATCATCGATAACTACCTTCACAGATCCATAAACCTTAGGCATGTCCAGGTAAGGAAGCGAACCGCGCCAATATTTGCTTAGCCGTGGAAATTCTCCCCAATTGTGACCGAAGAGGTTGAAGCTATATGGCAGCGCATCGGGGTCGAGTACGCAAACGATTTCACGCGGCGCTTTGAAGAAGCTGCCGGTGAAGCAATAATCTGATAGATATTCCTTGGTCATTTCCGAGTTCTGGAAGCGCTGGGCAGACGTAGCGATCCGGAACACTTCGACCGGCTTTTTCGTGTTGGCGCGGAACGCGGACGCCGATTTGTTCGAAGCGGCCCAGATGATATCGAAGTTGTCCAGCCACGGCAGGACAAGCCACCGGTCGAACCAGTTTCGTGCCCATGCAACCTTGAGAAGATTTGAATTGCTGCTGGTGATCTTGTTGGGGTCCCAGTCCTGCCGCATGGCGATGACGACATCGAAGTCCGCAAGATCATACCATCCTTGCGGCGGCACGTACGTGACGGACCATGACTTGAGTGCGGCCAATTCCTCGCCAAGTTCGAAAGCCGTGAAGAAATCTGCCTCTGGCGCAGCCATATCTGTCGTGCTGACGAGAAACGCCACCTTGAGCGCCTCAAATCGACTGAACCGCTCCCCTTCTAAAGCTTCTCGGCGAATCTGCTGCCGAATCCGCGCGCCAAACCGCGACTTCAGAAGATTTAGGTTGCTGGCATAGCGAAGGCGGGTGTGCTCGTCTTCATTTGTTCTGGTTGCCCCGCGATAGTGCAAGGCAACAATATTGTTCGCGCAAAGGATCGATTTTCCTAGTTGGCTGGTCACCTTAAGGCAGAGATCTACGTCTTCGTAACCGTAGAAATAGCGTTCTTCAAAACCCCCGACCGCAGCGAAGTCGCCCTTGCGCATCATCATTGCAGCGGCAGTTACTGCGGGGACTTTCCAGAGGGAATTCGATACGGCGAGAGTATCGGGATGTAGCGGCAACTCGTAGGCCCCGATTGTGTTCTCCACGCTTGATGCACCAAACTTAACGCCAAGATGCTGGATGAATCCCTCTGAGTGGAAGGCCTGTTCGTCATCATTTGGGGGGGAGCGTAGCTTTATGCCCACTACACCCACCGCTTCATCTCGAAGAAGCTTTACCATTTCCGACAGGATGCACTGTACCAGAATGATATCGTTGTTCAGGAATAGAAAATAGTCCCCGGTAAGGTTCGCTCCAAAATTGTTGGAGTGAGAAAACCCATAGTTGCGGCCTCTGTCGATAAAGTTAATGTTTAATCGATTTTGCCAATGCTCGGCAGTTTGCGCGCTAGCATCTGTCGAGCCGTGATCGATGACAGTAATGATGTAGTTAGGGTAGGCGTTGAAGGTATGAAACGACTTGAAAAGCGTATCGAGGTGATCGCTACCGTTCCGGTTTAGGACGATAACGTTGACAAGAGGCACCGCCTCGCCGATCTCCATCGCGGGTGCTGTGTATAGGTAACGCTGTAGTCCACTGTTTTCATTTTTAGTTCTAGACTTGGTCGCCGCGCGGAATTCGATTTGCTTTTTGCCAATGAGATGGCCGGTTTCTGCGAAGCTCGCTTCGACATTGACAATGCCTTCGAGGCCGAGCATCGGCGGGAAGCCGATATGGAAGCCATGGCGACCATCTGTGCCAAACGCCTTGGCCAGATCGGTTCTCGCCGAGTCGGCGATGACGCCACCGATTTTGCAACCCTCAATGGAAAGATTGACTCTAATCCGGCGTGCCGGATCGTCAATATCATAGGCCCAGCCAGCGACACCGTTTATCTTCACGTTGTCTATAAAGCCTTTCAGCCGGGGTTGAAGCGGCTTTCGCTCAAGCTCTTCTAAAGCGAGGGGTTTGACGTTGCCGGCCCATAATAGTGGCAGTTTGCTGTCCGCTATCTGGATAGACACATGATCGAGATCATCCTTGAACAATGTTTTGTTTAAGGAAATACTGAAGCCCTGAAAGCCCGTGATCGAACCAATACTGGTCAGATCTTCGCGAAAGATGTTGGCGGTACCTCTGCCGTACGACACACCATTGCAGAGGACTTCGACAACGACTGGCTGCGAAAGATTTGAGAACGATGCCGCCCACCCTGAAACGAGTTTGGCGCCGATCCTATCGACAAAGCCGATGCCGGTCTGCTTTCCATCAAATATTACTGCGGATTGGGCATCGACAGTACCGTCGAAGGCAAAGTTGATTTCATGAGCTCTGCCGTCCAGCAGTTCCGGTGGTAGAGTAAGGAGATAGCCGCTACTTCGTGACTGAGCATAGGGTCCGAATGAGGATTTTCGAGTTGTAGAAGCTGTAGTAAGAACTTTTCCGTTCTCGATTGCTTCCACTTTAAAGACGTGATCCGGTTTTTCGTCGTCAGTATACCATCCCTCGATATCGAGCCCGAAGTGGATGCGGGAGCCACCTTTGGAAGTAGACCGAACGAGATCGGAGATGCCCTTCACAGAGGAGGGCGCAGCAGTCTCCTGAACATCAGGCACAGTAAAAAAGACTTCACATGGGACGTTCGGAAATTTGAAGTCGGAATTTGGCACGACGACATCCACAAAATGCGAGCGACCGTCGAAAAGCTCGCGAGGCATTTCGAACTGAAACGCGTGATTGCCATTGCCTATGCCGGCTTCGGTAAGATCGTCGCGGTAGGTGCTGGCCGGCAACTCCGCCAAAACGACGTTGTCTACAATAATCTGAACTGTCAGGTTCGCATCTGTGTGCAGCGGTGAGTAAAGCCATCCTCCGATGTTGAATTGATCAAGCGAATCGATACTGCCTTTAATGCCGCTTAGCTGCGCGTCTATCATGCTGACTCCGACAAGAAATGCTTTTCAGACCATGTTCGCATTTTATCTGGTGAGCCGCTGATTGGTTGCCAGGCACCCATTAACCACCTGATTATCATGCAAAATCTATATTTTGATCATATGTGATAATCACTGTATATAGAATCCACTTACTAATGCAACAATTGTCGGAGGTTCGATCTGACGAGGCAGATCGCAAATTGATTATTTAGCGAAAACTGTTGATAAGCAATTGATAGCGAGCGCGGCGAACTTCAGAAATCCAGAAAAAGGCCGGGATACAAAACGCCTCAAACGCATAAGGCTGCTCCCACAATGACATCGATGAATACTCCGCCTCAATATCTGTCTTTTCCGAAAGCGGTGAATTTGTATCGCTGGCGATAACGGGAAATGTACGGTGCGATTAGGGATTTTATGACGTGAAGATTTTGCTGGAACCATCCCCTGCCGCTGGCGCGGCGGGCAAAGAACACATGCCAGATGCGATGCTGGGCGCTCACCTTGATCTACGACGGCGACTATCAGTCAGATGCTGCCGATCTCGGCAATGTGACGCTCGTGATCATTTTTAACTGAGGCGCGGTTTAAAAAGTAGCGTCTTGCTGGCTGATCGATGGCAGCGCACCTTTGGCACTGTAGACGCGCATTTGACGCTCCATCTCGACGGCGTTTGCTAACGTCTGTGCGGCGTGGCTCAGTGGCGTTGTCAAAAGTTTCGCGTTTCTGCGAGCGGAGTAACGCTGAGCGTGATGTACGGGTCATGGGCTATCGCAAGCTTGTTGCCCAGCCTAAACATCTCCCGAAAAAACCTCAAGCCATTAAAAATTAAAACAAATCCCGGTCATAATGGCAGACATTGTCGCCGGAGCAACTCGAGAGGAGTCAATAAGTTCGGTTCGAGGATTAACCCTATTGGCCAGTGTAGCAACATCACGCACTACTAAGCCACCCGTAGGAAGTGACCTTTCGAGCCACATGCTCACTGCCCGAGATCGGCCTATATCTTCGCTCCAATGCCACGTGCTTAGGCAGGAGGTGATATGGCCATTTATGACAAAGTCACCATCTTTGGACGAACGTCATGTTTACCTCGGTGCGCCGCCGCTACTCGACGGCCGCGAAGCTCACCATTCTTCAGGAGACATGTGGGACTGCAACCATGGTAGACATTGTTTCCGCTTAAAATGGCAACAAGCTGAGAGAAAAGACCATTGGGAGCGAACGGTGCGACGGAATGCAATTGCGCCGTGGGAAGGCTGTTGATAAGGAGATCGGACTTAGATCTGCCAAAGATTGCAAGGAAATGTTAATGCGATTTGAAAATTTGAAGCTGCCTGGCATTGTTTTAATAACGCCGTCAAAATTTGGCGATAACCGGGGCTACTTTTCCGAAACGTTTCGATCTGATCTTTTTATGGAGCATATAGGTCCTGTTGTCTTCGTTCAAGATAACCAATCGTTATCGGCGGAAGTTGGAACGATACGTGGGCTTCACTTCCAGTTGCAGCCGCGTGCGCAGGGTAAGTTGGTTAGGTGCGCAGGCGGTTCTATTCTTGACGTTGCGGTTGATATTCGAAAAGGGTCTCCAACCTTTGGCAAACACGTGAAAGTCGAATTGTCAGCCGAGAATGGTCAGCAGCTTTGGATCCCGGCGGGATTTGCACATGGTTTTTGCACGCTACAACCGAATAGTATTTTATCGTATAAAGTTACGGATTACTACAGTGCTGAATATGATCGCGGGCTTCTTTGGAACGATCCTGATATCGGCATCGAGTGGCCAGTGTCTTCCGACGAAGCGGTGCTTTCAACGAAAGACATCGCCCAGCCAGGCCTCTCTGATTTGGATACGAATTTCAGCTATTAAATTTGCGTGCCGGTCGGTGACCGCTCAGGAGAAGATTAAATGCGTGTTCTTGTTACCGGTGGTGCCGGCTTCATTGGTTCAGCCTTGGTTCGGCACTTGGTTGCGGTCAAGGGTTACGACGTTCTAACTGTTGATAAATTGACCTATGCCGGAAATCTCGCTTCACTATCTTCGATTGAAAGTAATCCGCTTCATCGGTTTTTGAAAGCAGACATCTGCGACCGATCTGCAATGCAGGCGGCATTCGAGAGCTTCAAACCGGATCGCGTTATGCATTTGGCTGCGGAAAGCCATGTCGATCGCTCTATCACAGGAGCCCGCGATTTCGTTGAGACAAATGTACTGGGGACTTTCACAATGCTGGAGGCGTCGCGACAGTACTGGCATAATCTTCCCGCCGAGCGCAAGAATGCGTTTAGATTCCTGCATGTTTCAACCGATGAAGTTTATGGATCTCTGGGTGACACAGGTCTCTTCACTGAAATGACTCCATATGATCCTTCTTCGCCCTACTCAGCATCTAAGGCCGCGTCTGATCATCTTGCGAAAGCATGGGAACGCACTTACGGAATGCCCATAATTGTCTCAAATTGCTCAAATAATTATGGGCCATATCACTTTCCAGAAAAACTAATTCCGCTTACAATACTAAACGCTCTTCAAGGCAGGACGTTGCCGGTTTACGGCAATGGCGCAAATATTCGTGACTGGCTTTATGTTGAGGATCATGCTCGAGCCCTTGATCTGATTGCCCAACGCGGTCGCATTGGCGAGACCTATAATGTCGGTGGGCGCAATGAAAAACGGAACATCGACGTAGTGTTGCGAATTGTTTCACTCATTGATATTGCGCGACCAGAAAATCGTCCCCACGAAAAGCTGATTACTCACGTTACGGATCGGCCAGGGCACGATGCGCGTTATGCAATTGACGCCACTAAACTAGAAGCTGAACTGGGATGGAAGGCACAAGAAAACTTCGATTCTGGCATCGAAAAAACTGTGGCGTGGTACATTGCTAATGAGTGGTGGTGGGCTCCTCTTCGAAAAGAGTATGATGGCAGCCGCTTAGGCTTACCTAAATTTCCCGGAGACAATTGATGTTGCGCCGCTACGTCGTAACGGGACGAGAGGGGCAAGTTGTAAGTGCCCTGCTTGAGAGAGCAAAGCATTGGCCTGAGATTGAAGTTTTACCACTGGGCCGCCCTCTTTTGGACCTTTCGTCGCATCAAACCATCAACAAAGCAATTAGTGCCGCGAAGCCAGATATAATTATTTCAGTTGCAGCCTATACTGCAGTTGACCAGGCGGAAACGGATGAAGCAGTAGCTTTTTCCGTTAACGCGGACGCTGTTGGTCATATCGGTGAAGTTGCAGCGGATTTGGGGGTGCCCGTCGTCCATATTTCAACTGACTATGTGTTCGATGGAGAGAAAAATGCACCCTATAACGAGGATGACCCTGTCCGGCCGCTTGGGGTTTACGGCCGCTCGAAGCTTGAAGGTGAGAAATTACTGGCTGGCGCGACCTCCAACTATGCTATCCTGCGAACGGCTTGGGTTTATAGTCCCTTTGGAAAGAATTTTGTAAGAACTATGCTGCGCCTTGCAGAAACGCGTGACACAATCGGGGTTGTTGCTGATCAATATGGCAACCCGACCTCCGCTTTGGAGATTGCTGACGGGGTGCTTAAAGTAGCCGACAATCTCCTTTCATCTAACGACGAAATCCTTCGAGGCACTTTTCACATGAGTGGTAGCGGTGACGCAAGCTGGGCCGATTTTGCCCATACGATCTTTCAGTTGTCTGGAGAAGTCGGTGGACCATTAGCGGCTGTAAACTCTATTACAACTGCAGAATATCCAACACCCGCCCGCCGCCCGATGAACTCTCGTTTAGATTGTGACAAACTGTATAATGTTCACGGTGTTCGCCTTCCGCATTGGAAGATGTCTGCGGCAGAGGTCGTCTCAAAAATTTTGAACTCCTAATTCAGCTCTTATTACTCAAGGAATACCCGATGAAAGGCATTATCCTCGCAGGCGGAAGCGGCACGCGATTACATCCGATGACGCTGGTTACGTCTAAGCAACTGATACCGGTATACGACAAGCCTATGATTTATTACCCGCTTTCAACGCTCATGCTGGCAGGAATACGAGAAATTCTCATCATTTCAACGCCCCATGACCTACCTCACTTTCAGCGCTTGCTTGGCGATGGCTCGGCGTGGGGGCTCTCTCTCTCCTACGCAGAACAACCATCACCCGATGGTCTTGCCCAAGCCTACATCATAGGGGCTGAATTTATCGGTTCAGATTCGTCATGCCTGATCTTGGGTGACAACATTTTCTACGGCCACGGCATTACTAAGCTATTTGAAAATGCATCTAATCGGTCTGACGGAGCAACGGTTTTCGCCTACCACGTTAACGATCCCGAGAGATATGGTGTAGTTGAATTTGACAGCGATATGTCAGCAATTTCATTGGAAGAGAAACCTGAAAATCCAAAATCCAATTGGGCTGTAACAGGCCTTTATTTTTACGACAAGGAGGTTGTCAATATCGCGGCGAATCTCAGTCCGTCATCCCGTGGAGAATTGGAAATTACCGACGTGAACAAGGTCTATCTTGAGAAAGGCAAGCTTAGTGTTGAGCTAATGGGTCGTGGATATGCATGGCTCGACACCGGCACGCCGGAAAGTTTGCTCGATGCTGGTGAATTTGTATCGACCCTGCAAAAACGACAGGGCATCAAGATAAATTGCCCTGAAGAGATCGCTTTCAGTAAGGGCTTTATTGAGAGAGCCCAGCTCGAAATTCTCGCCAATAAATTCGGTAAAAGCGAATATGGTAAATATCTAAAGTTGGTTGCGGCTGGCGCAATTTAAGCGATTACAGCTGATCCGCTGGAGTGCGACCGCGCATGTTGGCCACAACAACAAATCCTCATAGCGTTAACGGCGAGTTGTTTCGATCAACAAACGTTTGGAAAAAACTTGTTCCGCTTCTCAAGGGTGCCAAACTTGAGCTCTTCAATTTTAACATCGATGGGTGTTGCAGCCTTTGAAGTCCACAAAATCTTTCTCGGCTCACATGGAACAGGCCCACACGTATGCCGCCGCCCAAGATTGGGAAGCGGCAGCGCATGAGTACGCAAATGCGGCTGCAATCGAACCAAGCGCGCCGCTTTTCGTGCAAATTGGGCATATGTTGAAAGAAGCCGGATATTTGCATGCTGCTGTGAGATCCTACCGTGCAGCGATATACTGGGATGGAACCGGTACAGACGCTCGTCTGCATCTTGGCCATCTTTTAAAACGCCTTGGCAAGCTAGATCAAGCCCTAGCGATCTTTAAACGGCTTTCGGAGTTGCCACATGCCCCTTACGTAGCCTCCGAAATCACGGGCCTGGAAGTCGCAAAACTAAATGGGTATCAAACTCCGACTGCCTTAAAGAAACGCCGCCAGCAGATGCCAAAACTTCCAGGGGAATTGTTGAAAGCTGAACAGAGGATCAGAGCCTGCATTTCTGGCGAGAGCGCCCGCCGAACTAAATTGAGTCAGAGCAGGTTTTCTTCGCTGTACTCTGCACATAAAGTAAGAGGCTGCATTCGATTCCGCTCAGCTATTCCTGCCAGTATTAAACCGGTTGCGAACCTTATTATTAAGAACAATAGCCTTTTTGCGACAACGAACAATCCGCAAATGATGCTAGAGTTCCTACCGCCGTCAAAGCTTGCTGAAATGGAGGGGGCATGGATAGAGTTTACTGTCCGAATCGAGGCAGCAGGAAAGCTCATTAAGCCGGTGATTTATATTGAATCGCAACCGGGATGGCAAAGGTTTTCCACGATTCATCTTTCTCCCACGGGCAACGGCAGTTTTCGTGCCACGTTCCAGCTCTCACCGCGTACGTTCTCGATCCGGTTTGATCCCCTAGAATCATTTGGTCCTTTTCAAGTTTCCGAGCTTAGTTTGAAGAGACTGTCGTTAACTTCAGTTCTGTGCAGAGCATACAGAGTACCCGAAGGTTTAAATTTCTTAAAAAGAATCTTCACCTTGGGCACGGGCGGGCGAATAGTGCCTCGAACGCTTCCTACGATGATCGAGCAACCGGCTTTAAATGAATACGATCGTTGGATAGCGGGGCATGACCTTGCCAAGCAACAAACAGTAGTAGCCAATGCAGCTCCTACTATCTGTTCATTTGGTTGGCTATTACCTCTAGGTGAAGCCGATATTGCAATGGTACTTTCGACAATACAATCTCTAAAAGCACAAGTCGGAAACATAGACTGGAAATTATCGATACTTGCAAGCAGTAAAATATCCCACGATATTTTGCACGCGTTACATAGAGAAGAAAGTCTGGACCACCGGATCACAGTGGATGTGGTACCCGGAAACGCAGACCGGGGAACGTGTTTAAATTACGGCGCAAACACGCTCAAAACCAAATTTATCGGACATATTGAGCCGGGGGATAGATTTTCCAACGATATGCTTTTGACATTCGCCGGATACTTATCAAAACATAAGTCTACTGTACTTCTTTATTGCGATCATGATTTCCTCGATAAAAACGGCCGCCGTCATTCTCCCCGATTTAAGCCGGACTGGAATACTGACTATGCTTATTGCTACGACTACATCGGACGTACAGTGGTATTTTCAGACAATGCATTTAAGGAAGCTGGAAAGTATTCAAGCCAGTTTCCCGGCAGGGAAGATTTCGATCTCGTATTAAGGGTTACGGGCACGTTCAGCGACGACAAAATCATACATGTGCCGCTGCCGCTTTGGCATTGCGTTGGTACGGACGAGGTATCGGATATTGTTGGTCCGGTGACTGCCAATATTCGAAATCGTGGCCTTCGCCTCGTAGTGCAATCTGGAACAGGGGTGGGAACGGCGAGACTAGTATGGCCTCTACCTAAAACTCCGCCACATGTTACAGTAATAATTCCAACCCGAGACCGGATCGACTTGCTAAGGTCTGCAATCGACTCCATTTTGACAAAAACTACGTACCCTAATTTTGATATCACTGTGGTTGATAATGGAAGTGTGGAAAAGGGAAGTTTTCTTTACTTTAATGACATCAGTCAAACAAGCCGCGTGTCAATTCTCCGAGATGAAGGAGCCTTTAATTTCTCCCGCCTCAATAACCGTGCAGCTGCCGTAGCTACAGGCTCAGTGCTAGCCTTCATCAACAATGACATAGAAGTCATTGAGGCTGGCTGGCTTTCGGAACTTGTATCTACAGCTCTCGATCCGCACGTTGGTGCTGTTGGTGCGAAGCTGCTTTACCGGAGCGGTCATGTGCAGCACGCTGGCATCGTCGGTGGAGTTGGTGCTGTAGCGGGACATGGACACAAAAATTCGGCTTTTGATGACCCTGGCTACATGAACCGCCTGATCGTCCAGCAGAGTACAACTGCAGTTACCGCTGCTTGTTTGGTTGTGGAGAAACGCAAATTCGATTCAGTCTGCGGCTTTGACGAGTTGAATTTGGCAGTCGCATTCAACGATGTTGATCTGTGTTTGAAATTGGGCCAGCTCGGCTGGAGGACAATATTCACACCATGGGCAGTCCTTCAACACCATGAAAGCATTTCACGGGGGCCGGATGTCGGTGGTGAAAATGCAGAAAGGTTCAGAAGGGAGGCGTTATTCATCACTGAAAAGTGGGGCGCGACGCTATTGGAGGACCGTTTTTATAATCCAAACTTAACACGCGAGTATGAAGATTTTTCGCTTGGTCCGGGAAATAGATCACTTATACGAACCGTTATCAATGAGAACCTATAGCCCCATGGATCCGATTTTGTTTGGATGGTTCTGCAGTGTCGCCAAGCTTAGCAGCAGTGGTCGATGATGACGTCGTAGAATTTGAAGGCCCGGTTCGAGAATCGGTTTTCATGCCTGACCTGCCAGATATTTCAACGGATTGAGTTCGGGATTTCTGCAAAGCCAGGATGGCGAGGTTTGCGTGGATCAAGAGTTTTTGAGAAATGTGCTGCCCTGCCTGATGCATTATTGCGATGGCTGAGCATTGTCGGCAGCGTTTCGGAATATTTCAGTCAGATACGCGTTCATGGCATAGATATCCCGCCAAGACGATGACTAGAGCTGCTGCCTGCCGTTTTCGGGCCATTACTTATATCAAAACGTAAGTTTCGTGTGAGCGGTCACAAATCATGGCAAACTTAACCAATTGGCTTCTGGTAGATGCAAGCTGCAAAATGATTGTAGCCTGCGGCACTCACGGCTTCGTCAGTTAACATAGCCAGTTTAAGCAACGCATCGTCGGAGGGAAGTTGAAAGTTGGCGATGACGTCATTGAGGGCAATATGATAGATAGCGCCTCCCAAAAGCCAAACTGAAGCGTCGGGTAGTAACTCGTATATCGCCGGCAGGATAGCCTCGCTGTCAGGTGCTTCAGACGGATCTAATGCTATCATCTGCTGAATGGTAGGTTTAACCACCTTACGGGTTGCTTCGATCCGAGCGCCTGCACTCTTGGAGAAGAATCGATCTGGTAGTGCCGCTCGAAACGCATCCATGAAGCGCAGCTCCTCGTCTCGCCACTGAAAACGGTTTGGTCCGACATACTCGTTAATTACGAGATATCCGCCCGGTTTGAGAGCATTGACGGAGAGTTCAATTGAATGGCGAGTATCATCCATATGGTGAAGCGCGCTGTCCCAGTAAACGAGGTCGTAGCGCTCCGAGAATTTTAACGCAGTCAGTCCATCGTCCGTCCTGAATTCGGCTTTATGGGATAAGCCAAATGATGCAAAAAGCGCTTTTCCCTGTTCGACCCTTTGCTCGCTTATCTCAAATAATTCAAAAGCTCCAACGATCCCGCATTTTATCAATTGTAGTTCTTTGCCACCTGCGCCACACCCGATCGAGATGCCTCGCTCTAGGATTTTCCCCGCAAGTTGCGCTTTCAGCTTGTCGATAAGGCCATCCATCCAGGCCGCGCTGTCAGTGCCAATTCGTTTGTTAATTGCTCGAACGCAATCGGGGAAGAGCCAATATCGGCGGGGAATAGGACCCATTGTGACGGTATTCCAGTGCTGGGACGCTTTGGACTTTGTTTCGGTTGGCTCCATCATTAAAAGCCCAACTTGGAGGAGTTCTCTTTGGGATAAGTTTTGACCATCCGATCTTTATTCCGTTTTGCGGCTCGGCTTCCCAAAACCTGGCTCGCGGCTTCGTTGAAACTTTTTCGCATGAACGTCCTCCAAGAAATAATCCACCTTATACTTGCGGTAAATGTCAATTTGCAACTACCCTCTGCCAGGCTCTATCAACAATCTTCATTAAAGCTGAATCTAGATCTTTCCAAAAGCCGACGGATATGAATCGATGGCTTCGTTTCAAGGGTTGCAGCACTTTCTTTGCGATAAGATTTTGGCGAATATAGGCTTTGTCTTCTGGCCCGGTAGTCGCCGACGATGGACAGGCCACCCCAATACGAGATCAGGGAGGGTGGCGCATGCCCCACAAACTTCTGATCTCCGCAACATCACCACCTTGCCTTTTGCCGCCGAAATCTCGAACCTAATCCCGTAGAAAATATCGGGCAGTTCATGCATGGAAAAACCGGCTCTCAAGTCGCGTCTACAAACTCAACGACGGCATCATCAATCACTGCTTCCACCCTCGGGGAACACTGAAGAACCATCCATGGAATCATGCCTATGGGCTTTCGGAACGGGGCTATGGTTCTCATTAATTATGCGGTATTCTATCCAAACGACCGGTTTATTTTTTAGATTGGATTTTGCGTTTCGCTTTGTGGAGGCCGCTCTCAACCCTCCAGTGTCCCCCGTCACGGTATAGTGAGTTGAAACTCCCCGCCCGGCGCTTCAGAGTTGTCGGCGATTAAACCGATGCATCGAGGCAAAAGTTTCTTTCGTTGCTAAAAGGCCGTAATTGTTCCACCAACCTCCGTTACCGACGACACGACGTTTCAAAATTGGATAGCTGAATGCGTATACGATCTGGCTTGCTCTGTATTTTCCTGGCTCTCGCGCCCTCGGCTTACGCGCTGGATGCCGGGTCGCCGCCTGTTTTGGCGCCGCAGAAAGAGCAGGCGCAGGCTGCCCGTTTTAGTGCGCAGTTTCTGTCGCGGTATGGGTATAAGCCGGTTCCGCTTGATGATGCCCTGTCGGCGAAGATCATGGACCGGTTCATCAAGTCGCTCGATCCGGACCGGGTGCTGTTTCTGCAGGCCGATATTGATACGTTTATGGCAGACAGCACGAAGATCGATGATGCCATCAAGCGGGAAGATCTGAAGATCCCGTTTTCGATCTTCAACACCTATGGGCAGCGTGTGGCCGGACGGATGGACTATGCGCGCAATCTGCTGAAGCAAAATTTCGATTTCAGCGTGCAGGAAGTCTATGCGTTGGAGCGTGAGGACGCGCCCTGGCCGCAAACGGAAGCTGAAAGTGATGATCTCTGGCGCAAACGCGTCAAGGGCGACTGGCTGCGGCTGAAGCTGGCGGGGAAAACCGATGCGGTAATTCGCGATACGCTTGGCAAACGCTACCAGAACTCCCTCGAGCGCGCCTTCAAGTACAAGAGCGAGGATGTGTTCCAGTCGTTCATGGACGCGTACACCACGTCGGTTGACCCGCACACGGACTATTTTGGCGCGCGCGCGGCGGCGGAGTTCGATATTTCCATGAAGCTGTCGCTGGTGGGTATCGGTGCTGTCCTGCAAGAGCGCGACGACTATACGACGATCCGCGAGCTGGTGCCGGGCGGCCCGGCGCAGCTGTCCGGCAAGCTGATGGTCGGTGACCGCATCACCGGTGTCGGTCAGGGCGAGGACGGTCCGATCAAGGAAGTGGTGGGCACGCGCCTGGATGAAGTCGTACAGATGATCCGCGGCAAGGAGGATAGTGTCGTCCGGTTGGATATCCTGCCGGCGGATGCCGGGCCGGATGCCAGCCACCGCGTCATCAGCCTGAAGCGCGACAAGATCAGCCTCGACAAACAGGCTGCCAGGAAGGCGATCCTGCCCGTCAAGGACGGCGAGGCGACGCGCAAGATTGGCGTGATCACGCTTCCGGTGTTTTACGAGGATTTCGAGGCACGGCAGAAGGGTGATCCGGAGTATAGAAGTGCAAGCCGCGATGTGGCCAAGCTGCTGGGTGAACTGAAGCAGGACGACGTCGAGGGCGTGGTCATCGATCTGCGCAACAATGGCGGCGGGTCGTTGAGCGAGGCGATCGAATTGACGGGCCTGTTCATCGGCAAAGGGCCGGTGGTTCAGCAGCGCGGCGCCGACGGCCGGGTCGAGGTGGGAAGAGATGATCTGTCAAAGCCCGCCTGGACCGGGCCTGTCAGTGTGCTGATCAATCGCGGCTCGGCATCGGCATCCGAGATCTTTGCCGCAGCCATCCAGGACTATGGCCGTGGCGTGATTGTCGGCGAACCGAGTTTCGGCAAGGGAACGGTTCAGACCGTGATTAATCTTGACAAGGCGGCGCGCAACAGCAAGCCGAAATTTGGCGAGCTGAAAGTGACGATTGCCCAGTTTTTCCGGGTGAATGGCGGCACGACACAGCTGCGTGGGGTGACGCCCGATATCAGCCTGCCGGGTCTTTCGGATCTGAAAAGCTTTGGTGAAGCGAGCTTCGACAACGCGCTGCCATGGACGCAGATCAAGCCGGTCAGCTATGCACCTTCCGGCAATAACGCGGCGCTGCTGCCAAAGTTGCAAAGCCGCCATGATGAGCGGGTGCGAACCGACCCGGATTTCCAGCGTTTCGTGGAGGATATTGACGAGCTGAAAGCGCAGCGGGAAAAGGGCTTCATCTCGCTCAATCTGACCGAGCGCCGCAACGAACTGGCCGCTCAGGCAGCGCGTTCGAAGGCGCGCGCGCAGATCAATGATGGCGTCAACCTGAGTGAAGACGATGGGCTGCAGGCGGACGAGCGTAGCCTTAGCGCCGATCTTGCCCTGGAAAATGCCCGCAAGAATGCCAAGGATGTCCTGCTGAACGAGGCTGCAGCCATTCTTGCCGATGGGGCGGACTTGCAGCAAAGCATGCAATAGGCAGTCGCGGGTGACGCAACCACCGAAGACTGAGGTATTGCGTTGCGTAGGCTTGCGCTCTGGCTGGAATATGGATCTAGGCCCCGCAGAGGCGGCTCTGCAATGGACGGGCGTGCGATGGTGATCGCTTGGGCGGATTGGGACTGGGGTGGATAGCGCCCCAGTCCGGTCAGGAAAGCTGTTTGGTGGCCCCGCCATCGGCCGGTCAAGGCCCATCTCTTGGCAAGTCGCGTCCGGAAGATTTGCCAGCCGCGCCGCATTCTCCCCAAAAATGGTGCATCCACCGCAGGAAATCACGGGTGCTCCATTAGGGTTTCGTTAAGGATGCGAGGCCAGGCTTTCAACATCCGAAAGAGGAGTTGATTATGGCAAATACAATCGTCGATCTGCTTGAAAGTGCAAAGATTCTCGCCAAAGTGAACGGCGACCAGATGCTTGGCTATCTCATCGAGATGGCCCTGGTGGAGGCCCGGGAAGGCCAGCCGGCATCCGCGAAGGCAAAAAAAGCAGCGTAACTGTTCCACAAGGCGACATGGTGTACCGCGTATAGCCGTCACAGGAAGCGGTGGGGCGTTCGGTTCCTACCTTTAAGGACAGTCCGTGTGCGCACGCTGCATGCGTTGGATTCCGTGATGGCCGCTGGGTCAATGCCGCTATTCGAACAGGTCGCGGTTATCGGATTCGATCTGCGGCAGGTCGTTCAAGATGCCGTTGAGATGTGCCCGCATGGCGTCTGCGGCGGCATCGGCGTTTCTAGCGTCGATCGCGGTGACGATCTTTTCATGCTGCTCGATAAGATTGTTCATCGACGTGGGGTTGCGAAGTTGCAGGTTGCAGACCCTGTCCATATGCGCCTTGATATCGGAAATCGCATTCCAGGCGAGACCGCAGCCTGCACCTTCCGCGATTGCGATGTGAAACTGCTCATCCTCCCGCCGGAATGCATTATGATCGTGATCGGTCGCCGCCATCTTCTGGCGCAGCAGGATGCTGTCGATCTTCCGGCGTGTCCATGTGTCGAAGCTTTCGCTGGCCCGGCGGGCCACAGCCACTTCGATCGCCTCGCGCACGAAACGGGCTTCCATCATTTGACGGGCTGAGATCCGGACGACCACCGTGCCGCGATTGGGGCGGATCTCCACCAATTTCGATTTTCCAAGAGCGATCAGCGCTTCGCGGACCGGCTGCCGCGACACGCCGAGACGGGACGCGATTTCCTGTTCGGAGAGGCGCGAGCCGGGGGCGAGGTCCAGCCGGATGATGGCCTCGCGCAGATCGCGTTCGACCTGCGCTGCCGTGGTTTCCCCGGTCTCGATCTTCAATGTTTCAAGGTTCATGCTTTTCGCCGCCGCTGTCTCGTTGACATCCGTTTATAACCACCATACAGTACCATACATATTAGCGGTAACACAAGCGCGGCGCTCGATACGCCGGGCCGGAATGGAGGAGCCGGGACGGACATCCCGGTTGGTTGATGACGATACAGAACAATTTCATAGCGCCCGATTCTAGTGATCCGCGGCTACAGAGTAAATCCCGCTACCGGATGCTTGTCGATGGCAAGTCTGTGGATGCGCAGTCAGGCAAAACCATCGATCGCGTCAGCCCCGGCCATGCCGGCATCGTTGTCGGAACATGGCCTGACGCGTCTGCGGATGACGTCCGCGCCGCCATCGCTGCCGCCCGCCGCGCCTTCGATACAGGTCCCTGGCCGCGCATGTCGGGTGCCGAGCGGTCGCGGCTGATGTTCAAGACCGCCGAGCTTATTCTCGCCAATGTCGAAGAGATCGCGCTGATCGAGAGCCTGGAGGTTGGAAAGCCGATCGCACAGGCGCGCGGCGAAATCACCTTCTGTGCCGATCTCTGGTCCTATGCGGCCGGTCAGGCCCGCGCGCTGGAAGGCCAGACCCACAACAATATCGGCGACAATCGTCTCGGCCTCGTGCTGAGGGAGCCGGTCGGCGTCGTCGGCATCATCACACCATGGAACTTTCCCTTCATCATCGCCTCCGAGCGCGTGCCCTGGGCGATTGGCGGCGGTTGCACGGTGGTGCTGAAGCCATCCGAATTCACCTCCGGCACCTCGATCCGCATGGCGGAACTGGCGCGCGAGGCAGGCATTCCTGACGGCGTCTTCAATGTCGTCACCGGTTATGGCGATCCGGCAGGCCAGATCCTGGCGGAAGATCCGGGCACCGATATGATCGCCTTCACCGGCTCGGTCAGGGTTGGAACGAAACTCGGCGAGATCGCCGCCCGCAGCGTCAAGCGCGTCGGCCTGGAACTGGGCGGCAAGGGGCCGCAGATCGTTTTTGCCGATGCGGACCTCGACGCGGCCGCCGACGGCATCGCCTATGGCGTCTACCACAATGCCGGCCAATGCTGCATCTCGGGAAGCCGGCTTCTCGTTCAAGAGGGCATCCGCGATGCGCTAATGGAGCGCCTGCTCGACATCTCCCGCAAGGTGACCTTCGGTGATCCGCTGAACGAGCGCACGAGGATCGGTGCGATGATCTCGGAGGCTCATGCCGCCAAGGTCCATTCCTATGTCGAGGCGGGGCAGGCGGACGGGGCCGAATTGCTGCTTGGCGGCATGCGGGTCGGGGAGGGCTCGGGCCTCTATTATGCGCCGACCGTGTTTTCCGGCGTCACGGCCGATATGTCGATCGCCCGCGAGGAGATCTTCGGTCCGGTTCTGTCCACGCTGACATTCAAGACGGCCGATGAGGCGGTCGCCTTGGCCAACGCCTCGGAATTCGGCCTGTCGGCCAGCGTCTGGTCCACCAATCTGGAAAACGCGCTGCAAAGCATCCGGCGTATCCGCGCCGGGCGCTGCTGGATCAACAGCGTCATCGATGGTGCGCCTGAATTGCCGATCGGCGGCTACAAGAAGAGTGGTCTCGGACGGGAGCTCGGCCGCTACGGTTTCGACGAATATTCGCAGTTCAAGGGCATTCACGTGACCTTGGGCCGGCCGGATCCTTGGTTCCGGTGAGCATGCTCACCGGCATCTGAGGCAGAGGAGGAGTATCCCGGCTGGCGCGATCTTTGGTCGGAGCCCGCCAGCCGGGACATGGGTCTTTCGACCCCGATTGCACATCCAAAGGGAGGATACGCAAATGAAATTGACCAGACTGAAAACCGCAATGCTTGCGGCATGCGCAGCTATGGCTTTCACATCCACCGCCGTGGCGGCCGATGTCAAGGCGACGATGATCATCTACCTTGATCCGAGTGTCCAGTTCTTTAACCCGGTCGTCAAAGGCGCACAAGATGCCGCTGCCCAGTTCGGCGTCGATCTCGACGTGCAATATGCCAACAACGATCCGGTGCGCCAGAACGACCTGATCGAAAGCGCCACAGTGAGCGGCGTCGATGGCATCGCTGTTGCCATTTCCTCGTCGGATGCGTTTGACGCCAGCATTTGCGCTGCCGTCAAGGCAGGCATCATCGTCATCGGTTTCAACAATGACGACCTCGATGGCGCCAAGGGCAATTGCCGCCAGGCCTATGTCGGCATGGATGAATTCGCCTCCGGTTACGAGCTCGGCAACCGCATGATCGAGCAGTTCGGCCTGAAGGAAGGCGATGTCGTCTTCAATCCGCGCGAAATTCCAGAAGCCTCATTCGCTGTCGCCCGTGGCGGCGGCATCGAAAAGGCGATGAAGGAGAAGGGCATCAAGGTGGAAACGGTGCGCTCCGGGCTCGATCCCGCCGAGGCCCAGAATATCATTGCCCAGTTCCTGATCGCCAATCCCACCGTCAAGGCGCTGTTCGGCACCGGATCGGTCACCTCGACCGTCGGCGCCGGCGCCATCAAGGATGCCGGCATCGATATTCCCTTTGGCGGGTTCGATCTGGCGGTGGAAATCGTCAATGCCGTGGAGTCTGGCGCCATGTTCGCAACGATGGACCAGCAGCCCTATCTGCAGGGCTACTATCCCATCGCCCAGATCGCGCTGGCCAAGAAATATGGTCTGACGCCCACCGATGTCGATACGGGCCAGGGCGCCTTCCTCGACAAGTCGCGCATCAGCTCGGTCAAGCCGCTGATCGGCAGCTACCGCTAGCGCGTTTCGCCTGAGAGACCTTCCGGCCACCAACCGGAAGGTCATCGCGATCCCTGGAACAGAGTGATGACAGTGACCTATGCCATGACCGACAGTACCGTGCCAAAATCGCGCACGAAAAAACAATCGCTGCTGAAGCAGATCATGACGATGCCGGCCGGAGCCATCCTCCTGGTCTTTGCGACCCTGCAGATCGTCTGCATCGTTGGCGCGCTCGCCTATCCCGACGACTTCCGCTATTTGTCGCCGCAGAACCTGACGATCCTGATGAAGGCCATTCCGGTGCTCGGCTGCCTGGCGCTCGGCGCAGGTATCCTGATGATCGCCGGTGAATTCGACCTGTCGATCGGCTCGGTCTACACGTTGACGGCCGTCCTGATGGCAAGCCTCGTCGATGGCGGCATGAGCGCGTTCATTGCAGCGCCGCTCGGTATTCTGCTCGGCGTGATGATCGGACTTCTCAACGGTACGATCACACTGCGCTTCGGCCTGCCGTCCTTCATCGTCACGCTCGGGGGACTGCTGTTCTGGCGCGGTGCGGTGCTGCTCTATAATGGCGCCGTCCAGGTCCGGTTCGATCCGGAGCCTGCCTTTACCAGCCTGTTTGCCGGAACGATCTTCGGCATCAATGCCGCCTTCATCTGGATCGTGCTGTTCGTCATCGGCTTTTACCTGCTGCTGCACCGTCACCGGTTTGGCAACCATGTCTTTGCGACCGGCGGCAATCCCGCTGCGGCGACCGCCATCGGCATCAACACCGATCGCGTCAAGATGATTGCCTTTGCCATTGCCGGCGGCATGGCGGCTGTTGCCGGCATCATCGCCACGGCGCGCGTCGGCAGCGTTCAGCCGGGGCAGGGGGCGGGGCTGGAACTCCAGGCGATTGCCGCCTGCGTCATCGGCGGGCTTTCACTGCGCGGCGGGCGCGGCTCGATCATCGGGATCTTCCTCGGCGTCATGCTGATCCACACCATCACCGATGTGCTGCTGCTGCTCAGAGCACCGGGCTTCTATCTCGACATGTTCATCGCCACGCTGATCGTGGTCGCGGCCGCCTTCAACCATCTCATCGAACGCCGGGGGGCTGCATGATGTCCGCACCCAATCTTCTCGAACTGCACAATATCTCCAAGAGCTTTGGCGCATTGACGGCGCTGCGCGACCTCAGTTTCCACATCGGCCCCAACGAAGTCGTCGGCCTTCTCGGCGATAACGGCGCCGGCAAATCGACCACGGTCAACCTGATATCGGGGATCCACAAGCCGACCTCTGGCCACTTGAGCGTCGACGGCCAAAGGGCGGTGTTTACCTGCCGGTCCGATTCCGCCGATGCCGGGATCGAAACGATCTATCAGAACACCGCCCTGGTGGATTCGCTCTCCATCACCCGCAACATCTTCATGGGGCGCGAGCGCACCAATGCGTTCGGCTTCCTGAAACAGGGGGAGATGCGCGATATTGCCATGGAGGTGCTGGAAAAGGCCGTCCATATTTCCGGCATTGATTCTCCCGACAAACTGGTGGGAGACCTCTCCGGCGGCCAGAAGCAGGCCGTCGCCATCGCGCGTGCCGTCTTCTTCAAGCGGCGGGTGCTGCTGCTTGACGAGCCGACCTCGGCTTTGTCGGTGCGCGAAACCGAGGCCCTTCTGGCGCAGGTGCTGAAGCTGAAGGCCGAGGGCGTGTCGAGCGTGCTGGTGACGCACAATCTCTATCACGCCTACCAGGTCTGCGACCGGTTCGTGATCATGAGCCACGGGACCAAGGTATTCGATGTGCAAAAGGCCGATACCAGCATCAGCCAGCTCACCGAATATGTCGTCCTTACCTGACCCTTTCCTTCAAAGCCAAGAGGCAAATGCCGTGACAATTTCCGTAAACGTGCGCCAGGTCGTCGGACCAGAAGACACCGCCCGGCGCGACACGAAAGGCCTGCGCGAAGGCTTTCTCATCGAGGGGCTTTTCTCCAAAGGCCAGATCAATCTCACCTACAGCCATCTCGACCGGATGATCGCCGGCGGCATCGTGCCTGTGGAGCAAACGCTTGTCATCGACGAAGTCAAGGAAACCGGCACCAGCCAGTTCCTCGAACGGCGCGAAGCCGCCATTCTCAACATCGGCGGCAAGGGCACGGTAACGGCCGGGGGTACCGAGTATCCGCTGGGGTTTCAGGACGCGCTCTATGTCGGCATGGGGCAGGGGACGCTATCGTTTCGCAGCGACGACCCCAATACCCCCGCCGCATTCTATCTGCTGAGTGCGCCGGCACACCGCGTCTGCCCGACGATGCTGATCACGCTCGACATGGCAAAGAAGGTGCGTACCGGCTCGGCCGAAGAGGCCAATGCCCGGACGATCAACCAGTATGTGCATCCGGACGTCTGCGAGAGCTGCCAGCTTCTGGTCGGCCTGACGATCTTCGAGCCCGGTTCCGTCTGGAACACCATGCCCGCGCATGTGCATGACCGGCGCATGGAGGTCTATCTCTATTTCGGCATGGAGGAGGCGACCCGCATCTTCCATTTCATGGGCGAACCGCATGAAACGCGCCACCTCGTGCTGAAAAACCTTGATGCGGTGCTGTCGCCGGGGTGGTCCATCCACTCCGGTGCAGGCACCGGACGCTACTCCTTCATCTGGGCGATGGCCGGCGATAACATGAGCTTTACCGACATGGACAAGGTCCCGATGGAAAGCCTGAGATGAACCCGTTCGATCTTTCCGGCCGCTGCGCCATCGTCACCGGCGCAAACACAGGCATCGGCCAGGCGATCGCCGTGGGCCTAGCCAATGCGGGCGCCGACATTATCGGCGTCGGACGCTCGCCGATGGTCGAGACCGCTGATCTCGTCACCACTGCCGGCCGGGCGTTTCACCCGCTTCTGGCCGATCTTTCCAGGATGGACGAGGTGCGCGCCGTCATCGCGGATGCCTGCGCCATCCGGCAATCTCCTGACATTTTGGTCAATAATGCGGGAATTATCAGACGCGCCGATACGATCGATTTCACCGAGGAGGATTGGGACGCCGTCATGGACACCAATCTCAAATCGGCATTCTTTCTCTGCCAGGCCTTTGCACGAGTGGCAATGGCGCAAAAGCTCCCCGCTAAAATCATCAATATCGCGTCCCTCCTGTCGTTCCAGGGCGGCATTCGGGTGGCATCCTATACCGCCGCAAAAAGCGGCCTTGCCGGGCTGACGCGATTGATGGCCAATGAATGGGCAGTGCATGGCATCAACGTCAACGCCATCGCCCCCGGCTATGTCGAGACCAACAACACCACGGCACTGCGGGCAGACGCCGAACGCAATGCCGATATCCTCAAGCGCATTCCGGCCAGGCGCTGGGCGCGGGCGGATGATATGGCTGGAGCCGCCGTCTTCCTCGCCTCGCACGCCTCGGACTATGTGCACGGCACTGTCCTTCCGGTCGATGGCGGATGGCTTGCACGATGACGGAGAAACCAATGCCTGAGCACACCACATTACCGGAAAACCTCATCTGGACGGAAACCTCCCCCGGCAACCGCCGCGCCGTTCTCTCGCATCGGCCCGAACTGATGCTCGTTGCCTTCAGTTTCGACAAGGGCGCCATCGGCGCACTGCATTCCCACCCGCATACGCAGGTCAGCTACGTGGCCAAGGGCGTTTTCGAAGTGACGGTCGATGGCATAACTACCACGCTGCCCACCGGCAGCAGCTTCATCGTCGCACCAAACCTCGTCCATGGCGTCGTGGCGCTTGAGGAGGGATTGCTGATCGACACGTTCACGCCCAGACGGGACGATTTTTTGTAGTCTGCCTTCGGCTGCGCTTGTCAGCGCTCGAACGGTTCGCCGAGCGAGGCCGGCATTTCAGCTTTGGCAAGCAGCTGCCACAAATTCCACCTCCTTGAAAAGCGATATCATAATGTATATTTTGATATCAAAGCTATCGTTCTTTCGAGGTGATATCAATGCCGGCGGTGACCATTCGTAATCTGTCAGAGGAAACGCATCGCGCTTTAAAGGTGCGAGCAGCTCACCATGGCCGAAGCACCGAGGCGGAAATCAGGGACATTATTGAAGCCGCCGTGCGTCCAGCTGAGCGTGTCAAACTCGGGTCTTTACTGGCGGCCATCGGCCGTGACGCGGAGCTTTCTAACACCGATGTCGAAGCGCTACAGCAAAACCGCGGTAAGACACCCGCCGAGCCTATGACATTCGAATGATCTTGCTCGATACCAACGTGATATCGGAGCCTTGGAAACCGGTCCCTGACGAGACAGTGGTCGTCTGGCTGGACGCACAAGCGGTCGAGACGCTGTTTATCTCAGCGATAACAATTGCCGAACTGCGTTTTGGTATCGCCGCCATGCCCGCTGGCAAACGGCAAACTATCCTCCGTGATCGCCTGGAGGCCGAAGTGCTTCCGCATTTTGCCGGGCGTATCCTGCCTTTTGGCGTTGCCACGTCGCAGTTTTATTCGGAACTGATGGTGCGCGCGCGGTTGTCCGGTAAGGCGATCGGCGAGGCCGATGGATATATTGCAGCCACGGCAGCAGAAAACCATCTTGCGGTCGCAACCCGCGACCTCAATCCTTTCGAGGCCGCTGGGTTGAAGGTGATCAACCCTTGGATTCTGCAGCAATCAAGCTGACCGCCACGACCGGATCTATTGAGATCCAAATATGAAACATCAGTAAAACGCTCGCTAAGCTCAGCGCGACCTCGGTTGAGGTGCGCACCTGAAGCCTCTTAAGAACAAAGGGCAAGAGCAAGCCCAATGCGACAATCAACCCACCAGCGCCGAGTGTCGCGGCATTGAATGCCAATCCTACGGCGCTGAGGCAGATTGCACTTGCCAGGGTTGTTGCCGGTGCGCGTAAGATGTCAACATTGGTGGATGACGAGAAAATCGGGCGAAACCGGCTCCAACTGAGCGCGATGGCCAAGCTGAGCGAGAGGGCGGCCAGGATATTCGTCGCCATCATCAGCGCCTCCGAATTTTCATCAGTTGCGAGGGGTTCGACATCATCGCCGTCGATCGGCCGGCTTTCGAAAACACACGGCCGACCCCAATCAGCACAGGGTTCTCGACGCCGATAACCGTCATGGCCTCTGCCATCGTGTCGAGTGTGCCGGCCCATTGCGTTTCGTCGCTGCGTGTCACGGCGCTCATGATGACGGCTGGAGTGTTCCCGTCCATCCCCGCCGCAAGCAACCGCGCGCTGATCTCGCCTGCTGTGCGGCCACCCATATAGAAGATCGTCGTGGTCGCGGGCTTTGCAAGATGTTGCCAGTCGAGATTGGCGGGCAGGTGGCCGGAGCGGGAATGGCCGGTGACGAACTGGACTGCTTGCGCATGGTCGCGATGGGTCAGTGACACCTTCAGCCGTGCGGCCATGGCGCTGGCGGATGTGATCCCGGGTACGATGTCGACCGGGATGCCCTCTTTTTCCAGAGAGGCGATTTCTTCTCCGGCGCGCCCGAAGATCATCGGGTCGCCGGATTTCAGCCGGACGACGCGCTTGCCGGCCTTGGCGAGCGAAATCATCATGGCGTTGATATCTTCCTGCTTGCAGCTTGTCCGGCCGCCGCGTTTTCCCACCAGCAGACGCTTTGCCTCGCGTCTAGCCAGTTCCAGGACGTCGCTGGACACGAGATCGTCAAACAGGATGACGTCGGCGGCCTGCAGGGCCCGCACCGCCTTCAAAGTCAGGAGCTCGGCATCGCCGGGGCCTGCGCCAACGAGCGTGACGCGGCCGGGGGATGAATTTTCTGCAGCGCCTAAGCCGCTGGCGATGGCCAGAAGATCATCCTCGATGCCAGCGTCCGGAGCCGGGCCGAAGGCGCGATCGACAAAACTTTCCCAGAAGGCACGGCGCGGCGCACCGGGGTTGAGCCGTGCATTGACCTTCGCGCGCAAGGCATGCGCCAGCGCTGCCCAGGATTTCAACGATGGCGGCAAGAGCGTTTCGATCCGGCGGCGGATGGCCTGTGCCAGGATCGGCGCCGCCCCATCGGTCGAGATGGCGACGACGACAGGTGAACGGTTGACGATCGACCCGAATTGGAACTGGCAGTATCTGGGCTTGTCGATGATATTGACGGGAACCCCGGCCGTGCAAGCTGCCTCAAAGAAGGCGGCAGCGGACGCGTCGTCCTCACTATCGGCAATGGCGATTGCAGCACCCTCAAAGACCTGCGGCGACCATGAGCCATCGTGATGAAACAGGCGCCCTTCGCCCGCGTCCGAACTCCGGTTGATGATCTCCACGAACGTGTCGCTCAGTTCTTCGGCATAGACATGAACATCAGCACCGCAAGCTAAAAGGAGCTCGGCCTTCCAGGCCGCCGCGTCCGAACCGCCGGCGACAATGGCGCGTTTGCCGGCAAGCGCCCAGAAGACCGGCAGCGTGGCGAGCGGCGCCATGCGCGCAGGGGTGCGGTTATTCGGCAGCAGCTGCAAGACATCCATCGATGATCCCCCTGATTTCCGCGCGGCAGGAGCCGCAGTTGGTTCCGGCGTTCAAGTCCCGGCCGACGGCTTCAACGCTATGGCAACCGCTGCGAACAGCAGCGACGATCTGGTTGATGCCGACGCTGAAGCAGGAGCAGACGGTGGCGCCGGGATCCATGCGGCCTGCACCCGGCCGGCCGGCAACAACCGCAAAGCGCTTGCCGATTTCGCTGTGGGGAACCGTCAGCTGTTCGATCGCCCAGTTGCGGGCAACGGCAACCGGTTGGAGCGCGACAAACAGAGCGGCGGCCAGCCGGTCTCCATCAAAGAAGGCAAGGCGCAGATCGCCGGACTGCGCATCGGCATAGCCGAGCGGGTCGATATGGGCGGGAATGTTGAACTGCATCCGGCACCATTCCGACCAATCCTGCGGCGCCGCGTCAAAGGCGAGTTCGATGCGCCAGCCGCCATCCGCCTTTGCCAGCGCCCAATAGGCGGTGTCCGGATGCTCCGGTTTGATCGCAGAAACGGCAAAACCATAGTGAGAGACCGCAAAAGACCGCGCGGCAACAGCGATGTTCTTGGAGGCGGGCTGACCGGAAACGGGGTCGGTGACCGGGGCGACGACGGCGTCGATCCTGGCCTTGGCAGAAAACTGGCCATTCCAATGCATCGGCACGAATAGGCTTCCGCGCGCCTGCCGGTCGGTGACAAGGGCGCGCACCACGGCCTTGCCATAGGGGCTTTCGATCTCGACCAGTGCAGCGCTGGTGATGCCCATCTCCATGGCGTCGCGGGGATGGATTTCGGCGAAGGGCTCGGCGATATGCGCAGACAGGCGCGCGCTCTTTCCCGTCCGCGTCATCGTGTGCCACTGGTCACGGATGCGGCCGGTGTTGAGCGTGAAAGGCAAGCCGGCGCTGGTTCGATCTGTCACGGGTGCATGAATAGCAATGAAACGCGCCTTGCCATCGGCGTGATAAAACCCGCCGTCGCAGAAGAAGCGGGTCTGCTTCGCCGTCGTGCCTCGCGGCTGCGGCCACTGGAACGGCATCAGCGCATCGTAGTCTTCATCGCTGGTTTGCGCATGCGCGCCGATATCGAAATCGCGGCTGCCGCCGTTTTCAAACGCTGAAAGCGCTGCATGTTCGGCAAAGATGGCGGCGGCGGATGAAAAGGAAAAGGCGCCGGCAAAACCCATGCGGCAGCCGACTTCGGCCATCTGCCACCAGTCGGCCTTGGCTTCGCCGGGTGTTGAGAGAAAATCGCGCTGGCGGGAGATGCGGCGTTCGGAATTGGTGACCGTTCCATCCTTTTCGCCCCAGCCAAGCGAGGGCAAAAGCACATGCGCGTATTGCGTCGTATCGGTTTTTTCAAGCACATCGGAGACGACGACGAAGGGGCAGGCGGTAAGCGCAGCCGCGACCGCGTCGGCGTCCGGCATCGAGACAGCCGGGTTGGTCGCCATGATCCACAGGGCCTTGATCCGCCCATCGGCGACAGCGCGGAACATATCGACGGCCTTGAGGCCGGGCTTGCGGGCGATTACCGGTGACGCCCAGAAGCGCTGAACGCGGCCGCAGTCCTCCGGGTTTTCGATGGCCATGTGGGCCGCGAGCATATTGGCAAGCCCGCCAACTTCGCGTCCGCCCATCGCATTCGGCTGGCCCGTCAGCGAGAATGGTCCCATGCCGGGCCGGCCGATACGGCCGGTCGCCAGATGGCAATTGATGATGGCATTGACCTTGTCCGTGCCGGATGCGGACTGATTGACGCCCTGGCTGTAGCAGGTGACGACCTTTTCGGTCTCCTCGAACAGGCGGTAGAATTGCCGAAGCTGCATGGATGGCAGGCCGGTCAGCTCCATCAGTTTGGCAATGCTGAGCGCAGAGGCGGCCGCGAATGCTTCAGCAAAGCCTTTCGTATGCTTGCCGATATAGTTCTGGTCGATCGCTGCCGTGCCGGAAAGGTGGGCGAGAAGCCCCATGAACAGCGCCACGTCGCCATCCGGTCGGATCGCCAGGTGCAGGTCGGCAATATCGGCCGTCATCGTCCGGCGCGGATCGATGACGACGATCTTCATGCCGGGCCGGGCGGCCTTGGCTGCGGCAAGACGTTGGTAGATGACGGGATGACACCAGGCGAGGTTTGACCCGGTGAGGATCACCAGATCGGCAAGTTCGATGTCCTCATAAGTGCCGGGAACGGTATCGGCCCCGAAAGCGTGCTTGTGGCCGGCGACGGAGGACGACATGCAAAGGCGCGAGTTGGTGTCGATATTGGCCGAGCCGATAAAGCCCTTCATCAGCTTGTTGGCCACATAATAATCTTCCGTCAGCAGCTGGCCGGAGACATAGAAGGCAACCGAGTCCGGTCCGTGCCTGGCAATGGTTTGCGAGAAGCGAGAGGCAACACGGTCGAGCGCGTCGTCCCAGCTTGTCCGTTGGCCGTCCACCTGCGGGTGAAGGATACGGCCGTCGAGATCGATAGTTTCGGCGAGTGCCGAACCCTTGGAACAGAGCCGTCCGAAATTGGCGGGATGATCGGGGTCGCCCTTGACGCTGACCATGCCTGCGCCGTCGATTTTGGCAATGACGCCGCAGCCGACGCCGCAATAGGGGCAGGTGGTTTTTGTTTCAGTGGACATAGAGAATGTTCCGCTGCAGGGTTACGAGATCGCCACGCGTTACCCCGCCATGTCCCCTATTCGCATCGCGTCGCTCACATTCGTTTTTTCGATCCAGGGCAAAAGCGTCGAGATCCCTCTTCTCCCCAGCGGGGAGAAGTGCCGAGCGGATGCGAGGCGATGAGGGGGGCTTCGGCGAAGCCGGAGCCAGACAGAGGTGGCCTTCGGCCCCCCTCATCCGGCCCTGCGGGCCACCTTCTCCCCGCTGGGGAGAAGAGGACGCCAGGACGAAACCTCGGTCCAATTTTCGTGCCGCAAACTCCATCATGCGCCTATTCCGCCGCCATCATCAAACTCTCAAGCGAGATGAATAACGCACCGTGGTCGTTACGCACCCGGATGGTCCGGACCTCGCCCTGATCGGCACCCAAAGCCTTGCCGGTTTCAAGGGAGATGACCCAATTGTGCAGCGGGCAGGTGACGGCGGTTCCATGGACGATGCCTTGGCTGAGAGGCCCGCCCTTATGCGGGCAGTGATCCTCGATGGCGAAGACTTCGTTTTCAGCGGTACGGAATACGGCGATCTTGCCCTGCGGGGTTTTCACGCAGCGCGCACCGCGCAGCGGGATTTCTGTGATGTCGCCGATCGCGATCCAGTTCATGTCCATCGTCATCACTCCGCCGCCTCCGGATAACCGACCGTCGCCATCGGCCGGAATTCGTGCTTGTCCTTGCCGGAGACCCGCTCCGACCAGGGATCGACCTGGGCGAATTTTTGCGAAAACACGAAACGGTCGTAATAGGCCTGGCGCTTGTCCGCATCGCCCATGATCTGGCGGCGGATTTCATCAAGGCCGATGCGCTTTGCCCATTTGTAGATGCGCTCGAGATAGCGGCCCTGTTCGCGGTACATCTGGGTGAGCGCCACGATATATTGCAGCGCCTCATCCTCGGTCTTGACGAGACCCAGCACTTCGGTGCCCTTGATGTCGAGCCCGGCGGCACCGGCAAAATGGAGTTCAAAGCCGCTATCGACGCAGATGACGCCGATATCCTTGCAGGTGGCCTCGGCGCAGTTTCGCGGACAGCCGGAGACCGCGAGCTTCAGCTTGGCCGGTGTCCAGGAACCCCACATGAACTTTTCGATGCGAATGCCGAGCCCGGTCGAATCCTGCGTGCCGAAGCGGCACCAGTCGGACCCCACGCAGGTCTTGACCGTGCGCAGACCCTTGGCATAGGCCTGGCCGGAGATGAAGCCGGCCTTGCCGAGATCGGCCCAGACGGCCGGCAGGTCCTCCTTCTCGATGCCGAGAAGGTCGATCCGCTGCCCGCCGGTCACTTTGACCAGTGGGATTTCGAACTTGTCGACGACGTCGGCAATCGCGCGCAGCTCGCCCGCATTGGTCACGCCGCCCCACATGCGCGGAACCACCGAATAGGTCCCGTCCTTCTGGATATTGGCGTGGACACGTTCGTTGATGAAGCGCGATTGGTAGTCGTCGGCATATTCGTCCGGCCAGTCGCAGACGAGGTAATAGTTGAGCGCCGGGCGGCATTTGGCGCAGCCGCAGGAGGTCTTCCACTCCAGTTCCTGCATGACCGCCGGAATGGTCTTCAAGCCCTTGGCCTTGATCAGGCGGCGCACGTCGTCGTGACCGAGCTCCGTACAGCCGCACATCGGTTGAACAGCCTTTGGATTATAGGCATCGCCCAGCGTGATCGTCATCAGCTGCTCGACCAGCCCGGTGCACGAGCCGCAGGAGGCCGACGCCTTGGTATGGGCGCGGACGTCGTCGAGAGAGGTCAGGCCCTTGCCGGTGATTGTTGTGGTGATCTTGCCCTTGCAGACGCCGTTGCAGCCGCAGATTTCCGCATCATCCGGCAAGGCTGCAACGGCCGCCGTAGGGTCCAGCGGCGACCCTCCCTGGTAGGCCTGGCCGAAAATGAGCGTTTCGCGCATTTCGGAGATATCGGTGGCTTTCTTCTTCAGGTCGTTGAACCAGGCCCCATCGGCCGTTTCGCCGTAGAGCACGGTTCCGATGATGCGGTTGTCCTTCAGCACCAGCCGCTTGTAGACACCGGCGGTGGCGTCGCGCAGCACGATCTCGTCGCGGTCGTCGCCTTCGGCGAAATCGCCAAGCGAAAAGAGATTGATGCCGGTGACTTTCAGCTTGGTTGGCGTGTCGGAATGCACGAAAGCGGGGGTGCGGTCGCCGGCCAGATGCGACGCGGCGATACGGGCCATTTCGTAGAGCGGTGCAACGAGACCATAGACCATGCCATCGACCTCGGCGCATTCGCCGAGCGCCAGGATATCGCCATCGGACGTCTGCATGCCGGCATCGACAACGATGCCGCGATTGACTGCAAGACCGGCCTCTTTCGCAAGTCCGGCGCTGGGCCGGATGCCCACCGCCATGACGACGAGGGTCGCCGGGATGATCGTGCCGTTGTCGAGTTCGATGCCCTCGACCTTGCCATTGCCGATGATGGCTTTCGTGTTGGCCTTGCAGATAACCTTGATGCCACGGTCCTCAAGCGCACGCTGCAGCAAATAACCGGCCGCCGGATCAAGCTGGCGGTCCATCAGGGTGGGCGTGACATGCAGAACGGTAACATCCATGCCACGGGAATTGAGGCCCGCCGCCGCCTCAAGACCCAAAAGACCGCCACCGATAACGATGGCTTTTTCGCGCGACTGGGCGGCGAGCAGCATGGCTTGCACGTCGTCGATGTCGCGATAGGTAATGACGCCCGGAAGGTCCTTGCCGGGAACCGGGATGATGAAGGGGGTGGAGCCGGTGGCGATCACCAGCTTGTCGTAGCTTTCGGTGACGCCATGGTCGGAGGTGACTGTCTTGGCCGTGCGGTCGATCGCAACGATCCGATGGCCCTTGTAGAGCGTGATGCCATGCTCGATATACCAGCCGTCGCCGTGAATAACGATCTGCTCATAGGTCTTTTCGCCCGACAGGACGGGGGAGAGCATGATGCGGTCATAGTTGACACGCGGCTCGGCGTTGAAGATCGTGACCGTGTATTTCCCCGGTGCCTGTTCGAGCAGGTGCTCCAGCATGCGGCCGGGCGCCATGCCATTGCCGATGATAACGAGTTTCTGGGTCATTCCGGTTACTCCGCAGCTTCGACGAAGCGGTGACGCTCGTAGAGAAATTTCAGCACGGCCTCGCGGCATTTGAGATAGGTCCGGTCGGAGGCCAGCTCGATACGGGCGCGCGGCCGGGCGATCGGCACGTCGAGCACCTCGCCGATGGAGGCTGCCGGGCCATTGGTCATCATCACGATCCGGTCGGACAGGAGCACCGCCTCATCGACATCGTGGGTGATCATCAGCATGGTGTTGCCAAGCCGAAGATGGATGTCCATCACCGCGTCCTGCAAATGCGCGCGGGTCAAGGCATCGAGCGCGCCGAAGGGCTCGTCGAGCAGCAGGATCTTCGGCTCCATGGCAAGCGCGCGGGCAATGCCGACGCGCTGTTTCATACCGCCGGAGATTTCCGAGGGTCGTTTGTCCCTGGCATGGGCCATCTGTACGAGATCGAGATTGGCCATGACCCAGTCATGACGCTCCGTCTTCGTTTTGCTGCGGCCGAACACCTTGGAGACGGCGAGATTGACGTTCTCATAGACGGTCAGCCAGGGCAGAAGACTGTGGTTCTGGAAGACGACGGCGCGTTCGGGGCCCGGCGCATTGACCTCGCGGTTTTCGAGAAGCACCGCGCCCGCCGAAACCGGCGTCAGCCCGGCGATGAGATTGAGCAATGTCGACTTTCCGCAGCCGGAATGGCCGATGATCGAAACGAACTCGCCCTTGGCGATCGTCAGGTTGATGCCCTTGAGGACTTCGGTGCGGCTGCCCGCCCGGTCGAAATATTTGTCGATATGGTCGAGCTTGAGATAGGTGTCCATGATCGATGCTCCTTAAGCTGCCGAGGCGCCGCGCGTGACGATGGTGCCGACAGCCGAAACCAGCTTGTCGAGGATGAATCCGACGACGCCGATATAGGCCAGCGCGACGATGATGTCGGGCAGGCGCGACGAGTTCCACGCATCCCAGATGAAGAAACCGATGCCGACACCGCCGGTCAGCATTTCCGCCGCGACGATGGCAAGCCAGGAGAGGCCAATGCCGATGCGCAGGCCCGTGAAGATGTAGGGGGCGGCCGAGGGCAGCATGATCTTGAAGAAGAACTCGATCTGGTTGAGACACAGAACCTTGGCGACGTTGCGGTAATCCTGCGGGATGTTGCGCACGCCGACGGCGGTGTTGATGATCACCGGCCAGATGGAGGTGATGAAGATCACGAAGATCGCCGAAGGGTTGGAATCCTGGAATGCGGCCAGCGACAGCGGCAGCCAGGCGAGCGGCGGCACGGTGCGCAGGATCTGGAAGATCGGATCGAGACCCCGCATCGCCCAGATCGACTGGCCGATCAGCGCACCGACGAGAACACCGGTGACGGCGGCAAGGCCGAAGCCATAGGCGACCCGTTGCAGCGAGATCAGCACACGCCAGCCAAGACCGATATCCTGCGATCCGTAATTGAAAAACGGATAGGCGATCAGGTCGTAGCTTTCCTGCCAGACCTGCGATGGCGGCGGCAGCGTCGCGCCCACCTCCGAACAGAGAACCTGCCAGACGGCCATGAGAACGGCGAGAACGACCAGCGGCGGCACGACGTTGCGCGCCATTGCGGTTGCCATTTTTCGGGCGTTGAATTTCGCAGCGGGCCTGCCGGGCAGGGCGATGACCTGACCGTTTTTGGATATTGCCGGCAGTATTGTTGGGCGTTGTTTATGGGCAGTTGCTGTCATCGTCTTCGTCCTCGATCGTGAATCCGGCTGTGTTGGTGAGCCCCTCATCCGCCCTTTCGGGGAGAGGGCTAGGGTGAGGGGCAGTGCCCGCAACTGTCATCGTGAACCCCATCAGGACGCAGCCTTGATCGACAGGCTGTCGAGATAGGCGGACGGGTTTTCCGGATCGAAGACCTTGCCGTCGAAGAAGGTTTCCGTGCCGCGCGAGGTGGTCGCCGGAATATCGGTGGCGGCAATGCCGAGATCTGCGGCAGCAGCACGCCAGATATCTTCGCGGTTCACCTGATTGACCAGCGCCTTGATGTCCGTATCGGGCGCGAATTTGCCCCAGCGGATGTTCTCGGCGATGAACCAGGTGTCGTGGCTCTTGAACGGGTAGGATGCGCCGTTCGCCCAGAACTTCATCTGAAGATCGGTACCATCGGCGACACGGCCATTGCCGTAGTTGATGTTGCCCTTCAACCGGCCGATAATGTCTTTTGCAGGCACGTTGAACCATTGCCGGCGCCCGACGATCGCGGCCATTTCGTCCTTGTTGTCCATGCTCTCGCACCAGATCTGGGCCTCCATCACCGCCATCATCAGTGCCTTGGCGGCGTTGGGGTTTTTCTCGACCCAATCGGCGCGAAGCCCGAGCGCCTTTTCCGGGTGTCCCTTCCAGATCTCGCCGGTGGAGGCTGCGGTAAAGCCGATGCCCTGGTTGACCAGCTGCTCGTTCCACGGCTCGCCGACGCAGAACGCGTCCATATTGCCGACCTTCATATTGGCCACCATCTGCGGCGGCGGCACGACGATGGTGGAGACGTCCTTGTCGGGATCGATGCCGCCGGCGGCCAGCCAATAGCGCAGCCACAGGTCATGCGTGCCGCCGGGGAAGGTCATCGCCACTTTGATGTCGCCGCCGTCGGCCTTCTTTTTCGCAAAGGCTGCCTTCAGCTTGGAGGCATCGAGCTGAACGCCGGTATCGGCATATTCCTTGCCGACTGAGATTGCCTGGCCGTCACAGTTGAGCCGGGCAAGGATTGCCATCGGCACCGGGACATTGTTTTGCGTAACCTTGCCGGCATGCATCAGATAGGGCATGGGCGAGAGGATATGTGCACCATCGATGCCGTTTGCGGCACCGCCCAGCACCAGGTTGTCGCGCGTCGCACCCCAGGAGGCCTGCTTGGCAACCTCGACATCCGGCAAGCCATGCTTTTCGAAAAAGCCCTTTTCCTTTGCGATCACCAGCGCGGCCGCATCGGTCAGCGCGATATAGCCGAGCTTGACACCGGTGACTTCCGGACCGGCAGTAGCCGCAAAAGCGCCTGACGGGAAAGTGGTCTTGATAGCGGTGAACAAGGCCGCTGCCGCAGTCGTCTTGAGAAGAGTGCGGCGGGTTATGCCGTTGCTCAAAGTAGATGTCATGGTTTCTTCCCTATGGTTGCGGGGACTGTGACGGGCCGGAAATTTGGCAATAAAAAACGCCGCTCGGAGATTGCACCCGCCGGGAGAAATTTCATCCCGGACTGCAAAAACCTTACGACGTCGATGTCTGTGCGAACGCCAGTCTTGGGTTCGGCTCGCCGCGATCGCCATTGACCGCTGCGATTTATGTCATGCAATGGCTGTGCCAGTTTCGAACGAAAAATCTATCCCATTGAAACGGCTGGATTTTCTATGAAAATCATAACGGCGCACAAAATTTGATCATGACTTTGTGTTGCAAAATTTTTCAGCGTTTGCTTTTGCGGTGCTAACGTGTCCGGAGAAATTTTGTGCAATGCAAAATGCAAAACGTCAGATGTCATCGCCGAAACTGCCGTCGCGAAGCACTGTTTTGACCGGAAATCCCGCGACGTAATCGGCGATCCGCCCGGGATCGAAGACCTGGCCATCCATGAAGCGGTCACCGTCTGCAGCGCCCTCGATAGCCATGTCTGCCTCTGCCGGACAAGCCTTCCCGCCAAGCGCAAGGCGGTAGATATCCGGCCTATAGGCGGCGGCCGCCGCCGTCCCACCCTCAGGCGAAAAATCGGTCTGTCCCCAGCGGATCATCTGGCTGTAAAGCCAAAGCGCCTGGCTCGGCCGCGGGTAATTGGCCGCGCCCGCATGGAAGGTGAAGTAGTTGGTGATAATGCGCCGGTTCCCCTCGGCATCAAGGTTGAATTCGCCGGCAAGAACCCGGCGGATAATATCGACCGGGGCCGAGATATAGCGGCTGTCGGCCAGTGCCGCAGACAGTGCATCATGATTGACCGGATCATCACACCAGCGCGCGGCGGCATCGAGCGCGACGATCAGCCGTGAGACGGTTTCCGGGTGAGTTTCTGCCCATTCCGGCCGCATGCCGATCACCTTTTCCGGTGCTGACGGCCATATATCCTGCTTTGCGGCGACGATGCGGCCGACGCCGCGTTCGGACGCGACCATATTCCAGGGCGCACCAACGCAAAAGCCATCGATGGCACCAGCTGCCAGTGCGTCCGATGTCATCGGCGGCGGCACGACGACAAGTTTGACATCCCTGTCCGGATCGATGCCGCCGGCGGCCAGCCAGAAGCGGAACTCGTAGTTATGGGAGGAGAAGGGGTAGGTGACCCCCAGCGTTGGCAGCGGTTCGCCGCGTGCCTTCATGCCAAGTATCACCTTGGCCAATGCCTGCGCATTGTCCAGTGCGCCGGCCGTCTCCGGAAGCTCTGCCTCGCGCCGCATGCGGGCATAGAGCCGGGCCGAAAGCGTGATGGCGTTACCGCCACGCCCCAGCGAAAATGGCGTGATGGTCGGCGAAGGGTTGGAGCCAAGCCCCAGCATCGAGGCAACCGGCATCGGCGACAGCATATGGGCGATATCAAACTGGCGGAAGGCCAGCCGGTCGCGGACATTGGCCCAGGACACGTCCTTGACGAGATCGAGAAGGATGCCTTCCTTCTGTGCAAAGCCGAATTCGGCGGCTGCAATCAGCACTGAGGCATCGACAAGCGGAATGAACCCGGCGCGCAGCGTGCGCGGACCTTCGCCGGTCAGCCGTCCAGGCGCCGCCAGTTGGCTATTGCCGCCGGGCGGTGCGCCGGACGGATGCGTGGATTTCGTCATCATGTTCACTCCACTGCCTCCCTGGGCATCCCGGCCGTCACATCAAAAGCCGTGCGGCGGTAACGACGCTTTGCGCGATGTCCGCCATCTTCTTCTTTTCGTTCATGGCTGTCTGGCGCAGCAGTGCGAAAGCCTGCTCTTCCGACAGACCGCGCATCTTCATCAAAATGCCCTTGGCGCGCTCGACGATCTTGCGCTCTTCAAGCGCCGATTTCGCCTGCGCCAGTTCGCGCTGCAGTCTTGAGAACGCGTTGAAACGGCTGACGGCCATGTCGAGGATTGGTTTGACCCGCTCTTTCTTCAAACCGTCGACGATATAGGCGGAGACGCCGGCATCGACGGCAGCCTCGATGGAGGCCGTGTCCGAGCGATCGACAAACATGGCGATCGGCCGCCCGACCGTCCGGGTCAGCTGGAACAGGTGCTCCATCATGTCGCGATTGGGGTTTTCCAGATCGATGAAGATCACATCGGGCCGCAGCGTCTCGATGATCCGCGCAATACCATTGACCTCGTGCACGACGGTCACATTCGCATGCCCCGCCTCGCGCAATCCTTCCTCGATGATCGACGCGCGGATCGCGTTCTCATCGATGACAAGAATGGTGAGGTCGAGATAAGCCATTCGGCATTCATGACGCAGCGCAACACAGAGCGCAACATGAAATCGCCTAAAATTGGGGCATTCTCAAAAAAGATCAAAAGCTAGGCGTTTTCGGCTTGCCCCTGCAGCCGCACAGGTTAATGCGCCAGGGTGGGAAGGCGTGTAGACTTTAGGAATACTGCCCCACACTCGTCAGCCTGCTTCCAATGCTGACTACCTGGATAGGCGGATATCGCTCGTCACGACGTTCCGGCCGGTCTTTGGATCCTTGTCCGTGGTGCGCAGGCGCAAGCCCCTCGTGCCAAGCTTTTCGATCGTCATCTGGGCGCTGCGATCGCCGTTGATCTCCCGGCTCCAGCGGACGGCAAAGTTGATTGTGTTGCCGCGCCTGGTCCCGGAAAGCCGCGAAGGACGTCCTGACGGGCCGATATAGGTGCCGCTGTAAGTCGCTCCGTTTGCCTTGATATCGGCAGAGACTGCCCGGCGCACGACAAGCAGACCCCGGCACTGTCCCGTCATGGACAATGCCGCGCCCCTGGGACGGCTCGCGAACGTGCACGTTACATTGACCGGGGAGGAGCCGATTTTCGTGATCACGATGCCCTTGCCTGACCAGGCACCACCAATGGATTTGAGAAAACCGCTTTCGTCTGCAAGGACAGGCTGGGAAAAGGCTGCGATGAGGACCGCAGCCATAAGAGCGATTTTCATGGGGAATCCTTTGACAATTGCGCGCATCAGGCACAATCGCCATCCTTGGAAAAGGTTCCATAATCGCATCGGCGCTGGATTGACCACCGGGGAGGACGGCTAGCATTATTGCCGGATGAAGCAGATGGCCTTCAGGCCGCCTTCCTCGTGGCATCGAAGGGGATTTCGACATCGACCACGAGTGTCGAGACCTGGATGCCGCGCTCCAGCTTGACGCTGACCTTTTCGCTGTCGATCTCCATATGCTTGGAAATCGCCCGGAGAATTTCGTCGCGCAATTTGACGACGAGGTCGGAATCGCCAGCCGATGCCCGCTCATGCGCGAGCAGCACCTGCAGCCGTTCGCGGGCAGCCGGTGCGGACTGCGATTTGGAAAACAGACGGAACAGGTTCATGCCGCTTTCCTTCCAAAGATCTTGCCGAACAGGCTGCGCTTTTCGCCGGGGATGGTGATCGGCAGGATTTCGCCCCTCAACCTGCGCGCCGCATCGAAATAGGCCATGGCCGGCGCACTGCGGCCGTCCGCGAGCGTGACGGGGGCGCCGACATTCGACGCGCGCAGCACATCCATGCTTTCCGGAATGATGCCGAGAAGCGGGATCGACAGGATATCGAGGACATCGTCGACTTTCAGCATATCGCCGCGTTCGGCGCGGCCCGCGTCGTAACGGGTCAAGAGCAGGTGCTTTTCCATCTGCTCGCCGTTTTCGGCCTTCAGTGTCTTGGAATCGAGCAGTCCGATGATGCGGTCGGAATCGCGCACCGAGGACACCTCCGGATTGGTCACGACGATCGCAACGTCGGCATGACGCATGGCGAGCGTCGCGCCACGTTCGATGCCTGCGGGACTGTCGCAGATCACCCAATCAAAGGCGTTCTTCAACGCCTCGATAACCTTTTCCACGCCTTCCGGCGTCAGATTGTCCTTGTCGCGGGTTTGCGAGGCGGCGAGCAGGTAGAGCGTTTCCACGCGCTTGTCGCGGATCAGCGCCTGCGTCAGCTTCGCTTCGCCCTGGATGACATTGACGAGATCATAGACGACGCGCCGCTCAGCGCCCATCACGAGGTCGAGATTGCGCAGGCCGACATCGAAATCCACCACCACGACCTTGTCGCCATTTTGCGCGAGCGCTGCGCCCAAAGCTGCAGTCGATGTCGTCTTGCCGACCCCGCCCTTGCCGGACGTCACCACAATTACCTTGCCCATATACCTCTCCAATTCAACAAAACCGTCTTCGTTTTAGCCGAGCGCTTCAGCCTTGATCGTCTCGCCTTCAAGCCAGATCTGGACTGCTTTTCCCCGCAGCCGTGGATCCATGTCCTCCGCCGTCTGGTAGAATCCGTCGATTGCGATCAGCTCCGCTTCCAGCTTGCGGCAGAAGATCCGCGCCGACGCGTTGCCCATCGTACCCGCCATCGCCCGCCCTCTCAGCGCGCCATAGACATGGATCGATCCCCCGGCGACCACTTCCGCACCGGATGCAACCGAGCCGGTAATGGTGATGTCGCCCTCGGGATGAAACAGCGCCTGCCCCGAGCGAACCGGTTGGCTGACAACAAGCGACGGCGCGGCTTTCGTTGGTGCAGAGGAAGAGGCTATGACAGCCTCAACCACCGCTGCGTCCGCCAAGGCTGGCTTTTCCGTTTCCCCGGCACTCGGCAATTCCACATCGGAGGCCGGACGCCCATCCTGCATGGCTGGCGGCAGGTCGGGCCCGAGCAAAGAAGAGCGCGCACCCTCGATCCCCATCACTCTGACGTTTCGCGCACCGAGCTGGCTGACAAGCTCGCGCAGCTGCGCACGATCGATCTCAAGACCCTGAACATCGAGCACGATCGGGCGCCGCAGGAAGAACCCGGCGGAACGGGACGCAAGCGCATCGAGCTGCACGAGCCAATCTTCAAATGGCAGCTCGGGCGCCAACGCAAGCGCAAGAAAGGATCGCCCCTTAAGACGGATCGGCCGGGATTGTGTTAACACATCATTCAACTTGGTAAATTTTCCGTTGCCACCGTTCTGCGAGAAAATGGTTAACAGAAGGTTAATGGAAGGCTACGCATATAGGGGTTTGATGAGAGGCCTTACCAATGTGAAGCTTCATCTTAGACGCCGATGCGACGCGCCATGGATTAGCGATTTTACGATTGGCCGAACCTTTCAGAGCCAATGAGAGCGGACGCCACGCGTGACTGGAAAATTAATTTTCGCCGCGAAATGCAACGAGCAACATTTTCATGCGTACTGCAAGTGGCGGTTTCTTATAAGAACCGTTGTTACGATTGTTCATTATACTGGACATTTGAATTGTGTTTTCGCGCTACGGCTATCCAATTATTAGCGGTCGCTTGCTGCCATTTCTTAAAACCATTATCCGAATAAATTTCTTGCATAAGTTGCGGCAGCAGGTATGCTGCGATGCACAAAAATTTAATATACATAAGACAAATTTAATTGGAGGCAGTTTTGCTCCTGAATAAGATTTTCTCGTTTAACTGGACAAAAGTTCCTGATGGCAACCAGGATGTAGAGGCTCTCCTTAGAGGCTATTCGCTCTTCAACGAGGCTGATTATTTGTTAGCTCACCCAGATGTAGCTCTTGCTGTATCGGATGGTACATTTTTGTCTGCACTGCAACACTTTCAGCTGTATGGGAACGCGGAGAGCAGGTTTCCCGGCTATTCAGGGTTTAACTGGGATGACTATATAAAAGCGAATGCTGACTTGGCAGATTTTCGGAAAGACGGTGATCCGGAAGCGAAAGCAAAGAAACACTTTAAAGAAGCGGGCTACGCAGAAGGTAGAAGGATACGGCCCTGATTGAACCGGTTGGTGGCCTTCACTGCATTGGCAGGTTAACAAGACCTAAAATCTATCCGCAGTTGCAAGGTGATTGCATGGCGGTTACGCCCGCATTTAATTTTTTACTAGCGCGCTGGGGGTAAATTCTTGCTAGCGTAACANACACGTCAAAAGCAGTATATTAGTTCCATAATCTATCTTATGTGATAGATATATGTAGCCGGGGTGGGTTCAAGACTCAATCGCGACAAATACCTCGCCCTGTGTTCCCTACAGCATCCCTACTTTTAGACTTGCTTTTATTCCAACAGGCGCGACGATGGCACGAACAATCCCGCCAGCTCCTATTGAGGAAACTCGCATGAAACTCCAGCTAATCCGCAATGCCACATTGAAGCTGGAATATGCCGGGCGTACCGTTCTGATTGATCCTTATTTCGCAGACAAACACAGCTTGCCGTCGTTTACCGGCCGGTCGCCCAATCCGATGGTGGAGCTTCCGATCGCCATTGAGGATATTCTGGAGGGTGTGGAGATGGTGATCGTGTCGCATCTTCATACCGATCACTTCGATGATGTTGCGATGCAGCGGGTGCCGAAACATTTGCCGCTTTTCTGTCAGCCGGGTGACGAAGAAACCATTCGCGGGGCCGGGTTTAGCAATGTGACGCCTTTGGCCGGCACTGCGATCTGGCGGGGACTGACACTGACGCGCCGCGAAGGCAGCCATGGTCTTGGGCCGGTGGTCGAACTGATGGGGCACGTCATGGGATTCACCCTTGAAGCTGCGGAGGAGCCTTCGGTCTATTGGGCTGGCGATACCGTTCTCTACTCACCGGTAACTGACGTGATCGCCGCGAGCACGCCGGATGTCATCGTCACCCATTCCTGCGGCGCGCGCTGGGATGGAGACCTGATCGTGATGGACGCTGCTGAAACGGTTGCCGTATGCGAAGCCGCACCGGATGCCATTGTCATTGCCACCCATATGGAAGCGCTTGATCATGCGACGATCAGCCGTGAAGATCTGCGGCACGTGGCGGATGCGAAGGGCATAGCGGCTTCGCGGTTGCTGATTCCGGCGGATGGCGAGACGGTGGCCGTTGGGCGGCCTTGACCGGCTGGGCGCCCCCGTTTCCTATTTTAGCGCAGCGTGTAGCCGCCGTCGCTGTAGAGCGTTGATCCGTTCATATTGCCGTTGTCGAGCAGGAAAAGGGCCGCATCCGCAGCGTCTTCGACGGTCCCGACCTCGCCGGTGAGGGCGATTGTCCGCCAGCTTTCGAAAACTGGTTCGCGAATGGAGGCGTCGCGGTTGCGCCAGAGGTTGCTGTCGATCGGGCCGGGCGACAGGCAGTTGACACGGAGCGGCTTCAGTTCGACGGCCAGCGCCCGGGCAAGCCCCTCGATTGCGGCATTGCAGGCGGAATAGGCGGGATTGCCGATCGGGCGAACCGAGGCGGCGCCCGACATCAGCACGATGGCTGCATTCTTGGCAAAGTGAGGCAGCGCCGTGTGCACGGCCCAATATTGGCCCCAGAACTTTGCCCGGAAGGGGCTTTCGGCCGTCTGCGCATCGGCATCGCGGAACGAGGCGGTGCGATAGGTGGTGCCGGGGGTGAACAATCCCGCCAGATCCTCCTCTCCGGCAAAAAAACCTGCAAGCGACGCCCGGTCCTCAATATCGACAGACCGGATGCTGGCCAGCGGACCGAGTTGCCGGGCTGCCGCCTCCAGTCTTTCGCTGTTTCTGCCACCGATCAGGACGCGGTCGCCCCGCTCAACAAGCCGTTGCGCAAGGCCAAGGCCCATTCCCGAGGTGCCGCCGATGACGGCATATGTTTTTGCTGTTCTCATGACAGCGATTGTATTGGTGACTTTACGGCCGGAGAAGCGACATCCGGTCTTGGCATTCATGACTTGATTTCGTTAAATCGCGCATGACAAGGAATGACCGAACCGGATCGATCCGCATTTTCATCGCTGTCTGCAGCGCCCGCTCTTTCGCGGCAGCCGCAGTGCAGCTTCATCTGTCGCCGTCTGCCGTGGCAAAGGCGATTGCAAGACTGGAGACCCGGCTCGGCGTTCGCCTGATCGAAAGGACGACTCGGCGGCTGCAGTTGACGCAGGAAGGCGAACGCTATTTCAAGAGTTGCAGCCAGGCGCTCCATGAGATCGACCGGATCGAGGCGGAGCTGGCGGCGACGCGGTCGGAGCCGAGTGGGCTGGTGCGGATCAGCCTGCCGCCGCTATTTGGTAGGTCCGTTGTTGCTCCCGCACTTTTTGCCTTGGCGGATGTCCATCCCCTGCTCTCCTTCGACATCACGCTCAAAGGCGAGAAAGCCGATTTTGTTGCGCAGCAGGTGGATGTGGCCGTAAGGATCGGCCAACTGGAGGATACGTCGGGCTTGACTGCCCGCCGTCTTGGCACCCAGACGATCGTGCTGTGTGCATCCACCGCCTATCTCGACCGGCACGGCACGCCGCAATCGCTAAGCGATCTTGCGGCACACCGGCTGATCGCGACCAGTGGCGAGAGAGGCGTTGTGCCCTGGTCCATCAATGCGTCTGATGCCGCAGGCGCCGATGACAGGGTCGAGACATGGGTGCCCCCTGCCCGGCTGTTGCTCGACGGCAGTGCGCTCACGCTTGCGGCGATCAAGGCCGGTCACGGCATCGGCCTGTTGCCGCAGTGGCTGGCGGCGCCGGAGCTTGCGTCGGGGGCGTTGAAACAGGTGATGGCAGGGCGGATCGGTAGCGATCTGCCCATTCATGTGGTCTGGCCAAGCGCTCCGGTGATGCTGCCGCGATTGCGCGTGACGATCGATGCGATCGTGGCGGCCACCCGCCGTTCGGTGATCTGGGATGGCGCAGGCGAGGCGCGTCCGGTTTAGAGCCTCTATTTGCCTTGAAACTGCGGCGGCCGTTTTTCGATGAAGGCGGACATGCCTTCCTTCTGGTCCTGAGTGGCAAACAGCGCGTGAAAAATCCGGCGTTCGAACAGGATGCCTTCGCGCAGGCCGCCCTCGAGCGCACGATCGACGGCTTCGCGCGCCGCCATGGTGGCGGATTTGCCGTATCCGGCGATGGTTTGGGCGGCGGCCAATGTTTCCTCCAGCAGTTTTTCCGCCGGGATTATGCGGGCGACGAGGCCGCAGCGTTCGGCCTCTGCCGCATCCATCATCCGGCCGGTCAGGATCATGTCCATCGCCTTGGCCTTGCCGACCAGCTTTGTCAGCCGCTGCGATCCCCCCATGCCGGGAATGACGCCGAGCTTGATTTCCGGCTGGCCGAACATGGCGGTGTCGGCGGCAAAGATCATGTCGCACATCATCGCCAGTTCGCAACCGCCGCCCAGCGCATAGCCGGAAACCGCAGCAATCTTGGGCGTGCGGAACGAGGCGAACCGGTCCCAGGCGGCAAAGAAGTCCTCGCCGAACATATCGGGGAACGACTTGTCCGCCATTTCCTTGATATCCGCGCCCGCAGCAAAGGCCTTGTCCGAGCCTTTCAGCACGAAACAGCCGACGCCCGGATCGCGGTCGAGCGGCGCAAGCTCTGTCGCCAATGCGTTCATGATGTCTGAGTTGAGCGCGTTGCGGGCGGCGGGGCGGTTCAGCGTGACGATGACGACGCGGTCCTGCTGTTCGATGATGATCGGTTCTTCCATGGACAGAATCCTCTTGGCGGCGTTTCAGGCTGTGTCAGACAGTGCTTGTTGTTGCCGGAGCATATCGATGATCCCGGAAAAATCCTTGCCGTCGTTTCCGAGCTCGTTGAACAGCGTGTAGAGCTCGGCTGCCTTTGCGCCAAGCGGCGTGACGGCGCCGGCCGATTGGGCTGCCTCCTGCGACAGCTTCAGGTCCTTCAGCATCAGCGCGCCGGCAAACCCCGGCTTGTAACCATGATTGGCCGGCGATGCAGGGACGGGGCCAGGGACCGGGCAATAGGTGGTGAGTGACCAGCACTGGCCGGAGGAAACCGAGGCGACATCGAACAACGCCTGATGCGAGAGGCCGAGCTTTTCGCCAAGCACGAAGGCTTCGCCGACAGCAATCATGCTGATGCCCAGGATCATGTTGTTGCAGATTTTTGCCGCCTGGCCTGCCGCCGGTCCGCCGCAATGGATGATCTTCTTGCCCATCGCCGCAAAGACCGGCTGGGATTTTGCAAATACATCCTCTTCGCCGCCGACCATGAAGGTCAGCGTGCCGGCGGCAGCACCTCCCGTGCCACCGGAAACGGGCCCGTCCAGCGACGGGCAGTGATGGGCGGCCGCCAGGCCGTGCGCCTTGCGGGCGCTGTCGATATCGATGGTCGAGCAATCGATCAGAAGCGTGCCGGGAGGAACGGTGGCGACCAGCTCCTGCCAGACAGACAGGACATGTTTGCCGGCGGGAAGCATGGTGATGACGGTATCGGCGCCTGCAACTGCGTCGGTCAGCGAGGCGCAGGCGATCACCCCCTTGTCTCTTGCCTCGTCCAGCAGCGGCTGTGAAAGATCGAAGCCCCTGACCGCATGGCCCGCCTTGACCAGATTGGCAGCCATCGGGCCGCCCATATGACCCAGACCGATAAATCCGATCGTCATGCTGGTGATCCTTCCTTGATCCTGTTTGAAAAGAGCGGGTGGCTGGAGGGCTGGAAATAGGCATCGACATCGGCTGCGGTGACATCGGCAAGCCGCTGCGGCCGCCATTGCGGATTGCGGTCCTTGTCGATCACGGCCGCGCGCACGCCCTCGTAGAAATCATGGCTGCGCAGAACCGCAGCCGTCGCTGAAAATTCCCGTTCAAGGCAGTCTTCCCGCGTGCCGGTTTTGCGCCCGAGCCGCAAAAGACGCAGCGTGACATTGAGGCTAAGGGGTGACTTGGCCGCAAGAACGGTAAGAAGTTTTTTGGCAAAAGGGCTGTCATCCGAACGCAGGGCAGCGATGATGTCTTCGATCATGTCGAAGGCAAAAAGGCGATCGATCGCAGGTTGCTGCGGCTCCAGGACGCCGGCCGGCGGTTTTTCAGAAAAGCCCGCAATCACGGCGGAAACTGTCTCGCGTGAACTGTGGGCGGGCAGCGCGGCCAAGGCTCCGGTCAATTCCGCAAGCCGTCCGGACTTTATAAAAACATCGGCGAGACCGGCGAGAATGGCATCGGCGGCACCCAGCGGTTCACCGGTCAGGCCGATATAGGTGCCAAGTTCATGGGCCTGGCGGGTGAGAAACCATGATGCGCCGATATCCGGGAAAAAGCCGATGCCGGTTTCCGGCATGGCAAAACGGGTACGCTCGGTGACGATCCTGTGGCTGCCATAGACAGATATGCCGACGCCGCCGCCCATGACGATGCCGTCCATGATGACGGCATAGGGTTTCGGATAGCGGCTGATGCGGGCGTTGAGCCTGTATTCCTCGCGCCAGAACGTTGTCGGCACGTCCGATCCGGTTCTGCCGCCATCGTAAATGGCGCGGATATCGCCACCGGCACACAGGCCGCGCTCCCCCTCGCCGGTCACGAGCACGGCTGAAATGGAGGGGTCGCGTTCGAAATCGTCAAGTGCCGTGTCGATGTCGCGCACCATTTGTAATGTCAGACTGTTGAGCGCCTTGGGACGGTTGAGCCGGATGCGGCCGAGTGCGCCCTGGCGCTCGACCAGCGTTTCTGTCTCTGTTGCGCGCGTTTCAGATGTGGAGGGCATGGCCAAGCGCTTTCAAGGCGGCTTCCTGGAAGCCTTCGCTGCGGGTCGGATGAGCGTGGATCGTCGCTGCAATGTCTTCCAGACGTGCGCCCATTTCAATCGCCAGCGCGAAGGCGCTCGAAAGTTCGGAAACCCCGGAGCCAACCGCCTGGATGCCGAGCACGAGATTGCTGTCGGCGCGCGCCACGATGCGCACGAAGCCCTCTTCCGAAAGCATGGTCATGGCGCGGCCATTGGCATTGAAGGGGAATTGCCCGACACGGATCTCGTAACCCTGCGCCCGTGCCTCGTCGGGTGACAGACCGGCGGTGACGATCTCCGGATCGGTGAAGCAGACGGCGGGAATGCAACGCTTGTCCCAGATGCGCTTCTTGCCCGCGACGATTTCGGCGACCATCTCCCCTTGCGCCATGGCGCGGTGGGCGAGCATCGGCTCGCCGGTGATATCGCCGATGGCATGAATGCCGCGCATCGATGTCCGGCAGCGATCGTCGATGCGCAGGAAATTGCCGGCACGGTCGAGATCCAGTTCGTCCAGCCCCCAGCCTTGCGTGCGCGGCTTGCGGCCGACGGTCACGAGGATCTTGTCGGCGGCAAGCTGCTCTTCCGCGCCCTCACTGGTTTCGATCAAAAGCGCGTTGCCGGATAACCCCTTTGCCCTGGCGCCGGTCAGGACGCGGATACCGAGATCGGCAAGGCGCTTGGAGACCGGCTTGACAAGCTCGGCATCATATTGCGGCAGGATTTGCGACGTGGCTTCGACAATGGTGACGTTCGAGCCGAGCTTGGCGAATGCTGTGCCCAGTTCAAGCCCGATATAGCCGCCGCCGACGACCACCAGCTTTGGCGGCACGGTTTTCAGCGACAGGGCTTCGGTCGAGGAGATGACCGGTCCGCCGAAGGGCAGGAACGGAAGTTCCACCGGTTCCGACCCGGTAGCGATGACGATCGTTTCGGCGCGGATGACCTGCATTCCGGTTTCCGTTTCGACTTCCACGGTCTTGCCGTCGCGGAATTTTGCCCGGCCATGCACGATCTTCACCCGGGCCTTGCGCAACAGGCCGAGCACGCCGCTGTTCAGGCGGCCGACGATGCCGTCCTTCCAGGCAATAGTCTTGAAAAGATCGAGGTTCGGCGCTTCGACGGAGATGCCGAGCGGGCTTTTCGCTTGCGCCATGTGCGTCACCCTCTCGAATTCCTCGGCCGCATGGATCAGTGCCTTGGACGGAATGCAGCCGATATTGAGGCAGGTGCCGCCGGCCTTGACGGCTTCGACGATGACGGTATCAACGCCGAGCTGCCCCGCCCGGATGGCGCAGATATAACCGCCGGGACCCGCGCCGATGACGAGAAGTTTGCAGACGATCTCTTTCATGGGCTCAGCTTTCAATGAAAATCAGCGCAGGGGTTTCGAGCAGCGCCTTAATGCGCTGGACGAAGGTCGCCGCATCCCAGCCATCCACCACCCGGTGATCGAAGCTGGACGACAGGTTCATCATCTTGCGCGGGATGAATTGATTGCCGTCCCAGACAGGCCGCGTCATGATCTTGTTGACGCCGACGATCGCCACTTCCGGATGGTTGATAATCGGCGTCGTGGCGATGCCGCCCATGGCGCCGAGCGAGGTGATGGTGATGGTCGAGCCGGACAGCTCTTCCCGCAGCGCCGAGCCGGTGCGGGCCGCTTCCGCCAACCGCACCACTTCGGCAGCACATTCCCAGATGCCGCGCGCTTCCGCGTGGCGCACGACAGGCACCGTCAAACCAGCCGGGGTCTGGGTGGCAATGCCAATATGCACAGCGGCATGCCGGCTGATCATACCGGCGTCGTCATCGAAGGTGGCATTGACGACCGGCTGCTCATCGATCGTCTTCACCATCGCCCGCATCAGGAAGGGCAGGATCGTCAGCTTGGTTTGCTCCGGTTTGCGCGTCGCGTTCATCGCTGCACGCAAATCTTCCAGATCGGTAACGTCAATTTCCTCAACATAGGTGATATGGGGAATGCGCGACGCTGCCAGCACCATCTTTTCGGAAATGCGGCGGCGCAGGCCGGTGACCTTGATCTCCTCGATAGCGGTCCTGCGGGCAAGTCCGGTGGCCGCCGGTTGCGGATGGGCGCCGCGCGCCAGAAACTGGTCGAGATCGTCATGGGTGATGCGCCCGGCCGGGCCAGACCCCGTCACCTGCCGCAGATCGACGCCGCCATCCTGTGCCCGAAGACGGACGGCCGGCGAGGCCAGCGGCTTGTCCCCAGTCGTTTCAGATGCGGCACGCCTTCCCTTCTCCCCAGCCGGGAGACGGTGGCCCGCAGGGCCGGATGAGGGGGCTGGCTGGCTGAGAGAGGCCGGGGATACCCCCTCATCCGCCCTTTGGAAACCTTCTCCCCGCTGGAGAGAAGGGGAAGTGGCTGTTATGGTCTCCGCCATCGGAACAGCTTCCGCCTCACCGTCCTCGCCCGCGACCTGAATGCGTACCAGCGGCGCCTTGACGGCAACCGTATCGCCGATTTCGGCGCCGAGCCAAAGGACCGTGCCATTGACCGGCGACGGGATTTCGACCGTTGCCTTGTCGGTCATGACGGCGGCCAGCACCATGTCTTCGCGGACGGGATCGCCGATCTTGCAGTGCCATTCGACAAGCTCGGCCTCCGCCACGCCTTCGCCGACATCCGGCATCTTGATGATGAATTCACCCATGCTTACGCCTCCATCACTTCGGCAAGCGCACGGCCAACGCGGCCGGGTCCGGGAAAATAATCCCATTCCTGCGCATGCGGATAAGGCGTGTCCCACCCCGTCACGCGCACAATCGGAGCTTCCAGGTGATAGAAGCAATGTTCCTGCACCAGCGCTGCCAATTCAGCGCCGTAACCGGATGTCAGCGTCGCCTCGTGGACGACGACGCAGCGCCCGGTCTTGGTGACCGATTGCACGATCGTATCGAGATCGAGTGGCAACAGGCTGCGCAGGTCGATCACCTCGGCATCGACGCCCATTTCCTCGACGGCGGCCAGTGCCACATGCACCATGGTGCCATAGGCGATGACGGTGACCGCAGATCCGGGTCTGCGGATTTCTGCCTTGCCGATCGGAATGCTATAATGGCCTTCCGGCACCTCGCCGAGTTCGTGCTTGGACCACGGCGTGACCGGCCTGTCATGATGGCCGTCGAAGGGGCCGTTATAGAGGCGCTTCGGCTCGAGGAACATCACAGGGTCGGGATCTTCGATCGAGGCAATCAACAGGCCCTTGGCATCGTAGGGATTGGAGGGCACGACGACTTTCAGGCCGCAGACATGGGTAAACAGAGCCTCCGGGCTCTGGCTATGCGTCTGCCCGCCGAAAATACCGCCGCCGGTCGGCATGCGCAGCACGATCGGGCAGGTGAAGTCGCCGTTCGACCGGTAGCGGATGCGGGCGGCTTCCTGGGTGATCTGGTCATAGGCCGGGTACATATAATCGGCAAACTGGATTTCGACGCACGGTTTCAGACCATAGGCGGCCATGCCGATCGCCGTGCCGACAATGCCGCTCTCGCTGATCGGTGCGTCGAAGCAGCGGGTCTTGCCGTATTTCGCCTGGAGGCCCTGCGTGCAGCGGAACACGCCGCCGAAATAGCCGACATCCTCGCCGAACACCACCACATCGTCGTCGCGCTCCATCGAGACGTCCATGGCGCTGCGCACGGCCTCGATCATCGTCATTCTCGCCATGTCAGTATCCTGCCTTCTGCCGCTGGCGGCGAATATGGGGCGGCATTTCGGCGTAGACGCCCTCGAAGATATCCCGCACGGAGGGTCTGCCGCCGGCATGCAGGGTGCCGTGCACCTCCGCCTGTTTTTGCGCCTGGATCACCTCGTCGAGGATTTCGGCTTCCGCCTGCACATGCCGCTCTTCCGACCAGGCGCCACGCACGATCAGATGTTTCTTCAGGCGCAGGACGGGATCACCGAGCGGCCAGGCTTCCGATTCTGTTTTCGGGCGGTAGGCGCTCGGGTCGTCGGAGGTGGAATGGGCGCCGACGCGGTAGGTGACATATTCGATCAGCGTGGGGCCCAGATTGCGCCGCGCCCGCTCGGCCGCCCAGTGGGACACGGCATAGACGGCGAGATAATCGTTGCCATCGACGCGCAGCGCCGGAATGCCGAAGCCAAGGCCGCGCGCGGCAAAGGTGCCGGAGCCGCCGCGGGCAATGCCCTGGAAGGTGGAGATCGCCCATTGATTGTTGACGATATTGAGAATGACCGGCGCCTTGTAGGTCGAGGCAAAGACCAGCGCCGAATGGAAATCCGATTCGGCAGTCGAGCCATCGCCGATCCAGGCGGCAGCGATCTTGGTGTCGTTCTTGATGGCCGATGCCATGGCCCAGCCCACAGCCTGGACATATTGCGTGGCGAGATTGCCGGAGATGGTGAAGAAGCCATGGTCCTTGGAGGAATACATGATCGGCAGCTGCCGGCCGCGCAGCGGGTCTTTTTCGTTCGAGAAGATCTGGTTCATCATCTCGACCATCGGATAATCGTCGGCAATCAAAAGACCCGCCTGACGATAGGTCGGGAAGTTCATATCGCCTTTTTTCAGCGCCTTGCGGAAGGCGCAGCTGACGGCTTCCTCGCCCAGATGCTGCATGTAAAAGGATGTCTTGCCCTGCCGCTGCGCCATCAGCATGCGGGCATCGAAGGCGCGCAGCTTCATCATGTTGCGCAAGCCTGTCAGCAGTTCCTCATCCGGCAGCAAGCCCGCCCAGGGGCCGACCGCTTCGCCATCGCGGTTGAGCACGCGAATGATCGAATAGGCGAGATCGCGGATGTCTTCGGACGCCGCATCGACCTCAGGACGCGGAACGGACCCGGCCTTGGCAATATTGACGTTGGAAAAATCCGGCATGCCGCCAGGCCGGACGGCTGGTTCCGGAACATGAAGGCTCAATTGCGGGAACTCGGTCATGCCTCGTTCTTCCTCCCATTGTAGCCCTGTCTTCCAGTCTCCTCCCGGAAGCAGGGCTCGTTCTCTTATAGACTACGTGCAATCACGATGCGTTGCACGTCGCTTGTGCCCTCATAGATCTGGCAGATGCGGACATCGCGGTAGATACGCTCGACCGGGTAGTCAGACATGTAACCATAGCCGCCATGAATCTGGATCGCATCCGAGCAGACCTTTTCCGCCATTTCCGAGGCAAACAGCTTGGCCATCGACGCTTCCGTTAGGCAGGGCTCGCCGGCTTCCTTCAATGCGGCCGCATGCAACACCATCTGCCGGGCAACACTTATCTGCGTGGCCATGTCGGCAAGGCGGAAGGCGATGGCCTGATGCTCGATGATCGGCTTGCCGAAGGCGATGCGTTCGCGGGCATAATCGCGCGCCGCCTCGAAGGCTGCCCGTGCCATGCCGACCGATTGCGCGGCAATGCCGATCCGGCCGCCCTCGAGATTGGCAAGCGCAATCCTATAGCCCTCCCCCTCAGCGCCCAACCGCAAATCGGCGGGAATGCGCATATTGGTGAAGGCGATCTGGCAGGTATCGGAGGAATGCAGGCCGAGCTTCTGTTCGACGCGCACCACCTCATATCCCGGCGTCTCCGTCGGCACGATGAAGGCGGTGATGCCCTTCTTGCCGACATCGGGGTCCGTCACTGCAAACACGATGATGACATTGCCGTTCTTACCGGAGGTGATGAACTGCTTGGCACCATCGAGCACATAATGATCGCCGTCGCGGCGGGCGCGGGTACGCAGGTTGGACGCGTCGGACCCGGCCTGCGGCTCGGTCAGCGCAAAGCCGCCGATCCATTCGCCGGAGGCGAGCTTCGGCAGGAAACGCTGCTTCTGCTCTTCCGTGCCGAATTTCAGGATCGGCACGCAGCCGACGGAACTGTGTACGCTCATGATGGTCGAGCACGGCCCGTCACCTGCGGCAATCTCTTCGAGCGCAACGGCATAGGCGACCGTCCCGGTTTCCGAGCCGCCGTAGGCTTCCGGCACCAGCATGCCGAGGAAGCCGAGTTCGCCCATTTCCTTCAGCTCGTCTTTCGGAAATACATGCGACACGTCACGCCCGGCAGCGCCTGGCATGAGGCGCTCGCGGGCGAAATCGCGGGCCATGTCGCGGATCTGGATCTGTTGTTCAGACAGGATCATGTCCGGGTCTCCTCCCCTTAAATCCTCAATGCCGCTCAAGCGCGATTGCCGTCGCCTCGCCGCCGCCGATGCAGAGCGAAGCCATGCCGCGCTTCAGATCGTAACGCTCAAGGGCTGCCAGCAATGTGACGATGACGCGCGCGCCGGATGCGCCGATGGGATGGCCGAGCGCGCAGGCGCCGCCATGGACATTGACCTTGTCATGCGGCAGGTCGAGATCGCGCATCGCAGCCATGGCAACGACAGCAAAAGCCTCGTTGATCTCGAACAGATCGACATCCTTCAAGGCCCACCCGGTGCGTTCGCTGAGTTTCTTCAGCGCGCCGATCGGGGCCGTGGCAAACAGATTGGGTGCCTGCGCGTGGGTGGCGTGGCCGGTGATCGTGGCAAGCGGCGTCAGTCCCCGGCGGTTGGCCTCCGAGCGCCGCATCAGCGCCAGCGCGGCGGCGCCATCGGAAATCGAGCTGGCATTGGCTGCGGTCACGGTGCCGTTTTCGCGGAAGGCGGGTTTCAGCGTCGGGATTTTTTCAAGCCGCGCCTTTCCCGGCTGCTCGTCGCGGCTGACGACCTGTTCGGTCTTTCCCGCCTTCACCATCACCGGCGTGATCTCGGCATCGAACGAACCGTCTTCGATCGCCTTCTTGGCACGGGTGAGCGAGGTCACGGCGAAATCGTCCTGGGCGGGACGGGTAAACTGGTAGGCCTCGGCGCAGTCTTCGGCGAAGCTTCCCATCAGCCGTCCCTTGTCATAGGCGTCCTCCAGCCCGTCGAGGAACATGTGGTCGATGATGCGGCCGTGACCGAGGCGGTAACCGCTGCGGGCACGATCGAGCAGATAGGGCGCATTGCTCATGCTCTCCATGCCGCCGGCCACCGCGATATGGGCGCTCCCGGCCGCAATCAGGTCATGGGCCAGCATGGCCGCCTTCATGCCTGAGCCGCACATCTTGTTGACGGTGCTGGCACCGGTTGTAAACGGCAGGCCGGCGCCGATCGCTGCCTGGCGGGCCGGAGCCTGCCCCTGCCCGGCCGGCAGAACGCAGCCAAACACAACTTCCTCGACCAGGTCCGCTGCCACGCCACTGCGCTCCAAGGCGGCGCGGATGGAAGCCGCGCCAAGCTCGGACGCGGTCGCGCCCTGCAGATCGCCCTGAAAACCGCCCATTGGGGTTCGGGCGGAGCCGACGATGACGATGGGATCCTGCATAGTCATTTCAAAACCTCCCAAGGCCGGTTCAACGCGGCGCCATGCGCAAGGCGCCATCCAGCCGGATGACCTCGCCATTCAACATGGTGTTCTCACAGATATGGCGCACCAGAGCGGCAAATTCATCGGGGCGGCCGAGACGCGGCGGAAACGGCACGCTCTTGCCAAGCGCTTCCTGCGTCTCCGGCGGCATGCCGGCCATCATCGGCGTTTCGAAAATGCCGGGTGCGATGGTAACGACGCGAATGCCGAAACGGGCAAGTTCACGCGCGACCGGCAGCGTCATGCCGACGACGCCGCCCTTTGAGGCGGCATAGGCAGCCTGGCCGATCTGTCCGTCGAAGGCGGCGACCGAAGCCGTATTGACGATAACGCCGCGTTCGCCCTCGCTGTCTGGAGCCCCATTCTGGATGGCAACGGCGGCAAGACGGATCATGTTGAAGGTCCCGACCAGGTTGATGCCGATCGCCTGTGCAAAACTCTCAAGCCGGTGGGGGCCGTTGCGGCCGAGAACCTTTTCGCCCGGCGCAATGCCGGCACAATTCACCAGGCCATGCAGATGCCCGAAGCTCTCAAGCGCCGCCGTGACAGCCGCCTGCCCCTCGGCTTCGCTTGTCACGTCCGTCTTGATGAACCGGGCACTGGAGCCGAGATCGGCGGCAATCTGCGCACCGGCTTCGCGGTTGACATCGGCGATGACGATTTGGGCGCCAGCTTCCGCCAGCATGCGGGTGACCGCCGCACCAAGGCCGGAACCGCCGCCCGTCACCACGAAAACCTTGCCGGAAATTTTCATAGCGCTGCCCTTCCGTTTGGAAGGCGTGCGGCATTTTCATTTTGATACGTCATGCAGCCTCCCCGCCGCGTTCCGCCCATCATGCCTGATTTCCATCATGGCATGTTTGAGTCTACGCTTGCGCGGTATTGCAAGCGATGACAGAACTGTCCTTCATTTTTCGGACATTTTTGCCATAGTGGAGGATACCGATGGTGGATGCGGACCGGCGGATGATCTCGCCCTCGTTCGTCGAGGAGGCGCTCGATTGCCTGCGGCGGGCGGGCAAGCCGACGGCGCCATTGCTGGCGTCGCTGGGATTGCAGGCAATGGTCGGTACCGCGATTTCAGCCGAAAGCTACGGTGCCCTTTGGCTGGCGGTAGCGGCGGAGGTGGACGACGAGTTTTTCGGCATGGGCGAGCGGCCGATGCGCAGCGGCAGTTTCACGCTTCTGTGTCATTGCGTCCTGCATGCAAAGACGCTGGACCAGGCCCTTCGCCGGGCGCTGCGTTTTCTCAGCGTCGTGCTGGAAGATCCAAGCGGCGAACTGGTGATCCGCGACGGCCTTGCTGAAATCGTGCTGACGGACAAGGGGAATGCCCGCTCGGCCTTTGCCTACCGCACCTACTGGATCCTGCTGCATGGCATCGCCTGCTGGCTCGTCGGCCGCCGCATTCCGATACGCCGGGTGGATTTCCGCTGTGCAGAACCTCTGGAAGGAGCCGACTACCGGCTCTTCTTCGGTGCGCCCGTGCAGTTTTCACAGCCCGTCAGCTGTCTGGCGTTTGATCGCGCCGTGCTGAAACTGCCGATCGCCCGCACCGAGCAGGCGCTAAAACAGTTTTTGCGCGGTGCTCCTGCGAACATCCTCGTGCGCTACCGCTATGATGCCGGTCTCGCAGCGGGGGTCCGCAAGCGGTTGCGCGATCAGGCACCGGCGGCCTGGGCGGGCTTTGGCGACCTTGCCGCCCAGATGCACATGTCGGCCTCGACGTTACGCCATCGTCTGCAAGGCGAAGGCCAGAGCTTTGCCGGGATCAAGGACGAAATCCGCCGTGATCGCGCCATCGACATGCTGCTGAACAGTGAGGCCAGTGTCGGGGAAATTGCGGCGCAGCTCGGCTATTCCGAGCCAAGCGCCTTTCACCGCGCTTTCCGGAAATGGACGTCCAAGAGCCCGGCGGCCTTTCGGCGCGCGGCTGGAATGCCTGGCGGCGGATAGGGTCGCGATCTCCACGAGGATTGCGTCTGGCGCCGGTGTGCCCGTCGCCTTACAGTGACGCCTTCACCCTGTCCCAGGCGTTGAACAGGTGCCGGCCAAGAACTTCGGAGAGGCCGGCCTTGTCACGGGCTTCGAGTGCCGCAATCATTTCCTCATGTTCGCTGACGGCGGCCGCCCATTTTTCGGGGCCTTCATGGCCGATGAAGCGGATGCGCTTCAACCGGGTCTGCAGCATGGCATGGATATCAATGAGCGAACTGTTTTGCGCCAGCCGGACGATCGCGGTGTGGATGTCCTGGTTGAGCTTGTAATATTGCAGCCGGTCGGCGGCCTTGTAGCGGTCGATCATCTCGTCGTGCAGGGCCCGGACATGGGCGATCTCGGCATCGGTCGCCGCGTCGCAGGCAAGACGCCCGGCGAGTTCTTCCAGCGTGCGCAGCACCGTCAGCATGTCGTGCACATCTTTCGGACTGAAGCGTTTCACCACGGCACCCCGGCTCGGCACCAGTTCCACCAGCCCCTCGCTGGCGAGATATTTGATGGCCTCGCGCAGCGGCGTGCGTGACACGCCGAGCTGTTCGCCAAGCTGACCTTCATGAAGCCGGGTGCCGGGCTCCAGATCCCCTTCGATGATCATGTCGCGCAGGTGATTGACCAGCGTGTCATGCAGCGCCATGCGGCGGATCGGCCCGGCGCTGCCATCGGCGCGGCGTTGCAATGTGGAGATATCGTCCATGTCTATGCCCATCCGCTCTGCCGCGTTGAGTGTCTGAATCGTTTTTCACGCATTGCGACCATGAAGTCCGCCCGTTCCGGCGTCAACAAAAAATGCTGCATACAGCATACAAAAGACTTGATGCAGAATTTTGAATGACGTATGACGATGGCAACAGCATGAAGCGGAGGACCTTCACCATGACCCTGAATACCGACGATGCGCGTCCCGTCATTGCGCTCGCCATGGGCGATCCTGCGGGCATCAGCCCCGAACTGACCGCCAAGCTCATTGCGATGGAAGACATCCGCGATGCGGCCCATCTGGTCGTCATCGGCGATCGCCGCATTCTGGACGAGGGTGCGCAAAGCGCCGGGCTGACGCTCGATCTCGCGTCCGCAACGCTTGAGAATTTCGAAAGTGCAGGCACGCAAAAACACGTGTTCATCGACCTCGCCCATCTCGACCCGGCAGATGTCGATCGCGGCGAAGCGACGCTTGCGGGCGGCACGTTTGCCACCACCAATTTCCGCACGGCCCTGCAATTGGCCGACACGGGCCGGGCGCAGGCGGTCTGCTTCACGCCCTTCAACAAGAAGGCAATGCGTTTTGCCTATCCCGGCTATGACGACGAAATCCGTTTCGTCGCCGATGTCATCGGCTTTACCGGCAAGGTGCGTGAGTTCAACGTTCTTGAAAAAGTCTGGAATGCGCGCGTCACCTCGCATATTCCGCTGTCCGAAGTTGCCGCCAGTCTGTCGGTCGATGGTATCCTGGCGGAAATCGAATTGACGCGGCAATGCCTGAAGGCGGCCGGTTACGAGAACCCGCGCATCGCGGTCGCAGGCCTCAACCCGCATGCCGGCGATGGCGGCAGCTTCGGCATGGAAGAAATCGATATTATCGAGCCGGCCGTGCAGTTTGCCCGCCAGCGCGGATGGGATGTCGAAGGCCCCTTCCCGGCCGATACTGTCTTTCTGCGCGCACTGAAGGAAGGGTTTCAGGCGGTCCTGACCATGTATCACGACCAGGGCCAGATCGCGATGAAGATGATGGGTTTCGACAAGGGCGTCACCATGATGGGCGGACTGCCATTCGCCCTGTGCACGCCCGCTCACGGCACGGCATACGACATTGCCGGCAAGGGCATTGCCGATGCCGGGGCAAGCCGTGAGGCCATTCTTCTGGCTGCGCGCATGGCGAAAAGAAGTGCGGCGCAGGCCGCCGCTGCCTGAATTCGAACGGTTTTCGTTTCTACCGGCGTGGAGGAGGTCCACGCCGTCCAATCAACGGAGGAGTCTAAGATGAAAAATTCGGTCTCAATCGCATGCATCATGGCAGCCGCGTTCGGCGTCGCTGCCCCGGCCATGGCCTTCGAGCCCAACCGTCCCGTCGAGTTCGTCGTGACGGCCGGTCCCGGCGGCGGCACGGATATTTTTGCCCGCACCATCCAGTCGATCATCGCCAAATATGAGCTGATGAAAGCGCCTGTGGTCGTGACCAACAAGGGCAGCGCCGGCGGTGCGGAAGGCTTCGTCTATACCGCAGGCTACAAGGGTGATGCCTATAAGCTCGCCTTCGGCACCAACAATGCCTATCTTCTGCCGGTCCGCGCCAAGGTGCCCTACAAATCGGAAGACCTGACGCCGGTCGCAGCCCTTGCAGCCGATGAATTCGTGCTCTGGGTCAACGGCAAGGCCGACATCAAGACAGCCGCCGATTTCGTTGAAAAGGCGAAGGAATCCGGCAATTACAAGGTTGGCGGAAGCCAGTCGAAAGACGTCGACCAGATCCTGACCTCGATGATCAATGAAGCATCAGGCACCAAGCTCGGCTATATCCCGTTCAAAAGCGGCGGCGAAGCAGCCGTTCAATTGGCCGGCGAGCATATTGCCGCCAACGTCAACAATCCCAGCGAGAATCTTGGCCAGTGGCAGGCAGGCATGGTCAAGCCGGTTTGCGTCTTCAAGTCCGAAAAGCTGAAGAGCGACGGCAAGGTTGCCGGCGAACTCGGCTGGGGCGATATCCCGACCTGCAAGGAAAGCGGCATCGCAATCGAAAACTATTCCATGCCCCGCACCGTCTGGCTGCCCTCGGGCGTCGAGCAGGACGTTGTTGATTTCTACGCCGGCGTGTTGAAGAAGGTATCGGAAACGCCGGAATGGGCCAAGTATCTGACGGATACGTCGCAGTCGGCTGATTACATGAGCGGCACCCAGCTTGCCGATTTCATCAAGACCAACGAGGCTTCCGTGACGCAAGTGCTGACGCGCGAAGGCTGGCTGGCCAACTGAACCCATCAAGGTTCCCTGCGGGCGCTTTTACAGCGTCCGCATTCACCGGAAAGGTTTGAACGATGAGCGAGAACAGCGCCAGGGGCTTGTCCCGTTTCGCGATGGAAATCGGCGTCGCCCTCTTGACCGGCGCCTTCGGGGCCGCAGTCTGCTACGGATCGGTCGAGGCCGGTACCGGCTGGACCGACATGGGGCCGGACGCCGGGTATTTTCCCTTCTATATCGGCCTTCTGATCCTGTTCGGGAGTGCCGCAAATCTGATCGGTGCCTTGATCAAGCATCGCGGCACAGGCGAAATCTTCTTCGAGGCGGCGCGCTTCAAGGTGGTTCTGTCGTTCCTGCTGCCGCTCGTCGCCTTTGCTGCGGTCTCGACGTTTCTCGGTCTTTACATCGGAACGGCGCTTTACATCGCCGGTGCGATGACGTTCCAGGGCCGCTACAAATGGTGGATCGGCCTGCCTGCGGGGATCACCGTCTCGCTTCTCTTCTTCGTCATCTTCGAAATCGGCTTCAAGGTTCCGCTCCTGAAAGGTCCGGTCGAGGCGTGGTTCGGGATCTACTGATCCCGCCGCCTTGTAGTCTTTAGGAGGAAAGACATGGAAAATATCGGTCTCCTGATCGACGGCTTCGGCCATATCCTGAGCTTCAATCATATTCTGTTGATGATGCTCGGCGTTACGCTCGGCATTCTCGTCGGCGTGCTTCCCGGTCTTGGTGCGCCCAATGGCGTGTCGCTGCTTTTGCCGCTGACTTTTTCGATGGACCCGATTTCCGCGATCATCCTGTTGTCCTGCATGTACTGGGGCGCCCTGTTTGGCGGATCGACGACGTCGATCCTGTTCAATATCCCCGGCGAGCCATCGTCCGTCGCCACGACCTTTGACGGCTACCCGATGGCGAAATCCGGCCAGGCAAGCCGGGCGCTGACGCTCGCCTTCGTCTCTGCCGGTATCGGGGCGCTGGCCGGCGTGGTGATGATCACGCTGCTGTCCGGCTGGGTCGCCAATTTCGCGCTGCGCTTCTCGTCGCCGGAATATTTTGCCGTCTATTTCCTCGCATTTGCCAGCTTCATCTCCATGGGTGCGCAATCGCCGTTCAAGACGCTGGTTTCGATGATGCTCGGCTTTGCGCTGGCGTCGGTCGGCATGGATACGATCTCCGGCAATCTGCGTCTTACCTTCGATATTCCCGAGTTGATCAAGGGTGTCTCCTTCCTGATCGCCGTCATGGGCCTGTTCGGGATCGGCGAACTGCTTTTGACGACCGAGGAAGGTCTGCGCTTTGAAGGCATCAAGGCGCGCGTCAAGCTTTCCGAGATCGGCCGCACGCTCAGGGAAATGCCGCGCTACTGGTTCACCATCCTGCGCTCCACCTTCATCGGCATCTGGATGGGAATCACGCCCGCCGGTCCGACGGCGGCGTCCTTCATGAGCTACGGCGTTGCCCGCCGTTCGGCCCGTGACAAGTCAATGTTCGGCAAGGGTGATCCGCGCGGGATCGTGGCGCCGGAAACGGCCGACCATTCGGCCGGAACTTCAGCCCTGCTGCCGATGCTGGCGCTCGGCGTTCCCGGATCCGCCACCGCCGCCGTCATGATGGGCGGCCTGATGATCTGGGGTCTGACGCCTGGTCCGACGCTGTTTACCGACCGGCCGGATTTCGTCTGGGGTCTGATCGCCTCGATGTATCTCGGCAATATCGTCGCCGTGATCCTGGTGCTTGCCACCGTGCCGCTTTATGCGTCGATCCTGCGCGTCCCTTTTGCCATCATTGGTCCGATCATTGTCGCCGTGATCTTCTCCGGCGCCTACCAGGTGGCGAATTCGGTCCTGGATATCTGGCTGGTCATCGCCTTCGGCCTGCTCGGCTATATCTTCAAGAAGCTGGAATATCCGCTGGCTCCGCTGGTTCTCGCCATGGTTCTCGGCGACAAGGCCGAGGATGCTTTCCGCCAGTCGATGCTGATGTCGAACGGCGAACTCTCGATCTTCTGGTCGAACAGCCTCGTCTCCGGCCTGATGGCATTGGGCCTTGCGCTGCTCCTGTCGCCGCTGGTGTTCTGGCTGATAGGGCTCGTGCGTGGCGGCAAGAAGGACGCAAGCCCGCCTGTCGATGATGGAAAACCGGTGGCCTGAGCGGCTGCAGCATCTCCCGGATCTGTGAAGGATGACACCATGACCGCTGAACCGCGCCGGTGGAACAGAGAGAATTGGCCGATCGCGGCCGCAATGATCCAGTATCCAAACACCCTGCCCGGCGGGCGTTCGGTCCAGGATCAATCGGTCGAGGAATGGAAAGAAACGCTTGCCGAGGTCGTTGACGCCGGTTTTATCGAGCTAGACCCGACCGATAGCTGGCTCCGGCTTGCCGACCTTTCGCCCGCACGGCTTGACGCCTTCATGGCATTGACGCGGTCGCTGGGGCTGACGATCCCCGCGATCTCGACGGCGCGCCGAAGCGTGATCGACGCAAAATTTGGCGACGAGTACCTCGCCTATGGACACCGGGTCATCGACACTGCCAAGGCGATCGGCGCCGGGTCCGTGTCCTTCGGCCTGTTCGAGCCATTAACGGAGGCGCAAAAGAAGGCGTTGTGGTTCTGGACCGTCGATGGCGCGAAAAATCCGGACGATGCGGCGACATGGGGCAAGGCCGTGTCGCGGATACGGGAACTGGGACGTCACGCCGAAGAACTCGGCATCGAGCTGGCATTGGAGATGTACGAGGATACTTATCTGGGCACGGCGGAAAGTTCGGTCCGTTTTGTCGAGGAGATCGGGCTTGCCAATGTCGGGATCAATGCGGATCTGGGCAATCTCATCCGGCTGCACCGCCCGGTCGAGCACTGGCAGGACATGATGGCGAAGGTCGCGCCCTATGCGAAATACTGGCATGTGAAGAACTATACCCGCACCGAGGATCCGGCATCGGGCGTCATCGTCACGCATCCCGCCCCGCTCGAATCAGGTATCATCAACTATCGCGCCGCCATCCGCATGGCGCTGGCCCACGGCTTTTCGAGCCCCTTCCTGTGTGAACATTATGGCGGCGACGGGCTATCCGTCAGCGCCGCAAACCGCAATTATCTGAGGCGCATCCTGCCTCAAGACCAAGGACCGACGTCATGACGACAATTTTCGATGAGCCCGAGGATTTCGCAACCGCTGCACTTCAAGGCTTTGCCGCGATCTACGGCCGCTACGTCCGCCATGTGAAGGGCGGCGTGCTGCGCTCGACCAAGGTTCCAAAGGGCAAGGTCTCGGTGGTGATCGGCGGCGGCTCCGGTCATTATCCGGCTTTCGCCGGTTATGTCGGTCCGGGCCTTGCCGATGCGGCGGTGGCGGGCGATGTGTTTGCCTCCCCCTCGACGGCGGCAGTGGCGCGCGTCTGCCGCCATGCGGACCAGGGCGGCGGCATCCTGCTGGGTTTCGGCAATTATGCCGGTGACGTCCTGAATTTCGGGGTTGCTGCCGAACGGCTGAGGGCTGAGGGCATCGACGTGCGCATCGTGCCGGTGACCGATGACGTGGCGAGTGCGCCGATGGATGCGGCGGCAAAGCGCCGGGGCATTGCCGGCGATCTCGTCGTCTTCAAGATTGCCGGGGCTGCGGCGGAAGCGGGTATGAACCTCGATGAGGTCGAGCGTCTGACGCGCCACGCCAATGACCGCACCGTGTCCTTCGGCGTCGCCTTCAAGGGCTGCACGCTTCCGGGCGCTTCCGGTCCATTGTTTACGGTCCCGCACGGCCAGATGGCCCTCGGTCTTGGCATTCACGGCGAGCCGGGCATCCGGGAAGAGGCCATTATCCCCGCCAAGGATCTGGCCAAGCTCCTGACGGACAAGCTGCTGGCCGAGCGCCCTGCCGGGACGACAAAGGCCGGCGTCATCCTCAACGGCCTGGGGGCAACGAAATACGAAGAGCTGTTCGTGCTCTGGACGTCGGTTGCGGCGCTTCTCAAGGATGCGGGTCTGGACATCGTCGCACCGGAAGCGGGAGAGTTCGTCACCAGCCTCGATATGCAGGGTTGCTCGCTGACGCTGCTCTGGCTCGACGATGAGCTGGAACCTCTCTGGTCGGCCGCCTGCGACACGCCTGTGCTGCGCCGTGGCGCAACCTTTTCGACGGAGCCGGCAACCGATGCGCTGGACGACAGCGAAGGAAAGATGGTGTTTGCGCCCGCTTCCGAAGCATCCAGACAGGGCGGTGAATGCGTCGCCGGTTTGCTTGCGGTCATCGCTGCAGCGCTCAAGGATGCCGAAGACGAACTTGGCCGGATCGATGCGCAGGCGGGCGACGGCGATCATGGCCAGGGCATGCGGCGCGGTTCCGCCGCCGCACGCGATGCTGCCAACGCAGCCGTTGCCGCAGGCGCTGGTGCCGCAAGTGTTCTGGCCGTTGCCGGTGACGCCTGGGCGGATAGGGCCGGCGGCACATCCGGTGCGATCTGGGGACTTCTGCTGCGCTCCTGGAGCAATGCGCTGAGCGACAATGATGCGATCGGAAAGGATGCCGCCGTCAAGGGCGCCCGGCTGGCGCTGGATGGCGTGACCCGGCTTGGCCGCGCCCGGCTCGGCGACAAGACGCTGGTCGATGCGCTGATCCCATTTGTCGAAACGCTGGAGCGTGAGGCAGAATCGGGGAAATTGCTGCCGCAGGCCTGGTCTTTGGCGGCAGAGGCTGCAAAAATCGCAGCGGATGCGACCTCAGCGCTCACCCCGAAACTGGGCCGCGCCCGGCCGCTGGCTGAAAAAAGCATCGGCCATCCCGATGCCGGAGCGATCTCGCTGGCGCTCGTTGCGCGGGTGGCTGCAGATTATATCGAAAAGAAATCAGCGCGGTAATGCGCACCGCATTTGTTGCGACCGGCTTTGCGTTTACCGCATGGCCGGTCGTTCTTGTTTCCGGACAGATTGCGCCGTCTCAACCGCGCTGTGACAGTTCCCGATCGATCGCCGAGACAAGGCGTGCATCCTCAGCGGTGACATCCGGTGAAAAGCGGGCGGCGACCTTGCCGTCGCGGCCGATCAGGAATTTTTCGAAATTCCACAGGACGTCGGCTTTGTTTTCCGGATCAACGCCATAGCCCTTCAGCCGGTCGCGCATCGGACCTTCACCGATGGCGTCGGGTGCGATTGCCGTCAGGCTGCGATACAGCGGGTGAACGCCCTCCCCCTTGACGGAAATCTTTGCAAAGATCGGGAATTGCACATCATAGGTGCTGGTGCAGAATTCGATGATCTCGGCTTCCGTTCCCGGCTCCTGCTGCATGAAATTGTTTGAGGGAAAGGCAAGGACGACCAATCCCGCATCGCGTTTGGCCTCATACAGCTTTTCCAGGCCCTCATACTGAACCGTCAGCCCGCATTTCGATGCGACGTTGACGACCAGCATCACGCGGCCACGAAATTCGGCGAGGGTCGTCAAGCGGCCGTCGGCTGTCTTGACCGGAATATCCAAAGGGGAAGATGTCACGTTGTCCACTCCGCTCCCTGTGATGCTCAGGAAGAGCGGGGGGAGCTTTGCGTCCCGATCAACCTTTTCTATCCGTTATATCGTGGATGACGCCAAGTCCACGCTGGCCATCGCGATTGCCGATGGCAGCCAGCGCCTCGAACACCCGCCGTGCGTCGTCGTAGCGTTTCAGCTTGAGATAGGCATAGCCCCGCAACGTCAAAAGGTCGGTCCGTTCCGGCGCGATCTGCTTCAACTGATCCAGCGCAAGCAGCGCTTCGCGCGGCCGGCCGGCGTCGAACGCCGCCACAGCCTTGTCGGCCAGAAGCGCCTGTTGCAGTTCGAAGGCGCGTTGACGGTTTTGCGGCGCCTTGACGGCGGAGACGGCAGCTTTGCCGGCAAGACCAGCGCGCAGATAGGCAAGGCTCTGGCCATAGGCGGCGTCCTCACGCGTTTTTGCCGAAGAGCCAAGCATTCCAACCTCGAAGGCCGCGGCCGCTTCGATCGGCCTGTTACGCTCCATCAGGCACCAGCCGCGCGTCAACGCTGCTTCCGGAGCAAGCGTCTGCGGATTGATCGTCGATTTGCAACCCCGGTCGACCGGGGCCGTCCGGCGCGGCCGCGCCGAAACAACCTGTTCGCTCTGTTCAGAGCGCTCGTATTCCACATCCTGCGCGACCACAACGGTGCGCTGCTGCTGCCGCCGGATGGGAACCGTTTCATTGGCAACAGGCAGCTGGTGCTTGGCGACGTCTGGCTGTTCGACCTCGCCAACCTTGGCAATGCGTTCAGACCGTCCAGCCCAGAGGCGCTGGATTTCGGTCAGGCCCTTCAGGTCATCCAGTTGCAGATAGGTCACGGCCAGGCCGTAAGCCGACGGCTCGTCGTCGAGCTTCCAGCTGAGTGCAGTGCGAAACCATTGCAGGGCCGTTTGCGGCTGGTTCAGCGCGCGGGCATACCAGCCGAACTGCTGGGCCGTGGCCGCATCGCGTGATTTGATCACCTCTGTGGCAATGCGCTTCAAGACGTCACCGGTGATGGCAACCGGTGGTTCCAGTGCCAGAAGGTTGGCGGTCGCCGCGAGATAGACGGCCTTTGCTTCCTTGGAATCGTCGCGCCAGCGAAACATGGTATCTTCGGCGGCGAGCTGGTCGTTGCGATCGATCAAGGTCAGGGCAAGGCCCTGCGAAGCCGACGCCGTGTCTTCCTTGTCGCGCGCCTTGCGGAACCATTTTTCGGCCGTTTCCATGTCGCCACGCGGCAGGTAGTACCAGCCGAGCAACAGGGCATCGGAAGCAAGGCCACCGGTTTCGGCAAGGCGCTCGATGCGCGAGAGATATTGCGGTGGCACGACGATCTTTCCGTCGGCATTGGCTTCGGCAACGAACCGGCGCGCGAGATCGTCGCGAATACTGTCGAATTCCATCGTGCCGTCAGGCGCCGTCTTTTCCTTCGCAAGCAGGTCTTCGACACTCTTGGAGGGAAGAATGGCGGCGGCCTTTTGAACCGTGGCAAGCCGCTCGGCAGCATTCTGGCAATTGTTCAGGATATAGCCATAGGCGTCTGTCGCGCGCTGGGCCTTATCGGTGCGGAAAAAGGCTTCGGCCACGCGCCAGAGAACATCGACCTCGCTGCAGGTGAGCAGGCTCGGTGTTTCGGAGCCGATCCGCACGACGGTGTCATATTGCTTGAGGTCAGAGGCATTGATCAGCCGCGCGCGCGCTTCGGCGACGGTCAAGCGGTCGATCAGATCCGCAGGCGGTTTCCATGCGGGTTCCGCCGTCTGGCGTTCTGCGATAGCCTTGCGGACCTCGGCGTAGCGGGACTGGGCGTAAAGGTCCCACATCGTCTCCAGCTGCTTGTCCTCGTTTTGAGGAACCGCGAGGGGATCCTTTGGCGGCACCCAATCCGGATACAACGCCTTCAAACGCGAGATTTCGGCCTGCAGCCTGGCCGTATCGCCACGGCTGGCAAAATAGCGCAACGCGCTCTCGTCCACCGTCGCCGCAGTCGCTGCCGTCACCACGCTGTCGAGAACGGGCCGGGCAGATCGCTTGATTTCCCGGAAGACCGGCGTGCTTGCGCCATTGACGCCCGTGTTCGACTGCTGCGCCAAGCGTGGCGACAGCGATGTGGGCTCTTCCGCATCCATCAGGGAAAGGGATCGCATGGCATTCTTGACGTAGTCAGGCTTGTTCATCCCGAAGACGATAATGGCGAGGACCGCTGCTGATAATGCGATGAAGGTGGACTTCATAAGCACTCCGGCTGCTGAGCAGCTATAAAGGATAGCCCCAGCAAATGGAGCGTCGAAGGATAATAGCGGGTCGGCGCGAATTGCTTCACATCTTCCGGTACCGCCGTCTTGTCCAACACACAGGCCAGAATATAGTTAATTATTCGATAACCCGGATCGGCAAGGCTGTCCTTCGGCAAGCCGGATACTATATCTATAGTTGCGTATCCTCCATTTGCACCAGTTGTTCCGCGCATCAGCCGTGTCAAAAGATCCCGGTCTTTCACCCCGGCGCGCACGAGATAAAGCGGAATGCGCACGGCATTATATCCGAATTCGGCGGGGAAACCCATCGCAGGACCCGGTGCCGATTTCAGGGAGACCCAATCTGCGGGAAGTTGTTTCGGGCCGAAGCGAAGTTCGCCGAGAAGGGCAAGACCATCGGTACGAAGCTTCGACCAGACCGGCGATGGGGCCAGTTGATTCAAGACCGGAAAGGCTTCGAAAATCCAGTAGGACGGATTGATGACCGGGCCGTCTTCGCGGTCGCCGGCGGCAAACCCGGTTGCGGCCGGGAGGAGCAATGTCCGGCCGGAGATTTGGAGAATCGTCTTTTCCAGAATGGCCCTGGCTATGCTGGCGCCATTTTGGGTGTAATCCGGCCGGTTCCATTGTGTGCCCGCCAATCCCAGCGCATAGGCAATCAGAATATCGCCATCGGTCGCATTGTTGATGTCGGTGACATGCGGTTTTGTGGCGGGGTTCCATTTCCAGGCTGCAAGGCCATCGCTGCGCAACAGCAGTTCAGTGCGGGTAAACGACCAGATCAGTTCGAAATCTGCGGCGTTGCCGGCAAGCACGGCCAGCAAAAGCCCGTAGCCTTGGCCTTCGCTATGGCTGATATTGCCGTTGGCATCGTCGATGATGCGGCCGCCCGGATCAAGGAATTTCGCCTTGTAGGCTTGCCAGGCCTCGGCTGCGATCAGGGGCTGCTGAGCGGCCGCCGGGGTACCCGCCAGACAAAAGCTGAACAGTCCTGCAAGGAAGGCCGCCAGCAGTTTCGTCCTCATTTCCGCCGCCCGAGGTTGCCCAGCATCGTCGCGGTTGCCAGGCCGAGGATGACGGCCAGCACGGCGAGCAGCACAGCGTAGGACAGGATGTTCGTCGATAGCCAATTGGCGGCGATAAGCCGGTAATTGAAGAATGATCCGGGCTGGGTCGGCACGAACTGGAAGCTGTTCACCGGCACGGTCTGCACCGTCTTGGTGCCGGCTTCATAGGTCGAAATGCGCCCGGCAAGCTGTTCCCAGTTTGCATGTCCGCTTAAGGCCTGCATGTTGTCGCGCAGATCCTTGCCGGTCGGCGCGGCAAGGACCGTCCAGGTCCCCGATCCATCCGGGCTCGCGGCCTGCGCCATCAGCAGCGACGCGTCGCTTGACGGCATGAAGCTGGTTTCCGACCTTGGCGCGAAGCGGAGCGAAGTCAGCGTGATGTCGAAATTCTGCTTCAGCCAGCCTTCAAGCGCGCTGATCTGGGCGCTGAACGGACCGTCCTTCAGCTTATCGCGCCACTCGTTATAGGCGGCCTGCGTATCGACCCCTTGAGCCTGGGCGCCCGTGTTCGGGCCCCACGTGTTCCGGCTCGCTTCCGAGATGTTCATCTGCGTAAACACCGCTGGCGGCATCTGCGAGAGCGAGCCGATAAAGATGGCGCTCCTGTTGCCGATCAATGCCGGCGATGCGACCGTTTCGACGGGAAGCGGGTGTCCGGCGGATGCGGCAAGCCGTCCAAGGAATGTCGCCGCCGCCGAAAGCGTGTTGGTGTCGATCCGGTCCAGGAACAGCGGAACGGGATCAGGGGTCCTGTTATAGGGCGCCCCGGTCCCGGCGGTCGCCGCGAGATTGGGCAACTGGCCGACCCGGGCAAAATCCGGCATGTGGAATTCGGACGTATCGAACAGCGCAAAGCGGGGCGCGTCCGTGCCGGTTGCGCCAGGCGCACAGACCTTGTCGCTTTCCGTTGACAGAATGGCTTCGATGGCAATCGTGTTCACGCCTGGACGGAAATGCCGCATCGTGACGTTGATCGGCAGATGACGAAGCAATCCGCCGCCTGATGACGTAATCGGCACGGTCGAGGCGATACTGTCATTGACGTAGATATCGATATGACTGCCCGGCAGCACGGCCGAAGAATAGGCCGCGTCCAGAAGGATCACGGCTTCGCCATAGGAGGCGGCATAGAAATCGGACGGAACGCCGATCGTGAAGTCGGTTCGAAACCGCCTGCCGGAAAATTCCTCGGTCTTCAGCCCCAGCTGCGAAAAAGGCAGACGGCTATTGGAAAACAGGAACGGTGCATCCGGAGAGCGCCAGCGCTGCGTGGTGATGACATCACGGCGTGCAGGCAGGGAAACATCGGTCGGCGCAACGATGCTCTCGATCGCACTGCGGATCGCCTGCCATGTCGGGCCGGTGATCACCAGAACCGGCGACCCGGTTTTGGGGTCCTGTACGAAGCCGGCCACCGGCGCGGCGGCCGCGCCATCGGGCAAGGAGGCCAGCAGCGGCGACAGCTCGGCATTGGTGCCGACGAGGACTGTCATCTCTCCCGGCCCGGAGGGCGTGAGTTTGCTCGTTTCGAAAGAAAAGGATTGGTTCGGCATATCGGCCAGGACCGCCAAGCCCTGCGACAGGCGCATCAATGGTATCGTCGAGACCGGCTGTTCCAGCGCCGGGACGACAAAATTGAACCGGGTCAGACCGCCCTCATCGACGCCGATGGCCTTGATATCGTCAAGGCTCTGCATGCTCACCGGATCATTGGCGGTAAAGCTGAGAAAGGTTTTCTCGGCATCGACATTCGACCAGAGTTCGTAGGTCGACTGCACATCGCAATCGGTGCGGTGACGCTGGCTGGAGCGCAGGCGGATCAGGTTGGATCCCGGCTTCAGCAAGTCCTTAGGCAGGTCAAGACTGAGGTCGGAGACGGATTCCGGCGAGCGGATGGCTTCCTCGGCAATCTTCGTATTGTTGACCTCGACCGTCAGGCGGGAGGTTTCCGGGGCCACGAAAATAGAGTTCTGATAACCGAGATTGAGCTTTGCCCCCGAAGCCGCCTGTTGCGCGGTCAGATAGACAGACCAGAGGCGGTCTTCGAATTCGCCTGTCAGGCCAAGGCTGCCTTCCGGCAGGATATAACGCTGGAAGGGAACGGTCTCGACGGGTTCGGCAACCGGCGCAACCGTCACCGGCTGGGACCCGGCCGCACCATTGCCCTCGCCTTCCGGCGGCGCCGTCACTGCGGGACTGTCGGAAGCGGGCCGCTCCGGCGTCATGTCAAAGGGCAATGTCTGGGCGTTGAGCGGGCCAGCCGGCAAAGCAAGCAGCGTCAGAGCAAGGATGACGGCCTTGGTCATTTTTTCGCTCCCGCTGCAACCTTGGCCTTGCCGCCTCCACCGCGATTGCTGAAGAAATAGGCGAGCCCGCGGCTTGTCTGGTAAAAAGCCAGCCCGAAGAACCAGATCGTTCCCCGGAAAAGGCCCGGATTGCCACGGCGTGATAACTGGAATTCCGTCCATTGCTGGGAGTTTGCAAAAATCAGGTCGGCAACGAGACTGTGATCGCGGGCCGCTTCCGGCAGGTACTGGCAACCCATCGTGACGATATCGCCATCGACCTGCGTGTTACGGACGGCAACGGGAAGGATTTCCGCCGTTTCGCGGCCATGCGGCGTAAACCGGATCAGGCCGCGCGTGTTGACCGTAGGTGAGCCGATCGTCTTTGCATAGACATTGATGCGGGCACCATAGACCGAAACGTCGTCGATCGTTGCCGGATACCATTGTTCGCCCAGCCCGAATTCGCAGCGGCGCGTGACTTTGACCCGCCGCGTCGCCGACAATTCGCCGCGTTCGGAAACGACGCCGAGCGCGCAACCGGCGAGCACCAGATTGAGCAGGTTCCAGGCGCCCACCACCAGCGTCACGTCGGCCTTATAGGGCTCGGTATAGACCCGGTAGATGGTCACCAGAAGCGCAAGCAGCAGCACGCCGAAGATGATGAAGAACGGCCTGCTGATTTCAGACAAACGGCTGACGAGAACGGATTCATCCTTCGCCGTCACCTTGAAGCTCGGCTTCCTCGGATTGACGATCGCCGAGACAACGGCCGGCAGGAGGTGAACCGTCTGGACATATTCATAGAGCTCGGAGATCCAGGGCCAGCGGAAGGAGCCGTAGAGATAGTTCTGCATCATCAGGTTCACGAGCATATAGGCAAGGGTATAGCCCAGGAACTCGCCGCCGGACGCGGTGAAGATTTCCAGGTCGAAGAAGAGGTAACAGAGCGGCGCAAAGAGAAAGATCGTTCTTGGGAACGGAAAGAGCCAGAACAATGTCGAGGACATGTAGCAAAGCCGCTGCGGGATCGACAGGCCGCGCTTCAAGGGCGGGAATTTGAACCGCAGGATCTGCATCATGCCCTGCGCCCAGCGGCTGCGCTGACCGATAAAGCTGGCAAACGTCGCCGGTTGCAACCCGGCGATCAGCGGCCGGTCGACATAGACGCTGTTCCAGCCGCTGGCATGCAGGTCGATCGCGGTTTCGCAGTCTTCCGTGATGCTGACGCCGCTGAAGCCGCCGGTCTGGTCGAGCGCCTGACGGCGCAAAACGGCTGCCGAGCCGCAGAAGAACGAGGCGTTCCACTTGTCCAGTCCGCGCTGGATAATGCCGTAGAACATTTCGTTCTCGCTCGGCATCTTCTCGAAGGTGCGCAGATTGCGTTCGACCGGGTCGGGGTTGAGGAAGAAATGCGGGGTCTGAACGAGAAACAGCCGTGGATCGTCCTCAAAATAGCCGACCGTCTCCAGAAGAAAGTCTCTCGCGGGCGCGTGGTCGGCGTCGAAGACGGCGATCAGTTCGCCGTCAGAATGCGCCATGCCATTATTGAGATTGCCGGCCTTGGCATGCTCGTTGCGGTCGCGCGTCAGGTAGCGCACATCGAGATCGGCGCAGAGCGTCTGCAATTCCTGGTGCCGGGACTTGGCCGTTTGGCTTTCGAGCAGATTGGCCGAGCTTCGCTTCTGCAGCGTGCCGCCATCGTCAAGCAGCCATACGGTCAGCTTCTCGGCCGGGTAATCCATGGCCTTGGCTGCAGCCAATGTATTGGCCAGCAGATGCGAATCCTCATTATAGGTCGGTACGTAAACATCGACGCTTGGATATTTCCCCTCCGACGCAGCCCGCGACGGGCGCGACGGCAGCGGCATGGCGACGACGAATAGGCTGAGCGCCAGCATCATCACGCTGTACATTTCCGCAAGATAAAGCAGAAAGCCGGGAATGAAGTTTTCCAGCTGGTTGACCGGCGGCAGCGTGCTGGTCGTGCGCCAGTAGACGTAGCGCATCACGATCGCCGTGCCGAAAGCGAGCGCCGTCAGCCGCCATGTGCCCTCGGCTTTGAGGATTTTCAAAACAGCCATGAAGGTGACGACGGCAATACTGGCGATCAACTGGGTCTGCAGGTTGATCGGCAGCGTCACCAGCGCAATGACGCACAGGGAAGCTATTCCCCAGAAAAGAATGATACTCGCCTTGCGCATGGTTGGTGCCCTTCAGGAGGCCACCCGGTGACACGTCAGTGCCGGCGGACGCCCTCAAAACGCCATGGTCAACTCAAACTGCAACCGGCAATTCGGATCATGCCGATGTTACTTGCATTGCCCGGCACCCGCCGATTGGCTCACACAATCAGGGGACGGAACAACAATCCCCTTCATATCCCCCGATGTTGGTAAAGGAATGGTTTCTTCCGGCGCCGGTTGTTTGATTGGCACGATTTTTTCCTTCGCGACAACCACTTGGCGCGGCCGCACAGCGGGGCGAACCCGCTCGGCAGGGACTTCCGGCATCAGATTGCCGCGGATGTCATCGACCTTCGGATAGATCGGATGTCCAGTCCGGCCAAAAGCCGGATCGACACTCTGGGGCGCGCCATAGGGGTTCCAGGTGGCCGTATTGAATGCGCCACGGATCGTATAGCCGTACATCTGGCTGACCAGCTTTTCCTCGCTGGCATTCTCTTCGCAAAGCCGCAGCCGGACCTGGATCGTGCCCTGGTTCTGGAAGGCCGTTCTGGCATTGTCGGGCGAGCGGATCTGCTGCCAGCCATAGAGGCATGCATCGTTGCCGCGGCCGCGCCCATAGGCATAGCTGAAGGGCCCGTAATTGTTCTGCATGTAGATCGGTGATTGCCGGAGTGCTACGCCCGGAAGCTCACGGCGCATTTCCCTAGCAATATCGCCGGCGCGGACAGAGCTGTAACCGAGCGACTTCGTTCCATCGAATTTCAATCCGACCGGACCGAACAGCTGGACACGCATGAGATTCTGGCCGGGCGTCGAGGCGGATGTGAACAGGAAGATGTCCTGCTGGGTCGCGTTGCTGAAACTGCGCTCGACGATATTGACGATGGCTGGCCCGCCCGGTCCCGGCAGCGCAAAGGCCGTCTCGGTCGGCACGGTCGTTGCAGTATCGGACAATCTCACGCCGTCGCGCGCTCCGCAGCCGACAAGACCAAGCGTCAGGACGACGCCGGCAAGCGCATATCGAACGGCCAAGGGAAGCGGAAAAGACAATATGCCTCCGTCAATGTCATCGCAACTGGGTGTCCCCCCGGCGCGGTTTCGAATCAGATCGGATCGAATCATGTCTCACTGATAAATCATGAGACGATGTTCGGGAATCCCCATTCCTGATAGGGCACAATTCGGAGTTGCCAGTTCCGGCCTGATGGCGGCTCGACCGAAACAATTCCGGTGATTCTAGTCGAGAAAAACCCGCACGCTCGCGGCCCGCCCGGCGGCATCGATGACGGTCAGCGTGGAATAGCCGGCGCCATCCGGTACCCATTGATTGACACGGCGCCGCGACGTCTCGGGAAGCGGTTTGCCATTGGCAAGCCAGCGGAAGGGTGCCCGCCCGCCCTGGAGCTTGAGCACAAGCGGCATCGCCACGCCGTCGGTATCGACCCCCAGTTCCACACGGGCGCCTTCCGGCGGATAAACGATCTGCGGCGCGGCTTCCCGGATGGAGGCGGAAACGAGGCCATTGGCGCTTAAGGAAAACCGGCGCTGGCTGATCGGCAACTCGGCTTGCGCGATGCGAACAGCACCGGCCGGGGCACGCGGAAGCGGCGTCATGGCAACGCCTGACTTGGCAAAGCCGTCAAACAGGATTGGCGCCGCCATGCCGTAGCCTGTCAGGCCCGGGACCGCGCCATTGTCCGGACGGCCGACCCAGACACCCAGCACATAGCGGCCATCGAACCCGACGGACCAGGCATCGCGGTAGCCGTAGCTCGTACCTGTCTTGTAGGCGATACCGCGCTGGACGGCGCCTGCCGGCGGCAGCACGCCCGAAAGAATATCGGCGATCTGCCAGGTGGCAACGGCGTCGAGAAGCGGTTCGTTTTCAATTGGGCCCGGTTGCTCGCGAATCCCGTCGCCAAGACGGACCGGCTTACCGCGATTGGCAAGGCCGGCATAGAGCTGCACGAGATCCTTCAGGTTGATGCCCAAGCCGCCAAGGCCGATGGCCAGGCCCGGCGCCTCGTTCGCAGGCAGGATGGGCCTCACCTCGGCGCGGCGGAAGCGCACCATCAGGCGCGTTGGGCCAACAGCATCCAGCAACCGTACAGCAGGGACATTGAGCGACAATTGCAGGGCCTGGCGGATGCTGACATCGCCCTGATAGGTCATGTCGAAATTGCGCGGCCGGTAGCCGAAGAAATCCGCCGGCCGGTCTTCGATGATGGTTTCCTGCGACACCAGCCCCTCCTCGAAGGCGAGGCCATAGATGAACGGCTTCAGCGTCGAGCCGGGCGAGCGGGAAATGCGCGTCATGTCGATCCAGCCGGAGCGGCTGGCATCGAAATAATCGGCCGACCCGAGTTCACCGACAATCTCGCCGGTGCGCGCATCGGCCATGACCATGGCGATCGAGACCTTGGGCCCAAGGCGCGCGGCAGCCTCCTTGGCGACGGTTTCCAGCCCCTTCTGGATATTCCGGCGCAGCGTCGTCTGGTGCTGGATAACCGCAGGTTCTTTTCGCCGCGCCGCTTCTGCGACATGGGCTGCAAAGGCCGGCAATTGCAGACGGCGCTCCGGCACGGCGGTCAGGCCAGCGCGTTCCGCCTCCCCTTCGCCGATCACGGCGGAAACGGCCATGCGCTCCAAAACCCGTTGCCGTGCCGTCTCGGCGGCTTTCAGATGACGGTCGGGGCGGCGCTTTTCCGGGAGCTGGGGAAGCGCCACCAGAAGGGCTGCTTCCGATACGGTCAGACGCCGGGGCTCCTTGCCGAAATAGGCAAGGCTTGCCGCACGAATGCCCTCCAGATTGCCGCCATAGGGCGCGTGGGTGAGGTAAAGATCAAGGATTTCGGCCTTGCTCAGGCGGCGTTCGATCTGCACGGCGCGGGCAAGCTGGCGAAACTTTGCCGCAAACGACCGGCCTTCCCGCGGCTCGATCAGCCGTGCCACCTGCATCGACAGCGTTGAGGCGCCCGAGACGATCCGCCCATGGGTCGCGAACTGCCCGGCGGCGCGCATCAGTGCGATGGGATCGACGCCCTTGTGCTCGAAGAAGCGTTGATCCTCATAGGCGATCAACATGCGCACGAATTGCGGATCGACGTCCTTCGCCGTCGTCTGCAGCCGCCAGCGGCCCTGCGGCGTCGCAAAGGCCCGCAACAGCTGTCCGTCCGCATCCAGCACTTCGGCAGAGACCGTGCGCGCTTGCTCGAGCGGCGGCGGATAGGCGTGGTCCGCCGCTTCCAGGCCGGACATGATGGCGACGCATAGAAGGGCGGAGCCCACCAACGCGCCGCAGATTTTTGCCCAGAGAGCCATTATTCGACCGCCTGAACCTCCATGCGCCCCATCGCGGAGCGCGCGGAGAATTGCGGCCGGTACATGTCCTCGATGCTGGCAGCCGGATGATCATAGGTGCCCGGCGTCACGGCACGAACCACATAGGCAACGGTGATCGAGCGGTTATCACCCGCTGTCCGGTCGAAGGCAGCAACGAAACGGTCGCTGCGGAACTCCGTATGGGCAGCCTCGACTTCGCCGATCCATTCGAAGTTCGACAGTTTGGCACTATCGACAAGGGTCGGATTGTCGATCTCGAAACCGGCGGGCAGGAGGTCGGTGATCAGCACCCGCGACGGCCAGGTGTTGCTTTCCGTGGCGTTGATGACGACCACGTAACGCTCGTTCTGCCTGGCCTGCGTGACATTCGCCTCCTCACCGTCGAGCGTATAATAGGTTCGCTCGATGCTGAAGCCGTTGCCGCCGGCAGGCAGCGGGAATGCGGGCGCCGCAACCGTCGTGACGACGGCGGCAACCGGTTCGCTCGACCGGTTGGTGATCGTCACCGGCTGATCAAGAACCTCGTCGCCGCTCAACCGTGCGGCGTAACCACCGCTGCGCGGTGTGCCGTTAATGTCGAGATTGAGGTCGGTATCGCCGCCTTGAATGGCGCGGGCGGCCAATAGCGTCCACATCTGCTCCTGCGTGCTCGTATAGGATTTCTGCTCCCACTCGCGGGCGACGATCTTGGCGAGTTGCGGGATGATCGTTGGCACCGGCCGGGCTTCCGCTGCCAGCGTCAGAACGGCAGCATCGTCGCGCAAGGCCGAACCGTAGTCGGACCGGTCAAGGCTTGCATCGCTTGCCGACATCGACATTTGCAGCGCATCCTCGAAAATACTTTGCGAACGCTGCGCATCGCCGTAAAGGGCGAGAGCCGCAGCCAGATGCCCTTTCGACAGCGGCGTCGGGAATTCCGCAAGCTTGGTGTCGGCGTAATATCTGAGATCGCTGATTGCAGCCTTGCGGTTGCGGGCCAGCACATAGAGCGAATAGGCAATCTCATTGCCTTGGCTCTTCATGTCCACATCGTAGCTCAGCGCATTTTGTAGGTTATCGAGCGCCTGCACCATGGCCTGGTCCGGAACCTGGTATTTCTGTTCGCGGGCGCGTGTCAGGAAGTCCGTGACATAGGCGTCGAGCCAGAGATCGCCGGAACCGGGGCTCCAGAGGCCGAAACTACCGGTCGAAGACTGATAGGACAGAACCCGGTAGATCGCTTCCTGAACGCGCTTCTGGACATCGCCATCCTCCGGCAGGCCGGACTGCTTGGCGAGTTCACTCAGATACAGCAGTGGCAGCGCCCGGCTGGTCGTCTGTTCGGCGCAACCATAGGGGTAGCGGTCGAGCGATGTCAGCAATGCCGGAATATCGAAGGCGGCAGAGCGGGTGACGCTGATGCTGACGGCCGATCCCTGCAGCATGCTTTCGGCCAGAAGATCGCCATCGACCTTGAGGCTGGCATTCGGCTCGATAGTGATGGGGTGGCGGGTCGTTACCGGCAGGGCTGCGGGCCGGACCGGAACCGAAACCGACTGTTGCAGCGAAAGCCCGTCGGCGCTCGTCAGCTCGATCGAGATCGCGCCGTCACCCGGATGGACGCCGGACAGCGGAAGAGTGAGGTCGAATTTACCGCCCGGCTTGACGTTGAAGGTCTGCTCGGCTTGCGCCGCATCGATCACTACGGAGGAACTGCTCGTCACCTTCAGGTTCATGTCGCCGGCAGGGCCATCGGTATTGGCGATGTCGAGCCGAAGCTCCGCCTTATCTCCGGGCGCCAGGAACTGCGGCAGGCTCGCCGTCACCACGACCGGATCGCGAATGACGACATCGGTTGAGGCATGCCCGACGCCGGCCTTCGACCAGGCGACAGCCATGACCCGGGCGGTTCCGTTGAATTGCGGGATGTCAAAACTGACAATCGCTTTGCCGTCCGCATCCAGCTGAACCGGGCCGGAGAAGAACGCCACCAGTTTTTCGGTCGGCGGCTTGCCCTGCAACGCCATCTGGCCGCCGTCGCCACCGGTGCGCAGACGCCCGGTCGCTCCGAGCGAGCCGTCGATCAAACGCCCGTAGAGATCGCGGATTTCGAGGCCAAGCTGGCGCTGGCCGAAATACCATCCGGCCGGATCGGGCGCTTCATAGCGCGTCAGGTTGAGAATACCGACATCGACGGCGGCAACCGTGACATAGGCTTCCTCGCCCACCCCTGCCCCGGTCACCGCGACCGGAATATTCAGCGTCTGGCGTGGCAGCGTCTTTTCCGGCAGGTCGAGCGTGACGGAGAGCTTGCGCTCTGCGGGATCCACAGCCAGCCATTTGATGCCGATGGAGCGCATCGGCATGCGGCTTTCCTGCGCATCGCCCGGACGGTAGAGCGTTGCCGTGACATAGGCGCCCGCGCCGAAATCGGCGGTGATGGGAATATCGACCTCGCCGCCCTCGGCCGGGATGGAGGCCGTCTGCGTGGCGATCAGCTTTTCCGAGCCGATCGTCACCAGGACTTCGCCGGCAAAACGCGGCGACACGCGCAGCTTGGCGGTGTCGCCGATCGCGTAATTCTGCTTGTCGAGCGCAACCTCCAGGCCATCCGGCGTTTCCGTCGAGCTTGCGGTGACATACCAGCCGGAATCGAACTCGACGCTGGAGGCCGGGCCGTCGGTATCGGCGGTTTCCAATTCGAGCCTATAGCGGCCCCAACCGGCCGAGATGGCGATCTCGCCGCCATCCGTGGTCACGTCCAGGGTGCCGTTCGAGACCTGCTTGGTGGATGTGACCGGTTCATATTTCCAGGCGGTGCCGTCGCGATACCACTGATAGTCCTGTTCGACGCGCAGCAGCTTCCAGGTCAGGCCGGTCTTTGCCTGCTTGGCGCCGCTCTCGTCGATGGCGATGACGTGGAACTTGCCGACGGCGTTTTCCGCGAGATCGCCGGAAAATTCCGGCTTGATGCCGATCATGGCGCCCGCCGGCTTGACCGGCAATGTCAGCGAACGCTCGACAGCGCGGCCACCGGCTTCCTGAACACGCACGGTGATATTGGCGTTCAGCAATTGCGTGGTCGAGGGCACGTCCGTCAACGTGACGTCGAAGGTGGCTTTGCCATCTTCGTCGAGCGGCTCCAGTCCCTCCAATGTCGTACGGCTGTCTTCCGTCGCCTCTTCATCGGCAAGACCAAACAGGTAGCCCTTGAAATCTTCAGTTTCGCGGGTCGGCTTCAGGCCGACTTCGCCTTCGAGCTCCAGGCCAGCGGCCGGGGCGCCATAGAGGAAGCGGCCGTCGATGGTCACCAGTACCGGCGTATCGATCTCGATCTGCTTGGCGGTGCTTGCCATGTCGAACTCGACCCGGTCGGGCACGAAGTCATCGACCTGGAATTGCCTCTCGCTGATCGCCGTACCCTTCGGATCGGTGAAGATCTGCACCGTCCAGGTGCCGCGCATGGCATTGGGCTGCAGAGGCAGATCAAGTGCATAGCCGCCCGCCAGGCCACCGTCGCTCACAACGCGGCGGTCTTCGACGCCGTCGGGGCGCATGAAGATGAAGGTCAGCGGCAGTTTTTCAATCGCGATCGAGGCGCTGTCGCGGGCCAGTGCGGAGACATGCACGGTTTCGCCGGCGCGGTAGATACCGCGTTCCGTCCAGGTCAGCACGTCGATGGCGCCAGGCGCCGCACGGCCGGTGACGCCGCGGTCGGAAAGGTCGAAACCAGCGCGGGTCAGGTCGAGGAAAACGTAGTCGTCATCGCCGCTCTTTGCAGTAATGACGGCCGGCGTCATGGCGGCGGTGCCGCGCAGCAGGCCGGCATCGAATGTCGCGCGGCCGTCGGCGTCGGTGGTCGAGGTCCCCAGCACTTCATTATTCTTGGCAAGCAAGGTCAGTTCGATCCCGGCCATCTGCTTGGCCGATGCCAGCGAGCGGGCAAAGACGGAGAGCCCGTCGGTCCCGGAATAGGTGGAAAGCCCAATATCCGAGATGACGAACCATTGCGTTGCCTGGCTGTCCCATTCGTTCCGCGCACCCGTGGCCGAAACGGCGGTCAAAACATAGACGCCCGGCTTACGCTGCGGCAGCGCTTCATCGACCGGGAAACTGGTCACGACTTCCTTGTTGAGATCGGTCGCAATGTCGATCGATCCCTGCCAGACCATTTCGCCGTTTTCATCCTGGATGCGCTGGGCACTATAGCCATCGAGCTGCGTCAGGAATTGCGAGGCCGTCAGCAGCGAGGCAATGTTGCGGTCGCCGATGCGGTAAAGTTTCAGATTGGCGCTGGCGGTGTTTACAGAAACGATCGGAATGCCACGGCGGGCCGTGCCAGGCAGAACGAAACTGTCGCCGGTAAAGCGGACCATTGCGGCGCGGTCGGGAATGTAGACGTCGAGATTGACATTGGCTTCCAGCGGCTCCTCGACGGAAGACGGAAGTCCCGAGCGCAAGGCAATCTTGTAACGCTGCCCGTGGGTCAGACCCTCGACGCAGATTTCGCTGCCCTTGGCTTCGAGAGCCTTGGGCGTGGCGCCGTCCAGGAGAACGAACGGCGTGTAATCGACACCGGCCTTGACCAGCGGCTCGGAAAACTGGACGCAGACGCGTGGCGTCGCACTGTCGGAATCAATCTTATGTTCAGTCACGCGAAAACCCTGGCGCGAGCGCAGGTCCGTGTAATCGGCCCGGACGGATTTCGCCTCGACCAGCGCCAGGCTGGCCTTGTAGGCGCTGAGTGCGGCCCGAAAATTCTCGGTATTTTTCAGTGCGGTAGCGAGAACTTCCAATGCCTCTGCCCGCGCCTGCGTGGTGCGCGACAGCTGATAGGCATTCAGCGCTGCAAGCGATGCCTGGGTGGCAAAATCGGAATTACCGTAAACGCGATTGGCAGCGCGCGCCGCTTCGATCCACAAGGCGCCGTCATCGGGCGTGATGGCGAGCGCGCCCTGAAAGGCTTTCAATGCCGGGGCAACATTGCCGGCCGCGAGCTCGCGATAGGCCGCGTCCTTGCGGCCCTTCAGCCCCAGTGCATCCTGGTCCGACAGCACAGAGAGATTGTCTTTGGTGGCACGGGCGTCAGTGAGCAGTTGTTCGGTGACGAACGGCAAGGCCGGGGGCGCGCCAATATCCGGTTCTGCCGAGGCAGCATCGACAACCTTGCCGGCGACAGCGCCGGCGAATGTGTTCAACGTGTTATAGTCGGATTTGAGAAAGCACCATTTCACCTTCGGATTATAGGTGAAGGCGCGGCAGGACGTATCTGCGACACAGATTTTTTCGCAATCGCCAAGGGAGACGTTCTGTTGCGTGCGCAGGTCGAAGCCGAAATAATCGCCGTCCTGCGTGGTGACGATATGCCTGCCCTGCTCCGCCGCCTGAACTGCGGGCGAAAATGCCAGAACACCGAGAACAAGTGCTGATAACCGGATAAACGCGCGCATAGACAAAAGTCCTCCCCAACGCTGCCGTTTTGAACCGGTTTACTCTTTAGGCTCGCCTTAAGCTTGTCAACCGGACTTCGGCAGCGGCTGTTGTATAGCCACTGCCCTGGTTAACGGTTGAATGTTACGATTTATTCGTTCCACCGCGAACAAATCCGCCGATAGCGTTTTCGTCAGCTCAGGATTGCGCCACCTTGAGCGGAGGACGGTGATCCCCGGCGATGGTTTCGCCGAACGGACCGGTATTGGCGCTCGCCTTGTGAGACTTGACCGGGTGGTTGAGAGGAAGGTTAGGGAGCACCAGTTCGCCGAACCGGTACGCCTCTTCCAGATGCGGATAGCCGGAAAAGATGAAGGTATCGATGCCGATCTGACGGTACTCGTCGATCCGCGCCTTGACCTGATCGGGATCGCCCACGAGTGCGGTCCCCGCACCGCCGCGCACCAAGCCGACGCCCGCCCACAGGTTCGGGCTGATTTCCAGCTTGTCCTTGCTGCCCCCATGCAGCTTGCTCATCCGGCTTTGGCCGACGGAATCCATCCGCTCGAAAACCTTCTGGGCGGCGGCAATCGTATCCTCATCGACATATTTGATCAGTTCGTCGGCAGCGGTCCACGCCTCCTTTGCGGTCTCGCGGACGATGACGTGAAGGCGGATACCGAAGGTGAGCTCGCGGCCTTCGGCTTGCGCAAGTGCCCGCACCTCCGCCACCTTCTTTTCCACATCCTCGGGCGGTTCGCCCCAGGTCAGGTATTTGTCGATCGTGCGGGCAGCAACCTGCTGGCCGACACCGGAGGAGCCGCCGAAATAGAGAGGCGGGTGCGGGTCCTGGACCGGCTTGAACAGAAGTTTGGCATCCTCGATATCGAAATGCTTGCTCTTGGTCGTAACGTCTTCGCCGCGCAGCACGGCCTTGTAGATATTGATGAACTCTTCGGTGACCTCGTAGCGTTCCTCGTGCGAATAGTGGATGCCGTCGCCCTTGTTCTCGATCGGGTCGCCACCGGTGACAACATTGATCAGCAGGCGGCCGTTGGATATGCGATCGAGCGTCGCGGTCATGCGGGCGGCGAGCGTCGGGCTGAGCAGGCCGGGACGCACGGCGACGAGATAGCGCAGCTTTTCCGTCAGCGGCGCCAGCGCCGAGGCAACGATCCAGCTGTCCTCACAGCTGCGGCCGGTCGGGATCAAGACGCCGAAATAGCCGAGCGTGTCGGCCGCCTGGGCGACCTGCTTCAGGTAGTTGAGATCGACATTGCGGCCGCCGATCGATGTGCCGAGATAACGGCTGTCGCCATGGGTCGGCAGAAACCAGAGAACGTCGATCTTTTCCGGAACGGGGCTCATATGCGATTGTCTCCAGCATGGTCTGATAGGAAATGGGTCATCGCGCCTATTTTTTCCGGGATCGGCCGGGATCGCAAAATTATAATATCTATAAATTTTCTTGTGAAAGGAAAATCCGTTCGCGTTGGCGGCCTTCTTGAGGCGTTACACCCGCAAGGGATGACCCGGCTGTTCAAACGGAAATGTGTGGCCCGGCTCAGAAACGGCAGCGTTCGGGCCAGCTTATTACAGGGGTCATGACCGGATATCAGCTTGCCTGCAACTGCGGCAGAGACCGGGCGCCGATCAGAGTCGCGGCCGCATAGGTTTGCGTGACAATCTCGGGAACAAGATCGATATCGGGCAGCGAGCCGAGACCGAGCGGGCCGACAGCGAAGAGACCGGCGGGGCGGCCCTTTGGCGTTATGAGTTCGCCTGCGGGGTTGACGGCAAGACCGAGGTCGAGTTCGTCCGTCGCTGCCAGGCCCGCATCCAGAAGGTCGGCGACGACGGGGTCCCGAAGATCGGGCGACAGGCAGCGGCAGTCGATCACCTCGTCGGCTGCAAAATGGCTCTCGGCCGGCTGGCCTGCCCACCGCACCAAAAGGCCATCCGCCGTGCGTTTCAGCGTGGTTCCGCGCTTGAGTTCAGTCAGGCCGCTGGCAAATTCACGTTCGAGCCTGGCATGTACATCGGCCGGAAGGCGATTGCGATGGCTGTCGTAAATCGCACGCAGATGCCGGTTGAACTGTCTTTTCTCGCTGGGGGGAAGCGATGCCCAAAGGGTGCGGGCACGTTTGCGCAGCCCGTTCATGGCCGCCTGCCAGCTCCAGCCGTTCTCTTCAGCTTCGGCGCAGGCGTCGCGAACGAAACGCACGATATTGCGCAGCTGCGATGGCATGGGCTGCGTCGGGAAGACGGCGTCGGCCGGCATGCGGGTATGCGGCTGCGGCAGGAAACCGCGGCGCGACAGGATGGTGATATGGCCGGTAAAGCCGCCATCGCGCAATTGCAGAACCTGGTCGACGGCGCGCAGGCCATTGCCCATGACGACCACATGCCGCCGGGTCTCGGGATGCTCCATCAAAATGGCGTCCATCACCTGCTCGCTTGTCTCCAGCGGCGGCTTCAAACCGTAGCCGGTCGCAAGCACAACGGTGTCATAGACCGCCTCGCCGCCATCGGCCAGGCTCAGCGTGAACAGGCCGTTATCGTTGCGGCGGATATGGCTGATGCCGTCGTTGGACATCTGCACGGTCACATCCGTGCGCTGCGCCAGCGCCTCGGAAAAGCGCTGATAGACATAATCGCTGAACGTGGCCTTTGGCACGAAAATCTGTCCGAAACCCGGAATTGCAGCCGACACGGCTTCGCGAAACGGGGCATTGGCCTGTAGCCAGCGGGTAAAATCCTTTGGCTCGCCGGTCGAAACGGAGAGATCGCGGGCGCGGCTGTTGAGAATTTCGGTGGAGCGCGCCGTTGCCAGCGCCTGTCCGCCGCTGATGATCGGGCGCGGATCAAACATACGCAGCCGGAATGGCTGGTTGACCGACTTCAACAGGGCGATGGCCATCATCAGGCCGGAAAAGCCGCGGCCGACGATGGCGATCTGCAACGGCTGATCGCCGCGCAGACTGAAGGACGGCGAAAGACCATGAACCGTCATATCATTTCCTCCCCGCATCACGCGGCTGGATGGTTGAACCTCGGCACCCCTACTCCAACGCCAGTTCATCAATATGCGGTACATTCACTGTAATTCATTAGTTTAAACACGGACAACCCGCCCTATCAAGTCGTTTTCACAGCCTGTTAAAACGCGATATGTTTCCGTTACTTACGTTGCATATATGTGAAAGCGGCCGCCTCCGGCAAAGCCGGAAGCGGTCTGGAAAGCCAGAATTCTTAAGTCTCGGCGCGGGGAGACCGCAGCTTTTCAAACCGGCGCAAAAAGACGCCGATATCGCTGCCGCTGCGTTGCAGCTGTCTCTTGCGAATGACCACGCACATCACCCTGGCCGCCGTGGAAAATGTCATCTCGTCCAGCGAGTTGCTGCTGCTCCAGGGCTTGGTGAGCCGCTCGGTAATGGCGCTGACCATGTTGTTGGGCAGGATGTCGGTGCAATCACGCATATGGTCGAAGACCACACCGATGGAGACTGGCATGCCCAGGTGATAAACGACGGGAACGTCGGGATCCTCGGCCCAGTCGTCATACGCTTCCAATGCATCACGAAACAGCAGATGCAGCGTGATCGGAGCGTGTCCCTCATGCAGTTCGGGTAAAAGGTTGTTCATTAGCACATCCTCATCGTTGGGAACGGTGGTTGGTGCCGACAGAAATCGACCTGACGCGAGAATGCACGAAAGTGAGGATTGTTCCACCGCTTAAAAAATAAAAAGTCAGCGGTTATGCGAAGCCCCTGGCAAGTGAACACTGACAGGAAATCAGTTGGCTTCAGGTCAGTGCAACCCGCCCACACCGAGCAGCCGGTCGACCGCATCATGATCGGCAGCCAGCGCCTGCGGCGTGCCGCTCCAGGCTACCCTGCCGCGTTCGAGCACGATCACCTGATCGGCGAAATCAAGAGCGCTCTGGATGCGTTGCTCCACAAGGACGATGGTCATGTTGCCGGTGCTTGCAAGTTCGGAGAATGCTTTCATCAGCTCTTCGCAGATCACCGGCGCGAGCCCTTCAAGCGGCTCATCGAGCAGAAGGACGGTGGGGCGGCCAAGAATGGTGCGCGCCGTGGACAGCATCTGCTGCTCGCCGCCGGAAAGCTGGGACCCAAGATTTCCCTTGCGCTCGAAAAGACGCGGAAACATCGCATAAGCTTCCTGAAGATCGCTTTTCGGCCGGTCCTTCAGGCCGACGAACAGGTTTTCCTCAACCGTCAGCGTCGGAAAGATGCAGCGGGTTTGCGGCACATATCCGAGCCCCGTGCGGGCGCGCAGCGCGCTGGAAATGCCGGTAACATCGGCTTCGCCAAGACGGATGCGCCCGTCATAGCGTTTCGTCTGTCCAGCCAGCGTTGCAAGCAGCGTCGTCTTGCCCATGCCGTTGCGGCCCAGCACCGCCAACCGTTGCCCTGCCGCAACCGAAAAGGAGACGTTTTCCAGAACCCGGGTCGGGCCATAACCCGCCGACAGGTTTTCGACGTCAAGCGGCGTGGCTGGCATTGGCATAGCTCCCGAGATAGGCTTCGCGCACGGCGGCATCCTTGGTGACATCGGCTGGAGAACCGTCGAATATGATCGTGCCTGCGGCCAGGACGATGACCCGCTTGGCAAAACGGAAGACCAGATCCATGTCATGCTCGATCATCAGCACCGCAAGATCGGCCGGCAGGTCGGCAAGGGCCTGTTCAATGCGGCCGGTATCGCTTTGGGGCACGCCGGCGGCGGGCTCGTCCAAGAGCAGCACTTTCGGTTTGAGCGCCAGCGCCATGGCGATTTCGAGCAGGCGCTGCTGGCCATAAGCAATCTCGCTCACCTTGCGGTGCATCAGGTCGATCAGGCCGAGTTTTGTCAGGAGCACGCTCGCCTCGTCCATGACATCGGGCATGGACAGGAAATTGCCGAACATCTTGCCGGTGCGTCCATCCCGTTGCAGGATAGCCAGCGCCACATGCTCGGCTGGCGTCATCTCCTGAAACAGCCGCGTCACCTGAAAAGAGCGCACCAGCCCGCGCCGGACGCGGCCGATCGCATCGATTTTCGTCACGGTTTCGCCGTTGAGCCGGACCTCGCCGGAATCGGGCCGCAGATTGCCGGTGACGAGATTGACGAATGTGGTCTTGCCGGCCCCATTGGGACCGATCAGCGCCACCCGGTCGCCCGGCGCCATCGACAAAGAGACATCGTTGGTCACGGTAAGGCCACTGAACGCCTTGTTCAGATTGAAAACGTCGAAAACCGCGCTCATCAGCGTTTCTCCAGGCGGCGGGCGATCGAGGCGAATGCCGTGCCGTAAAGGCCCTTGGGTGCAAACAGGACCACCGCGATCAAAAGGGCGCCCACCATGGTCAGCCAGTGGAACGGATTGGCCGCCGAAACATAATCCTCAAACAGCATGAAGACGACGGTGCCCGTCAGCGCTCCAAACAGCGAGCCGGTGCCGCCGAAAACCAGCATGACCAGGGATTCGGCGGATTGGGTAAAGGATAAACTGTCGAGGCCGACGACCTGCGTGGAGATTGCATTCAACGCCCCACCGACGCCGGCAACGGCGCCGGAGATGACATACATCTTGATCAAGGCGATTTTCGGCGACGCACCCATGGCCATGATGCGCAGCGGATCCTCCTTGATACCCCGGCACAGCATGCCGAAGGGCGAACGCACCAGAAAACGCAACAGGACAAAGACGGCAAGCAACAGAACAACGCCGAATATATAGGCGGTCTGTCCCCAGAGATCGAATTCGAACCGGCCGAACAGCGGATCAGGGGAAATTCCCGACAGGCCGTCGCTGCCGCCCGTCCAGGATGACGCCTTGTTGGCAAATTCATGGAAGAGATAGATCAGCGAAATCGACAGGACCAGCTGCGGCAACCCATGGGCCCGCAGGATGATGACGCCGCAGATCAGTCCGGCGATGGCGCCGCCGACAATGCCGGCAAGCGTCATTAGCAGCGGGTCGGTGATGCTGAAATGTGCGGCGGCAATGCCTGCGGCATAGGCGCCGGAGCCGAACAGGGCGGCATGGCCAAGGGTTGCCACGCCGCAATAGCCGGTGACGAGATCGAGCGACAGGACCAGAAGCGCGATGGCGATGATCCGGGTCAAAAGCGCCAGATTATCGGGAAACAGGAGGTAACCAACGACAGCAACCGCCGTGATGGCACCGATGCCGATCAGATCGCGGCCGAAAGTGCGGCTTTGCCGGGTGTCGGCGGTGTCAGAGTTCATGATGAGCGTCATCCTAGCGTGCCCGTCCGGCAAGGCCACGCGGGAAAATGCAGATGATGGCGATAACCGCGAGGTAGAAGAAAAATTCGCCGAATTCCGGCATGAGATAGCGCCCGGTCGTATCGATACCGCCGAGAACCAGGCAGGCAAGAAGCGCGCCGGGGATGGACCCCGCGCCGCCAACGGAAACGACGACCAGGAAGGTGACCATGTAACGCAGCGCATAATAGGGTTCGACCGGCAAGAGCTCAGCACCAATGACCCCGCCAAAAGCCGCAAGGCCGACCGCCACAGCAAAACTGACCGCGTAGATGATTTCCGTGCGCACGCCCAGCGCCGCAGCCATGGAGGCATTGTCGACGGAGGCGCGCAACTTGACGCCAAAGGCGGTTTTCTCGATGGCAAACCAGAGTGCACCAGCCACCGCAAGCCCGCAGATGATGGCAAACAGGCGATGCACGGCGATCGATCTGAAACCGAGATCGGCCGATCCCTGCAGCGCCGCCGGCAGCGGGATCGTCTTCAAGGTCGGGCCGAAGACATAATTGGCGATGCCGATGATGCAGAAGGTAATGCCGATGGTCATCAGGACCTGCGTCAATTCCGGCGCGCCATAAATCCGCCGGTAGAGCAGCCGTTCGATCGGGATTGAAATGATCACGGTGCCGGCGACGGCGAGAAGAACGGCGGCTGCATAGCCCAATCCAAGATTTTGCGCCGCATAGGAGGCGATGTAACCGCCGATCATGGCAAAGGCACCATGGGCCAGATTGACCACGCGCATCAGCCCCATGGTGACGGAAAGCCCGATCGAAATGACGAAGAGCACCATGCCATAGGCGACAGCGTCGATGGCTATACTGAAGACTGTTTGCATTGCGCAACTTCCACTTGATTATTGACGGGAGACGGGAAGGCCCCCTCTCCCGTATCGCAAAATCCTGGCAATCCACCAGCGTCTAGGTATCCTGCGGCGCCGGTCGGATATAGCCCTGACCGGCTACTTGACGGCTGCCAGGCCGGGGTCGCCCTGTTTTTCGAAGGTCTGGATCTCCTTGTTGTAGTAGGAGCCGTCATCCGCCTTGGTGACTTCGCGCAGATAGATGTTCTGCGTGATATGGCGCGATTCCGGATCGATGGACACTGGGCCGCGCGGGCTGATCCAGGACAGGCCCTTCACCGCGTCGACGGCTTTCTGCGCGTCCTGTTCGCCACCGGTCGCCTCGATCATCTTGTAGATGACATTCATGCCATCGAAGGCGCCGACCGCCGGGAAGGAAAGCTCGGCCGGATTACCGATCGCCTTGGAGGCCGCCTCGACAAATGCCTTGTTTTCAGGGGAATCGTGCGAGACCGCGTAGTGGAACGTCGTCTGGATGCCCAACGCAGCGTCTCCCAGCGCCGGCAGATCGGATTCCTGCGTCAGGTCACCCGGCGCCAGGAACTTGATACCGGCTGCCTTCAGGCCGTTTTCATTATAGGCCTTGACGAAACCAAGCGTGGTCGGCCCGGACGGCAGGAAGGCGAAAACACCCTGCGCGCCGGAATCCTTGATGCGCTGCATGATCGGGCTGAAGTCATTGGTGGAGAGCGGGATGCGGATCGCCTCGACGACGGATCCGCCCTCTTTCTCGAAACCGGACTTGAACGCGTTCTCGGCGTCGACACCTGGTCCGTAATCGCTGACGATGGAGATGACCTTGGCAACACCGGCATCATGCGCGACCTTGGCGATCGGCAGCGAGGTCTGCCAGGTTGTGAAGGAGGTGCGAACCACCAGCGGGCTCTTCGTCACGATTGCCGATGTCGCGGCATTCATGACAATCAGCGGAACATTGGCCTGTTGAAGGATCGGCGTGACGGCCATCGCATCGGGGGTAAAGTAGAACCCGGCGAGATATTGGACCTTTTCCTTGACCACCAGTTCCTGCGCCAAAGCCTTGGATTGGGCGGGATCAGCAGCAGGCAGGTCGCGGTAGACGATCTCGACCGTATCGTCGCCGATCGCCGCGCCGTGCAGTGCGATATAGGCGTCGATACCGGCCTTGAAGTTCCTGCCTTGCAACGCGAACGGTCCGGAGAATGGTCCGACAACACCGATCTTGATCGTATCGGCATAGGCAGCGCTGCCCATGATAATGGCCGCAAACGCGGCGATGATGGCCCGCTTCATAATTCTCCTCCCTGAATGACCGGCATGCTCCCGAAGAACCGGCACAAATGACTGAAACTACAGTTGGCCGCAGTTTGTCACGCAGAATGGTAATGTAAAATGAAATATCAAGCGGGATTTCATATGCATATGATTATGGATCAGGGTGTTTTGGCGGGATTGCGATCACTGCCCTCTTTTCGCGGTCTCCAGCTACCGCAGCATTTTAGGGGTATCCAGGTTCGTGCGGCAACCGCTCCAGAAGCGCTTTGCAGTGCCGTCAGGCAAACAGTGCCGTCGCCCCGGTAACAAGCAGGATGGCGGCGGCGACCGCGATGCCGACGGTCTTTTTGCTCTTTGCCAATGCGGCTAAGCTCAGGAGGACGTAGTAGGTCAGGTTCAGGCCCGCCCAAAGCGCGATGCTGGAGGGTGGCCACGGCGTTGTGAATGCGGATATTGCCGGTGGAATCTGCGTCAGCAGGTTGCTGGCGAGCACGCAGAAGGCAACTTCGCGCCGGTGGCTCATGATATGGTCGTCGAGGGTTGCTGTCTCTGCGGCCTTCGGAAAGACTTGCGTGGCTGCGAAATAGTAAAGCAGCGCGACCACGGCAACAGCGTAGGCGACGAGATAGCTGACCTCGGCCAGTTCCCGATAGGCCCAGGCATTCATCCAGAAGGTAATGAGATCAACGAGAAGCAGGATGCCAAATAGGGGCGCGACGACCCCCAGCCTGCGGGTATGGCGTTCGTCATAGGCGCGCGAAAACCCGCCCGCGACCTCGGCAACGGCCAGACCGAGCAGCAGGCCGTAAAAGGCAAACATGAACCCGAAGGCTTCGCTCATCGGATACTCCTCGACATAGTGAAGGGCTCATCATCCCCCCTAAGGCGGCACACCGGAAGCTTTCGCCAAGAGACCTGCTTCTGGCGTCGGATTTGCCCGGCGAGGCCACCATCGCTGGCGGCTTCACCGTCGCATTGCGCTTCAGAGATTAAAAGTGGCCACGAAGACCAACCTGGAGCGACATCGTCTTGAGGGAGGCGCCGGCGGCGTTTCTGTAGAGGACCTCCGTCCCGGTTGCCGTGTCGGTCGAGTTCAGATCGCCCTTCTTGCGGAAGACATTCTCGAAATTTCCAGCGAGATAGATCGATGCCCTGTCGGTCAATTGATAATCGACGGCTGCATTAAGCTTGAGGACCGGCGCGGCCTTCATGTCTCCGAAAAATCGGGTGCCGGTCAGCCAGTGATCGTCCTGATCGTCGATGCCAAGCGTCATGCCGCCCTTCACGCCACCGGACAGGGTCAGGCGGTCGAAACGCGTCGAGCCGTCAAACCCCAGAAAGAGGGTCGGCACCTTCTGTTCGTAGGAGATGCCGTTGACGCCATCCGGCAGGTCGCCAATGTCATTGCGGAAACCGCCGTCACTGTAGATGTAGGAGCCGCCAAAGGCTTTCCAGCGCAACTTGGTGTACTGGAACCCGCCACCGACGCTGAGATTGCTGCGGTCGTCGGCAAAGATGGTCCGGCCGATTTCCACCGTGCCGCTGAAATAATAGTCAAGACGCGTATCGGGATGAATGGAGCGGTCGCTCCAGCCGTTCTTGGTCTGGTCAACGGCGAAACCCGGCACCCAGTCATAGTCGACCATGTGGCCATCCCCGTCAAAACCAAGATCAATCTTGCCCTTGATATGCCAGTTGTTACCAAGATCGGCGCCAGCTTGTGCGGTGTAGAGAACAACGCCGTCTGCGTCCCAATCGAGCTGGCTTGCTTTGTCGTTGCCGAGATAAACATATTCGCGCGATTCAATGTTCATGACGCCTGCGCCACCGGAGAGCCAGAAGCTGCCATCGGCAGAACTTGCAACCAGATCATTGGCACGCACCAGCGATGCACTGAGCATCATTGCCATGAGCGCATATTGGAATATTCTTACTTTCATTATAAATTTCATTAGGTTGAATCCCCACTCAAAGCCTGCCCTTTTCTTGCCACATTCGATGCGTCCGGCAATGGTATGATTTATCTAAAACTTGAAATGCAGTTGTGAAATGCGCAGAGGCGTTGCAAATCTGCACTAGATTTTAGGGGTCACGTCCGTTGGTTGGGATGATGCTGGCTGGGTCTGAATAGCCAGCGGAACCCCAGAAGCGAGTAGATGGAGCATTCCAGCGGTTGATCAGCGTTCGCGCGGTGCCGGGTTCCGGCCCACGGCTTGAGAACCGCCGGGATCGAGATCGACATGAACATGGCGTTTGTCATCGTCATCTGCCGGCCAAAGGACACTGGCGGCAAACGCTCCGAGCGCCGTGATCACCGCCAGAACAATATAGGTTGCGGTGATGCCAGCCGTCGCGCCGAGCCATCCTGCCAGCGGATAGGTTATCAGCCAGCATCCGTGTGAGAGCGCAAACTGGGCCGCAAACAAAGCCGGCCGGTCTTCCGGCGAAGAGGAACGCCGCAAGATTCTCCCCGACGGCGTCAAGACGAGAGAATAACCGATGCCGATCACCGCCCAGACGAGGATCAGGCCAATATAGGAGGCGGTGAACATCCCGGCGACGAGAGCGGCAACAAGGACCACCGTTCCGGCAAGCATGACCGGGCGATCGTCGATCTTTTTCAAAAGGCGGGGAAGAGACAAAGCTGCAAGCATCGATCCAAGGCCGAATGTGGCAAGCGCAACGGCCGTATAACGCTCGCCAAGCCCCAGCGCGCTTTGGACCAGAACCACCGTATTGACAAAGACCATCGAACCGCCAGCGGCAACCGCAAGGTTCAGCGCGAACAGGCCCCTAAGGCGCGGGACGGTCAGGTAAAGCCGGATGCCGCGCGTGGTTCTATCGTAGATACTGCGCGGCTGGGCGGGCTTTGGACTGGGCAGGAGGACCGAGACAACAAGGCTCGCCGATGCGAGGAAACCGATGACGGTTCCCAGATAAAGATTATGGTAGCTCATCAGCGCCAGAAGGGCGGCGGCGAGGAGCGGACTTCCGACCTTCTCCAGATCATAAGCCAGCCGCGACAGCGACAGTGCGTTTGTGTAGTCGTCTTCATCCGGAAGAACATCGGGAATGGTTGCCTGGAATGTCGGCGTGAAGGCGGCCGAGGCGGCCTGAAGCACAAAGATCAGGAGATAGGCCTGCCAGACGCCGGTGATGAACGGAAGACAAAGCGCCACGGCAGCGCGCACGAGATCCAGCGAAACCAGCATTGCGCGCCGTGGCAGCTGTTCGGTGAACGCCGTGGCGATGGGGGCGACGACGACATAGGCGATCATCTTGATTGCCAGCGCCGTACCGAGCACCGCGCCTGCGTTCCCTTCTGCAAGTTCGAACGCCTGCAGGCCTAGCGCGACGGTTGCCAGACCCGTGCCGAGCAGCGCAATCACCTGCGCGAGAAAGAGATGACGGTAGGTGCGGTTTCTCAGGACGGCGAGCATCAGGTCACCCCAGTTTCGGTTGTCGGTGCGGTGCGGCGGCGGAATTTCGGGCGCCGGTCACCCGCTTCCGGCCCGCAGAAAAAGGGCCGCGCTCATATTGGGCCGTGCTTAAAGATATTTGGTGATGGTCTTGAACTCGGCCATCGTCTGCCTTTGTTCGCGGCCGAGCGAGCCGACGGTGTCTTCGAGGCAATGATCGAGGTGATCCTGGATCAACGTCCGTTTGGCATTGGTGATCGCCTTTTCAACGGCATGAAGCTGCTGGGCAATGTCGAGGCAGGGGCGCCCGCCCTCGATCATGGCGATCACGCTTTTCAAGTGGCCTTGGGCCCGCTTGAGCCGCTTGATGATCTCGGGGTGGCTATCATGCGTGTGTTCGTGGGATTCTTCACTCATGCGAAAAACCTATCCCCCTGGAGAGGATAAGGCAATATGAAAATGTCCTTGAATATTAGTCACTGTTGTCACCGGCAACGGATGAGTCCGCTTCGATCAAAGATAGACGGCCCAAAACGCCCTATCACCGCGATGGACGATAATCTCACGCTAGCGGCGTGCCGCACCCAAAGATGTTGAAGGCTGCTGATCGATATCAGCAATCCATAGCCCAACTGGCAGAGACCAAATCTCTACAGTGCACGATCGGGAATTGCGCGCCATGAGGCTGGCAAGACCTGGAGCGTTTGCCTGGAAACGCGCGGGGCTCTCATGCCGATGACATCACCGGGAGAATGCAGCGCCCACCGCATCAATGACGTGCCGGAGATCGCGCCGAAATCTGCTTCCCGCTTCCAGGATACGGTGATCGGCAGGGAGGCGAGTGTTTCCATGCGGGTCTTCAAGGTGGCATGCGCCGTTGCAAACGGCTCAAATCCGACGAAACCTGATTGTATCTTGGGCGTTTCCGGCGCAGTCAGCGCTGTAATCGGCCCGATCGACGCCGTTTCTATCGTGTCCAACGAACCGGCAGTCCGAGCGGCAATCACCGGCTTCAGCATCGGCCGGATCATCGGAATGGGGACGGCGTAAGAGGAAAGATCGGCAAAGGATGGCTTTTCAACCTGGCCACCGGGGGCCGTCTGCGTAGCAAGAGCATCCAAAGCTTTGCTGCGCGGCGCGGAATAAAGCGCCGTGACCAGGCCACCGCTATTGTTCTCCAGGCCCTGCGCTGTCGCAGGCGTTTTTGCGTCCGTGGCTCGGCGCGCGCTGGCGACAGTGGCGGAACCGGAGCGTTTGCGGCGGTCTGCGACAGCCTGGGCATAGCCCGGCAGTGAGCTGCCATCGGCGGCAAGATGCATCGTTCGCCCGTTCGGGAATATGCGGGCAAGTTCCTTTCGCGACATGCGCGGCCAGGCACGGACATTGCCGACATCGAGATGGACAAAGGGAGACCCGGACGTAGGATAATATCCCACTCCACCGCCCTGCATCTGCATGGCAACAGCGCGCAATGTCGAAAGCTTCACGCCGGGGATAAAGAAATCCATCGCCTTTCCAAGTGTATGCTGGCTGTTCTTGGCAACGCCCGTGCTGCGTGAGCGCGAGCGCAGCATATTGTTGGTCGCTGGCGACCGGTAGGCGGACACGATGTGGATATAGTCGCTGGCACCGCTACGATCATACACTTCCCACACCAGATCAAGCAGCCGCGGGTCCATCCGGGCGGGCTCGTTGCGCCGCCAGTCCCGCAGCAACCGGTTGATCTTTTCCATTCCCTTCGGATCAAACCTGCCATTGCGTTTGAAGGTGATCGTCGCTTTTTCGCCCGTATGGGTGAAGTAAAGTTTGAGCGCACGGTCCTCTGCAGCGGCGGCCGCCGCAGAGCCCAAGAGCGCGGGAACGGCAAAAAGCATGGTCATGATGAGCCGCGTGACGCAACGTAGCATGTTGGAAAATATTCCGGCCGCTTGATTGGCCAAATATCCGGCTGAACTCTTGTCCGTTACACACGCTGACACAACAAAACCCGCCCAAAAATGAACCACACAATCGGCTTGGAAAGCCCGTATCAAAAGGGTTTCCAGCGATGATTATGGTCAACAAAGTCCTAACAAGGGGTTATGATCGCCTGTGGCTCGGCGATTTACGCTTGGAGAGCGAATTATTCCAATCCAGTGCAGATGGATTCGGCCGTAAGGTATTTTTTTACCTTGCATTTATGGAGTCAAATTCCATAAATGCAAGGATGATTGAGCGTCGGATTGCTGCAGAGCTGAAAGACCTGATCGATAGCACCCCGGCTGTCGCGCTCATTGGGCCGCGTCAAGTTGGCAAAACAACCCTTGCCCTTGAAATCGGAAAAACCCGCCCATCGCTCTATCTGGATCTTGAATCGGATGCAGACCGCGCGAAACTGGGCGAACCAGAACTTTATTTGGCGCAGCATAGCGATAAACTCATCATACTTGATGAAGTCCACCGGCTTCCCAACCTCTTCCAGAACCTGCGCGGCTTGATAGATAGCGGCAGACGTGAAGGAAACAGAACGGGACGCTTCCTCCTTCTCGGCTCGGCTTCGATAGAATTGCTCAAACAATCGGGAGAAACCCTCGCGGGCCGGATTGCTTATCTAGAGATGAACCCCATCGATGCCATGGAAGTGCCAGCCGCTGCGCTAAATACGCTTTGGGTTCGTGGCGGCTTTCCCGACAGCTTTCTTGCACCAAACGACCGCGTCAGCCAGAGATGGCGTCAGGATTTTATCAGGACCTATCTTGAACGGGATATACCGCTGCTTGGGCCACGCATTCCCGCTGAAACACTGCGCCGTTTCTGGACGATGCTCGCCCACCACCAGTCAGGCCTCCTCAATGCTGCGGATTTTGCGCGTGCACTCGGTGTCGATGGCAAGACTGTGGCGTCCTATCTCGATCTTCTCGTGGATATCTTGCTCGTGCGCAGGCTCGAGCCCTGGCATTCAAATCTCGGCAAGCGTCTTGTTAAATCACCACGCATCTATGTTCGCGATAGCGGAATAGCCCACACGCTCCTCGGACTTGTCACCCAGGAAGACCTGCTCAGCCATCCCGTTGCCGGAGCAAGCTGGGAGGGGTTTGTTATAGAAACACTGATAGCGGCAGCGCCGCCCGGCACACAAAGCAACTTCTACAGAACCGCAGCCGGTGCCGAGATCGACCTGCTTCTCACCCCTCCAGGCCGCAGGCCTTGGGCTATCGAAATCAAGCGCAGTCTGGCCCCCAAATTGGAAAAGGGGTTCTACCTCGCGTGCGAAGATATTGATCCCGAGAAGCGCATCGTGATCTATCCCGGAACCGGGAACTTTCCGCTCAAAGACAATGTGACAGCAATGCCCCTTACCTCGGCAGCACAGGCCCTAGCTGATCTTATCTAGCGAAATTGGGACAATATCTGATCGTCCATCAAAGCCCAACGTCGCGGGCAGCGGCTCCGTCGCCAACTCCAAATCGTCAGCTTGAAACCACGGACTGCGCCCATCCGGCCGCAGTCCGGCAGCCCCTTTTATTCCTCGTCGCCAGTTGGCATTTCGGCGACTTCGCGGCCTGCCGATAGGATCGAGCGCTTGCCGACATGGTTTGCCGAGCCGACCAGCCCTTCGCGCTCCATCCGCTCGACCAGCGAGGCTGCTCTGTTATAGCCGATCTGCAGGCGGCGCTGGATATAGGATGTCGAGCACTTTTTGTCACGCAAGACGACCTTGACCGCCTTGTCATAGAGGTCGTTGCCGTCCTCTTCCGCCATTGCGCCCTTGTCGAAAACGGCAGCGTCGTCTTCGGCCGGCCCGTCGATGTCCTCGGCATCTTCTGTGACCGTGCCAAGATATTCCGGGCGCCCTTGCGTTTTCAGATGTGCGACGACCTTTTCGACTTCCTCGTCGGAAACGAAGGGGCCGTGGACACGGGCAATCCGCCCGCCGCCGACCATGTGCAGCATATCGCCCTGTCCCAAGAGATGCTCGGCGCCCTGCTCGCCCAGGATGGTGCGGCTGTCGATCTTCGAGGTCACCTGGAAGGAGATACGGGTCGGGAAGTTTGCCTTGATCGTGCCGGTGATGACATCGACCGAGGGGCGTTGTGTCGCCATGATCAGGTGGATGCCGGCGGCACGCGCCATCTGCGCCAGACGCTGGATAGCCCCTTCGATCTCCTTGCCCGCAACCATCATCAGGTCGGCCATCTCATCGACGATGACGACGATATAGGGCATGGGCGCGAGATCCATTTCCTCCTGTTCGAAGATCGGCTCGCCGGTCGAGCGGTCAAATCCGGTCTGCACGCTGCACAGGATCGTTTCGCCCTTGGCGCGCGCCATCGCAGCGCGTGCATTGTAGCCGTCGATATTGCGCACGCCGAGCCGCGACATCTTGCGGTAGCGGTCCTCCATTTCGCGCACGGCCCATTTCAGCGCCATCACCGCCTTTTTCGGGTCCGTCACCACAGGTGTCAGAAGATGCGGGATGCCGTCATAGACCGACAATTCCAGCATCTTCGGGTCCACCATGATCAGGCGGCATTCCTCCGGCTTCAGCCGGTAGAGCAAGGACAGGATCATCGTGTTGATCGCCACCGACTTGCCCGAGCCCGTGGTGCCGGCGACCAGAAGATGCGGCATCTTTGCCAGTTCCGCGACAACGGGCTCGCCGCCGATCGTCTTGCCAAGGCAAAGGGCCAGCTTGAAACGCGTCTCGCCGTAGTTTTCAGACTCGATCAGTTCGCGGAAATACACCGTCTCGCGCACCGGGTTCGGCAGTTCGATGCCGATGACATTGCGGCCTGGCACGACGGCGACACGGGCCGAAAGCGCCGACATCGAGCGGGCGATATCGTCGGACAGGCCGATGACGCGCGACGACTTGACGCCCGGCGCCGGTTCGAATTCGTACAGGGTCACAACAGGCCCCGGGCGGACATCGATGATCTCGCCGCGCACGCCAAAATCCTCGAGCACGCTTTCGAGCAGGCCGGCGCTCTGTTCCAGCGCTTCCTGTGTGATAACAGCAGTCTGCTGGACGGATGGTTCCTGCAGGAGCGTCACCGGAGGGAAAATATATTCGCCGGCCCCAGCATCCGAGGTCATTTCGGGAATGGCCACGAACGTATCGGGCCGCACCGCGCGGATCGGTCTGGACACCGCCACGGCTGGCTTGGCAATGCGCACAGGTTCAACCGGCTCGGCGAGCTCTGCCACAACCGGTCGGATCTCTTCAACGATGGGCGGCGTCGTTTCGACGGGCGCGGGGCTGCTCACGACAGGTACCGCAACATTGGGCGCCGCAACATAACGGCCTGCCGCCTTCACGCCGATTTCGCGGTAGAGCGCCGTCACCGAACCGGCGGCGGAATGAACCTCTGGGGGCTGCCAATGCATGACCGGCGCCAGAATATTGATGTCGGCATCCATATCCAATGTGTTCCAGAACACTTCATCCGACACATGCAGGAAGGAACTGGCCTGCCTTGTCACCGGTTCCAGCACATCTGCGGCCACGGCTTCCTGCTCGGCCGGAAAACAGGCGAGATCGAGATCGGCGGGCTCAGCATGTTCGTTCGCAGCCAGGCGCGACGCTTCCAGTTCCTGCCTGAGACGATAGGACAGCAATTGAATACCGGATACGGCAGGCTTCTCTTCAGGCACAGGCTCGACCGGGACAGGCTGCGCAGTAACGACGACCGTTTCTATCGGTTCGACCACTGCGGGGACGGTTATGATGGCAACATCCTGCACAGGCTGGTTCGGCTCTTCGGCTTCCTTGCGGATCTCGCCGGCGGGGCGCTTAGAATAGACACTTTCCGGGGTCCGGGTGAAGCGGACGTTGGGTCCAAGCACGAACGCGCTCTGCCAGACGGGCGCATCCCCCCGCCCCTCGATCTCAGCCATCGCGTCGGTATCGGCCTCATATGGGCCTTCCTCGCTCTTTACATCGGCGGGAGCGCCATAGATGCGGCGCTCCGCTTTTCCCAGATGATTTTCCGGGTCTGCAGGCCGATCCCCTGTATGATCAAAGCCGTTCGAAAAATTGGTTCGGGAAAGACGCATAGGGACCTGCTCACTCAAAATTCACGCGCAATGGGCACACCCCATTTCAATAGAAAATAAAGGTTAATCACCCCTTTCCAGAAGACCGTTTTGAACGAATTTCCATTGGCCATCGACGGTGGCATCATGATCGGATCAAGGGCAAATATGCCGTTTTCCGGCCCTTCAGCTCAGGTATCGCCGCCCGCCGCCGCTGAATTTTTCATGTTCCATTCGCTGCGGATGTTTACATCACGGCCCGGTGCCCGCAGCCGGCGATCCGTCGCCCAGCGAGGAAAAACCACGCTGTTCAACCCGGCGGACTGAGCCAACACGAACGGCATGCTTGCCTCAGTGCGATCCGGCGGCAGGAAGCCGCCGAATTCGGCCACTCACAACCCTTTTAGCGCCGAAGACTGCGCAGTGTCCTCGCAAGCGGCTCGTATTCCTGCCGCTCTGCCCCCTCAATCCGCATCGATAGGAGGCCGTTCTCACAAGCCCTGTCGTCGTCCCAACCGGGATGATTGACGATGGGATAGAGGCAAATGCCTTCGATCGGCACACCGTTGCGCAAAGCGGCCTGAACCTCGGCATGGACATAGGCAATCCAGCTCTCTCGGCGCTCCGCCTCGATGCCCGTTTCTGCGATAAACATCGGTTTTCCATAGCGCGCATAGGTTTCGGTCAGGATCGTGCGCAGCGGTTTATAGAGCGGGTGATCCATGTCGATCGGCGGCCCGCCGTGAATCCACTGGTTGTTGTGGTAGTAGTTGACGCCGACAATATCGAGGTATTTTTCCGCACCGCCGATCTGCGGCCACATCCGGCCGGCGATCAGGTCCCAGCCTTGAAACTGCGACTGACGATGACCTTCCGCCACCCGCCGTTCCCAAGGGCGGGACGGCTCGGGGACGACGTTGATCACCGGATCGCAATGGACAAAGCGGGCACGCGGATCGACAGTGAGAATGGCGTCCATCGCCGCGATGGACGCGCGCGCCAGCTGGATTTTCAGCTCAAAACCGCGCCCGTTCGCAAAAGGATTGAGATAGCCGGCATCGCCACCACCCCAGGAGAAGAAGGAGATTTCATTGACAGGCGAATAGAAAGGAACCGCGCCGCTTTCCTGCCTGACGATGCTTGCTGCGGCACGGGCAAAGCGGGCGAAACGCGCAACAAAATCCGGCGACCAGATGTCGATGTCATCCGGCCAGCCATAGTGCAGCAGGTCCCAGATCACCTGGGTGCCGGTATCGTTCGACGCCTTGAGCATCGGCAGAAAACTCGACCAGTCGTATTGTCCGGGAACGGTTTCGATCAGATGCCAGCGCAATCCATCCCGCACCGTGCGGATTTCGTGCCGGGCAAGTTGCGAATAGTCGTTTGCCGCGTGAACATCGTGTCCGGTCGCCGCAATGACATCCAGGCGTTTTCCGGCCGTTTCACCCTCATGCGCCCGCAACCGGTGCGTGGAACATTCGAAGCCGCCTTGCAGAAAGGATTGGAACAGTCCCGTCGGCTGTGCTGCCATCTTTTCTGCCAGGACCTGCCGTATGAGATCTTCCCACTGGGGGACCACGGCGGCGACGCTATAGTGGGTTTCGACCTTTAGCCGCAAGGCTTTACCAAGACTTGCGCGCAATTCGCTTGAAGCGATCAGCCTCTTCATCGTCGTGGCGACGGAAGCCGGGTCACCATAGGGAACGAACAGCCCGGACACCCCATCCTCGATCTGCTGCAGGGCGCCATTATCCGGCGTGGCGATGACCGGCAAGGCGGCCGCGCCCGCCTCTGCGATCACATGGGGCATGCCCTCGCCTTTTGACAGCCAGGTGAAAATATCTAAAGCCGACAGCAGCGCTGGAATATCCTTCCGGTCTCCGAGGAAGGTGAGGACGCCAGCCAGTCCGCGGGCGGCCACCAGGGATGTCAACCGGATGGCATAATCCGGCATGAAGGCATCCGGCCCGCCAACGACCACGAACCGCGCAGAAGCGTCTGTGGCATACACGATCGCAGCCGCTTCGATGAAATCCTCGACATTTTTCTTGGGGTCCAGACGGCCGACCCAGCCGATCAAAACGTTGCTGTCCGTGACGCCGAGTGATGCGCGCACGGCACTTCGCTGAGACGGATCGAATTCCGCGAGGTCCACCATGGACGGAATCTCGATCGCATCGTCTTCACGGCCCGGCATCATAGATGCGGCGGCATCGCGTATGGACCGGCAGACGCCGACATAACGGCTGGTAAAATGCTTCGGCCCCGCCAAGGCCTCCGACACCAGGCCGCCATGCTCGATCAAAGGCGGCCTCAGATGAAGACGCTCCAGCGCCGGATATATGTCCGCAACATTCTGGCACGAGATCACGATATCGTACCCCGGAATCTTCTGTGCCAGATAGCCGACCGTGTCCTGAAACGACAGTTCGTAAGGTGTCGTATCGACATCGACACCGAGTGCCGTCAGTTGCTCATGCGTCTGCTCCGGCATATTGGGCCTGCGGAAACATGCGACGACATCGAGCTTGTAGTGCGCGCGGTCGAGATTGCGGGCGAGAAGCCGGACTTCGGTTTCCTCCCCTCCCACGACCAGCCATGCGAACACGAAGAGGATACGGACCGGCGGTTCGAGCGGGCTCATTCATGGACCTTGAAAACGATTTGCAGGAATTCCGGCCGGTTTTCCACCAGATCGGCGAGGAATTTCGGCCCATCCTCAAAGGGGACGATATGGGTGATCATATGCTCGTGGATCAATGCGCCGTGGCTTTTCATCAGTTGCACGGTCTCGCCGGCAAGCCTGCGCCTGTCCCAAAGCGGGGACAGTCCGCGCGGAACGCGGTTGATTTGAGCGCAGCGAATGTTCAGGCCGTTATGATGGAATTCCTCGCCAAGCCGCAACGCATCGGCACCATCCTGATAGAAGGCCAGGTCGATCACCGTGCCCTGCGGCCGCAACGCTTTCAGCGCCACATGCAGGCTTCGGGACTGCGCGCGCGTCTGGAAGACGATATCGGCGCCGCGATCGTTGCCTCCATTGTGCCAGCGTGCCTTCGCATGCTGCCAGATCTCCTCCTCGTTCATCGCCGTCAGACCCATGGCCTGCGCCTTGCCGCGCCGGAATTCCGAGGGGTCGGCAATGACGACGTCAGACGCTCCGAGTTTCTGCGCAAACAACGCCGTCATCAAGCCCACCGTGCCGGCCCCCAGAACCACCACCCGGCGCCCGGCAATCCCCGCGCCAAGCGCAAAGACATTGTTCCCGAGGGCATCCGCGTCGGCATGCAGGATGCCATTGGCCGCAATCGGTCCCATCTGCGCCACGAAGACGCCGAGAACGGGATCGATATCGGCAGGCATGGGGATCAGCACGTCGTGGAACGGATCGGCGGTGTGGCCGGTCTTGTGCGCATAGGTCGTGGCAACGACATCGCCCTGTTGAAAGCCGAAAGCTTTGCTTTCAGAGACGCGGGCCACCTCCATATAACCCAGGAACGGAACCGGGTAACGAAGGTCGGGCTCATTTTCGATGAACACGCCACGGCCACCGTCAAAACGGGAGTGAAAATAAGGATTGGTGTTCTTAATGAAGGTGAGTTCGGTTCCGGCGGAAAAACCGGTGTAAAGCGTGTCCAGCCGGACATGGCCGTCTGCGGGCGGCCCCTCCTCATACTCGAAGTGATATGCTTTTCCGGGGCTCTCGATCCCGAGCGAGCGGATATGCCGATGGCCGGGCGCAAGGCCTTGCGGCGCCTCCATGCGGGGCTGATGCTGGAGTGGTGCCATTGCATTGCGGTGAAGAGCCGGCGCCTCAACGCCGACCGGCTCGCCGCTGCGTGCCGAGGATGCGACCGCAAGCGCAAGCCGGTGCGTTGCCAGCGCATCCGCATAGGTGCAGCGGATATGATTATCGCCACCGCGTACCGCATCAACAAAATCGCGGTCTTCCCGCCAGACCGGATCACCCTCGGCCTGCCGGACCGGCCTGCCGGCGCCCACGTCGACCATGATATCATGATCCGTCAGTTCGATTGCCAGGCGGTCGGCGAAGATATTCAGGCCTATCTTGTGGCTCCAGCCAAGCAGGCATGTCGAGGAAATATTGGCAATGACGCCCGATTGAAAGGTGAGGCTCGCGGTGGTGACGGCGGGTACGTCGAGGCCGGGAAATTCCGGCCGTTCCTTGAAGCCGGTACGGCCATAGACTTCCGTGACCTCTCCAACAAGATAACGGGCGAGATCGACGATATGCGTCGTCTGCTCGACCATCTGGCCGCCCGAACGATCCTGCTTCCACCACCATTGCGGCGGCGGCGTTTGATCCAGCCAATAGCCGGACAGAAGCTGCGCCGGATTATCGGCAAGAAGCCGGCGTGCCTCCTCAACAGTATCGAGATAGCGCCAGTGATAGCCCACACCTGTGATGAGCCCGGCGGCCTCAACTGCCGCTGACAATTCTTCCGCCAGCCCGATATCGAGCGTGATCGGCTTTTCGACGAAGAACGGGATACCCCTCGCAATTAGATCGCGCTCGGCCTCGCCATGGGCAAAGGGTGGAATGCAGATATAGACGGCATCCAGCGTTTCCTGGTCCAGCATCGCTCTGTGGCTGTCGAAAGCCTTGGCGCCGAACCGCGACGCGGCCTGCGTGGCGCGGTCGAAATCCGGGTCGGCAAAGGCGGCCAGTGTTACATCTTCGAAACCGGCGAGAATATCAAGATGCCGGTGGGCAATACCACCGACGCCGATGAAGCCGATACGTGTCTTGTTCATGAAAGCATGTCCTTGTGCATCAAATGCCTGTTCTGAGAGAAAGCGGCGGTAGACGGAGGCGGTTTCATCCGCCATGCGCTGTGCTGAAAATTCGGCGTGGAACCGTTCGCGGCCGGCTTGCCCTGACGCTTTTGCCTCAGATCGATTTCCGAGTGCCTCAATCAGAACGCCTGAGAGAGACTGAGGATTGGCAGCTTCCGCAAGGAAGGGATGGCCGGTTCCAAGCGCCTCGACAGTGCCGCCGATCCGGGTTGCGACAACGGGCAGTCCCAGCGACATCGCCTCAAGCACTGCGAGCGGCAGGCCCTCGAATTGCGAGGGCAGCACGAACAGGTCGGCGCTGGCCATCAGTTCTGCGATATCTGTGCGGCGCCCCAGAAACCGGACATTCGTGCACAGCGACAGATCTTCGACCAGCGCCTGCACCGCTTGCATCTCCTCACCCTTGCCGACCAGCAACAGGACGACAGATGGATCGGCAGCTAAAACCGCAGGCAGCGCCCTGATCAGCGACGCGTGATCTTTTTGCTTGGAAAACCGCGCCACGGTCAAAAGAACCGTCTTTCCTGCAAGGCCAAGCTCCGCTTTGGCAGACCGGGCTTCCGGAAGCGCGAAAATACCATTGCGCACCACCGTTATCCGCTGGCCGTCAACGCCGTTTTCTTGAAAGCTTGCGCGGGACGATTCCGAGACCGCAATGTGATGAGACAGCGCCTCGCTTTCCCGCGCATATTGTTCCCGCTGCTCGGTGTCAGTCAAAAGATAGGGCAGATGCTCCGTGCGGATGACGGGAATAGTGCAGGCCGAACCGGCGTTTGCGATCGCGTGCCCCTCCCAGCCGATACCCGCATGGACATGAAGCAAAGCAACGCTGGACGAGCGCAACCAAAGCTCGAACGCGCCGATATCGCCGATGGCCTTCACCGCGAGCCCGCAAGTTGCCGCTTTTGCCAAAAGTTCCATGTCGCCATAGGCTGCGAGCGTGACGTCGAACTGTGGCTGGAGCGACCGTCCAAGCGTCAGCATATGTTCGCCCATGCCCGATGGATCGAGACTATCGGTCGCAAGGACAATCCGATGACTTCGCCTGGTCATTGCGCACGGGCAGTAACGACATCGCCCGCATCGGCCTTGGTCATGCGCCTGTATGTGGCCAAGGCCTGGCCGACCACCTGATCCATATTGTAATATTTGTAGGTGCCAAGCCGTCCGACAAACGTCACATCGCTATGCTCACGCGCCAGCGCCTCATACTGCTTGTAAAGCGCCTGGTTTTCCGGCCGTGGAATGGGGTAATAGGGATCTCCGTCTGCGCAGGCGAACTCATAGGAAATGCTGGTTTTCGGATGGATCTGCCCGGTCAGGTGCTTGTATTCGGTGATCCGCGTATAGGGAACCGACTCCGAGGGATAGTTGACGACACCAACGGGAAGCAGACGCCGCGTGTCATGCGTCTCGTGCTGGAATTTGAGACTGCGATACGGCAAACGGCCAAAGCGGTAGTCGAAATATTCGTCGATCGGGCCGGTAAAGATCGTGTGGCCCACCTGATAATCGCGGCGGATATCCGCATATTCCGTTGAGGTCATGACGGTGATATTGTCATGATCGAGCATGTTTTCGAACATCTTGGTATAACCATGAAGCGGCATCGCCTGGAAATTATCCAGAAAATACCGGTCGTCGGCATTTGTGCGCGTTGGAACGCGCGCGGTCACCGATTTGTCGAGCTGCGAGGGATCAAGTCCCCATTGCTTGCGGGTATAGCCTTCGAAAAAGGTCCGGTACAAATCACTGCCGACCTGCGACACGACCACATCCTTCGACGTGACGATCGGATCGCACGGCTCGGCGCGCCCGGCCAAAAAGCGCGCCGCCTCCGCTTCGTTGTGCAGATCAAGGCCATAAAGCCCGTTTAGGGTCGTCACGTTGATCGGCACAGGCAAACGCAGACCATCGACATCGGCAAGGACCCGATGTTCGTAGGGTCTCCAGGCGGTGAACCGGGAGAGATAGTTGAAAACATCCTCGCTGTTGGTGTGGAAGATGTGAGGCCCATACTGGTGGATGAGGATGCCGTCTTCGTTTTGGACATCGTAGGCATTGCCGGCAATATGCGGACGGCGGTCACAGACAAGCACACGCTTTCCGCCATCGGAGGCCAGCCGCTCAGCCAGAACAGAACCCGCAAAACCCGCGCCAACAATCAGGTAGTCATAATTGGACGGATTAGTTTTTCCTGACCCATGTGGACGGCTCTTTCTGGGCGATTTCACGGGAGACAGCCTCCTTGTCACGGCCTCTTCCACCAGGACACTCATGGCCGAGAACGTCTGATCCCAGGACGAACCCGAAAGCATCTCATCGACCGGTGTCAGCCATGCGTCACCTGCCTTTTTCAGGGCAAGCGCCTCGTCGCAGGCGGCGGCAAAACTTTCAGGCTCATCCGCCAGAAAGACACCTTCCAGATCACCATAATGGCGAACGACGTCCGTCACTCGCGTGCTGACCACCGGGCGCCCTGCGGCCAGATATTCCGGCGTCTTGGTCGGGCTGATGAACTTCGTCGCTTCGTTCAGGGCAAACGGCATCAAGGCCGCATCCCATCCTGAAAGATAGGCCGGCAATTCGCTGTAATGCTTTTGCCCGAGATAATGGATATTGGCAGCCTTCGGCAGATCTTCCGGGGCGATCTTCACGACCGGGCCAATGAAAATAAAGGACAGGTTCGGCCGCGCCTTGGCCACGGCAGCCAGCAAGACGAGATCCAGACGTTCGTCGATGACACCGTAATAACCAAGCTTCAGCCCAGGGATCGCCTTCTGATCGGATGGCTCAACACTTTCGTCCCGCGCCGTGCGGAAATGGCTGACATCCACACTCGAAGGGAATGGATGGATATTGTCATGCAGATGAGCCTTCACCTCGTAGAGGCTGTGACCGCCGGTAAACACCACATCGGCGCGGGCAATCAGCGCCGCCTCCGTTTCCTTCAGCCGGGGTGGTGCGAATTTGAAATTCGCCAGTTCGTCCATGCAATCATAAACGATAGCCGACGCATCCACATGGCGCGCAAAACTGTACATGACCGGCGTGTAGAACCACAGGATCGGACGTATCGCGTCATTCAGCGCCAGCAGTTCGTCCAGGAGCTTGCCGAGCGCGGTTTCACGCTCCGCCTCGGACCACCAATGCGGAATGCGCGGGCGAACCGATTTGACTGTCGTGCCTTCAAAAGGGTGGATTTCCAGATAGGCGAGATGATGGTCTGTAGGGATCTGCTCTTCAAAGAAAAACACCTGCCGGTCTTGCGCGAAGCGGCCCATCAGATGCTGGGGACGCTGCAAAACAAAATCCCAGCGCAGATGGGAAAAACAAATCAGCGGAGCATTGCGAGCCGGAACTGCTGGTGACGTCTGAAAGAACGAACTGGAGAGATTCATTGCACATCCGCTGTTGAGAGACGCACGAGAACTACGATTCCAAGGCTTTGTTCCGGAGCTCTCTTAAAAGATTTCTAATGTATCCCAAGCCCTGTCAGAGCCTGTAGTTTGCGCACAGAATGAGGCCAGGTCCATTTGTCGATGACGGCTTGCCGTGGCGAAAAATCTGAAAGGCTTGCGAGCATATCCAGGATTCCCTCGTGAAAAACGCCTGAAGCCGCCACCCGTCCCGTCTGCGGTGTGATGTATTGAAGTCCACAGCTGAGCGCGCTGTTGGCAAGCACCGGTAGGCCCGAAAGCATATATTCGGTGAGAATGGCAGGAGCCCCATCATCGACGCCGCAGACGACACCGATTTTGGCTTGGTTCATCAGCCGGTTAACCTGCACAAACGGCACGCCCGGCGGCCCAACGAAATCGACATTGATCTGGAGGTCACGGGCACGCTCCCGAAGGGCATCTCCGAGTTCGCCATAACCGAAGACGCAGAGCGCGCTGATGGACCGTGGAAGTTTTGCCATCGCATCGAAGAGAATGTCGTGCCGCTTGTAATGTTGAGCGGCGGCGACATAGATGATGTCATAGGGTTTCGGCCCGTCGATCGGATAAAACATGCTGTCGGACGCAAATTCCGGACCGATCGGCAGGATGGCGGTTTTCATGCCGGGATGCCGGGCTGTGACCTCGTCTGACTGCCACTGCGCCCCCGTCAGCACCAGATCGAAATGCCGGCTGACCTCGGGCGGAACCCGCAAGGCCGGCGCATCGATCGAATTGTAAATCTTGTAGCTCGTTTCACAGGCAGCCAGAATCTCCGCCGACACGCCGAGCCCCCAGACGCAAAGAATATCCGGCGCACCGAACGTTAGGATATGAGCAAGCATGTCGTTTGATGCGAACGGCGCTTGCGGACCATTGAGCTGAAACGATCGCCGGACCAGATGCGGCGCATGGCGCACATCCGCCGAAGGCGGATCATCACCGCGCCAATGGGTCCAGATCTCGACGGCATCGACAATACCAGCTTTGACGCATGCCAGCGGCAAACGCTCGATATACCCGCCCTCCACTTCGAAATCGTGGCCCAGGGTAACATCTGCAGCACGCTGCGCCGCAATTTCGCTCCGCCATTTTGCGCAAAGTTCTTCGATTGTGGGCACGCGCGCAGCGAACGCTTCCCCATCCTGAAAATCGCTGATGACGACGAGCCGCCGGGGTCTGGAATTTGGTTTCATCAGTTCTAGCGGCCTATCTTTGGGACGTGATAGTTCATTCATCAATTCGGCCACATCGGGCGAAAGCGCATTCAGTTCCACCTTGTCCAGATTGCGGTGGTCACGTTTAATCTGCGTGTTGAGCGCGACTGAGATCATCGAATTCGGGCTGTTGAAACCTAGACGCGTTCCAATTGTTCCACGGAATGCGCCAGATTATCTCGCTCCCAATGGGTTAAGACACCAAGAGGCCGTTGGTGATCTTCGGGCGGAGATAAGGGCCTTAGCCAAGGACTGCGATCACACCTCGCTCTCCACGCCTGCATTCCCCCGCAAGTACTCCAAAAGATGATATCGGCGGCGGCGGCGCCCTCCCACAAATCCTCAATGTGCCAACGCAAGCGCAGTTCTCTCCCGGCCGGGCAGCGGCAGCTCTATGCTCTGCCAAGACACGGAACATTTACCGCCACCAACGGTTACATCATGCGATATTCAGGAAGGAACCATCATGGCAACGTATAAGGATGAACGCGGCGAAACGGTCTCGACAGCGGAGACGGAAAAAGTCGTGCAAGCGAGCCCCGCGCAAACGCGGCAGGGCCCATTGGGAAAACCAGTCCTGATGGTGCTGATCGGCGGCCTGCTTTTGGCCGCCGTTGCCTGGGCCGTGGTGGGACAATATGGCGAGGCAATCGATAACAATGCCGCAACCAACACCCAGCCGGCCACAAGCGAGACAAACGCCGTCGTGACGCCACCAGATCAAAACGTCATCGATAACACCCCGCCTGCAGGCGATAAAATGCAACCCGCCCCCACTGACAGCGATCCGACAGCCGAATCCGGTACAGGCGGAGATTCCCAGTCCGTGGCTCCCGCTGGCACAGAGAAAACGCAATAGGAGGGTAAGCATGACCGATGATGTAAAAACACATAAGCCGGAAGAAGAGCCGGCTCCTCTTGTCGATGAGGCGCTGGCAGCGACGGATCGAAACGCAGGTAAACGGCAAGGCTTGGCTGCCTTACAAGCGGAGGAGTCCCGACTAGAAGCATATGCCCAGGAAGCCTCATCCCGAGCCAAGAAGTCTGCGATCGACGATATTCGCCAATACATCCGGTCTCAACCACTGGCAATTGCGGCTAGTGTGGGGATCGCAGCTTTCGTTTACGGACTTAGCAGATGAGTGAGAATGGTTTGGATGCGTTTAGGGAAAAGTTTTGAGCTGAGGGGCCGTAATCAAGATGACTTGTTCGATACGATTATTTACCTTACATGCCCAGCGCAGGTTGTCTACTAGCATCCGAAAACGCCGGTACTCACTAACGGCTTGCGGAGATATGGTATATATTTAGCGAGGGAGCCGCTGATCCTCACTCTCAATTTCCGACACACCGATTTGAGCATTGCGTCGCTGCAAAAATCCGGTTTATAAGTCCTGCAATCACCACGGACCCGGTGGAATTCCGGGTGGCTCTTCTGGCCGCCGATCCGCCAGACAACGCAAAACCTGCATGCCGATTTGAGAGCCGCATTCACCAGCGCGCCGGTCATGCTTTGCGAGACTGTATCCCATGCAATTTTCATCCATCCGCCGGGATTGGTCCGCCAATCCCTTACGCGACATGCTTGCAGGCGCTGTCGCGACCTTTGCGCTGATCCCGGAAGTCATTGCCTTTTCCTTTGTAGCGGGGGTCGATCCGCAGGTCGGTTTGTTTGCGTCCTTTGTCATCGGTATCGTCATCGCCTTTACCGGCGGGCGGCCAGCGATGATTTCGGCGGCGGCAGGGTCGGTCGCGCTTGTTGCGGCGCCGCTGGTGCATGCGCACGGGCTGCACTATCTGTTTGCAGCCGGTCTTCTGGCGGGCATGATCCAGATCCTCTTCGGGGTGTTGCGGCTTGGCGTGCTCATGCGATTCGTGTCAAACTCCGTGCGGACCGGCTTCGTCAATGCCCTGGCCATCCTGATCTTTGCGGCTCAGCTTCCGCATATTATCGGGGGCGACTGGATTTCCTATGTCATGCTGGCTGCCGGTCTGGCCGTGATCTATCTTGTGCCAAGGATCACCACGGTCATCCCCTCGCCGCTGATCTGCATCCTTGTTCTGACGGTTGCATCGTTCACGCTGGACCTTCCCGTTCTGACCGTGGCGGACCTTGGCAAGCTGCCGGATACGCTGCCGGTCTTCGGCTGGCCGCACGTGCCTCTGACCTGGGAAACACTCACCATCATCGCCGGCCCTGCCGTTGCCATCGCCATGGTCGGCCTGCTCGAATCCATGATGACGGCCAGCGTCGTCGATGACCTGACGGCGACCACAAGTTCGAAAAACAGGGAATGCACCGGTCTTGGCATCGCCAACTCCGCAGCCAGCCTGTTTGGCGGGATCGCCGGGTGCGGAATGATCGGCCAGACGGTCAGCAACGTCAAATATGGCGGACGTGGCCGTCTCTCCACCCTGTTTGCGGGCGCGTTCCTGCTGATCCTGATGGTGCTGCTGAAGCCATGGGTTTCGCAGGTTCCCGTCGCTGCACTGGTGGCCATCATGGTGATGGTGTCGATCGATACATTCGACTGGTCGTCGCTGCGCTCGGTGGTTGTTCACCCGAAGATGTCGAGCGCCGTGATGGTGGCGACCGTCATCGTGACGGTGTTCAGCTCCAACCTGGCACTGGGCGTCACGGTCGGCGTGCTCCTGAGCGGCGTCTTCTTCACGTTCAAGGTTGCCCGGTTGTTGCGCGTCGAAACCGGGATCGATGCGCAGGCTCGCCGTATCCGCTACCGCGTGTCCGGCCAGGTCTTCTTCGCGTCCGCCGATATTTTCATCGAGGCTTTTGATATTCAGGAAGCGGAGGGGATGACGGTTTTGATCGATGTGTCGGACGCGCATTTCTGGGACATTACTGCCGTCGCGGCACTCGACAAGGTGGTGCAGCGGTTCAAGCTGCATGATATTGCCGTTGAAGTCGCCGGTCTCAATCGGGCAAGTTCGGCGCTTATCGGCAGCCTCGACGGGGGTATGGAGCCGAAGACGGCTTGAAACAGGCGGGGGACATTCCCCCATGGTTGCAGCGCGCAGATCTGCGGATTTCCAAGCGTCCCTGAAGCTTGAAAGTTAGGGCGGCTCTCGCTAAAGCGTCTCTTCCAGCGTATCCATTCTTGCCGAGAAGAGGCCTCTGCCTCCATAAAGGTCCCATGACACTTGATTCGAAAATATTCGTTGGCCTGAAATCCACGCGTAAAAAGCAGGCGCCCGACAGCGAGCCCACCGGCCCGAAATGCCAATGGGACGGCTGCGACAAGAAAGGCACGCATCGTGCGCCGGTCGGGCGGGATGCGGAAGGCCTGTATCTGCTGTTCTGTCTTGAGCACGTGAAGGAATACAACAAGGGATATAATTTCGCCACCGGCCTGTCTGACGCCGACATCGCACGCTACCAGCGGGAAGCGACCACGGGCGGGCGCCCGACATGGGGGACCAGCGTCAACCAGGCGAGCGAAATCCCGATCCCGTCCACCGTTCGCTCCGGATCGGCAAAAGCATTGAACGCGCGCAAAAATGCAGCGCAGCGCCAGGCGCAAAAGGCCAATCTCCAGGTGCGCAAGCTCAAGGTTCTCGAAGCCAAGGCGTTCGAAACACTCGGTCTTTCACACGATGCGACAGCCGAGGAGATCAAGACCCGCTACAAGGAACGGCTGAAAATGCATCATCCCGATGCCAATCAGGGAAACCGGACCTCGGAAGACGAACTTCGCGCCTCCATCGAGGCGCACAAGATCCTGAAGCTGAACGGCTTCTGTTGACAGGTCCCTCCAGGGTGCTCTGGATGGACACATCGTCTCACGCATCGAACGGATAAACGGCCTGCGGGAGCAACGCCCGCCGCCTTTGACGGCGGCACGCCCTGCCCCGCTGCCTGCGTGATCAAATCACCTCGCCAGATGCTCAAACAGGCGTGCCACTGCCTCGGCACCCGGATCGATATGGCCTTCCAGCTGTTTCGCATTGATATAGGCGGCACGGCCGGCTTTTGCCTTGAGCATGCCCGCCGTGCGGTTTGCGCCAGTGCGGGCGGCGGCGGCGGCCGGTTTGATACCCGTCTCCAGTGCATCGAGGGCGGGTGACAGCGCATCCACCATCGTCCGGTCGCCAAGGTCAGCGCCGCCGATTTCCTGCATGCGGGCAAGGCCTGCCTTTAACGAATCCGCCATCGGCAGGCCGCTTGAGGCCGCGTCTCCGGCCGCCGCAAAGAAGATGGCAAGCAGCACGCCGGAGGAGCCGCCCATCGTCTGGTTCAGTTCCTGGCCAATGGCGCGATAGAGTTGGGTATGGTCCGAGAGCGGCAGGCGATCGATCGCATTGATGAGGGCGCGTGCAGCGCCTGCAAGTGTCGATCCCGTATCGCCGTCACCCGACTTGGCATCCAGCGCATTCAGATCTTCTTCCGCTGCAATCAGGACCTTGCAGCAATCGACGAGGAAGTCGCGCGTCTCCTGGTGATTGGACGGCTGCGGCGTGATCGGCGTCAAGCCGTCTGGCAGCACGTCGATCCGGATGGGTTTGACAGTGGATAGTCCCGGCCAGGCCGCAATGGAAACCGGGGCGCTCAAGGCCTGGATATCGGCTTCATCGGCCGGATAGAGCGAGATGGAAAAGCCCTGCATGTCGAGCGATGTCATCATGGGTGCCGGCCCAACAACATGCGAAATCCGGCTGCCGATCGATGAGCCAATCAGTTCATGGGTCAGGACCGACATTTCAAGGGCCGACGTGCCGCCGAGATTGTTGATCAGCGCAACATGCGGGCGCTCATCGATGGCAGCGGCCAGTTTGTCCGCCACGGCCTGCATCGCGTTTTTTGCGCCGGTGAATGCGATCTGTTCCACACCGGCTTCGCCGTGGATGCCAAGGCCGAGTTCGGCCATGCCAACGGGAATGCGGTCTTCTTTCGGTGATCCCGGAACCGTGCAAGTGTCGAGCGACATGCCGATGCTCTTTGCCCCGGATATGACGCGGCGGGCGGCGGCCGTGACTGTTTCAAGATCGGCGCCGCCTTGCGCAAGGGCGCCTGCGATCTTGTGGACGAAGAGCGTTCCTGCCACACCGCGCGCCTGCGGCAGATCCGGCAAGGCGACGTCGTCGCCGATGATGACCATATTGACGTTGAGGCCGAAGGCCCGGGCGCGCTCCGCCGCCAGCCCGAAGTTCAGCCGGTCGCCGGTATAGTTCTTGACGATCAAAAGGCATCCGGCGGGGCCTGTTACGGCGAGGATTCCGGCGAGAACCGCATCGACGCTCGGCGAGGCAAAGACGTCGCCGCAGACGGCGGCTGTCAACATTCCCTTGCCGACAAAACCGGCATGTGCCGGCTCGTGCCCGGAGCCGCCGCCCGAGACCAGCGCCACCTGCGATTTGTCCCAATCGCCGCGCAAGACCACGCGAATATGCGGGTAACCATCGAGACGCACTAGCGCGCCACCGCTCACGGCCAGGAGGCCATCAATCGCCTCGGTGACCAGGTCTTCCCGCGTGTTGATAAACTGTGCCATATCTCTTCCCTTAGCTTAAGCGCATGCCGTCCGCATCGAAGTAGAGCGGCTTGTCCGGCTGGATTTTGACGATGTCCCCGCTCCTCAGCCGCGTGTGGGCCTCGGTCACGGTGACGATGTCTTTTGTCTTGAAGACCAGGTGAAGGCGCGTCTGATCGCCAAGATGCTCGACGCGTTTGACCAGCGCCTCCTGACCTTCGCCTTGCGTAATATGCTCCGGCCGCAGGCCGATATTCACGGCTCCCGGCGGTGCGCCGGGGAACGTATCGGCGGCGAGCACATTGATGCGCGGCTGCCCGAGCCGTGTTGCCGTATAGAGGCTCACCGGACGCTCGTAGATTTCGCGCGGCGATCCGAACTGGACCAGCCTGCCTTCGTTGAGAACGCCGATATGGGTCGCCATCGTCATCGCCTCGATCTGATCATGGGTGACGTAAAGCAGAGTGGCGCCGGAATTGGCCTGGATGCTCTTCAACTCGACGCGCAGGTCAGCCCGCAGCTTGGCGTCAAGCGAGGAGAGCGGCTCATCCATCAGATAGATCTGCGGATTGCGCACAAGCGCTCTGCCGATCGAGACGCGCTGCATCTCGCCGCCCGAAAGGTTGGTCGCCTTGTTGTCGAGCTTATGGGAAATCTGCAGCATCTCCGCAATCGCGTTCACCTTGCGCTCGATCTCGGCCTTCGGCGTCCGCAAAAGCGGTGACTTCAACGGGAATTCGAGGTTCTGCCGAACGGTCAAATGTGGGTAGAGGGAATATTGCTGAAATACCATTGCAACATTGCGCTCGGCGGGTGTGAGGTTTGTAACGGAACGGCCGGCGAAAGAGATATTGCCGCTATCGGGCTTGTCCAGTCCCGACACCATACGCAGCGTCGTGGTTTTTCCCGCACCGGTCGGGCCGAGCAGAACCACGAAGGAACCGCCGGGGATCGTCAGCGACAGGCTGTTGAGCGCCGCGTGGCCGGCAAAGGTCTTTGTCACGTTTTCCAGGACGACATCAACCATGGCGCAAGACCCTCTCATTGGCTTCAGACAGCAAGGCCTGCCCCTTCACGCCATCAAAGACCGTGAGGGTTTGCCGGTCGAATTCGAGACCAATGATCTCCCCCGCCGTTGCCGATTGCCTTGCCGGGGTGCGCGCCTTGATCTCCCCGTTGGGGGTCGCCATCGTGACGATCTGCGTCGTGCCGAGATATTCGGTGGCAAGCACCCGTCCGCGATAGGCCGACGCATCGGAAAAGCGGATATGTTCGGGCCGCACGCCCATGGTCAGCTTGCCGCTCAAACCCTGCCTCGACACGGGGATATCGATCCGGTGTCCGGAGAGCTCGATAGCGTCGCTGCCCGTGCCGATCATACCGTCGAAGTCGAAGAAATTCATGGCCGGGGAACCGATGAATTTGGCGACAAATTTGGTTGCCGGCCAATCATAGATATCCTGCGGCTTGCCGAACTGTTCGACGACGCCATGGTTCATCACGACGATCTTGTCGCCCATCTGCATGGCTTCGAGCTGGTCATGGGTAACGTAAACCGTGGTGGCGCCAATACGGTCGTGAAGGGCGCGCAACTCCTCGGCCATATGCTCGCGAAACTCCGCATCGAGCGCGCCCAGCGGCTCATCCATGAAAAAGGCCTTGGGACGGCGCACGATCGCGCGGCCAAGCGCAACACGCTGCCGGTCGCCGCCCGACAATCCGCCAACCGGCCGGTCCAGAATGCTTTCGATCTTGAGAATACGCGCGACCTCTTCCACACGGCTTTTTGCCTCGGTGCGGGACATTCCCTGGCTCAGAAGCGGATAGGAGATATTCCTGCGCACATTCATATGCGGATAGAGCGCAAACATCTGGAAGACAAAGGCGATGTCGCGTTGACTGGCCGGCTTCATGCCGACTTCCTCGCCATCGATGTAGATTTCACCACTGGTCGGCAGTTCGAGGCCCGCCATCATCCGCAAGGTCGTCGTCTTGCCGCAGCCGGACGGCCCCAAAAGCATGAAGAACTCGCCGTCCTCCACCGTAAACGAGGAGGACTGGACGGCCGTGAAGGCTCCGAACTCCTTGCGCACATTCTGAATTCTGATCTGTGCCATGGTTACTCCGGAAAATGACTGACGATGATGAACATCACGGTGCCCACCAGGGTGACGATGAAGGAGGCCGAGTAGAGCGACAGCGAAAACGGCTGCATCAGCATGAAGACGCCGAGCGCGATGAGGATCGACGCAAGCATCTCCCAGGCGCCACGCTTGAAGCCGCTGATACCCTTGATGAATTCGGTCATTTGCGGACAGCTCCAAATGTGATGCCGCGCAACAGATGCTTGCGAAGGACGATCGTGAAAATCATGACGGGCACGAGAAACAGCGTCGCACCGGCCGCCACAGCCGGCCAATCCTGGCCGCCGACACCGATGATGGTGGGAATGAAGGGCGGTGCGGTCTGGGCCGTGCCCGATGTGAGGAGAACGGCAAAGGCATATTCGTTCCAGGCAAAGATCAGGCAGAAGATCGCCGTCGATGCAATGCCGGTCATGGCCTGCGGCAGGACGACCTTGTAGAAAGCCTGAAAGCGCGTGTAGCCATCGATCAGCGCCGCCTCTTCGTATTCGATCGGGATTTCGTCGATGAACCCCTTCAAGAGCCAGACGGCCAGCGACAGGTTGACGGCCGTATAGAGCAGGATCATGCCGGCATGCGTGTCGTTCAGCCCGAGAGACCGGAACATCAGGAAAATCGGGATGGCGACCGCGATCGGCGGCATCATGCGCGTCGACAGGATGAAGAAGAGCAGATCATCCTTCAGCGGCACCTTGAAGCGCGAAAACGCATAGGCTGCGGCCGTCCCGAGAACGATACACAGAACGGTCGAGCCAAAACCGATGATCATCGAATTGGAGAACCGCTCCAGGAAGCGCGACGGGCCGGCAATGATGAACCCGTCCTTGCGCACGATGCGGTCATACCAGGTGTTGGGCTCGCCGAGTTCCTTCAAATCCTGTTCGGTCGCCCGGGTCCTCGTGGTGAACAGGTTGACATAGCCTTCAAGGGTCGGCTCGAAGAGGGTCTTGGGCGGATAGGCGATGGCGTCGGACGGCGACTTGAAGCTTGTCGCGATGATCCATAGCAGCGGCAGGATGGTGATCAGGGCATAGAGGACGACAAGCGTTCCGGCAGCCCATTTCTGACGAGCCGAAGGCTCTGTGACGGAATAGCTGCTCATCTCTGCTTCACCTTGTTAAGCGCTTTGACGTAGATCGACGCGAGGCCGAAGACGGTCACGAACAGGATGACCGCGTAGGCCGACGCATATCCCGTGCGCCATTTCTCAAACGCTTCGCGCTTCAGGTTGATGGAGGTCAGTTCCGTGACCGAGCCCGGCCCTCCCCCGGTCAGCTGAACCACGAGGTCGAACATCTTGAAGTTTTCGATCCCCCGGAACAGCACGGCCAGCATCAGGAACGGCAGCACCATGGGAATGGTGATCGTCCAGAACTGGCGCCATTTGCTGGCGCGGTCGCATTCGGCCGCCTCATAGATGCTGCTGGGTATGGAGCGCAGGCCCGCAAGGCAGATCAGCATGACGAACGGCGTCCACATCCAGGTATCGACGATGACGATCGCCCAAGGTGCCAGCGCAACATCGCCGATCATCGAGAAGGCGGATGGGTCGGTTCCAGTGAGATAGCCGACCGCGTAATTGAACAGGCCGATTTGCGGCTGGTAGAGAAAGGTCCAGAAATTTCCGACGACGGCAGGGCTCAGCATCATCGGCAGGACGATGATCGTCGTCCACAGGTCGTTGCCGCGGAATTTCTTGTTGATCAGATAGGCGAGCGCGAAGCCAATCAGGACCTGCAGGACGATCGTCCAGATCAGGAAATGCGCTGTCGCCTGCATCGTCTGCCAGATATCGCCGTCAGTGAGGACGCTGATGTAATTCTTCAGTCCGACGAACTGCACCTCGGCATTGGGGCGGTTGACGCGGAAATTGGTAAAACTCAGCCGGACTGTCCAGATCAAGGGAAAGATATTGACGGCGAGCAGCAGGAAAATGGATGGCGCCACGAACAGCCAGGCGATCGCTCTATCCGAGAGCCCCCGGTTGCGCTTGGACACACCATTGCGTTTGGACACGCCACTGCTTTCGGGCAGAGCGGGCGGCGTTTCGCCCACAGCCTGGCCGGCCGGTGAATCGAGCATGGTATTCCCCTCAAATCAGAAGCAGCATCACTCACAAGGACCGGCCGGCCACCAGCCGGTCCTGCGCGGGCACTCTCACCCGCAGAAAGCTCAGGCGGCGGGCGCCTAATACTTGTCCTCGTCTTCGAAGATCGCCTTCCAGTCGGCCGCAAGGCCATCGAGTGCTTCCTTGGCGGTGCCTTGGCCGGCAACGACATAGTTATGGAAACGCTTCTGCGATGCCTGCAGCAGCGAGGCATAGGACGGCTCTGCCCAGAAATCCTTCACGATGGCCATGGAATCCAGGAAGGTCTGGGCATAGGGCTGGCTCTTGGCAAATCCCGGATCCTCGACCACGGCGCGAAGAGCGGAGTAGCCGCCCAGCTGCCACCACTTGGCTTGCACGTCGGGCTGGGCAAACCACTTGATATACTCAAGCGCTGCATCCTGCTTTTCGGAAACGGCCACCACCGAGATGCCCTGGCCGCCGAGCTGGGCAAATTGCTTGCCATCCGGTCCGGCCGGATTGGGGAAGTAGCCGGACTTGTCACCGCCGACATTGGGGTCGGCATTGATGCCGGGCCATGTGAAGGCGAAGTTCATCTGCAGCGCCACCTGGCCGGATTTATAGGCGTCGATATTCTCCGACATATAGGCATCGGACGATCCGGGAGGAGCGCAGCAATTGTAGAGTTCCTTGTAGAATTCCAGGCCCTTCACCGACTTCTCGGAATTGACATATCCTTCAAGCTCATAGGGCTTGTCTGGGTTCTGATATTCGAAACCGTAGCTGTACAGCACGTCCATCGCGCCCATGGTGATGCCTTCGGAGCCGCGCTCGGTATAGATCGCAGCGCCATAGACCGTCTTGCCGTCGATCACCCGGCCCTGGAAAAACTCCGCGATATGCTTCAGCTCTTCAAAGGTCTTGGGAACGGCAAGATCATGCCCGTATTTTTGCTTGAACTCGGCCTGGAGTTCGGGCCGTGAGAACCAGTCCTTGCGGTAGCTCCAGCCGACGACATCGCCGAAAGCGGGAAGCGCCCAATAATTTGGCGTTCCCTTGGGCCATTCGGAATAGCCGGTAACGGTCGCCGGGATGAAATCGCTCATCTTGATGCCTTCCTTGTCGAAGAAATCATTGAGCTTCACATATTGGCCGTTTTCCGCAGCGCCGCCGATCCATTGGCTGTCGCCGATCATCAGATCGCAAAGCTTGCCGCCCGAATTCAGCTCGTTGAGCATGCGGTCCGCAAAGTTGGGCCAGGGAACGAATTCGAAATGCATCGTGTTGCCCGATTTGGCCTCGAAATCCTTGCTGAGCGATACCAGCGCATTGGCCGGATCCCATGCCGCCCAGCACAAAGTTAGGTCTTCAGCCTGCGCGGATGTCGTCGCGCCGAACGACGCGAGACCGGTCACGACGCCGGCCGCAACTGCCGATTTCAGATATGAACGTGGCATGAAATCTCCTCCCTAGTGACACTCCGACCTCCATCGGCATGTGTCTGAATGCTCTCCTCGAGCACTATTCAAGACCGGCTCAAAAGCCAGCCCTCCCTCCAACATCCGGCTTCGCAGTCCATCGACCGTCTGTGCCGCCGTCGTTAGGATGGTATAACTGAGGTGCGCACCTCAATGCAAGATGATTTTGAGGTGCGCACTTCAATTTCTTGCTTTTTTGCGCAAACTGTTGGAAAACGGCGGTGGACGATGCGTGAGAAACGGAAAGACATTCGATGATACGACCCACCGCGAAGGATCTGGCGGAAGCCGCCGGCGTCAGCCTGGCAACTGTCGACCGGGTGCTGAACGACAGGCCGAATGTCAGTGCCCGAGCCTCGCGGCGGGTTCAGGAAGCCATTGAAAAAATTGGTTTTGTCCGCAATCTTGCGGCCGTGGCCCTTGCCCGCAACAAGATCTACCGGTTCCGCTTCGTCCTGCCCAGCAAGGGAGACCAGTACCTGCTGGAACTGTTGAACCGCGTCGGGGAAGCCAGCCGGACGCTCAAGTCCGATCTGACCGAGATCACTGTCGATCAGATTGCGACCGACGATCCCTACCAACTGTCGCGGCATCTGGCGGCGATCGAAACCGAAGAGGTGGATGGCGTCGCCGTGATGGCCCCGGAATCGCCACAGGTGCGCGACGCTTTAAGCCGTCTGATGACACGCGGCATTCATCTTGTGCAATTTCTATCCGGCCAGGAAAAATTGAAAACCGCCGATTTTGTCGGCGTCGACAATTTCGCCGCAGGCGCCACGGCCGGCCGGATCATCGGCCGCTTTCTCGGCAAAGAGCCCGGCAAGATCATGATCGTCGCCGAAACCATGGTGGCGCGCGACAGTATCGAGCGCCGCCGCGGGTTCGACAGCATCATCAACGAACAGTTTCCGCATCTGCGCGCCCTGCCATCACTTGAAACCTATGGGGATAGGAGCCGGGCCGCCGCGATCATTCAAAATGTCGTTGCGCGTCACCATGATATCAGGGCGGCCTATGTGATGAGCCCGGAAAGCCGCATCCCGGTCTCGGCGATCTCAGAGCACGCCGACCTGCAAAAGGTCACCGTCGTCGTTCATGAGCGCACGCCGTTCAGCGAGGAAGCCCTGCGCACCGGACGCATCGACGCCATCATTGCGCAGGACCCCGGCCACGCGGTGCGCAGTGCCGTGCGCATCATGCGCGCCCGCGCCGACTTGCGCGACCCGATTGCCGCCCAGGAAAAGATCCGGATTGAGGTTCTGCTGAAAGAAAACCTCTGAGCAAAATTCCGACCCGCCCGCTCCGTCAAATCCAGGAATGCAGCGGCGGCTGGATGTCGTTGAGATAGAACTGGCCGATCGCGTGCAGTTTCCAGCGCACGGGATCGTGCAGCGTGTGGGTGCGCGCGTCGCGCCAGAAACGGTCGAGATTGTGCACGCCCAGCGTCGAGCGCGTTCCGGCAAGTTCGAACAGTTTGGACGAGGCAAGCAGCGCAATATCCGTGCTCAGCACCTTGGCTTCGGCAACCGCGATCTTGGCCAGACCGATCGTCTCCTCGCTGACCTCAGCGATCGTGGCATCGAGTTGCAGGCCGGCGCGCTCCAACAGGGCCTCGGCGGCATGCAGCTTGATTTTCAGATCGCCGATTGCCGCAATCGTATAGGGATCATCCGAGGCGCGCGCCTGGCCGCTATCGATCCATGGACGCGCATGATTGCGAACGAGGTCTATGGTCGCTTCGATAGCGCCTCTGGCGATGCCCGCATCGATGGCCGCGTGGATCAGCTGGCTCTGCGGTCCGACAGCGCTTGGATGTTCATAAACGATATGCGCTGGCAGGACGCGCGCGGCATCGACGAGGACATTGTCGATAATGACCGTGCCACTCGCAGTCGTCCGCTGCCCAAAGGCGGACCAGTCGTTGACGACCGTGAGGCCGGGTGCATCGCGGTCGGCGACGGCGACCACCACATGCCCGTCCTCATCAAGCGCGACGATGGGGACGAGATGGGCAAACAGCGCCCCGGTCGAATAGAATTTCTGGCCTTGAACGGCATAGCCGTCGCCATGCGCCTTCAAGGTCGTCTCGAAGGCCTCGACATTCTTGCCCTTGAATTCCGAAAACGCATTGCCGAGCCGCTGCCCGGCCAGCACCTTGCCGAAAAGATCGCGTTTCTGCGCTTCGCTTCCGGTCAACCGGATCACATCGATGATTTCGAAGCTGTTCTGGGCGATCTGGGTCAAGGAGGGGTCGCCGGATGCCAGCGTCGCAAAGACCTTGGCAAGCATGACCTGGGATACGCCGGCGCCGCCATACGCCTTGGGAATGGTGATGCCCCAAAGCCCGCTTTGCGAAAACAGATCGACCTCGGCAAAAGGCAACCGCCGCTCGCGGTCCCGCTCGACCGCCTCGGCCGCAAACAGTGGCTTGAGCTGTGCTGCGACGGCAAGTGCCTCGGCATCGTCACGGATCACGTGGGCCGCAATAGCCGGTTTTGCCGGAACCCATCCGGTGTCACCCGGCAGCAGGGGTGTTGCGAGAATGGCTGCGGCAGTGGCAGAGTTACTCATGGAAAACCGTCTTTGGCTGGTGTTGCATCGTGAAAACCCTGGCGGAGCCAGAAGCACCGCCAGGTTCGTAAGGCCGCGTTAAATCAGAAGGCAGCGACGATCTGGCCCTTGTAACGGTCCTCGATAAACTTGCGCGTTTCGGCGCTGTTCAAGGCCTTTGCAAGCTTTGCAATCCGCGGATCATCCTTGGTTTCCGGACGCGTGACCAGATATTCGCTCCAGACATTGTAGCCATCCTGGCCGCGATCGATCAGCAGCGCCTTGGACAGATCAAGCTTGGCCTCGAACACATAATTGCCGTTCAGCGCGCCGAGATCGACTTCGCCCAGTGCGCGCGGCAAAAGTGCCGATTCAAGCTCGACGATCTTCAGGTTCTTGGGGTTGTCCACCACGTCCTTGAGGGTCGGCAGCTTGTCGTCCGGCGAGGTGAGTTCCGGCTTGCCGCTGACCTTGATCAGCCCGAGCTTTTGCAACAGCAGCAAGCCACGCCCGCCGTTGACGGGGTCGTTGGGGATCGCCACCGTCGCGCCATCGGCCAGTTGGTCGATCGCGCTGATCTTGGTGGAATAGGCGACGAACGGCTCGATGTGAACCGGAACGATCGGGACGAGACCCGTTCCGCGCTCCTTGTTGTAATCGTTGAGGAACGGCCGGTACTGGTAATAATTGGCGTCGAGTTCGCCGGAAACGAGCTGCGCATTCGGCTGGATATAATCGGTAAAGACGCGGATATCGAGGTCGAGGCCTTCCTTGGCGACGATCGGCTTGACGAATTCAAGGATTTCCGCGTGCGGAATGGCGGTCGCGCCGACGATGAGCGTATCGGCAGCCTTTGCCGCCTGCGACAGGCCGAATGCCATAGCGGCCGCGAAGGTCAGAGTTTTCAGAATGCGCATGCGTATCCTCCTATATGGGTTCATTTTCGGGAAAAGTGGGAGACGAGCCGGTTGCCGGCCGCCTGGATGAGTTGGACGAAGACGATGAGGATGACCACGCAGACCAGCATGATTTCCGTCTGGAAGCGGTGATAGCCATAGCGGATCGCCAGGTCTCCAAGACCGCCGCCGCCGATCGCGCCGGACATGGCGGTGTAATCGACCAGAACGATCGCCGTGACGGTCACCGCAGCCAGAAGGCTCGGCAGGGCCTCCGGCAGGACCGCGCGGAAAATCGTCTGCGTGGTAGAGGCGCCCATCGCCTGGCTCGCCTCGATAATCCCTCCATCGACCTCGCGCAGCGCCGTCTCGACCAGCCGCGCAAAGAAGGGAGCCGTGCCGATCACCAGTGGAAAGATCACGCCGCGAATGCCAAGCGACGTACCGGTGACGATCACCGTAATGGGCATCAGGACAATCAGAAGGATGATGAAGGGGACGGAGCGAATGATGTTCAGGACGAAGGACAGACCGCCATAGGCAAGCGGCTGCGAAAAGATCTGCTGGCGTCCGGTCAGATATAGGAGAATTCCCAGAGGCAGCCCCAGAAGCACCGTCAAGGACAGCGCGCCCCCGACCATGGCCAGCGTTTGCGACAGGGCCTTGACGATATCGGCCCAGTAGAGGTTCTCAAACGACATGACGAAGGCCTCCGTCCCTGTGCAGAGCCGGCAAGGGCGTCAGCGAAGGCCTCTTTTCCCCATCCGCGTCATGGAGCTCACCGCCATGGACTTCGACCGTGACGCCGCCGGCGCGCAATCCGGCAATGGCGCCCGCGACATCCTGCCCGGAGAGCGACACGGTGAATTGCGCATAGGGGGTGTCGCGGATATTGCCCACCCGGCCGGCGAGGATCTGGTAATCGGCGCCGTGTTCGCGGGCAATCTTGCCAAGCAGCGGCTTGCGCGCCGCATCGTTGAGGAATGTCAGCCGCACGATCCGCCCCGACACGCCGGCGGCTGCGATATTGCTCAAAAGCCCGCCATCGGGTTCGGCTTCCCGCACCAGTTTCAACGTCGCCTCGTGTTGCGGATGCAGGAAGACCTGCGTGACCGGCCCTGTCTCGACAACCCGCCCATGGTCGAGGACCGCGACACGATCGCAGGTGCGGCGAACGATATCCATCTCATGGGTAATGAGCACGATGGTCACGCCGAGGTCGCGGTTGATCTGCCGCAAAAGCTCAAGCACCGAGCCCGTGGTCTGCGGGTCGAGCGCGCTGGTCGCCTCGTCGCACAGAAGAACTTTCGGCGCGCAGGCAAGGGCGCGGGCGATCCCCACCCGCTGCTTCTGGCCGCCCGACAATTGCCGCGGATATTTTTGCGCATGGGCTTCAAGCCCGACCCGCGCCAGCAAGGTTTTGACCTTGTCCGCAATCTCGTGGCGGCCGTATTCGCCGGTCAGTTCCAGCGGATAGGCGACATTGCCGAAGACCGTGCGGGCGCTGAGCAAATTGAAATGCTGAAACACCATGCCGATCTGACGGCGCAAATCCCGCAGGTCCCCGCCCTTGAAATCCGTCACGGCGCGGCCGTCGACGATCACCTCGCCGCCGGTCGGGCGCTCCAGCAGATTGATCAGCCGGACCAGCGTGGATTTTCCAGCGCCGGAGGAGCCGATGATGCCGAAGATTTCTCCCTTGGCGATCGAAAGGTTGACGCCATCGAGTGCCGTGACGGCCCCGGTCTTTCCGGGAAAATCCTTCCTGATGTTTTCGAGCGTGATCATGACGGGTCAGACCGCACTCAGGCCAATGCGCCACTGATAGGGCGGCAAGGTGCCGTTGACGGAGAAATCGCCGATGATGCGGTCCTTGTAGATGCGCGGATTGTGCGATGCGAGCGTCCGCGCATTGCGCCAGTGCCGGTCAAGCCCTGACGGCTTCTTGGTGGCCGACGCGCCGAGCGCATCGAAGACGATGGTTGCTGCATCAAGAATGAGCGTCGAAACCACGGTCTGTGCCTGGGCGGTCTCCAGCTCGGCAACGGCATTTGCCGTCTCCTCCGCTTCGGGATCACCCGCAAAATGCGCATCGAAGGCCCGCTGCAGCGATTGCGCCGCCTGCAGGACGATGGCGCTGGCGCCATAGGCGTTGCTGCGGATCCGGCCGACGATTTGCAGGACCTGCGGGTCCTGGCTCGAACGGGGGCCGGCCGCATTGGTATAGGTCCGGCGGCGCTCAGCCACGGCCTTTGAGACATCATTGGTCAGCGCACGGCCGATCCCGGCGAGCGTTGCCAGATGCACCAGCTGGTAGAAAGCGGCGGAATACCGGAATTTCTCTTCGTCGATGATGACGTCGTCGGCTGAGATGTGCACATTGGTGAAGGTCGTCGTGCCGCTGGCCGTCAGCGTCTGGCCAAAACCATCCCAGTCGTCGATCACCTCGACACCGTCGGCATGGCGGCGCACGGAGACGGCAACGCCCTGCCCGTCCTCATTGCTCGCTCCGACATCGATCCAGTCGGCAAACAGCGAACCTGTCGTGTAATATTTGGTGCCGTTCAGAACCAGTTTGCCGTCTTTTCCGGAAACGCGCGTCGAAAAGCCTTCCTGCTTTGCCTCGCCGATTTCCGTCCAGGCATTACCGGCGATTTCGCCGCGCACCAGGCGTTCGGTCCAACGGGTTCGCCACGCGCCGCTGGCCTTGTTGACGATATCCTCGGCAAAGCCGAAATGACCGCGAAGCGCCTGCGTGATGTTGGAATCCGCCTCCGACAACTCAATGAGAAGATTGAAAAATTCCGGCAGCGTCGCCCCCTGCCCACCTTCTGCAACGGGAAGCCGCAAGGCTCCGAAACCGGCCTGTTTCAACCAGCCGATCTGCTCATGCGGCAGGCCGCGCTCGAGTTCGCGTTGCACCGCACCTTCAGCGATGCGGGCAAAGAGCGGCCGGAAACCTGCGGCCAGTGTTTCATAGCGCGGGCTTGGCCCGGCGCCCCATACCAAATCGACCTGGCTCACTGACGTTCCTGCATTCGTTTCCGGTTGATGGTAAAGGCCTGCGGCCGGTTTTGCGTGGCGTTCGAGAAGTGTGTCCCCCATCACGCACCCACCGTCTTCAGCTTGGGCTCGCCTTGCAGCTGGCGCGCCTTGACCGCCTCGATGTCACGGTAGCCGTCGGCCGGATGGGTCTTGGGCAGATAGGGGCCATCGCCAAAGAGCTTTTCTCTCAGCGTGCCCGGCTTGTAAGCGGTGGGATAGGCGCCGCGCTTTTGCAGTTCCGGCACGATATGGCCGACGACATCCTCGAAACTGTCGGGTGTCACCGCATAGGCGATGTTGAACCCATCGACACCGGTATCTTCGACCCATTCCTGCAGGATATCGGCAATCCGCTCAGGCGAGCCGACGAAGACGGGCCCCATGCCACCGATGCCGCCAAACTGCGCAAGCTCGTCGATCGTCCACGACGTATCGCCACCGGCAATATGTTCGACAAAGGAATGGATGGCGTTGGTCTCGATCTTCTTGACCACGTCCGTCGGCGCGTACTGGCCGAAATCGATGCCGCTCCAGCCGGACATGAAGGTGAGCGAGCCGTCATAGGAGACGTAGCTCTTGTACTCCTCGAACTTCTTTTGCGCTTTCTCTTCGGTTTCGTCGGTGATGATGGTGATCAGCGTGTAGATGAACACCTTCTTCGGATCGCGCCCGGCCTGGGCAATGCGTTCGCGGATGTCGGCGACATAGCCCTTGAGCACCGATTTCGTCGGTGCGGCGACGAAGATGCACTCGGCATGACCGGCGGCGAATGTCTTGCCCGGACCTGAAGCGCCCGCCTGGTAGAGAACCGGGGTGCGCTGCGGCGACGGCTCGCTGAGGTGATAGCCGGGCACATCGAAATATTTGCCCTTGTGGCCGATTTCGTGGACCTTGCTGGGGTCGGTGAAGATGCGGTTCTCGCGATCGCGCAAAACCGCCCCCTCCTCCCAGCTGCCCTCGAACAGCTTGTAGAGCACCTCGACATATTCGGTGGCGACCTCGTAGCGGTTGTCATGGCCGCGCAGCCCGCCCTGACCGATATTCTTGGCGCCGCTTTCCAGATAGGACGTGACGATGTTCCAGCCGACACGGCCCTTGGTGTGATGATCGGCCGTCGCCAGCCGGCGGGCAAAGGTGTAGGGGTGCTCGAACGAGGTCGATGCGGTGATGCCGATGCCGAGATGTTCGGTGGCGAGCGCGATGGGTGCTGCGAGCTGCAGCGGGTCGTTGACCGGGATCTGCGCCGCCTGATGGATCGCGTGATAATTGGTGCCCTTGTAGACATCATAGTAGCCGATGACATCGGCAATGAAGATGCCATCGAAGACGCCGCGCTCGAGCGTGCGGGCGAGATCCTGCCAGTAGTCGAGGTCCTTGTATTTCCATGACCGGTCGCGCGGATGCGACCACAATCCCGGCGATTGGTGGCCAACGCAGTTCATGTCGAAAGCGTTGAAGCGAATTTGACGGGCCATGGATATCTCCAGTTTCCAGACAGGCGGCGGTTGAAAACACCGCCAAAGCCGGAACAAAATAGCCGCAAATCCGCGCAAATACAGATAATCTATGTTTTTTATAATCTAAATAAGGAAATCCAATTCCATTTATATCGCCGCTCAGCCATGGCCGGACAGCCGCTGGTTGTTCATGCTTGCAAGGCTCACCCGGCCAAACATTTTGTGCCCGGCCGGTCCCTTTTTTGCTGCGGCCGGGCACACGCTACCGGAGCGCTTTTCCCCGTAAGCCGTGTCATCGGATTGCCAGCCCCTTGTCGTTGAACTTGTGCACGCGGCCTTGTTCGGGG
>NZ_LMFB01000005.1:959-1095 GCF_001426685.1 Rhizobium sp. Root483D2 | reverse complement strand
TATTGTCGGGCCGGTGGTAGAGATCGAGCGGCGAGCCGACCTGCTCGATATTGCCGGCGTTCAAGACGACGATCTTGTCGGCCATGGTCATGGCTTCGACCTGGTCATGGGTGACGTAGATCATCGTCGTCTTCAA
>NZ_LMFB01000005.1:572-855 GCF_001426685.1 Rhizobium sp. Root483D2 | reverse complement strand
GCGGGCTGCCTCCGCCACCTTCTTGTCGATCCCCGCCTGGTCCATCTTCGCCATCTTCAACGGAAAGGCGATATTGTTGCGCACCGTCATATGCGGATAGAGCGCATAGGACTGGAACACCATGGCGAGCCCCCGCTTGGCCGGAGCCGCGCCGGTAACGTCGCGCCCGTCGATCTCGATCGTGCCGGAGGTCGTGTCCTCAAGCCCTGCGATCAGCCGCAGAAGCGTCGATTTCCCGCAGCCCGAGGGGCCGACGAAGACGACGAACTCGCCCTCGTTGATC
>NZ_LMFB01000005.1:0-502 GCF_001426685.1 Rhizobium sp. Root483D2 | reverse complement strand
CGAAAGCTTGGCCCAGAACAGGCCCTGCGGCGAGGAGAAGGACGCGATGAAGGCCGTCAGCGGTGCGGCATTGGTGGTGGTCAGCCGGATCGTCCAGAAGGCTTCGTTCCAGGCCAGAATGATGTTGAGCAGCATGGTCGACGCAATGCCGGGCACCGCCATCGGCGTCAGCACGTACCAGATCTCGCCCCACAGCGATGCACCGTCCATCCGCGAGGCTTCGAGGATCTCGCCGGGGATTTCGCGAAAGTAGGTATAGAGCATCCACACGACGATCGGCAGGTTGATCATCGTCAGCATGATGGTGAGGCCAAAGCGGCTGTCGAGCAGGCCGAAGTCGCGGAACAGAAGATAGATCGGCACCATGACGGCGGCGGCCGGCATCATCTTGGTGGACAGCATCCACATCAGGATGTCCTTGGTCTTGTTGGTCGGCGAAAACGCCATCGACCAGGCGGCCGGCACCGAGATCAACAGCGCAATCAGCGTCGATCCCACCGAG
>NZ_LMFB01000004.1:111513-180163 GCF_001426685.1 Rhizobium sp. Root483D2 | reverse complement strand
GGGATGTCTCCGAACACATGTCAACTATGTCTCAAGGCCATACAACAAGGGCGGGGATGAGGGAGAGTGGGGTGTCGACGCTTAGTTCACGCTTTAACTAAACCCTATTGGTTCGGCAGGATGCCCGCGCGCTTGTCGGCGTCGTAGGACGCCTGCGCATCCGCATAGGGTTCCTGGCGCGCGACGCTCCAGTAGCGCAGTTCATCGACCGGGATGATGGCGCCGGTCATGGCGCAGATGACATGCGATCCGGGCAGCACGATCTGGAAGTCGCCGTCGAGATAGCGGATCTTGGCTTCCCGGTTGCCATTGCCCTCAAATCTGTTCATCGTCCTGCGACCCCGCATGATTTTTCGCCCGCCGTTCAGAAACGCTATCGAGGCATCCACGATGGACACGATCGGGAAGAAGCGCTCCAGCGTCATCTATTTTGACCATGCTCTCTAGCGCGGCAAGCGACGGATTTCCAGCGCAATTGACGGCCCGTTTGCTCAACTGCGCCCAAACAGCCGCTCGATATCGGAAAGCTTGATCTCGATATAGGTCGGCCGGCCGTGGTTGCACTGGCCGGAACCGGGCGTTGCTTCCATCTGCCGCAACAGCGCATTCATCTCTTCCGGCCGCAGCCGCCGCCCGGAGCGCACGGAGCCGTGGCAGGCCATGGTGGCGGCGAGATAATCGAGCCGGCTGGCAAGGCCGTTGGCCGTGTCCCATTCGGCCAGCTCGTCGGCCAGCTGCCGCACCAATCCGGCGGCATCCATCTCGCCGAGCATGGAAGGCGTCTCGCGAATGGCAACGGCGCCGGGACCAAAACGCTCGATGCCGAGCCCAAGCCGTGAAAATTCGGCGGAATGACCGATCAACCGGTCGCAATCGTCTTCCGGCAGATCGACGATCTCGGGAATGAGCAGGGCCTGCGCCGGGATCGGCCGCGAATTTAGCCCTCTGCGCAATTCCTCAAAGACCAGCCGTTCATGGGCTGCGTGCTGATCGACGATGACAAGGCCGTCTTCCGTCTGGGCGACGATATAGTTTTCGTGCAGCTGCGCACGCGCCGCGCCAAGCGGATGCGCCTTGTCGGGCTGCCGGGCTGCAGCCGGGTCCATCTCGGCCATCGGCGCGCGGGCGGATGGCGTCGTTATCCCGTCAAAGGCCGCCTGCGGACGTTCTGCAAAGCCATTTGACCCGGAACCGTTTGACCCCGAACCATTTGACGCAGAACCATTTGAGGTTGAGCCGAAATCCATCGGCCGGTAGGGGGAGGCGTCGGCCGTCCAGTTCGCGTTCGGCCGGTGCTGATCGGCCCTGTACTGTTGAGTCCGGTGCTGCCAGGATTGCTCATTCTGCGGCTGCCCGGTCCGGAATGCCCGCATCAGGCCGCTGGCGCCGGTCGTCGAGGCCCTATCGCCATCCTGCGCCAGGGCCTGGCGGATCGCGCCGATGATCAGCCCGCGCACCAGGCCGGGATCGCGGAAGCGCACGTCGGATTTCGCCGGATGCACGTTGACATCGACCACGTCCGGATCGACCGTCAGCGACAGCACCGCCACCGGATAACGCCCTTGCGGGATCGTTTCGGCATAGGCAGCGCGCAGGGCAGACCAGATCAGCTTGTCCTGGACGGGGCGGCCATTGACGAAGGCATATTGCTGCAGCGAATTGCCGCGGTTGAAGGTCGGTACGCCGGCAAAGCCGCTCAGCCGCGCGCCCTCGCGCTCCGCATCGATCTCGATTGCGTTGTCGCGGAAATCGCGCCCCAGCACCTGGGCGATGCGGGCCAGCCGGTCGTCGCCGGTGGAGGCAAATTCCAGCGTCGTGCGGTCGGAGCCCGACAGCACGAAACGCACGCCCGGAAAGGCGATCGCCATGCGCCGCACCACGTCCGAGATCGCCGACGCCTCGGCCCGTTCGGTCTTCATGAAGTTGAGCCGGGCGGGTGTCGCAAAGAACAGGTCGCGCACCTCGACCACGGTACCCTGGTTGACGGCGGCGGGTCTGACCGGCTGCAGCTTGCCGCCGAAAACGCCGATCTCGGCCCCGTGGCTGGCACCGCCCGGCCGGCTGGTGATCGTCAGCCGCGCGACCGAGCCGATGGAGGGCAGGGCCTCGCCGCGAAATCCGAGCGTGCGGATATCAAGAAGATTGTCCGAGAGCTTGGAGGTGCAATGGCGCCGCACGGCAAGCTCCAGATCATCAGGCCCCATGCCGCAGCCATTGTCGGTCACCCGCAACAGCGTCTTGCCGCCGCCGGCGGTGGCAATTTCGATGCGGGTTGCGCCGGCATCGAGCGCGTTTTCGATCAGTTCCTTGGCGGCGCTCGCGGGTCTTTCGATGACCTCGCCGGCGGCGATCTGGTTGATGAGGGTTTCGGAGAGCTGCTTGATGGCCATGATCTATTGTCCGGGATTCGGCGGGATATGGAAAGTGTTCCAAGGGGTCTATCCCCGGCTGTGTCGCGATGTGGGGACCAGACAAATTCGGCCGGGTTTAATCTGGCCTTAATACAAAGCTGCGACGTTCGGCGACGACCTGAATGAGCACAGGTTTTGTCATTTGGAGCCTGTGGCGCAGCTGTCCGCCCGGGAACGGCCCCCCAGATACGGCCTGACCGGCGCGTTGTCAGCATGTCCCGCAAAAAGAAGCCGCCAAGGTTATTAAGAGGGCTGTGCAATGAATGATGTAGCGTCTTTCGGCGCGAACATCCAGAAAACCGTGCTTGAGGCGACGTCTGACGCGCTCGGCTTGGCCATTCTTGTCTGCGACAAGAATGATGAGATTGTGTTTGCGAGCCGCCCCATTCTGCAATTCTATCCGATTCCAGTGCATTTTCTGGAGGCCGGCACCCGGCTGAAGGATTTTCTCGGCGCGATCTTCGATTCCGGTGTGCGCAGCGGCACGGCGCCCGAGACCAGCCGCCGCCATGCCAATCGCGACGAGTGGATTTCCGAGCATCTGTCCCATCACTGGCGCGAGCGGTTCGACATTGTCGAGCGCATCGGCCGCCATCGCTGGATCAATGTGCGCAAGCGCCGCCTGTCGAGCGGCCTCGGCATTGTCGCGATCAACGATGTCTCCGAGCAGAAAAAACGCGAAGAGCAGATGCAGCTCGACATGGAGCGCGTCGAGCTGACCGAGGGCATCCTCGACTGCCTGCCCAATCCGATCTGCGTCAAGGATCGCAATCTGAGCTACATCGCCGTCAACAAGGCATTCTGCACCATTCATGGCATGACACCCGATGCCATCCTCGGGCGTTCCGTCTGGGATCTGCTTGAGCCGGATCTCGCCGAAAAATTCGAACGCTCCGACCGCAAGACGCTGGACAGCGGCGATGTCCATTGCCAGCCGGAGCAGATCGTTCAGGCCGATGGCGAGGATCTGTGGGTCGTCACCCGCAAGTTCCGCGTCGGCGATCCCGGCAAACATCTCCTGGTCACCTGCATGAACGACGTGACCGATCTGGTCGTCGGCTATAACGGCCTGGATGACGCCGCCTCCGGCTGCTCGCCGCTGGAGGTGCGAGACTACAGCGCGTTCGTGCCGGCGCAGAACTGCTACGACCCGTTCCGGTCGATCGACATGCAGCATCTGGTCGAAGCCGGCGCGATCATTGATCCCGACATGAAGGGCAAGCAGAAAATCCTTTTGATGACGGCAGCGGCAGCGCTTGAAATCAACCTGGTGCCACAGTTGCGCCGCTGGGGTTTTGATGCCTGCGCGGTCAGAAACGGCGTCGAGCTTGCAGCCTTCAAGGATGCGTGCACGGCGCGCGGCGTCACCCTTGACGCCCTCCTGATCGACGGCACGATGACGGATGCGCTGGCAACGGTCGCAGGCTGGACGATCTCTCCGTCCCTGGTGATCGCCAGGGACTGGAAAGCGGTCGAACTGCGCACCGAAATTCTCACGCTCTGCGAAAACGGCGTCGGCGCCTTGCCTTCGGTGGAGGAGGATGGCCCCGCCGATTGGGAGATCATCGTGCCGGACGCGACCCTCACCGGCCGCCCGATGCCGGAGGTCGAAGTGGTGGTCGCCGAAGACAACGAAATCAACCAGTTCGTCTTTGCCCAGATTCTCGAAGGCATCGGCATATCCTACCGCATCGCCGCCAATGGCGAGGAGGCCGTCAAGCTCTGGCAGCAATACCGGCCAAACCTGGTGCTGATGGATGTCTCGATGCCGGTGATGAACGGTTTTGACGCCACGCGTGCCATCCGGGCGCTCGAAAAGAACGCGTCTTTCCAGACACCGATCATTGCCGTGACCGCCCAGGCGCTCGATATCGATATCGAACACAGCAAGCAGGCCGGCATGGACGATTACATCACCAAGCCGATCAGCCCGGACATGATCGAAGCCATCTACCGCAAGTTCGTCAACATCAAAGCCGAACGCATGGCTGGCTGACCGTTTGATCAAAACAAGCACTTAACGGAGAAAAACGCGAATAAAAGCACAGGCTTGAACCATATGGATGTCAACTCCCTAGAATTAGGGTGAGAGAGGGAGACAGAGCAGAAGGCACGCTTTCGAAATCTTAACCCTCCATGCCCATCGTCTGTTCCTGACACTGCTTGAATCCAATCCTGGGAATGCGTTTATGAAGTCTGCTGAAACACCGTCTCAGCACATCAGCCGGAATGACCTGCATGCAATGGCCTACACCGATCCGCTGACCGGGCTGGGCAATTCCTACAAGCTGCGTGACAAGGTGCGCGAAATCGCCGCCGAGCGCGCCAGCGATCCTGCGCCATTCACCATCGGCCTTGCCAATCTCGACGGGTTCAAGCCGATCAACGATCTCTTCGGCCCCAGTGCCGGCGACGAGATCCTGTGCCAGGTGGCAAGCCGGCTGCTGGCCTGCGTGCCGGACGGCGCAACGGTCATTCGCGCCGGTGGCGACGAGTTCGGCTTCGTTCTGCCGCTGGTCTTTGAGCGCAAGGCGGCCGAAAAGATCGGGCACATGCTGAAAGAGGTGCTGTCGGCGCCTTTCGATCTCGGCGAGCGCAATGTCCGCCTCTCGGCCTCCTTCGGCTTTGCCGTCTATCCCTTCGCCGGCGAGGAATTCGAGGATCTGTTGAAAAGCGCCGATACGGCGCTCTACCGTTCCAAGCGCCGCGGCCGCGGCCAGATCACCGTCTATTCCCAGGAAATCGCCCAGGAGATGAAGCGGGCGACGCATCTCGAACAGGCGCTGCGCAACGCCATCATCGCCGACGAGGTCGATGTCCATTTCCAGCCGATCGTCAATTTGAAGACGGAAATGGTCGTGGGCTTTGAAGCGCTGGCCCGCTGGTGCGATCCGGACCTCGGCTATGTCTCTCCCGCCGTCTTCGTGCCGCTTGCCGAAGAACGCGGCTTCATCGATTCTCTGTCCGAGACGCTTTTGCGCAAGGCGGCCGAAACGGCGCTGCTCTGGCCGAAGGAATTGTTCTTGTCGTTCAACCTGTCGTCAGCCCAGCTGATGGACCCGATGACGGCCACCAACGTCCTGTCGATCATCCAGCGTGCCGGGCTCGATCCGCGCCGGCTGGAACTCGAAATTACAGAAACCGCCGTGATGACCGATGCGGATGTGGCCCAGCGGATCGTCACCGAACTGCGCGCCGCTGGTGTCCGCATTTCGCTCGATGATTTTGGCACCGGGCAATCCAGCCTTGGCCGCCTGCGCGATTTCTCCTTCGACAAGGTCAAGGTCGATCGCGCCTTCGTGTCGCGCATCTCCGCCGACCGCGCATCCGAGCATATCGTCAAGGCGATCATCGCCATGTGCGACGGCCTCAATCTCGAAGTCGTTGCCGAAGGCATCGAGGATTTCTCCGAGGCGCTGAAGCTGAAAGGCCTCGGCTGCGGCATGGGGCAGGGCTATTTCTACGGCAAGCCCGCCGATTCCGTCACGACGCTGCGCTATCTCGCCGAAAAATATCACGATAACGGACCGGCATTATCCGTCGCTGTCTGATCCTTCCTATCAGCCTTCCCGCTCCCGGCGGCCTTCTTCCAGAAGCCAGTCGCGCACCCGGCCTGCCTGCTGGTTGAGCTCGCGCGAGCGCGGCCAGACGACGTAGAAGGCGAGATCGGTCTTCAGCACGTGATTGCCGACGGGAACGAGCGCGCCCGAGCGGACCTGCCGTTCGATGAGGTGGTTCCAGCCGAGTGCGATGCCTTCGCCGGCCAGCACGGCCTGAATGACCAGCACATAATCGTTCAAAGTCAGCCGCCGCGCCTTGGCGGGATAGGGCACACCGGCGCTCGAAAACCACTCCTGCCAGCTATAGGCCTGCCTGACCGGTTCCTCCAGATGGATCAGCGGATGTTTCAGCAGGTCCGCCGGCCGCTGCGGCATGCCGTTTGCCTCGACGAAGGCGGGCGACGCGACCGCACAGATCACTTCCGGCGCCAGAAGCGCGGTATGGTAACGCGGCCAGTTGACCGGATCGCCGCCGCCGCGAATGGCAAGCGGAATCGGCTCTTCCTCCAGATCCAGATCGCGCACGCTGGTCTGGATGCGCAGGTCGATCTCCGGCAGGTCCTCGCGCAGTTTGGTCAGCCGCGGCAGCATCCACATGGAGGCAAAGGCGGTCGAGGCGGCGAGCGTCACATTGGTCTCGCGGCGCTTGGCGCGAATGTCCTCGGCCGATTTCTGGATGCGCGACAGGCCAAGCGACACGTCCGCATGGAATTTTTCGCCCGCCTCGGTCAATTGCACGGCGCGGTGGACCCGGTGAAACAAGGGCACGCCAAGCTGCTCTTCCAGCCCGCGAATGGCATAGGAGACGGCGGCCTGCGTCATCGCCAGCTCATTGGCCGCACGGGTGAAATTCTGATGCCGCCCAGCTGCCTCAAAGACGATCAGGCTGGAGGCGGAGGGAAGCAGGCGGCGCAGGGTTTCCATAAGGTGAGCTTATATCATGTCTCCAATTTTTCCAGCGTTACATTGACCTTTTTCACGATTAGCCTCGAAATGATAAAAGGGAGGCCTATCATGGAAACGCTTGTGGATACCGACGTCGAACCGGCAAGACGCGCACGCCCGGCCCGCTCCGCGCGGCGCGACAATTCCGCCAGGATCGTGGGCATTCCCTATATCGCCCGCAACATCCCGACCTATGACATTCTCAGCGAAGAAAACCTTCAAAAGATTGAGCGCGTCGCCGACCGCATCCTGTCCGAAGTCGGTATCGAGTTTCGCGACGACCCGGTCTCGCTGGAGCATTGGAAGCGGGCAGGGGCAAAGGTGGACGGTGTGCTCGTCCGCTTCGAGCCGGGCATGCTGAACGAGATCGTCTCGAGCGCACCCGCCCAGTTTACCCAGCATGCCCGCAATCCCGCCCATAATGTCGAGATCGGCGGCAAGAACGTCGTCTTTGCCCCGGCCTACGGTTCACCCTTCGTCATGGACCTCGACAAGGGCCGCCGCTACGGCACGCTGGAGGATTTCCGCAACTTCATCAAGCTGGCCCAGTCGAGCCCGTGGCTGCATCATTCCGGCGGTACGATCTGCGAGCCGGTCGATATTCCCGTCAACAAGCGCCATCTCGACATGGTCTACAGCCACATCAAATATTCCGACCGCGCCTTCATGGGCTCGATCACGCAGGAGGACCGGGCGGAAGATTCCATCGATATGGCGCGGATCGTCTTCGGGCGCGATTTCGTCGATCGCAACTGTGTCATCCTCGGCAATGTCAACGTCAACTCGCCGCTCGTCTGGGACGGCACGATGACGAAATCGCTGCGTGCCTATGCCCGCGCCAACCAGGCGGCGGTGATCGTGCCCTTCATTCTGGGCGGCGCCATGGGGCCTGTCACCAATGCCGGGGCCATCGCCCAGTCCTATGCCGAGACGCTGGCGGGCTGTGCGCTGACGCAGCTGGAACGCAAGGGCGCGCCGGTGATTTTCGGCAATTTTCTTTCCTCGATGTCGCTGCGCTCGGGCTCGCCGACCTTCGGCACGCCGGAACCGGCCATCGGCTCCATGGTCATCGGCCAGCTCGCCCGGCGGCTGAAACTGCCCTTGCGCTGCGCCGGCAATTTCTCCAATTCGAAACTGCCGGACGGGCAGGCGATGCAGGAAGGCGTCATGTCGATGCTGTCGGCCGTGCATTGCGGCGCCAATTTCATCCTGCATTCGGCAGGTTTCCTCGATGGGCTGCTTGCCATGTCCTACGAGAAGTTCGTGATGGACACCGATTTCTGCGGCGCGCTGCATTCCTATCTCGCCGGCGTCGTGGTGGATGACAATACGCTCGCCATGGACGCCTTCCTGCAGGTCGGCCCCGGCAGCCATTTTCTCGGCTGCGACCACACGATGCGCAACTACCAGACGGCCTTCTGGGATTCCGCCCTGTCGGATAACGAGCCCTTCGAGAAGTGGAGCGAGGAGGGCGGCTCGACCGACATGGCCACGCGCGCCAACCGGCGCTGGAAAAAGACGCTGGCCGAATACGAAGCGCCGCCCCTGGACGTGGCAATCGATGACGCTCTGGCAGAGTATATGACACGACGCAAGAACAGCATGGCGGATGCGTGGTATTGAGGGGGTACCCCTCACCAAGCGCGCCCATGCACTCAGCTTCGCTTCGTGCGGGCTTGCTATCCTCTCCCGCAAGGGGAGAGGTAGAGCGGAGGCGCCCACCGCGGGTCTTCCTCTCCCCTTGCGGGAGAGGATACGCAGGCCGGGCGAGTTTACGAGCCCTTGGCCGGAGTTGGTGAGGGGTGTTGCAATGATTGAATTTGAAACCCGAGCCTTATCATGACCCTTTCAAAAGACCCGCTTCTCCAACCCTATCAACTCAAACACCTGACGCTGAAAAACCGGATCATGTCGACATCGCATGAACCGGCCTATTCCGAAGATGGCATGCCGAAGGACCGCTACCGGCTCTACCATCTCGAAAAGGCCAAGGGCGGCATCGCGCTGACGATGACGGCGGGGTCGGCGATCGTGTCGCAGGATTCGCCGCCTGCCTTTGGCAATCTCTATGCCTATTCCGACGAGATCGTGCCCTGGCTGAAGAAGATCGCCGACGACTGTCATGAGCACGGCGCCGCCGTGATGATCCAGCTTACCCATCTGGGCCGCCGCACCGGCTGGAACAAGGGCGACTGGCTGCCGGTGCTGTCGCCGTCGCCGGTGCGCGAGGCCGCCCATCGCGCCTTTCCAAAAGAGATCGAGGACTGGGATATCGAGCGCATCGTCGCAGATTATGCCAGTGCCGCACAGCGCATGCAGGCGGCTGGGCTCGATGGCATCGAGTTCGAGGCCTATGGCCATCTGATGGACGGCTTCTGGTCGTCGGCGACCAACCACCGCGACGATGAATATGGCGGTTCGCTCGACAATCGCATGCGCTTTTCCGATATGGTGCTCGATGCCGTGCGCAAGGCCGTCGGCCCGGATTTCATCGTCGGTATCCGCATGGTGGCCGATGAGCAGTGGGATATCGGTCTCTCCAGGGAAGAAGGCGTGGGGATCGCCAAGCGGCTGGCCGGGTCCGGCAAGGTCGATTTCCTGAACATCATTCGCGGCCATATCGATCACGACGCGCATCTGACCAATGTCATCCCGATCCAGGGCATGGCGGCATCGCCGCATCTGGACTTTGCCGGCGATGTCCGTGCGGCCACGAAGTTTCCGGTTTTCCACGCCGCCCGCATCGCCGATGTCGCCACCGCGCGCCATGCGATCGCCGAGGGCAAGCTCGACATGGTCGGCATGACGCGTGCTCATATTGCCGATCCGCATATCGTCCGGAAGATCATCGAGGGCCGCGAAAACCAGATCCGCCCTTGCGTCGGCGCCACCTACTGTCTCGACCGTATCTATGAGGGCGGCGGGGCGCTGTGTATTCACAATGCGGCGACAGGCCGGGAAGCAACCATCCCGCATGTGATTTCCAGGACCACCGGCGCGATCCGCAAGGCGGTCGTCGTCGGCGCCGGACCTGCGGGCCTGGAGGCAGCCCGGGTGCTGGCCGAACGCGGCCATACGGTCGAGGTGCTGGAGGCGACCGGCGAGGCCGGTGGGCAAATCCTGTTGGCCGCGCGCAATCCGCGCCGCAAGGAAATGATCGGCATCGTCGACTGGCGGCTGTCCGAGCTGGAGCGCCTCGGTGTTCCCATCCATTACAACGTCTTTGCCGAGGCCGCCGATATTCTCGAACGAAACCCCGATCTGGTCGTCATCGCCACGGGCGGCATCGCCCAGAATCCGCTGCTGGATGCGGGCGACGGCCTGGTCGTGTCGAGCTGGGACATCATTGCCGGCGCCATCAAGCCGGAAGGTCCGGTCCTGCTCTATGACGACAATGGCGCCCATACTGGCATGACGGCGGCGGAAATGATCGCCGCCACCGGTGCCGAACTGGAGATTGTCTCGCCGGAACGCATGTTTGCCCCGGAAATCGGCGGCATGAACCATGTCCCCTATGCCAAGGCCTTCGCGGAAAAGAATGTTCGCGTGACCATCAACACCAAGCTGAAATCGGTTCGTCGCGAGGGCAATCAACTGGTGGCGGTTCTGGGCTCCGACTATTCGGACAAGGCCTCGGTGGAGCGCCGCGTGGCCCAGGTGGTCGTCGAGCACGGCACCTTGCCGATGGCGGAGCTCTATCTCGAGCTGAAACCGCTGTCGCGCAATCTGGGTGCGGTGGATTACAAAGCCCTGATCACCCAGCAAAACCCCATCCAGACGCGCAATCCCAACGGAAAATTCGACCTGTTCCGGATCGGCGACGCCGTGGCCAGCCGCAATATCCATGCTGGTATTTATGACGCGCTGCGCTATGGGGTGTTGTTTTGACAAAAACTGCGAGCATGGAAAAAGGCGCCACCTCGCGGTAGCGCCCTAATCTCATCATCTAAACCATTGCTGGTCAGCCAGCGATTACTGGGCCGGCTTGACTTCTGTTGCCGGGGTTGCCGGGTCGGTTGCCGATGTGGTCGTCGAATCGACCGGAGCATTGGCGTTCTGTTCGGCCACCTGCTGCGACTTGGTCTTGAATTCCGGCGCTGCCTTCAGCGTATCGGAAGTTTCAGCCGTGGTCAGCTTCAGGTCGTCGGAGTTTGGCACTTCCGCAACGGTGATGGTGTCGAGCGGAACCGCGACATTCTTTTCGCCGATACCGAGGAAGCCGCCGACGCCGATCACGGCTGCTTCGACCGAGCCATCCTTGGTGAAGATCACATCATTGATCTCGCCGATGCTCTCGTCCGAAGCGTTGTAGACGGACTGGCCGATATAGGTGCTGGCAGCGATCTGGTCAGCGCCCTGTTCGGTCAGGTAGCCAGAGCCCGAAGCGGGGGCGGTTGTGGCTGCCTGGTCCGCCGGCTTCATGGCGTCAGCCGGCTGCTCGCCGGTCATCGGCGTTTCCATCGCTGGCGGCTGCGCCGCTGGCTGGGTTGCCTCCTGAGCAAAGCTCATCGGGGCAAATACGGTAACGCCTGCAAAGAGTGCACCTGCGGCGACGGAAGCTACGAGTTTATGGGTCATTGTAAACCTGCCTTTTCGTTCTTTTTGTCGATCAAAGCGCGGGGTTCAAATCCTTGCCGCCGCACCGGTGATGCAGACAGAACGTGGCAGGCCTGGAGTGGTTCCGAAAAAAGATTTGCAATTTGGAAGGGAACTTTTTCCAAAGTTTTTTATCGCGATGAAGGGCAAAGACGAGAAAACCGGGCTTTACGCCCGGTCCTCATCTTTCTTCTGGCAGCGTCCGAAGCCGTGCCAGGTTGTACTCTCCCGTTCCGTCAGAGCGTGTAAGCCGGTTCAAAACGCCCGTTGACGGTAACGCCAAGTTCGAATGTCTGGCCGGCGTTCGCGTCAGCCTTTCGGGCTGCGTCATCCATGTCCTGCCAGGCAGACGTTACCAGCAGCCGGTCAGCCTTGGCGCCGATGAAGGCGGGGCAGCTCGACTGGGTGGCGGGGACCGCGTGGCGGGCGATGTGGGTGCCGTTAGGCGTGTAGACGTCCACGGCCCCTTGGCCCCAGCGCGCGTTCCAGATGCGGCCCTCGGCATCGCAGACCGAACCATCGACATCGCCGGGATTGCCGCTCTGGTCGCTGAACACGGTTGCCTCGCCGGCCGGCAGGCCGGTCGCCGGGTCGAGATCGACGCGCATGATGTGGTTGATGGCGGAATCGACGAAATAGCCGGTCGTGCCATCCGGCGAAAAGCAGATGCCGTTGGGAATGCTGATGCCACCATAGATGCGCGTCACCGTACCCTTGCCCACATGATAGATGGCGCCCGCTTCCTTCTCGGCCTTGCGGCCCATGGTGCTGACCCACAGGCTGCCGGACGGATGCACGCGGCCGTCGTTGGAGCGGTTGCCGGGATTGCTTTCCAGCGCCGCATAGGCCGTCAGCTCGCCGCTTTCAGTGTCGCGGATGAACAGGCCGCGATCGGACGCGATCAACTGGCGCTTAGGATCGATGACGGCGAGCACGCTGCCCATGAAGGGCAAGGCATGCAGGGTCTTGCGGCCGGTTTCCAGATGCAGCTCGTGCAGCTCGCGGCCCTTGATGTTGAACCACCAGGCGGTGCCGGTCGCCGGATCGAAGGTCGGGCCTTCGCCGAGTTCCAGCGGCAGGTCGCTCAGCACTTTGCCGGAAAAGGGAATGGTCTCGCTCATGCTCCGGCTCCATAGACTGCATCATAGGCTTTGATAGTGACCCGCGCCCGCTCCGCGACATCGGCAGCGCTCATGCCGGCCTTGTACAGGCTGGAGCCCAAACCGAAGCTCTTGATGCCGATCTTGGCATAATCGCCGAAATTGGTGTCGGAGACGCCGCCGACGGCTGCGATTTCGAGGTCCGTCGGCAGGATGGTCCGGATGGCGGCGATGCCGGCCGGGCCAAGCACGCTGGCGGGGAAGAACTTGAGGCCGGTGGCACCCGCATGGGCGGCGGCCAGTGCTTCGGTCGGGGTGAGAACGCCCGGCATGGTCACCATGCCGCGCGCGGCCGCCAGCGAGATCACCGCAGGCTCCACATTCGGGCTCACCATCAGCTTGCCGCCGACGCTGTCGAGTGTTTCGACCTGCTGCGTGGTCAGGACCGTGCCTGCGCCAATCAGGCAGCCGGCCGGCGCCATCTTCACGGCAATCTCGATCGAGCGGAACGGATCCGGCGAATTGAGCGGGATTTCGATGGCGGTAAAGCCCGCTTCGATCAGCGCGCCGACGACGCCCTGCGTCTCCTCGGGCTTCAGCCCGCGCAGGATGGCGATCAGCGGATATTTCATCGGTGGAAAAGGGATGCGGCTCATGATGGTTCTTTCTTCAAATGGGGCTTCAGGCAGGCCAGATGGCGTTGGCCGCAGCGGCAAGGCCGTGGCGGACGGCTTCATCGGCATCGATGGCCGTTGGGGTGAGGTCGAGCGCCGACAGGGCCGATTGGTAGAGACCGGCAAGCGCCCCGGACGCCACAAGGCAAACGCTGCTTCCGGGCTTGGCCGTGGCCAGCGCACCGGCAATTTCAAGGCCGATCAATGTTCCCGAAAGCCGCGCCTTGGCGGCCTCGGGCGGCAGTCCGTGCAGCAGCTGGCCGCTGCGCACCGTAAAGACGAGATTGGTGGCAAGCGCCGGGTTTTTCGCAGCCTTGGCCACGGCCTTGAGGAATACGGGATCGCCGCTATCGAAAGGCGTGGCATCGGCAACGGCATGACTGAGGATCGAATGCTTGCAAATAACGTCGAACAGTTCGCCGGTCATGAAAGTGGAAAAGCCATCGACGATGCCGCCGGTGACGCGCACCCATTTGCTGTGCGTGCCCGGCATGCACACGAGATGACTGCCGCCGCCGAGCTGCGATATCGCGCCCAGCAACTGGGTTTCCTCGCCGCGGATCACGTCGGGCGCTTCCTCGCTGCGCTGCGCAAGGCCGGGCAGGATGCGGATATCGCGGTTGGCGTCGGGCACGGTCACGGCGGCCTTGACGATGGCGCTAAGCGGTGCCGGCGTATCGAGATAGCCTGCCTCGACCCAGCCCTGACGGGCGCCCGCCATGCCGCAGACGATCACCGGCAGATGCGCAGGCGCCGAAACGGCGGAAAGGTGGGATTCGAGAATGGCGGAAAAACCGGACTTTGCGGCGGTCGTCATGCCTTCGCCGCTGCGGCGCTCGGCAAGAACCGCGCCGCTTTCGCTGACGATCCACAGACGGAAGCTCGAGGTCCCCCAGTCTACCGCCGCATAGGATGCTGCCGTCATTAAAATACTCCTCCGTCGATGATCATGGCCTGTGCCGTCATCCGCGCCGAACAATTGGAGGCGAGATAGAGACAGGGGCCAACCATGTCGTCTGCGACGAGCATGTGTTTCAGGCATTGTTTTTCGATCATGCCGGCAATCGCGGCATCGCTGATCCACAGCTTCTTCTGCCGCTCGGTAACGACCATGCCCGGCAGAACCGCGTTGACGCGGATATTGTCCGGTCCGAGCTTGCCGGCAAGCGATTTGGTCAGCCCGATGATGCCGGCCTTGGCCGTCGCGTAAGCCGGGATTTCTCCCATATTGAGCATGAAGGCAATCGAGGAGAAATTGATGATCGAGCCGCCACCGGCCCGCCGCATATGCGGGGCCGCCGCCTGGCAGGTGAAGAACACATGCCGCAGATTGACGGCCTGGCTTTCGTCCCAGCTCGCTTCGGTCACCTCTTCCAGCGGCTGCCGGTCGTCGCGCGCGGCATTGTTGATGAGGATACTGAGAGAACCGACCCTGCCTGCAGCCTGGTCGACGGCGGACTTAATCGCCGCAATGTCGCGCAGATCGGCCTGAATGAAAACCGGGGCATGCTCGACATGGGGAGCGAGCCGTTCAACCAGCGCCCGGCTCTCGGCTTTGGCAATGTCAATGAAAGCAACGCGTGCGCCCTGGAGCGCAAAGCCTTCGACGAGGGCAGCGCCAATCCCCGATCCGCCGCCGGTAACGAGGACGCCACGCCCTTTGAGGTCGTGAAATTGCGCGGCTGGCAAGGCCATGATGGTGTCGTCTCCCGGATGCAAGCGACCGGCGCCGGCTTGCTTTTCTTTTTTTGTTGTTCCATTATGCGGAACTGACTCTTGCTATTTGGAATTATCGCGCTGCTGCTACCGGCTTGTCAAGATCGGAGCCTATGCGCCGGGCAAATCCGCATGCGGCCAATGGACATTAAGATGGAACGGGATCAACCGGATATGTCTTTGCCTGAGCCTGCGCACAATAGCGGCACAGGCACGCTGGGCAAGGTTCTTTCCGTGCTCGAAACGGTCGTGACATCCGACCGGCCGCTGCGTTTCAGCGATATCCTCGCTCTGACGGGCCAGCCGCGCGGTACGTTGCATAGGCAGCTTTCCCATCTGGTCGAGGAGGGCCTGCTGACTCAAGGGCGCGATCTCTGCTACGAGCCCGGTCTGCGCCTGCTGAAATTTGCCTATCGCTCCTGGTCGAAAAACCAGTTCCGCGCCGTGGCCGCCCCGCATTTGCGCCGGCTGCACGAAGAAACCGGCGAGACGGTTCATCTGGGCGTCCTGCGCGGCACCGAAATCATCTATGTCGACAAGGTCGAAAGCCGCCAGACGGTGCGGATGGAATCGCAGATCGGCAATGCCTCTCCGGTCTATTGTACCGGCCTTGGCAAAGCGGCGCTGTCGGTCTTGCCGCAGGCCAAGCTCGCCGATACGCTCGCCAAGCTGACATTCCACCGTTTCACCGGCAATACACATCTTTCCGTGGCGTCTTTAACGCGTGATCTGGACGAGGCTCGCTTGCGGGGATATGCCTTTGATCGTGAGGAACATGAAACGGACATCCGCTGTGTTGCTGCTCCCATCCATGATGCCGGGTTCGATCTTGTCGCCGGGATCTCGGTGACGGGGCCGGCCTATCGGGTGACGATGGAGCAGCTGGAAAGCTGGGCAGGGACGGTGCGGCAGGTGGCGATGGCGATCAGTGAAGACGCCGAAATCCGTCTCGGGCCTGGCCGTTAGACTTTGGTGATGCCTGGACAGTTAATTAGGTTTATCGACTGGACGTGGGAAAAACGGAGCTGTAGTTTTAATATATCAGATTCTGTGCCTGCCGACGTTCAAGCCCCGCCGCAAAGACGGGAATGCAGGACGTGAATCGGCAGGAAAGCCTGGGGAGGCGGCAGAACGGGTCTCGTGATGCCGGGTTTCATCGGCGGCGAGCCTGGAAGAGGTACGAAATGGTGGACTTCAGCGGACATCTATCACCCATGACGGTTGCCGCGGACCCGCGGGAAATCGGGGAGATGACGCGGGAAGCCGATATCCGCCAGGCCTTGGAAAAAGTCTCGCGCATCTATGGCTTCCACGGTTTCTTGGTGATGGTCGTGCCGGGCAAATCCTGCTGCAGCCTGTCCGATACGGTCGTCATGACGAACTGGCCGGCGGATTTCCTGAGCAATTACGATGCCGCCAACCTGATGGCGGGCAGCCCGGTGATTGCGCGTCTGCGCAAGAGCACCATTCCCTTCACCTATGACACGACCCTTGATTCCGACCGGCGTTCGGATGGCAAGGGGCGCGAGGTGCTCACCCTGTTCGAACGGGTCAACCTGCGGCGCGGCGTCTATATTCCCGTTCATGATGTACACGGCACCTGCGGTGCGGTCGCTTTCGCCGGCAATCGCGCCGTGGTGAACGCAGCGGAACTAAAGGAACTGACCTACAAGGCCGGCCACCTGTTTGGCCGGCTGAGCGAGATCAAGGGCCTTCGCGCGCCCATGCCCGCCGTGCTGTCGCGGCGCGAGGTCGAATGCCTGCATTGGGCGGCTGCCGGCAAGACGACGACGGAAATGGCGAAAATTCTCGATTTGTCGGAATATACCGTCAATCACTATCTGAGCCGTGCCACGCGCAAGCTTGATTCTGTCAATCGCGTCCAGACCGTGGCAAAAGCGATACGGGCCGGGTTGATCAATTGAGAAATGTTTATGAATGCAAGCAGGAAACCGGCATGATGTGTAGAGTGAAATATCGGGCAAGCCTCAGAGCGCTTGACCGGCAACGCACTCGGATGTGCGGTGGAGTTTGTGAATGCGCGATACATTGATGGCAGAACCGGTCGAAGCAGAACAGTCGCGTGGCGGAGATTTCGCTGCGGATATCGCAGCGCTGGAAACCCAGTTCGATGCCATCCGTTACATGAAGAAGATTACCCAGGCCTTCGGCTTCCAGGCGTTCCTTGTCTGCGTCGTGCCGGCCTTCGATGCGGAAAAGCTGTCCAGCGCGGCGATCCTGTCCAATATGCCGGCCGATCTGGTCAATACCTATGACAGTATCTCGATGCTGAAGCATTCGACCGGCATTCGCCGTCTGCGGGAAACCACGACACCGTTCCAGCTGACGCTGGAGGACTGGGAAAAGGAAAGCAGCCGCCTGCCACAGACCAATGGCTATATTACCCAGTTGCGTGAGCACGGGATTCTGCAGGCCAATTATTTCCCGGTTCACGATGCCGATGGCAGCCGGGCAACCGTCATCTGGATGGGCAAGCGCGCCGACCTGCCAATGTCCGCGCTGATGGAACTGCAGATGATCGCCATCCATGTCTATAATCGCCTGACGGAAATCGGCTCGTTCTGGAAGGGCGCCCCGGTTGCCCTGTCGGAGCGCGAGATCCAATGTCTGAACTGGACGGCCGCCGGCAAGACCAGCTCGGAGATCGCCGGTATCCTTGGTCTGTCCGAGCATACGGTCAACCACTATCTCAACCATGTCAGCAAGAAGCTCGATGCGGTCAACCGCACCCAGGCCGTCGTCAAGGCGATGAAGAAGGGCTATATCAGCTAGATCGCTTCCGTTTGAGATGAAGCGCTCCAGGTTCGGGGCCGCCCAAGAAGGCGTTTCGATTCTTGCCGGTATTTTAGATGAACATTAAGTTTTGTGGCGCACTTTACTGCCGGTGAAATGATTTCACTGGGAGGGTGCGTAAACACGCCCGCCTTCGATCTTTGGTCGAAGCGGGATGTAAGACGCTTTTACGTTGCCGGTCTTGTCCGTCTTCAGGGACGCAAGCCGGGCGAACGCTATCCTCCGCACCTTTTTCCAAATGATCGTCCAAATGATAGTCATGTGACGCAGCAACATTGAAGGCATTCGCCCGTTGCCGTCGCGCTTGCGAGGATACGAGATGCTGTTCAAGACTGCGACCTCCCGTAATATATTCTCTGTTGTGGCAACCGGGCTCTTCGCCACGGTGGTGACGGCGGGCACACTGTTCTGGATCTCCTATTCCGAAGTCGAGCGCCGCAGCGTCGGCGAAATGAACGCGGCCGCCGCTTTGACCGCTGCCGACCTGAAAGCGCAGATGTCGCAGGGCCTGCAGCTCGTCAGCACGTTCCAGAGCGTTTTTTCTGCGCTTCAAACATCGGGCGCTGCCGACCGCACCTCCGCCGATGCGATGATGAAGAAGGCACTGGAAGATAGCCCCTTCGCGCTGGGCGTCTGGAGCGGCTGGGAGCCGAACGCCTTCGACGGCAAGGATGCCGACTATGTCAACCAGCCCGGCCATGATGCGACGGGCCGCTTCGTGCCCTATTGGGTGCGCGCCGGCGGCAAGATCGACGTGACGCCGCTGGTCGATTACGACAAGCCGGGCCCCGGCGACTATTACCAGCAGCCTTTCAAGGCGCAGAAGATGGTCGTGATCGAGCCCTATAAATATGTGGTCGATGGCAAGGATGTGATGATGACCTCGCTGGTTGCGCCGGTCACCGTCAACGGCAAGCCGCTCGGCGTCACCGGCATCGACATCGCGCTCGACAGCCTGACATCTAAACTCGCCGATATGAAACCGCTGGGTGATGGCAATGTCGCCCTCGTTTCGCAGGGCGGACATTTCCTCAGCCATGTCAACGCCGCCAATCTCGGCAAGGCGTTCAAGGACAGCAGCGTCGATGCCGCCGCCTGGCAGAGGATGATCGACAACCCCGGCGAGCCGGTCGACGTCACCGGCGAGGACGGTACCAAGTTCCTCTCCGTCGCGGTCCCCGTGCAACTCCTGCCGGATACCGCATGGTATGCGATTGTTTCCGTCCCGAAGGCGACCGTGTTCGCCTACCTGACCCATATGGCCTGGATTTCCGTCGCTATCATCGCCGTCGCCTCCGTTCTGCTCGTGCTGCTTGGCGTGATGATCTCCAACCGTTTCCGCCGCCGCCTCGAAGCCATCGTCAATGCCACCGGCGAAATCGCCAGGGGCAATACCAGCATCGCCATTGCCGATGCCGAGCGGAAGGATGAGATCGGCGACATGGCCCGGTCGCTTGCCATTCTGCGCGACGCGACGATTGCCAAGCAGCGCCTGGAGACGGAGGCTGCAGAAACCCGCACGCTCAGCGAGGAAGACCGCCAGCGCCGCGCCGCAGAGACCCAGGAAAACGAGCGCCAGATGCGCTTTGCCGTCACCGAACTCGGCACCGGCCTGCAGCGCCTGGCCGATGGCGACGTGACGTTCCGCCTGATGACGCCGTTCATCGGCTCGCTCGATGCGTTGCGTGACGACTTCAACAGCTCGATGTCCACCCTGCAGCAGACCCTGCAATCGGTCGGCAACAACGCGCTCGGCATCCAGGCCGGCTCCGCCGAAATTCGCTCCTCGGCCGACGACCTGGCCAAGCGCACCGAACAGCAGGCGGCATCCGTCGAGGAAACGGCAGCAGCGCTTGACGAGATCACCGCCTCGGTGCGCGATTCCACCGTGCGCGCCGAAGAGGCAGGCCAGCTGGTCGCCAAGGCAAAATCCGGCGCGCAGACATCCAGCGCCGTCGTCAAGAGCGCCATCGATGCCGTCGGCCAGATCGAGACGTCGTCGCAGGAAATCTCCAGCATTATCGGCGTCATCGATGAGATCGCCTTCCAGACCAACCTGCTGGCCCTGAACGCCGGCGTCGAAGCGGCCCGTGCCGGCGATGCGGGCAAGGGCTTTGCCGTCGTTGCCCAGGAAGTGCGCGAACTCGCCCAGCGCTCTGCCAATGCGGCAAAGGAAATCAAGGCTTTGATTTCGAAATCCGGCCAGCAGGTCAAGACCGGTGTCGAACTGGTCGGCCAGGCCGGCAAGGCGCTGGAGGTCATCGTGCACGAGGTCGATGAAATCAATCTGCGCGTCTCGTCCATCGTCGAGGCGGCCCGCGAACAGTCGATCGGCCTCAACGACATCAACCGCGCCGTCAATGTCATGGACCAGGGCACGCAGCAGAATGCCGCCATGGTCGAGGAATCCACCGCTGCCAGCCATACGCTTGCAGCCGAAGCCTCGGCGCTGACGACGCTGCTGTCGAACTTCCAGCTTGGCGAAGCCTCGCAGGCGGCCATGCACGCGCAGGCCAGCATGCATCGCGCGTCAAGCGACACCTCTGCGCACAGGGCAGCGCCTGCTGCGGCCCGCACATCCCCGCTGTCGAGAACCGGCATCCGATCCGCTTCGGCCACGACACCGGCCGTGCAATCGCCCGCCCGCTCGCTCAGCAACAAGCTCGCCGGTGCGTTCCAGGGACATGGCGGCGCCGCAGCGGCCCCGGCCAATGACGGCTGGGACGAATTCTAAGGACTAAGGGGGCGCCGCCCGCCGGCGCCCCTGTTGCAAAATCCGGCAATGCCAAACCTTGGGCAACGCAATTGCACAATTAATCATCGGAATTGATGTTGCGCTGCACTGGCATTGTCCGTGAAACCCCGGTTTCCAAAGGGTTTTCCAAACTGGCACGGTTCCTGCTTTGTTAGATGCATGTCCAGAGGGGACTATAATAAAAACTGCGCCCAAGAAGGTCGCGACAGATAAGGCCGCTTTCAGCCACAGGTGATCCCGGATGTACGGACACCACCGGCAGAAAGCGGCCTTTCTTTTGCGCCGGTTTTTTCTCGGCCGCCGCATTGGCGAAACACTTCGGCTCGATTATCTAAGGGAAAGCCCCGGTCTTGGCCGGGCGCTGATAAATATGTCCATGCATAATGCAAGGGCGGGACAGCAGGGCAAACCAGCCGCGCTGGCGGCAGGAGTGAATGACATGACCGATGTGACCAAGGAACAGGTTCTCGACAAGCTGAGGGGCGTTCGCGGACCGGATATGGACGGCAATATCGTCGATATGGGTCTGGTCTCGGATGTCTTCATTTCCGATGCCAAAGTCTATTTCTCCATCACCGTGCCTGCCGAGCGCGCCCGCGAACTGGATCCCCTGCGGGCTGCAGCCGAGCGGGTGGTCAAGGATATCCCCGGCGTCAAGGGCGCCATGGTGGCGCTCACCGCCGACAAGAAGGGCGCCTCGTCGTCGGCGCCGGTGCAGCGCCCCGCAGCAGCCCCCGCGCAATCCGGTCATTCGCATGCCGGTCACTCCCATGCGGGCCATAGTCACGCACCTGCAGCAGCACCGCAGCGCACCCCCACGGCTGCGGCGAAAGCCGGCATTCCCGGCGTCGGCGCCATCATCGCAGTTGCCTCCGGCAAGGGCGGCGTCGGCAAGTCGACCACATCGGTCAACCTCGCTTTGGCGCTAAAGGCCAACGGCCTGCGCGTCGGCATACTCGACGCCGATATCTACGGCCCGTCCATGCCGCGCCTGTTGAAGATTTCCGGGCGGCCGCAGCAGATCGAAGGGCGGATGATCCGTCCGATGGAAAATTACGGCTTGAAGGTCATGTCGATGGGTTTCCTCGTCGATGAGGAAGTCGCGATGATCTGGCGCGGCCCGATGATCCAGTCGGCGCTGTTGCAGATGCTGCGCGAAGTCGCCTGGGGCGATCTCGACGTCCTGGTCGTCGATATGCCGCCGGGCACTGGTGACGCGCAGTTGACCATGGCCCAGCAGGTGCCGCTGGCCGGTGCCGTCATCGTCTCGACGCCGCAGGACCTGGCCTTGATCGACGCCCGCAAGGGATTGGCGATGTTCCGCAAGGTCGAAGTGCCGGTGCTCGGCATTGTCGAGAACATGAGCTATTTCATCGCGCCTGATACCGGCAATCGCTACGATATTTTCGGCCATGGCGGTGCCCGCAAGGAGGCCGAGCGTATCGGCGTGCCGTTCCTGGGCGAAGTGCCCCTGACCATGGGCATCCGCGAAACATCCGATGCCGGCACGCCCGTCGTCGCCTCCGAACCCGACAGCGAGATCACCCGCGTCTATCGCGATATCGCCAAAAAGGTCTGGGAACAGGTCGGCGCGCATCAGGGCGACAAGGCCCGGACCATGCCCAACATCGTGTTCGAGTAACGCAACAGCACCACCGAGCCGGTCTTCGTGTCTGCCGCACGGCCCTGGAAAACCGGGCCGGCAAATGCGGGCTGTTGACATTCGGGCGGCGAGCGTCGTTAAGTCTTTGGGCGGCATTGTGGCGCTTTGCCAATTTCCGCATTGATTTTGAGCGTGCCTTGTTCCATATGCCTCCCCGCATCCGCAAGGCTGCACCAGCGGTGCTGCCCTCCGTCGGGCTCCGCATGACTGTGATGACCGTTTGAGGGTTTGTCGTAAACGACGAGAGTTTCCATATGGATCTGCCGCGCGCAGCTTTTAACTTCTCCGGCCGGCTGGTTCCGGCTCGCCATGGTCCGGTTTCTGTCAGCCTTCGCCGTCCATGCGATGCGCAGGAAACGAGCGCCCGCGCCGATGCTGCGCATATAAGGCCGCACGTATGATCACTGCCTATCGCGACAATGGTGAAGCCGTGGTCATCAGCGCGGCGCAGCCGCCTGCGTCCCTGCCGGCCGATGTGGTCTGGATCGACATGCTGCGCCCGGACAAGGCCGAGGACCTTCTGCTTGAAGGTCTTCTCGGCATCGACGTGCCGACCCGCGACGACCTGAAGGACATTGAACCGTCCAGCCGTCTCTACACTGCCAAGGACGCCGTTTTCATGACGGCGTCGCTCGTCTGCAAGGCCGAAAGCGGCCATCCGGAACTGGCCGATGTCGCCTTCGTTTTGAGCAAGGGACGGCTGATCACCATCCGCTATGACGAGCCGAAAGCGTTCGCCCTGTTCACCGCCGCCATGCACCGCATTCCCGGCGGTTGCGCCACCGGAACGGTTCTGGCGACGCGGCTGTTTGAAACCATCGTCGATCGCACCGCCGAAATCCTCGAGATTGCGGTTGCCCGCATCGACGGCCTGTCGCTGCAGGTGTTCGGCGACCGGCCGGTCGGCAAGCGCCGCCCGCCGCATTATCTCGAAGCCAAGCTGATGGACGTGGCGTCGCATCACCGGCTGGTGGCCAAGACCCGTGACAGTCTCGCCTCGCTGTCGCGCGTGCTGACATTTCTCTACACGGTCCCCTCGGTTCAGGAGAACAGGGAGACCAAGGAACTCTGTCGGACAATTTCGCGCGACATCCAGTCGCTGTCGGAGCATGCGTCCTTCATCTCCGGAAACATCACCTTCCTGCTCGATGCGTCGCTCGGCCTGATCAATGTCGAACAGAACGCCATCATCAAGATTTTCTCGATTGCGGCCGTCGTCTTCCTGCCGCCGACGCTCGTCGCTTCGCTCTACGGCATGAACTTCGAGATCATGCCCGAATTGAAATGGACCTTCGGTTATCCCATGGCCGTGATCGGCATGGTGATTTCGGCCATCGTCCCCTACTACTTCTTTCGCTGGAAAGGCTGGCTCTAGGAGCCCGAAATATTCAGATGTCTCATTCTGCAGCTCAACCCGGGACGCGCGACAAGGAAATACGGAAGCTTCTGGCTCTCTCCCTTGGCTCGATCGGCGTTGTCTATGGCGATATCGGCACCAGCCCGCTTTACGCGTTCCGTGAAGCGCTGCGCCCGGTCTCCGCTGACGGCGTGACGCGTCTGGAAATCATCGGCCTGATCTCGCTGATGATCTGGACGCTGACGATCATCGTCACCTTGAAATACGTGCTGTTCCTGCTGCGCGCCGACAACAATGGCGAGGGCGGCACGCTGTCGCTGCTGGCGCTGTTGATGAAATATTCCAGCAAGCGCGCCAACCGTCTGTTTTTCCTCGGGATCGCCGGCGCCGCCCTGTTCATCGGCGATGCGATCATCGCGCCGGCTTTGTCGGTTCTCTCGGCCGTCGAAGGTTTGAAGCTGGTGACGCCGACGCTCTCGCCCTATGTGGTGCCGATCTCGGTGGTGATCCTGCTTCTGCTCTTTGCCGTGCAATCGCGCGGCACGGCGGCGGTCTCGAAATTCTTCGGCCCGATCATGGCCGTGTGGTTCATCGTTCTGGCGGTTGCCGGCGTCAGCCACATTACCGATGACTACGGCATCCTGGCCGCCTTCAATCCCTATTATGCCGTGCATTTCCTCATTCACGCCGGTTATGTCGGGATCGTCGTGCTCGGCGCCGTGTTCCTGACCGTCACCGGTGCGGAGGCGCTCTATGCGGACCTCGGCCATTTCGGCCGCAAGCCCATCCAGTGGGCCTGGATCGGCCTCGTCTTTCCGGCACTCGCGCTCAATTATCTGGGGCAGGGGGCTCTCGTTCTCAAGCATCCCGAGGCGATGTCCGATCCCTTCTACCTGATGTTCCCGGAATGGGCGCTGCTGCCGGTCGTCATCCTGGCCACCTGCGCCACGATCATCGCCGCCCAGGCCGTCATCACCGGCGCCTTCTCACTGACGCGCCAGGCGATCCATCTTGGCTTCCTGCCGCGCATGGCGATTTTCCATACCTCGGAGACCCAGACCGGCCAGATCTACCTGCCCAATGTCAACATGCTCCTGATGTTTGGCGTCATGCTTCTGGTCTTCGTCTTCGGCTCGTCCGAATCGCTGGCCACCGCCTATGGCATCTCGGTTACCGGCGCGATGGTGGTCGATACGTTCCTGGCCTATGAGTTCGTACGGGTGCGCTGGCGCTGGCCGCTCTATCTGGCGATTGCGACGCTTCTTCCATTGCTGATGCTCGAAATGATCTTCTTCGGCGCAAATATGCTGAAGATCCACGATGGCGGCTATGTGCCGGTGCTGATTGCCGCAGCGATCATCGTCATCATGTGGACGTGGCGGCGCGGCACCAAGATCCTGCATGACAAGACCCGGCACACCGATATCCCGCTGGCCTCCTTCGTCAAGTCGATCGAGCGCAAGAGCGAGCATGCCCCGGTTTCCGTGCCGGGAACGGCGATCTTCCTCACCAGCGATCCGGAATCGACGCCGGCCGCGCTGTTGCACAACATCAAGCACAATCACGTGCTGCACGCGCAAAACTTCATCCTGACGATCCGCACGCTGAACACGCCGATCGTTCCCAAGGACCAGCGCGTCACGGCCAGCAGCCTGTCGGAACGTTTCAGCCTCCTGGAAATGCGCTTCGGCTATATGGAGACCCAGAACGTCTCGCAGGCGCTCGGCCTCTTCCGCAAGACCGGCCTGAAGTTCGACATCATGTCGACCTCCTTCTATCTGGGACGGCGGAAGCTGGTGCCGGATGCGCAATCGGGCATGCCGCACTGGCAGGACCGCCTGTTCATCGGCCTTGCCAATGCCGCCATCGACCCCTCGGACTATTTCCGCCTGCCGACCAACCGCGTGGTGGAACTGGGCTCGCACGTCATCATTTGATTGCGCTTATAGCGACAAGCGCCTCCTGCGCCGTGCGGCCGGGGGGCGTTTTTCGTTCCAGCCACCCATTCCGGGACGGCCTTATTAACCAACCATCAAGGTTAATGCTTCATTGTCAGGGCAGTTGAAGCGGTAAACGCGCCATTGAATGCGACGTCACCGCTTGTCCGATTCACTTCCGCGGGAAAAGACGGTCCGGGTATTTTTGCCGGATGGAAACCCGCGTCTGTCAGTGCGTGGAGTACGGTTGGTGCGTAAGGGTAAAGTGCTGCGTTTTCCGTCCGGTTTGCCATCCGCGCGCTGGACTGCCCCGCTGATGCTGGGTATCGGCCTGCTCGTCGGGTTCCCCACGGTGGTCGCTCATTCCGATCTTGCAACCTTTCTCTCCGGCATCAATCGCGGTGGCGAACGCTGGCGCATGCACATGACCCGCTCGCCGGCAGGCTCGCTGCACGAGGTCGAGATGGTCTTCAGCGATCCGGTGATCACCGGCGCGATCGGCGACGGGGCAGGGATCGACATGCCGGGTGGCGGCAAGGTCTCGCTCACCGCCGGCCAGAAACTGGCCGATCCGCGTACCGACGAGGACCGGGTGAACCGCAAGGACAAGAAGGGCCGCATCATCGCCGTCGCACCGGTGACACCGCCGAAGGATTTTACCGCAGGCTCGATCCTGCAGCGCACGAGTTCGCTGACCGACCCCCTGTTTGATGCGGCAGAACGCATGGTGTTTTCGAAGTCGCAGATCCAAGGCAAGGAAATCAAGATCGCCACGGCCTTCTACAAGAAGAAGGCGCCCAAGGCAGATGCAACCATGTCGCCGATGCTGGCGAGCCTCGTGACCAATGCGTCGGCCGATATCCTTGCTACCGCCTATGCACCGGCCGAGCCGGATTATGCCCGCCAGTCGCCATTTGATTCGATCCTGCGCGAAGACAAGACCGGCGGCCGCTTCATTCCCGACATCGCGCCAGAGGATCACGCCTGGGCTGCCAATCCGCTGCCGGCCTCGGTTTTTTCCGAGGCTGAACAGAAATGCCTGACATCGGGCATCTATTTCGAATCGCGCGGTGAAACGCTGAAAGGCCAGGCGGCCGTCGCCCAGGTCATTCTCAACCGCGTCCGCAATCCCGCCTATCCCTCGACCATCTGCGGCGTCGTCTATCAAAACAAGAACTGGTACAACCGTTGCCAGTTCTCGTTTGCCTGCGACCGCATCCCCGATATCGTCTGGTCGCGCTCGGCTTGGGCAACTGCCAAGGAAATTGCTCTTGCGGTGACCGCAGGCAAGATCTGGTTTCCCGAAGTCGGCTCCGCGACGCACTATCACGCCACCTATGTGAAGCCGGACTGGGGTCCGACGATGAAGCGGGTCTCCAAGATCGGCAAGCACATCTTCTACCGCACCTATGGCGGCGGATGGAGCTGATCGCCTAGCCTGATCACTTGGCCTGCTTACTTGGGCTACTCACTTAGGCTGGGGGGCAGCAGACGGACTGACTTATTTCCGTCACGGTCCGGCAAAGCCTCCGGTGATTCCCCGAAAATCCCGCCAGACCGGCACGCTTATCGCGTAACATAATGTTTTTATTAAATAATATTGTGGCCTAACAAGGCCGTTTGGTGCCTTGACTATGCAGGCCCCGAAAACTATGTTGCGGCCGACTTCAGAACGGGCCGAACGGTGGCTTCAAATCCGGCCTTTGTGTGACCAGGCTTATGGTTTATCACCATGAGAGGCAGCAAAAGGCGGAGTGCCACATGACGGATAACCGGAAAGAGGGTCTGGAAGATCGGCTGAAACGCCTCGGTTCGGAATTGTCTGAAAAGCGCAAGGACGATCCGAAATACGCTGCGGATGAAGCGCGCGCTGCGCAGAACCGCAAGGGCTATCAGGTCGCGATCAAGCTTTCGAGCGAATTTGTGGCGGCGATCATTGTCGGTGCACTTCTGGGCTATCTTTTGGACCATTTTGCGGGTACAGGGCCGTGGGGGATGATTGTGCTTCTCCTGCTTGGTTTTTGTGCCGGTGTGCTGAATGTCCTGCGTTCGGCGGGCATGGTGGCAGCGCCTCATCCGGCAGATACGCTGGGCAAGGGCATCAAGAACAAGAGCGACGACGCGTAGACGCGCTGTCATCGCAGGTTGAAATATCCGCCCCTTGGCGGTGAGTAACGAGGAAGAGCGGCTGTGGCAGGCGATAAGGTAGATCCGGTACACCAGTTTGTGGTCAACAAGATCATTCCGATCGAAATTGGCGGTATTGATCTCTCTTTCACCAATGCATCGCTGTTCATGGTCGCGACGCTCGCCGTTGCCACCGGTTTCCTCTACTTCACGACGTCGACGCGCAGCCTGGTTCCCGGCCGCATGCAGTCCGTCTCCGAAATCTCCTATGAATTCATCGCCTCGATGCTGCGCGAAGGTGCAGGCTCCCACGGCATGAAATTCTTCCCGATGGTGTTTTCGCTGTTCATGTTCATCCTGACGGCAAACATGCTCGGCATGGTTCCCTACTTTTTCACCGTTACCAGCCAGATCGTCGTGACCTTCGCGCTTGCGCTCTTCGTCATCGGCACTGTCCTGTTCTACGGTTTCTATAAGCACGGCCTTGGCTTCCTCAATGTGTTCGTGCCCTCTGGCGTACCCGGTATCCTTCTGCCTTTGGTTATTGCAATCGAAGTGATCTCCTTCCTGTCCCGTCCGATCAGCCTTTCGGTTCGTCTCTTCGCGAACATGCTGGCCGGCCATATCACGCTGAAAGTGTTCGCAGGCTTCGTCGCCTCGCTCGGAACCCTCGGCGCGCTGGGCATTGGTGGTGCGATCCTTCCGCTCATCATGACCGTGGCCCTTACGGGTCTCGAATTCCTCGTATCCTTCCTCCAGGCCTATGTCTTTGCGGTGCTGACGTGCATGTACCTCAACGACGCAGTGCATCCGGGTGGCCACTAAGGAATAAAGTCGTGGGGCTTTCCCGCTCCGGATCGTTCTTCGGTCCTGACCGGTGGGAGTGCCCAAGTTAGCCGCAACAACCATTTCGAAGGAGAAAATCATGGAAGCGGAAGCAGCAAAGTACATCGGCGCAGGTCTCGCTTGCCTCGGTATGGCCGGCACGGCTCTTGGCCTCGGCAACATTTTCGGTAGCTACCTGTCGGGCGCCCTGCGCAACCCGTCGGCAGCAGACAGCCAGTTCGGCCGTCTCGTATTCGGCTTCGCCGTTACGGAAGCTCTGGGCATCTTCTCGCTGCTCGTAGCTCTGCTTCTCCTTTTCGCCGTCTAAGACCGGCTTGAAGGCAGGGCCGCGGTTTCAACGTCGCGGCCCGCATCTTTTCTGAGTGCACCTGGAGGTGAGCATGTTTGTGACCGCGGCATACGCCCAGTCAACCACCACCGAAGGCGCAGTGACCCACGACGCCGCTGCCGGCGAGGTCCACACCGAAACCGGTGTAGCCCAAGAAGGCGGACATGGCTCGGGAGTGTTCCCGCCCTTCGATACGTCGACATTTGCATCGCAGCTTCTGTGGCTGGCGATCACATTCGGTCTTTTCTACCTTCTGATGTCGAAGGTCGTCATGCCGCGCATCGGTGGCATTCTCGAAACGCGTAACGACACGATCGCACGTGACCTCGATGATGCAGCCCGCTCGAAGGCAGAGGCCGACGCCGCCATTGCTGCCTATGAGCAGGAACTGGCCGCCGCAAAAGCCAAGGGCAACGCGATCGCATCGACTGCGCGCGAAGCTGCAAAGGCAAAGGCTGCTGCCGATCGCACCGCGGTCGAAGAGAGCCTGAACAACAAGATTTCCGCTGCCGAAGCGCGTATCGCCGATATCAAGACGAAGGCCCTGGCCGACGTTGGCGCGATCGCCGAGGACACTGCGACAGCCGTCGTCGAGCAGTTGATCGGCGGCAAGGTATCGAAGGCTGAGATCGCATCTGCGGTCAAAGCATCGGCGAAGTAAGGAGAGCATCATGGATTTGACCTCACTGGCCACATTCTGGGCCACAGTCGGCTTGGTGCTTTTCCTCGCGCTCATCGTCTATCTCAAGGTTCCGGGCATGCTGGCCAAATCGCTCGACGAGCGCGCCGGCCGCATCACCAACGAACTGGCCGAAGCCAAGCGCCTGCGCGCCGAAGCCCAGGCCCTGCTCGTCGAATACCAGCGCAAGCGCAAGGAAGCCGAAGCGGAAGCCGCCAACATCGTTGCCGCTGCCGAACGCGAAGCTGAAATGCTGACCGCCGAAGCCAAGCAGAAGACCGACGAATTCGTCGCCCGCCGCACGGCCTTGTCGGAACAGAAGATCAAGCAGGCCGAAACCGACGCCATCAACTCGGTTCGCGCCACGGCCGTCGATATCGCCATTGCCGCCGCCGAAAGCGTCATCACGGCAAAATCGGATGCCGCAACCCAGGCCGCCCTGTTTTCCAAGGCAATCAGCGACGTGAAGACACGCCTGAATTAAGCAACCGCATGATCGGGATTTGAAAAGGCTGGCTCGCGCCGGCCTTTTTTATGTCTGCCGGAGGGCTTCGAGGACTGGCATCGGCTCGCGCACCAGCGGCGCGCGCTTGGACACACCCCGGCAACGCCACGTGGCCTCAAGCCAGTTAACCTGAAAGTCAGAGGCTCTAATTGCTGGTGCTTGCCGTCGGCGCCATGGTCAGGCAGGCCTGTTCGAATTCCTGCATGGTCTCGGCGCTGTTGTCTTCGGGCAGGACCGCGTCGGTCGCCATATTGCCGGCATCATCGGGCGTCCCATCATCATAGACGTAGGACTGGATATAATAGGCAAGCCCGCCTTTCCAAACCTTGCGGCCGTCAATATCCTGGCAGCTATAGGCCGTCTGCAGATCCGATTGCAAGGCGTCCGCGGTCGGCTCCTGTGCAGCGGGAGCGCTGGCCGCTGCCGTCGCAGCAAGGAAGATCAAGCCAAAAAACACGGTGTAAAACCTTTCAAGGGAATCGCGGGTGCATGCCGTTCCTCGTTCTATAACCCGTCCGCCCGGCTGTTTGTTACCTGGGGCACGCCGCACACAAGAAAAACCGCTCCTGTGTCTTTGACGTCAATGACGATGGGAAAAACGTTTGGCACGGGCGGATGTTCCAGGATACAGCCCGCATCTCCCCAAGCGTCAGCCCTGCAGTTCCTCGTCCGGCATGTCAACGCCGTCCTGGCGCAGCGGCCTGAAGCTCATTCTATGCAGCGGGCAGGGGCCGTGATCGTCGATGGCATTGCGGTGGCGCTGCGTGGCATAGCCGGCATGGGTGGAAAACCCATAGGCCGGGAACACCAGATGGGCGCGGGTCATCATCCGGTCGCGTGACACTTTGGCAATGATCGAGGCCGCCGCAATTGACAGCGAGCGGGCATCGCCCTTGACGACGGCCTTGCCGAGACAGGCAAGGCCGGGCGGAATGTCGCGGCCGTCGGCGAGCACCAGGGCAGGCGCGGTGGACAGGCCATGCACCGCCCGGCGCATCGCATCCAGGCTCGCCTTGCGGATATCCGTACCGTCGATCCGGCCGGCACCGGACGAGGCGATGGAGACGATGGAAGAGGCGAGGATAAGATCGAACAGTTCCTCGCGGCGGGCAATCGACAGCTGCTTGCTGTCGTTCAAGCCTTCGGGGATATTGTCGGGATCGAGGATGACGGCGGCGGCAACGACCGGACCGGCGAGTGGCCCTTATTACCAGTTAGGTGTCTATACGATTACCCTCAAAAAAATTGCAAAAAGGCCTTGCAATTAGTGGATAAGTGTGAGCCTTTTTGCACAGCTTACCATTATACGTTTTATACGATTGAGGGTTTGAATGAGAAAGCTGATCACTCCCAGATTTCATGATGCGGTCACTCTTCCCACGCACGGTAGGCACGGAGGCATGCGCATCCTTGTGACGGATGGCGGTCCACTGTGCCCCCTGTTAGAATTTTTTCTGACGGAAGCGAACCGAAACAAGAGCCTGGCTTGGCAAACAAAGGCCTGTCGAGCAATTGGCTGTCTATATGATTACTTGTATGCCGTCCGTGATGCTAATCGTCCGGACCCGCCAATCACTTACCTTAGCGATTTTGTGCAGGCACTTCTATCCGGCACTGTAGCGGACGATGGAGACGACCCTTCCGGTCTCTTCTGGCCTCCAGCGAGCTGGTCGCGGGTTTCTGAAACCATTTCTTTCGTTAACGTGTTTTCTGACTTTTGCGCCAGAAAGTACGGCGCTGAGGCTCTTAACCCAATAGTCGAAAATACGTTTCAACAACGGCTAGCTGCATACCGGAAGCTCGACATCCGTAATCAGAACTCGCTCCTAAAACATCTTGGCGTTTCTAAAGTTGCAAGAAAACAGGCCACTCGGGCAAGAGCAGTCGTGTCTCCTGATTCGCCAAAGGTCAGCGACCGTGCGCCTCCGCGGTTTCCGCCGGAGGCGTTCGATGCCCTCTTGTCGTCAGGATACAAAAAAGCTGGAAAAGGCAAGCGTCTCTCTGATCGCTATCATCTCAGAGACATGATGATCTGCATCTTGCAAAGGTACGGAGGACTGCGCGCAAGCGAACCTTTCCACCTCTTCGTAACGGACGTGCTTGAAAGCAAATCGGTTCCCGGTTCAGCTGAGGTGCGGCTTTATCATCCCGAGTTAGGCCGGTTCAGCTATATGAGCCCTCTGACAGGTGAAATCGTCCATACGACGAGAACGGAGTTTCTGCGAGAAAGGTATGGGCTCCAGCCCCGTAACCAGCGAACCGACAAAAAGGCGGCGGGATGGAAAGAATTGATGCTCGATGTCGGCGCACCGCACTATTATGCGGTCGTTCGTTGGTTTCCAACGTATTGGGGCCTGTTGTTCTGGAAACTTTATCAAGCGTACGTTCGAGAGGTTTTACCCACTAATCTTGATCATCCCTACTTGCTGGTCAACCTGAGCAACAGCAAGCGCAAAGGGTCAATGTATACCTTGTCGGCTTACTACGACAACCATGCTGCGGCGATGGATCGCATCGGGGTTAGGGTGAACAAAGAAGAAGGTACATCGTCACATGGATTCCGGCATGCATATGGCCACTCGTTGGAGTGTGCCGGCATTTCGGACAAGATTACACAGGTCTGCATGCACCACAAATCCGTCGTCTCGCAGGGTGTCTACACGCTTCCCGATGCATCAGAGGTAAACGTCGCTCTGGAAGCGGGGCGGATTGCGATCGCTGAGAGAGAAAAATACGATGGCTTCAACCGGCTGATTGCAGCATGATAGATGTCGAGCACACAGAGAACTGGCACGCAAATCCGTCACGGGTTCTCTCCAAGATTACCAGTAACTACATCTTCGTAAACGATTCGACGCGCTATTGCGTTCTTCCAACATGGAACTCTGAATCGATCCGATCCGCATCGGTGACTTGGCGCGAACATGTGGCCAGCCTGACTGCGAAATCCTATTCGCTTGGGAAAACTGCCCTTAGCAATCCCGACCCAACGAAGCAGGGATACAGTGAACAAGTTGTCGATCTGATCAATGAGATACTCGAAACGGACGAAGGTACCAGCGCCTTACCGTTGCTTGAAGCCTTCCTCCTCGAGATGCGCAGAGTGTCTGTCCTTCCTAGAAAGGAGAAAGGATTTAAGGTCTCATCGCTACGTTTTATCGAATTCCTGTTCATTCTGTGGAAGCATCGGCTCATCGCGTTTCCTGCGTCACAGGTCTGGGCATTTAGGGAGTCAGACATCCCGCTGGGAAGAGCCATAGAAATCTCTGAACTACATTTCGGCGACATGGCCGAGGTGATGACCAGTCTGACTTTGCCTCTTAAACATCCGGGCCAAGGCAGAGCCATGCTGCGGTTCATCCTTGCGTGCTCGAAACCATTTGAAATCGGCGATTACGACTATGCCGTTCTCAAACTGTTTGAACCTTTTGCGCTGAAACTCAACCATCAAACACTCGTTTACGGCATAACCGATCAAGTCCATGCGCGCCAAAGAATGGTCTACCACGGCAACCGCGAAGCGGAGTTAGCCCTACCTCAGTCTTATCGCGAAATATTCATCAGACAGAAAGGGGAGGATCGCTCAAGCGCTGAGTTTCGTTGGGCAATCGGTCGCGGCAGCTCGCGGGTGGAGAAGTGGCGAGAGCAACTTGCAGACTATGTGGCGTCGCTCCCAAACCGCGTGGGTCTTCGGTACGAAATCTCGCATTTGAACCTAGTGTTGGATTATGTGATCGCCACCCAAGATGTTCCCGACGAGCCCCTTCGTTATTGTCGGCGGGACTATACCGCCGCAGTTTCAATTGGTTCTTTCCAAGAGGAAACTCGTAACATTTCCGAACGCAGAGCGTCTGGATCACTTCGAAACATAGCCAGGTTCTTTGATTGGGTGATCTCGACATATGGTTCGGACGAGGACGGCATTCCCTACCGGGAGTATGCGAATCCGATTGATATCGACGACCTTCCGCCGCAGGCTACATCAAAGGGCCAGACTGATCGCGATGCAATACCGCTTCGATTCCTTCGTATGATCCGCGAGATCATTGAGGGCGACGACTATGCGTGGCCTAAAACCATTAGGTCCGACTACCTCGAATACACCGACCCCAAGACGGGGCAACGTACACGCGTCTGGAGTCCGGTTCGGGCGGAGTTCATCCTACTGAGGCTACTGCTGCCGATCCGGGCACTTCAAACGCGCCTGCTTGACAGCGGTGAAGGTGATCCTGAGATATGGTCAACCGAACAGGGTTGGCAGCCTAACACCGGATCGCTGGCACCTACGGATAAGACCGGCCAACGAGAGTTGGGCTTCATACGCCGTATATGGGACCACCACAGCGGGCGCACATTCAACGGCCTCTTCATTACGACAAACAAAACACAAGATCGAGAGGAGCTCTTCACTGAGAATGGCTACGAAATCCCATGGGAGAACGCGGACGTTATTCAACTGTTCTGCAGGCTGCGTGACTGGCAGGTGAGATACAATCCCATCGTGAGGGCCATATCTCGCGCCGACCTCAAAAGCGATAAGAAGCTGGTGGTGTCGGCGGACCTCGCAAAGCGACTTTATGGGCTGCACTTCCTCTTTCGAGACGCGGCTGACCGTGACTTCCCACATGAACCTCCGACCGAAGGCAGGTTGCACGGCTTCTGGGCATTGCTTATTGCCGAACTCGAGCGACGGCTTGAGGAGGCCGGGCAAACGAATAGCGACGGTAGCAAGATACAGCTCATCAGAAGGCACAAGGCTAGCGGCGTGCCGAAAACTCCAATTTTCGACATGCACTCGCTTCGGGTGTCGGGACTGACTGCGTTTATCGATGCCGGTGTACCAATTCACATCCTGAGCGAATTTGTCGCCGGGCACGCAACGATCTTGATGACCTTGTATTATCATAAGCCAGGCGCTGCGGAGATCACGAGGGTGCTTGATAGCGCTTTAGAGGAGATGAGCACAAACGAGAGCCAAAACTGGGCCGCCTTCCTGAAAAACCAACCTACTGAGCTCATTCATGAGATCGCCGCGTACAATAGTGATGAGGGCTTGCGCGCTGCACAGTCGACCCAGTCTTCTCTCTGGTCTCCAATGGCTGGCGGGATTTGTCCTAACGGCGCCACCTTATGCAACGTCGGCGGGCCACTTCTTAACGAGGGAAAAAAGGTTTACGCGCCCGTACCTGGTGGATCGAAGAACTGTGCGTTGTGCCGTTATTTCGTGACGGGCCCCGCATTTCTCGGCGGATTAGTTGCTGCATTTAACCAAACTGGTGGCCAAATCCGTGAGCTCTTTGGATTTCTGGAGGAGAATCAAACCAGACGGCGGGCGATCATTGCCGAGCACGGTACGCTCCCTACGGATCGGAAGGTTTCGGCTGAGCTGACAACGGTGGATGAGGCAGTGCAATCGACCCAATCAAAGCTGGATATCTTCTCACAGACATGGGTCAGTCAGCTCAGGCTAATTCAAAAGATCGAGAAAATTATAGAAACCCACGCAAACGACAACGGTAAGAACACGCTCGTCCTGAATGGCCAGCTCCGCGACCTGAGTATCTCTCTTGAGGAGTCGACCGAGTTCGAAATGTGGGATCGTATTTGTCAGTCATCGACCTTCTACCCAAACGTCGATGCTCGTCTACCTGCAATCCGCAGGGCGCGGATGTTTGATGTGATGTTCAAGCGGAACGGCCGCCCATCTGTGTTTGCAACGCTTACCGATCAACAGATGATCGTGATCGGTAACGAGGCCGCCAACCTATTGCGCTCCATGATTGGGAGCCCAAGACTTGAAGACGTCCTTGCGGGTCGCCTAGCATTGGACGATCTCGGCATTGCCCCTCAGTTCGAGGAGTTCATTCAACAGCGTGTGGACGGTGGCGATGTTGCCGCTATCGGCTATGAAAAAAGGGTGGCGGGATGACCCTATCGACGCAAGAGGTCGGTTTGCAGAACTTAGCCAAGCTACAAGGTTGGTTGGATTCTTGCGAAAACATACCTGGTCGCGGTGGCAAGGTAAACCTTTCGGCACTGGCACTTGTTGCAGGGGTTGATCGACAATTTTTGTATCGACCAGAGGCGCAAGAAAAAATAGCGAGCGCCGTGCAGACTAAAGGCCTTTCAATGCCATCGCAGGTCAAAAACTCGCAGACAGAAATTCCTGCATGGGCATCACAACGTATCCTGCAACTCGAGAACCAACTCATAGCGGCGCGCGTCGAGGTGCATGAGCTTCGGAAACGACTTCAGAGGTACGAACACATTGATAGCCACCTCGCGTCGACCGGATTGCTTCCCAGATGACCCAGTCGGTGGTGATTACTGATGTTCTGCGATCTGAGCCGCCGATTGTGTTTTCGGGACAGACCATTGACGGCAAAGCTACCCGCTTTATAGACGAAATGCGCGTGCTTGGGCGCGCGCCCATCATCGGTGAGACCTGGGAAATAACCGGCGCTTGGCGCGTCCACGCCTCTTACGGGCGTCAGGTCTACGTCCGGGCGGCCGCGCCCAAACGCCCCACCGGACGCCTCTTGATTCAGACGTTGAGCGGACACAAAGCCTTCCCGGGTATCGGCATTGCGAAAGCTCAGCGGCTTTGGGACCTACATGCCCACGGAACCTATGACCTGCTCGATGCTGGTGATCCGTCACCGTTTGTACCTGCTGTGGGTATTGACCTCGCGGAGGTGCTCGTGTCCGGATGGCTTGCTATCGACGGAGAGGCAAATACTTATCGCTGGCTTACGTCACTCGATTTGTCGCCTACGCTCGCTGAAAAGATAATCGCCATCTACAGTGACCTTCCAGTGCCATCTGCGTCTATAGAGGAAGCCAAATCATTTGGCGCCGCGGTTTGGCATCTTCAGCGTGACCCCTATCGTATGCTCGCGTTCGCCAATTGGGATTCCGTAGATCAAGCTGCTCAACGTATAGGGATCAGTGTAGATGATAAACGGCGTTGTGTCGGGGCGATCGAGGCCGCGCTGATAAAACGGCTCCAAATCAATCACACATGGACGTCCGGGGACGAGCTCGTCAAAATCGCGAAAGGTCTTCTGAAGAGCCATGTTACTGTAGCAAGAACTGCTGTAGTCGATGCTGTCAGTATTGGCGCAATCGTTCCTGTCGGTGATGGCTATGCTTTAGCTGGTTGCGATATCATGGAGCGCTTCTGCGCCGATCGAGTATCGGCCATGGCCGGGGGCAAATTCCAAGCGCCTCAACTCAGCTTTCGACGCCAACTGACGGACAGCGAGATCGAGGCTGATCTCGACGAGTTCGAACATTCTGAGGGATATGTTCTCAACGTGGAACAGCGACTTTCAGTCCACGCCGCACTCTTACACCGTGCCTCGTTGCTGGTCGGCGGCCCAGGGGTTGGTAAGACTACGGTCCTCAAAGCCATTCACCAAGTCGCGGAAAAGATGGATATTGTGGTGCATCAGGCTGCGTTATCTGGCCGTGCGACACAGCGCATGAGGGAGGCCACGGGCCGTCCAGCTTTCACGATCGCAGGGCTCTTGATCCAGGTGGGTCGAGGCGAGATTGATTTGGGCGACGGCGTCTTGCTGATCCTAGATGAGAGCTCGATGATCGATCTCGCAACGCTCTACCGGTTGACGTCCCAATTTAAACCAGGTGTCCGACTGCTGCTGGTAGGCGACACCGGACAACTGCCACCCATTGGATTCGGTCTGACATTCCACGTGCTCGCCGATGATCCGAGCATTCCTAAAACTGAACTCAAAACAGTGATGCGGCAAAGTGCTGAAAGCGGGATTCCGCAAGTCTGTGCGGCCATTCGCTCCGGGCGGCGGCCGGAACTTCTCGCTGGATGGAATGATAGGGAAGGGGTCACCTTCATCAATGCCAAACCAGAAGAGGTTATTGATCACGTCATGGACACGCTCGGCCGATTGGGTGGCATCGGCAAAGCGCAGATTATCGGCTCCGTCAAACGTGGGGTAGGAGGCATATTCGAATTCAATCGGCAACTACAGGCTTTAGCAGGGAGGGGAAAAATGCCCCTTTGCGGAAGGTTCTTTATGGGGGAGCCGATTATAGCCACACGCAACGACTACGACATTGGCATCATGAATGGCGATCTCGGCACTGTCATGGGTGAGACACAAGAGCGCGAGCTCGAGGCGGATTTCAGTGGGCGAAAAATTACGATCCCGCGAGAGTACCTTCAGAATATAGACCTAGCTTACGCGATTACATGCCACAAAAGCCAGGGCAGCCAATTCGAACGTGTCATTGTTCCTGTCACGCAGTCTAGGCTGATGGATCGAACGTTGCTGCTAACGGCGGTAAGTCGAGGGCAGAAGCAGGTTTTCTTGATTGGCGATCGATCCGTATTCGAGAACGCCGTTACGTCGCCCCCAATGTCATATCGGCGGCAAGTCGGTCTTCGACATCACCTAAATTCGATGAAGGAGATGAACTGATGGTGAAGGGGAAACCAGAAATCGAGGTGCCGCTGGATGCGCAAAAACGCGACGCTCTCGACGAGATTTATAATGAATTTGTGTCGCGTACCGACAACACGCGTCGGCTTAACTCTCTCCGTAACCTGTACAGCACCCTCCGGCATCTTCTTTCGGTCGGGTCGGACGCAACGTCTGTTGCCGCGATTGCGCGATCACTCAAGGAACTTGGCTTCGATGTGCCGAAGGCCCAGTCAATCAGAAATGTCGAAGGAAAGGACTTCAGGGAGCTCATCCACACTTACGTTACCCTGAGCGGTGCTAAAAAGTCTGGAAAGACAAGTGACGACGAGAATTTTGTTTATGGGATTGAGGATTTACGGATTGCCGCTCAAGTACGATGGATACTCAATGAAAATCGTAGTCTAAAGCGACGGCTCGATCTGTTGCATGCAGAATTCCAAAGACTCGAGCCAGTCAAGCTACTTAGCGCCGGTGCCCCGGCCAGCGACTTCGGTAGCGAAGGCGAACTCGTAGGCTTCACCGAGATCGAGATCGAAGCGGTGAAACAGTTTCGCGAAAATTTGATTGATATACACTGCAACATCGACGAGACTTCAGGCGCACTCCTTTACAACGAGAGTTTCGAAGTCGCTCCGCCTGGTTTTGGGCAGGCGCTTACGAAGCTATCTGAGAAGTTTAAGACCTGATGCCTTTCACCGCACGAGACAGATCGAAATACCCTGTGGTCATCGGTTGTGATGAGGTCGGAAGAGGAGCGCTCTCGGGCCCTGTGGTGGTCGCAGCGGTGTGGTTTGAGCCGCAAGTTATCCCGCGCAAGCTATTGAGCGCACTCGACGACAGCAAGAACCTGTCCGTTGTTAAACGGCTAGAGCTCACCGCGCAGATAAGGAAGAACTGTGTGATCGCAATTGCGGCCAATTCTGTCGCCGTGATCGATGCTCTGAACATTCGGAACGCGACGTTGGATGCGATGCGGCGAGCGGTTGTGAAACTGCGGATCGATGCACCGATAATGATTGATGGGATCGATGTGCCACCCGGTTTAACGGGGAATTGCACCGCCGTTGTGAGGGGAGATAGTATAGTCCCCCAAATCGCGGCGGCGTCTATCATCGCAAAGACGGTGCGGGATGGCCTCATGGCGAGGCTGGCTACAAGGTATCCGGCATATGCGTGGGAGCGCAATGCGGGTTACGGGACAAAGCATCATCTCGGAGCGATCAAAGATTACGGTGCCACTGCGCACCACCGTCGCTCTTATGCTCCAGTCGCTCAGTACTCGTTCGACTTTCAGGCGACGAGTGAGATTTTGGTAGGCGGGATAAAGGCTATCGAGAGCGCTTGATTCTTAATAGTTGATGTTCCCTGTTCGATCCTTCCGGAGGATCGAACGTTCGAAGCCACCGATGTTCCCCGTCCCGATACGCCAAGCAGGCCATGTAAGGCGATTTATGTCACCGAAGGGGAATGGCCTTGGCCATTGACATGGATCGGTGTCATGGCAGGCTGATTGATAGGGGCGAGGACATCAATAAAATGCGTCCGCCATAGGCGGACTCCGTAGTTTATACGAGGTTTAGCCAACTGCTGAGAGCAGTACGTGTATCCGATCGTAGGAACTTCACCCCGCAATTCTCGTTCGGCGTCAATTGCTTCCCTGCCATTTCACACCGACGCCATAGTAGAGCCCAGAAGTTACATCTCCCCAACCGAGAAACGCGATGCGCTCTCGCTCGTAAAACGATCGCAGTCGGAGCGATGATTCCTGATCGGCAGATAATCCTGCCTCAAGCTGGCCAATTTTACGTTCAGCCATACCCGAGTCGTTGGCGATCTCGGATTGCTTTCTGTTGAGCAAGGCTCTTGCGGCCACGAACGCTATGCCGGTTCGCTCGGTATGATAGTCCGTGGCTTCTGAATGTTCAACAGGCAACCGGTATGGTGTTCGCCAGCGGGCTCCAAGCCCAGTCGTTAAGCCTGCCCTCAGATCAATCGTACCAAGAAATTCTATACCCAAGGTCTCGTAATACGTTCGGAGTTTAGCATTCGTCGGCTTTGCGAGTTGATCTGTATTCTCAGCAATCCATACCGCTTTCTGAGTGATAGCAACCTGCGAGGCCACCTCTCGCTGGCTTAGTCCAGCAAGCGTACGGGCGACTCTCAGGGCGTCGGCGGATAGAAGTGTCGTCATGAAAACCGTAAGGCCGGTTTCCGAAACCAATGTCAATTTTCTTTACTATGAAGTCTTTTAATACGTCATAGAATCACTGTAGAGGTGTTTATGACGTCGAAAGGGGACGTCATGCAGGATAGGCGCGGTCGCTGATTCGGGCATGACGGCCTATAAAAAACCGGCAACTGAATCGTTGGCCCGGTTCAAGGGGTATTAAACCGGAGAGTTTACATGAGTGACGCTTCATCAGTCGCTTGGTTTGGCATGACAAGAGTTCAACTGATCGAGGGGCTAAGAAAGTTAGCTGACGACTTGGAGCAATCGGCAATTTCGAAAACCATACCGCCAGTACGTATTGACCAGTGGACTGTAGCTAGACGAGTTGTTCCATGCCTTATCGGCCTGCCCACTTCACATCCCACAATCGCTGACGGCCAACCGCTTTTCTCAAGTGAACTGTACTACCTCGATCCCGGCCGCAACATCGCTCGAACTTTTTCGCGCTGGTATGACTTGGGCAATCAAGCGGCACCGAATTACTGGGAACATCGTTATCCGAGGTCGCTATGAGAGCTTGGGTTTTCTCCGATCTCCATCTCGAGATGGACCCGAACTTCCCATTGATGGCAATTCCCGAAGCGGACGTTTGCTTATGTGCTGGCGACATCTTTGACGGCGGAGTGACTGCGAGCCTCCTGTTTTTACGCGATTATGTCGCTCCCTTCATGCCGGTCCTCTTCGTTCCCGGAAATCATGAATACTATCGCGGGTCGATCAAGGAAGGATTGGCAGCCGGATATCGTCTGGCGGAGAACTGCGATAACCTGTTCATCCTAAACGGAGACGCCGTGCTGATCGATGGCTATCGCTTCATCGGCGCGACGCTATGGACCGACTTCGATTTGTATGACGAGCCGAGACTGGCCATGGCCATCGCTCGGGAAGAGTTGAACGATTACAAACGTATCAAGCTCTCAAAGACCCCGTTTAGAAAATTCACACCACAGGAAAGCCAGCACCTGCACCGAGTGGCTGCTGTAGATATCGACAACGTGTACCTGTCGCAGCCAAAGTCGCCGACCGTCATAGTCAGCCATCATGCGCCGAGTCTAATGTCAGTACCGCGGCAGTTTCTACGAGATGGTCTGACGCCATCTTTTGCATCGCGGTTCGAGCGCCGAATACTTGAGTATGAGCCGCTGCTGTGGGTGCATGGTCACATCCATTCCCCTAGCGACTACCGGATCGGAAGGACACGGGTGGTGTGCAATCCGCTTGGCTATCCCGACGAGCCATCGCGGAAAACCTTCAATCCTAGCCTGGTGATTGATCTTGCCGAACTCGCCCAAGCGTAAAGTCCTACGAATGCGAGGTCGGTCTTTGTGGACCCCGGACAACACGGCCGACCTGTCCGACCTAACCGTGCCGATCCACCTGGCCTATTGCCAGGTGGTCGCCGCGCTACGACATCACGCGGGCGCCGGATCACCGAACCTTGCCATCGTCGTGGTGCAAGCTGCCGACGCCGTCGATAGTTTCGTCTCCGCCAGCCGCCTCTACCTTCGTCAGGTTTTTGATCAACATGGATACACTGAACCATTCGTTCGTTCGCTGAAAAACACCACACGAGACCGACTGACAGAATTGGAAATCCAGCGTCGTGCCGCTGAGGCGGGCAAAAGCATTCTGGTTTGTTCAAGCCTGGATGACGTAGACGAGGAGCTGAGGTTGTTTGCAGACGTCATTGCGGTGATCCCGACGCCGACGTCGCATCAGATCATAGCGACATTCCGTCGATACGGACATGCGATTACATCGTCTGATGAGGAGATGATCAGGTCGGAGACATGGACGCGGCTCGTATATGCATTTCAACCCAATCGCCCAGTCAAAACGGCCCTGCGCCGGCTGAGAGAGTCAGTAAATCGTACACAAGTGGAGGCCACGCCGGCGTCCACTGGACCGACACTGGCCGACCTCACTGGGCTCGGCGAGGCAAAGGAATGGGGTCTTGAGCTTGCTCGCGACCTCGACGACTTTAAGGCCGGCCTGATACCTTGGAGCGACGTGGATGTCGGTGCCCTTATTTCCGGGCCTCCTGGGACAGGCAAGACGCTCTTCGCTGAAGCGCTCGCAAGAACCTGCGGCATCCCGATCGTCGTATCGACGGCGGCGCAGTGGCAAGCCAATGGCTACCTAAACGATATGTTGCGGGCTATGCGCGAGAGCTTCAGCGAGGCGCGATCACAAGGGACGGCGTTGCTCTTCATCGACGAACTCGACGCGGTTGGCAGCCGGGCAATGAACAATAGCCATAACGCCGACTACACACGGCAGGTTATCAACGCACTTCTGGAGTTGCTCGACGGCTTCGATCGCCGCAGTGGCATCGTGGTCGTCGGGGCAACGAATCATCCGGAATATATTGATCCCGCGATCCTGCGCCCAGGACGTCTTGACAAGCATTTTGTCATACCGCTTCCCGACGCAGCTACTCGTCGGCAGATATTCCAGTTCCATGCCGGCTTACCTGTGCCCGACGATCACGAGGACGGGTTCGCGCATTCGACAACGGGCATGTCCGGTGCTGACCTGGCGCAACTTGTTCGCAATGGTCGTCGAACTGCGCGTCGCCAAGGAAAACCATTTGAGTTTGGACATGTAGCCTCGATCGCGTCTCCACTTGTAGACCTTCCTGCAGAGCACATGCTGCGCGCCGCGTATCATGAAGCGGGACATGCGATCGTCGGTCTCGAACTCAAAATGGAGCTTGAAGGCATAACGATCAACGACAAGGTCTTGGCGACCGGTGTGGATAGCCTCGGCGGCGCGGCGTTCAGAACGCCAATGTTCTCGAGCAATACGCGATCTTACTATCTCGATCAGATATGCATGTATCTCGCAGGTCTTGGATCGGAATCCTTGATTTTCGGCGAGTTCACTGAGATGGGGGGCGATCCGCGATCGGACCTAGCTCGAGCCACGGCGCTCGCGACCAGGATCGAAGGGTGTTACGGGATGGGAGGGACACTTGCGATCGATCTGGTAGACGACCGCGATCTCGCACGGCTGCGTGCCGGTGACATCGGGCTTCGCAAGGCGGTCACCGCACTTCTTGATACAGAATCTAAGAGGGCAAAGACTATTCTGGACCTCAGGAATGATGCCCTCAACGCAGTCGCCAAAACGTTGGTAGCGACACGAGTTATGAACGTCACTGAGGTGCAAAATGTCCTGAAGGCCCACCCGGCGCGGATAGATGCCTTGGGATCGGAAGCCGATCGGCCGGACGACACGGTTCGAGTTGCCTGGGGGGCGTTGCTCAGTGTTCATGCGGACGACATTCGCAAGGAGGTAGGTGCAGCGCTGAGACGCTGGGGCGTGATCTAGTCCGCAAGACTGACAGGAGATATTGCCTTGTCAAAAGGACGAAAGACTGAGAATTGGCTGCCAAGATGACGGCGCGCCTCCGTGTGGATCAGGTCTTGATGAAGTAGGGTGGAAACCGCGTTCCAAAACATCCCGCTCCAAGCCACGCGTAACAAAACAACGGATGAAGTTCGAATTGCGAGCGCGCGCTCGATGCCCTCGTCGCCAAGGGGCGCTTCGGCGGCCCAAGCCATATTTTCACCGAATTCGCGATGCGCGAAAAAGGCGATTAACACGGTAAGCGGTGTTTTCCTCGCACATTGACCAAGGTTGATTGGGCATTTCGAAAAATGTCGCTACGACATTGATGGTAAGAATGCGCCAATAGCGGTCATCTCGGGTCCGACTTATCGTGTAATCCGTTAGGTGTTTTTTAGGACGGGCATCTGGGGTGGGAAGTGGCAAAATTACAGGAACCGATGCCCCCTCGATTGCCATTCAGCAGCACTGTGCAACATCACTTGCATCGCTTAAAGTCATACCGAACATTCGGAAAATTCGATTGTTGGACTGGACGAATTCAAGACTGCGATCCCCATGACCCTAGACCAGTTGCGCATCTTCGCCGAAGTCGCCCGCCATCAGCACATCACCAAAGCCGCCAAGGCGATGCACATGACGCAGTCGGCCGTCAGTGCGGCAATTATCGCGCTGGAGGAACGTCATGGCGTAGCGCTGTTCGACAGGATCGGACGCTCGATCGTTCTCAACCAGGCGGGAACGATCTTTCGCGAACACGCGCTTCAGGTGCTCGCGGAGGCGAAGGCGGCCGAAACCGCGCTCAAGGATTTGACGGGTTTGTTACGCGGTGATCTGTCGGTCATGGCCAGCCAGACCGTCGGTGCCTATTGGCTGCCGTCACGGCTTGCGAGGTTTCATGCGTATTATCCGGGTCTCGGTCTTGATGTCTCAATCGGCAATACGGAGGCGGTGGCGGATGCTGTCGAGACTGGGCGGGTCGAGCTCGGTTTGGCCGAGGGCGTGATAGATCGCTCGACCTTGTCCTCACGCGTGATCGCCACGGACGAGATGATCATCGTTGTTTCACCAACCCATCCCTGGGCCAAAGGCAAAAAGCTGGGCAAGGCGGATTTTGCAGATGCGACATGGGTGCTGCGCGAACCCGGGTCGGGCACGCGTCTCGCCTTCGAGGCGATGATGGCCAAAGAGAAGCTGAAGCTTCAGGCCTTAGATGTTGCGATTGTTCTGCCGGGGAATGAGGCTGTGCTCGGCGCAGTCGAAGCGGGCATGGGGGTAACGCTGACCTCGCGAAGTGCCGCCCAGACAGAACTCAACAGCAACATGCTGGTCGAGGCCAACCATCCTCCGCTTCCACGTCCGTTCTTCCTGATCCGGCACAAGGAACGATATCGCTCGAAGGCAGCCGATGCGTTTGAGACTCTGCTATCAGAGCAGGTCTGATGACCTATCGCGGGCCTGAGACACTCTGGCACGAGCACCGTCGCGACGAGCGGTTGGCCGCACTCGACAGACCGCATACGCGAGCACTGAATGACTACCGAGACCGCCTTCAGCTTGCATCCGGCCGGGATGTGCCGAACTTCGATCCATTCGATGGCGGCGTCCACGCGAGACTGCTGATCCTCCTCGAGACACCCGGGCCAAGTGAGGTCGAATGCCACCGCCGCTTCGTCTCAATCGATAACCCGACCGGCACGGCGAAGAACCTGCGACAGGCGCTGGCTGAGACCGGCATATCGAGAGATAACATCGTTCTGTGGAATGCGGTCCCGTGGGTCCGTGCGACGAGAACGTCGATCACGGCCAGCGAGCGGCGCGACGGCAAGGAGAAATTTTCTGGCCTCTTACCGCTGCTGCCGGACGTCGAGGTTGCCATTCTCGCGGGATCGGTGGCGAGTGCAGCGATGGAACTGCTCGAGAGTTTCGGTATCAAGGTGATCCTGTCGCCTCATCCGAGCCCGACGCTGATCAATACCTCGATAACGCAGCGTCACCGTCTGCATGAGGCCTTCGAAACGTTGTCCGCAATCCTCAATCAATCGAAAATGTCGATTGAAACATCCTGAACTATGCGTTGGAACTGATTGACGTGGTCGCGTATTTTCTCCTCAATAATCAGGAGAGAAGCCATGCAACGGGTTGTTGCCACCACTAAGCCCATCACACACGTCGCAGATGTGCCTATGCAGGGCAATATCATCCGCAACTTTACCCCGAACTGGTTCGCCACCACGATGGGCACCGGCATCCTGTCTGTCGCTCTCGCCCAGTTCCCGGGGCATTCGTGGCTGTTCGCCATGGGCCAGGCGCTCTGGCTGTTCAACATCCTGCTGTTCGCCACCTGCACGGCGCTCTACGCTGCAAGGTGGACGCTCTATTTCCATGAGGCAAGCCGGGTCTTTTCCCATTCGGTCGTATCGATGTTCTTCGGCTGCATCCCTATGGGCCTCGCCACGATCATCAATGGCTTTCTGATTTACGGCATCCCGCATATCGGCGACACGGCGGTAGCAATCGCAACGACGCTGTGGTGGATTGACGTCTCGATGTCGCTTGCCTGCGGCCTCGCCATACCGTTCATGATGTTCACCCGCCAGTCGCATTCGATCGACCAGATGACCGCAGTCTGGCTGCTGCCGATCGTGGCCAGCGAGGTGGCGGCCGTCAGCGGTGGTCTGCTTCTGCCCCATATCGCCGACGCCCAGACACAGTTGACGGTGCTGATGACCAGCCTGGTTCTGTGGGCCTGTTCGGTCCCGCTCGCCATGAGCGTCTTGGTCATCCTGTTCCTGCGCATGGCCGTCCACAAGCTTCCGCATGTCAACATGGCCGCCTCGAGCTGGCTGGCGCTTGGCCCGATCGGAACCGGAGCCCTCGGCCTTCTCGTGATGAGCCAGACCGGCCCCGCTGTGCTCGCGGCCAATGGATTGGCCAGCGTTGCTCCCGCCTTCGGCGGAGCCAGTTTCCTGGGCGCGATACTTCTGTGGGGCTACGGCATCTGGTGGCTGGCCACTGCCGTCTTGATCACCCTGCGCTACCTTCGCGAGGGCCTGCCCTTCAACATCGGCTGGTGGGGCTACACCTTCCCGCTCGGCGTGTTTTCCGTGGCCACGCTTCGTCTGTCGACGATGGTGCCAATGTCGGCCATCGCAGTTTTCGGAGAGGTTCTGGTCACTGCCCTTGCCTGCATGTGGCTGCTGGTTGCGGCCAAGACGATCAAGGGTGCACTCGACCGCTCGCTCTTTATCGCGCCCTGCCTCAAGGCAGACTGATGATCGAAACACTCCGGCGTCTGCCCATGTCGGAGTGTTTTCTCGAACCGAGCAGGAGAAGATATGACGCTTCGTATTATGGCCGTGATCGTCGGCGGCATTGCGTTGGGATGTGTAGGGTCCGCCAAGGCCGACCCCGTGCAGGGCTTGATGAATCCGGCTGTGTTCCAGGACAGTATCGTTGGAGTGAGGACGGCCCCGGTCACGCTGGTCGTCTATTCCTCCCCGACTTGCAGTCACTGCATCGACTTCCATGAAAAAGTCTTGCCGAAGCTGCAGGAGACGTATGTGGCACCAGGCAAGCTGAAGATCGCCTACCGGCCCTTCGTGCGAAATTCGGCGGATGCCGTCATCTTCATGCTGGCGAATACGCGGGGCCAGGACAGATTCGATGAGACGGTATCGACCTTTATGTCGAAGTCCGATGAGATTGCTTCGGCCTCAAACGCCGAGGATGTGCTGCGCGAGATCGCCGCTAGCATGGGCATCGACCGGGCGGGCTTCGATCGCGCTGTTGCCGATCAGGCTTATCTGGACAAGCTCAATGCCGTGACGACCGAGGCCAGTCAGAAGTTCGGTGTGGCCGGCACGCCATCGTTCTTTGTCAACGGCGAGCGGGTCGAAGTGAAGCGCAGTTTCGACGAGGTCTCCGATGCTGTCGCCGCCGCACAAGCCGGCTGATCAGAAAGGCCCGATGCAGAGCACCCGGAGCCCAGTCACGGGAACGTGAGCACGGATTGTCCGTCACGTGGGAATGAATCCCGCCTCCAGGGGTTCTTACCCATTATTGTCGAAAGGAAGACCTCATGCGCGCCAAAGTCACAGTTCTTATCGCAACGGCGGTCGGCATAAGCCTCTGTTCCCTCAGCCCCGCCTTGTCAGAACAGCAGCACCAGCATCATCAGCCCGAACCGGCGGGCAAGAATGAAACAGCAGATGCGTTCTCGGCAAGCATGAAGGCTGCAATGGAAAAGATGCATGCCGGCATGATGTCGGTTTCGGAGAGCGGAAATCCGGACAGGGACTTCCTGGCGCAAATGATCCCGCATCATCAGGGCGCTGTCGATATGGCCAAGGCGGTTCTGGTCAGCACGAAAGACCCGCAAATTCGAAACCTCGCTCAATCGATCATCACCGAGCAGACCTATGAGATTCAACTGATGCACGCGATGCTTGATAAGTCGGGCAATCAACCTGCCGCAACTCCGGAGACAGTAAAATGAAACGTTCCATCCTGGTTCTGATGTCCGCACTCGCAGCATCTCCCGCCCTGGCTCTTCCGGACGCCAAGGATCGAGTCTATGCCGCCGACCAGAACAGCAACACGGTTTCCGTCATCGATCCCTCGACGAACACGCTTCTGGGTCTGATCAAGCTGGGTGATCCAAGGCCGAACGTCCTGAGCCCTCTCTACAAGGGCGAGGTCAATGTTCACGGTCTCGGCTTCTCGCCGGACCATAAAACAATCGTTGCTGTCTCCACCGTTACCAATTCGGTGACCTTCATCGATACCGCGACCAACAAGGTGAAGGGTGTGACCTATATCGGCCGCAACCCGCACGAAGCCTTCTTCACACCCGATGGCAAGCATGTCTGGGTGACGGTGCGTGGAGAAGACTACCTGTCGGTCATCGACGCCAAGACGTTCAAGGAGACCGATCGGATCAAGACGGAGAGTGGCCCCGGCATGACGATCTTCGCGCCCGACAGCAAGCGCGCCTTCGTCGCAAACAGCTTCAACCCCGTCGTCCAGGTCTTCGACGTGGCGTCGAAAAAGCTGCTAGCTGCCATCCCGGTCGTGTCGCCCTTCTCACCGTTCATACAGGTCACGCCCAACGGCAAGGAAGCCTGGCTGACCCACAAGGACGTCGGCAAGGTAACGCGGATCGATACCAAAACCCTCGAGGTCAAGGGTGTTATCGATACCGGCCCGATCACAAACCATCTGGCCTTTGCCAAGACACCCGCTGGCACCCTCGCTTACGTGACCATTGGCGGCGAGAATGTCGTGAAAGTCTACACACTCGATGATGAAGCCAAACTGGTCTCGACCATACCGGTCGGTGCGCTTCCGCATGGCATCTGGGGCTCCGGAGACGGCAGCCGTATCTATGTCGGACTGGAGAATGGCGATGCGATCGATGTCATCGACACCGAAAAGCAGACGAAGATCGCCCACATCCCCTCCGGCCAAGCTCCGCAGGCCCTGATCTATGTTCCCGACGCAGTTGTGGGCGGTGATGGCCGTCAAAACTTGGAGCCGCGAAAGGATATGCCCGAGAACATCACCCTCAGGCTCAAGCCCGCAGAGAATATGGAGGGCAGCGGCATGATCGTTTCGCGCAATCTCGGTTTGATCGATATCGTCGACGTCAGCGTTTCCAAGCTGAAGCCGGACACCACTTACACGCTGCTCTTCGAAGGCCAGCCGGAACCGATCGTCGCCTTCAAGACCGATGCCAAGGGGGCCGCGATGGCATCCGCAACCAGCCCCACACGCGCGATCGTCAATGCGGGTGAAGCGTCAGCATCTCCCAACGTGATCCTGGTCGAAGGTGCCAAACCATCGAAGGATGCCGTTTTGAAGTCTCGATAGGATTGTCGGTTGGAGAGCCGCAGGCGTAGTGCTATTTCCTTGAACGGCGTGCGCCTGCCGCTATTAGAGCAAGCAGATGACCTGTTTGGCCGACTGCAGACCAAGGCCTCGGCAGGGCTATGCCAAAAGTGACTATTCCCCGTAGAATGCAGAATGATAGCGCACCACCCCATCACGCTTGTCATCTGAGAAAGCTAGGCGTTGGAAATACTCTTGAGGAACGCCTGGAAACTGGAGCGAGGCGTCAGGATGAAACCCGAAGCGACCTCCTCAACTCGTAATGTTGCTCCGTTTGAGCGCTGTCGTCCCGTACTACGACCATGTAATTGTCATGTGCCACGCATTTTATTCGGGGAGTCGTGACGCAAGATAAGCTCACCAACAGATTTCGCTTGATGCACGCGTGATTTCTCGCGCAACCTAATCGTACAGGCAAATGGTATATATACCACGCCATAATGCGTGGCGATCATACAGTTTAAAGTAATCGTATATTCCCAGCTGGTAAGTGCGGGCCGCGTCCGGCTTCATCCGTGCCAGCGACCGGCCAGAGCCCATCGCGGCGCCCGGCGAGTTCGAAGCTGAAATCGGGCCCTTCGATCGTCTCGAAAAGAAAAGGGGAATCGGACTGTGTGCGTCGTGACATGCGGCGAAACTCGCACACAAGCCCGATTCCCTGCAAGTCCTTCGGCAAGGAGGCAATTGCCGGAGGATGACCGCTGCTGCTGCGGGTGTGCAGCACCGGTATTTCGATCTCCGGGACAGTCCCGGAGCAATCCTTGTCCGCCGTCAGAGCAGCGAGAGTTGCACGCCGGTACCGAGCGGCGGCACGAACAGCTCGCAGTTCAGCGGGCGCCGCGTGACGTTCAGTTCCAGCCGCTTGGCGGCAAGCTCGAACCGGCGGCCGATCTGCCAGGCATAGGGCCCAGCCCCTTTCATGCGCTTGCCGAACTCCGCATCGTAATCCTTGCCGCCGCGCATCGAACGGACCAGCGACATGACATGGCGGTAGCGATCGGGATAGTTGCGCAGCAGCCAGTCGCGAAACAGCGGGCTGACTTCGATCGGCAGGCGCAAGAGCACATAGCTGGCGCTCATCGCACCCGCCGCCTTGCCGGCGTCCAGCACCCGCTCGATCTCATGGTCGTTCAGCGCCGGAATGACCGGGGCCATCATCACCGTTGCGGGAATTCCGGCATCGGCGAGCGCCTTGATCGCTTCCAGGCGTTTCGACGGCGTCGATGCTCTCGGCTCCATCAACCGGGCAAGCTTGCGGTCGAGCGTCGTCACCGACAGGCCGACCTTGGCCAGCCCCTTCTCGGCCATCGGCGCCAGGATATCGATATCGCGCATCACCATCGCCGATTTGGTGACGATCATCACCGGGTGATCGGCAGCTTTGAGCACTTCGAGGACCTGGCGCATGATCCGCCATTCCTTCTCGATCGGCTGGTAGGGATCGGTATTGGTGCCGATGGCGATCGGGCGAACCTTGTAGCCGGGCTTGGCTAGCTCCCGCTCCAGAAGCTTTGCCGCATCCGGCTTGGCAAACAGCTTGGCCTCGAAATCGAGACCCGGCGACAGGCCCATATAGGCATGGGTCGGCCGGGCGAAACAATAGATGCAGCCATGCTCGCATCCCCGGTAGGGGTTGACCGAGCGGTCGAACGGGATGTCGGGCGAATCGTTGCGGCTGATGATCGAGCGCGGCTTTTCGACCTGAACCTCGGTCTTGAAGTTCGGCAAGTCCTCCAGCGAGTTCCAGCCGTCATCCTCCAGCTGGCGCGACAGCGGCTCGAACCGGCCGGACGAATTGATCGCAGCGCCCCGGCCGCGCCGCCGGTCGATCTCGATGCGCAGCCCGGAGCCCGCAATCATCGCCTCGGCCATATCTGCCGTATTGGCAGGCGCCAAAGCACCCTGCCTGATCTGAGACAGCTCGTTCATGGGTTTCTCCGGTGGACTGGTCCTTGCGGACTTTCCGATATCCTCTGATTATTTTCCTATCGCGAAAAAGAGAACAATGCAAGAACAAAAATTCGAAACGCCGTTGCGCGAAGCCGCCAGGGCGCCAGCATTCATCATGAATCAAAAGTTAATCACCGCGATAGGAAGGGCTTCTGGAAAATCTGTGTGCAATGCGGTATGGACGGCGATGCTGACGATCATCACCGAAACCCGCGACAATGAGGCTGAACTGGCGCAGACGCTGTCGGCGCTGGTGGCGGGTGCCGTGGAAGGTCTGGTGAGCGATGTTATCGTCCTCGATCATGCCTCGCAGGATGGTTCAAGCCGCGTGGCGGATGCCGCCGGTGCGCGGTTCTGCAGCAGCTGGGACATGACCGATATCGTGCGCTCGGCTCGCGGCGATTGGCTGCTTCTGCTTGAAGCGGGTGCAAGGCCTGCAGGGCGCTGGATCGATGATGTCGCGGAATATATGTCGCTGAACAAGATGCCGGCGCGCTTTTCTGCGTCGCGGCAATACCGCCGCCCCATCCTGCAGCGTATCGTCAAGCGGCCGGCGCCATTGGAGCTGGGCTTGCTGCTCTCCAAGCAACAGGCCGCAGCGATTGCCAAATCCTCGATGCAGCTCGCCGATTTTGCCAATGGACGGGCGGTGCGCAAGCTTGGAAGCGAACTCGTGCCGGCCTGGGTGGCAATCGCCAATCGTCCGGATGCGGAATAGCGGCAGGCAGCAAAAAGAGCAGGCCCTTGCGAGCCTGCCCTGTCTTCATTGAAAAAATGACCGTCAAAATGGCTTGCCGCGTGAAACCCAGCCGTCGCGTCGTATCGCTTGCCGTGGCGGCTTTCATGAGGTGAAATCCGCCGCTTTCCTGGTGTCTGCCGTGACCGGGATAGAGACTGAGGCGTTCCGTAATCCCGTCCTTCGCCCGCCTCGTGTCCGTCTCCGGTAGGCACAGTTCTACGATGCTGCATCGTGATGCGCTGTTACGGATGGAACAGGGACGGTTGGGTGTTGACGACCCTTGGCGGTTAGCCGCGTTTGAGATGCTCGTCCAGCCTGGGCATGATCTCGACGAAATTGCAGGGCAGGTGGCGGTAGTCGAGCTGCTGCTTCAAAATGCCGTCCCAGGCGTCCTTGCAGGCGCCGGGTGATCCCGGCAGGACGAAGATGAAGGTGGCGTTTGCCACACCGCCGGTGGCCCGCGACTGGATTGTCGAGGTGCCGATCTTGTCATAGGAAATCCGGTGGAAGACCTCGGAAAAGCCGTCCATCCGCTTTTCAAACAACGGCTCCAGCGCCTCGGGCGTCACATCGCGTCCGGTAAAGCCCGTTCCGCCGGTGGTGATCACCACGTCGATCGCCTCATCCAGCGTCCAGGCTTTCACCTGCGCCGCAATGCTGTCCTTGTCGTCGGCAACGATGGCGCGGGCTTCCAATCTGTGGCCGGCGTCCGTGATGCGGGCGACGAGCGTATCGCCGGAACGGTCATCGGCCGGCGTGCGCGTATCAGAAACAGTGAGAATCGCAATCCCGACCGGAACGAAGGGCCGTTGATCCTTAACCTCGGTCATCGTGCTCTTCCTCTCCGTCAAAGCTGTGGCTGGAAACACTGTTACAGGCCAGAACGTACCATCCCGGGTTCTGCCTGGAAAGCAGAGCCGCCGCCTCGTCGCGAGCCTCAAGGCTCGCGTAAAGCCCAAAGCAGGATGCGCCCGATCCGGACATCCGCACCAGATGCGCGCCGGTCAGGCCAAGCGCATTCGAGACCGACCCGATCTGCGGCTCCAGCGTGCGCGCCGGCGGTTCCAGATCGTTGCGCAGGGTTTTGAGAACGTCGATCCACCCGTCGCGCGACGGCCGGTCCTGCGGCATGATCAGCGGCGGCTGGGTCTTGTTCGTCAAAAGCCGGAAAATCACCGGCGTCGAGACCGCTTTCAGCGGATTGACGATCAGCATGGGAAAGGACGGAAAATCTGCGACCTGCTCGATATAGTCCCCTATGCCGCGCGCGACCAGCGGCTCGCCGCGAAGGCACATCGGCACATCGGCGCCCAGTTTCAGCGCAATCGCCTGCAGGATTTCAAGCCGGGTGGAAACGCCCCAAAGCTCCAGCAAGCCAAGCAACGTCGCCGCCGCATCGGCCGAGCCGCCACCGATGCCGGAGGCGACCGGCAGGTTTTTTTCGAGATGCAGATGCACTGGTGCTGCCTGAATGCCCTTTTCGCCGAGATGCGCCCGCAACAGGTCGCGCGCCTTCAGCACCAGATTTCCAGCGGGGTCGCCGGTTGGCGGCAGTGCGCCGGAAAAACGGCCGGACAGGGTGAAGCGGTCTTCACCGGATGTGGAAAAGCCGATGCGGTCTCCCGCATCGGCAAAGGTTACAAGGCTTTCCAGAAGATGATAGCCGTCAGCCCGCTGGCCAACGACATGCAGGGCCAGGTTGATTTTCGCCGGCGCGATCCGCGTCAGCGAAAATCCGGAAATGCCGTCCTGATGTGCCATGGGTGGGCGAAATCAGGATTTCTTGCCGGCAACGTCCGGAGCCACTTTCTTCGGCTGCGTGTCGCCCGCTTCGGCAGCGGCCGGAACCTTGGCTTCGACCGGCGGCAGGCCGCTTTCGATCTTGGCGTTGATCTTCGGGATTTCCGCTTCCTCGGGCTTCAGAGCCAAGGCCTGGTTCCACTGGAATACCGCTTCCAGCTTGCGGCCGACGCGCCAATAGGCATCGCCCAGATGGTCGTTGATCGTCGCATCGCCGGCCATCAGCTCGACAGCGCGCTCCAGTTCGCCAACCGCCTCGTCAAAACGGCCCATCCGGAAATAGGCCCAGCCCAGCGAATCGACGATATAGCCATCATCTGGCTTCAGATCGACCGCCTTGCGGATCATGCCGAGGCCTTCTTCGAGATTGATATTCATATCGACCCAAGAATAGCCGAGATAATTCAGTACCTGCGGCTGGTCGGGATTGAGGTCCAGCGCCTTCTTGAAGCTCGGCTCGGCCTTGTCCCACATTTTCTGGCGCTCATAGGCAATACCGCGCTGGAAGAAGATCGTCCAGTCGCTGCGCTGCGGCACCGGGCCGATCTGCTCGACCGCACGGTCGTAGATCAGCCCCATCTCCTTGTAATCCTTGGCATCCGACAGCACGCTGCCATAGGCCAGATAGCTGCGAACGTCCTTCGGATCGAGCTCGATCAGTTCCTTCAGATGTTCCTTGGCCTCATCGACCTTGCCGATCGAGGCGAGGCTGAGACCCAGTTGCATTTCCGACAGGCGCCGCATCGGCGAATTTTCCGGCACGCTCTTGTAGAGCGCAATTGCCCGTTCCGGCTTCTTCAGGTTCTCGGCGATCCCGCCGAGCATGACGAGGATATCGGCGCTTTCCGGATCGAGCGCCCGTGCGGTCTGCAGATAAAGCGAGACGATGTCTTCTGCGCCTTCGCGGTTGAGCGCGGCAGCGATCGAAAACAGCACGGAAGCTGCCCCTTGCGTTGCGCTGCGAACCTGCTGCTCCTGCGGTTTGCCCTCGTCGATGGAGGTGCGCAAGGCCTTCAGCGGTGCATAGTTGCTGATGAAGCCTTCGCCGACCGAAACCGCATCGAGCGCCTTCTGCTTGTTGCCGTCGCGGGCCTCAAGCTTTGCCAGCGCGATAACGGCACGCATGAACGTGTCGGGGGCGGCAGCGCCGCCTTCGCGGTCGAGCACGGCATCATTCAGCTTCGAGCGGGCGGTGGATTTGTCGCCGGCAGCCAGCGCAATGGCGCCCTGGTTGTAGGATTTGAAGATGCGGAACCAGTCCGGTCCTTCCATCTTCTGGATATCGGCGATTGCGTCCTTCGGCTTGCCTTCGCCAGCCTTCGCCCAGCCGAGCAGCAGGCCGTTCATCAGCCGGTCGAGATCGTTGGGGCCCTCGTAATTGAGGATTTTCTGCGCGTGGCGGTATTCCCGCTTGCGGATCGCCTCGACGGCGCGGGTGATCGTGGTGATGCGCTCGACGGAACTGTCGTTCTTCAACTCTTCGGCAATCTTGGCGCCGGTGTTGAAATCGCCATTCATCAGCGAGGTGATCATCAGCCGCTGCTTGACATCGACATTGTCGGGTTCGAATTCGAGCGCCGTGCGGTAGAGCTTGGTGGCCGTGTCGAGATCGTGGTCGACATCGGCGGTGCGGGCAGCGAGAAACGCGCCCGAAAAGCTGTTGACCGAATTGAAGTCGAATGGCTTGCTTTCTTCGACCGCAGCTTTTTCCTCGGCAAAGCTGGGTGCTGCGCCGGAAAGCGACGCCAAGGCCAGGAAGGCAGCGCCGCTGAGCAGGCGAAGAAGGTGTTTTTGCCGCATGACAAGCCTTTCGTTACGGGCGGCACCCCTTGGCGCCGACACGGATTCGCGCGGAATCAGTCCCAAATCAATAACGCAAAACCCGGCAAACCGGAAAAGGTTTGAACGCAAGGCAAGACGCAATTCGACATACCGCCGTCAATTTTCGCTCACCCGATCGTGAGCGATACTATCCGGCGGCCACAGCATGGAAGGACAGAATGGCTTTTTTGGCGCAGTGCGGCAAGAAATTCCTCAAGGTTGCAACGCGTCCCTGCAGCGGCGGCTCAGCTGACCCGTTCGATGCAGAAATCGATCACTTCCAGCAGCGCATCTTTCCAAGGGGATGCCGGCAACGGCGCCAACGCATCGCGGGCAATCGTGCCATAATGCTGTGCCCGCGCGATAGTGTCCGTCAGGCCGCCATAGCGGGTGATCAGGCCCAATGCCTTTTCCAGGTTCTGATCGTTGCTTTCGCCGCCTTCGATGGCGGCGCGCCAGAAACTGCGCTCCTCGGCGGTTCCGCGGCGGTAGGAGAGAATGACCGGAAGCGTGATCTTGCCTTCGCGGAAATCGTCGCCGGTGTTCTTGCCGAGATCGGCGGCCTTGCCGCCATAGTCGAGCACGTCGTCCACCAGCTGGAAGGCAAGGCCCAGGTTCATGCCGTAGGATTTCAGCGCATTGCGGCTGGCCTTGTCGGTCTTGGCAACGATCGGGCCGACTTCGGCGGCGGCCGCAAACAGGGCTGCCGTCTTGGCGCGGATGACGGACAGATAGTCGTCCTCCGTCGTCTCCATGTTCTTGGCGACCGACAGCTGCAGGACTTCCCCTTCGGCAATCACGGACGCCGCCGTCGACAGAACGTCGAGCGCATCGAGCGAACCGACATCGACCATCATCCGGAAAGCCTGGCCGAGCAGGAAGTCGCCGACCAGCACGCTGGCCTGGTTGCCCCAGATCATCCGCGCCGTCGATTTGCCGCGCCGCAGGTCGCTCTCGTCAACCACGTCGTCGTGCAGAAGCGTGGCCGTGTGCATGAATTCGACGGCGGTCGCCAGCTTGATATGGGCATCGCCGGTGAAACCGAACATCGCGGCGGACGCGAGCGTCAGCATCGGGCGCAGGCGCTTGCCGCCGGAGGAAATCAGGTGATTGGCCACCTCCGGGATCATCTGGACGTCGGATCCCGCCTTGGACAGGATCAGCTGATTGACGCGCTCCATGTCCGCCTTCGTCAGGTCGACGAGCGGCTTGACCGATGCCTGTTTGTTTTTGCTGTCTTCCAGCGGTATCACTACGCCCAACACAAGGGACTCCTGTTCAAATTCCAGTTCGGACAATAGAAAGGGGGGCTTGTGGCGGCAAGAGGCGAATTGTCCCGCTTGCCCAAATAAGGCAGGAAAACGACCCGTAATGAAGGAATTGATCCGCACCAACGACGCCGTCGTGCTCTCGTTTGCCGAAAGTCTGATGAAGGATGCCGGCATCGGCTGCTTCATCGCCGATCAGGGCATGAGCATCCTTGAAGGTTCGCTGGGCCTGTTGCCCCGGCGTTTTCTGGTCAGCGAGGACGATGAGGAGGATGCCCGGCAGCTTCTGATCGACGCTGGACTTGAGGCGGAATTGCGGGACGAATGACGACGGCGGCAACCGAAACCATCGACAGCTTTCACCGCGGTCAATTTCAAGTGATCCAGCCTCTGGGGCAGGGACACCGGTCCGGCATGGACGCGATGTTGCTTGCCTCTCTGGTCGTTTCGAAACGGCCCTGCCGCGTCGCCGATCTCGGCGCAGGCGCCGGTGCTGCCGGCATGGCGGTTGCCTCACGGCTGGACCATGCCGAAGTGCTCCTGGTCGAACGGTCGGCGTTGATGGCGCAGTTTGCCAGGCGGAGCCTCGCGCTGGAAGCCAATACCCGGCTGGCCACGCGCATATCGGTTCTGGAGGCCGACGTCTCGCTGACGGGCAGGGCAAGGGCTGCCGCCGGTCTGGCCGATAACAGTTTCGACCATGTGATCATGAACCCGCCCTTCAACGATGCAGCAGACCGCAAGACGCCGGATGCGCTTAAGGCGGAGGCGCATGCCATGACCGATGGCCTGTTCGACACCTGGATCCGCACGGCCAGTGCCATTGCACGGCCGGGCGGGCAGCTGTCGCTGATCGCCCGGCCGCAATCGATCGCCGAGATCATGTCCGCCTGCAGCCGCCGTTTCGGCGGCATCGAGATCACGCCTTTGCATCCGCGCGACGGCGAAAATGCCGTCCGTATCCTTGTCACCGCCATCAAGCAGAGCCGGGCGCGGCTGACCTTGCGGGCGCCGCTCATCGTGCATGAAGCGCAGACGCACAGATTCGCCGGTGCCGTCGATGACATGAACAACGGCCGCGCCGGGTATAGCCGGCAAGCGCCTGTGCGGCACCAGAAGCTTCCGCAATAACAGACGAAAATCCGCGATCCTAAGCGATATTGGAGTCCTGTTGGATGCGGCGTCCGTTCTATTGGAGGAAAGAATAATAGAACTATTTTTTATATTGTGGCGCTGAATTGGTTGATCTATCTCAAAAATCACTGAGACACGAAATGACGTGAATTCAACCCGGAGAGAGCCCAATGAACCCCGCCATGAACATGATGCCGATGATGAACAACATGATGCCGATGAACCCGATGATGGGTGGAATGATGAACCCGATGATGCCGATGATGGGTGGCATGCCCATGATGAACGGCATGATGCCGATGATGGGCGGCATGCCCATGATGAACGGCATGATGATGGCGATGATGATGGGCATGATGTCCTGCACGATGACGGCAGACGGCATGACCTGCGAAATGAAGCCGATGGACGGCATGGACAAGGACATGTTCATGGAATGCTGCAAGCGCATGATGTCCATGATGTCCGGCGGCATGCCGATGATGATGATGTGCGGCGGCATGATGATGTGCTGCACGATGGCTGCCTAAGGCACCCTAAGCTGACGCCATTCAGGGCCTCCGGTTACGGGGGCCCTTTTTGTGTCTGCCCTATAAGGTTTACGATCTTGCCGCAATCGGCGCCGTGTTTCAGGTGCCCACCTGCTCGGCATAGGTCATGACGAGGTAGAGGATGGCTTCGGTGCCGGTCATGTTGCGATAGGTATGGACGACGTCGGCATCAAACAGCACCGCATCGCCTTCACCGAGAATTTGCGGCGGATGCTTGCCGGCGATGATTTCCACGGTCCCTTTCGAGACGATCAGGTTCTCCACCGTGCCATGCTGATGCGCTTCGGCACTTTCCGCGTGATGCGGTGCAATCCTCAGCTCGTAGAATTCCACCCGTCGTTCGCTCTCGAAGGGAAACAGCGCGCGGGTCTGGAATTTCCCTTCGGACGAGGACAGGATTTTCGATTTTGCCCGGCTCAGCGAGAAGAATGTCGTTTCATCGCGCTCGGCGATCAGCGAGCCGCAGGGAACGTCAAGGGCCAGCGCAATCTTGGACAGAATACTGATTGTCGGACTGCTCTTGCCGGTTTCGATCTGGCCGAGCATGGCACGGCTGACACCGGAAATCTTGGCCAGCCGGTCGAGCGAATACCCGCGCCGGGTTCGCAGCCGACGCAGATTGCGTCCGGTCAGAAGCGCTATTTCATCGGCGGGATCGACCTTCAGCTCTTCCGCCAACTGCAATAGCGGACTAGGCGCCATGACCCATCATCATGACCGGCATGAAGCCCCAATAGGGCACCCAGACCAACATCGGCTGCATCGGCACGGCATGTGGAACCGCCACAGCAGGCAAGGAGGCCGCCTTGGCGCGCGATTGCCGATAGGATTGCAAGTCGATGACCGTTGCCGTCTGGGCTGCCATGAAAGTCTCCTGCTGGAACTGCTGTCTGAAATCTACAAATTTTATCGATTTCAGCACAGGCCAAGCCGTTTAATCTTGTGGCCTGAAGTGAAATCTTTTGCCAATCCCGCATGGCTTGCCGCAACGCGCTTTCCAGTGGCGGCGGGGATGCGAAGGAGAAATGATCGCTCCGGCCATTGCGTTTGCCGCGTCAATACATACATGCCAACACGAAGAATGATGGAATGAATGCAGGGAGTTCAGATGGCCGGACTGTTCAGGAAGCTGTTGCCGAAACGTTTTCGCAAGCAAGGTTTAACGATCCCCGTCGTGCGCCTGCAAGGCGCGATCATGGCAGGCGGCAGCCAGTTTCGTCCGGCGCTCAATCTGGCGACGGTGGCGCCGGTGCTCGAAAAGGCCTTCTCGATGAAGGACGCGCCGGCCGTCGCCATATCGATCAATTCTCCCGGCGGCTCCCCCGTCCAGTCGCGGCTGATCTACCAGCGTATCCGTGATCTGGCGGACGAAAAGAAGAAGCGCGTGCTGATCTTCGTCGAGGATGTGGCCGCGTCCGGCGGCTATATGATCGCGCTGGCCGGCGACGAGATCATTGCCGATCCGACCTCGATCGTCGGCTCCATCGGCGTGGTGTCGGGCGGTTTCGGGTTTCCGGAACTTCTGAAGAAGATCGGCGTCGAGCGGCGTGTCTACACCGCCGGTTCCAACAAGGTGATGCTCGATCCCTTCCAGCCTGAAAAGGAAAAGGATATCGAGTTCCTCAAAGGGCTGCAGCTCGAAATCCATGAGATTTTCATCGGCATGGTCAAGGCGCGGCGCGGCCATCTGCTGGCTGATACGCCCGACATTTTCTCCGGCCTGTTCTGGACCGGCAAGCGCGGTCAGGAACTGGGGCTGGTCGATAGCCTCGGCGACATGCGCAGCGAATTGAAGAAGCGGTTCGGCGCAAAGACCGAGTTGCAGCTGGTGTCCGCCTCGCGCGGCCTGTTCGGACGCCGCCAGCCTGGCGCAGCAATCGCAAGCGGAATGGCCGAGCGTTTTGCTGTAACGGCCGTTTCTGGTCTTGCCGAGGTGGCGGAGGAAAAGGCATTATGGGGCCGCTTCGGGCTTTGAAGCTCCAGTTGAAACGGGGAGGCGCATGCCGCAATTGATTATACTGCTGCTGTTTGCAGCCATCGCCTGGATCGGCTACCGCAAATTCGTGGCAGACGCGGAAAAACTGACCCGCCGCCAAAACGAAGCCCGCCGCCAGCAGGAAAACGGTACGCAGGGAACGCTGGTCAAGGACCCGGTGACGGGGGAATACCGGCTGAAGAAGCCGGAATGAGTTTATTCCTCGCGATCCTTGACCCGCGCCATCCAGTCGGCGCCGGCATAGGTGACGCAGATGATGAAAACGCTTTGATCGCGTTCATTGACGGTAAAACAAACCACGCCTTTTTCTCCAGCGGGGATTGCACGTAGGCCCGTCCGCAAGTCGTCCCGCGTCGAACCGATATGTGGAAAGTCTGCGAGATTATCAATGACACGAACGATGTCGTTGGCCTTTGCCACGCCGATGGCAGGTCCCGCATAGTTCGCGACAAGATCGGCTATGTCATAAATGTCGCGATCAATGAGCGGGTGCTTGACGATGCGGTAAACCATTGCGGCTACCTTTTGTATTTTTCGGCGATTTTGCTTCGAATCTCACGGAAAAGCGTGTCTCCATCCCAAGGTATCCACTGATCCTTCGGCAGTTCCATCCGCCGATTTATTTCATCCGCCATGCCTGCCAATGGGTCGGCCGTGACGGCGTCATTGTGCATCATATGCTCGATCCCGGCCTGGATGACGCTGGATACGGAGGGATAGATCCCATCCGCCACCATTTTCTCTGCAAATTCCCGGTGGGTGTCGTCCAGTTCGATATGGATTTTGACGGTCATGTGCCGGTCCCTTGGTTTCTTGTCTAGCTTACCACATCGGGTGAATTGCCTGCAACGAGGCAACGCGCACTGGGAGTTCCCATAAGCCCGCCCCTTGACCCTCTGCGCCCATCATGGCACCAGACAGCCAGATAATCCCAACCTGGACTGATGCCATGACCGCCGCCGCTCTCCCGGACCATATGAACCCCAAGCGCTCGTTTCAGGCGCTGATCCTGACGCTGCACGCCTACTGGGCGGACAAGGGATGCGCGGTTCTGCAGCCCTATGATATGGAGGTCGGCGCCGGCACATTCCATCCGGCAACGACTTTGCGCGCGCTCGGGCCAAAGCCGTGGCGGGCAGCCTATGTGCAGCCATCGCGCCGCCCGTCCGACGGGCGTTACGGCGAAAATCCCAACCGGCTGCAGCATTATTACCAGTATCAGGTCATCCTGAAGCCCAATCCGCCGAACCTGCAGGAACTCTATCTCGGTTCGCTGGAGGCGATCGGTCTCGATCCGCTGCTGCACGATATTCGCTTCGTGGAAGATGACTGGGCAAGCCCGACGCTGGGTGCCTGGGGTCTCGGCTGGGAATGCTGGTGCGACGGCATGGAGGTCTCGCAGTTCACCTATTTCCAGCAGGTCTGCGGCATCGAATGCGCGCCGGTTTCGGGAGAGCTGACCTATGGTCTCGAGCGTCTCGCCATGTATGTGCAGGGCGTCGACAATGTCTACGACCTGAATTTCAACGGCCGCGAGGGCGACGAGAAGATCAGCTACGGCGATGTCTTCCTGCAGGCAGAGCAGGAATATTCGAGGCACAATTTCGAATATGCCAACACGGCGATGCTGCAGCAGCATTTCGTCGATGCCGAACGGGAATGCCTGGCACTTCTGGCGGCCGGCGCGCCCGATACCGGCGCCAACGCCATCCTGCACAAATGCGTTTTCCCGGCCTATGACCAGTGCATCAAGGCCAGCCATGTGTTCAATCTGCTCGATGCACGCGGCGTCATCTCCGTGACGGAACGCCAGAGCTATATCCTGCGTGTCCGCACGCTGGCGACCGCCTGTGGCGAAGCGTTCCTTCTGACGGACGCGGGCGGCATCAATCTGGCAAAAACGGCTGCCTGACGATCGGGCTGCACAATCAACATAAACGCGCGCGATCTGTCACGAAAATGCAATCTTTGCGAGAGCTGTCACATGACTCTCTTTAAAGAAGCGAAATCAAGTGCTTGAGCCCATTGGGGCGTTCAGGAAGCTTTTAAGGAGTTTGTTCTAAGCTTTGTTCAAGTGACAAGGTTCAGGACGGATGATGGACGACGAGGATATTCTGCCCCCGGAAGTTTTGGCTTCGATGTTGATGCGGATGTTCGAATTCGCACCGATTGCGATGGCGATCACAACCAGTGATACCCGGACGTCGAGCTATGCCAAGGTCAACGATGCCTATCTGAAGCTGACCGGCCTGAAATGGGAAAACATCCGCGGCAAGAAGCTGACCTCTGATGGTGCTGCCATCGATAATCCCGCCCGCGATCGCCGCCACCGCCTGCTTGCGGAAGTGGGATCCTACGAGCTGGAAGAGGTCGATCTCGTCTATGCCGACGGCACGATCATCCCGACGCTGATCTCGGCGCAGCGAACCGTTGTCGACGGCGTCTCCTTCGATGTCGAGGTCATCGTCGATGTTTCGGCGCGTGTCCGCCAGCAGCGTGAAATCGAGAATGCGCTTCGGGCATCGGCGCGCACCGACGCTCTGTCCGGCCTGCCGAACCGGGCCTGTTTTGACGAAGTCGTCATCGAATCCGTGGCGCGCAGCATGCAGAACGATCGCAAGCTGGCGCTGGCCTTCGTCGATCTCAATGATTTTAAGACCGTGAACGACACCCTGGGTCATGCTGCCGGGGACGAGGTGCTGCGAACGATCGCCAGCCGCCTGCGCGAAAGTTTCCGCGCCACCGATTTCATTGCGCGCATTGGCGGCGATGAATTCGTCGTTCTGCTCGATATCGACCTGAAGCTGGCGGCCGACGTACAGCAGAATATCCAGGATGCGATGGAGCGGGTTTTCAAGCCGATCGCCATCGAGGGAAAGGTCACCTATACAGGTGCTGCCGTCGGGGTGACGTTCCTGAAGCCGGACGATACCGTCGCGTCCTTCGTGCGCAGGGCGGACGAATATATGTATATCGCCAAGACCAGCGAGCAGCGGGTGGCCGTCGTCTGTTTCGGGCAGATCCTGGAAACGGTTCCCTCGCCGGAAGACCAGATGCAATGGGGACCAGCGAGAGCCTCCAACGACCAGCTTTAGATCAGATCGGTCGCTTCGACACCAATCGTCCAGACAGGCTTCAACGTTGCAAAGGCGCCAGTCGGCAGCTGACCGGCATAGGTCTGCAAGGCGCGCCGCACACCTGCCGGTTTTTCCATCGCGCCGATATGAGCATAGGCGAAAAACAGCGCTGAAAAGGCGATGACGTTGATGAAGGTGGCGAGCGGTTTCATGGGGGCGGTACTTTGCGGGGTTCGGCGTTGATCTGATGACCGCACTATCGATCAGACGGCGCCTTTGCGCGGTTCCCGGCGGAACAGGCTCACCTGTTGAAACACAGAAAAGCCGGAGGCTGGGGCAGTCGGTTGAAATTTGTCTTTCACCGGCGGCATTCGATCCATAAGCTGCGCGAAACATAGGTTTCGGGAAGGAACCCCTGATGATTGGTCTCGCTATTGCTGCGGTCGTGATCCTCTACCTGATTTTCGTCTATAACGGCCTGGTCAAGGCGCGGCAGGTGAAGGAGGAGGCATGGTCGGGTATCGACGTGCAGCTGAAACGCCGCGCCGACCTGATTCCCAATCTGATCGAGACCGTCAAAGGTTACGCCGCCCATGAAAAGGGCACGCTGGAGGAGGTCATCGCGCTTCGAAACCGGGCGCAGTCTTTGCCGGCGGGTGACGTTGCCGGCCGCGCAGCAACGGAGGGCCTGCTCAGCCAGGCGCTTGGCAAGCTGTTTGCGCTGGCGGAGGCCTATCCGGACCTTAAGGCCAATCAGAACTTCTCCGAACTGCAGCAGTCGCTGGAAAGCATCGAAAGCGAAGTACAGATGGCCCGCCGCTATTATAACGGTGCCGCCCGCGACCTTAACGTCAAGGTGGAAAGCTTCCCGTCAAACCTGATTGCCGGTCCCTTCGGATTTACCAAGGCCGCCTTTTTCGAAATCACCAACGAGGCCGACCGCGCAGTCCCCGTGGTGAAATTTTGATCTAGCCGCAAAAGACATTCCGTCGTAGACGGCTATCCACGATCGATAGAGCAGGCGCAGCCACGCAGGGGCCGTGCATTGGGCATGAAGAGACGAGAGCATGAACGCCGCAGACCAGAAACTCACCATCCTTCCATCAGGCCATCCGCTTGAGGGCCGCGTCAGCCCCCCAGGCTCAAAATCGATCACCAACCGGGCACTGCTTCTGGCCGGCCTTGCCAAGGGCACCAGCCGCCTGACCGGCGCCTTGAAGAGCGACGACACCCGGTATATGGCGGACGCCCTGCGCGCCATGGGCGTGGATATTTCCGAGCCCGACGATACCACCTTCATCGTCACCGGTTCCGGCCAGCTTCTGGCGCCGCGACAGCCGCTTTTCCTCGGCAATGCCGGCACTGCGACGCGTTTTCTCACGGCCGCTGCTGCCCTGGTTGATGGCACGGTGGTGGTCGATGGCGACCAGCATATGCGCAAGCGGCCGATCGCGCCGCTGGTCACGGCACTGCGTTCGCTCGGTGTGACGGTGGACGCTGAAACCGGCTGCCCGCCGGTGACGATCGCCGGCACCGGCGATTTCGCCGAAGACCATGTCACCATCGATGCCGGCCTTTCCAGCCAATATGTATCCGCCCTGTTGATGGCCGCTGCCGGTGCCTCCCGCCCCATCAATATCGAGCTTGCCGGCGAGGAGATCGGCGCGCGCGGCTATATCGATCTGACGGTTGCCGCGATGCGCGCCTTTGGCGCCGAAGTCACCCAGGTTAGCCCGTCGATCTGGCAGGTGGCCCCGAGCGGGTATCATGCAACCGATTATCTGATCGAGCCGGATGCCTCGGCTGCGACCTATCTCTGGGCGGCGGAAGTCTTGACCGGCGGGCGGATCGATCTCGGCGTTGCGGCCGCGTCGTTTTCGCAGCCCGATGCCAAGGCCTATGAGGTCATTGCCTCGTTCCCGCATATGCCTGCCGTCATCGACGGCTCGCAGATGCAGGACGCCATTCCAACACTTGCCGTGCTGGCCGCTTTCAACGAGACGCCAGTGCGTTTCGTCGGGATCGAGAACCTGCGTGTCAAGGAATGCGACCGCGTGCGCGCCCTGTCCACCGGCCTCTCGAATATCCGCCCAGGCCTCGGCATCGAGGAGGGCGATGATCTGCTGGTTGCCTCCGATCCGGCGCTTGCCGGCCAGACGCTGCCGGCCGATATCGACACATTCGCCGATCACCGGATTGCCATGAGCTTTGCTTTGGCGGGCCTCAAGATCAAGGGCATCGCCATTCTCGACCCCGGCTGCGTCGCCAAGACCTATCCGCGCTATTGGGATGAGCTTGCATCGCTGGGCGTCGGGCTTGAGGGCGACCGGCCTTAAGGTTTAGGCGAATAAGGCTGTTCCGGCCGGGGAGGGATCGATCGCATGACACGTGTTTTCGCGGCGCTGGCACGGATCTTCTTCCTGCTCTCCATCCTGTTGTCCACCGCAGGACTGGCGCGCGCCGAGGAGGTTTTTAAATCCTATCGCTCGGTCATCGGCGTTGCCAAAAGCGGCGTGCTGAGCGTCACGGAAACGATCACCGCCAATGTCGAGGGAGACCGCATCAAGCGCGGCATCTACCGCGATTTTCCGCTGACCGTCACCGATGCGGCTGGCCGCGTCGTCAAGGTGGATTTCAAGCTGATCTCCGTTGAGCGCGACGGTGCGGCCGAGCCCTATCGCACCGAAAATATCAGTGGTGGCATCCGCATCTATACCGGCGACAAGGACGTGTTCCTGCAAGATGGCGAGCATACGTTCCAGTTTACCTACGAGACCGCCCGCCAGATCCGCTTCTTTCCCGATCATGACGAGCTGTACTGGAATGTGACCGGCAATCAATGGGCGTTTCCGATCGAGGAGGCCTCTGCCACGGTCGCCTTGCCTGCGGGCGTGAAGGCGCAGGCGCTGGATATCTTCACCGGCGGCCAGGGCGCGACCGACAAGAACGCCCGCGCGCTGGAAGATGGCGACCGGCTGGTCTTTACCACGACGCGCCGCCTGGAGGCCAACGAGGGGCTGACCATCGCGGTCAAGATGCAAAAGGGCAGCATCGATCCGCCGTCGGTATCGCAGGAACGGACCTGGTGGTTCTACGATCATCTGCCGGCGATCCTGGCCATCGCCGGTTTCGTAATCGCCGCGCTCTATTATTCCCGCATGTGGCTGAAGGTCGGCCGCGATCCGGCCCGCGGCGTCATCGTCCCGCGCTGGGATGCGCCCGACGGGATCTCCCCGGCGCTGGTCAACTATATCGACAACAGGGGTTTTTCCGGCCAGGGCTGGACAGCGCTGTCGGCCGCCGCCCTCAATCTCGCCGTCGAAGGCTATGTCGTCCTCAAGGACTTTAAGAACGCGCTGGAGATCACCCGCACCGACAAGCCGAAGCCGCCGTCGCTACCAACCGGCGAGGCGGCGGTTCTGGCGGCTGTCCAGCGCAATGGCGGCAAGCTTGCGATCGACAAGGACAATGGCCCGGCCGTGCAGAAGGCTGGAGCCGAGTTCCGCACTGCCATGGAAAAGGAACATCGCAACAGATACTATCACGCCAATACCGCCTATGTGGCCGGCGGCATCGCGATCTCGGCTCTGTTTCTGCTCGCCATTTTCGTCGCGGGCCTTGTCGATGGCGCAACGGTCGCACTGGTGCTTCTGCCGGTCGTAGCCTCGGTGATCATCTCGCTGTTTGCACTCGCCATCGGCCGCCTGTTCAACAAGCGCGGCAGCCTGTTTACCCGCATTGGCGCGCTGATTGCCGCGGCCTTTCTCACATTCTTTGCCGTCGCAGGCGCGCTCAGCGTTTCTGCTGTCGTTATCAGCATGGCGCTGAGCGCCCATCAGATCCCGCTTCTGATCGGCGTCGGCGGTATCGTGCTGGTCAACATGCTGTTCTTCCATCTGATGGGCGCGCCGACGCCGATCGGCGCAAAGATGATGGATGGCATCGATGGTCTGCGGCAATATCTGACGCTCGCGGAAAAAGAGCGGATGAATATGGCTGGCGCCCCTGACATGTCGCCGCAGCATTTCGAGAAGCTGTTGCCCTATGCCGTGGCGCTGGGCGTCGAAAGACCCTGGTCGGACACCTTCGACCGCTGGCTTCTGGCCGCTGCCGCCGGTGCCGCCGCCTACCAGCCCGCCTGGTATTCCGGCAACAGCTTCGCCGCCGGCTCCTTTGGCGATCGCATGGGCGGTTTCGCCGGCTCCATGGCCAGCACCATGTCCTCATCTCTCCCCCCACCCCCCAGCTCGTCCTCCTCCGGCTTCTCCAGCGGCGGCGGCTTCTCGGGCGGCGGCGGTGGCGGTGGCGGTGGCGGGGGGTGGTAGCTCTTCCACCTCCCCCTTGAGGGGGGAGGTCGCGACGCAGTCGA
>NZ_LMFB01000004.1:111326-111451 GCF_001426685.1 Rhizobium sp. Root483D2 | reverse complement strand
GGGTGGGGGTGACCACCACGAGCACGTTTGCCCATTGAATATGCCGCCGGTCACCCCACCCCGGAGCTTCGCTCCGACCCTCCCCCTCGAGGGGAGGGTGTGGCGCTCCGGCATGCTTCTCCTCA
>NZ_LMFB01000004.1:0-111282 GCF_001426685.1 Rhizobium sp. Root483D2 | reverse complement strand
ATTTCGGCTACCGCTTCACCTCCCCATTGAGGGGGGAGGTCGCGACGCAGTCGCGGGTGGGGGTGACCACCACGAACTCGATTGCCCACCTGAGTATGCCCCCGGTCACCCCACCCCGGAGCTTCGCTCCGACCCTCCCCCTCAAGGGGAGGGTGTGGCGCTCCGCAAGCTTTCCTCAATTTCGGCTGCCGCTTCACCTCCCCCTTGAGGGGGGAGGTCGCGACGCAGTCGCGGGTGGGGGTGACCACCACGAACTCGATTGCCCATTGAATATGCCGCCGGTCACCCCACCCCGGAGCTTCGCTCCGACCCTCCCCCTCAAGGGGAGGGTACTGCGCTCCGCAAGCTTTCCTCCATTTCGGCGGCCGCTTCATCTCCCCCTTGAGGGGGGAGGTCGCGACACAGGCGCGGGTGGGGGTGACCCACCACGAACTCGATTGCCCATTGCCCATGCCGCCGGTCACCCCACCCCGGAGCTTCGCTCCGCCCCTCCGCCTCAAGGAGAAGGTATTGCAATCCGCATCACTTCTCTGCAATTTAAACGCGAGGAGAGGTGCATGGTCAAAAAGCCGTCAAAATTGGATCGCTTCAAAATCGCCAACAGCCGCCGTCTTCGCAACGGCGCCACGGATGCCGAGATTAAACTCTGGCGCCACTTGGAGCGAATTCCGATTGATGGCACGCACTTTCGCCGCCAGGTTCCCATCGGTCCCTACTTTGCTGATTTCGCGTGCCATCAGATCGGCTTGATCATCGAACTCGACGGCAGCCAGCATGCCTCTGAGCGGGATTGCGGCGGGATGCGCAAAGAACGGCTTTTCTGGAGAATGAAGGCTATCACGTCCTGCGCTTCTGGAATGGCGATGTCTTCGAGGAGCTTAATGCCGTCCTTGACACAATTTTTGCCATTGTGCAGCAACGTCAAATTTTGCTAGCAGAAGCCAGCCATTTTCACCCCACCCCGGCACCGTGTGCCGACCCTCTCCTTCGCGGCGAGGGTGAGGAAGAAATCTGATGCCCGATCTTCTGCTTGAACTCCGCTCCGAGGAAATCCCGGCCCGTATGCAGCGCAAGGCTGCCGGTGATCTGAAGAAGCTGTTGACCGATGCGCTGGTCGAGGCGGGGCTGACCTATGAGGGGGCGCGGGAATATTGGACGCCGCGGCGCCTCACGCTCGATATTCGCGGCCTCAACACCCGCTCCGCCGACGTCAGCGAAGACCGCAAGGGTCCGCGCACCGATGCCAATGAAAAGGCGATCGAAGGCTTTTTGCGCGGTGCCGGTCTTACCTCGATCGATCAGGCGCATGTGCACAGCGATCCCAAAAAAGGCGATTTCTATGTCGCCCACATCGTCAAGCCCGGCCGTCCGGCAGAAGAGATCATTGCCGAGGTGATGCCCGGCATCATCCGCAATTTCCCTTGGGGCAATCCGATGCGCTCGGGCGCTGCGTCCGCCAAGCCCGGCTCGCTGCGCTGGGTGCGGCCGCTGCAGTCGATCGTCTGCCTGTTCGGCCCGGAACACGAGGAAACCCAGGTGATCCCGTTCACGGTTGGCGATATCACCGCGTCGAACGTCACCTACGGCCACCGGTTTCATGCGCCGGAAGCCATCACCGTGCGCCGTTTTGCCGATTACATCGAAAAGCTGGAAAAGGCCAAGGTCGTGCTCGATGCCGAGCGCCGCAAGCAGATCATCGCCGCCGACGCCGCCAATATCGCCTTTGCCAGCGGTCTTGAACTGGTCGAGGACGAAGGCCTGCTGGAGGAAGTGTCCGGCCTCGTCGAGTGGCCGCAGGTGCTGATGGGCGCGTTCGAGGAGGATTACCTGGCGATCCCGTCGGAAATCATCCGGCTGACCATCAAGACCAACCAGAAATGCTTCGTCACCCGCCGGCCGGGCGACCACCTCCCCCTTGAGGGGGGAGGTCGCGCGGTACGCGCGGGTGGGGGTGACAGTCAGGCGGGCACACAGGATCACCCCACCCCGTCGCTGCGCGCCGACCCTCCCCCTCAAGGGGAGGGTGCCCTGTCGAACAAATTCATCCTCGTTGCCAATATCGAGGCCAAGGACGGCGGCAGGGAAATCATCCACGGCAATGGCAAGGTCGTGCGCGCGCGTCTCTCCGACGCCAAGCATTTCTGGACCCGCGATCAGGGCAACCTGCCGGATCTCGAAACGCTTAAAGCCTCGGCCGCAAAATTCGATCTCGACCTGAAAAAGCCGCTCGACCAGCGCATGGCCAAGCTCGACGCGCTGAACGTCACCTTCCATGCCAAGCTCGGCACGCAAGGGGAACGCGTCCAGCGTATCCGCACGCTGGCCGCAGAACTCGCAAAGGTGACCGGCGCCGATCCGACACTGGTCGATCGCGCCGTCGTGCTGGCAAAAGCCGACCTGCGCACCGAAGCCGTCGGCGAATTCCCCGAGCTCCAGGGCATTATGGGCCGCAAATATGCGAGTTTGCAGGGCGAAGACGCCTCCGTCGCCGCCGCCATCGAAGATCATTGGAAGCCGCAGGGCCCGTCCGACCGCCTGCCGGCCGATGCCGTCGGCCTGACCGTGGCGCTCGCCGACAAGCTGGACACGCTGGTGGGCTTCTGGGCCATTGACGAAAAGCCGACCGGCTCCAAGGACCCCTATGCGCTGCGCCGCGCGGCGCTGGGTGTCGTGCGGATTTTGCTGGAGCGGAAGGTGCGGTTGCCGCTTTCCACCGTCGTTGAGGATAGCGACCTCATCTCCTTCTTCCACGACCGCCTCAAAGTCTATCTCCGCGATCTCGGCGCCCGTCATGACCTGATCGATGCGGTTTTGGCTGCGCCCCCCTCATCCGGCCCTTCGGGCCACCTTCTCCCCGCTGGGGAGAAGAGGGAGCAAGGGGCAGCGGCAGAGATCCCTTCTCCCCAGCGGGGAGAAGGTGCCCGAAGGGCGGATGAGGGGGGCGCCAATGACGACCTCCTGATGGTCGCCCGCCGCGTCGAAGCGCTGACGGCGTTTGTTACCTCGGAAGAAGGCCTCAACCTGCTTGCCGGCACCAAGCGCGCCACTCAGCTTCTGGCCGCCGAGGAAAAGAAGGGCACGCGGGTCGCAGCCACGGTCGATCCCGCACTCCTGACGCTCGATGCCGAAAAGACGCTCTATGCCGCCGTGACGCAAGCCTCGAGCGAAGCAAGCGCTGCCATCGCCGGCGAGGATTTCCGCTCGGCCATGGAAGCCCTGTCGAAGCTGCGCGGTCCGGTCGATCAGTTCTTCGCCGATGTCCTCGTCAACGATGAAGACCCCGCCATCCGCGCCAACCGCCTGGCCCTGCTCGGCCTGATCCGCGCGGCGACAGGAACAGTTGCGGATTTCTCGAAGATTTCGGGCTAACGCATGACGCTGGCGCGATTACAAGCGCCGCAAGGGAAGCCGACATGCCATTGACCCGTGACTTCAAGGTGACCATTCAGGCGCGCGCCAAAAATGACGCGGATTTTCGTGCTGCGCTGTTGTCGGACGCGATCGAACTTTTGCTGTCGGGCGATATGGAAACCGGGAAATCGGTTCTGCGGGATTTTATCAATGCGACGGTGGGGTTCGAACGGCTGGCCGAAAAAACCGGCACGCCCGCTAAAAGCCTGATGCGTATGTTCGGACCGAAGGGAAATCCGCGTGCGGAAAACCTCTTCCATGTCATCCGTCACCTGCAGGAAGAAACCGGCGTCCATCTTGCGGTTGCTGCCGCCTGAAGCGATAGAGGCGCGGTGGAACAGCTCTGGAAATCAGATGCCACCCGCGCTATTCAGGGCGCATGACCGCCAAAATCCTCGTCAGCGCCTGTCTCATGGGCCATGCCGTCCGCTATGACGGACAGGCAAAGCCGCTTGTGCATGCTGCACTCGATCGCTGGCGAGATGAGGGGCGGCTGGTGACGGTCTGTCCGGAAATGTCGGCGGGCATGCCGGTGCCGCGGTTGGCGGCGGAGATCGGGGAGGGGTGGTCGGCGGCGGATATTCTGTCCGGCAAGGGTCAGGTGCGCGAAAGCAATGGCACGGATGTGACGGGCGGGTTCCTGCAGGCGGCGCGCAACGCACTGGCCTTGGCGGTCGAAACCGGCTGTACGCACGCGCTGTTGATCGACGGTAGCCCGTCCTGCGGGTCCGGCTTTGTCTATGACGGCAGTTTTTCAGGCCGCCGCCAGAAGGACGAGGGCGTGACGGCGGCGCTTTTGAAGGCGCATGGCATACAGGTGTTTTCAGATCGGCAGATTGAAGAGCTCGTGGCTGCCATCGGTCATTGAGAGCTCGCCGAAACCGTCCGGCCCGCCGGATCGTTACCGCCAGTAGTTCCAGAGTTGCCGGAAGGTTAGAGGTGCGGCATTTGGCATTCGCCACAAAAAATTGCGCCCCTGCTTCTCTCAGGGGCGCAATCTTTCGCCTGGAGGGCGAATGCCCGGTCAGCCTTTGATGAGTGGCTGGTTAGGGCAGGGACTTGGAGTTCCCCGTCATTTTAGCCGAAGTTGGAAATTTTCGAGATCAACTTCTTGTGACCGTCTGTCTTGCGGCGTTACCGCAGCCATTCCGGAAAGCGACGCGACGCTGACCGAGCTTGTTTTCGCAGCGCTATCGATCATCACGGGCGTGGCTGTTGCCTCGGCCTCAACAGGCAGAATTTCCGCAGTTGCGGTCTTTGCCAGATTGCCTGACAGCGTCATTTTGGCATGCGCCTCCTTGATGTCGTCGTCGGATGCCTTGCTGATGAAGACGACTGGTGAGCCGCCAAGCCAGGCTTCCGTGCGCACCATTTTCATCTCGCCGTTGATTTCCCTCAGCTCCACCCGCTCGGTGCCCGCAGCGATTTCGGGAACGATGTAGCCGGTCTTCTTTGCGACGATCAACGCAGGGCACTGGCCGCAGGAAAGCTGCGTGATGCTGTGATTGATCTTCTCGCCGGAGACGACGCGTTCGAGCGAAGACGCGCCGGCTGTGCTGGCGGCAGCCAGGCTTGCAAATGTAAGCAAAAGGGCGCGCATCGGCTTTCTCCTTTGATATCGTCAAAGGAAAATATCCGGTCTCCGTTACGTTCCCGTCAGGAGAATTGGTAAAAATTGAGTGAGTTTTACGATGGGCGGCGCGGCCGTTACGCTGTCTCGCGCTCGACCGCCTGCCAGCCGATATCGCGGCGGCAAAAGCCGTTGTCCCATTCCACCTGATCGAGTGCGGCGTAAGCCCGGTCTTTCGCCGTGCTGACGGTGCTGCCCATCGCCGTGACGTTGAGCACGCGGCCGCCGGTCGCGACCAGCTGCCCGTCCTTCAGCGCCGTTCCGGCATGGAACACCTTGGCATCGGTGCCTTCCTTCGGCAGCTTTGTAATCGGCGTGTTCTTGTCGTAAGTGCCGGGATAGCCCTTCGACGCCATGACGACGGTGAGTGCCGCTTCGTCGCGCCACTCGGCGCTGACGGAGGCAAGCGTGCCGGTGGCGGCCGCATGGAGAAGCGGCAGCAGATCGCTCTTCAGCCGCATCATCAGCACCTGGCATTCCGGATCGCCGAACCGGACATTGTATTCGATCAGTTCCGGCCCCTTGGCCGTGATCATCAGGCCGGCAAACAGCACGCCGGTAAAGGGGTGGCCGCTATCGGCCATACCGGCGATCGTCGGCTCAATGATCTCGCGCATCGTGCGCTCGACCATGTCTGTGGTCATGACGGGGGCAGGCGAATAGGCGCCCATGCCGCCGGTGTTCGGGCCGGTATCGCCATCGCCGACGCGCTTGTGATCCTGCGCCGAGGCGAGCGCCAGAGCGGTCTTGCCGTCGCAAAGGCAAAAGAAGCTCGCTTCCTCGCCGTCGAGGAACGCCTCGACCACCACTTCGGCACCGGCTTCGCCAAACGTGCCGGAAAAGCAGCTGTCGACAGCCTCAAGCGCCTCGTCCAGCGTCATGGCAACGGTCACGCCCTTGCCGGCGGCAAGGCCGTCGGCCTTGATGACGATCGGCGCGCCTTGTTCACGGATATAGTCTTTGGCCGGTCCGGCTGCGGTAAAGCGCTGATAGGCACCGGTCGGGATGTTGTATTTGGCGCAGATATCCTTGGTAAAACCCTTGGAGCCTTCCAGCTGGGCGGCGGCGGCAGACGGTCCGAAAACCGCGATGCCAGCGGCGCGCAACGTGTCGGCAAGACCCGCCACCAGCGGAGCCTCCGGGCCGACCACGACGAAATCGATGGCTTCCTTTTGGGCGAAGGCCAAAACGGCGGCGTTATCGGCCGTGTCGATATCGGCAATGATTGCCTCTTCGGCGATGCCGGGATTGCCGGGTGCGGCGTAAAGCGCCGTCAGGCGTGGCGATTGCGCCAGTTTCCATGCCAGCGCATGTTCGCGGCCACCCGAACCGATCAACAGAACTTTCATCGCCTACTCCGCCATCTCGCGAGGCTCAAGAGCCCCATTTGTCGTAGGGGGCTCTATGGCGAGGGCGCTCCAAGGTCAAGGAAAAATCGCTGCAATGGCGGCGAGACAGGCCGTCACGACAGGTTGGATATCCCGGATTGGCGGTCGCGATCGGTAAAGGACGAATAGTCGTCTGCGGGGCCGGCAATTTTCGCCGTCTGCTTCAAGGCCCAGATGGTGAGTTCCGGCAGCATCAGCGGCTTGCTGATGAGATAGCCCTGGAAATGATCGCAGCCGGCCGCCGTCAGCATTGCCAGCTTTTCTGGCGTATCCACGCCTTCGCCAACCACAATCATCTCCTGCGCGTGGCAGAGCGCGATCATCGCCTTCAGCGCCGGAAGCGATTCCTCGTTGGCAAGATTTTGCACCAGGGCCCGGTCGAGCTTGATGGTGTTGGCGGTATATTCGATGATCTGCTGCACGGAGGTATAGCCGGCGCCGAAATCGTCGATGGAAATCCGGAAGCCGCGTTCCCGCAGGGTTTCGATATTGCGGTGCAGCTGGTCGCCGAGCTTGACCGCATAGGTTTCCGTCAGCTCGATCTCGATGATACGCGGATCGAGCCGGTGCCTTGCCGCGCAGTCGGAGAAGTAGTCGCTGATCGATTTGGAATGCAGCTCCGCCGACGAGATGTTGATTGCAAGAACGGTCTCGGGGCCGAAAAGCTGCTTCAGCCGGTGATATTCCGACATCGCCCGGTTGATCACCCACCAGTCGATCTTGGTAAACAGGCCGGTGCTTTCGGCAATCGGCACGAATTCGTCGGGCGTGATATTGCCGAGCGCCGGCGAATGCCAGCGCAACAGCGCCTCGCAGCCGATCACCTTGCCGCCGGTATCGACCATCGGCATGTAGACGAGGTGAAACTGCTCGTCGGGATCGACCAGCCGCAGTTCCTCCTGGATCTGGCGGATGCGGTCGCGCTTGTCCTGCAGCGCCCGCGAAAAGCGCGAGGAGCGGTTCTTGCCGTCGGTCTTGGCCTGGTACATCGCCGCATCGGCATTGGAGATCAGTTCGGCAAGATTATTGGCATCCGTCGGGCAGATGGCGACGCCGATGCTGGCGGTGACAGGATAATACTTGCCGCGGACCTCGAAGCCGTTGGAAAACAGCCCAAGGATCGCAGCGCACATTTCCCGGATCGTGCCGTCGCGCGGTGTCGATTGCACGAGAACGGCAAATTCGTCGCCGGACAGGCGGGCAAAGACGGCCGGCAGCATCTGCCGGCGCGCAACGATGCCGCCGATGGCAGCCTCGATCCGCATCGCCAGCGTCTGCAACAGGTCGTCGCCGACCTCATGGCCATACTTGTCGTTGACGAATTTGAAGTGATCGATATCGATGAACAACAGGCTGCAATGGCCACCATTTGTGGTCACCGAGTTGATGATATCGGCGGCGAGCATGTTGAAATGGGCGCGGTTGCTGATGCCGGTCAGCGTATCGGTCCAGGACGCCTGCTGCACCAGGTTCAAGGCGCGCTGCGACTGGTCGTGCAGCTGCTTGATATTGCCGGTCAAGCGGCCGATTTCGCCTTCCGCGCCGGTCTCTCTGATATCCGCATTCTCGCCGCTCATCACCGCCGTTACCTGCCGGTCGAGGGCCGAGATCGGATTGGTGATGAACCGGCGGATCAGCGCGATCATCAGCCCGACCGAGAGAAAGCTCATCACCAGCGCGCCGGAAACCAGCAGCAATTTCAGCTGCCCCATATTGCCCGACCCATGCGACGGCGGCACCGTCATGGTTGCAAACAGCGAGGGCGCCATGCGCACGGCGGCGGAAAGATTGGTGGAGGATGACGGCTGAGGTGCGGTCTCGAATGTAATATCGGCTTCATATTCGTGCTGCAGGGCGCGCTGCATGCTCAGAAACTGCGTCGGTTCGATCGCCACCTGCACCAGGAGCGCATCGGCCTTGGCGCTCGGCAGCGGGCGGCTGAAGGTGACGGGGTCGATAAATTCCGAATAGACGATCAGTTGCCGCGTCTCCGTGTCGTGCAGGAAGCTCCAGTCGCGCAGCTGGCTGCCACCGGCCAGCCGGCTTGCCAGCGCAAACTGCGCCGGACCGATCTCGGCAAAAGGATCGTCGCTGTTTTCAAAGTAGTAACCCGGCGTCAGGTCGGGATTGAGGATGGCGAAGGAAATGAATTTCTTCGGATCGTCGGACAGCGAGCGAACGCTCTGCTGCAGCCGCAGCCCCAGCGCATTGTTGCGGTAGGCCTCGTCCGATTCCGACACGAACAGACGCACCGCGTTGCCCTCCAGCATCGAGTAGAGGAAGCTCCGGCTCTGGCTGACCTCGTTGCGGAACAGTGCTGCCATATGGTCGAGCTGCTGCGAAAGCCGCGTCCGCTCCAAAGCCAGCACCGCGCGGCTTTCGATGAAATAGACCGAGAGGGCGGCAAGCAGATAGCCTGCCAGAACGACCGGAAAGATCAGGAAGAACGCGCGCTTGCCAAGTGTCACTGGAAGTTTGCCATCGAGCTGATGATGCGCCGGCGCGTCTGGATCGATTGGATCGACAATTCCTTCTGGTACTGGCTTTTCGCCATGATATCGGCGGGCGGGTAGATTTCCTGGTTGGCGCGCATGTCGGCGGGGATGAGTTCGAGCGCCTTGTCGCTGGCGGCGGGCATGGTCAGCGCCAGCGCATTGTCGGCCGCACTTTGCGGCGAGCCGATGAAATCCACCAGCTGCAGGGCCAGCGCCTTGCGTGGCGAGGCGGCGGTGACGGCCATGCAATCGAGCCAGGAGAGCGTGCCTTCCTTCGGCACCGCATAGCGCCAGACGCCCGGCGTGCCGGCCTTTTCATTGAGCACATGCTGGTCGCCGCTATAGGCGAGCGCCATGTAGATGTTCTTGCCGTTTTCAGGGCTCTGGATCGAGGTGATCACATAGTCATAGGTGAGAACGAAGGGAGCCTGCTTCTTCATCACCTCGAAGGCGGCTTTCAGCGTCTCGTTGTCATTGGCATTGATGGATTTGCCCAGCATGATCAGCGGCGCGATGAAGGCCTCGTTGTGATCGTCGTACATGGCGATATGTTTTTTCAGCGCCGGGTCCGGCGCCATCAGGTCGTTCCAGGAGGTGGGCGCGATTTTGACCATGTCGGAGCGGTAGACGATGCCCATCGTCCCCCAGAGATAGGGCATAGCATAGCCGGCGCAACGCGACGTCCATTCGGGCTTGTAGTCGTTCATCGAAGCGACGTTCTGGCCGGACAGGGGTTCGAGCACGCCGCGCTTGCCGAACAGTTCGGCGCCGTTTTCGCCGACGACGGCAAGGTCGATATTGCTGCTGGGGTCCGACAGCACCTCGTCGCGTGCGTCGCCGCTGTCATAATAGATCTGGTGAACGGTGACGCCGGTCTTTTCCGTGAAGCGGTCGAGGATCTTCTGGTCGATATAGGATTCCCATATCAACAGGTTGAGCGTCTCGGCCTGCGCGGGCGCTGGCGCGAATGACGCGGCAAGCGCAGCGGAAGCGGCCATAAGTAAGTTGCGCATCATATTCACCCCGATAGTCCCCGGGCCGAACTTATCGCTCAATACTTGATGAATACTTACAATGGGATGTCCCGGTTGCAATTGGGTGAACTGCCACCGGGAGAGATTTCGTCACGGCGACGTGAATGCCTTCCCCGTCAGCCGCACCTTACCGATGGCTGGGAAGCTTCGGCAGGAAGATCGTCAAGAGGCCGAGCAGCGGCATGTAGGAGCACAGCGTATAGACGAACTCGATACCGTTGCGATCGGCAAAGATGCCGAGCACCGCCGCGCCGATGCCGCCGAAGCCGAAGGCAAAGCCGAAGAACATGCCGGCAATCAGCCCGACCCGGCCCGGCACCAGCTCCTGGGCAAAGACCACGATGGCCGAGAACGCCGAGGAGAAGATGAAGCCGATGATGACGACCAGCGCCGCCGTCCAAAACAGGTTGGCATAGGGCAGGAGCAGCGCGAAGGGGATGACGCCGAGGATCGAGAACCAGATGACGAAGCGCGCGCCAAAACGATCGCCGATCGGCCCGCCGAAGATCACGCCGGCAGCCGATGCGCCGAGGAAGAGGAACAGCAGCATCTGCGCTTCCTGCACGCCGACGCCGAACTTCTCGATCGTGAAGAAGGTGAAGTAGCTGGACAGGCTGGACAGATAGGCATTTTTCGTTGCCGTCAGGATGACGAGAACGATCAGCGTCCAGATAACCTGGTTGCGCGGCAAGGGCAGGGTGCGGCTGACCGGCTTGCGGCCGGCCGAGCTGCGGCGGTGGCGTGTGTACCAGACGCTCACCCAGGACAGAACCATGAAGCCGGTCAGCGCGATCACCGAAAACCAGCTGAGGCTTCCCTGTCCCTGCGGAATGACGATGAACGCGGCGAGCAGCGGCCCGATCGCCGTGCCGGTATTGCCGCCGACCTGGAACAGCGACTGGGCGAGGCCATGGCGGCCGCCGGAGGCAAGCCGTGCCACGCGCGAGGCTTCCGGATGAAAGATCGCCGAACCGATGCCGATCAGGCAGGCGCCGATGACGAGCACGTAGAAATGATGGGCATTGGCAAGGGTGATCAAACCCGCGCAGGTCGACAGCATGGCCGCCGGCAGCGAAAACGGCATCGGCCAGCGGTCGGTGACGACCCCCACGGCAGGCTGCAGCAGCGACGCGGTCACCTGGAATGCGAAGGTCAAGAGACCGATCTGCACGAAATCCAGCGCGTAGTTTTCCTTCAGCAGCGGGTAGAGCGATGTCAGAAGCGACTGCATGATATCGTTCAGCATATGGCAGAAGCTGACGGCCACGATGACGGAGACTGCCGTCTTTTCTGGGCTGATGCCTGTGGGTGATGCGATGCTCGCCATGCTCTTTTCCTCGCCGACGGTAGTGTAGACATGAATATGCGCTGTCTCTACATCGCTTGAGTATGGCCTGCTTTTGTGCTCTGGTCGTATTCTTTCGAGAGTGGGCCAAATGCAGACATACGACCTCAAATCCCGCGATCCCGCGGGCGATGATACCCATATTGAGAACCTGCAATGGATCGATTTGAACGATGATCCCATTACAGCGCTTGGCCGTCATTATCCGGCGGGTTCGCGCGGGCTTCCGCACAGCCATACGAAGACGCAGCTCTGGTGCGCGCGGCGCGGCGTGGTGCTGGTCAATACCGCCGGCGGCCGCTGGATGATCCCGCCCGGTCATGGTCTGCTCATCCCTGCAGGGCTCGAACATTTCAGCGAGATGATCAGCGATGTCGAAATGCATTCGATCTATGCCGATCCCGCAGTGATTTCTGCCGTTCAGCCGCGCGTTCTGGAAGTGACACCGCTTGCCTCCAGCCTGATGGAGGAATTGGTGCTTGCGGAGGAAAAGCCGCTGACGCCGCGCCGCAAGCGGCTGATCATCGAGCTTTTGCTGGACGAAATCAGCCTGTTGCCGGAACGGCCGCTCGGCCTGCCGTTTCCCAGCGACGCCCGGCTTGGCCGCCTCTGCCGGCATTTCCTGAAGTCACCCGACGCCAATGCCGGTATCGACGAATGGGCAAGCGGCCTTGGCATGAGCCGCCGCTCCTTCACCCGGCTGTTTCGCGCCGAAACCGGCGTCAGCTTCGTCACCTGGCGCCAGCAGGCCTGCATTTTCGCCTCGCTGCCGGGGCTGGCAGAGGGCGAGCCCGTGACCAATGTGGCGCTCGATGCCGGGTATGAAAACATCGCCGCCTTCACCACGATGTTCCGGCGCATGCTTGGAAGCGCACCCAGCACCTATCTGAAATCGCGCACGCTGGGGTGACCTTGGCTATGGCAAATTGGCGACAATGCGGGGCCGATTGCGCCGCCTATGGAAAATAATCGCTAAAGGCGGCTGGTTAACGGGATGGTAGTGGGGCAAAGCCTACAACACCAAAGATCGATGATAGGAGACCATAGGACGACCTCTTCCGGCCGGAAACGAAAATCGAGCCGATCCTATGGGCTCCTATCATCGATGGCTGGTGTTAAGCCGCTTAACGAAGCATTGTTTGTCTGGAGTTGCGACGTGTTCAACCGATCCGTGTTTGCCCTTTCCATGGGGTTGTTTCTTGCCACGTCTGCCGGCGCTCAGGCGCAGGAGCGCCAGCATTTCTGGTCCGGCGACTGGTACTTGAAAGTCGGCGCCACCGGCTTTCTCGGCCCGAAATATGACGGCTCATCCGATCGCCTGTTCCAGGCAGCGCCGCTGATTTCGCTTGGCCGGGCCGGCAGCACGGTGCGGTTTTCGTCGCGCAACGACAATCCGGCCTTTGCCTTCGTCGATAAGGGTGCGTTTCGCGCCGGTGTCGTCGGCAAGCTGATCTTCGAGCGCGATGACGATACCTCCTCCGATCTGAAGGGCATTGATCCCGTCCGCTTCGGCGGCGAACTCGGCGGCTTTGCCGAAGTCTATCCGACCGACTGGCTGCGCATCCGTGCCGAATTGCGCCAGGGCATCCGCAGCCATCACGGCATCGTCGCCGATGTGGCGGCCGATGGCTTCGTCGATGTCACCGAGACTGTGCGCCTGTCCGCCGGCCCGCGCCTGTCGGCTGCCACCAGCGATTATTTCGACGCCTATTACGGCATCAACGCGTCGGAAGCGGCAAAATCCGGCTATTCGAAATATACGCCCTCAGGCGGCCTGAACTCTGTTGGCGCCGGAGCCGCCATCACCTGGCAGGCGACCGAAAAGATCGAAGCCAGCGCCTTTGCCGAATACAAGCGTTTGATGGGCCCGGCAGCCGATTCGAGCATCGTCAAAGAAGGCGGCAGCCGCAATCAGTTCCTGGTCGGCCTGTCGGCCACCTACCGTTTCGATTTCACCCTGGAATAGGCCGGAGCCTGCCATGCGGCGGTCTGCCAGCTTGACCGGCGGCCGCTGGCGCTGCAAACAATCGGCATGACCACACGTCCTGCCGATTCCGGGCGCGTCTACGATGCGCCGTCCAACAACTGGGTGTACCGCGTGCTGCCAAGGCCGCTCTGGCCCTATGCGCAGCTTGCCCGCTGGGACCGGCCGATCGGCTGGCAACTGTTGATGTGGCCCTGCTTCTGGTCGGCGGCACTTGCCGCCAACGCGGCGGCGGCGCTCGGCACGTTTTCGGCCGGCCGCTTCGTCTTCCATCTTCTGCTGTTCTTCATCGGCGCTGTCGCCATGCGCGGCGCCGGCTGTACCTATAATGACATCATCGACCATGACATCGACATGGAGGTGGCGCGCACCCGCTCGCGGCCCCTGCCGTCGGGCCGTGTCACACGGTTGCAGGCGAAGGTTTTCATGGTGCTGCAGGCGCTTGCCGGGCTGATCGTGCTCTTGCAGTTCAACGGCTTTTCCATTGGCCTTGGCATCTTCTCGCTGATCTTCGTCGCCGTCTATCCGTTTGCCAAGCGCTTTACCGACTGGCCGCAATTCTTCCTCGGCCTTGCCTTTTCCTGGGGCGCGATCATGGGCTGGGCAGCGGAATTCGGCTCGATCGCGCTGGCCCCGGTTGTCCTCTACGCCGCAGCCATCGCCTGGACGGTGGGGTACGACACGATCTATGCCTATCAGGACAAGGAGGATGACGAACTGATCGGCGTGCGCTCAACGGCGCGGCGCTTCGGCGATCGTCCGCGCCCTTGGCTCTTTGCGCTGTACGGTATGACCATCCTGCTGCTGTTCGTGGCGTTTGCGCTGGCTGGCGCCGGGCTGCTTGCCTATCTCGGACTTCTGATGGCAGCCGTACTTCTGTTCTATCAGATCCTCGTGCTCGACATCCACGATGCCGCCCAATGCCTGACGCTGTTCAAGTTCAACAACGTCGTCGGGCTGATCCTGTTTGTTAGCCTTTGTGCAGCCCTGATTGTTCGGCTTGCATAAAAAAACCCTCCGGATGGCCGGAGGGCAGTGGGCAAAGTATGTCGAGGCTTAAGCCCAGCTCATGTCCTTCTCGCGGGTCTTCTTTGTTCTGGCAAAGCGGGCGGAAAAGGCGGCAATGGCCGCAAGGATGAATGTGCGCATGATCTGTCTCCTTCTCGTGCGGGCAATGTGCTGTCTGCCTGTGGCATCAAGAAGGCGCTTCCGGGGTTTTTCAGAGGCTTGCTAAGTAGCTGAAAACACAAACAAAAAACCGGCTGCAGGGACAGCCGGTCGTTTGCACTGGAGGAAGGCTTTAAGATTGTGTCGAAACTCAGTTACGGGCGATGATCTCGCGGCCGTCGATCTTCATGTTGACACCCAGGCTGCCGGTCGCGCGGCGCATCAGGAAGCGCGGGCGGCGGTCGTTGAACAGAGAGTGGCGGCGGCGCGGCTTGATATCGCGGGTGCGGACTTCGCCGAGATGCTCTTCCAGCGGGCGGGCGACGCCGTCGGCTTCGACCATCAGCATCGGGATCCGGTAGGCTTCCGACCAGGTGCGCCAGTCGGCGGCAATGTCGGAAAGATCGTGGGCAACCAGAAGTGGGATGCAGAGATCAGGGTCGTCATGATGCAGTTCAAGCGTCACAGTCACTTCTCCGTCTCCATGGTCGATGGCACGGGCGGCCACGCCTTTGAAAGCGCGGGCCGGCAGGGCGATCGACAGCGGCAGGCCGCTGGATGGCAAAACCTTGCGCAGGACAGCTCCACGCTCGTCCAGGCTTATGGTGACATTGCTGGACTGTCCGTGCAAGGTGTAGCTTGCCTGCTGGGGAAAGCGCTTCGGATCCAGTCGCAGTGTGGTTTCAACCCAAGCCGGTTGGGAAAGTGTCTTTAGCATTTCAATCGCCCTTGTTTTCCTTGAGAGCCGGTTCCCGGTCTTCTCGTCGGGACTTTTCGTCCTCTGTGAGCCAAGGATAGGCGGGCCGGGTTTGAGACCACTTAAAAATCGCAGTTAAAAAACTTTGCATTTCCTGATGGTTAGCAAAGGCCAACGCAGCAGGGTTTCTCAAATCTGAAGAAAATCGGCAGAATTTTGCCGATCCCCCAATCCCGCGCCGCCGGGGTGAGGAAAAGCCACGCACAAGCAAGACCGGCGATGGTGTCTCTTAATATGGCCGCACTGCGCGGCATTGCGTCCGTCGTTGCCCCTTGGCGCCGGGCGGTTTCAGGCGATCGGCAGAGCGGCAATGGTTTCCACCTACATCGACTACAACCTCCTCACGCGCGACATGAAGACCAGTCTTCAGCGGACCGCGCAGCAGACGCTGGTCGCCCGCGAAACCGAGTATTACAAGGCCAATATCGGCAACGTCACCTCGATCGACGAGTTCCTCGGCGACTACAGGCTCTATGCCTATGCCATGAAGGCACATGGCCTGGAAGACATGACTTATGCCAAGGCCTTCATGCGAAAGGTGCTGGAGAGCGACCTTAGCGACGACAACAGCTACGCCAATATGCTGACGGATGACCGCTACCAGAATTTCGCCAGGGCATTCAGTTTCTCCCAGTCGACCGAGGTGGTCCAAAGTGATGCACAGGAAGACGCGCTGATCGGCCTGTATAATCAGTCAGTCTCCAACATCGATACAAAGATGGTCCAGGAGACGCGCTACTACGATACAATGATGGACACGATCACCAACGTGGACCAGCTCCTGCAGAATGACAGGTTACGGTCCTACACGTTTCAGGTCTTCGGCGTTGACGCGAAATATTTCAACTATGCCCAGGTGCGCGGCGCGCTGACGAGCGATCTCAACGATCCCAACAGCTACTTCAACACCAATTTCGCACCCGCGCTGGACGCGGCAATCGCCACTAAGGCCTCGTCCGACCAGGCGCTTTCAGCCCTGTCGAGCCGTGTCCAGTCGCAGACGCGCATCACCAATATCGATGCTCTGCTCGCGCGGCCCGACACATCGGATGAAGACAAGGTGACGCTGCAGGCGGAAAAAACCACGCTGCAGAACAATATTGCCACCATCAATGCCGCTTTCCCGGAGATGACCTCCAATATCGATGCCTATGCCGGCGTCGAGGCTGAAATCCGCGATCTGCGCACGCAGATGAACCAGCCAGATGTCACCGAGGCCGAGAAGGCTGCGTTCCAGGCTGAGATCGACGAGCGCCAGACCGCGCTGAAAACCATGAAGGGCGTGAATTTCTACGCCACCGACCTGCAGACCAAACAGCAGGAAAGCACCGCCACGATCGCGCGGATCGCCGTCTTCAAGGACCTGGCCCTGATGTATGATTTCGCAGCGGATGGCTCCGTGCCGTCGGGCGGAACGGCGCAGGCGGCAGACAGCCGCAAGGCGACGCAGGAAGTCTACGCCTACAAGGCGCCGCGCGCGACGAACTCGGTCGCCGTGCTGCACAAGGCCTATTATGAGGAAACGATCGCCAACGTCACCACGGTCGCGCAGATCAAGGGTGACAGCCGGCTCTATTCCTATATCCTCACGGCCTTCGGCCTGCCGTCGAGCACCACGGTCACGATGCTCGAAAGCATTCTGACCAGCGATCCCAATGACCCGGCAAGCTACGTCAACACCAAGGGCGGCGAATACAATGCCGCCTACAAGACCTTGCGGGCCGCGTTCAACTTCCAGACGGACGGGACGCTCGCCGCCGGCGACAAGCCGCAGACGGCGGCGCAGATCAAGACGACCTCCGACAATTACATGGTGCGCTATAACGATGCCGACGAAGCGGCTGACGCGACCCTGATCAATTCCTTCAAGAGCCTGATGAAGATCGTCTCCAATGTCGATGATCTGATTGCAGACACCAAGATCATGAAACTGGCGCTGACTGCGGTCGGCCTTGAAAACGAAAGCGATACGGCGCGCAAGATCAGGAGAGTGCTGACCAGCGATCTCACCGATCCGAAGAGCTATGTCTATACGCTGAAGGACGACCGCTATCTGCAGCTGGCAAAGGCGTTCAATTTCAATGCGGACGGATCGGCCGGCGTGCCGATGCTGGCGCAGGCCGAATCCGAAATCCTCAACACCGCCAAGTCCTATGTCATCGAAAAGAGCCGTTTCGCGACCGAGGACGTCAAGACCAAGGCGACCGAGGAAGCGAAATATTACAGCGCCGAGATTTCGAAGGTCAAATCCCTCGACGAGCTCCTGTCCAACCGGCGCCTGGTCGATTTCGTGCTTGTTTCCGCCGGGCTGGATCCGGAAAAAGTGTCGACCGACCACGTCCGCAAGATGTTTCAGTCCGATTTCAGCGATCCGGACAGCTTCATCAACAAGGAGCCGGACACGACGATCTACAAGGAACTCGTCGCCTCCTACAATTTCGACAGCAAGGGGGAGCTCGCCCGCCCCGAACTGGGCATCCAGACCAAGCGCGGCCTGCTCGAGACGGAAGATCTTTATCTCAACCAGACCCTGGAGCAGCAAAGGGGCGAGGACAATGCCGGCGTGCGGCTTGCACTCTATTTCCGGCGTCAGGCAAGCGGCATCAACACCGCTTACGATCTTCTGGCCGACAGCGCCCTTCTGCAGGTTATCCAGACCACATTCAGCATCCCCGAGGCCATGTCGAGTGCCGATGTCGATGTGCAATATGCCTATATCAACCGGCTGCTCGACGTGAAAGACCTGCAGGATCCGGACAAGCTGGAAAAGCTGCTGCTGCGCTTCACAGCCCTTTACGACGTCGAAAACAATGTCGATATTTCCGCTGCCCAGCTGATCCTGTCGGGCGGTGGTGGTGGCGGCATCAGCGCCGATACGCTGTTCAGCCTGTCGCAGCTGCGCCTGGGCGGCTTCTGATACCGGATATCAATCAGCCTTCAGCACCTTGCCGGGGTTCATGATCCCGGCCGGATCGAACGCGTGCTTGATCCGCTGCATCAGGTCGATCTCGATCGCCGGGCGGACGTCTGCCAATTCGTCGCGCTTCAGCTGGCCGATGCCGTGTTCGGCAGAGATCGAGCCGTTATACGACAGGACGATGCCGTGAACGATCGCGTTGATCTCGCGCCAGCGGCCGATGAACTGATCCTTGTCGGCGCCGATGGGCTGCGAGATGTTGTAGTGGATATTGCCGTCGCCCATATGGCCGAACGAGCAGATGCGGGCGCCAGGAATGGCCTTCATCACGGCCGCATCGGCTTGCGCCATAAAGGCCGGAATGCTGGAGACCGGCACCGAGACGTCATGCTTGATCGACCCGCCTTCCGGCTTTTGCGCCGGCGACATGCTTTCGCGCATGTGCCACAGGCTCTTGCGCTGCGCCTCGCTGGTGGCGACAACCGCATTTTCGATCAGGCCGCTGGCGATTTCGGTTTCGAGCACCGCCTGCATCATCCGTTCGGCGCTTTCGGCTGAATCGGCGGTCGAAATGTCGATCAACGCGTACCAGGCATGCACCGTCTCCATCGGGTCGCGCACGCCGGGAATATGCTTTACGGTGAATTCGACGCCCAGGCGCGGCATCAGTTCGAAACCGGTGAGCGCCGGACCGCACAGGCTTGAGGCCTTGTCGAACAGGGCAAGCGCATCCTCGACACTTTTCAGGCCGGCAAAGGCAACCTGATGGCCGCGCGGCTGCGGAAACAGTTTGAGCACCGCGCCGGTGATGATGCCCAGCGTGCCTTCGGCGCCGATGAACAGATCGCGCAGGTCGTAGCCGGTATTGTCCTTCTTCAAGCGCCGCAGCCCGTCCCAGATTTCCCCTGTTGGCAAGACCACTTCGAGGCCCAGGCACAGTTGCCGCATATTGCCATAGGCAAGCACGGCGGTGCCTCCGGCATTGGTGGAAAGATTGCCGCCGATCCGGCAGGATCCTTCCGAGCCGAGCGAGAGGGGAAACAGCCGGTCATGGGCCTCCGCCGCCTTCTGGATATCGGCGAGAATGCAGCCGGCATCGGCAACGATGACATTGCCGACGGGGTCGATATCGCGGATGCGGTTCAGCCGTGCCAGAGACAGGACGATATCCTGGGCGCCCGTGCGCGGAATCTGCCCCGCCACGTGGCCGGTATTGCCGCCCTGCGGCACGATCGCCACACCGGTTTCGCTGGCAAGCTTGAGAATTTGCGATACCTCCTGAACGCTGCCGGGCTTCAGCACCAATGGTGCATTGCCCTTGTAGAGACCACGGGATTCGACGAGATAGGGCGCAATATCCGCCTCATCCGTCAGCGCGTTGGCGGCGCCGACGATGGCGGTAAAGCGGGCGATCAGATCGGCGGAGGGCAGGGTGTTGGTCATAGGCTCATTCCCGTGGTGCGGCAGCGCGTTCGATGCGGTCGAGGATGGCCTCGCCGAGGCCCTCGCTGGGGATCACGCCAAAGGCAATGGTCTTGGCGCCGGACGCATCGGCCCGTTTCATGAAGGCAAACAGGTTGGCAGCCGCTTCGCGCAGGTTTCCCGATGGGCTTAGGTCGAGGATGACAACGGCGTTCTCCTCGCCGGCCAACGGCGTGCCGCCAAATTTGATCAGCGCTTCACCGGCTTTGACATCCGTAGCGTTCAGCCGCACGGCAGCACCCGGCGCGTAATGCGATGCCAGCATGCCCGGCGCCTCGATCACGGCTCCCGCCGCTTGCGGCCGTGTGACGGTCCTGCCGGTCAGCGCCTCGATCTCGGCGGCATCCAGGCCACCGGGCCGCAGCAGCCGGATGTCGTCGCCTTCCACCTTGATGATGGTCGATTCCAAGCCGATTTCGGCAGCGCCGGCGTCGAGAATCAACGCCAGCTTGCCGCCAAGATCGGCCTCGACATGCGCAGCGCTGGTCGGGCTGATTTTGCCGGATGTGTTGGCGCTGGGCGCTGCCAAGGGTTTGCCGAACCGGGCAATCACCTGCCGGGAAAATCCGTCCGGCATGCGGATGCCCAGCGTATCGAGACCGGCCGAGGCCAGCGGGTGTACGCCACTGTTTGGCTTCAACGCCAGGATCAGGGTCAGCGGTCCGGGCCAGAGGGCTTCGGCCAGTTGCCGCGACAGCGGATCGAAGCTGACATAGGCCTCGGCCATCGCGAAATCCGAGACATGGCAGATCAGCGGATTGAAGCGCGGGCGGCCCTTCATTTCATAGATGCGGCTGATGGCATCAGGATTGGTGGCGTCTGCCGCCAGTCCATAGACCGTCTCGGTCGGGATCGCCACCGGCAGGCCTTCGCCCAGCATCTCGCAAGCGATTGTCAGGGCCCGGTCCGGCTCGGTCCGCGTGTCTATGATCAGGGCCATCAAACTTCCAAACGTCAATGCGCCCTCTTACGAAAGACAGGCAGGCGCGATGGCGTTTCCTTACAGCGCAAGGCCGGGTATTGCCAAGCGCATTCGAAGGCTGATGCGGTCAGAGGCTGCCAATGATCTTGCGAAGCTCGGCATTGCGCGCGCCGAGCAAAAGCACGTTCTTCAGCGCTTCCTTGGGGTCGCGGGTGCGAAACAGCAGCCCGTTGTCATGCACGGCGCGATTGACGGTCAGCTTGCCGGCCTCGGCATCCATCTCGGTTGCGACAGCGAAATACATCCGCGAATAGCCGAGCTTGATCTTCTCGAAGAAATGCTGGTCGTCGCCGATATCGGAGAAGAAATTGGCGATATAGAACGACCAGCGCACATCCTCGAATTTGGCAAAGCGGGTTCTGGCGGCGGTGACATGGCAATAGCCGAGATGCGGGCTGTCGGCGAGCGTGCGGTGAAACAGCAGTTTCGGAAAGCGGATCGAGCGATGGAAACCGTTGATCCGGTCATGCGTAACCGTGCCGGCGGCCTCGAGCTTCTTGCCGGTGCGGACAGCCACTTCCTGATGGGTCAGGTAACGTTTTTCGGCCGCGCTCCATTGCTGATGGTTCCGGTTGATCCGCCCGGTGCGCAGGAATTCGGTATAGATCGCCGCCTTCGGCGAGGGGGCCGGCTCCTTGACCTTGGCGGCATCGAAATATCTCAAGTTTGACATCGGCCTCTACCAGACTGCGGTGGAATGCGTGGCGCGCATTGCGGGGCTAATCGCGAATGCGACGAGGCTACCCGGTTATGGTTAATGCAGTCTTTCGGCGCATCAATCTTTCGTGGCGAAACCGGCACATGGCAAGGCGCGTATGTGTGGCGGGCGATGTCGCAAAGAGGCCGTATCCTGGCCGATTGCCGAAGCGTTGTGCGGAAAACCCGGCTTTTGATCCAAATCCGGCAGATCGCCTTGTTTATGCTTATAAAATAGACAGGTGAGCCTTGCCTCCCCGCAATCTGTTGCGTGTCGTCATTCTGGAATCGGATGTCGTTAATCGGCGGCTGTTTTCGTGGGCGTGAGGATTAGATGAAGACACTCAAGGTGCCACCTTTATAGGGAGGGCGGAGAATTGGGAAGCCGGTCGAAATCCGGCGCTGCCCCCGCAACGGTGGTGGAGCGAAACCTCGGCAAAAGGCCACTGGAGAAATCCGGGAAGGCGCCGGGATCGTCCGCAAGGACAGCTCCAGAGCCCGGAAACCAGCCTTGTGATGAAATTGATATCTGGGTTGCGGCGGGCAGCCGGAAGGAGAACCACTATATCCACGCGCTCTCCCGGCGCGGCGGCGGTTCCTTTCCTGCCTGCGGCAACCTTCAAAAGAACGTTGGCGAGCACAAGGGAAATGACCATGGATCTCCGCAGTGAAGTCCTCCGCAAATTGACGAACCGCCGGGACACCCACAGTCTCGAACAGGCCTTCTATACCGATCCGGACCTCTACAGGCTCGATATGGAGGAGATCTGGTACAAGGACTGGCTGTTCATCGGCCATGACTGCGAAATCCCGAAATCCGGCAATTATGTCACCGTGCAGGTCGGCGAATATCCTGTTGTCATCGTCCGCGACCGTGCGGGGACCGTGCGCGCGCTCCACAATTCCTGCCGCCACCGCGGCTCGCGCGTCTGCGCCGGTGCCAAGGGGTCATCCGCCAAGCTTGTCTGTCCCTATCACCAGTGGACCTATGAGCTGGACGGCAAGCTTCTGTTTGCCCGCCAGATGGGCGAGGATTTCGACAAGAACCAGCACGGCCTGAAACCAATCCATTGCGAAACCATCGGCGGCTACATCTTCATCTGCCTGGCTGACGAGGCGATGGATTTCCAGCCGGTGCGCGACATGGTCTCGTCCTATCTGACGCCGCACAATCTGAAGGATACCAAGGTCGCCTTCGAAAGCACGATCATCGAAAAGGGCAACTGGAAGCTCGTCTGGGAAAACAACCGCGAATGCTATCATTGCGCGGCAAACCACCCCGAGCTTTGCCGCACCTATCCGGAAGCCCCGACCGCCACCGGCGTGCAGGGTGCCAAGGATGATCCGGTCATCGCCGCCCATTGGGCCCATTGCGAAGCCTCCGGCCTGCCGAGCGAATTCAAGATCGATCACACCGGCCAGTTCCGCGTTGCCCGCATGCCGCTGATCGAAGGCGCCGAAAGCTACACCATGTCCGGCAAACGCGCCGTCAAGCGCCAGCTGTCTGATGATGTCAATCAGAGCCAGATCGGCACGCTGCTCCTGTTCCATTATCCAAGCACCTGGAACCATGTGCTGGCCGACCACGCCATCACTTTCCGCGTCCTGCCGCTTGGCCCCGAACTCACCCAGGTCACCACTAAATGGCTGGTGCACAAGGATGCCGTCGAAGGCGTTGACTATACGATCGACGAACTGACGCATGTCTGGACCGAGACCAACGACCAGGACCGCCAGATCGTCGAGGAAAACGCGTTCGGCATCCGCTCGCCCGCCTATCAGCCCGGCCCCTATTCGCCGGAGCATGAAGGCGGCGTGATGCAGTTCGTCGAGTGGTACACCAACTTCATGGCCGAGCGCCTGAAGGGCAAGTCCATCTCCACCCCTCTGGTCCGGGTCGCCTGACATGACGATTGCCTCATCCTTCCGGCACTTCGACGAGTTGCAGCCGTTCAACGACCGCCAGCAACTGCTGGAATGCATTTCCGTCACCGCCGAAGGGCCGGATGTGATGACGTTCGGCTTCAAGGCCGACAAGGACAGCTGGTTCCGTTACCTGCCGGGCCAGTTCGTCACGCTTGAACTGCCGGTAACGCCGGATGATCCGGTGATGCGCACCTATACGCTGTCCTCGACCCCGTCACGGCCGTTTTCCATCGCCGTGACCGTCAAGGCCCAGGCATCCAGCATCGGCACGCGCTGGATGTTTGAAAACCTGAAGCCGGGCATGAAGCTGAAGGCATTCGGCCCGCTCGGCGATTTCTCCTTCGTGCGCCATCCCGGCGAAAAATACCTGTTCATCTCGGCGGGTTCCGGCATCACGCCGATGATGTCGATGACCCGCTGGATGGCCGATTGTGCCCCGCAGACGGACGTCTCGTTCCTGTCCTGCGCCCGCCAGCCCGACGATCTGCTGTTTCGCGACGAGCTGGAAAACATCTCCCGCAACATGCCCAATCTCAATCTCGGCTTCATCGTCGAGACCCATGCGCCGCGCCACAGCTGGCACGGGCTGCGTGGCCGCATCGAGACATCGAAGCTGGCGCTCTTGGCGCCGGATTTCCGCGAGCGCACCGTGTTCTGCTGCGGCCCCGAACCGTTCATGCGCGGCGTCAAATCCATGCTGGAAAGCGTCGGTTTCGACATGAACCGCTATCACGAGGAAAGCTTTCAGCCGGCCAATGCGCCGGATCCGGCAGAGCTTGCCATCCGCGCCGGTGCCGGCGAAGCGGATGCGACGGCGGTTGCCACCGTCACCTTCACCATGGCCGGCAAGGAGGCCAAGTGTCAGCCCGGCCAGACCATCCTGCAGACGGCGCGTTCCGCCGGCGTGCGCATCGGCGCCGCCTGCGAGGGCGGGCTGTGCGGCACCTGCCGGGTGATGAAGATTTCCGGGGAAGTGGATATGAACCACAATGGCGGCATCCTCGACGACGAAATCGACGAAGGCTACATCCTGGCCTGCTGTTCCCGCCCGATCGGAGACGTGCAGATCGAGGCGTAATGGCCTCTTTTTGGGGACGGCGGCCCCTCATCCGCCCTGCCGGGCACCTTCTCCACGCTCGCGGGGAGAAGGGACCTGCGGCAACCTCTGTCGTCCCCTCTCCCCGCAAGCGGGGAGAGGGCTAGGGTGAGGGGCAAGCGGCAACCGGGATATCGGCCGGTTCACTGCATCAGGATTCCGGCACAGCCGCAGGTGCACCAGCGCTCGAGCGGCAGGCGGCAAACACATCCAGTGCGGGATTGTAGACCTTGGTCATGACATCCATCATGCCCAGAACGGTATGAAACAGATTGTCGTGCGAGGTGGGCGTGTCGGCGCGGGCCTTGAGGCAGGCGCGATCAAGGCCTGTCAGCTGGGCATACTGGTCGGAAAACCAGGCGATGAACGGCACATGGGTCTGCTCGACAGGGGCGAACATATAGGGCGCGCCATGCAGGAACATGCCGTTCTCGCCAAGCGATTCGCCATGATCGGACATATAGATCATCGCCCCGTCGACCGTATCCTGATGCTTCTTCAAAAGCTTGATGACTTCGGCGAGGTTGTGATCGGTGTAGAGGATCGAATTGTCATAGGCGTTGACGATCTCCTCGCGTGAGCAATCGGAGAGCTGCGGCGTGCGGCAATCCGGCTGGAAGCGGCGGAATTCCTCCGGATAACGCTGATAATAGGACGGGCCGTGGCTGCCGAGCTGATGCAGCACGATAACGGTGTTTTTGGTCGTGCCGGCCAGCTTTTCATCAAGTTTGCTCAGGAAAATATCGTCCAGGCAGCCGTCCTCCTTGCAGAGCGGACTGTTTTTCTGCTTGGTCAGGCTGGCAAAGCTGATGAGATCGGCGATGCCCTTGCTGCCGGTATTGTTGTCCCACCAGTAGCCGTCAATGCCCGCGCGGCGCAGAACGTCCATCAGCGTGTCGGTAGAGCGGCCCTTGCGGTCGCTATAGTCCTTGCGGCCATAGACGGAAAACATGCACGGCAGGGATACGGCGGTTGCCGTTCCGCAGCTGCTGGTCTTGGTGAAGTTGGTTACTCCCAGCGTCTTCAGCTCCGGGTTGGTCTCGCGCGCATAGCCGTTAAGGGAAAAGTTCATCGCGCGTGCGGTTTCACCGGCGACGATGATGGTGACGACGGGTTTTTTGGCCTTTGCCGTGAGCGGGCCAAGCTTGGCATCGGTGCCGAGCGGCGCCCGCACGATGCCGATCTCGCGATAGGTGCTGACGCCCAGACCAATCGCCGAGGTAATCGCTGCAAACGGCGTCAGCTTGGCCATCATGTCGCGATGCTGCCGGATGCTGGAGGAAATGCCCGAATAATTCGAGACGATCAGCCCGACGCACAGCGCCAGGCAAAGCGAGATGACCGCCAGATTGACGAAAAACTTGCCGAAGAAAGGACGGTGCCGGATCCGCACCAGGCAGACCACTACAGATGGCAGAAAACCGTAGAGGAAAATGTGCAGGAGGAATTTGAACGTGATGAGTGGACCGGCTTCCTGCGGCGTCGTCACCACGGCGTTGCGGATCATTTCCTTGTCGATCACCACACCGAAGAAATCCGTGTAGTAGGAGGCCATCGCGCCTGCGATCAACAGGAAGACCAGAACCGGCTTGATCAGGTATTTGACCGAAAACACCACCACGCCGGCAAAGACCAGGAGGCTGATGGCCGCCACGAACGTGTAGAAGCTGAGGTGGAAACCGCCGAAGACATAGAAGGCTTCATTCCAGAACGTCAGGTTCTGGAAACACAGAATGAAGAGAACGGTAAGCAGGCTGAGCGGTATGCTGCCCATGCTGGGCCGCTGGAGAGAGCGAAAATTCAAGATGGGCTCCGGCAATCAAGGCAAAGAGGGTAACGATCCCTTTTTCTTGCGCTCGCCTGCTGACAGGAGCCTGAACGTTCGCAGCTTTTGCAGTTCGGTTTGTACAACCGGTAAACGCCGCGATGAAGGCAATTTCGGGGCGCCCGCTCAGCGCCTCATTTCTAGTGCGAGGCTCTAGAACAGGAAGTCGTGGATATCCAGTGCCGACATTTTCACGTTCTTCAACAGGATGCTGTCGCCGTTCAGGCCATCGATATACACGTCGTGGCCGACCTGTTTCATATGGTTCTTAACCAGGTCCTTGTAGTCGGTAATGCTGGCAAGCCCGGTCAGGTCGAGAATGTCGTGGTTTGAGCCGGTTGCCGCAAAATCGGTGATCGTGTCCTTGCCGTCCTTGGTGGCAAAGACGAACTGGTCGGCACCGGCGCCGCCGGTCAGGATATCGTTGCCGCCATGACCCCAGATAATATCGTTTCCGGCCTTGCCGTCGATGACGTTCTTGCCGCTATTGCCATGCAACTGGTTGGCCAGCGCGTTGCCGGTGGCATTGATGGCGGCCGCGCCATTCAGCGTCAGGTTCTCGAAATTGTTGCCGAGCGTGAAGGATACCGTCGATTTCACGAGGTCCGTGCCACCGCCGGCATTTTCCGAAATCTTGATCTTGGCGTCGCTGATCACATAGACGTCGTTGCCGCTGCCGCCATAGATCGTGCCGTTGACCTTGCCGCCGGTGCCGTCGAAATAGTCGTTGCCATTGCCCAGCTTGATGTCGCCGGTGATGGTGCCCTTGTTGAAGAGCGAATCGGCACCATTGCCGCCCAGGAATGCAGTGCCGGCCGATTTGATCAGGCCGCTATTCTGCAGGGTCGATTTGCTTGCCGCCGAAAAATCGATCGTGGCCAGCGATGCCTGCGTCCCGGTGATCGTGCCGTAATTGGTCACGGTCTCGCCGGCGCCGGCCACCTTGATGCCGCCGGCCGCCGTGATCGTCTTGTTGTTGGTGATGATCGTATCGTCGGCCGAGACGGCAATCGCATAGCCGGAGGCCTTGATCAGGCCGTTATTAGTGATCTTGCCGTCATCGCCGGTGAGCGTGATGGCATTTTTCAGCGCGGTGATGTCGCCGCTATTGGTGATGATCGCCACAGCGCCCGATGCCGCGATCGCGCCGCCCTTGGTCGAGATAACAGCGCCGTCATTGGTGATCGTCGCATTGGCGCCGGAGGAGGCGATGGTCGTCCCAACGCCTGTTGCGGTGCCGTGGTTGGTCAAAACAGCCGATTTGCCGCTGGATACGATCGCCGAGCCCTTGTCGGAGCGCAACTCGCCATTATTGGTGAGAATAGCCGAGGCACCGCGCAGTTGCACCACGTCCAGCGCCGCATGCGTGGTGCCGTGATTGATGATTTCCGCATTGCTGCCGGACGAGGCGATACCGATGCCGGCCGAGGAATCGATCAGGCCGGTATTGACGAGTTTGGTCGATACCGCAGCGATCGTGATCGCTGTCAGGCGTGCCGCCACCGTACCGTCATTGATGAGTTCCAGGCCGCCGCTGTCGATCTTCAGGCCGTATTCACTGCCTTTGACGACGCCGGATTTGCTGACGACGAACTGGCTCTTGCTGTCGGTCACTTCAGCCGTGCCGAACTGGAAGGCGTAGCTGGAGGCTGATAGCACCGTGCCGTTGATGTAGAAATTGCGCAGCGTTGCCGTGCCGGTGGCGAGGATGGCAGTCGCGTCCGTGCTCAGCGTGATCCCCTTGTTCAGGATAAACTCGCTGTCGGTGTCAAGAACCGTCACCTGCGTGGTGCGGTTGGTGCTGATCACGATCTTTTCGGTCATCTGCTCTTCATGTGCAGTGTCATTGACTTGGTTCACCGTCTCATACGGCAAAACGGGTAAACAAGGTTATCCCGGACACTGCATTTCCGCTCTTATGGTAAATTCGCGGTAACACCACAATAGCGATTTCTAGCGAAGGCCAAAGGGTATGAAGGTCTTGGCGATCGACCCCGTCACGGTCATGTCGATGCTTGTGCCAAGGCCGGAACCGGAGCCTGAGAAAGACTCGGCTTTTCCGGACGCAATCATCAGCGGTTTGTCCATCGGCTTTTCTGGCACCAGCTCGCCCTTCGCCCAGACCGTCTTCAGCGCTGCGGCAGTCATCGCTGCCACATTGACGTCGATATCGCTCAGCGTACCCGCCACCCGGTAGGGGCAATGCCGCTTGCCGCAATTGGGAGCGGCGGAGAATTGCCAGAGCGCATAGTCATCCCAGTTGCCCATCGGAAAGACGTTGCGGATGCCCGGCTTGTAGCGGGCATACCAGAGCGGTAGGCGTGACAGGAGCGGGAACCGGTCGCGGTTGGCGGCGATATAGGTGGCGGTAGCGTGATTGGTGTAGAGCATCGGATAGCGGCCGGTGCGGGTCTTGATATGACCGGCAAAAATCGCCGCGTCTTCCAGCGACATGTATTTTTCCGGATCGATGCCCTCGATATCGATCACCATCAGCTCGTCGTCGCGCGGGTCGGCATAATCGAGGAAATGGTTGGCCTGATCGACCGGATTGCCGGGGCGGGCGAGATGATAGGCGCCCCAGAGCAGGCCGCTTGCCCGGGCGATGAGCCGCCGTGTCTGGTAGAGTTCGCGGCTGACGGCATATTTGCGCCACATCGTCTTGCAGTGCGCCACGGTATCACCGGCGTGATCACCGGTGCAGGCAAAGCTCTCCGGCAATCCGTCCGATGCCTTGGAGATGAAGCCGGCAATGCGCTTGTCTTTCAGCATTGCGTCCCAGTCGATGATGTTCAGCTCATAGGCGTCGATGACAAGCGCGTGGCTGGCAGTTTTCCAGGGCATGAGATCGCGGGCCAGCGCCTGTTTCAATGGCGCAAGAAGACCGCCGCCGAAAAGCAACGCAACGCCGAGGCATGCGGCGAGGCGGAAAAACCTGCCCAAATGTGCTTTCCGGCGCTTTTCCATCCAGGGAGGGTGCGGAAAGATGGTTTACCAAGCGTTAACATGCCGGGCGCGCAACGCATTGCGCTGTTTAATTGCTGGCGGGCGGAACAAAAACAACCTGAAATCGTTCCACCCCACGACAATGCAGTCCAATAGCAAGTGATGGAGGAACCCGATGGGTGTTTTCAATTTAAAAGTGGCATCGCTGGCGCTGTCAGCCGTTTTGCTAGCCACCTCGTTCACGCCGTCGCAGGCCTTCACGCGTATTCCTGTTCCGGTCAAGGCGGAGCGCGTCACCGACGCTGATTCCGTTCAGTACCGCCGCCGTGGTGACGGCGACTTCAATCGCCGGGGCTATTACCGCCGGGGCGGATACTCCTATTACAACGGTCATCGCGGCTATAACCGCTACCGTCCGGGCTACCGCCAGTACAATGGCGCATGGTTCCCGCTCGGCGCCTTCGCAGCCGGCGCGATCATCGGCGGTGCGGTTGCCCAGCCTCCCATGCGTTATGGTGGAAGCCATGTCGAATGGTGCGCCAACCGCTATCGCAGCTACCGCGCCTACGACAACACCTATCAGCCCAACAACGGCCCACGCCGCCAGTGCAATTCACCTTACTGAGCTTACACTTCGATCAGCACAATTTCAGGCCGGGGCTTTGTCTCCGGCCTTTTTTTTGTGATGTGGGGGCTATCAGAGAATCCCGATCCTCTTCAGGATCGTCCAGGCCACACCCATCGACATCATGATCAAGAAACCGGCCAGCAGCGTGCCGTGAATGCCCTCGGCAAAGGGCAGCCCGCTGGTGTTCATGCCGAAAAAGCCTGTGACCAGCGTGGGCGGCAAGAGGAAAGCTGTCATCAGCGAGAGAATATAGAGATGCCGGTTGGTCTCGGACGAGAGCTTGCTGTCGATCTCCTCGTGCAGAAGCCGGGCGCGTTCCTGTAGCGCGAAGACATCGCGATCCACCGCTTCCAGTCTGTCCGACAGCCGCTCTGCACCATCGATGAAGCCATCGGGAACTTCGTCCTCCTCCGATGTGCTGGCGCGCCGCAACAGGGCCAGCAAGGTGCGCAGGTGCCGGTGCAGCCGCACGGCAGTTCGCCGCAGCGGTGCCAGACGCGGCTGGTGGTTGTGACCAGCCTCGCCATAGACATCGTCCTCGATGATATTAAGTTCTTCGGTCAGTTCCAGCACCAGGCTGATCAGCGTGCGCTGGAATTCGACCACCATCATCTCGAACAGGTCGATCGGCCGGGCGCAGCGGGCATTCTTCTCGACGGCGGCCTTGACCCGGTCGATGCTGCGCAGCGGATGCAGCCGCGTGGTGATGATGATCTTTTCAGTGACGGCAAAATGCAGCCAGCCGATGGTTTTGGTCTCCGCATCGAAGGTGCGCTCGAAATCGACCAGCGTGCCGTAGACCATATTGTCTGAAATGGTGACGGCGGCCTGCGTGTCATGGCTGGTCAAGGTCGAGAGCGCATTTTGCGGCAAGGTGGTGATGCGCTCGATCAAAGCAGGGGTGCGCGCATCGCTCAGTGCCAGATGCAGCCAGACCCAGCCGTCGCCCTCCATCAGCGCGTCGATCGACGAATCGGCTGCGATCCGCGCGCAGCGGCTTTCGCCCGGCAAGAAGCGATAGGCCCAGACGAGCCCCGGTATTTCGGAGGAAATCAGATTCATGCGGCAGGATCCCGGCAGAGGCCAGACTTCGCTGTATGCGGGTTTCATGACAGTTTTGTTACAGACTTGCGCGCCCGCTTGGATAAGCATCGCCAATCGAATATTGACGTTTACGTAAAAATCAATAATTTCGGGACCAGGACTGAAAGCCATTGCTGGACGGATGCATGGCAATGTTGTCAGGTGAGTGCAGGAGGAGACGGCGATGTACAAGGCACCGGTTGAGGAAATTCTATTCACGCTGAAACATGTGGCCGGGCTGAGTGAGGACCTCGCCGGCGGCATTTTCGGCGATCTCGACGAGGACCTGGTCGACGCGATTGTCGGCGAAGCCGGCCGTTTTGCGACAGAAGAGGTCGCGCCGCTTGCCGATATCGGCGACAAGCAGGGCTCCAAGCTGGTCAATGGCCAGGTTCAGGTACCGGAAGGCTGGGCCGAACTCTACCGCAACTGGGCGGAAGGCGGCTGGAACAGCCTGACCGCGCCCGAGGAATTCGGCGGCCAGGCGCTGCCGCATATGCTGCATATCGCGGCCATGGAATTCTGGAATGCCGGCTCGATGGCCTTTGCGCTGGCGCCGATGCTGACCATGGGTGCCGTCGATGCGCTGGAAAAACATGGGTCCGCAGACCTGAAAGCAACGTTCCTTGCCAGGATGATCTCCGGCGAATGGACCGGCACGATGAACCTGACGGAGCCGCATGCCGGCTCCGATCTCGGTGTTTTGAAAACGCGCGCCGAGCGCCGCGACGACGGCACCTACCGGATTTTCGGCCAGAAGATCTTCATCACCTGGGGCGACCACGAGGTCACCGGCAACATCGTCCATCTGGTTCTCGCGCGGATCGCCGGCGCGCCGGAGGGAACGCGCGGTATCTCACTGTTCCTGGTGCCGAAATTTCTCGTCAACGCGGATGGATCGCTGGGCGCCCGCAACGACCTGTTCTGCCATTCGCTCGAACACAAGCTCGGCATTCATGCATCGCCGACCTGCACCATGGTCTATGGCGACGGCCGGTTCGGCGACGAGAAGGGGGCCGTCGGCTATCTCGTCGGCGAGGAGAATAAGGGCCTCAACTGCATGTTCACGATGATGAACAATGCGCGGCTTGCCGTCGGCATACAGGGCGTGGCCATGGCCGATGCGGCCACCCAGCATGCGCTCAATTATGCCCGCGACCGCACGCAGGGCAAGGCGCCGGGCTGGAAGGGCACGGGCATGAGCCCGATCATCGAGCATCCGGATATCGCCCGCACGCTGCTCACCATGAAGGCGCTGACGCAGGGCGCCCGCGCCATCGCGCTTACATGTGCCCGTGCGGTCGACCGGGCGCATGTGTCGCAAGGCGACGAGGCCCGCCATTGGCAGGAGCGTTCCAGCCTGCTCACGCCGATCGCCAAATCCTTCGGCACCGATGTTGGCGTCGATGCCGCCTCGATGGGCATTCAGGTCCATGGCGGCATGGGCTTTATCGAGGAGACGGGTGCGGCGCGCTATCTGCGCGACGCCCGGATCGCTCCGATCTATGAGGGCACCAACGGCATCCAGGCGATCGATCTCGTCACCCGCAAGCTTCCTCTCTCGGATGGCGCGCATGTGCGTGGCTTCATTGCCGAATTGAAAGCCGTTGCCTCCGATGTGGGCGCCTCCAATCTGGCCAGTTTCGGCGAAACCGGCAGCCGTCTTGACGATGCGATCGCCGATCTGGAAGAGGCGACCGAATGGCTTTTGGCGCAGCTTGCCGAAGGCACGTCTGCGGATGCGCTTGCCGGCGCCACCGCCTATCAGCGGCTGTTCGGCCTGACCCTGACGGGCGTCTATCTCGCCAAGGGTGGGCTGGCCGACGCCGGCGACGGGGGCCGGGACATCCGCATTGCGCTCTGCCGGTTTGCCGCCGAAAACCTTCTGGCCGAAACGGCGGCGCTGAAAAACGGCATTGTCACGGGTGGGCCAAGCCTTGCCGCCGCCCGGATTGCGCTCGCTTGATTGAAAATGGCTTGATTGAAGGAGATGGATATGACCGATGATGTTCTGATCGAGCGGCCCGAAACCTATCCCGGCGTCCAGGTGATCCGCTTCAACCGCCCGGCCAAGAAGAATGCCATCACGCGGGACATGTATGCCAAGATGGCCAATGCGCTGACGGTCGCCGGAACCGATGATGCCATCCGCGTCACCGCCTTTCTCGGCACGGACGGCTGTTTTTCGGCCGGAAACGACATGACCGATTTCATGGCCTTTGCCATGGGCGGATCGATGGGCGAGGAAGTGATCACGTTCCTGAAGGCGCTCGCCAGTGCCGCAAAACCCATCGTCTCCGGCGTGGACGGCCTGGCGATCGGTATCGGCACGACCATCCATCTTCATTGCGACCTGACGATCGCCTCCGCGCGTTCGACCTTCAGGACGCCGTTCGTCGATCTGGCGCTGGTGCCGGAAGCTGCCTCCAGCCTGCTCGTGCCGCGCATTGCCGGCCATCAGCGCGCCTTTGCGCTTCTCGCCGCCGGCGAGCCGTTCACCGCCGCTGAGGCGCAGGACGCCGGGCTGATCTGGAAGATCGCCGGTGCCGATGCGATCGAGGAAGAGGTGCTGGCGCTCGCCGCCAACCTTGCGAAAAAGCCACCGGAAGCACTCCGCATCGCCCGCAATCTTATCCGCGGCGACCGCTCCGACGTGCTGGCGCGCATCGACGAGGAAGCCAAGCATTTCGCCGCCCAGCTGAAAAGCCCCGAAGCCCGCGCCGCCTTCGAAGCCTTCATGCGCCGTTGATCTTCCCCTTCTCCCCGCCGGGGAGAAGGTGCCCGAAGGGCGGATGAGGGGGCCGCGAACTCGGAATTTGCCGCTTCACCCCCCTCTGTCACCTGCGTGACATCTCCCCCTCAAGGGGGGAGATCATTCATTTCCCTTGAGGCCACAGAGCCAGCGGCCGATCTCCCCCCTTGCGGGGGAGATGTCGGCGTCGCCGACAGAGGGGGGTGATGCCGCAGACGCGGAGCTGACTTCCACAATAGTCCACCCCGCTCCCTTGCCGGACCGCAGGCTGTGCTCCATATTGAAACCCATAGCGTGGAGGAATTTCGGCATTGGGAGAATGCCGGCAGACAAGGGTTCGTCCATGCGGTCTCGTTTCAAGTTTTCCCTGTCCGACATGCTCAAGCAGCATCGCCGTTGGGAAAAGACCATCGCCAAGGCCGTCAAGGTGACGCGCAAGGCGCTAGCACCCTCCGCAAAACCATCGCCAGCAGCGCCGGCTGCAAAAGCCCGGACGTCAGCCAAACCGGCGGCAGGGCTGCAGGAGGTCAAGGCATTCGGCAGCAATCCCGGCCGCCTGCGCATGCTGCGCTATGTCCCGGCCGACCTGCCGAAAAAATCCCCGCTGGTCGTCGTGCTGCATGGCTGCCAGCAGACGGCGCAAGCCTATGATCTCGGCAGTGGCTGGTCGACCCTGGCGCGCGAACGCGGCTTTGCCGTCGTTTATGCCGAGCAGAAGCGCTCCAACAACGGCAATCTCTGTTTCAACTGGTTTCGCCCGAGCAACGTCACCCGCGATCGCGGCGAGGTGATGTCGGTGCGCCAGATGGTCGCCAAGATGGCGTCTACCCACGGGATCGACCGCAAGCGGGTCTTCGTCACCGGGCTCTCGGCCGGCGGCGCGATGGCGGCGGCGATGCTGGCCACCTATCCCGACGTGTTTCGCGGCGGCGGCGTCATCGCCGGCCTTGCCTATGGCGCGGCCCGTGACGTCCATCGCGCGCTGTCTGCGATGAAATCCGCGCCGGAACGGCCAGGGCAGGAATGGGGCGACCTGGTGCGCGCAGCGTCGCCGGTCACCGGCGATTTTCCGACAGTGTCGATCTGGCATGGCACGAGGGATCATACCGTCTCCCTCTCCAACGCCGATGCGCTGTTGCAGCAATGGCTGGATGTCCATGGCCTGAAGATCGATGCCTATGCGCAGAACGACGTCGATGGCCATGTCCATCGCGTCTGGAAGGATAAGGACGGCAGGACCGCCGTCGAACTTTACCTGATCGACGGCATGGGCCACGGCACGCCGTTGAAACCGAGGCCCGCCTCGCGCGCCAAGGCTGATACGCCCGGTCCCTACATGCTCGATGCCGGCATTTCCTCCTCCATGCATCTGGCAACCGCCTGGGGCCTGAAGAAGCCGCCACTGCTTTAGCGCAGACGGCTCAATCGCCCGGAAAGCCCCGAAATCCCTGGTTTTCCGGCGGTGAAATTTAACACTGCCTTAAGTGCGCGCCGATATGATTTGATCATAACGGGCCCGGTCGTCCGGTTCCTGAAGGGCCGCATGATGCACGCTCTGCTATTGGCCCTTTGCGGCATGTCCCCCCATTTTCCGCATTCTGGAACAGCCTTGCGTTGAAAGCGCCGGCCGCCGGTCCCGCATGCGCATAAGATCGAGCCTCCGCCGGGCGCAAACGCCTGGCCGCAATAGGGAAACCTGACTTGTCCAAAAGATCGAACCTGATGACGCGCATCCTTGTCGCCGCGTCCTTCGTCGTCGTTGCCGCCTTTGCCGGCTTCTCCGTCTATATTGACAGCCTCCAGCACGACACGACGACCCGTGCTGTCGAAGACAACATTTCCTCCTCCGGCAAGCAGGCGGCCCAAAGCGTGGCCAACTGGCTGAACGGCCGCGTCACCCTAACGGCAATGGTGGCCGATGCCGCAGGCGCGGTCGCCGGCCAGGCCGGGCTCGAAGCCACGCTCAACAACGATGTTCTCGTCAAGGAATTCATCAGCACCTATGTCGGCGACGAAACCGGAAAATTCACCACCTGGCCGGTCATGCCGATGCCGGAGGGCTATGATCCGCGCAAGCGCCCCTGGTATCAGGACGCGGTGAAGGCCGGCGGCAGCGTGCTTACCGATCCCTATATCGATGCGTCAAGCGGCGACCTGATCATCAGCGCTGCAGCCCCGGTCATGAAGGATGGCAAGCTGGCTGGCGTGGCCGGCAGCGATTTCTCGCTGAAGACGCTGGTCTCGATGGTCAAGGATATCGATGTCGGCGGCGAAGGCTTTGCCTTCCTCGTCAACAAGTCCGGCCAGATCCTCGTCCATCCCGATGCCAAGCTGGTCACCAAGACGCTCACGGATGCTTTCCCCGTCACGACGCCATCGATCGGTTCGGCAATCGTCGAGACCGAGCTTGAGGGCAAGCCGATGCTGGTCAGCTTCGTGCCGGTCGCGGGCCTGCCAACGGTGGAATGGTATGTCGGTTTCGCCGTCGATGCCGATCTCGCCTATTCCGCCATCGGCCAGTTCCGGATTGCCGCCACCATCGCCACGCTTCTGGCGGTCGGCATGATGATAGCTTTCCTTGCGACCCTTCTCAGCCGTCTCGTCATCCGTCCGGTCACCGATATGACCGGCGCCATGGAGCGGCTGGCTGCAGGCGATCTTAAGGCCGAAATCCCCGGCCAGGAGCGCCGCGACCAGATCGGCTCGATGGCCGCAGCCGTTGCCGTGTTCCGCACCAATGCGATCGAACGGGCGCGTCTGGAAGGCGAAGCCGAGAGCGGCCGCTCGCTGTCTGAACAGGAGCGCCGCGAGCGCGAAGCGTTGAAGGCCCGCGAAACCGCCGATATCCAGCAGGCCGTCGAGGCACTCGCAACCGGTCTTGGCCGCCTTGCCGATGGCGATCTCGGCTACCGCATCTCGGTTCCCTTCGTCACGCATCTCGACCGCCTGCGCGCCGACTTCAACAATTCGGTGACCAAGCTGCACCAGACCTTGCAGGCCGTCGGCACCAATGCCCGCGCCATCGATGCGGGTGCCACCGAAATCCGCACCGCCGCCGACGATCTCGCCCGCCGCACCGAGCAGCAGGCAGCCTCGGTCGAGGAGACCGCCGCAGCGCTGGAACAGATCACCACCACGGTCAGGGACAGTGCCCGCCGCGCCGAAGAAGTCGGCCAGCTGGTTGCCCGTACCCGTGCCGGTGCCGAAAAATCCGGCGAGGTCGTACGCAATGCCGTCAATGCCATGCAGGGCATCGAAAAGTCGTCCGGCGAAATCTCCAACATCATCGGCGTCATCGACGACATCGCCTTCCAGACCAACTTGCTGGCGCTGAATGCCGGCGTCGAGGCGGCCCGCGCGGGCGATGCCGGCAAGGGCTTTGCCGTCGTTGCCCAGGAAGTGCGCGAACTCGCCCAGCGCTCGGCCAATGCCGCCAAGGAGATCAAGGCGCTGATCACCACCTCCGGCCAGCAGGTCCGCGCCGGGGTGACCCTCGTCGGCGAAACCGGCCAGTCGCTGCAGGCGATCGTCTCTGAGGTCCAGGAGATCAACACGCATATCAGCGCCATCGTCACCTCCACCCGCGAACAATCAACCGGGCTGCAGGAGATCAACACGGCTGTGAACACCATGGACCAGGGCACCCAGCAGAACGCCGCCATGGTCGAGGAGCAAACCGCCGCCAGCCACGGCCTCGCCTCCGAAGCCGCCGCCCTCAACGACCTGCTCGCCCAGTTCAATATCGGTGGCACACAGCAGGCGGCAGCAAGACAACCGGCCTATGGGCGTCGCGCGGCATAGACAAGAGCCTTTTGAAACCCCCGGCAGAACGCAGGTGCTGCCGGGGTTCGCATGTTGATATGACTGCCCGGTGGTCATATATTGCTGCGATGACCGCCGCCGTCGACAACAGCATCGTCCCCGCCGATTATCCGGAGCTGCGTTTGCTGGCCTGGAACCGCGACATTACGCGGCCTATCTTGCGGGAAGAAGCCTTTGCCCTTTACGAGCGCAACTGGCGTTTCGTCGATACGGCGCATTTGACCGCTGCGGAGACCCAGCTGATCCAAAGCCTGGAGCGCCAATTCGGCGCGGGCGGCAGGCTTTTTTCCTGACAGCCCTTCACCCCAGGTGCATGATCCTGCATCATCGATAAAACGCAGCGCAGGACCTCATGGCTCAATATCTCCTCGCGGAACATCAGATCATTGCAGAAATCCTGGGCGCGATGAACCACGCGTTTCTCCTGGACAGCAAGTGCTGGTTCGGGGGAGGAACAGCCATCGTTCTGAAGCTTGGAGAATATCGCCGATCGGTGGATATCGATTTTCTATGTTCAGACGTCGATGGGTATCGGAAACTGCGCATGGCGGCTGTCACCGAGGGCGTAAATGCTTTTTTCTCAAGCAAGGTTGAGAGCGTCCGCGACGTCAAAGCGGATCAATACGGTATCAGAACGCTCCTGGGTTATCGCGGCCTGACCATAAAATTCGAAATCGTCCGGGAAGCGCGCATCGATCTCGATGGAAGCCTTGATGAAGTCCTCGCGGTGCCGACTTTGTCGCCATCCAACATGTTTGCCGAAAAGCTGCTTGCAAATGCCGATCGCTGCGTTGATCCGTCAGTGAATTATCGCGATGCTTTCGATACCGGCATGCTGATCAAAGGTTTCGGCAATATTCCAGGGACAGCGCTTGCCAAGGTCGAGCGGGCCTATGGCGCAGATATCGAAAGACGGGCGATCTGGGTCGTCAACCGCCTTTGTGATTTGGCGGAACTCCGTCGCGCTTCCGATGCCGTACAGATGAAGAATGACGACGCGGTTCAAGCGATTGCCGCGTTCCGGCAAGAGTGCCGCCGGATTTGGCCGGCTGCATCCATCGATATTCCTTCAGCGGCGCTTTAATTCGACTGGAACGCTCAGCTTCACTTCTCCAGCGTCGCCACCACTTCCACATGCGACGACCAGAGGAACTGGTCGATCGGGGTGACGCCTGTGATGCGGTAGCCGGCATCGACGAGGATGCGCAGGTCGCGCACCAGCGTGACCGGATTGCAGGAGACCGCGACGATCTTCTTGACGCCGGAACGGGCCATTTCCTTGGTTTGCACTTCAGCGCCGGCGCGGGGCGGGTCGAAGACGATCGCGTCGTAGACCTTCAGTTCCGAAGCCATCATCGGCCGGCGGAACAGGTCGCGCTTTTCCACGGTGACAGGTTTCAGCCCTTGCGTGTTGCGCGCGGCAAGATCCAGTGCCTTCAGCGGCTTGTCTTCGCTTTCCACGGCGTGCACGCGCGCCTTGCGGGCGATGCGCAGCGAGAAAGTGCCCGACCCGGAAAACAGGTCGATGACGCGCTTGGATTTGCCCAGATGCGCAAGCACCAGCGCCGTCATCGCTTCTTCGGCCGGCTTGGTCGCCTGGGTGAAGCTGCCCGGCGGCGGCGAAACGGAAACGCCGCCGAAATCGATGACCGGCTTGACCGGCTCGACCAGAATTTCGCCGTTGAGGCTCAGCCGCGTAATGCCCTTGAGGCTAAGAACGGTTTCGACCGCCATGCGCCGCTGCCGGTCGTCCATCGCCTTGATGCCGTCAAAGGCCAGATCGAGGCCGGACAGCGTTTCAAGCACGGTGATGCGGAACGGCTCGGCGTTGACGGCCATGGCGTTTGCCATCGTGCGGATGGTTGCAAGCCGCGACACGATGCCGGGGCTTGCGATGGGACATTCCGATATCGCCACGATATGATGGGTTTCAGGCTGGTTATAGCCGAGCAGCAGCTCTTTTTCGGTGCGCCGCGCCGTAAATACCGTGCGCCGCCGCTCGCCCGGGTTGGCAATGACCAACGGTGCGACCTCGGCCTGCAAGGCTTTCGATTTCAGGGCGTCGAGGACCAGCTGCCGCTTAAAGCTCTGGTAAAGGCTGTCGCTGGCATGCTGCAGGCTGCAGCCGCCACAGGTGCCGTTCTCGCCATCCGGTCCGAAATGCCGGCATTTCGGCGCGACGCGCTCGGGCGAGATATCGGTCATCGACATGACCGTGCCCTTGTCCTTGTTAACCGCCAGCGCCACGGTTTCGCCGGGCAGCGTGAACGGCACATAGACCGGCCCGAACGGACCACGGGTGATGCCATCGCCGGATTGGCCGATCTTCTCGATCGTCAGCGTCTCCATGCTCATGCGTCTTCATCCGTTTCGTCGTCGCCCAAGCCATCGCCGTCTTCGAGCGGCTTGTGGCCGGCCAGCAGATATTCCTCGTTGCCGTCACCGCCCGAGATCGGCGAGGGGATGAGACCAAGGCTGACCCAGCCCATGTCTTCGACGAGCCAGCGTTCCAGTTCGGCAGCAACCGCAGGCGCGGTCGACGGATCCTTGAGCAGGCCGGCCTTGCTGATCGCCTCGCGGCCGGCTTCGAATTGCGGCTTGACGAGCAGGATGCAATGGGCGCCGGGTTCGGCCAGATCAAGCGCCGGCGGCAGCGCCAGTTTCAGCGAGATGAACGAGACGTCGGAAACGATGAAGGAAATCTCGCGGTCTTCCAGATGATCCTCATCCAGCACCCGGGCATTCAGCCCCTCGATATTGGTGACGCGCGGATCGGCCTCCAGACGCGGATGAAACTGGCCGTGGCCGACATCGACGGAAATGACATGGGCAGCACCGGCATGCAACAGCACTTCGGTAAAGCCGCCGGTCGAGGCACCGATATCCAGGCAGTCCAGTCCTTCCGGCGACAGCTTGAAATGCTCCAGGCCCGCCTTCAGCTTCAGCGCCGCGCGCGACACATAGGGCTGGACCGGATCATCGATGGCGATGGTCACATCCTCGGGAAAGGTCGAGCTCGCCTTGGTGACGACGCGGCCATTGACGGTGACGGTCCCGCGCTGGATCGCATCGCGGGCGCGCGAACGGCTGGCGACAAGCCCCAGGTTCAAAAGCAGCTGGTCGAGGCGGACGGAGGTTTTTGGTTCGTTTGACATGGGTTCTCATGGCGCGTCGGGCCCGCGATGGCAAGGGCCAGGCGGCCGGGCGCGGGCAAATAATGCCGAAAGAGCATGATCGCGACCCTGATCCTGCTGGGAATGCCGGGCAGGGAAGTACAACATGAAGGCTTAACCAAAAACAACAATCGCTAAAATTGTATCGATGGCATCAGGTGGGAGAGTAAGGTTTTTGCTTTAGGAAGAGGTGATCGCGCCCGCCGCGATGGTGGCAACCGTGGAAACCTGAGATGAACGGCGAACGGGAGAACAGAATAGACCTTCTGCGGGGGCTGTCGCTTCTGCTGATTTTCATAGGTCACGCGGAGTTCACGTTTTCGGCGACGTTTCAGCAATCACGCGGCTTTTCGGATGCCTCGGAAATCTTCGTTCTTCTGGCCGGCATGTCCTGCGCTCTCGCCTATCACCGTCCGCACGCGGGTCTGCAGGTGGCACGGCCCTGGAAGCGGGCGATGCGGCTCTATGCCGTGCATCTCCTGCTGTTTGCGATCATGGTGACGGTATCGGCGATGGTGATCATGGCTTTCGACCGGATCGCCTGGACGGCCGACATGACCAATTTCTGGCAGAACCCGTTGCACCACGGACTTCAGGCGCTGTCGCTAAGTTATATGCCCGGCAATCTCGACATTCTGCCGATGTATGTCGTGCTGCTTTTGATCGCCCCTTTCGCTTTCCTGCTGCATGACTGGTCAAAGACGTTTCTGCTGGGGTTGTCCTGCCTCATCTGGTTCATTGCCGGCCTTGGCCATATCAACTTTCCCAATGCCGCCCTTGAAGGCAGGACCTGGTTTTTCGACCCGCTATCGTGGCAGTTCATCTTCGTGATCGGCATCTATCTCGGCGCCCGCATGAAGCGCGGCCAGCCGGTTTTCCCCTATAACAAGCTCGTCTTTGCCGCTGCCGCCATTTTCGCCTTGGCCGCCATCCCCGCCAATCTGGCCATTCACCTCGGCTTCATGGCCTCGCCGTTCGGCGAACTCCATCATCAGCTGGTGTCGAAGATCAATGACGGCCCTTTGCGCATCGCCAATGTTCTGGCGATCCTCTATCTCGCCTGGAACATTCCAGCCGTTAAAGCGGCCGCCGGTCATCCAGGCTTACGGCTCCTCTGCCTGGCAGGACGCCACAGCCTGGCGGTCTTTTCGGTGGGGATCCTGTTGTCTTTCGGTGCGGTGGTGCTGATGACGCTCGATCCCGATATGCCGGTCGCCCTTCAGCTGCTGCTGCTGGCCGGCGGCTGCGCGCTGCAGCTTGTCATCGGCTGGTGGCTCGAGGCCCGCAAGACCACACGGGCGCAGGCTGCGTCCTACGGCCTGCACCGCACCGCCTGAGACTGTTTCGAGCTTGCGCCTCAGCCGGCGACGCTGGAGCCGATGCGTTGCTTCTGCCCAAGCGTTTTGAACACGGTGGAAACGATGCCAGCGCGATCGAGGCCGGACTTGGCATACATGGCCTCGGGCTTGGCCTGTTCCATCCAGATATCGGGCAGCACCAGCGGCCGGATCTTCAGGCCATTGTCGAGCAGGCCTTCATGGGCAAGGAATTGCAGCACATGGCTGCCAAAACCGCCGACAGCACCTTCCTCGATGGTGATCAGCACCTCGTGGTGCTTGGCCAGCTGGCGGATCAGGTCGTGATCGAGCGGCTTGGCGAAGCGGGCATCGACGACCGTCGTCGAAAGGCCTGCGGCATCGAGGTCTTCCGCCGCAAGCAGGCAATCGGCCAGACGCGTGCCGAAGGAAAGCAGCGCCACCTTCGAGCCCTGTTTCATCATCCGGCCCTTGCCGATTTCAAGGATCTCGCCGCGCTCCGGCATTTCCACGCCGACGCCTTCGCCGCGCGGATAGCGGAATGAGATTGGACCCTGGTCATAGGCGGCCGCCGTGCGCACCATATGCTTCAGTTCCGCCTCGTCGGCGGCCGCCATGACCACGAAGCCGGGCAGGGTGGCAAGATAGGTCGTGTCGAACGAACCGGCATGCGTCGGGCCGTCGGCGCCGACGAAACCGGCGCGGTCGATCGGAAAGCGCACCGGCAATCCCTGGATCGCCACGTCATGCACCACCTGGTCATATCCGCGCTGCAGAAAGGTCGAATAGAGCGCGCAGAACGGCTTGTAGCCTTCCGACGCCAGACCGGCGGCAAAGGTTACCGCATGCTGTTCGGCAATGCCCACATCGAAGCAGCGCGAGGGATGGGCGAGCGCAAACTTGTCGAGCCCGGTGCCGGACGGCATGGCCGCAGTAACCGCGACGATCTTGTCGTCAAACTCGGCTTCCTGCGTCAGCGCTTCGGCAAAGACGGATGTGTAGGCCGGCGCATTCGGCTTGGCTTTCGCCTGCGCACCGGTAATGACGTCGAACGTGTTGACGCCGTGATACTTGTCGGCAGCAGCTTCGGCTGGCGGATAGCCCTTGCCCTTCTGCGTCACCACATGAATCAGCACCGGACCCTTGGAGTTGTCGCGCACATTGCGCAAGACCGGCAGGAGATGCTCGAAGGAATGCCCGTCGATCGGGCCGATATGGTAAAAGCCCATCTCCTCGAACAATGTGCCGCCGGTGACATAGCCGCGCGCATGTTCGACCGCTCGGGTAATCGCCCGGTCGACCGACTTGCCAAGATAGGCCGTCAGTTTCTTGCCCAGCTCGCGAAAGCCCATATAGGTGCGGCCGGAGGCAAGGCGGGCGAGATAGGCGCTCATGGCCCCCGTCGGCGGCGCGATCGACATGTCGTTGTCGTTGAGGATGACGATCAGCCGCGCATCGAGCGCGCCGGCATTGTTGAGCGCCTCGTAGGCCATGCCGGCCGACATCGCGCCGTCGCCGATGACGGAAATGACATTGCGGTGCTCGCCGGACAGGTCGGCTGCGACCGCCATGCCGAGGCCGGCGGAAATCGAGGTCGAGGAATGGGCAGCGCCAAAGGGGTCGTACTCGCTTTCGGCGCGGCGGGTAAAGCCGGACAGGCCGTCCTCCTGGCGCAGCGTGCGGATCCGGTCGCGGCGGCCGGTCAGGATCTTGTGCGGGTAACATTGATGGCCGACATCGAAGATCAGCCGGTCATGCGGTGTGTTGAAGACCTTGTGGATGGCGATGGTCAGCTCGACGACGCCAAGACCCGCGCCCAGATGCCCGCCGGTGCGCGATACCGCATCGATCATCTCGGTGCGCAGTTCGGCTGCCAGTTGCGGCAAGTCCTTGTCCTCGATCCTCTTCAAATCATCGGGATAAACAACCTGATCGAGAAGGGGGGTCGCCGGCATGGGATGGACTGGCAATTGTGTCACGCTAGGGCCTTCATTCTCGCAGCATCAAGAGAGCCGCGATGTCTGTGTTGGTATCCGCTGGGAGCCGCGTCTTTAAACAGGTTCGTTATGGATTGCAAAAACCGGTTTTCTTGCGGCGTTCCGGCGAGTTTAACCAATATTACCGCTCCGGCAAAGGGATAAACTCTTCCTCGTCTCCCGGCACGATGTCGAAACGGCCGGTTCGCCATTCTTCCTTGGCCTGATCGATGCGTTCCTTAGAGGAAGACACGAAGTTCCACCAGATATGCCGGGCGGATCCAAGTGCCGCCCCGCCAAACAGCATGATATGACAGCCGGCCGGTCCGGCCGTGACGGTGATCGCATCGCCGGCCCGGAAAACCAGCAGCTGGTTGCTGGCGAAATGATCGCCGGCGATGATGGCCTCGCCTTCCAGAATATAGAGCGCGCGCTCTTCCCATTCGGCCGCAAACGGCGCGCTCTTGCCGGGTTCGATCGTGAGATCGACATAGATCGTGTCGGAAAAAACCGACACCGGCGACCGCATGCCTTCGAACTGGCCGATGACCACGCGCCCCTTCAGGCCGTCCGTATCGAAGGAGGGCAGCTCCCGCTTTTCCGTATGGGCAAAGATCGGGTCGATCTCCTCATATTGATCCGGCAGCGCCAGCCAGGTCTGCAGGCCGGAGATGGACTGCGGCTTGCCGCGCAGGTTTTCCGGCGAGCGTTCGGAATGCACGATGCCGCGCCCCGCCGTCATCAGGTTGAGGTCGCCGGGCGAAATCACCATCTCGGTCCCTAAGCTGTCGCGATGCTTGATCTCGCCGTCGAACAGGTAGGTCACGGTGGAAAGCCCGATATGCGGATGCGGCCGCACATCCAGCGCCTGTCCGGCTTTGAGCAAGGCAGGTCCCATCCGGTCGAAGAAGATGAACGGCCCGACCAGCCGCCGCTTGACCGAGGGCAGCGCCCGGCGCACCTGCAGATTGCCGATATCGCTGGTGCGCGGGATGATCAGATGCTCGATCGCATCGCAGGCTGGCGCATCACCAGCGTCTGGATCGTTTCCGGGAAAGAAGGACATGGGGTGATCCTCGTCGGTTTAAATCGGCACTAAGGTAGGCCCGCAGCAGCAAAACTACCAGTGCTGCTTTCCAGGATTTATGGCGCTTGACGCCATATGGCGCCGCATGACATATTTTGCGCGATGAAAGCGATATTGATCATTCGCGATCGCCTGATTTTTCAGGATGGAGCCATCCTTGAGGTCAAGGTCTGGCGCGTGCCGGTATCCGTTCCGCCAACATCCCACTTTCTCAAATATTCACTGTTTTACGGCCGCCCCGGTGAGAGAATGATTGGATATGACAATGAACGCGGCAAGGGTGATCATCGCCATTACGGTGACCGCGAAGAAGATTACGCGTTTGTCTCCATTGAAAAGCTGCTGGCCGATTTCCGGCTGGATGTCGAAAAAATAAGAGGAGAGCGGATATGAGCAAGGATGTGCAGCTTCATATTGGCGGTTCCTTTGGCGATCTGGAAAAGAGGGTCACTGAGGCCTGGCATCGCGCGGAAAAGGGCGAGGCCGTTTCCGAGGACCACCTGACCTTCGTGAATTGGGATGCGCTGTCACAGACGATGACGACGAAGCGGCTTGAATTGCTGCGGCATCTGCGCCGCCATCCGCAAGCCAGTATCGCCGCGTTGGCGCGCAGCCTGGGCCGCGACTACCGGCGTGTTCACGAGGACGTGGAAATTCTCACGAAAGCCGGTCTGATCGAACACGATGCCACCGGCCTGCATGCAGGCTACGATGAAATCAGAACGACCATTGCCCTGTAGAACGGGTCGCACTCACTCCCCGTCGAGCGGCTCCACGCCCTGCGGCTTGCCCGCCCGGTCGAGCCTGATCTTCTCGATGCGGTTTTCGGCGGCACCCAGAAGCGCCTCGCAATGTTTCTTCAGCGCTTCGCCGCGCTCGTAGATCTCGATGGATTTATCAAGCGCCACATCGCCGCGCTCCAACGCCGAGACGATGGCTTCGAGTTCCTCGACGGCTTTTTCGAAGGAGAGGGCGGATACGTCGGTTGGGGCGGCGCCCGGTTGCGCTTGCGTGGTCATGGTCATCCTCTCATCAGGCGGTAGATATGGGTTCCGGCCGATTCGGCCAGCCCTTGAAGATCGTAGCCGCCTTCGAGCAGGCTGACGATGCGGTTGTTGGCGGTTTTCCCGGCGGCATCCAGCAGACGCCCGGTCGCCCAGTCGAAATCCTCTGCCATCAGATTGATCTGCGCCAGGGGATCGCGGTGATGGGCGTCGAAACCGGCGGAGATCAGGATGAAATCCGGGCGGAAATCATCGAGCGCCGTCAGGATGCGCGACTTGAAGGCCTCGCGGAAATGTTCGCTGCCGGTATCGGGCGAAAGCGGTGCATTGACGATATTGCCGGCACCCGTCTCGGTCTTGGCACCTGTGCCGGGATAGAGCGGCATCTGGTGCGTCGAGCAGAACAGCACCGACGGATCGTCCCAGAAGATGTCCTGCGTGCCGTTGCCGTGGTGCACGTCCCAATCGACGATGGCGACGCGTTCAACCCCGTATGTCTGCTGGGCGTGGCGGGCGGCGATGGCGATATTGTTGAAGAAGCAGAAGCCCATCGCCTTGTTTTTCTCGGCGTGGTGGCCGGGCGGGCGCGAGGCGACGAAAGCATTGTCGGCCTTGCCGGAAAACACCGCATCGACAGCCGCGACCGCGCCGCCAATGCCGGTGAGGGCGGCCTGCAGGCTGGCGGGGCTGGCATAGGTGTCGGCCTCGAGCGCCTCGATACCGTCCTCGGGAATGGCGGACATCACGGTGCGCAGATGCTGTTCGGGATGGGCAAGCAGCACCAGATCCTCGTTGCCCTGCGGCGCCTCAAGCCGGGTCAGCGGCGAAAACCGTTCATGCTCGAGCGCAAGGTTCAGCGCCTTCAGCCGGTCGGGCCGTTCCGGATGGCCCTCCGGAACCTTGTGCTCCAGGAAGATCGGGTTTTCGAACAGGATCGTGGTCATGGCGGGAACCTATGGCGTCAAGGTGTGAAGGTCCATGGCTTAGGTAGGGCGTTTGCGGTGTTTTCAACAGCGCGGGTCGATCAGCACCTTGCCGCGGCGATCCGGGGCATTCTGGTGCTTGAGCGCGTCTGCAAGCCGGGACAGCGGATAGGTGGCGGCGATCTCGCTTGCTAATGGTCCCTCGCGAAGGCCGTCGAAGCATTCGGCCAACGCATGCGTTAGCGCTTCGCGTCCCGCAGAATGGACGAAGGTGCGCAGCCAGAGGAAAGAAAAGCGTACATCCGGCCGGGCGAGAAGGACCGATTGCGCAATCGGCATCCCGCTCAACGCGCCATATTGCAGGAACGCGCCGCCGGCCGAAAGATTGTGCCGGAGCAGGCTGCCGCCGGTCTCGCCGCCGACCGCATCGGCCACCGCGTCGAACCTCCGGTCCTGATCCGCCGGCTTCTGCCCGGTCAAGAGCGTCCGGAGACCCGGCAGGGCAGGCAGCCGGGAAGCCGTGCTCTCGTTTCGGACGATGGCGGTCACATCAGCGCCTTGCGCCGTCAGCGTCTTCAGCAGCATCTTTCCGATGGCGGAACCGGCAGCCGTGACGCCGATCCGAACGCCGGCAAGGCTGGAGACACCACCGAAATGATCCTGCAACGCGGAGATGAGCCGCAGCGTGGTCATCGGATTGATATAGGCGGTCGCCGCCTGCTCCGCTGAAAGATCGGCGGGAACGGCAAAGCACCATTCGGCAGGGCGTTGCAAAACCGCCTGCCACAGGCCGCTCGCGCCGAGTGGCAGCACGCGGTCGCCGGGTTTGAACCCGGTGACATCTGGAGCGACACGGCTGATGGTCCCGGTCCCCTCGAAGCCGGGGACAAAGGGCAGGACGGTGCGATTGCGATAGGCCCCCGTCACCGGGATCAGGTCCGACGGGTTGATCGCGGCGCGATCGACCGCGATCTCGATCATGCCCGGTTGAAGCTCAGGACAGGGCATCCGCGCAAGCCGGATCACATCCTCCGGCCTGCCATATTCTGTCACGAGCGCTGCAAGATGATCGCTCACGCGGCCTCAGGCGCGTGCGTGCAGCAGCGGATAACCGGCAAGCACGGCGCGGGCCGCCAGCGTCGCAATCACGGCCTTGACGATATCGCCGGGAATGAAGGCGAGCGAACCGGTGGCAACCGCCAGGAGCGGCGTACCGGTGACGGCGGTAACCCACGGCATGCCGATGGCGTAGAGAACGGCGATACCGCCGACCACGGAGGCGATGAAGAAGCCGGCGAACTGCTTGATTTCGCTCTGGCCTTCCTTGACCAGCCGCTCGGCGATCAGGCCCGTCACGAAGGTTGCGGCGATCCAGCCGATCACGAAACCGCCGGTCGGGCCCTGGATGACGGCAAGCCCGCCACGGCCGCCCGACAGAACCGGAAGCCCGATTGCGACCAAAAGCACGAGCAGCACATAGGCGAGCGCACCGCGCTTGGCGCCGATGATGCAGCCGGCCAGCATCACGCCCATCGACTGGGCGGTGATCGGCACCGGAATGAAGCCGAGCGTCACCGGCGGGATGAGGCCGAGAACCACGATGATGGCGGTAAAGAGGGCAATGAGAACGAGGTCTCTGGTGGTCATGGCAGGTCCTTTGTCTATCGGTATTGTCGTATCCGGCCGGGCAAGGCCGCAAAAGATTGAGAGGCGTCGCGCCGTCGCTCAGCGATGGTTCTCCCGTGGCCGCCTGAACCCGCGCGCGTCGATGGCCATGGCGATCGTGTCGGCATCTTTCAGCGTCAGGATGATCAACGGCGCAAGGATCGTCAACGGCCTGACCTTCAGTCCGCGCGCCCGGTGCGCCTCGCGGATCGACTGGTAATGGTTGAAGATATCCGGCACGAAGCGCAGCACCAGCCCGAAGGCCAGCCCGACATCGGCGGCCCGCACCAGGCCGAGCCGGTCGAGCGGCTGCAAAAGCCGGGTGATTTCGTCGATGAAGGCGCCGGTCGCCGTCGTCGCGGTCACGGCGCCGGCAAACAGCACGATCGCCATCAGCCGGAAGAAACTTTCAGCCGCCTCGCGCACCGAAGTGAGATAGGCCGTGGCGATCAAAAGGATGAGGATGGTGAACAGAACCGGTTTCAGCCGCGACACCGCCTCGCCGAAGGAAAGCCCGGTGGTGAAATAGATCGCCGCAGCGATGAGGAAGACCGGAACGAGGATAGTGAGTGAGGACACGGCATAGAGCGCCAGCCCGCAGAGGAGCAGAATGGCGAGCTTTGCCCGCACGGACATCCGGTGCAGCGGCGTCGTGCCCTCGACATTCAGCCCGTTCAGCATGCGGCCACCGCATGATATGCGCGGATGCTCTCGTCCGCCGGGCCATCGGCGATGAGCCGGCCATCGTGGAACAAAAGCACGCGGTCGAATTGCGCGATCAACGGCAGGTCGTGGCTGATGACGATGGTGTGCTCATCAAGCCTTGCAATGGTCTCTTCCACCAGACGCCGGTTTTTCAGGTCCAGCTGGTTGGTCGGCTCGTCGAGGATGAGGATGCCGGGGCCGGTCACCAGCACGCTGGCAATCGCGACCAGCTGCGTCTCGCCGCCGGAAAGCTCGTGCACCCGGCGCCGCGCCAGATGCGCAATGCCGAACCGTTCGAGTACGGCTGCGGTCCGGCTTTCGATCTCGCCAGCGTTCAAGCCCCGGTTCTTCAGGCCGAAGGCGATATCCTCGTGCACGATCGGCATGATGATCTGGTGCTGCGGGTTCTGGAAGATGAAACCGGCCTCGGCCAGTGTCGCGCTGGCATCGTTGACGGTATCGAGACCGTTGACGGTCACGGTGCCGGTGGACGGCTTGACCAGTCCGTTGATCAGCCGTGCGAACGTGGTCTTGCCCGAGCCGTTCAGCCCGATAATGCCGATGCGCCGCTCGCTCAGCGACAGCGTCAGCGGCTGAAGAACCGTGCGCCCGCCAAAACTGACGGACACGCTGGCAAAGCGTATGTCCAATCCGCGTCCCCCGCGTTCGAATGTCGAGGCTCTATAGGACGATTTCTTCGCCGATGGAAAGAGGCTTCCGGTTGGGGCTTGAACAAACTGTGAACATTTGCCTAGATTAGGTATGGCGATTCTCGTTTCCAACCGTGATGCCCGGCGCATCTTCCTCAACAAGCAAGGCCTGGCCGCAGCCCCCAACCGGGCGCTCGGCAAGCAGGGATTGCTCGATCTCATCCATGAGATCGGCTTCGTACAGGTGGACAGCATCTCGACCGTCGAGCGGGCCCATCACCAGATCCTGTTTTCGCGCAACCAGACCTATAAGCGCGAACACCTGACCGAGCTTCTGGAAAAGGACGGCGCGCTGTTCGAACACTGGACGCATGATGCCTCCATCCTGCCGTCGGAATTTTTCCGCTACTGGAAGCACCGGTTTGCCAGGCGCGAGCCTGTGCTGAAGGAGCGCTGGCTGAAATGGCATGGCGAAGGGTTTGACAGCACCTTTGAGGAGACGTTCCAGCGCATTGCCGAAGGCGGCCGCACCATGTCGCGCGACCTCAAGGTCGCCGATCACAAATCGGGCGGCTGGTGGAACTGGCATCCCAACAAGACGGCGCTCGAATATTACTGGCATACCGGCAAGCTCGCCATCGCCGGCCGCCAGAATTTCCAGAAGATCTACGATCTCGCCGAGCGCGTCATTCCCGGTCATCACTATGAGCCCGAGGTCAGCCACGACGCCTTCCTCGACTGGGCCTGCCGGGCAGCGCTCGAACGGCTGGGTTTTGCCACCCATGGCGAAATCGCCGCCTTCTTCGACCTGATCTCGCCGGAAGAGGCGAAAGCCTGGGTGTTGCAACACCGCGACGAGTTGACGGAAGTGATGATCGAGCCGGCCGATGGCGAAAAACCGCGTCTTTCCTATGCCTTCGCCGGTTTCCCCGGCAATCTCGGCGGCCTTGCGGAAGCGCCCGCCCGCATGCGCGTGCTCTCCCCCTTCGATCCGCTGATCCGCAACCGCAACCGCACCGAACGCCTGTTCGGCTTCTATTACCGCATCGAAATCTTCGTCCCCGAGCCCAAGCGCGAATACGGCTATTACGTCTTCCCGCTGCTCGAAGGCGACCGCATTGTCGGCCGCATCGACATGAAGGCTGAGCGCAAGAACGGCACGCTCACCGTCAAACGGCTCTGGTGGGAAAAGGGCGTGCGCCCATCATCCGGCCGCATGGAGCGCCTGGAAGCAGAACTCGACCGGCTGGCGAAATTCGCCGGGGTGGAGAAGGTGGTGTTTCTGGAGGGGTGGAACGGTTAGGGTCGCTGTGCCCTTCTCAGAGATGACGGGACGATTTGGTATGGATCTGTTCCCAAGTGACCTGCCGAATCCTGAGAAAACCACGCTGCCGACAGCCTGCTGACGAGCCAGCGGCCGATCTCGCCAAGCCGCCTGACGGCGCGTTCGGTCCAGCGGATCGACCGTCCCTTCATGCCGGCCGATCGGGCTTGACATATTTTGCGATCACATTCGCCAGCGCTTCGGCACTGGCAAACTCTCCCCGGTCAGCTTCGGCAAGTCCGGCCTCGATCTCTGCGTGCTGGCGCCTCGTCCACTGCGACCGCGTCACCTCGTACCAGACCTCGCCATGTTCGCTGCCCGCAATCGCATCTGGACCGTCATAGGCGACTGTGTACGCATGGTTCATGCCAATTTTTTCCATCACGCGGCGTGATCCCTGATTGACCGCCATCGTGGTCGCCACGATCGTCTCGTAGCCGGCACTTTTAAATCCCCAATCGACGAGGGCGAAAGCGCCCTGCGAGGCCAGCCCCTGGCCCCAGTCCTCCCGGCGCAGCCGGTATCCGAGTTCGGCCAGACCCACGCTCTCCGGCCAGAGGCAGAACCATCCAACGAAGGCGTTATTGGTGGTCCGGCGCGCTGTCCAGATATAGGGCTCCGTTCCCCTGGGCATAAGGAACGTCGCATTCTCCTCTGTCCGCTCGTGATCGACGGCATATCCGCCGTTCAAAAAGCGCATGACCTCGGGATCAAGCTCCAGATTGATGAAATCAGCGCTATCGTCCGGGCAGCAGGGGCTGAGCGTCAGCTGTGCCGTCTGTAAAATGTCCATGTTCGAACATCCAACCGTCGTCCTGGCGAGTATGCCTAATTCTTCTTTCAGTTCCAGACCCAATCGGTGCGCAATCATTCCCGGCAAAAACAAAAAAGCCACCGGTCATGTCCAGACCGGTGGCCCAGAATGCTCATTGCGCCCGGCTCAGATGATCTCAGTCGCCGCAATCTCGATGCCAAAACCTTCCAGGCCGACATAGTGGCGTTCGCGCGAGGAGAGCAGGCGGATCGAGGTGATGCCGAGGTCTTTGAGGATCTGGGCGCCCAGTCCGATTTCCAGCCATTCGCTTTCGCGGGCCTGGGCCTCGCTATGCTCTTCGCGCTCATGCTTGCCCGCGCGTGCCGTCGTTGAAACGCCGACGCCGACGGAGCCTTCGCGCAGGTAGACGATGACGCCGCGGCCCTGTTCGGACATGCGCTTCATGATCGGATCGAGCTGGCAATCGCGGCCGAAGACGTCGGCGGCGACATTTTCCAGATGCAGGCGCACAGGGATATCGACGCCGTCGCGGATGTCGCCGAAGGTGACGGCCAGATGCTGCATCGGATCCCAGGGCAGCGAATAGGCATGCGCCTTGGCCTTGCCATAGGGAGTATCGACATCGAAGGACGCTTCCAGATTGATCAGCGTTTCCTTGCGCTGCCGGTAGGCGATGAGATCGGCGACGGAAACCTGCTTCAGGCCATGCTTTTCGGCAAAATCCGTGACCTGCGGCCCGCGCGTGACGGTGCCGTCATCATTGACCAGTTCGCAGATGACGCCGATCGGCGGCAGGCTGGCAAGGCGGCAGAGATCGACGGCCGCTTCCGTATGGCCCGACCGCATGAGCACGCCGCCTTCGCGGGCAACCAGCGGAAAGATATGGCCGGGGCGGGTAAAGTCGGCGGCGCCAACATTCGGATTGGCAAGGTTGCGCACCGTCAGCGTCCGGTCGTCGGCCGAAATGCCCGTGGTCGTGCCGTGCTTGAAATCGACGGTGACGGTGAAGGCCGTGGTATGGGCCGAATCGTTTTCCGCCACCATGGCGTTGAGGTTGAGGCGCTTTGCCTCTTCCTTCGGCATCGGTGCGCAAACGATGCCGGATGTGTGGCGCACGATGAAGGCCATTTTTTCCGGCGTGCAATGGACGGCTGCGACGATCAGGTCGCCTTCGTTCTCGCGGCCGTCATCATCGGTGACGACAACGATCTCGCCGGCCTCGAAGGCCCGGATGGCATCGGCAACGCGCTTCTGGTCAAAGGGCATGGGGTTCTTCCTTGGATGTTACTTCAACCGGCCGGTCTGGCCACGGTCACGCAGGTAATGATCGGCAATGGTGCAGGCAAGCATGGCTTCGCCGATCGGCACGGCGCGGATTCCGACGCAAGGGTCATGGCGGCCCTTGGTGCGGATATCGACATTCTTGCCGTCCGAGTCGATCGACTGCCGCTCGGTGAGGATCGAGGAGGTCGGCTTGATGGCGAAACGGGCGATCACCGGCTGGCCGGTCGAGATGCCGCCCAATATGCCGCCGGCATGGTTGGACAAGAAGATCGGCTTGCCGTCATTGCCCATGCGCATTTCATCGGCATTTTCCTCGCCGGTGATTTCGGCCGCGCCGAAACCGTTGCCGATTTCCACGCCCTTGACGGCGTTGATCGACATCAGGTTGGAGGCGATGTCCTGGTCGAGCTTGGCATAGATCGGCGCGCCGATCCCGGCAGGCACGCCTTCGGCAATGACTTCGACAACGGCGCCGACCGAGGAGCCGGATTTGCGGATGCCGTCGAGATAGTCTTCCCAGACCGGAACGATGGCAGGATCCGGCGCAAAGAACGGGTTGTTGCCGACTTCGTTCCAGTCCCAGTTGTCGCGGTTGATCTTGTGCTTGCCGATCTGCACCAGCGCGCCGCGCACGAGAAGCCCCGGCACGACCTTGCGCGCAAGGCCGCCGGCCGCGACCCTGGCTGCGGTTTCGCGCGCCGACGACCGGCCGCCGCCGCGATAGTCGCGGATGCCGTATTTGACGTCATAGGTATAGTCGGCGTGACCCGGCCGGTAGCTCTTGGCGATCTCGGAATAGTCCTTGGAGCGCTGGTCGGTGTTCTCGATCATCATCGAGACCGGCGTACCGGTGGTGATCATCGTCTCGCCGTCCGTGTCCAGCATGACGCCGGAGAGGATCTTGACCAGATCGTCCTCACGGCGCTGGGTGACGAAGCGCGACTGGCCGGGCTTGCGCTTGTCGAGCCAGGCCTGCAGCTCGGGCAGGGTGAAGCGGATGCCGGGAGGGCAGCCGTCGATGACGCAGCCGAGCGCCGGTCCGTGGCTTTCGCCCCAGGTGGTAACGCGGAAAAGATGACCGAAAGTGTTATGCGACATGGATCAGGCAACCGGAAATGAGGCCAAGCGCATCCGGGCGAGCCGCCGCGCCATTCAGTAGGCGCAGACTCATAGTGGAAAATGCCGGAAAGGGAAAACCTTTCTGGCGAAATTTCATGGATTGCGGCGTGAACAGTCTGTCTCGCGGGAAACGCTAATCAGGAGGCCAGCTGCAGCGCTTCCTTGCCGGCAAAGGCCACGAACCTATCGAAGCTCAACGGCTTGGCAAAGGCATAGCCCTGCAGCAGATCGCAACCGAGCAGGCCCAGCATTTCCGCATGCGCCATGGTTTCCACGCCCTCGGCCACGGTTTCGATGCCCAGCGACCGGCCGATCTCGATGATCGAGCGGATCAGCGCCTGTTCGTTGCGCGAATTGAGGATTGGGGCCACCAGCTGGCGGTCGATTTTCAGCCGCTTCGGCTTGATCTTCAAGAGGCTGACGATCGAGGTATGGCCGGTGCCGAAATCATCGATTTCGATGTCGATGCCGAGCTTCTTGATGCCCTCGATATTGGCGGTGACGATATCGTCGCTTTCGTCGAGGAAGATCGATTCCACCAGCTCGAACGACAGCTGGCCCGGCTTGAACGATAGGCCTTGCAGCGAGTTCAACAGCAAGTCGTCGCTCAGCCGCTTGGCCGAAACGTTGACGGAAATCTTCGGCACGTCGATGCCCATGGCCGCCCAGCGCATCGCATCGATCAGCGCGCGGTCGAGGACGATGCGGTCGATCGTGGCCACCACGTTCAGTTCCTCGGCAATGTGCAGGAACTTGTCAGGCGTCAGCACCCCCTCGCGTGGATGGTTCCAGCGCACCAGCGCCTCGACGCCGGAAAGCCGCAGGGTCACGGCGTCGAATTGCGGCTGATACCAGGCGACGAACTGGTTCTGTTCGATACCCTCGAGAATTTCGTCGGCGATGCGCTTGGTGGTGACGATCTCGGCCTGCAGCGCCTCGGTGAAGAATTCGTGGCGGTTGCGGCCGTTTTCCTTGGCCCGGTAGAGCGCGATATCGGCATTGACCAAAAGCTGGCGCTCGTCGATCGCCATGTCGCCGGCAGAGGCGATCCCGATGCTGACGCCGAACCGGCAGGGAAAGCCGTTATAATCCACGGGCTGGCGCATCTGCACGATGATGCGGTCGGACAGGCCGGACAGAAAGTCCTTGCCCGGCGGATTGGTGACCAGCACGACGAATTCGTCGCCGCCGATGCGCGCCACCATATCGCCGGCACGGACATTGGCGCGCAGGATTTTCGACGCATGCACCAGCATCGCGTCACCCGCCGCATGGCCGAGCGTGTCGTTGATCTGCTTGAAGCGGTCGAGGTCGATATGCAGGATGGCGATGTTCTTCAGCCCGTCCCGTCGTGCGTTGGAAAGCGTTTCCAGCTCCTTGTCGAGCATGCGGCGATTGCCAAGTCCCGTCAGCGGATCGTGCAGGGCATTGTGCTCGATGCGGTCCTTGGCGTCGGCGAGTTCGCCGTTCTTGGCTTCTGCCAAGGCTTTTGCCGTGCGCAGCTGTTCGGTCAAAAACACGTCGTCGGTGATATCGAAGGCGATGCCGACCAGTTTGCGGCTGGAGCCCGGCGTCTCGTGGATCTTGCCGACGGAGCGCACATGCCGGATCGTACCATCGGGCAACACGATGCGCGATGCCTGAACATAGGGAACGCCATCTGCAATCGTGCGGCCGACATTTGTCAGCGTTTCTTCGCGGTCCTCCGGGTGGATCGTGCCCACCCAGGTTTCATGCGACGTGACGCCATCGATATAGGTCAGCCCGTAGAGCTGATGCATGCGCTCGTCCCAATAGGTGACGCCGGCATCGAGATCCGCCTCCCACATGCCGCACTTGTAGGAATCCAGCGCCAGATCCAGCCGTCTGGTGATTAGCTCCAGCTGCTGCTCGCGTTCGGAAAGACCGGTGAGTGCCTTTTCCAGCTCGGCGTTCTTCTCGTCGGCAATGGCTTTTGCCGTGCGCAATTGCTCCGTCATCATCACGTCGTCGGTGACGTCCCAGCTCATGCCGGTGATCTTGGCCTTGCCGTCGGCGCCCACATGGGTGGAGCCGGCATTGCGCACATGGCGCACACTGCCGTCGGCGACGATGATGCGGTACTGCGAACGGTATTCCAGATCCTCGTCCAGCGCCCGGAACAAGGTCATCGATGCCGCGCCGATATCGTCGCGATGCACCGTGCCGCGCCATTCCCCGTATTGCGGCGCTCCATTGCCCGGCGGCAGGCCGTGCAGATGGTACATGCGCTCGTCCCAGGACCGTTCCTGGGTGTCGAGGTCGATCTCCCAGATGCCGATCTTGGAGGATTCCAGCGCCAGGTTCAGCCGGTGCGAGACGGTCAGCAATTCGCGTTCGCGCAAGCGCAGCTTGGCGATGTTGCGCTGTCGCTCGTTGACGAACCCGCCGGTGAGGAAGATCGGAATGATGATGATCGCCGCAGCGATGAAAATGGCAATGTCGATCCATGTGCCATTGGCCGGTTCCTGCGCCCAGCCCTCGGCCGGGATGGCGGCGAGTTCCCAGGTTCCCCCGGGCAATTGCAGCTGGCGGATCACCGGAGATTTCTCGAACAGATCGGTATCGCCGAAGAATGCGTCCTGGATGCTCGATTGCACGGACACGTCGCGGATCGCCAGCTGGATATTGGTGCGGTGATTGGTGCCGTCGGCCTCGTCGTCATGCTGGCCGGTGTCGATCAGACCCGCATTGGCGTAGATATCCCGCTCATCGATGACGGCTTCCATGAAGCCCCAGAAGACCAGGTTGTCACCCGCCTTGATGAAAACGGGTGAAAACAGATTGAAGCCTGTCCGGCCGCTGGGAAGCCTGACCGGCCCTGCCAGAATGGGTTTGGCCTTCGACGCGGCCCGGTCCATGGCGACCCGCGAGGAGCGGAATTTCTTGAAATCGGTTCCGATCATCCGCTCGTTTCCGGCAAGCGGAAAGGTCATCTGGATCACGGCATTGGGTGCGGCACTAACGCGCACCATCTGCGGGTTCTGGATGAGGAGCTTGGTGGCCAGCTGGTCGAAAAGCGATTGCGCAATATTCGGATCGGCGGAGAAATTGTTGGCAAAGCCGCGCAGCGCCGTGATGTTGTTGTTGATTTCGCTCTGCAGGCGCAGCGAGACGAGATTGAGGTCGTTCTGAACGCTGCTCTTCAGCTCGTTGCGGAAATTTGCACGGTTCTGTTCCGCAAACAGATAGCCGCCGGTAAAGACGACGGCGGCTGCGATGAACGCGGGAATAAGCGACGGTTTCGCCAGCCGGGCAAGCGTCCAGACGCGATGACGGATTGTAGCATTTTTGATCAAAAGCCATGCACCTCATATTCAACCGGTTCACGGTAGAGAGGGAGTCTTAAGATTGGCTTTAGGCTCTGATCCTGTTATGAAATTTGCGCTTGCGGAAGGGGTTGGCAAAGACCGGTCAAGGCTTCGTTAACCATGTGCGTTCCAAATTCGATAAAATTTTAAATGACACGACAACGGGCGATTTTTGCCACAATCAGGGGTCAAATAATGGGCACAACAAAATTGAATGAATCACTGAAGAGGGCAAGACAGATGCGTTTCATCGTTGCTACGTTGATGGCCGCAGCCGGTTTCTTTTCACCGCTTGCCGCGTTCGCCGAAAGTGCAGATGTCGAAGCCGTGATCACCGGCGTCGATACGGACAAGCTGAGCCTGTCGCTGGACGACGGCAAGAATTACCAGGCGCCAGAGGAATTCAATTTCGATGGCCTCAAAGCGGGCGTCAAGGTTCTGGTGTTCTACACCGAGGTTGACGGCAAGCGAGTCATCAACGATCTGGAAATCGTGCAGTAAGATTAAAGGCCGATGAAGCGCCAAGGATTGGCGCTATCGATCCTCAATACAAGATTGCATTCGCAGCACCGGTACAGTGCCGCAGACTGGTGATAAACAAAGGTATTATCTAACAATCCTGCAGGTCACTGGGGAATTTGAGCGGGTTGCANNGGGGATCCAGCCAGCTCAAGTCCTTGAGCTGAAAGAGTCTTTTGACCCGACGGACGTCGGGTCGCTGGATCCCCGCCACAAGGACGAGGATGACGGAGAGTGAGGTATCGTTCTCGTCAAACAAGCTTATTCAGTGGCAGCAGTCTGGTACCACCGGTTCAGTGTTGCTCAGTCGGTTTGGGTTCAGAGCCAGCCGATCGTGCCGTTCTCAATTTTCAAAATCCGGTCCTGAGGGATGGCGCCAAGCGCTGCCTCTTCCGCGTCCATCGCACCGCATATCTTGAACAATGTGCGGATGACGCCGCCATGGCTGACGCAGACGGTTGGGCCCGAAACGCTGGAAAGCCAGGCGCCGACCCGCCATGACAGGATCTCATAGCTTTCGGCATCCGCTCCCGGCGGGATGAAATCCCATTTCGACAATTCCCGCTCGGCGACACGCTCGGGCATGTCCCGCTCGAGTTCGGCCATTGTATAGCCTTCCCAATCCCCGAAGGAGACTTCCTTCAAGCGGTCGTCCATCCGGTATCCGGAGCGGGCAAGGCCTATGGCTTCGCGAATGAGTTCCATGGTCTCGCGGGTGCGGTGAAGCGGACTGGCGACGAAGTCGAATGTGTTCGCCTCCTGTCCCAGAAGATCGAGAAGGGCGCGGCCATTGCCGCTCGCCTGCCGCCTGCCGGTATCGTTGAGCGGTATGTCCTTCTGTCCCTGCATGCGGATTTGCGCATTCCAGTCGGTCTGGCCGTGGCGGATCATGTAAATGGTCACGGAGAAACTCCGGGAGAGGGGTCCTTGAGACCCAAGGCAGGAGCCGGGGCGGCTTTTCTGCAGCAGCCCCGGAATGCTTTCGTCTGCGTGTCAGTCCTTGACGACGGCGATATCCGGCGCATCGACCGCCTTCATGCCGACGACATGATAGCCGCTATCGGCATGATGGACCTCGCCGGTCACCGAGCGTGACAGGTCCGACAGCATGTAGAGGCCGACATCGCCGACTTCCTCGATGGTGACGGTGCGGCGCAGCGGTGCATTATATTCGTTCCACTTGAGAATATAGCGGAAGTCGCCGATGCCGGAGGCGGCAAGCGTCTTGATCGGGCCGGCCGAGATCGCGTTGACGCGGATGTTCTTCGGGCCGAGATCGACGGCAAGATATTTGACGCTGGCTTCGAGCGCCGCCTTTGCAACGCCCATGACGTTGTAGTTCGGCATCACCTTTTCGGCGCCGTAATAGGTCATGGTCAGCATCGAGCCGCCATCGGTCATCAGCTTTTCGGCGCGCCGCGCAACGGCGGTGAAGGAATAGACCGAGATGTTCATCGTCAGGGCGAAGTTGGCAGCCGACGTGTCGACATAGCGGCCGGTGAGTTCGTCCTTGTCGGAAAAGCCGATGGCGTGAACGAGGAAGTCGATCTTGCCCCAGGTCTTTTCCAGATGTTCGAAGACGGCGTCGATGGTGGTCTCGTCGCTGACGTCACAATGCCCGGCGAGAACCGCACCGAGTTCCTCGGCCAGCGGCTCGACCCGCTTCTTCAGTGCATCGCCCTGATAGGTGAATGCCAGTTCGCCGCCCTGCGCGTGAATTGCCTTGGCAATGCCCCATGCGATCGACCGGTTGTTCGCGACCCCCATGATGAGGCCGCGTTTGCCCTTCATCAGACCGGATGTTTGCGACATGATGTTATGCCCCCAATAAAGCCTATGCTTTCATCAGCCAGGCCTGTGCCGGCTGGAAATGCGCATATGTTGAACTTGCCGGAGCCCTCGCGCCCCTTGCGGTCGCGTCGGCTCTGAATTTTTCGAGCATTGGCTATGACATAGCCGTCCCGGTGGTTCAAGCGCGGGGGAGATCAGGAACTGTTAGTCCCCGTAATATTGGGTCAGTAGCCGGAAAGGCCGCCGTCATCCCAGGATTTTGTCGCAAAACCGTTACAGGAACAGGCCGTTGCGCAGGCTGCGCATCAGGTCGGTTACCTTTTCATCCGGCTTTTCCCACAGCATCAGCCGCAGTTCCACCAGAAGGTCGCCACGTCTGCCCTCAGCTGCCGGCAGGCCATGGCCCTCCAGCCTGATCACGTGGTCGGAGCCCGACCAGGCTGGAATGGTGACGCTGACCGGGCCGGTCAGGGTTTCGACCGTCATATCGCAGCCAAGGATTGCGTCCTGGATATTGACGGGAAGGGTGGTGCGCAGGTCCGTACCGTCGGTGCGGAAGCGGCCATCCTCAAGCACGCGCACCGCAACGACGACATCGCCGCGCTGCATGCCGTTCAGCCGGTAGCCCATTTCCTTGAGGCGCACGACGCTGCCATCGGTGGTGCCCAGGGGCAGGGCGACCTTCAGGGTCTTGCCGTCGGGCAGCGTTGCCACAGGCTTTTCCCGGCGGAAAATGTCCTCGATCGAAACCGTGACGTCGCAGAAAATATCCGGCACCTTTTCAAGCGCGGGTTTGCTTGCCGCACCCCGGATCCGCCGCACGATGGCCGAAACCAGGTCTGCGGCCGGTGCCGCCGCGCGCGGAAAGCCGCCGAAGATCGGCATCTTGTCCGCTGGTTCGGCCTTTGCTTCGGTGCCGGTCTCCAGTTCTGCCTCTGCCCTTTGTTCGGGCTTAGGTTCGGCTTTGGGTTCGGGCCTCGCCTCGGACTTCGGTTCGGCTCTTTGTTGCGGCTTCGCGTCCGGCTTTGCCTTTGGTGTGGCGGCCTGCGATCCGGCTGCCGGCTTGCGGTCTTCGCGGCGGGCGTTCTCGGCCTTTGCCCGGTCGTCGGCGCCGAAGATGCGCGAGATCATGTCTTCGGCGGTTTCCGGATCGATGGTCTCTTCCTCTGGTCCGCGCGCCTTGCGCTTCATGTCTTCCATGCGGCGCAGTTCGGCCTCGCGGCGGGCATAGTCGTAGCGGTTGCGCAGTTTCGGGTCCTTCAGCACCTCATAGGCGCGGCCGGCCTCGGCAAAGCGCTGCGTGGCGAGCGGATCGTCCTTGTTCTGGTCGGGATGCACGGCTTTCGCCACGGAGCGCCAGGCGGCCTTGATCTCGTCGGGTCCGGCATTGCGTCTGACGCCGAGCACTGAATAGGGATCACGCATGCCTGTCACCGCCCTTGAAGACCGAGGCCGCATGTTGCGGTTCGCTTCAGCCTGTTGAAACAATCGGGAAGCCGCGCCGGCGGCTTTGTCCCTTTTGCGGTGATGATGTAAAGCGGCTGCTTAAATTCCGGTTAGCTGCGGGCGCCCGCCGGTTGTGTAAATCGCCCTCCACCGCGCCTTTGTTGCAGCGTGGTTAACGGGCGGTATCGGCAAAGGATCAGCTGCGCGGGCCAAAACTGGTCAGATACCATTCGCCATTGCCCAGAAGGCAGGTGTTACCGTCGAATTTGGCGATGCCCTGATAGGAATGACGCGTGGTGGTAAAGCGGCGGCAGGTGGTGCCGTTGACCTGTTCCTCGGCGATGCTGCTGATCACGCCGGCGCTGCCCGAGCTGGAATTCGCCCAGGGAATGGGATTTCCGGACATGCGGGTCACATCGGCCGATGACACGGCGTTTCTGACAGTGACGGCATCGGAATTGTCTTCGTCACTGCGCACAGCCGGAACTGAGCTTGTCGAAACGGTCCTGTCGACATCCGGCGTTCCGGAGAAGTCAAGGCCGCCGAGGCATCCCGAAAGGCTGGTCGCAGTCAGGCACAGTGCGGCAATCCCGCCCAACCGGGATAAAACCTTTCTGTCCTCGATCCACTTTGCTATGTCTTGCAATGGCATACCTGTCAGACTGGAAAGAGCGGCTTCAAGGTCCGGAGACGCAACGTGCGAGCTCTGACATTTTTTGTTCGGCGGGCGAAACGGTGTCGCGCCACACATTACGGCATTGGATGGCAATATGAGTGAGACTGGGTTAACAACTGGTGACTTCACGCAAGAGAATGAGCCCTTTTCCCTTTTTGGCACATGGCTGAAAGAGGCGCAGGCCGCAGAAATCAACGATCCCAATGCCTTGGCGCTGGCGACGGTGGACGGCGATGGCCTGCCGGATGTGCGCATGGTGCTGTTGAAGGATTTCGACGAGCGCGGCTTCGTGTTCTACACCAATTTCGAAAGCCAGAAAGGGCAGGAAATCCTCGGCAATATGAAGGCGGCAATGTGTTTTCATTGGAAAACTTTGCGCCGCCAGGTCCGGGTGCGCGGCCCTGTCGAGATCGTCAGCTCCCAGGAGGCCGACGAATATTACAAGACGCGGGCGCGCGGCAGCCGCATCGGTGCCTGGGCTTCCAAGCAATCGCGGCCGCTCGAAAGCCGGTTCGCGCTGGAAAAGGCGGTTGCCGAATATACGCTGAAATACGCCATCGGCGATATTCCGCGCCCCGACCACTGGTCGGGTTTCCGCATCAAGCCGACCTCGATCGAGTTCTGGAAGGACGGCGCTTTCCGCCTGCACGACCGCATCGAATTCCGCCGCGACGAGGCGGAAGGCGACTGGAACAAGGTGCGGATGTATCCCTGACGAAATAGGAAGGGTCTCAGCGCGCGCCCATCAGTTTGAAGGCAATGCCGGAAGCAAGCGCGCTGACATAACGCGCCTTCTGGAAATGGCCGTTCAGCGATATGCGCGGCAGGGCCGTCATGCCGGCGGTCCCCGGCAGGGTTCCCGGCTGCGTGGTCACTGCGGTCGTAAATCCCAGCGACGCCGCCAGCTTGTGGTCGCGCGCAGAAACGGCGCTGGCAAAGCCATAGGGATAGGCAAGCGATGCCGGCCGGTTTCCGGTGATCATTTCCACCCTGCGGGCTGAATGCTCCATTTCCATGCCGGCCGTCTCTTCGCTCAGGCGCGTCACCGAGCGATGGCTGATCGTATGCGCCCCAAGGCTGGCGAGCGGATTGTCAGTGAGACGTTTGAGCCCTGTTTCGTCCAGCGTCAGGGCAGCGGTTATTCCCATGGGATCGATGCCAAACGCCTGCGCTGTCTGGTTGAGACGGGTGATCGCCGTGGCCTCATCGATGGCGTGAAGAAAGGCCGCAAACCGGTCGAATACGGCCTGTTTCTCACGCAGCGTGCCAAGCGTGACAGTCTCCTCGCCTGCGCCAAAATCGAACGTCAGGCTGGATTGCCCCTCCAGCAGATCGGCAAGCGTTTCCCACCAGAGCGTGTGCGTGCGATCGATAAACCCGCCTGCAACAAATACGGTGAAGGGCACGCCGTGCCGGGAGAATACCGGCGCGGCATAGTCTAGATTGTTGCGGTAGCCATCATCCAGCGTGAAGACCGCAACGGGCTGGGGATCACCGGACGCAAGATGGGCGGGCAGGGCATCAAGCGCGATGAACCGGTAGCCATCGCGCTTCAACGTCACGAATGCCGTTTCCAGAAATTCCGGCGTGATCTCCAGATGGGCGTTGGGATCGAAGGCGCGCGGCTGTTTCGGGCGCACATGATGCAGTGTGAAGATCGCGCCGCGCCCGCGCGCCTGCCGCATGGCACCACAGGCTTGCAACACGAATGCAGCGTTCAGGCCAACGGTAATGGCCGAGCGTTTGACAGCCTGTCGCAGCATGGATTTCAAGCGTGGTCCCCAGTCGAAATGAACAGCGCAACATTAACGGCGGCGGCGTTAACACCGCCTGAACGCTGCCACATGTGGTTTTCGCACAAATAAAAAAGGCGGACCGCTTTCGCAGTCCGCCTTCGATACTGTTTCAGTCCAGACTGTTAACGGGCCAGACTGTTAACGGGCAAGCACGCCATCAACTTCGTCGCGTTGGCGGCCACCCAGTGCCGCACCGACCGCAGCGACAAAGCCGCCGATCAGCAGGGACAAGGCACCGAACAGGGCAACCGATGCACTGGTCTTGCGTGCCGTTTCGGCTGCTTCGGTCGCGGCAACCTTTGCATCGTCGATGCTTTTCAGGACGCCATCAACGCGGGCCTTGGCATCGGCTTCGGAAAGACCGGTGCGCGAGGCCACGAGCTGGTCGAGATAGGTGCGGTCGCCCGCAGACATTTCGCCATTCGCAGCGCTGTTGATGAGGATGCGCGACACCTGTCCTGCCGTATCGTCGGCAGAGCCTGCAGCTGCAGGCGACGGGGCTGTCGGACGCAGCAGGTTATCGACAAAGTAAGATGTCGCATTGCTGCCCGCATCCGAAGACGCGGCCGCTGCACCCGCTGCCGTTGCACCGGCGGTCACCGTTGCAGTCGCCTGCACACCAGCGCCGACCGTGGCAGAAATGGCCGAACCCAGAGCACCAGCAACGATCAATGTGGCCAGTGCCCAGGCGAGCACGCCATGCGCCGTATCGCGAAAGAACACTTCGTCACGGTTGACGCCTGTCCATCTCGTCCGCAGACGTCCGGCAATATAGCCGCCGAAACCGGCAGACGCCCATTGCACGATGATCAGCCAGATCGCCGTGGTGATGGCGAAGGTGGTCAGGGATGCGCCTTCGGATGAAAAGGGTGACGCCATGCTCAGTCCGATGCCGGATCCGAGCAGCGACAGAACGACCGTGATTGCAGAAGCCGCCACGGCGCCTGCGATAATTGCACCCCAGCTGACAGCGGAATCCGATGATTCGATGGTGGTGCCGGCTGGCACCGTTGAGACCGGGATTGTCATCGCGCCACCTATCGGAAGAAGAGGGCGAGAAGGATAATAATGGGGATCGGAACCCCCAGCAGCCAAAGTAGAATTCCGCGTCCCATGATGTCTCTCCTTGCAATGAACCGGCCGCTTTTTCAAACGGTTATGCGGCGTGCCCGAATAACGCGGCGAGGGGCGTTTGGTTCCCGCGACAACTGAACCTTGCAGCAAATGAACAGGATTGCCGCCCGGAGCCTTGGTGGAAGCCTGTTGGCTGGCGGCTTTGGTCCCGCCCGGACGGTGTCCGTGTTAAATCTTCGTTTACCAGCCGGACAAAAGTTGTGCCGTATAAACGCAATCGGCCGCAAAGTTGCAGCAAAGACACGGCTCTGTCTCCCTATGACGCACGGCGCCTGCTTGCCGGTGCGATTGAGGGGGACCGGCATGATGACCTTCCGCTGCCTGCTTTTGGCAATATTGACATTCGCGCTTGCGCCGTCCGTGGCCTTGGCCGGCAGTGCCGCAATCATCATCGATGCCCGCACCGGCAAGGTGCTGTCCTCGGAAAATCCAGACACGCTCAATCATCCGGCCTCGCTCACCAAGATGATGTCGCTCTATCTTGCTTTCGAGGCGCTTCATCGCGGCACGATCGATTGGGATAGCACGATCAAGGTGTCGAAGACGGCGGCGGCCAAGCCGCCGATGCGGCTGGGGCTGAAGGCCGGGATGAAACTGACGGTGCGCGAGGCAGTGCTGGGCATGATCGTGCGCTCGGGCAACGATGCTGCGGCCGCCATGGCGGAAAAGCTCGGCGGCACGGAAGCGAGATTTGCCCAGATGATGACGAAAAAGGCGCGCCAGCTCGGCATGAGCCGCACCGTCTTCATCAATGCCTCCGGCTTGCCGGCCTCGGCCCAGGTGACCACGGCGCGCGACATGTCCACGCTTGCCATCGCGCTGATGCGGGATTTCCCAAGGGAATACAGGCTGTTTGCGACGCAGAGCTTCATGTTTCGCGGCCGCAAGGTGCGTGGCCATAACAATCTGATGTATCGCTATGACGGCATGGACGGGATCAAGACCGGCTATACCAATGCCTCCGGCTTCAACCTGGTCAGCGCCGTGCGCCATGGCAACCGGCGTGTGGTCGGCGTGGTGCTCGGCGGCCGCACGGCAAAAAGCCGCGACAACAAGATGGCAGCCCTTCTCGACCGTCATCTGGGCAAGGCGTCGAACGCAGGCAGCCGCGCGCTGCTCGCTGCGGCCAAGACCGGTGGCGCGGTCGAGGTGGCAGCGCTCGGTGCGTCCGATGTCCCATTGCCCTTTGCCGCCCCCAAGCGCCGGGGCGGCGACGCCGTTGCCGCACTGATCGCCTCGTCGCACGCGACAATCCCGGCCGAGCGCCCGGCCGTCATGGACGAGTTGGAAAAGACGGCGGATATCTTGCCCGCCGGTGCCTGGCAGATCCAGATTTCAGCGGCACCGACGCAGGAAGCCGCGCGGGCACTTTTGGCGCAGGCACGCTCCGTTGCCGGCCATACGCTGAAATCAGCCTCACCCTATACGGAAGCCGTCGGCCAAGGGGCCGGCACCATCTACCGCGCCCGGTTCGTCGGGTTCGACAGCCGCGACGAGGCGGATGCCGCCTGCAACTGGCTGAAGCAGCACTCCTACGACTGCATGCTGCTGCCGTCACGCGGCTGACGGGGAGGGGCTTGGCAACTGGTGAGCCCGGCCGTCGTTGCTGCCGGTCTCTCCAAAATGCGGCCTTTCTTCAATCAGGCCTGCGTGCCGCCAACGGTCATTTCGTTCATGCGCAGATGCGGCTGGCCGACGCCGACGGGGACCCATTGGCCGCCCTTGCCGCAATTGCCCATGCCGGTATCGAGCTTCATATCGTTTCCGATCATGGTGATCCGCTGCATGGCGTCCGGGCCATTGCCGATCAGCATCGCGCCCTTGACGGGCGCGCCGATCTTGCCGTTGTCGATCAGATAGGCCTCGGTGCAGCCGAAGACGAACTTGCCCGAGGTGATATCCACCTGGCCGCCGCCGAAGGAAACCGCATAGATACCCTTCTTGACGGAGGCGATGATCTCGTCCGGGCTCTTGTCGCCGCCAAGCATATAGGTGTTGGTCATGCGCGGCATCGGCACATGCGCGTAGGATTCGCGCCGCCCGTTGCCGGTCGCCTTCATGCCCATCAGCCGGGCGTTCTGGCGGTCCTGCATATAGCCAACCAGCTTGCCGTCGTCGATCAGCACGTTATAGGCGGATGGTGTGCCCTCGTCATCGATGGTGAGCGAGCCGCGGCGGCTTTCGATCGTGCCGTCATCGACCACGGTAACGCCCTTGGCCGCCACCTGTTGACCGAGCAGCCCGGCAAAAGCCGATGTCTTCTTGCGGTTGAAATCGCCCTCCAGGCCATGGCCGACCGCTTCATGCAGCATGACGCCCGGCCAGCCGGAGGACAAAACCACATCCATGGTTCCGGCCGGTGCGTCGATGGCGTCCAGATTGACCAGCGCCTGGCGCAGCGCTTCGTCGGCGCCACTCTGCCAATTGCCGGCAGCAATGAAATCGCCAAAGCCGCGACGGCCGCCGACGCCGTAGGAGCCGGCTTCCTGCCGGTCACCGTCGCCCACCACGACGGAGATGTTGAGGCGCGTCATCGGCCGGATATCATGCATGCGCTCGCCATCGGCGCGCAGGATATCGACCACCTGCCAGCTGGCAGCGATCGAGGCCGTCACCTGGCGGACCTTCGGGTCTTTGGCACGCAGATAGGCATCGATCTCCTGCAGCAGCCTAACCTTGGCCTCGAAGCTCGGCTCGCCGATCGGGTTCTCGTCGCCATAGAGTTTCTTGTTGGTGCGCTGGGGTGCTGCCGCATAAGTGCCGGAATAACCCCGCGTCACGGCGCCGACCGCATCGGCAGCCCGTTTCAAAGCCGACAGCGAAAGATCGCCCGCATGCGCATAGCCAACAGCTTCGCCGGCAACCGCCCGCAGGCCAAATCCCTGATCGGTGTTGAAGCTGCCACCTTTCAGACGGCCATTGTCGAAGGATAGCGATTCCGACTGGCTATGCTCGATGAACAGCTCGCCATCATCGGCGCCCGCCAAGGTCTGCGCCAGCACGTCGCGAATGGCAGCCTCGTCGCTGTCGAACAGTTTGATGAGATCGGTGTTCATGGGCGAGGGGCTCCATATGCAGAGGGGGACCCTGCTTATCTAGGGACCCGTAAGAGAAGGGGCAAGCACAGATGTGGAGACGCTACCGCCGTGATGCATTGGTTTGCCATTTTTGCAAAAAAGCGGGCGGCTCCTCTTCTCCCCAGCGGGGAGAAGGTGGCGCGTCGCGCCGGATGAGGGGGAGCCTCACAGACAGTCCGTGCCCTTGGCCCCCTCATCGCCTCACTGCGTTCGGCACTTCTCCCCGCTGGGGAGAAGAGAAAAAGAAACTGCTTACGGCAGTGCGTCGTAGCCTTCGCCGAACCCCTTCAGGTCAACCGGAATACCGATGCCTTCTTCCGGAGACTGGAAGACGATGAAGGTTGCCTGGGCGCCGGAGCGGAAGGTTTTCAGGAGTTCGTCTTCCAGAACCACTTCGGCATAGCAGCCGTCGGAGAAGCAGCGGACGAAATAGGCGCGGCCGATATCCTTGCCATCGACATTGAGGCCAAGCCCGTTCGGCAAGAGAACGCCGAGCGGAGCAAGCACGCGCAGGATCTTCGCCTTGCGGTCCGCCGTCTTCAGGACGACGACCGAAAGGCCCACCTCGGGACGGTCCTCGGCAATGACATTCTGCATCAGCGCGCATTGTTCGGCGGTTGCGCCGGCCGGCTGGTCGCAGACGATCGACCACGCACCATGGTTTGATTTCACGGTGCCGGGTGTACCTGGCTGTTGTGCTCCGGGCTGTTGGGCCGCTGCCGTATAGGAAAAGAGTGTGGCAGCAAGTCCGAACGCCGCGATCGGCAGCCGGGAAAGGAGGGACAGGCCCATGAAAACCTCAAACTTAAGAATCAGTCTGGCTATTCTTGAAGCGCGTAGCCGCAAATGAAAAGCCCCGCGCGGTACATTCCAGCCCGGTGTGGCGGAAATGGGGCTCCTGGACCGGTCTAAATGGTCCGGTTTTAGCGAAACGCCGCTTTATTAGGCTGCGGATGGAGTGCCGGTCGTTCCTTATATATGCTATAGGGGCGATAAGACTGGCGTGAAAGACTGGCATGGCGCGCGTGCTGTATGGAGCCGCTGCCGGTAACGGTGGGCGCCGCATGGCTGAACAGTTTGTGTGAAAAGCACAGTTTGCGCAAAATGCCGCATGGGCTTGAATGGACAGATGTTGCGGCGTTCATCAAACTGTGGTTTGAAGCGCTTCAGTATGGCTAAGGATTCTGCGTTACGGTTTGATCCTGATCAAGCGCCCAGGGAGACACTATAGTGAAAAACAAGGCTTTTGCAGTTTTGGCATCGATTGCCTGTCTGCTCTTCGCTTCGAATGCTTTGGCTGACAAGCCGGTCGCATGGCAGACCAACTTTCAGACCGCAGCAACCGGGATCATGGAAGAAATTACGTGGTTCGAGCATTACACGCTCTGGTTCATCATTCCGATCACGCTTTTCGTCCTGGCGCTCCTGGTCTGGATCGTGATCCGGTTCCGCGAAAGCAAGAACCCGGTTCCCTCCAAGACCAGCCATAACACGGCGATCGAGATCGTCTGGACGCTGGGTCCGGTGGTCATCCTCCTGTTCCTGGCCATTCCCTCTTTCCAGCTTTTGACCGCGCAGCTGACGCCGCCGGAAAATCCGGATATCACGCTGAAGGCGACAGGCAACCAGTGGTACTGGTCCTATGAATATGAAATCGGCGAAAGCCCGCTCTCCTTCGACAGCTTGATGATGAAGGAAGAAGACCGCGCCTCGCTCGGCAAGGAAGACAAGCACGAATATCCGCGTCTTCTGGCCGTCGATAACGAAGTCGTCGTTCCCGTCGGCAAGACCGTTCGCGTTCTGGTCACCGCAGCCGACGTCATCCACGCCTTCGCCATGCCGGCTTTCGGCGTGAAGATCGACGCCGTTCCCGGCCGTCTCAATGAAACCTGGTTCAAGGCCGAGCGCGAAGGTCTCTACTACGGCCAGTGTTCCGAGCTCTGCGGCAAGGATCACGCCTATATGCCGATCGCCATCCGTGTGGTCAGCGAAGACAAGTACAACACTTGGCTTGCTGCCGCCGCCACCAATGTTGGTGAAGCGAACAAGGCACTCATGGCTTCCATCGACGGCGCGGCCAAGACCGTAGACGTCGCTGAAAACGCCGCACAGTAATTCGCCCTACAGAATTCGAAGGGGAGCTCGACCCAATGGCCGGAACAACCGCGCAAAACGACCACCTTCATGACCATGCCCACGATCACGGGCATGACCATGACCACGCCCACAAGCCGCTGACCTTCTTTCAGCGCTGGTTCCTCTCGACCAACCACAAGGACATCGGCACGCTGTACCTGATCTTCGCGATCTTCGCGGGCATCGTCGGCGGCACGCTGTCGGTCTTCATGCGTGCCGAGCTGCAGGAGCCGGGCATCCAGATCTTCCACGGCCTGGCCTCCATGGTCTACGGCTTCGAAGGCGACGCTGCCATCGACGGCGGCAAGCAGATGTTCAACGTCTTCACCACGGCGCATGCGCTGATCATGATCTTCTTCATGGTCATGCCGGCGCTGATCGGCGGCTTTGCCAACTGGATGGTGCCGATCATGATCGGTGCGCCTGACATGGCGTTCCCGCGCATGAACAACATCTCCTTCTGGCTGATCATCCCGGCCTTCCTGCTGGTGCTCCTGTCGATGTTCGTCGAAGGCCCGGCCGGTGGTTATGGCTCCGGGGGTGGCTGGACGATCTATCCGCCTCTCTCGACGGCGGGAACGCCCGGACCCTCCATGGACCTCGTGATCCTCGGCCTGCACATTGCCGGCGCCTCGTCGATCCTCGGTGCGATCAACTTCATCACCACGATCCTTAACATGCGCGCTCCCGGCATGACGCTGCACAAGATGCCGCTGTTTGCCTGGTCGGTTCTGATCACCGCTTTCCTTCTGCTTCTCTCGCTGCCGGTTCTGGCAGGCGGCATCACCATGCTGCTCACCGACCGCAACTTCGGCACGTCCTTCTTCGCGCCTGAAGGCGGCGGCGACCCGATCCTGTTCCAGCACCTGTTCTGGTTCTTCGGTCACCCGGAAGTGTACATCCTGATCCTGCCCGGCTTCGGCATCGTCAGCCACATCGTCTCGACCTTCTCGCGCAAGCCGATCTTCGGTTACCTCGGCATGGCCTATGCCATGGTCGCCATCGGCGCCGTCGGCTTCATCGTCTGGGCGCACCATATGTACACCGTCGGCATGTCGCTCGACACGCAGCGCTACTTCGTCTTCGCGACGATGGTCATCGCGGTTCCGACCGGCGTGAAGATCTTCTCCTGGATTGCGACGATGTGGGGCGGTTCGATCCGCTTCACCACGCCGATGGTCTGGGCGATCGGTTTCATCTTCCTGTTCACCGTGGGCGGCGTCACCGGCGTTCAGCTCGCCAATGCCGGCCTCGACCGTTCGCTGCACGACACCTATTACGTGGTTGCCCATTTCCACTACGTTCTGTCGCTCGGCGCGGTGTTTGCGATCTTTGCCGGCTGGTACTATTGGTTCCCGAAAATGACCGGCTACATGTATTCGGAATTGATCGGCAAGCTGCACTTTTGGGTCATGTTCGTCGGCGTGAACCTTGTGTTCTTCCCGCAGCATTTCCTCGGCCTTGCCGGCATGCCGCGCCGTTACATCGACTATCCGGATGCCTATGCCGGCTGGAACGCCGTATCGTCCTACGGTTCCTACATCTCGGCTTTCGCCGTCCTGATCTTCCTGTTCGGCGTCTTTGAAGCCTTCTCCAAGAAGCGCGTTGCCGGCAACAACCCCTGGGGTGAGGGCGCCAACACGCTCGAATGGCAGCTGACATCGCCGCCGCCGTTCCACCAGTGGGAACAGCTGCCGCGCATCAAGTAAGCGCTTGCAAAACCTGGGCCGCCGGCAACGGCGGCTCCTCGACTTGAGGGAAAGCTGATACCGGCCGGGAGCGATGGTTCGTTAGGCCAAACCCGGCAAACCACCCTCCGTCATCCTCGGGCTAGACCCGAGGATCCACACCATTCCCTCCGGTATGCCTGGGCTGGCATGCTTGGGAATGGATCCTCGGGTCAGGCCTGAGGATGACAATGGGGTAGAGTAGCCCGGCGGTGACGAAGGAGAGGGAGGCCATGAGGCCTGCTCTCCCGGACAGCAAAACCGGACAACAGAAACGGAACGGACATGCAGGTTATCGACAATCACGAAGCAATCGGCACGGAAGGCGGCGTTCGTCTCTCTGAGGCCTCTGCGCGCGATTATTTCGAGCTGCTGAAGCCGCGCGTCATGTCGCTGGTGGTGTTCACGGGTCTCGCCGGCATGGTGATGGCACCCGGGCACATCAACCCGTTCATCGGTTTCATTGCGATCCTCTGTATCGCCGTGGGTGCTGGAGCGTCAGGCGCCCTCAACATGTGGTACGACGCGGATATCGACGCCGTCATGACCCGCACGGCAAAGCGGCCGATCCCGTCTGGCAAGATCACGGCGCAGGAAGCGCTGTCGTTCGGCATGACGCTGTCTGCCTTTTCCGTCTGCATTCTCGGCATCGTCGTCAACTGGCTGTCGGCCGGCTTGCTCGCATTCACGATCTTCTTCTATGTGGTGATCTACACGATGTGGCTGAAGCGCTCGACGCCGCAGAACATCGTCATCGGCGGTGCTGCCGGCGCTTTCCCGCCGATGATCGGCTGGGCCTGCGTTACCAATGGCATCGCCATCGAGAGTATCGTGCTCTTCCTCATCACCTTCCTGTGGACGCCGGCCCATTTCTGGGCGCTCGCCCTGTTCAAGATGCGCGATTACGGCGCCGTTGGCGTGCCGATGCTGCCGAATGTTTCGGGCGAGGCGACCACCAAGACGCAGATCGTCATCTACGCCGTGCTCACCGCGATCATCGGCGTCGTGCCGTCCATCCTCGGTTTCTCGAGCACCTATTACGGCGCTTTTGCCGCAGCGCTTGGCCTCGGCTTCATCTGGTACTCCATCGGCGTGCACCGGATGCCGGAAGGGGACGAGAAGATGGTGCCGGCCAAGAAGCTCTTTGCATTTTCGATCCTCTATCTCTTCGCGATCTTCTCCGCGCTGATGGTCGATCATCTGATTGCCACGCTGTGGCTTACTGCCGGAAAGGTTGCCTGATGGAACTCGTGACACTCACGGACGCCCAGAAGAAGTCGCGCCGCGGCCGCAATATCGCGCTGGGTGCCGTCCTCTTCGGTCTCGTTGCCATTTTCTATGTCGTAACGCTGATCAAGTTCAGCAACGGCATGGTTCAATAGGGAGAGATCATGGCCCCGATCAAAACACCGGAGCAGAAGAAGGAGCGGGCAAACGGCGTCATCGTCGCCTCCTGCATCGCCTTCGTCGTCGGCATGACGGGCATGGCCTATGCCGCCGTGCCGCTCTACGACATGTTCTGCCGGGTGACAGGCTATAACGGCACGACCAAACGCGTCGAGCAGGCGTCCGACGTCATCCTCGACCGGAAGATCAAGGTGACGTTCGATGCCAATATCGCATCGGACCTGCCCTGGGTGTTCAAGCCCGTGCAGCGCGAGATCGAACTGAAGATCGGCGAAACCGTGCAGGTCGAGTTCGAAGCAACCAATGTGGCGAAGAAAGCGACGACCGGTCAGGCGGTCTTCAACGTCACGCCGATGGCGGCCGGCGCCTATTTCAACAAGGTCGAGTGCTTCTGCTTTACCGAGACGACGCTGCAGCCGGGCGAAGACCTGAAGATGCCGGTGGTGTTCTTCATCGATCCGGAAATCGTCAAGGCGGTTGAGACCAAGGGGATCAACACGCTGACGCTCTCCTACACATTCTACGCCCGCGAGCCGTCGAAGCCGGTCGCGGCGCTCAAGGCAAAACCTGCCGAAACTGACAGAAAACTTTGACAGATCACAGTTTTCGGCTAAGCCGGAAATGACGACATGAGAAAGACTTATCGGGGATAGTCCACATGGCCGATGCGCACCAGAAAAATCACGACTACCACATCATCGATCCGAGCCCCTGGCCGCTGATCGCCTCGATCGGCGCCTTCGTCATGGCCTTTGGCGGCGTCGGCTATATGCGATACCTGTCGGGCGGCACGCTGCACCTGTTCGGCCTGAACTGGGCGCATCCGTGGTTCTTCTTCATCGGTCTCGCCGTCGTGCTCTACACGATGTATGGCTGGTGGGCCGATACGATCAAGGAAGCGCATGAGGGGCATCATACCCGCGTCGTGTCGCTGCACCTGCGTTACGGCATGATCATGTTCATCGCTTCGGAAGTGATGTTCTTCGTCGCCTGGTTCTGGGCCTATTTCGATGCCAGCCTGTTTCCGGGCGAGGCCATCCAGGCCACCCGCGCCGCCTTCACCGGCGGTACATGGCCGCCCAAGGGCATCGAGGTTCTCGATCCCTGGCACCTGCCGCTCTACAACACCGTCATCCTGCTTCTGTCCGGCACCACGGTCACCTGGGCGCACCACGCCCTGTTGCACGGCGACCGCAAGGGCCTGATCAACGGCCTGACGCTGACGGTCCTGCTCGGCATCCTGTTCTCGGGCGTTCAGGCCTACGAATATGTCCACGCTCCGTTCGCCTTCAAGGACTCGATCTACGGCGCGACCTTCTTCATGGCGACCGGCTTCCATGGTTTCCACGTCCTGGTCGGCACGATCTTCCTCGCCATCTGCCTGATCCGCGCGCTGAAGGGCGACTTCACCCCCAAGCAGCATTTCGGCTTCGAAGCCGCCGCCTGGTACTGGCATTTCGTCGACGTGGTCTGGCTCTTCCTGTTCTTCTCGATCTACGTCTGGGGCGGCTGGGGTGCCCCGATCCACGGCTGATCGGACGATACACAAAATTTTCGGGCGGCCGCAGCAATGCGGCCGTTTCTGTTTGAAGCGATGGCTGAGGGTAAATTGACGGAATGTATCCTTTCGGATACGATTGATCATGCTCGTATTTGAAACAACCGATGTGTTCAAGGATTGGCTGTTTTCGCTGCGGGACGTGAAGGCGAAGGCCAGAATTCTTGCGCGGATACGCTCCGCCGAGTTCGGCAATCTGGGAGACTGCGCACCGGTTGGCGAGGGTGTCTCGGAAATGCGGATCCATTATGGACCCGGGTATCGCTTGTATTTCAAACGACGTGGCGACGTTGTCTATCTCCTGCTCGCCGGGGGCGACAAGTCCAGCCAGAAGCGGGACATAGCAGCCGCATTGAAGATGGCGAAGTCGCTTTAGAAGGGTAAATCATGACAACGGTCTCCAGATTTGACGCATCCGAGTTTCTCGATGACGATGACCTTGTCGCCGAATATCTCACGGCTGCGATGGAGGATGACAATCCCGATGTCTTCATCGCGGCTCTTGGTGATGTCGCCAAGGCGCGCGGAATGACTGAGATTGCCAGGGCCTCGGGGCTTGGCCGCGAAAGCCTCTACAAGTCGCTGCGGGGCGGATCGAAGGCCCGGTTTGAAACGCTCCACAAGATCGTTAATACGCTCGGGTTGAAGATGACGATTGTTGCCGATCGCCCAACACCTTGAGTGCAACTTTGCTCCCCGTCGCACGATGCGTCTTTGTCGCAGGCTTTGCCATTGGACGAAGGCGGGCGCTGGGGTTACGTAGTCGGCTGACTCATTGGCACACAGCCGCCGCGAACAGTTTGGAAGAACCGGATGAACGAAGACAGCGCACATTTTCCACCGGTCGAGCCGGTGAGGGCCGGGCTCAAGGGGCTTTGCCCGCGCTGCGGACAGGGCAAGCTGTTTGACGGCTTTTTGACATTGAAGCCGGCCTGCGCCAATTGCGGCCTGGATTATGGCTTTGCCGATGCCGGCGATGGGCCGGTGGTGTTCGTCATCCTGATCGTCGGTTTCATCGTTGTGGGCGCAGCACTCTGGATGGAGGTCAATATCAATCCGCCGCTCTGGGTGCATTTCCTGTTGTGGATACCGCTCGCCATCGTCTTTAGTCTGGCGCTGATGCGCATGCTCAAGGGCGTGCTCATCAATGTCCAGTTCCGCAACAATGCGCGCCAGGGTGAGATCGATCGTGGCTGATAGCGTGTCAACGAAGAAGGGCGGCGGTCTGGTCGGCCGCATCGCCGGCATCGTGCTGGTCCTCGTCGCGCTGGCGATCCTCTTGGCGCTCGGCACATGGCAGATGGAACGGCTGGCCTGGAAAGAGGGGCTTCTGGCCTCGATTGCGGAGCGGCGCGCGGCACCGCCCGTTGACCTCGCGGCCATCGAGGCTCTGGCCAAGGCCGGAGACGACGTCGATTACCGCACGGTGCGCGTTACTGGCACCTATCTCAACAACAAGGAGAGGCATTTCTTCGCCACTTTCGGCGGCCGCACCGGCTATTACGTCTATACGCCGCTTGAGCTGAACGATGGCCGGATCGTTCTCGTCAATCGCGGCTTCGTCACTTTCGAGGCGAAGGAACCGGAAATGCGCAAGCAGGGCCAGCTGACCGGCGAGCAGACCGTCACCGGGCTGTCCCGCGCCAAGTTGCTTGCAAAACCATCCTGGGCCGTGCCGGACAATGATATCGCCAAGAACATCTTCTACTGGAAGGATCTCGATGTCATGGCATCGAGCGCCGGCCTCGATCCCGCCAAGGTCGAGCCTTTCTTCATCGATGCCGATGCGACGGCGCATGACGGCGGCATGCCGATCGGCGGCGTGACGCAGTTCGATCTTCCCAACAGCCATCTGCAATATGCGATGACCTGGTACGGGCTGGCCGCAGCCTTGGTCGTCATCAGCGGGATTTTCATCTTCCGGCGGAAGACATAAGGTCGATCCAGTCCTGAGCCGGAGGGAATCTAATGGCCATTCTTGCAAACATCCTGATCGCCGTGACGGCGCTGATGCATGCCGGGTTTCTCGTGCTCGAAATGTTTCTCTGGACCGGGCCGCAGGCGCGAAAAATCTTCCGGATGACACCGGAACAGGCGGAGGCGACCAGGGTTCTGGCCGCCAATCAGGGGCTCTATAACGGCTTTCTCGCCGCCGGACTTCTGTGGTCGCTGATCACTGCGCCGCCCGAATTTGCCGTGCAGTTGAAGCTGTTCTTCCTTGTGTGCGTGATCGTTGCCGCTATATATGGCGCATGGTCGGTCAAGCCGCGCATCCTGCTCGTGCAGGGCGGCCCGGCCATTCTCGGCCTTGTGTTCACCTTACTGGCATTCTGATCAATGGCGACGTCCCTTCCAGCAAAGACCCCGATCACCCTGCGCCTGTGCGGCCCGCGCGGTTTCTGCGCCGGGGTCGACCGGGCGATCCAGATCGTCGTTCTGGCGCTGAAGGAATTTGGCGCGCCTGTTTATGTCCGCCACGAGATCGTTCACAACCGCTATGTCGTCGAGGGGCTTGAGGCCAAGGGCGCGATCTTCGTGGAGGAACTCGACGAGATCCCGCCTGAGCATCGCAAGCAACCGGTGGTGTTTTCCGCCCATGGCGTGCCGAAATCGGTTCCGGCCGATGCGACGCAGCGCAATCTCTTCTACCTCGACGCCACATGCCCGCTGGTCTCCAAGGTCCACAAGCAGGCCATGCGCCACCAGAAGCTCGGCCGCCATGTGGTGCTGATCGGCCATGCCGGACATCCCGAGGTGATCGGCACGATGGGTCAATTGCCCGAAGGTGCGGTGTCGCTGGTGGAAACGGTCGAGGACGCCGAAACCTATATGCCGCCGGATGCCGACAATCTCGGTTTCGTCACACAGACCACGCTCTCTGTCGATGATACGGCAGGCGTCATCAAGCGGCTGCACGAGCGCTTCCCGAACCTGACGGCGCCTGCCGCCGATTCGATCTGCTACGCGACGACCAACCGCCAGGAAGCGGTGAAACAGGCGGCTCCTGGCTGCGATCATTTCATCATCGTCGGCGCACCGAATTCGTCCAATTCCAAGCGGCTGGTCGAAGTGGCACTGCGCGCCGGGGCAAAAAAATCGGTGCTTGTCCAGCGGGCGTCGGAAATCGACTGGGATGATTTCGCCGATATCTCTACAGTCGGCCTGTCGGCGGGTGCGTCGGCACCGGAAGTCATCGTCAACGAGATTATCGAGGCTTTTCGCGTGCGCTATGATGCCGCCGTGGAATTGGCCGACACGGTCGAGGAAACCGAAAACTTCCTCGTCAACCGCGAATTGCGCCACGTTCCCTTGACGGCGCAGGACATGGCGTTTGTGAATGGGGAGTGACGGCAAAACGTGCATGCGGCGTGGATCCTCGGGTCAAGCCCGAGGATGACGGCTTCGAGTTTGTTATGTTTTGAAGCCAATTGCCTGCGCTGTGGCCGTCCCACTCTCCGTCATCCTCGGGCTTGACCCGAGGATCCATTCGCAGGCAAACCCCTTCCACCTATTCTAGCTCAGAGATCCGACCTTGGCAGTTTACACCGATATCACCGAAGACGATCTCAACGGCTTTCTGAAGCAATATGATGTCGGCACGCTGACGTCCTACAAGGGCATTGCCGAAGGCGTCGAGAACACCAATTTTCTGCTGCACACCACCAAGGGCGCCTATATCCTGACGCTTTACGAAAAGCGGGTGGACCAGAACGATCTGCCGTTTTTCCTCGGGCTGATGCATCATCTGGCCGGCAACGGTTTGTCCTGCCCGCTGCCTCTGCCGCGTGCCGATGGTGCGTTGCTCGGCCATCTCTCGGGCCGTCCGGCCGCCGTCATTTCCTTCCTCGAGGGCATGTGGCTGCGCAAGCCAGATGCCAGCCATTGCCGCGAGGTCGGCAAGGCGCTCGCCGCCATGCATGTGGCCGGCGAGGGCTTCGAGATCCGCCGTCCGAACGCGCTGTCCGTCGGCGGCTGGCGGCCGCTGTGGAACAATTCGCGCGACCGCGCCGACGAGGTGCAACAGGGGCTGGCGGATGAGATTGCCCATGAACTGGATTTTCTCGAGGCCAACTGGCCGAAGGACCTGCCGGAGGGCGTCATCCATGCCGATCTCTTCCCCGACAACGTTTTCTTCCTTGGCGACCAACTGTCCGGGCTGATCGACTTTTATTTCGCCTGCAACGACCTGCTCGCCTATGACGTCTCGGTCTGCCTGAATGCCTGGTGCTTCGAAAAGGACGGCGCGTTCAACATCACCAAGGGCATGGCGCTGCTTGCGGGTTACCAGAGCGTGCGGCCGCTGACATCTGCCGAGATCGAAGCGCTGCCGCTGCTTGCGCGCGGTTCGGCGCTGCGGTTTTTCCTGACGCGGCTCTACGACTGGCTGATGACGCCGGCCGGTGCCCTCGTGGTCAAGAAGGACCCGCTCGAATATCTGAAGAAGCTGCAGTTCCACCGCTCCGTCGCAACATCAGCCGAATACGGCCTCACCAACGAGACAATGCCCGCATGAAACATGTCGATATCTTCACCGATGGCGCCTGCTCCGGAAACCCCGGTCCGGGCGGCTGGGGCGCGGTGCTGCGCTATGGCGAAACCGAGAAGGACCTGTGCGGCGGCGAGGCGGAAACCACCAACAACCGCATGGAACTGCTGGCGGCGATCACTGCGCTCACGAGCCTGAAGACGCAGTGTGAAGTCGATCTCTATACCGATTCGAAATATGTCATGGACGGCATCGGCAAGTGGATCCACGGCTGGAAGAAGAACGGCTGGAAGACCGCAGACAAGAAGCCGGTGAAGAACGGCGAACTCTGGCAGGCGCTCGATGCCGCCAACCAGAGCCACAAGGTCACCTGGCACTGGGTCAAGGGCCATGCCGGCCACCCGGAAAACGAACGCGCCGACGAACTCGCCCGCAAGGGCATGGAACCGTTCAAGAAGAAGCGGTAAGCTCTATCGTCCGTCGGTAAACTCGACCAGGTCCCAGAGATTTCCATAGAGGTCCTCGAACACGGCGACGATGCCGTAGGGAGCCTCTTTCGGTTCGCGGATAAAGCGGATTCCTGTCTCGACCATCTTTGCATGATCGCGCCAGAAATCATCGGTCTGCAAAAACAGGAACACGCGCCCGCCCGCCTGATTGCCGACGAACGGTTCCTGGACCGGCGAGGACGCCTTTGCCAAAAGCAGCGCTGTGCTGCCCTTGCCAGGCGGCCGCACAACCACCCAGCGTTTGGCCTGCTCGGGCTGGTAACTGTCCTCGACCAGCACGAAACCGAGCTTGCCGACGTAAAAAGCAATCGCCGCGTCATAATCGGCAACGACGAGCGCGATCAGCGCGATGCTCTGGTTCATGACATCCCCTTGCCGGTTACTTCACGGTACAGACACCATTGGCGCCGCCCTTGCCGGTATAGGACACATCCGCCGATCCATCCGGACTGATGGTGAGCGATATGGTGACACCGCCGCCCTTGGCTTCATAATAGTTCTCGTTGAAGACCTTGAGCTTGCCTTCCTTGCCGTTGATATAGACCGGACCGCCCTGATCGGCATGAACTTCGATATTGCCGGGGCAGGTGGCGTTCACAAGCGGAATCTTGGCTGCGGCCTGGCCAGCCACCGTCATGACGGCAATAGCCGCACCGATACGAAAAAACGTCTTCATCGTGACCTCCCGAATTCGTCTTCCATGAAAACATGCCCTCTCGCCATGGCAAGTCAAGGACCGGAGGAAAACACTTAGCCCTTGCGGTAAGTGTTACGTCGTGATACTTAGCCTTATGGATCAGTATTCACACCAGCTCGACGGCATTTTCCAGGCGCTGGCAGACCCGACGCGGCGGGCCGTGCTGGTGCGGCTGGGCAATGGACCGGCCAGCATCAGCGACCTTGCCGAACCCTTCGCCATGGCCTTGCCGTCCTTCATGAAACACATTCATTTTCTGGAGGGCAGCGGCCTGATCAAGACCCGCAAGCAGGGGCGGGTCCGGACCTGCACCATCGAGAAACAGCAGTTTGCCGCAGTCGATGCGTGGCTGTCGGCGCAGCGTTCGCTGTGGGAGGGCCGTACCGACAGGCTTGAGCAGTTCGTTACCAGGACACAAGAAACCAAGACTTAAGAAACAAGGAGGCTGACAATGACCACACCCGACCCCAGGCTCGACCTGACGATTTCCCGGATCATCAAGGCGCCGCGATCGCTTGTCTGGAGCGCCTGGACCGATCCGTCACGCTTCGAGCAATGGTGGATCCCCGCACCGGCCAAATGCAAGGTGGTCGCCATGGACCTGCGCCCGGGCGGAGCCCTTACGACGCAGATGAGCGAAAACGGCGGCGATTTCCAGCCGCATCTCTCCGCCTGTTTTCTGGATGTGCGGGACGGCGAGCGGATCGTCTTTACCAACGCGCTGACCGGCGGCTGGCGCCCGGCCGAACAGCCCTTCATGACAGCCATCGTCACGCTGCAGGATCATCCAGACGGCACCAATTACCATGCTCATGTCATGCACAAGAGCAATGCCGACCGGACAATGCACGAAGAGCTGGGCTTCTTCGACGGCTGGGGCACGGTCATTGGCCAGCTTGCAACATTGGTCGAGAAGCGGGTTCAGTAAGTTTCACCGGCGCCAAGGCCTGCCGGTTCAACCGGCAGGCAATGCTGCGATCATCCGGCCTGAACGCCAGACCTCAAATCTGCTCGAGCATGGCGGCAGCGGCAGAGACGGTCGCCTGTCCGGGGCTTTCCTCGACATTGATGGTTTTCACCACGCCGTCTTCCACCAGCATCGAATAGCGCTTGGAGCGCAGGCCGAGCGTGCCGGCCGAGAGATCGATATCCATGCCGAGAGCCTTGGTGAAGGCGGCGTTCCAGTCGGAGAGAAAATGGATCTTGCCCATGCCGCCCGATGCGGTTGCCCAGGCGCCCATCACATGCAGGTCGTTGACGGCAACGACGGCGATATCATCGACGCCGCGGGCAAGGATAGCATCGCGGTTTTCCAGGTAACCCGGCAGGTGGTTGAGCGAGCAGGTCGGCGTAAAAGCGCCGGGAACGGCAAAGAGCACGACCTTCTTGCCGGAAAACAGCTGGTCGGTGGTGATTTCGACCGGGCCATCGGCGGTCTTTTCCTTGAAGGTGGCGGCAGGCAGCTTGTCTCCGACGGAAATGGTCACGGTCTCACTCCTTGAAGTCTTTTTCGGGAAGGCCGGAGCGCTGAAGGCTCCGTGGTCGATGGGAATATAGATTCGGTTCAGTCAAAGGCAAGCGGGGTTTCGATGCTCTGATCGCCCGAACGCGCAACCAGCGTCACCGCGCCGCTTTTCAAGGCGCCGCCCTTGGCGGGAACCCTGACCGGCACCACCGCCGTCACCTTGCCATCCTGCGCGACAACAGTGTCCGGCGTGCCGAAACTATAGCCGGCAGGACCGGACAGGAAGATTTCCGCAGGCATTGCCGCTGGCGTTACCAGTTCCAGGTGCAGGCGTTTTTCAGCCGCGTCGAAGGCGGCGGCCGTCACCTTGAACGTGCCGGACGGCGGCATCGGCAGCGCCGCGACGGCATCCTCGATCCGGGCCCGGTCGAGCGGGTTTTCCGCAAGTCCCTCAGGCAAAGAAAGGTGCAGGTCTGCCTGCACCGGGATGCAGATATCCTTGCAGATCCCGAGAAACACCGAGGCATTCAGGCTGAGATCGCCGCTTTTCTCGCGCTTCAGAGAGAGCGGAAAGGCCACCGAATGATCATAGCCCGCATACCCCGCAATGCCGTCGTGAAATGCCTTCGGCGCTGGAAAGCGCAGACCGGAAAAGACAATGCCGTCCTTCGGGTCGATGGTGACCTGCGGTGGGATCCCGCTGGCACCGGGCTCGATCCAGTAGGTTTTCCAGCCGGGCTTCAGCCGGATGTCGAGAATGGCCGGGATCGTGCCATCAGCGAGCGGTTTGGCGGCGACGATGCGAACCTCGCCGCCTTGCGACTGCACCCACTGGCTTTGTGCGGCCATGGCGGCCGGGGCAATAAAAAAATACGCTGCAAGGGTTGCCAGCGCAGCCAAATGAGGCACAATCTCTCGGAGGCGATGATGTTTCATGACGCTGAGGCTTACCGGTTTTGAGGCAGGCTTGAAAGATGCCGGCTCTCACCTCGCGATCATTTTCTCTTGATGGCACACGGCTTCAAGGCGCGGAACATCCTCGAGAAAAGACCAGAGTGGAAGCGCTTTTCATTTGAACCTGAGGCTAAGACCATGATGGCGACGTTCCAGAAAAAGCGCGAACGCGGGGTGTTGGACGGTCAGTTCCTGATCGCCATGCCCGGCATGTTCGACAGCAATTTTGCCCGCACCGTCATTTTCGTTTGCGCCCATTCGGACGACGGCGCCATGGGCTTCGTGCTCAACCGGCCGCAGCAGCTGACATTTCCCGACGTTCTCCTGCATCTGCAGATCATCGATCAGGAGCAGGCCATCCGGCTTCCGGGCATTACCCGCGATTTCCAGATCCAGACCGGCGGCCCGGTGGAAACCGGCCGTGGCTTCGTTCTGCATTCGGATGATTACCTCAGCGAATCCAGCATTCCCGTCAATGACGACATCTGCCTGACGGCAACGCTCGATATCGTGCGGGCGATTTCGCGCGGCGAGGGGCCTGCCAAGGCGATGATGATGCTTGGCTATGCCGGCTGGGGTGCGGGCCAGCTTGAAAATGAAATCGCCAACAATGGCTGGCTGAATTGCCCGGCCAGCGAAGAGCTGATCTTCGACCGCGGCCTTGGCGACAAATACGACCGGGCTCTGGCCTCGATGGGTGTGGCGCCTGCCATGCTGTCGGTCGATGCCGGCCATGCATAGGGCCAATCTATTTTCGACTTTGTTGTCTTAAGCCGGAACAAATTCAGCCGCTCTCCGTTTTCCAGTCGTAAGGACAGGACGATCCGATCCTGACCTCAACCTCTCAAGGAGACTGATCATGGGTAGCACTTCCGACAAGATTTCCGGCGCCGCCAATCAGGCAGCAGGCAAGGTCAAGCAGGCAGCAGGCAAGGCAACCGGCAGCGAAAAGCTGCAGGCTGAAGGCAAGGGCCAGGAAGTCAAGGGCAAGGTCCAGACGGCCACAGGCAAGGCCAAGGACGCCGTCAAGGGTACCGTTGATCGCATGTAATCCGGTTTGCCGTTGGCAGGCCTCATTGGCCACCGGCGGCTCCCAAGTGCGCGAATCGACTGTCCTGACGGGTTCAACTGGATAGAAGATTTCAGCGCCGATGCCCGCTGTGCCTTGTGCCGGCGGGCATTTCTTTGCGACACACCACATATTCGGGCGATGGCTGTTACGGCAGTCACTCTTTTTCATTCATCATCGGCGGAGCCATAGGCGGGGCGATTTTTATGAGACTTTACGAATGCGGTAACTGCGGAAATCCCGTCCATTTCGACAATCGCGTCTGCATCAATTGCGGATCGCAACTCGGCTTTCTGCCGGAGGCCATGTCGATGCAGGCGGTAACACCCGCAGGGCAAGACCTGTGGCAGGCATCTTCGCGTCCGGTGGCCGATGTGCGCTTCTGCGCCAATGCGGCCCACGATATCTGCAACTGGCTGATCTCCACCAATGACGATCACGCCTATTGCCAGGCCTGCCGCTACAACCGCATCGTCCCGGTGACCGACAATCCGGAGGGCTTGGCGCGCTGGCAGAAGATTGGCCAGGCGCAGCGGCATCTGTTCTATTCGCTCCTGCGCTGGAAACTGCCACGCCCCGGCCGCGACGCCGATCCGCAAGGCGGCCTGGTGTTCGATTTCCTGGCCGACGAGGTGGATGCGAATGGCAATGTGGTTCCCGCCATGACCGGCCACGAAGACGGCCTGATCAGCCTGCGTGCAGCCGAGGCCAATGACGCGACGCGCGAAAGCGTGCGTGTCTCGATGAATGAGCCTTACAGGACGCTGCTTGGCCATTTCCGTCATGAGATCGGCCATTTCTACTGGGCGCAATTGGTGCGCGACGAGCAAACGCTTGCCGAAGCCCGCGCCCTGTTCGGCGACGAGCGCGAGGACTATGCCGAGGCGCTGAAGCGCAACTACGAGCAGGGACCGCCGGCCGACTGGCAGCTGAACTTCATCAGCACCTATGCCAGCGCCCACCCGGCCGAAGATTTCGCCGAATGCTGGGCGCATTTCTTCCACATCGTCGATACGCTGGAGACAGCCCGCTCCTTCGGCCTGTCCACCGAGCCCCGCCGCCACGAGGACATGGCCGCCGAAGTCGATTTCGACCCCTACCGCGCGAACGATGCCCAACGCCTCGTCGATGCCTGGGTCCCCTTAAGCGTAGCACTCAACAGCATCCAGCGCAGCATGGGCCAGCCCGACAGCTACCCGTTCGTGCTGTCACCCCCGGTGGTGCAAAAACTCGATTTCATCAACAGTTTGATCCGCCGTGCAGGGGCGGTGTACGGGCAGTAGGTTGAACATCGGCCGCCGTTGACGGAAGGCGGCATACCCCGATTTTACGTCGTAAACGCCGTCGGTGGCTTAGGTGCTGCCGACGGCTGTTTGTCTACAGACGTTGCCGTCGGATCGCTCGTCGGGTGACCAAATTGGGTCATATAACCGTCAGCCGCCTCGTCTGTCTTGCACCAAAAGCGGACAACGGGCTAATTGCGATCCGGAGCTATCGCTTGTTGGACACGCAACGGCATAACAATGGCAACGAAGTATGGAATACGTATAAAAGCTGCGCCCAAAGTGGGAAACATCTACTGGTGTGACTTACACCCCGAAAACGTGATCCATATCCCTGAATTCTGGAAAAAGCGCCCTGTCGTTGTCGTCAGCAAGAACGCAACCTTGCACGGTAAGGTCACGGTATTGCCGATGACTACGGATGACGACAACGCGAAGAATGCGAACGCCATTGAGATCAGCGCCGAAATGCAAGGCAGGATTGATGGCAAGCGTACATGGGTAGTGTGTGACCATCTCATGACAGTGGCAACCAGCAGGCTCGACAATGTGAGCAACACTCCGCCGCGTTTAAAGGGTGACGAACTAACGGTGATTTTACAGAAGGCGCATGCCATCATTGCGGGGTGGGTGCCACCTCTGCCGGCGAACGTAGCAGTTACAAAAACACGGCCGTCCGAGTGACCCCATCAACGGCCGTTGCTGGGACGGTAGAAACAGTACAAACGAAGACGGAACGGAAGCCTCTGAGATGACGCAGCGTGATCGATCTCGATACAGCACGGCTTCATGGGTGTTGACTACGACAGAGTCCAAAGCTAAATATAGATCATTCGCGGGGCCGATGAGGTCGCCGTCTCTCCGCAAGGAGACTCATAAGCCAAGCCACCCTCGCGGGTGGCTTTGGTCGTTCTAGGGGTTATACTCGAGTAAGTAGACTAAGAACGGCATCACCAAGCTAGCCGCGATACGAGTACAGAGGCACTCGGGAAGCCACACAGAGTCGGAAGCGGAATGGCTGCCATTTGTTCAACGGGGCACTGATGCAATTGATTTGCTCCGAGCGGATGGTTTGCCGTCATCTTGCAAAATACCGACCAGACGCAGAATGCAGAAACGAGGAATGTCGGTATGGGTCCACTTCCTACGACTGAAGTGATTGCCTTACCTCTCGTAACCGCTTTCAGCCAAAGCTGACGCCTGTCGAACTGGCTACATCGTAGCAAATTCGCCCTCTGACATCACGCCCGCTTCATCAACGGAAACCGCTCCTTCAGCAGCCGCTGGATCGAGTCCGAGCCGATGGGGGGGCCGAAGAGGAAGCTTTGGCCGAAATCGCAGCCCATCTGGGCGAGCTGGATGGCGTCTTCCTCGGATTCGATGCCTTCGGCGACGACCTGCATCTCCAGTTCGCGGGCCATGGTGATGACGGAGCGCAGGAGGATGGAGCGTTTGTCGCTGGGGTCGCGGACCAGCGACTTGTCGATCTTGATCGTGTCGAACGGAAAGCGGGTAAGGTAGGCAAGCGACGAATGGCCGGTGCCGAAATCGTCGAGCGCCAGCCGCAAGCCCGCATCCTTGAGCTTCTCCAGCACAAGCCGCGCCTGTTCCGGGTTTTCCATGACGACGGATTCGGTCAGTTCCACCTTCACCTTGTGCGGGTCACAATGGTTCTTGTTCAAGACCGCGCGGATGTCGTCATAGAGTTCGTTGTTGAGCAGTTGCGCGCTCGACAGGTTGACGGAAACGAAGATCGGCAACTCGCCGGTCTGGATCTGCCATTCGGTCAGGTCGCTGGTGGCTTTTTCGAAGGCGAACATGCCGAGTTCGTTGATCAGATCGGAATTTTCGGCGATCGGAATGAATTCCGACGGCGAGATGCTGCCGCGCTTGGGATGTTCCCAACGCATCAACGCCTCGAAACCGGCGATCTCGGCATCGACCAGGCGCACGATCGGCTGATAGACGAGGCTGAGTTCCTTGCGCTCGATGGCGCGGCGCAGGTCGGTTTCGAGCTGCAGGCGGTCGGTGCCCGAGGCGCGGAAGGCCGGGCGGAAGGGTTCGACGCGGTTGCCGCCGGCCTTCTTGGCGCGGAACATCGCAAGCTCGGCATCGTCGAGCAGGCCAGCTGCATTTTCCTGCTGATCGACCCAGGAGACGAGGCCGATCGAGGCCGTCAGGTTGATTTCCCTGTTGCCGAAATTGAGCGGTACCATGATCGCCTTGGAAACGGCGTCGGCAAAATCGGCGACCTTGGCCGTGTCGCGCTCCGACATCAGGATCAGCCCGAATTCGTCGCCGCCAAGCCGCGCCAGCGTGTCCTGGGGCTTGACCAGACGGCGCAGGCGGCGGGTCAGCGCAATCAGGATATTGTCGCCGGCAGCGATGCCCAGCATGTCGTTGACCTGCTTGTAGCGGTCGATATCGATGGTGATGACGGTGGGGCGCACCGCCGTCGAGCCGGGTGCCAGCGACAGAAGCGACTGTAGCCGGTCGAGGAAAATCTGCCGGTTCGGCAGGCCCGTGAGGTTGTCGTTCAGCGCATTGTGCAGCAGCCGGTCGATCGAATTCTTCTGCTCGGTAATATCGACGATGGTGCCGACGCAGCGGATGATTTCGCCGTTGGCGCCCAGCACCGGGCGGGCGCGGATCGAGAGCCAGTGATAATGCCCGTCTTCGGCGCGCACGCGGAACTCGTGGTTGAGACGGCCCCTGCGATGTTCCAGAAGCACGTCGAGCGTGGCGCGGAACCGGTCGCGGTCGTCGGGATGCAGCCGCGGCAGCCAGTTGCGGGCAGCGCCGTGCATGGTGCCGGGCGAGAGGCCGAGCTGGCCGGAAATATCCGGGATGGTGACGACGCGGTCGCGCGCCACGTCCCAGTCCCAGACGGTATCGCCCGAACCGGTCAGCGCCAGCGACTGGCGCTCCAGGTCCGAAAACAGCCCCTGGCTATAGGCGCCGCCGGCAAAGGCATGCTGCATCACCGTGAAGCCGATCAGAAGCACGATCAAAACAAGGCCGCCGCCGAGCGCCGGCTGGACGATATCGTTGGCCAGCTGGCCGGTGACGGTCAGCCAGGCGCCGAACAGCCAGACGAGGATCAGAAGCCAGGCCGGCACCAGAAGGATGGCGCGGTCGTAGCGGTTGAAGCCGAGATAGGCGATCAGCACGATACCGGCGGTACCGGTCAGCGCAAACGAGAGGCGGGCAATACCGGACGCAATCGCCGGGTCGTAGATCGCCACGCCGAACAAAAGGCCAAGTCCGAGGATCCAGGCGAGCGTCGCATAGCTCAGGTGCTGGTGCCAGCGGTTGAGGTTGAGATAGGTGAACAGGAAGATGACGAGACCGGCGGCGAGAAACACCTCGCTGCCTGCACGCCAGATGCGCTCGTCGCCTGCGGTGATAGAGATCAGCTTCGACAGGAAGCCGAAATCGACGCAGATATAGGCAAGCACCGCCCAGGCCAGTGCCGCCGTCGCCGGCAGCATCGAGGTTCCCTTGACGACGAAGAGAATGGTGAGGAACACGGCCAAGAGGCCGGCAATTCCGAGCACGATGCCGCGATAGAGCGTGAATGCGTTCACCGTGTCCTTGTAGGCGTCCGGCTGCCAGAGATAGATCTGCGGCAGGTCGGGCCCGGCAAGTTCGGCGACGAAGGTGATGACCGAACCGGGATTGAGCGTGATGCGGAACACGTCGGCCTCGTCGCTCGGCTGGCGGTCGAGCGCAAACCCCTCGCTCGGGGTGATCGACAGGATGCGCTGCGAGCCGAGGTCCGGCCAGAACAGCTTCGAATTCACCAGACGGAAATGCGGGGCGACGATGACGCGCTCCAGCTGCTCCTCCGACACGTTGGCCAGCGCAAACACCGCCCAGTCGCCCTGATGGTTGTCGGCGCTGGAACGAACCTCGATGCGCCGCACGATGCCGTCTGTGCCGGGCGCCGTCGAAACCTGAAAAGCTTCGCCGCGGCCGGTATAGATTTCCGTCGTTGCCGTCAGATCAAGCGCCGTGTCCTCGCGCGAAATCTTGACTGGCTCGGTGGCAAGCGCAGCACCGCTCCCGATCAGGCAGAACGCGATCATCATGGCGGTGAGAAGCGCCAAAAGTCTGCGTGCTGACGGGTGAGGTGGCAGGCGGGTCAAAAACATCAATCACTCGAATTCTTATGTTGCATGCTGTCCTGCGAGAGGAGGGAAAACATCAGATGATCCCGCCATTGCCCGTTGATTTTCAGGTATTCCCGCAAATAGCCTTCGCGCTGAAACCCGGCCTTTTCAAGGAGCCGGATGCTTCTGTGGTTCTCGGGAATACAGGCTGCTTCAATACGGTGCAACTGAAGGCTCGAAAAGATATAGGGGATTGCGAGCTTGACGGCCTGCGCCATGTGCCCCTTGCCGGCAAATCTTTCGCCCATCCAGTAGCCGATCATGCAGCATTGGGCGGCGCCCCGGCGGATATAGCCGATGGTCAGGCCGCCGATCAGCTGGTCTTCGTCGCGTGAAATGATGAACAGGGGAACGGCCTGGCCGGAGGAAAATTCCTGTTCATTGCGGATGACGCGGGTGCGAAAGGCGCTTTCGGTCATCTCGTCGGCCCGCCATGTCGGCTCCCAAGGCTCCAGAAAGGCGCGGCTTTCGCTGCGCAGCTGGTACCATTGGCGGTAATCGGTGGATTTGGGCAGGCGCAGCATGTGCGCCGCATTGCCAATTTCGATCGGACCCGGCTGCCTCGACAGAAACCGAAACACCGATCGTGTCATGGAAGCCTCCGCAGCGGATGGGTTGATACCATATGCGAGAGTGCCGGGCGCTCGGCGAACGCCCGGAGGTCGCTCATCAGAAAAGAATTAGCCGTTGGCAGCCCGAGCCCGGACGGCCTTGTTGGACAGTGCACCCAGAATATCGCCCATCGGCGCCAGCTTCTCGACCGGACCAATCGCCGACAGCGTCGGTACGGTGTCGAAGAACAAGCGGCCGGCAAGATCCGTCAGGCGTTCCACGGTGATGCCGGACAGGCGCTCCATCAGTTCCTCATTCGGGATCGGGCGGCCGTAGAGCATCATCTGGCGGGCAATCTGGCCGGCGCGCGCTGCCGGGCTTTCCTGCCCCATCAAAAGCTGGGCCCGGATCTGCGCGCGGGCACGGTCGATTTCCTGCTGCTCGATGTTCATCGAGGACTTGCGCAGCTCATCGATGATAACGGGCATCAGTTCCGGCAGGTTCTCGCCGCCGGTCGCCGCATGCACGCCGAAGATGCCGGTATCGGAAAAGCCCCAGTGGAAGGCATAGACCGAATAGCACAGGCCGCGATGCTCGCGCACCTCCTGGAACAGCCGGGACGACATGCCGCCGCCGAGAATATTGGCAAGGATCTGCGAACAGTAGAAATCGCGGGCATGGTAGGCCTTGCCCTCGAAGCCGAGAAGCACCTGCGCATCCATCAGGTCGCGGCCTTCGCGCACGTCGCCGCCGGTATAATGGGCGGTCTCGGCAACCGGCGACGCTACCGGCTTTTGCGGCAGGCTGGAAAAACGGTCTTCAACCTGTCGCACAAAGCTATCATGATCGATCGCGCCGGCACCGACGACGAACATGCGGTCTGTGGTGTAGTTGCGGTCGAGATAGGTGCGGATCTGTTCGGGCGTGAAGGATAGAACCGTTTCCGGCGTGCCGAGGATCGGGCGGCCGATCGTCTGGTTGGCAAAGGCGGTTTCGGCGAATTTGTCGAAGACGACATCGTCGGGCGTGTCATTGGCGGCGCCGATTTCCTGCAGGATGACCTGCTTTTCGCGCTGCAGCTCGTCCTCGTCGAAGGAGGATTCCGTCAGGATGTCGGCGAGAATATCGACCGCGAGCGGAACGTCGTCCTGAAGAATGCGGGCGTAGTAGGAGGTGGTTTCGGTTGACGTCGCGGCGTTGACCTCGCCGCCGACATTTTCGATCTGCTCGGCAATGTCGCGGGCTGTGCGCCGTGCTGTGCCCTTGAACGCCATATGTTCCAGCAGATGGGCAATTCCGTGCTCGTCCGTGGTTTCATCGCGTGAACCGGATTTGATCCAGACCCCGAGTGCGACGCTTTCAAGATGCGGCATGTTCTCGGTGACGACCGTCAACCCGGATTGAAGCCGGGTGCACTCAACTTTCATCATACGTCTTTCTGCGTCCTTATTTCCGGATGCGGGCCCGCTCATTGATAAAGGTTTCAACAGCTTTTAGCTCGGCGTCAAGAACGTCGAAACGCTCCTCCCTGACCATCAGATTAGCAAGCCACGTTGGAAGCGCCGGGTCAATACCACTGGCCGATTTAACTGCGGCCGGGAATTTCGCTGGATGCGCGGTCGCAAGCGTCACCATGGGAACGCTGGATGTCTCGTGCTTGTTGGCAACGAAGACGCCGATCGCCGTATGCGGATCGAGAAGATAGCCGGTGGTCTCCAGCGTCTTGGCGATCGTTTTGGCCACTTCCTTCTCGGTGGCGCGCCCCGCGCGAAACACCTTGCGGATGGATTTCAGCGCATCCTCCTCGATCTCGAAGGAGCCGGACTGCTTCAGGCTGGCCATGGCGCCGCGCACCTTGGAAGCGTCGCGTCCATAGGCTTCGAACAGCAGCCGTTCGAAATTCGATGAGATCTGGATATCCATCGATGGCGAGGTGGTCGCCTTGACGTCGCGCATCTCGTAGCGGCCGGTCTCCAGCGTGCGGGCGACAATGTCGTTCTCGTTGGTGGCAACGACCAGCTTGTCGATCGGCAGACCCATCTGGCGGGCCACGTAGCCGGCAAAAATATCGCCGAAATTGCCGGTCGGAACGGTGAACGACACCATCCGGTCGGGACCGCCGAGCGCCAGAGCCGTGGTGAAATAATAGACGATCTGGGCCATGATCCGGGCCCAGTTGATCGAGTTGACGCCGGAGAGCGCCACGCTGTCGCGGAAGGAAATGTCGTTGAACATTTCTTTGACGAGGCTCTGGCAATCGTCGAAATTGCCGTTGATCGCCACCGCGTGGACATTGCTGGCCGTCGAGGTGGTCATCTGGCGCTGCTGCACCGGCGAGACCTTGCCATGCGGAAAGAGGATGAAGATGTCGGTGCGGTCGCGTCCGGCAAAGGCGTCGATCGCGGCACCGCCGGTGTCGCCCGATGTGGCGCCGACGATGGTGGCGCATTCGTTGCGCTCTGTCAGAACATGATCCATCAGCCGCGCCAAAAGCTGCATCGCCACATCCTTGAAGGCGAGCGTCGAGCCGTGGAAAAGCTCCATGATGAAGGCGTTTGCCCCGGTCTGGACGACCGGCGCGATGGCCGGATGGCGGAAGGTCGAATAGGCCTCGTCGATCATCGCGCGGAACGTGGCGTCCGGGATTTCACCGTCGATGAAGGGGCTCAGAACCGTGAACGCGATATCCTGATAGGATTGTCCGCGCAGCGCCCGAATTTCCTTTTTGGTGAAGCTTGGCCATTGTTCCGGCACATAAAGCCCGCCGTCGCGGCCAAGCCCCGCCAGAAGCGCATCGCAAAAACCCAGCGAAGGGGCTTCGCCCCGCGTCGAGATATACTTCACCGTGACCATCCTTCGTCGTCTGTTTGCTGCCGCAGACGTTGCGGCGGGAATTGAGCCGCACCCTAGTGGAAGCGGGCGGGAATTGCGGTTCTCTTTGCGTCAGCCCTTGGCAAAGCTGACGGAAATATCGGATTTTCGTCTGTCACCGTCCCTTTCAGCGCGCGCTGAAAAATTGGCGTTGCGGCATCAGACTCCAATCGATTTTTCAATGCGTCGCTGCTATAGACCATCGCCAAGGGTCTTGAAAGGCTCAAGTTGCAGGGCAGAAAACCGAAAAATACCTTATTTTACGGTCAGTCACGCCTGCGGCATCAATTTGTGCAAGGCAGGGGGTCAAGTCAGGTGTTTGGTAAAGTTTCCATCCGTCTTCTCGGAATTTCACTTCTCGTGGTCATCGCAGGCTGCAACAAGACAGACACGGGCGGCGCGATCGACGCTGGCGGCAATGCGGCAGCACCGACACCGGCCGTCATCCAGGGCACATGCCCGCAGGTCTACCTGCTCGATGGCACCGCCAATTACCGCACCTATGCCAAGGGCGCCAAGGATGATCCGACCAAGATCGTCTACCAGGCGTCGCTCGCCGACACGACCCGCCAATGCGTCCAGAACGAGAGCCAGCTGGTCATGACCGTCGTCGTCCAGGGCCGCGTCGTTGCAGGCCCTGCCGGTGGTGCCGGCACCGTCAACCTGCCGATCCGCGTTGCCGCAACCGACGGCAAGAACACGCTCTATTCGGAGTTGACACAATACCCCGTCGAAGTCCCCACCGGCGTCGGCACCACCCAGTTCATCTTCACCAAGACCAACATCGCACTCCCCGGCGGCGCCGGCGATTTCGCCAAGGTCTATATCGGCTTCGACGAGGGCCCGGCTGCGGCGAAGAAGAAGAAATAAGGATTGGGAAAAGAAGTGAGCCCCTCACCAGCAAAATCTAACACTTAGCTAAAGCTAAGATGTTGATTTTGCGTCCTCTCCCGCAAGGGGAGAGGTAGGGTGACTCAAACTCGCAGCGTTTCCGAAGGCTGTTTTGCACCCCATCATCAGTATCAAATGAGACGGAGGCGGGCGCCGGATTTATCTCCCCCCATGCGGGGGAGAAAGCAATTTCAGCATCTTAGCTTTAGCTAAGTGCTAGAAATTGCAAGAGAGGGGGTAGGTCTGGGAAAAGGAAAGCGATCCCCTCACCAGCAAAATCTAACACTTGGCTAAAGCCAAGATGTTGATTTTGCGTCCTCTCCCGCAAGGGGAGAGGTAAAGATGCCCCTTGCAGCAAAGTTATCAAGCCGTCAGCGTTTCCGACCATTCCGACAGCGCTGCAATCACGCCCGGAAGGGCGCTCATGCGGGAAATCACAGTTTCGGCGCCGGCTTCCGTCAGCTTGTCGGCGTGCGAGGGATAGGTGTGCGAGGCGCCGGTGAAGCCGACGACGCGCATGCCGGCGGCAATCGCGCCGTGAATGCCGTGGACGGAATCCTCGATCACCAGGACGCGCGAGGGATCGACGCCGAACTGCTTGGCGCCGTGCAGGAAAATGTCCGGCTTCGGCTTGACCCGGTCTTCGCCGAGATCGCGGGCGGAATAGATATGCTTGCCGAAATGATCCTTGATGCCGACCCTCGTCAGCATCGAGGCAAGCCGCGCCGAGGTCGAGTTCGAGCAGATGCAATGCGGCAGCTTGAGCTGCGCCAGCATCGGCTTGACGCCCTCGATGATGTTGAGGTCTTCTGCCAGGCGCTTGTCGAGAATGGCTTCCGACTTGGTGAGGAGCGAGGCCGACAACGGGATGTCGGCTTCCTTCTCGATGGCCAGCAGCGTGTTGTGCCAGGTCATCCCGGCAAAGCGCTCGGCCATTTCCTCGGTGCTGATCGGGTAACCCGCCTCCGTCAGAAGCTCGGCTTCGACTTCGCTGGCGATGATTTCCGAATCGACGAGAACGCCGTCGCAATCGAAGATGATGAGATCAATGCTGGTCATGCCGGGAGAATCCTTGGGGGAGATGCTGGCCGTTTACACGATGCCTTCGAAAAGCTCAACCGCGCCCGGCGGAAACCTGCCATGCGCGGGAGGCGCAACGGACGAAGGTGATGCCGATGGCACAGCCGTTCCCTATGTGCGGGGTCTTCCCAACGCGCGGCGTCATTTCTGGCCAGGCAACGCCTTGACGAAATCGATGAAGGCCCGGAGCGGCGCAGGCACCAGGCGCCGTCCGGGATAATAGAGAAACGGCCCCGAGAAGGATTGCCACCACGGTTCCAGAACCGGCTCCAGCGTGCCGGCGTTGAGATGCGGGCGCAGCCAGTCCTCAAACAAGGAAATGATCCCGGTCCCGGCAATGGCGGCATCGACGGCAAGGTCGATGGAGCCGCCGACACTGACGATCAGCGGTCCGGCCGGATCGACAAGCACCACCTCGCCGTCGCGCTCGAACTCCCAGGGTGCCGTCGTCTTGCCGCTGGAAAAGCGGCCGAGCAGGCAGGCGTGGTCAAGCAGGTCGCGCGGGTGCGAAGGGCGGCCACAGCGGTTCAGATAGCCGGGCGAGGCCGCAGTGGCAAAGCGCTGCACACGCGGCCCGATCGGCACTGCGATCATGTCCTGCTCCAGCCGCTCGTCGTAGCGGATACCGGCATCGCAACCGGCGGCGAGCATATCGACAAAGCTGTCTTCGGCCATAATCTCCAGCCGGATATCGGGATAGGCAGCCAGGAATGGCGGTACGATGGCCGGCAGCACCAGCCGCGCCGCACTGACCGGCACATTCAGCCGCAGGGTTCCCGCCGGCCGGCCGCGAAAGCCGTTGACCACTTCCAGCGCCGCCTCGACCTCGCTCAGCGCCGGCCCAAGCCGCTCCAGCAGGCCCTTGCCCGCTTCCGTCGCAACCACGCTGCGGGTGGTGCGATTGAGCAGCCGCACGCCCAGTTGCGTCTCCAGGCGCCGCACGGCTTCGCTGAGGAAGGAGGCGCTGGCGCCAGTGATGCGGGCGCCCTCGCGAAAACCACCGGCGCGCGCCACCGCCACGAATGCGTTGAGATCACCAAGGTCCGTCTTCATTGTTCGCCATCCCGCACAGCCTGTGCTGATTATGACCCGTTATCACGTAAGCCAGCAACGCCTATGTTCAGATCAGCTCTTGAAAGGAGTGAGATCATGTCCATTATCGAACAGTCCGGTACGTTCACCCTCGGCGGCCGCAGCGTCAAAAGGCTCGGCTACGGCGCCATGCAACTCGCCGGCCCCGGCGTCTACGGCCCGCCGAAAGACCATGATGCGGCGCTCGCCGTGCTGCGCGAGGCGGTTGAAAGCGGGGTCGATCATATCGACACCAGTGATTTCTACGGTCCGCATGTCACCAACCAGATCATTCGCGAGGCGCTGCATCCCTACCGCGACGATCTCGTTATCGTCACCAAGGTCGGCGCACGGCGCGGCGAGGACAAGTCCTGGAACCCGGCTTTCTCGCGCGAGGAGCTGACGCAGGCCGTGCATGACAATCTGCGCAATCTCGGCCTCGATGTCATCGATGTCGTCAATCTTCGCCTGATGTTTGATGTGCACGGTCCGGCGGAAGGATCGCTGGAAGAACCGTTGACCGTGCTGGCGGATCTGCAGCGCCAGGGTTTGATCCGCCACATCGGGCTCAGCAACGTCACGGCCACGCAGATCGCCGAGGGCCAGTCCATTACCAAGATCGTCTGCGTCCAGAACCAGTACAATCTCGCCCATCGCGGCGACGATGCCCTGATCGACGACCTTGCGAGCGGCGGTATCGCCTATGTGCCGTTCTTTCCGCTCGGGGGCTTCAGCCCGCTGCAGTCATCGACCCTGTCGGATGTCGCCGCGCGGCTGAACGCCACCCCCATGCAGGTGGCGCTCGCCTGGTTGCTGCGCCGCGCCCCCAATATCCTGCTGATCCCCGGCACATCCTCCGTCGGTCACCTCCGCGAAAACCTGGCTGCAGCAGCTTTGGTGCTGTCCGATGAAGTCGTCAAGGAACTCGATCAGGTTGGTGAGATCGCCGCCTGATTTGATCCGGACACCGCACATCATCCGCTCCGCCGCGCTTTCCCGGCGGTGGAGCGGATGGCGTATGCCTGAGTTGGCGGGCTCCGCCCGGCGAGCAGTTGCCGCCGGCGGCATTGCCGGGTAAGACCGGATTTTGTCCCGGCCAAGGCTTCCATGACCGTCCGTCTGCGCCCGCATCACCTGCTTTGCATGCTGACCTTCGTCGGCAAGGGCTATACGGCTGCCTTCACCGAAAACTACATCCGCATCGCCGCCCGCCTGTCCGCAGGCGAGGATATCGAGGTGGTCGAGGGGCCGGACGATATCTGTGCGCCGATGCTGGGCGAGCCGGGCATGCACTGCCTGAACGAGGAGAGCGTGCCGCATCGGGATTTGAAGGCAAGCGAGGCGGTCGAGGCTTTGCTCGGCATATCCGCGCGTCCCGGCGCATCGATCCAGCTGAGCACCGGCAGGCTCGCGCGGATGCGTGCGGCCTTTGCGGAGGGCTCGATCCGCGATGCCTGCCAGCGCTGCGAATGGTCGCCGCTCTGTACCAGCATTGCCGGTTCGGATTTCGACGGCGTGCTTGTGGCGCGAGCCGGTTGTTAGAGCGCAAGCGGCTTATCGCAGGGCAATAACCGGCGTGGCATCCGCCCGCACGGCAAGCTCACAAAGAGCAAGCGCGCCGATCCCGGCTGCAAAGAAGCCCGCCGCGAGGATAAGTGTTGTGCCGTCGTAAAAGGCGCCCAATGCGACGGCGAACAGGGTGGCGATCAGGCTTGACCCCGACGCGATCAGCGAGGCGCCGAGACCTGCGACGTCCCCCAGAGAGCGCATGGCCATGGTGTTGAGATTGCCGAACAACACGCCGATTGCAAAGAACGCCGAAAAGGCGGTGATCATCAGGACAGGCAGGGGCGGCCGTCCGTTCCAATATCCTGATGCCGCCAGCATCATCAATCCCGCCCCGGCAAGCCCGCAAAAACCGAAGCGCGCCATGGTCTGCGCACCGAATTGCTCAACCAGTTTGGCATTGAGGAACGAGGCAAGCCCGATGCCGGTGGCAAGGCCTGCAAAATAGAGCGGGAACGTATCGGCGATCCCATAGACGTCGAAGAACAGATCGGCCGCCGTGCTGAGATAGACGAGCTGTGCGCCAAAGACGAGCCCGGTTGCCGAGATCAGCAAGACCACGCGCCGGTTCGACAGGATGCGCCGTCCGTTGGACAGGAGAAGCCGGGGGCGCAGCGGAATGCGGCGGGTGGGCGCCAAAGTTTCCGGCTGGCGCGTCACCAGCCAGAGCCCAAGCAGGCCTGCGACGGCCAGATAGACGGCAAAGACGCTGCGCCAGCCGCTGAGCGCGATGATGCCCTGAGCAAGCGCCGGTGCCAGCATCGGCACGAGGATGAACAGCGTGAACATCAGCGACATCACCCGGGCCATCGCATCGCCCTCGAACTGGTCGCGGATCATCGCCCTTGTCGCAATCTTCGGCCCGGAAACGCCGATGCCTTGGACAAACCGTCCAAGGATGACCATTTCGAGCGAGGTGGCGAGCATGGCGATCACCGTTCCCAGCGTGTAGACGCAAAGCCCCAGAACCAGCGCCTTCTTTCGCCCCAAGGCGTCCGATAGCGGCCCCAGCAGCAATTCGCCAAACGCCATGCCGAAGATGAACAGCGATATGACATGCTGGGTGGAGAGCGGCGGCGCTGCGCCGACATCCGCGCCGATCTGGCGCAATGCCGGCAGCAGGGCATCGATGCTGATGGAGGTCAGCGAGGTCAGGCAGGCATAGAGCGCGATGCGCTCGCGAAAACCGGGGGACACTGTCATGGGCCGCATTCGAGGGAGAGGAATTGGTCGGAGCTGTAGCAGCCTTTTGGTTCACACGCCCATAGCGTCCGCGTGCTGGCGCTCGGCTGGCGGCGGCGCGGGCAGGGGGAAGAGCTTGGCAAACGCTTTCTCGCCGGTGCCGGTAAACCGGATAGCGCGGCTGCCGGGTTCGCGCAGGGCCCAGCCCCTGTCGAGAAACAGCGTGAGCAGCGCCTGGCCAAGCGAGCCGGACAGATGCGAGCGGCGTTCGCTCCAGTCGAGGCAGGCGCGGCAAAGCGGGCGGCGTGACCTTTTCAGCGCCGCAAGGTCGATGCCGAGCGCCGTCATGGTGGAAGCGCCCGACGCCGTCAGATGCAGCGTATCGCCGGCGCCGGAGATCACCTCTTCGGCGATCAGGCTATCGAGCATGCGCACGCCGTAATCGCCCGCCAGGTGGTTGTAGCAGATGCGGGCCTTGCGCAGCGCCGGGTCCTTGGGGCCGGTGCGATGGCGGGTAAAACCGCGATAGGCGGCAAAGCCCATCAGCCCCTCGATCATCAGCCCGACATCGTCGTCGGCCAGGGTGAAATAGCGGTGACGGCCCTGCTTGCGCTGGGCGATCAGGCCACCGGCCTCAAGCTTGGAGAGGTGCGAACTCGCCGTCTGCAGGGTGATCCCCGCCGTCCCGGCAAGCTCCGTCGCCGTCAATGCCTTGCCGCTGGTGAGCGCGGTCAGCATATTGGCGCGGGCGGGATCGCCGATCAGCGATCCGATGAGAGCGATATCTGGACCTTCTTTCATGCCGCGATGGTAACTGCAGCGAGAAGCACCGGCAAGGCCCGACACTTCGATCGTCATCGAAGCATCCGGCACTTCGAAACTGGCACAAGGAGACACCCGCAATCGAAGGAGCGTCCCATGATCACCTGTTTCATCCGCTATGAAATCGACCCGTTCAAGCGCGAGGAATTCGCCGCCTATGCCCGCAACTGGGGACAGGCCATCCCGCGCAACGGCGCCGACCTGATCGGCTATTTCGCCCCGCATGAGGGCTCGGCGACGACGGCCTATGCCGCCTACAATATCGACAGCCTCGCCGCTTACGAAGCCTATCGCGCCCGCCTTGCCGCCGATCCGCTCGGGGCGGAAAACTATCAGTTCGCAAGGAAAGAACGGTTTATTCTCAAGGAGGACCGGATTTTCCTCAAGAACGTCTCCGGCCCGCATGCAAAGGCGGTGTCGTTTTGATCGCCGTGATCTTCGAGGTGGAGCCGGCGGATGACCGGCGCAGCGCCTATCTGGATCTGGCAGCCCAGCTTCACGGCAAGCTGAACGGGATCGACGGGTTCCTGTCGATCGAGCGGTTCGAAAGCCTGAAGGTTCCCGGCAAGATCCTGTCCCTGTCGTTCTGGCGCGACGAGGCGGCGATCGCCACCTGGCGCAACGGCCCCGAACACCGGGCCGCCCAGCACGCCGGCCGCAACGGCACCTTCGCCGCCTACCGCCTGCGCATCGCCGCCGTCATCCGCGATTATGGCATGACCGAGCGGGACGAGGCACCGGAGGATAGCCGGGTGTTTCATGCGGCAAGGGAGAACCGCAAATAGGCGCGGGGCGTCGCTCCGGTTCATGGAAAGAGGGTAACGCATCCACCCTAAACTTTCCATCCTCCTGTATCATTTCACAAATTCCGCCTCCGCCTTCAGCATTTGGTAACCAAGTTCGGTAACCATAAGGGCTGAAATCAGTTCCGAGTAAGCGTAGGTGCGTGTCCATGTCATCAGTTGTTTCGTTGGCCGAAATCTCCCGCGGCGTCAGCCCTGCAGGCTGGCTCGATTCCATCATCAAAGGCGATTGCGTCGCCGCTCTTGAGGCGCTTCCCGACAACTCTGTTGACGTCGTCTTCGCAGACCCGCCCTACAACCTCCAGCTCGGCGGTTCGCTGCACCGGCCCGATCAGTCGCTGGTCGATGCGGTCGATGACGACTGGGATCAGTTCGTATCCTTCGAGGCGTATGATGCTTTTACCCGCGCCTGGCTGCTGGCTTGCCGCCGCGTCCTGAAGCCGACCGGAACGCTCTGGGTCATCGGCTCCTACCACAACATCTTCCGCGTCGGCGCGACCTTGCAGGACCTGAACTTCTGGATCCTCAACGACATCATCTGGCGCAAGACCAACCCGATGCCGAACTTCAAGGGCCGCCGGTTCCAGAATGCCCATGAGACGCTGATCTGGGCGAGGCCCAGCGCCAAGGGCAAAGGCTACACGTTCAACTACGATGCCCTGAAGGCCTCGAACGACGACGTGCAGATGCGCTCCGACTGGCTGTTTCCGATCTGCTCGGGCGGCGAGCGCCTGAAGGGCGACGACGGCAAGAAGGCGCATCCGACCCAGAAGCCGGAAGCGCTGCTTGCCCGTATCCTGATGGCCTCGACCAAGCCGGGCGATATCGTGCTCGATCCCTTCTTCGGCTCCGGCACAACCGGTGCGGTCGCCAAGCGCCTCGGCCGCCATTTTGTCGGCATCGAACGCGAGCAGGCCTATATCGATGCGGCATCCGAACGCATCGCCGCTGTCGAGCCGCTCGGCAAGGCAACCCTGTCGGTCATGACCGGCAAGAAGGCGGAACCGCGCGTCGCCTTCAACACGCTGATCGAGAGCGGCATGATCAAGCCGGGCACGGTGCTGACCGATGCGAAGCGCCGCTACAGCGCCATCGTGCGCGCCGACGGAACGGTGGCAAGCGGCGGCGACGCCGGCTCGATCCATCGCCTCGGCGCCAAGGTGCAAGGGCTCGACGCCTGCAACGGCTGGACCTTCTGGCACTATGAAGAGGGCACGTCGCTCAAGCCGATCGACGACCTGCGCGCCGTCATCCGCAGTGATATGGCCAAGATCAACTGATCATTTCCAACCCGGAAATACAAAACGCCGCGCTCCAGATCGGATGCGCGGCGTTTGTGTATGCAGTTATGAAACTCTCAATAGACCGCCTTCACGACTTGCCTGACGGTTCCATCAAAACGTCGAAGCAGCGGGCGCAATAGCCGAACTCATAGCCGCTGGTCTGCCATGGCTCGACCGGCTCTTCGCAAGCGATGCAATGGATGACCCAACGCGCCGGGCTTTCGGAATTGTTGTCCGGGCCGAGCTGCCCGTCCTTGGATTTTTTCGAAATCTCGGTGGTCTCGTTCATATGCTCTGCCTTTTCTGTCTGCCGGCTGGCCCGTTTCCCGGCTGGCCCCGTTTGTCGGTTTGAACGAGGTCTTGAAAAAACAAGTTTCAAAATGGGACAGATTTTTTACGCGTCCTCGCCCATCGCACAGGGACTGTGACTGCCGCGAATCACGGCCATGTGGGCGTTTGCGCATTGTCTGCCCGGCTTGTTCCCTTGAAGCAAGAATGCCGGATTTACGGGAATTCTTGGTGCCGCCCGCAAGGTGGGATGTCCTGAATTGTCCGGTGTCAACGGGCTTGAATAGCCAATGTTTGCCCCGCCATTTCCTCTTTCAAATCAGTTGCTGGACGCCCGCCTTTTAGAACAATTTAACCATCCCGCCTGTAATCTGCACAGCAAGCAGGACGACCGTGTGATCAACCACGCGAGGCGCGCGGGCCAGCCCGTAGAATGCTTGACGGCGCGGTGAAAGCCGCCCGTTTCAGAGATAGTTTTCGTCCGGTTTCGTACCTTCAGTCCCGGACGGAGACTTAAACGCCCAGGATCAGCGATGATCCTGGGCGTTTGTGTTTTGATCGCCGGAACGCACCCGGTTAAAGGATGAAATCGTCGGCAAACATCTTGGTGACGCCGTTCATCTTGATCTGGAAATCGGCACGGCCGTCGCCATCGGTGTCGCCCGAAATGATGCCGTTCTTGAACTGCAGCTCGCCCGCCTTGCCATGGAAGGCCGAACCGCCGATGAAGCTGAAGTTCTGGTTGCCGCTGACGCGTTCATTGGCATCGATCGTGCTGAGATCGACGATGTCATTTTCCGAGGCGCGGAAATCGCTGATGATATCGCGCTTGCTGCCAACGGCGGATTCACTGGCAAAATCGAAATCGAAAATGTCGGCACCAGAGCCGCCGCTGAGGAAATCGAAGCCCGAGCCGCCAAGCAGATAGTCTGCCCCGGTACCACCCACGAGATCGTCATCGCCGGAACCGCCGACCAGATCGTCGTCGCCCGTGCCGCCGTAGAGATCGTCATTGCCGGCACCGCCATAAAGATCGTCATTGCCGCCAAGGCCGTCGAGAATATCGTTGCCACCCAGGCCCTGAAGGATATTGCGGCCGGAACTGCCGGTAATGTCGTCATGGCCCCTGTCGGTGCCGGTAGCATTTTCGATGCTGATCAGCGTTTCCCGGTGGCCATTTGTCGTGGAGGCCCATTGCCTGCCGAGATCGATGGTCACGCCCTTGCCGCGCTGCGAGGCGTAATCGTCCTGCAGTGCGTAGCTGATCGTGTCCGTGCCGCTGCCGCCGTTGAAGTAATTATCGACGCCGACGGAGAGAAACGTGTCGTTGCCGGCATCGCCGTAATATTTGCTGGCTTCGGTATCCACTTCGAAACGGTCATTGCCGTTGCCGCCATGCACGATGTCGTAGCCGTTGCTGTCGCCGGCGCGGATATCGGCGATGTAGAGATCGTTGCCGTCACCCAGCACGATATCGTTGCCGCCTTCGAAATAGTTGACGACCTTGTCATTGCCCGAGCCGGCATTGACATAGTTGTCGCCGCCATAGCTGCTGGTCACGTTGAGATAGATGGTGTCGTTGCCGCCATAGCCGTAAATCTCGACGGGGCGTCCGGTGTAATCGCCCTGGACGATGGTATCGCTGCCGTTGGTGCCATCAATAATCTTTGCCATGGAAACGCGGCCTTTCGGATGAGTTGGATGCTGAATTTCGAAGCCGATCATGCCCTCGATCAGGTGAATGACAGCTGAACCAATTGCGGCGTTTTAGTGATTTCAAAAAGGGCTTTTGGTGTCAGAAGTCGGTGACATCGACGCTGATGATTTTGCCCTGGTCGTTGAAGGTGATGGTCTCCTCGCCCCGGCGGACGAGCGGCGTCCCGGTCGAGGAACTGGTGGCCTGCAGGCTCCAGACGGCGCGGGCTGCCAGCGGCGAGATTTTGACGATCAGGCTGTCTTCCGCCACCTGGTCGGGATATTCGGCGAAATAGCGCCGGAACGCTGCCATGATGTCGGTGCGTCCCTCCAGCCCGCCGACTTTGCCGGATGAATAGGTGGCGTCATCGGCAAAGAAATTTTCGATCGTATCGAAGTCGAGATCACCGATTGCCGCATGAAAACGCTCGGCTGCAGCGGCCGGATCAAAGGTATTGAGGGTCATTGTCACACCGAAAGTCCATAGGCCAGAAGGTCCGATTGCAGCGTCTGCGGATCGGTGAAATGCACGGCTTGCCAGCCTGCGGCGCGCGCGCCTTCGACATTCGGCATGCTGTCGTCGATGAACAGGGTTGCCGCCGGATCGAGATCGAAATTGTCCGCATGCGTCTGGTAGATCGCCACATCCGGCTTGATCAGCCGGATATCGCCGGACACGGTGACGCCGCGCGGCAAGGTGAGAAAGGGAAACCGCTTCTGCGCTTCCTTGAACGTGTCGGAGGCGAAATTGGTCAACATTGTCACGTCGTAGCCCTTGGCGATCAGGCTTTCCATGATGGAGACGCATTCGACATAGGCATGCGGCACCATCTCGTGCCAGTATGTGCGAAAGGCCCGGATGCTGTCGGCATGATCCGGATACTGCGCGATCAACAGGTCTTCCGCCTCGCGCCAGTCGCGGCCGCGATCCTGCTCGATGTTCCAGTCATGGGTGCAGACATTGGCAAAGAACCATTTGCGCTCGGCGTCATCGGGAATGATTCGCGAAAACGGGAGATGCGGGTCGTAGTGGATCAGCACCTTGCCGATGTCGAAGACGATGTGGCGGATTTCGACGCTGCTCATCGGGTATTCCTCAGTTTCCAAGGCTGTCCGGACCGTCCTTGAAAGCGTCCGGTATAGCCTGGGCGATTGCTTTTTTCATGACGGTCGGGAGTGCTTGCGCCTTGAGAGAGACAAGCGGTTCCCACCAGCCGTTTCCTGTTTTGTTCTCATTTGTGACCTTGGCCCGATAGATCGACAAGCGCAACTCAAAATGCGTAAAAACATGTGTGATTGTTCCGCACGGCTCCCATGGGGCGGCAAAAGGCTGGGCGGAAATGGTATTGTCGCCGTCGATGCGCGAGGTCCAGGGCGTGCCGGGAACTTCCGTCATGCCGCCGAGCAGCCCGGTCTCGCCGCGCTTTTGCAGATAGACCGCGCCGTCGATACGCATGGCAACGAAGGCAGCGCCCACCCGCAGCGGTTTTTCCTTTTTCGCCGCCTTGCGTGGAAAGGTCTCCGGATCGGCCGTCTTTAGGGCGAGACAGCCGTCGTTGAGCGGACAGAGCGCGCAGGCCGGGCGCTTCGGCGTGCAGATGGTCGCGCCGAGATCCATCATCCCCTGCGCAAAATCGCCGGGCCGGTCCGCAGGCGTCATGGCGGCCACCAGCGCCCGCATCTGTGGTTTTGCGGCCGGCAGCGGTGTCTCAATTGCGTGGAGCCGCGAAATCACCCGCTCGACATTGCCGTCGAGAACAGCGCTTTGCCGGTTGAAGGCGATGGCCGAGACGGCGGCTGCGGTATAGTCGCCAACGCCCGGCAGCGCCCGCAAACCCTCTTCGGTATCGGGAAACACGCCGGCATGGTCGCGGGCCACGGCCTCCGCGCATTTCTTCAGGTTGCGCGCCCGGGCATAATAGCCAAGCCCCGCCCAGGCTTTCATCACTTCTTCGGTATCGGCTGAGGCAAGATCGGTCACCTCTGGCCAGAGCGCCAGGAACTTGTGGAAATAGGGTTTCACCGCCTGCACGGTGGTCTGCTGCAGCATCACTTCCGACAGCCAGATATGGTAGGGATCGGCCACCACGCCATCGCGCGCCATCGGCGGGGAAATGCGCCACGGCAGGTCGCGGTGATGCCGGTCATACCAGGAGAGGAGCCGGTTGGCCGCATCGGCCGGGGTCATTGTCTGCTGCATCATTTGCCGGAATGTTGGTTGGGGTCTATCATTGGCGAAGTGTTCGCCATCCTTCAAGGCGGATTCGAAACCTGAAAGATATCTGTTGAAACAACCTTATACTCGCAAGGGCGGCCGGCAGATCAGCGAGATCGCCAATGGCATGATCGATCCGGTGCTGGCCAAGCGCGCCGGGATCAACACGCTGTTGCTCGGTTCCTGGGATGAGATCGCCGGCGAGGATTTCGCCGATTGCACCCGGCCGGAAAAGATCGCCTGGCCGCGCCGGGCCTCCGAAATGACGGGCGAGGGGGGCTATCAGCCGGGGGTGCTGACCATTGCCTGCGAAGGCGCGCGCGCCCTGTTTCTCACCCACGCGCAGGGCGAACTGATCCAGCGGATCAACGGGTTCTTCGGTTTTCCGGCGATCAACCAGATGCGCATCGTGCAAAAACCGGTCTCTGCCCCGCCCAAGCCCTATCGCAAGCCCAAGCCGCTGACGGGCGAGCCAGCCCGCCGGCTGGAGACGCTGGTCGATGGTATCGAGAACGATGCGCTCAAAGCGGCGCTGACCCGGCTCGGCACGGCGGTGCTGGCGCCTGGAAAAAAGTGACCGGGCCATCAGCCGGTCACAATTGTTTGAATGGTGATGAGCAACAGCCCCTTGTCGCCCCGAACAAGGCAAGTTATCGAATTTCAGACCGATTTCGTCCATCCCCTCACACAGGTGAACCCATGTCCCTTTCTGAACTGAGCCCTTTCAAGCGCCTCCTGAGCGGCGTCGCCGTGGCTGCCATTGCTGTGACGCTCGCCGCCTGCAGCGACGAGAAGAAGGAGACGGCCGCCACCACGCCTGCCGCAGAAAGCACCGCAACAGCCGCCAAGACCGAAGTGACGCCCGCTGCCGGTGGATCGATGATGTCATCGACATCGGCGATGAAGCCGGCTGAAGGTGGTTCGATGATGTCGGCCGCCACCAAGCCTGTGGATGGCACGACGACGTCCTCCACCACATCGTCTGCTGCAACGCCGGCAACGGCCGATGCCGGGCAGACGCAGGTGGCGCAGGCCGCAGCGCCCGCAGCCAAGGTCGAGGTTCCGCAATCGGAAGGCGAAGTCGATATTGCCAAGCTGATGGCGCCCGGCCCGCTGCCGGAAATGTCCGTCGGCAAGGCCGATGCCAAGGTGACGATCGTCGAATATATGTCGATGACCTGCCCGCATTGCGCCCGTTTCCACAATGAAACCTATGACGCCATCAAGGCGAAATATGTCGATAGCGGCCAGGTCCGCTTCGTGGTGCGCGAATTCCCGTTCGATCCGCGTGCGGCTGCCGCCTTCATGCTGGCGCGCTGCGCCCCGGAAGGCCAGTATTTCCCGATGATCTCGATGCTGTTCAAGCAGCAGGAACAGTGGGCCGCCGCACAAAACGGCCGCGATGCGCTGCTGCAGATGTCGAAACTCGCCGGTTTTACACAGGAGAGCTTCGAGGCCTGCTTGACGAACCAGAAACTTCTGGATGATGTGCAGGCAACGATGCAGAAGGGTGACAAGGATTTCGGCGTCAAGGCCACCCCAACCTTCTTCGTCAATGGCAAGAAGTATTCCGGAGAAATGTCGGTTGACACCATGTCGGCCCTTATCGACTCGATGCTCTGATCCATCGCAGTTCTCAGGAACAACCGGCGGGCGCCTCAGTGCGCCCGTTTTTGTATACCTCCCCCTTGAGGGGGGNNCCCCCGCCGTATCTGGCAAGGCGTCACCCCACCCCGGAGCTTCGCTCCGACCCTCCCCCTCAAGGGGAGGGTAAAACCATGAAATTCACCAAGCTTCGTCTTCTTGGCTTCAAGTCCTTCGTCGAACCCTCCGAATTCGTGATCGAGCGCGGGCTGACCGGGGTGGTCGGGCCGAATGGGTGTGGCAAGTCGAACCTGGTGGAAGCGTTGCGCTGGGTGATGGGGGAGAATTCCTATAAGAATATGCGGGCGTCCGGCATGGACGACGTGATCTTTTCCGGTTCCGGCAATCGTCCCGCCCGCAATACGGCCGAGGTCGGCCTCTATCTCGACAATTCCGATCGCACCGCGCCCGCCGCCTTCAACGACAGCGACGAGATCCAGGTGACGCGGCGGATCGAGCGGGAGAACGGCTCGGTCTACCGCATCAACGGCAAGGAAGCCCGCGCCAAGGATGTGCAACTGTTGTTTGCCGATGCCTCGACCGGCGCGCGCTCGCCCTCGATGGTGGGACAGGGCCGGATCGGCGAGCTGATTGCGGCAAAGCCGCAGGCGCGCCGCCAGCTGCTCGAAGAAGCCGCCGGCATTTCGGGCCTGCATTCGCGCCGCCACGAGGCCGAGCTGCGGCTGAAGGGGGCCGAAACCAATCTCGAGCGGCTGGAAGACGTTACCTCCCAGCTCGAAAGCCAGATCGAAAGCCTGAAGCGCCAGTCGCGCCAGGCCAATCGTTTCAAGCTTCTGTCCTCCGATATCCGCCGCCACGAGGCGATGCTTTTGCATATCCGCTGGGTGCAGGCCAAGGAGGCCGAGGGCGAGGCCGATAGCCAGCTGAACCAAGCGACATCGCTGGTGGCCGAAAAGGCGCAAGGTCAGATGGAAGCGGCCAAGGCCCAGGCGATCGCCAGCCTGAAATTGCCGGAACTGCGCGAAGCCGAGGCGAGGGCGGCTGCCGCCCTGCAGCGCCTGCAGATCGCCAAGTCGCAGCTGGAGGAAGATGCCGGCCGTATCCTGCGCCGCCGCGACGAACTGCAGCGCCGCCTGTCGCAGCTGCGGGAAGATATCGTGCGCGAAGAGCGGCTGGTTGCCGACAATGCCGGTATTCTCACCCGGCTGGACGAGGAAGAGCGCGAGCTTGCCGATATGCTTTCGGAAGCCGGCGAGCGGGCCGAGGACGCCCGCGAGCGGCTGGCCGATGCGAGCGAAAAACTGTCTTCAAGCGAAAGCCTGCTCGGCCTGCTGACGGCCGAAAAGGCCGAGGCCCAGGCATCGCGCAACCAGCTGGAAAAAACCATCCGCGACCTGAGCGAACGGCAGGCGCGTCTTGCCCGCCAGCTGTCCGACCAGAGCCGCGACCTCGACGAACTCGACCGGCAGATTGCGGCGCTTCCCGATCCCGCTGAAAAGCAGGAGGACGTCGAAGCCGCCTTATCCGCTCTCGAGCAGGCGGAAAATGCCGTTGCCGATATCGAGGAGGCGCTGGTTGAGGCCCGCCAGGCCGAAATCGCCGCCCGCCCGTCCGTCGATGCCGCCCGCGCAACGGTCAATGGTATCGAGACCGAAGCCCGCACCATCCGGCGTATGCTGGAGGCATCGGCCGTGCAGGGAGCTGCCCCGCCGGTCGTCGATGACATGAAGGTCGATCGCGGCTTTGAGACGGCGCTGGGTGCAGCCCTTGGCGAAGATCTGGAATCGCCGCTCGATCCGCAGGCGCCTGCCCATTGGCGGGCACCGGGCGACGGCGCCGATGATCCGCAATTGCCCGGTGGCGCCGTTTCGCTCACCCAGCATGTGCGTGCCCCGCAGATTCTGGAACGCGGCCTGCGCCAGATCGGCATTGTCGATGATGATGCAGAGGCAAAGCGCCTCCTGCCATCGCTGAAGGCCGGTCAGAGGCTGGTGACGCGCGATGGTGCGGTGTGGCGCTGGGACGGCCATGTCACGGGCGCCGATGCGCCGAGTGCGGCAGCGCTCAGACTGGCGCAGAAAAATCGCCTTGCCGAGCTCGAAGGCGAATTGACCGAAGCCCGCGATCAGCTGGCGGAGCGCGAGGCCGGGCTTGCCGCCGCTGCCGCTCGTATCCGTGCTGAGGACGAGCGGCTGCGGCTGTCGCGCGAGACCCAGCGCATGGTGGTGCGCAAGCTGTCTGAGGCCCGCGATGCGCTGGCGCAGGCCGAGCGTGCCTCCGGCGATCTCGTCCGCCGCCGGGCGGTGCTTGCCGAAACCTCAAGCCAGCTTTCGCTGCAGGTCGAGGAGATCGGCGAGCAGATGGAGGGCGCGCGCGACGCGCTGGAGGATGCGCCCGACGTGGCCGCCCTGGAGCAGAAGCTGAACAGCCAGATGACGGCGGTTGCGACAGACCGGGCGCTGGCTGCGGAAGCCCGCGCCATCAATGACGGCCTTGCCCGCGAAAACGAAGCCCGGCAACGCCGCATCCGTGCCATCGCCACCGAGCGCCAGACTTGGACCGAAAGGGCCGCCAGCGCGCAGGAGCATATCGAGACCCTGCGCGAGCGCGAAAGCGAAGCCCGCGAGGAGGTCGAGGAGCTGCTCGAAGCCCCCGATGAATTCGACGAAAAGCGCCGCGCGCTGATGAACGAGCTGTCGAAGGCGGAGGAGGCGCGCCGCGCGGCGGCCGACGTGCTCGCCACAGCCGAAACCCGCCAGCGCGATGCCGACCGGATTGCCGTGACGGCTTTGTCGGAACTGGCCGAGACGCGCGAAAAACGTGGCCGGGCCGAAGAACGGCTGGTCTCCGCCCGCGAAAAGCGGCTGGAAAGCGAAGCCCGTATCCGCGATGTGCTGCACTGCGCCCCGCATGAGGTGATGCGGCTCACCGGCCTTGCCGTCGATGCGGAGCTGCCGGATATCCGCCAGATCGAGCGCGAACTCGACCGGTTGAGGATCGAACGCGAGCGGCTGGGCGCGGTCAACCTGCGGGCCGAGGAGGAGCAGAAGGAACTCTCCGACAAGCTGGAGGCGATGCTGAAGGAGCGCGAGGACATTATCGACGCGATCCGCAAGCTGCGCTCGGCGATCCAGAACCTCAACCGCGAAGGCCGCGAACGCCTGCTGGCCGCCTTTGATGTGGTCAATGTCCAGTTCCAGCGGCTGTTCACCCACCTGTTCGGCGGCGGCACGGCCGAGCTGCAGCTGATCGAGAGCGACGATCCGCTCGATGCTGGCCTTGAAATCCTCGCCCGCCCGCCGGGCAAGAAGCCGCAGACGATGACGCTTCTGTCGGGCGGCGAACAGGCGCTGACGGCGATGGCCCTGATCTTTGCGGTGTTCCTCACCAACCCGGCGCCGATCTGCGTGCTCGACGAAGTCGATGCGCCGCTCGACGACCACAATGTCGAGCGCTATTGCAACCTGATGGACGAGATGGCCGCCTCGACCGAAACGCGCTTCGTCATCATCACCCATAATCCGATCACCATGGCCCGCATGAACCGCCTGTTCGGCGTCACCATGGCCGAACAGGGCGTCTCCCAATTGGTCTCCGTCGATCTGCAGACGGCCGAGCAGCTGCGCGAAGCGGTGTAGCAGGCTGCTGACAAAGGTAATCCGGCAGGTCACTTGAGGAAACCGTGTGGGTTAAACTCCCCTCATCCCCGCCCTTGTTGTATGGCCTTGAGACATAGTTGACATGTGTTCGGAGACATCCC
>NZ_LMFB01000003.1:104778-127527 GCF_001426685.1 Rhizobium sp. Root483D2 | reverse complement strand
TCGCCGCCGTCAAATTGGCAGCAGTAAGAATTTGGATCAGATCGTTATGAGTCCACGGCCTAGTCGGAAACAATCGATTTACCCGGTCGTCATCCATTTTGCCCTGGGAACCGCACTCAGCAGTGTTTTCGTGTACGGATGGCAGGGAGACGCGAACAGGGCTTGCGTTTCATTCTGTTCGACGACCCTTCCGTTCTGCATGACAAGAACGCGATCCGCAAACTCGCGCACAATTGGTAGGTCATGGGTGATGAAGAGATAGGACAAGCCGAGGCGCTGCCGCAGCTCGCTCAGCAGCTCGATCACCTGCATCTGGATGGAGACGTCCAGTGCCGACACAGCTTCATCGCACACGATCAGCTCAGGATCGCTGGCGAGTGCCCTTGCGATGGCGATGCGTTGCCTCTGGCCACCGGAAAATTGGTGGGGATGACGGTCGGCGTGCTCCGCCTTCAATCCAACAAGCTCCAGCAATTCGATCACACGATCATTCCAGCGCTCACGTGGCAGGATGTCCCTGTGGATTACCAGAGGTTCCGAGACTATTGCCCGGACATTCATCCGCGGGTTCATGGAGCCGAACGGGTCCTGGAACACCATCTGGACGCGCCGGCGAAAACCGTTAAGCGCCTTGCCTTCAAGTTTGAAGATATCCTCGCCAGCAAACAGCGCCCTGCCCGAGGTCGGATCGTTCAGCCGCAGAAGCATACGCGCAATGCTGGACTTTCCCGATCCGGATTCACCTACAATCCCGAGCGTTTCCCCGCGGCGCAGCACGAAGCTGACATCATCAACCGCCTTGAACTCCCGCTTTGGTGAGAAGAAGCCGGAGGTCAGCATGTAGTGCTTGCTCAGGCTCTCAACCTGCAACAGGACGTCGCCATCCGGCTGCGGACGCAACTTACGATCCGCCGAGCCACCATGCGGGACCGCCGCCATCAGTCGGCGGGTATAGACGTGTGTCGGATTGGTGAAGACGTCTTCGGCCTTGCCGCTTTCGACTACCTTGCCCCCATTCACGACGATGATACGGTCTGCCATGGCCGCCGCCACCTCAAGATCATGGGTGATCATGATCAGCGCCATGCCGGTTTCCCGCTGAAGGTCGCACAGCAATTCAAGGATCTGTGCCTGGACACTGACGTCGAGTGCTGTCGTTGGTTCGTCGGCGATCAGGATATCCGGTTTCAGCGCAATCGCCATGGCGATCATCACGCGCTGACGCTGGCCGCCGGAGAACTGGTGGGGATAATGGTCAATCCGCTTATCCGGCTCGGGAATACCAACCCGCTGCATGAGCCTGACCACCTTGTCACGCGCCACTCTGCTGCCATGGCTCTCGAATACCTCGGCAATCTGCCGGCCGACAGTGTAGACCGGATTGAGATAGGCAAGGGGATCCTGGAAGATCATGGCGATCCGCCGGCCGTTCAACGCACGCCGTCCCTCTTCATCGAGGCGCGCCATGTCAGTGCCGTCAAACACAATCGAGCCGGAGACGATATCACCCGGCGGGCAGTCGATCAGCCCCATCACCGCTCCGGTACTGACGCTCTTGCCGGATCCGCTCTCGCCGAGGATGACCAGCGTCTCACCCGGGCAGACATGGAAGGAGATGTTGTCCACGGCACGCACCGGGTCACCTTCGGAAAGAAAGTCCACCGTGAGGTTGTCGATCCGGAGAATGGATGTGTCGGTTCCGGTCATTTTGGAGCCTTTCGCAGCGATTGCAGACGCCAGCGCTGGAGAGGGTCGGCAACGGTCCGGGCCCAGCTGGCGAGGATGTTCAGCGAGAGGGTCGTCAACAGGATGGCCAGACCGGGCCAGAAGGCAATCCACCAGGCCGATGCCAGATAGCCACGGCCGTTGGCGACCATCGCACCCCAGGTGAAATCCGGAGGCTGAATGCCAAGGCCAAGGAAGCTCAGGGACGATTCGGCCAGGATGACGGTTGCGAAATCGATGGCAGCAATTGTGACCAGGGTCGGAAGAACGAGCGGCGCGATATGCCGGAACAGGATACGGCTGGAGCTTGCGCCCATAGACAGTGCGGCGCTGACAAACATCCGCTCCCGCAGTTCGAGCACCTCCGCTCGTGCCGTTCGGATGAAGATGGGCATGCGCGTGATGGCAAGCACGACGACAAGATTACTCATGCTGGGCCCGAGCGTATAGAGCACGATGAGCGCAAGAAGCAGCGAGGGAAAGCTCATGATGACGTCTGCAAGGCGCAGGATGACATGACTGTAGCAGCGCTCGGAATAACCGGCGACGAGGCCAAGCGTGCCACCGACGAGCATCGAGAAAAACACGGCAGCTGCGGCGATGCCGAGCGTGTTCTGCGCCCCGACGATCAGACGTGCCAGGATCGGCCGGCCAAGTGTATCCGCACCAAGGACGTAGATTAGTCCCTGCTCGAGCGAAAAGGGTGCCAGGTTGCGCTGCCTCAGGCCGAGTTTGCTGGCTGCTTCGCCGACAAGCAGTGGTCCGAATAGCACGCAGACAATAAGCAGGAACAGAAACAGTGCCGCACAAAACGCGAGTTTGTCGCGTCTGAGATAGATTGAGAGCTGGCGGAGATTTCCCGGCGACTTTGCGGAAAATATCGTCACGTCGACCATTGTAGATTTCCTCAGTAGCGAATGCGCGGGTCGAGAGCGACATAGAGAAGATCGATCGCGATGTTGACGATGAAGATGGCGATGGCGGTCACGAGGATCGTCGATTGCACGACGGCGAAGTCGCGCTGAATGATCGAGTCAATCATCAGCTTGCCGATGCCCGGCCAGCCGAAGATGGTTTCCACAACGACCGCGCCATTGATCAAGCCCGTCGTCAGGTCTCCGGCAACAGTGATAACCGGCAACAGCGAGTTCCGCAGCGCGTGGCCGAAGATGATCCGGCGTCGCTTCATGCCCTTGGCATGAGCCGTCTTGATGTAGGGAGCGGAAAGCGCCGAAATCATCGTCCCGCGAACCACCTGCACCAGCAGACCGAACGGGCGAAGCATCAGGACTGTGATCGGCATAATCCAATGGAGTGCTGTGCCTGTGCCCGATGTCGGCAGCATGCCAAGCCCGACGGCGAAGACGAGAATACCGACGATCGCGATCCAGAAATCCGGCGTGCTGGCGCCAGCCAACGATACGAGACCGGCGACACGGTCGAACATGCTCCCTGGCCGGGCCGCAGCCAGCGCGCCCACAATCACAGCGAGGATTACGGATAGACTGATAGCGATGGCGGCAAGCTTGAGGGTGGCGGGGAACGCCTCGAGCGCCACCTCTATCGCCGAACGGTTCTGGCGAAGTGATTGGCCGAAATCCAGGGACAGGAGATTCTGTAGATAGTGCAGGAACTGCATGTGGATCGGTTGATCCAGACCATTCAGCCGTGCGAAGGCTTCGCGGGCTTCGATGCTCGAATCCAGTGGCAGATAGAGCGCCGATGGATCACCGGTCAAACGTGTGAGGAAAAAGACGAGCGTGAGCAGGCCGATCACCGAGATCATGCTGTGATACGCCCGCCGGCCAATATAGCCAAACATCATGCGAAGCCTCTGGATTCATCTGGAGAGCGGACGAACGCGAGAAGCAGATCGCGCGTTCGCCTGGCATCGAAGTCTCAGTTCTTGAGGCCAATATTGACAAGAGGGATTTCACTGTTGGTAGTGATATCCGGCTTCCAGTCCAGCCGGGTGCCCACCCGCGTATAACCAATCATGTGAAACATCGGAATGTCCACTGCAAGCTCACTGTGAACTTTGGAAAAGATCGCCTTGAACTTTGCCGTCCGGTCTTCGCCGGTCGCTGCCATGGCGTCTGCTACTTCCTTGTCGAGCACAGCATTGCTCATGGTCGAATAGCTGCCGGCCGAGCTATAGAAAATCGGGATGGTGAAAGCAGCGTCGCCCTTGTTGTTGTCATGCATCATCTGCAAAAGGTTGGGACCGCGGCCTTCGGGGAATGGCTTTTGCAGATATCGCAGCCAGTCGTTGACGTCGAGCATCGTGAGTTTCACGTTCAGGCCGACATCCTGCCACATCGCCATCATGGCTTCCATGGCTTCCGACCCGTTCGGGTAGATGCCATTGCGGCCGATCAGTTCGATCTCAGTATCAACCGGAACACCAGCGGCCTTGGCTTCGGCGATAAGCGTACGGGCCTGCTCAGCGTCAAACGTCCAAGCTGCCAGCGCATCGTCATGACCGTTGATCCCTTTGACGACCATCTGTGAGGCACGCTGCGCGTCGTCGCCGAACAGTTGCGCAAGCCCTTCCCAGTCGATGGCAAGGTTGAGTGCCTTGCGGATGCGGACGTCATCGAGCGGGGCGAAACCCGCATCGATGCGGATAGCTGTTGTTTCGGAGTTCAGATATGCGAAATCCGTGGCCGGATTGGTTGCATCCTGAATGGCGATGGATGGCGTCAGATCTGCCTCTCCAGTCTCGACCATGGCAGCGCGGATCGAGGATTCGGGACGCCAGACATAGCTGGCTTTTGTGATGTCGGGTTTCTTGCCCCAGTAGCCGTCAAAGGATTCGAGCACGACGGTCTGTGGGGTAAAACTCGAAAGCTTGAAAGGTCCGGTGCCAATTGGATCATTCACAGCCTTGTCCGGCGGCGTATTGGGCGACACGACCATGATCACGCTGAGAAGCGTCGGCAGAATGGGTTGGGCCGTGTCAGACTTGATTTCGACCGTGAGGTCATCAATTGCGGTGACGGTCAGTTTGGCATCGCCGAATTTGGCAATGTTGCTGCAGGTCACTTTACCGCTCGTCATGCGCTCGATGGAAAATTTTACAGCCAGGGCGTTGAAGGCAGCGCCATCCTGGAAATTCACGCCTTCGCGCAGTTTGAATTGCCACGTATTCGGATCGGTCTGCGTCCACTCTGTGGCAAGGCCTGCTACCGCCTGGCCGCTGGTGGGATCAATGATCGTGAGTGGCTCAACGACGTTGCGGCTCAAAATCTGACCGACATTTGTGATAATCGTGCCGCACGGCTCGAGGTTTGCCGGCTGCTCCGGCAAAACGATGTTGATTTCTGCGGCATTGAGCACTGCGCCTGAACCGGTCCAGCCAACGACTGCCATCGCTCCTGCGATGATGCGAGTAGACGTCCTTTTCATAAGATTCCTCCCAAAATGAACTATGAAGATATCGTGGGACAGGCGCCATCCTCCTGGCGCCGATCCCGCTTGCCTGCTCAGCCGCGCGCAGCCGTAATCAAATCGCGCAACATTTCCCGTTCCTCGCCATCGAGGTCCACGAGCGGTGGACGCACGGGACCAGGTCCGTATCCGACGAGATCGACGCCCGCCTTGATGATCGAAACCGGGTATCCCGCCTTGCGGTCGCGCAAAGCGGCGAACGGGAAGAAGAAGGTGTGAAGGATCAGCTCCATGGTAGTCCTGTCATTGGCGCGCATTGCCCGATAGAAACGCTGCGCCAGTTCCGGGACGAAATTGAAGACTGCGGAGGAGTAGGTGGTAACCCCGACCCCGTTGAAACCTTCCGCGAAGAGTTCATGCGTCGGCATGCCGCCGATGTAGCAAAGGCGATCGCCGAGCTTGGCTGTGACGTGGCGCACAAGATCTACTTTGCCGGTCCCGTCCTTGAAGCCGATGAGATTTGGGCAGGCGTCAGCAAGGCGCGCCACAGTATCGGCAGTGGCGACCGAATTGGCGCGATTGTAGAGAATGACGCCAAGGCCGGTAGCATCGCAAACTGCCTTTACATGTGCGAAAATCCCATCCTGCGGAGCCTCAGTCAGATAATGCGGCAGAAGCAGGAGACCATCTGCGCCGGCTCCTTCGACAACCCTTGCTGTTTCATGAGCAAGCGACATGCCATAGCCGCACCCGGCAATGATCGGAACCTCACCAGAGACGTCCTTTGCCGCGCGGGTAACTTCTCCGACTTCGGCGGGCGACAGCGAAAAGAATTCACCAGTGCCCCCAGCTGCGAAAAGGGCAGCGGCCCCAAAACCCGAAAGCCACTCTACATGCCGACGATAACTGTCCAGGTTGAGCTGGTAGTCCGACGTAAAATGGGTGACCGGAAAAGACAGGAGTCCCGAACCGACACGCGACTTGATTTCTTCAGGCGACAATGAATTTCCTCCCAGCAGACTGCGCTTGCAACAAGGAAATTCATATGATGACTTTAAAGATGAGTCAACCAACTTCATTCTCTTTTTGATCCTGCCTCCAGGATGTCAGCGAACGATAGCGCTTGATGCCTGTAACGAGATGCCGGCGCATTGCCTCACGCGAGAGATCCGGATCCCGCGCCATGATCGCCTCGGCGATATCCCGATGTTCGCGAAGGATCGGCTCATCCCTGCTGGGTAGAGGATCCACCCCGCCCATCACCGTGCGAAACTTTACGCGCGGGATCATGCGTCTGCCGATATGCTCAAGAAATGCGCGGAATCGTCCATTGTTCGTTGCCGCAGCGATCGCCATATGGAACTGGAAGTCGGCTTCGTCGGTCGGCTTCCCTTGCGCTACAAGGCTTTGAAATAGATCGACCTGAGACTGGATTTCGACCTCCTGCGCTGGCGAGCTTCTAACTGCAGCCAGCGCTGCGGCCTCTACTTCAATCCCAATTCGAAGTTCCAGCTCTTCTATAATGTCCGAAATCTTGTTGGTTTCGCTGGTGAACAAACGCAGGCCAGGGTCTGCCTGACGCGGCCCGATCACGAACACGCCCGAACCATGCCGGGATTCGACCAAGCCGTCGGCGCGCAATGCAGCGATCGCCTCGCGCACCACCGTCCGACTGAAACCGAACTTGTCGATCAGCGCCGGCTCGGTCGGCAGCTTATCGCCCGGCGCATAGTAGCCGGCCTCGATCTGCCCTTTTATCGCCTCTGCTACCTGAACATATAGGGAGGGGCGACCGCCCATTTTTTTCGTCTTTGGCATTGATCCGCCCTGTTCGCTCTTGTCACAGTCATCATATGACATTGCCTTGTGCCTGCCATATCATCTTATGGGATTGGTTGAAAATCGTATAGGGGTAGCAGGCGAAAAAGCGGCAACTTGAGAAGCGCGGACCTGTCATCGAAACCTCGGGCTGCATCGACTGGAAGCTGAAAGAAATTAGCCGGCACATGGTTTTCGGCAAAGACGGTGGTAAGTGATTAACATTGGTGAGTAGTACGCCGGGACTCCTACGTTAGCTTCAACCGCCTTGAAGGGGCTTGAACCCGCGACCCTGTTGTCAGCGGCTGTGCTGGCATTTATATTTTGCTAGTTGGGCAACAAGGGTCTCTCTAAATACGCCCGCTTACGGCCCGAAGCGGGCGTTCGCCCTGCGTGTGACACCAACGCCTTCGCTGGATCATCCGGCCTTGGAGGATAGTCATGGACATGGTTACGCTGGATTACTTCCGAGAGCCGGGCCCGCATTCCACGGCGAAGAGGAATAAGGTCGGGCTGGCAGGCGCTCCAACGGACATCGCCGACCTAGCCGCCTGGATTCAGGGAAGAATGCTTCACGAACACTGGGCGTCGAGATATGGCCAAGAGTTGACCCCGGAGCGCCGTGAACTTTCGCAAAAGAGATCGGTGGACGCCGTGCTGGACGGCCTCCTTGCGGGGGGCAATTCACCACGTCCTGCTGCGGGCCGCGCGGTTGGTGTCTGCAGCCATTTCTCGCTGCTCGCGGTGTCAGCCTTGCGAGCGAACGGCCGTGCGGCCAGGTCGCGGTGCGGTTTCGGCACTTATTTCGCTCCCGACAAGGCGATCGACCACTGGGTGGTGGAGGTCTGGAATGGTGATCGCTGGCGGATGGTCGATTTTCAGATCGATGACTTTCAGCGTGCAGAACTGGGGCTGGTCTTCGACACTCTCGACTTGCCGTCGGGTGAGTTCCTGCTGGCCGCCCAGGCCTGGCAACTCTGCCGGCGTGGCGAGGACGACCCCAATCGCTTTGGCATCTTCGATGAAGGCGGCCTCTGGTTCATCGCCTCAAATATGATCCGTGACCTCGCCAGCCTGAACAAGGTCGAGATGCTGCCGTGGGACGACTGGGGGGCGATGCCATCGCCAGACGCAGAGATCAGCACCGAGGAACTGCGACGCTTCGATCATTTGGCGGAGGTCCTGCTCGACCCCGACCGTCATAGGGAAGAGCTCCGTTTACTCTATGGCGCTCCAGGGTTTGGCATGCCTGGAAAGGTCTTCAATGCTGCCAGGCAGGTTCGTGAGACGGTCTCGGTCGCGCAGTAGCTACTCGAAGCTCGTCGGCTGAAGTTCAGCATGCTTGGGTACTATGCGACCGCTAATCCAGTGACCGCTGTTGGCGCGAAGCCGTCGTGAATACAGAGTGTATCGGACCAGCGCCTGACAGCCGTCTTCGCCTTGACAGGAACCGAACCGGCGAAAGGTGGGTCAGATAGCTTAAGTGTCTGACAAGACTTACTTCGTGGGATAACGCTTATTTATGGAACTCGGTCGTCAGGTTTATTCGGTCTGTCCTCGAACACAGCGCGACCAGATCGCGGAAGATATAAAGCGAGATCATACAGCGCCATGGAGTTTCACGGCCCTGAATACCGTTTCCGTCAACGGCCCATCCGGAAGACCGCGTCGAACTCCTCTTGGTTCGGATCGACAAAGCGGTCGTCGAGGACTAGATCCAGCACGGCCGATCCGCTTCCACCCTATCGCCGGGAACTCCGGTTCAACGGACAGGGTCATACCTGGCGCCTCCCTTGCCGCGCATCATCAGGATGTTCCAATCACAATCTCCACGAGATTGGGCTGGCCCGATGACAAACCGCGATGGACCGCCGGCGCTATCACGTCTGCCGATGCCACACGCTGAGAAGTCACGCCGAACGCCTGAGCAAGGGCCGCGAAGTCGATGGGCGGGTCGGTCAGTTCCATGCCAGCAATGGTTGAATTGCCGCCTTTCTCGTACCCCTGGGCGACGGAATATCGCTTGAGAATATTGTACTCGGCATTGTTCATGATCACGAACGTGACCGGAACGCGCAACCTGGCAGCCGTCCAAAGAGCTTGTGGGGCATAAAGGGCAGAACCGTCTCCCACAAGCGCGACGACGGGAGAACGGTCCGTCCCAAGAGAAACTCCCACCGCAGCGGGCAAACCCCATCCGAGAATTGCGCTTCGCATGAACAGGTAGCGGCGGACGGGGGTCTGCTCAAGAAACGCTCTTACATGCATCATGGTGGCTGGTGCCTCATCCACCAGGATGACGTCATTGCTGAGTACGCTCAGCACCTCGCCGGCGGCAACGAGCGGTGGGATGGGTGTTCGTTGTCTTTCCTCCGCAAGTCGCGCCGTTAGCGATGCCGTCCGCTTCTCTCGCTCGACCGCAGCAAAAGCGAGAACGGCGCCTACGGCCTTTTTATGATCCCGGGTTGCGTCGGTAAGGTACGGCAGAAGAGCCGTCAGCGATGCTTTCAGGTTGCCGATGCAGGCAAGTTCTGTCTGATAAGTCCGCCCGGCTTCGGAACCATCGTGGGTAAGTTGAAAGATCTTGCAGCTTTTTGGTACAGCGGGCCCCTGACTGTAAAGGTAAGAAATAAAGGGATTGTCGCCCACCACCAGCACCGCCTCCAGACCGGACAGGAGAACGTGCATGTCCGTAGCGGTTGTCGGCAGGTTTCCCTTCCAGAGAGGATGGACCGCGGGGAACGACATGCTGCCGGGCCAGGAAGGTCCGTAGACCGGAGAGCCGAGAACTTCCACCAGTTCGATAAGCTCCGAATTCGCCTCGCAAGCATCAACCTCGTCTGTTGAGATCACTGCTAGCCGGCCCGGCTGGAAGACCGCCAAGGCCGTGGCCAGGTCCTTTAGCCCGCCTGCGACAGCCGTTCGGTTTATTTTGGAGGACGATCCCGCGGTGGCCGAAGTATCTCCGGTCAGGACATCAATAGGCAGTGAGAGAAAGACCGGGCCGAAGGGCGGTGTCATCGTTGCTTGCAGACCTCGCCTGACAAGCGGTGGGACTTGATCAGGATGGAGGACTTCCCTCGCCCACTTGACTGCCGGCCCCGCCATTCCGAGCGCGTCTCCATAGAGAAGAGGGTCACTGAAACTGTGCCTGGTGTCCTGCTGCCCCACGGTGACCAGCATAGGCGTCTTGGCAATCTTGGAGTGCAAAAGAGCGCCCATGGCGTGCCCGAGACCTCCCGCGGTATGGAGGTTGACGAAAGCAGGTCTACCACCTGCTTTGGCGTAACCATCAGCCATCGCCACGACAGCTGTTTCTTGAAGACCAAGTATGTACTGGATTTCGGGAAACTGCCGGAGCGCGTGCATGATCGGCATTTCGGTCGTTCCGGGATTACCAAATATGTACTTGATTCCGGCGTCGCTGAGCACCTCCAAGAGTAATTGGGATCCTGTGGTCATTCCATGCTCCTGATTATCAAATGCCTGCGTCGAGCGAGACGCCAATGACGTCACGATCCCATTCCATCGTGCCCATTGACACGTGATCAACACGGTTTTCCGAAATGACCCTCTGACGCTGGTCAGTCGCGAATGGTCTGCGCGAAGCCGCTAGCGTCGGGGCCGCGGAAGCGCAGGCGCTTCGTCCGAAGGCGGCGCCTTACGCAAGGTCGCTCACGCCCTTGCCTCTCAACGCTGGCTGTTAACTGGCCGAGCGAAGCGATAGGCACGGAAAAACACCGTCTCGGCGAAATCGCCTCGAGCTGCCGCCAGCCAACCGAGAATGAGACATCGAAGCTGGCTTATTCGCATCTGATCCAACAAGCTATGCGGTAATGCTGCCCACCGGCATCAGTGCCCAGTGGTCAGCGTCTCCGGGAACGGAATGAACTCGGCCTTGTCATCCGGCGGCAGGCGGAAGCGGCCATGTTCGAAATCGCCCTTGATCCAGGCTTCCCGCGCGGCTTCCAGCTTTTCCTTCGAGGAGGCGACAAAGTTCCAGGCGATGTAACGCGGCCCATTCATCGTCTCGCCGCCGAGCAGCATGAGACGGGCGCCCGCCTCGCCGGCCGTGACGGTGATGGGATCGCCCGGACGGAATACCATCATCCGGCCGGCCAAATATTCCTCGCCGGCGATCAGCACGGAGCCCTGCGTGACGTAAAGGCCGCGGTCCTCGTGGTTATCGGGTAGCGGCAGCTTTGCGCCGGCTTCCAGCACCGCATCGGCATAGAACATCTCGGAAAAGGTTTTCACCGGCGCGCGTTCGCCCCAGGCGTTGCCGAGGATGAGGCGCACTTCCTTGCCCTCGCCAGTGAGGAACGGCAGGTCGTCGGCGCCCTGGTGTTCGAAGCTTGCCGGTTTATCCTCGTCGGCTTCCGGCAGCGCGACCCAGGTCTGGATGCCGAACAGCGAATGGCGTTTCGCGCGGGTCTCGGGGCTCGTGCGCTCGGAATGGGTGACGCCGTTGCCGGCGACCATCCAGTTCACCTCGCCCGGATAGATCATCTGGTTGGTGCCGAGGCTGTCGCGGTGCTGGAACTCGCCCTGGTAGAGATAGGTGACGGTGGCAAGGCCGATATGGGGATGCGGGCGCACGTCGATGCCGCCTTCATGCAGGAATTCGGCCGGTCCCATCTGGTCGAAGAAGATGAAGGGGCCGACCATCTGGCGCTCCGGCGCCGGCAACGCGCGGCGCACCTCGAAGCCGCCGAGATCACGAGCGCGGGGCACGATCAGCATCTCGATATCCTCGACCGTGCCAGCCTCGGGACATTGCGGTTCAATACCGGGCATCCAGCTCATGGTTTTTTCTCCTCGTTGGACTGTTTGAAGGTCGGCTCCAGATTGGAGCCGGCCGCTTTCGTTCACCTTATCCCCGATCGGCGAGGAAGGCAGCAATGGCGTCTATCTCCGGCTGGCGCACCTCATGCGCGCCATCGTGCAGGATAAGGTCGACTGCGGCCCCCTCACCTTTCAGATAGGCGGCAAGCCTTTCCGTCAGCGGCAGCGGGCAGATCGGATCGCGCCTGCCGGCGGTGATCAGGATCTTTCGGCCGGCGATGGCAGCATTGGGCGCAGGCGTCCAAGGGATCAGCGGATGCATCAGCACTGCGCGCTCGAACAGGTCCGGCGCCTCGAAGAGCACGGCTGCCAAGATGTTCGCGCCGTTGGAATAGCCTAGGCCGTAGATCGGCGTCTCGGGGTTTTCGGCCTTATGGGCGCGGATAAACTCCGTCATCTTCTTTGTACGCAGTGAAAGGTCCGCCATGTCGTACACCCCTTCCCCCGTTCGGTGGAAGAAGCGGTTTGCGCCATGTTCGGAAACGTCGCCCCGCGGCGAGACGGTGCCGGCTGCGGGCAGGATCTGGTGCACCAGGCCGGTAAACTGGTGTTCGTCGCCGCCGGTACCGTGAAATGTGAAGACCAGCGGCGCGCCGGCTTCCGGCGCCCTGACGAAATGGTGATAGGCGTCGCGGGACATGTTGGTCTCCCTGAAAAAAAGAGGAGGCCGCCAGCTGCATGGTGCCGGCGGCGGGAACGCAAATTAGTCGACGATAGGCGGCAGGATATCTTCAATCTGCACGCGCTGATGGTCGTACTGGCGCGGCAGCTTCAGCGCCTCGCCGAGATGGGCGGCGTCCTCGTCACGGTTGAAGCCCGGCTCGTTGGTCGCCACTTCGAACAGCACGCCACCCGGCGTGCGGAAGTAGATCGCCCAGAAGTAATCGCGGTCAATAACCGGGGTGACCTGGTAGCCGGTGTCCATCAGCGCCCTGCGCACCTCCTCCTGCGCTGCGCGGTTTTCCACCGCGAAGGCGACGTGGTGCACGGAGCCGGCTCCCTCGCGGGCCGAGGGCGCACCGGGCAGTACCTCGAGATCAATGAAATTGGCGCCATTACCGTTTTTGACAGAAAAACGGGATAATGCCCCGCGACGGTCGATTTCCTCATATCCCATAAACCGCAGGAGTTCGCCGGTGGCGCCGCCATCCCGCAGCCGCATGGTCACGCTATGGAAGCCGTGCACGCCGTCATCGACTGGCACAGTTCCCCCGGCAAACGGCACTCGTTTGTCGCCATCGACCTCTGTCAGCGCGAAGCCGTCGCCATCGGGGCCGACAAAGCGCAGGCGCTTTTCCCCGAAGGTGTCGTCTTCCGTGACAACGCCCACGACCTTGTCGGCGAAGCGATGCTTCCAGTAGCCGAGCGAACCCTTCGGCACAGAAAACACTGTCTCGGAGACTTCGCCGGCGCCGCGTCCGCCCCTGGCAATATGTTGAAAGGGGAAATAGGTCATGACTGTGCCGGCAGAGCCTGTCTCGTCACCATAATAAAGGTGGTAGACATTAGGTGCGTCGAAGTTAACGGTTTTCTTGACGCGGCGTAGACCGAGTGTCCTAGTGAAGAAATTGTTGTTTTCCTGCGCGTCCGCTGCAAGGGATGTAACATGATGCAGGCCTCTGATCTGGTTAAGCACAATGTTGCCCTCGCTCTCGGTGTGTGGATGAGAAAGAAATACCCGTCGCTGGCCTTCAGTATAAGATCTATAATTTTGAATAGTTCGTTGATCATTTCGCAATAATCCTTGGTTTGCACCCAAGCGATCAAGTCGCGACGGTTGTGAAATGGACCGCGACCAATGGTGTCGCACCGTACGTGAGATCCATCTCTGACTGTGATTTCTGGTGCAGTCCAACGGCTACGGCCTAACGCTGGGCGCAATTTTGCCGTGCTGGCCATAGCAGAACGACACTTTGCATCGGTCCCCGGCGTTGCGCCAAATTGCCCCGATTGCGTTCCGGCTCCCACTGTAGCGAGCTCGATAATTGCAGAAGCGACAATCCATAATGCTGTTTTTTTTGCATTATCGGATATTCCGATATCGATTAACAAAACACCGTGCGCTTAGCGCGGCGAAAGAGCGCGAGAAGCTGAGTCTACACTCAGGTTGATATATTTTGACAACAAGAGGAGAAAACTGTGCCCACACTCTACTATGCAGTTGGAGCATGTTCGCTGGCCCCCCATATCACTCTCGAATGGATCGGCGAACCCTACGAAACTGTGAAGGTGGGGTATGGCTCCGAGGAACTTCTCGCGGTCAATCAAGCGGGTGCAGTTCCCACCTATCGCGACGACGACGGATGGGTTCTCACTCAGGCAGGCGCAATCCTGGAGTACTTGGCACACAAACACCCTGCTGCAGGACTCGCCGGCGGCGACAGCTTGCGCCAGAAGGCGGAGGCACACCGTTGGTCAGCCTTTCTGACTTCCGACGTTCATGCTGCCTTCTGGCCCGTCTTCATGCCCTATCGGTACACGACTGACACAAGCGATGCGGCGAAGCAGGCCGTGGTCGGCGCGGGACACCAGCTCGTAGCAAAGCAGTTTTCGGTGCTCGAACGACACCTTACCGGTCGTGAGTATATGCTCGACAGCGGTCGTTCCGTCATTGATGCCTATGCGTTTCCAATGATCCGGTGGGCGATCAAACTGCTGCCGGGTGGGCTTAGGGATTATCCTAATGTGCAGCTTTTACATGACAGGATTGCGGCCGATGGCGCAGTGCAGAAGGTGCTGGAGCGCGAGGCGAACGCCTGACCGCAGAGGGAGTGATGGAGATGTCTGTCGTTCTTTGACTTCTGATCAAATCATCGGTCACTGTCAAACCGTTCGAAGCTGTCATCTTCCTTCGTACCCCCCCTCTGACCTTCAGCTAGCTCAAAACAAACCGAGAAATTTCATTTTGCCTACACGGCGTTGCCCTACTGACGGCGGCCGTCGTCAACGACTGTCTGTCTGAAGGGCAAAAAGTCGCCGGTCCCGGGCATGATACGACGGCACGCCGGAAGAGGTCATCCCGAGCACTCTAACGATATTCCCAAAGGGAGAAGTATGGATCACCGAGTTGTTATCATAGGTGCCGGCATTACCGGGACTGCTTTGGCCCGGGCCCTAAGCGAAAGGAATATTGATCATCTCGTTCTGGAGAAACGTAAAGCTGCCAGCGACGATGGCCTCGCAATAAACCTCCCGGGTAATGCAATTGCGGCGCTCGACCGACTGGGGCTGGCAGACCAGGTATCGCGCGTTGGTACACCCATCCGCCGCCGCGAGTACCGGGCATCGTCAGGGCGCCTTCTGTTTCATGTCGATGAGGACGCTTTCTGGGGGGAGGCAATGCGACCGCGTGCTATGTTGCGCAGAGACTTACTTTCTATTCTTGGTAGCAGCTCAAGTGAATTGTCGGTCTTGCGCGGATGCGGCGTTGCCTCGCTGGAGCAACGAGAGGAGGGGATCGTCGCTTCGCTGGAAGATGGCCGTCAGGTAGAAGCCGAACTTGTAGTCGGAGCTGACGGTGTGTACTCGACAACACGTGGCGCGATGCTGCCGGGCGACCACCAAAGAGCATCGCTGATCGGCAACGCAAGCTGGCGCTTCATGGTACCAAACCCGGGAGTGGAGTGCTGGACCGTATTTGCGTCCGCAGATGCGGTATTCCTCTTGATACCATTGGACAAGGACGAAGCCTATGCCTGGGCAATGCCCCGACAAACAGTGGACGTGCGTGACCCGGCGGATCTCTTGGTCGCTTTCGCGCGCTTCCCTGCTATTGTCCGTGAGGCGATAAGCGGCGCACTGGCGCACCCGGGAAAAATGCATCACTCGCCCCTTTTTGACATACGTCTGTCTCGATGGTCGAGCGGCCGCATTGTTCTGGCTGGCGATGCTGCACACGCCATGGCACCGGTCTGGGCACAGGGCGCGGCGCTTGGTCTCGAAGATGCGCTGGTTCTTGCCGAAGAACTTGCCAACTCCACCAACTGGACCGAGGCGATCCAGAGATACGAGACACGAAGAAGGGCACGCGCCAATCACGTCCAGGCGGCTACAGACCGTATGTCTCGTGCCGCAGGTTTGCCGGAATGGCTGCGTGCCGCAATTATCCCCTTCATCGGACCCCGTGGCTATGCTTCCACATACAACCCATTGAAGATATGGCCATGACCTGAGGCGGGAAGTGCCGCGTATAGTGGCGGCTGTTCTGAGGTGTGACAGTACAAAACCTGGTTAGAACGTCGCAGCCGACGTAGAACAGATTTCCCGATCGTGTCAGTGCGGAATGGTCCCGGTGCAGACTCAATGTCATCGAACGCGACGGGAAGTAATCTATAGTCAAAGAACTTTAAATGGCCTAACGACAAGGCTTGGTTCATCGACAGACACCCTTCGCCGACCTGTCATTCTTGGCGATCGGCTTATCGGGGTTTTACCGGGTTTGTTTATCTCGACCAATTCTCTCGGCGACCATAGCCTGCAAAGCCCAGAGATTTCTGTCATAAATCCCCCTCAATCCCAAATCGACGACTGTATTGTAGAGATACTCGGCACAGGAGCCCGCCGGTCCGCAGGCTTGTGCAAGAAGGATTGCAACCTCAGCAAGAGCAAGTTTTTTGGTCAGGAGAGAGCTTTTCGAACTTGCCCAGAACGCAAGAGCACGTTGTGTACCGGCGGGTGTCTTAACCGGTATCCAGCGCACCATGCTGCTAACTTCGGCATACTTGATTTCTCTCAAAAGCAGTGCACGAAGGTCTTTCGACTTTGTAGAGCACGGTAATTTAAGGACCAGGCCCGAACAGCTTCCGCCGCGTTCGAGCGCCATCATCAAACCTGGCGATCGACTGTTTGCTCTGAACCTTTTTATCCTCAACGAGAATGCGCGGTGCCACCCATAAGCGACGGCTCTTGCTTGCGATGCCACCAGAAAACCTGGATTCCATATCAGTGAGCCGTAGGCGAATACCCAAATCGGCTGGTCGCCTGCCTCGCGCTCCAACCGTTCCACAAGATGATCCAGCTGTTCCTCGGTAATTGGGTGCCATCCCGGTTCGGGGCCTTCGTCATCGACTGCAATCATCGTTTGGGCGACGAGCTCAGGCGTGAGGCTCAACCTCTTTTGCTTCGGCGCCCTTTGCGACATTGTGCAACTCCCTGGCCTGCCCGGAGGGCGACGGACAAGTCAGCCTTGCCCGTCAACTGCTTTCTTCGTCGCAACAGAAATCAGGTTGCCGGTCGGTCAATCACTGCACGGAAGGCAATTTCGACAAGCTGGTCGGGCCGTGCTAGCGCAGAGACTCCAACAATGCTGCTTGCGCACTGCGAAATCGCTGCCCCGTACATCTCCTTACGGACTTTGGCCGCCGCGGCGAAACCTTCAGCCATATCCATCACGAATACGGTCTCTTCAACCACATCATCAAGTGTCGCTCCGAACTCGGCAAGGAGCGCTATCGCGTTCTTATAGGATTGGCGGATCTGAGGTTCCATCTGCGAATAGCCTATTGGCTTTCCTGCCTTATCCAACTCCGCAGGCGCGATGAAATTCCCTTCGCTGTCATGGCTCAGTTGCCCTGAGATGTAAATCGTATCCTTGACCTGAACTGCTTGCACGTAGCCGTAGGCGTTTTCCCATGGAACACCAAAGCTTGCGGTTTTGCGGATGAGAGTGTTTGTCATAGTCGTCTCCTTAAACAGGGGGCATCCCTGTGGTTGGTGGGGTTTATGTTATTGGCGGGATTGCCCGTTCCGGCTTTCGCGCCATTTTCTCCTCCACGGCCATTCGCCATCGATCTCGGCCTCGAGAGAGAAACTCAAAAATGTTCGGATGAGAACGACAAGGCCAAGAAGCCCGACGCTGTCCCAGGTAAGGGGAGACGTGATGGTCGCGATGATGTCTGCCCCGATAAGGATCTCCAGCCCGAGCAAGATCGCGCGGCCAAGATTTGCCCTGCATCGCAAATAAGCACTCGCAGCGGACGTCGTGCAGCTGTCCTTGAGGTAGATAACCGATGCGACGACGACACCGACGATTATGACTGCGACACCGAAGAACTCGAGGCCGACGGCCAACGGCCTCAGGATCGGGGCGATAAGGTTCAGGTTGCCTGCATGGTCTGACAGTTCTGCCATCAATTACCTCCATCCGGAACATCCCGATCATGGCCGCGACAACCGCGTTCCTGAACACATCTCATGATGCACCAGACGGTCTGATAGTGAGGAAATGCCGCACGACCGGCTTTGAGGGACCAACATGGTACGCCAGCACCTTGCCTTGCAGGTCAGCATCCGCTTGAGAGACCCGCTTGTGTTGTCTCAAGTGTTCGGCCCAGGATTCCACCATGAACCATTCCACGATCTTGTTCGGATCGGCGGAGTCTTCAGTGACACCCCAGCCATACGCACCATCGCGACGGCGCTCCCAGGACAGTTCGTGGATCGCATGCAGGAAGGCGGCGCGGCTGACCTGTTCCACGCTGTACTCGATCAGGATAAGAACAGGTCCGCGATCGTGGGGGACAGGCTCCGCGACAAGCGGCTCGGGCCAATGATTGGAAGGCACCATATCGGCGTCACCGGCCGGCAGTTTCATGCGATGCATAACAGAGCCGGCCAGCAGCAGTCCCGCCGCTCCGATCAGCAACGTGCCCTGGATACCCGCCAGTTCACCAACCGCACCCCAGCCAAGACTGCCCGCTGTCATCGCCCCATTGAACACTGTTAGATAGACAGCCAGGCCGCGACCACGCACCCAGTTTGGCAGGACCGCCTGGGCGGTTGCGTTGAGCGTCGTCAGCGCACTTATCCAGGCTCCGCCGAGGAACAGGAGAGCGACAATCGCAATCCATTTTGGCGGGGCAAACGACAGGACACCCATGACGATCGCAGTGACGATCGCAGCGGCAAGCAACAGTCCATCGGCATTCAACTGTTCACGCAGCTTCGGCATGACGAAAGCGCCACCGATTGCACCCGCTCCCACCGCACCGAGCAAAATGCCATAGAAACCCGCATCCCCACCCAGCAGTTGTCGTGCAACGAGTGGAAGAAGGGCCCAGACGGCGCTGGCGAAGACAAAGAAGATTGCGGCACGCAACAGCACGATGTGCAGTGGCCTGCTCGCCCGGGTATAACGAACACCGGCTCGAAATGCACCGAGAAAGTTCTCCTGCAGTGCATCGTTAGAAGCCTTGGCCCTCGGCCACCAGGCCAGCGCTGCGATGACGACAAGATAACTCGCGACATCTACACCATAGGTAAAGGCTGCACCAAACGCCGCAAGCAGCAGACCGCCGGCCGCCGGACCGATCGATCGGGCAATGTTGATGCCCAGCGAATTTAATGCGACGGCACTTTTGACCTCTTCCCGCGGAACGAGTTCCGGGACGATCGCCTGCCAGGTTGGCCCCATAAGCGCAGCGCCGATGCCACCAATAAAAGTCAGGCCAATCAGCGAGCTCATCGAGAGCATTCCAGTATGGGCAAGAGCCATCAAGGTCAGACTCACCGAGGCAAGCAGGATCTGAACGGCGATCAGAAACTTGCGGCGGTCAAGGATATCGGTCAGTACGCCGGCCGGAATTGCGAGAAGGAAGACAGGCAGCGTGCCGGCGGCCTGAACCATTGCAACAGCCGCAGGCGAGGCAGAGAGATCCGTCATGAGCCACGAACTTGCCACGTCGCGCATGAAGCTTCCGGTATTGCCCAGCACTGTCGCAGCCCAGAGAACCGCGAACACCGGTTGGGCTAAAGGAGCAAAAGTGCCTCCCGCAGATTTCTTTGCACCGCTCATGGACGTTCATCTTTCGTGAGATCGATTGCGGCAACAATGACGAAAGCACCTGCAAGTCCGAGATGCTCAAAAAACGCATTCATCGCCTGTGTTTGTCCCATGCCAGGCGCCATATCCCAGAAGCGGAGAGCAATCAGCGTTGCAAGAAGGGTGAAGCCTGCTAGCGCCAGCGCGCCTGCCCAACGCAGGAAGCCGGATATCACCATCGCAGAAGCCATGATTTCGAACACGATAACGACCACCGCAAAAAACGCTGCAGGGTGAAGACCAAAATGATCCATCTCCGCCAAAGCCGCATTGAAGTCGATGATCTTGGTGAGAGCTCCCTGGACATAGGCTGCGCAGAGCGCGACGAGTGCGGTTGTTTGTGCCGCGCGGGACGTCGCAATTCGAACCAGTCGGACGCTCCGTCGCGTCGGGAATGAGGAATGGCTTTCCATGTCTGCCCTCGTGGGTTAGCTGACCGGGCCTGGCGGAATCTGTGTCGTCAGCTGCAGGAGAATCTGGTTGGAGATAAACGGCCAAAAACTGGATATGGAGCTGCGTTTTGGCTGCGGTAAAAAGGGTGATCGATAGGCAGCAGTGATAGCCACCTATCGATCCGCGGGAGGTGTCACACTGCCCAACAAGAGCAGCCAAGCGCACCAAAGAAGCCTTTCAGGTCAGCGATAGGCAACTTTGATGTCCATGCTCCAGCGTGATCATGTCCATGGACGCCGCAATCGCTGGCGCAGCCGCATGTGGAGATTGCCGTGCGCCGCAGAGAACGGGCACCCGCGCCTTCCGGTTCGCCCCAGGCCGCGTAGCCGCCGAACTTGCGCACCGGCGACCAATCAGGCATCGCGGGTGGAAGTTCGTTCTCGTCGAGCGCCTTGAAGTCACCGGCCCCATATACGATCTTGCCGCCGACGATGGTGAGTTCCGAGGTCAGGAACGAGATCTCGTCCTCGGCGCAGGCAAAGAAATCCTTGTCGGGCACCACCAGATCAGCGAACTGACCTTTTTCGATACGGCCTTTTTTGCCCTCCTCGTTCGAAAACCAGGTAACCTTTTCCGTCCACATCCGAAGTGCTGTTTCGCGATCGAGGCAGTTGGCGCGCGGATAAAGCTGCATGCCGCCAACAGTCTTGCCGGTCACCATCCACGAGAGTGAGACCCAGGGATTGTAGGAAGCAACTCGTGTTGCATCAGTACCGGCGGACACGTTCACGCCCTTGTCCAGCATCTTCCGGATGGGCGGTGTCGCCTCAGCGACGCCGTGGCCATAACGCTCAACAAAATATTCGCCCTGATAGGCCATGCGGTGCTGTGTAGCTATACCACCACCGAGAGCCGCGATGCGATCTATAGAGCGATCCGAAATAGTTTCGGCATGGTCGAAAAACCAGTTCAGTCCTTCGAGCGGTATGTCCTTGTTGACTTTCTCGAAGACATCCAGCGCACGCGTGATGGTCTCGTCATAGGTGGCGTGCATCCGCCACGGCCAACGGTTTTCCGCCAGCACACGCACCACTTCTTCGAGCTCGCCATCCATCTCGGGAGCCATCTCCGGCCGCGGCTGGCGAAAGTCCTCGAAGTCAGCAGCAGAGAAGACGAGCATTTCACCTGCACCGTTGTGGCGGAAATAGTCGTTGCCTTGCTTGTATTTGACCGACGACGTCCAGTTGAGGAAGTCTTCTTTCTCTTCCTTCGGCTTCTGTGTGAACAGATTGTAGGCCAGGCGCACCGTCATCTGGTTCTCGTCAGAAAGCTTCTGGATCACCTCGTAGTCGTCGGGATAATTTTGGGAGCCGCCGCCCGCATCGATGACGCCGGTGATACCCAGACGGTTCAGTTCGCGCATGAAATGGCGGGTCGAGTTGACCTGGTAATCAAGCGGAAGCTTCGGCCCCTTGCCAAGCGTCGAATAAAGAATGCCGGCATTCGGCGTGGCCAGCAGCAGGCCCGTCGGGTTGCCATTGGTATCGCGAGTGATCTCGCCACCCGGTGGGTTCGGCGTGTCGCGCGTGTACCCCACAGCGCGCAGTGCTGCACCGTTCAAAAGCGCGCGGTCATAGAGGTGCAGCAAGAAGACGGGTGTATCGGGCGCGATGGCATTGATCTCCTCGATCGTCGGGAGACGCTTTTCTGCGAACTGGTGTTCGGTGAAGCCACCTACAACGCGCACCCACTGCGGTGCCGGAGTAATCGCCACCTGCCGCTTGAGCATATCCATTGCATCGGCCAGCGATCGAACACCGTCCCAGCGTAGCTCCATATTGTAGTTCAGGCCGCCGCGCACGACATGGGTGTGGTTGTCGATTAGTCCCGGCAAGACGCGCTTGCCCCTCAGGTCAATAATCTTCGTTTCCGGTCCGGCCAGTGCCATGATTTCGGCATCTGAGCCGACTTCAAGGAACAGTCCGTCCTTGATAGCGACTGCCGATGCGTTTGGATTACCGCGGTCGAGCGTTGTCAGACGGCCATTGTGAAGTATCGTATCAGGTTGCATGATGGAAGCTCCGGTTTTCACAGGATCGGCAGCACGAGCCGCCGAAAAAAGCGAGGGAAAGGCAAGGCTTGAAGCTGCGCCGAGAAGCGTTCTTCGCGTGGGCATCAACTTTCCTCCTTTGCGGATGGCGGTTGCCGGATAGCAACGTCGACGCTGCCATTACCGCCTTTGGGCAGATCGCCGAACATGTGAGGTTTGATGTGATTAATCCACGAAACCGCCGCGGTCTCTTTGCGCCAGATCGTTTTTGCAAGTGGGAAGACTTGTTCACCAATGAGAATGCCGAGAAGGCCCACAAGCGCTACGACCGGCGGCGCCGGCGAACGGACACCGAGCAGGCTGTAAACAATGCCCACGAGTAAACCGGCACCTAGAGACAGAAGATAGATTTTCATAGAAACCTCCTCGACCAGCGGTAACCGCTCCGATTTGGGTTCATCGGAGCAGTTTGATCAGGCCTTACTTGGCTGGGTTGGGTCCGATACGCTTGCCGTGCTTGACGCGCTCTTCGGCGCCATGGACCATGGTGTACGCGTAGTCGACACCGATGCCGTAGGCACCGGAATGTTCTTTCACGACTGCCATCACGGCATTATAGGTTTCCTTGTGCGCCCAGTCGCGCTGCCATTCGAGCAGAACCTGCTGCCAGGTCACCGGGATCACACCAGCCTGCACCATGCGATCCATC
>NZ_LMFB01000003.1:104567-104733 GCF_001426685.1 Rhizobium sp. Root483D2 | reverse complement strand
AGGCATGTCGTTCAGGGCAGAAAGTGCGAAGGTCGTGTTGCAGACTTCGGTCCAAAGGCCCGAGACAACGATTTTCTTACGGCCCTGCGCGGCATGCTTTGCCAGCGAGTCGCGGACATTCTGGTCATCCCAGGAGTTCATTGAGGTGCGCTCAAGAACGTCGTTC
>NZ_LMFB01000003.1:104384-104496 GCF_001426685.1 Rhizobium sp. Root483D2 | reverse complement strand
CGTGATCGTCGTTGGAATGTTGAAAACTTTTGCCGCTTTGGCGAGGCCAACGACGTTGTTCTTCAGCGTCTGGCGGTCGATTGACTGCACACCGAAAGCCATCTGAGGCTGC
>NZ_LMFB01000003.1:96665-104324 GCF_001426685.1 Rhizobium sp. Root483D2 | reverse complement strand
CTTTGGATCATTTGCCGCTGGGCGGCGCTTGGGGACGGCATACCTTCGGCGGGCGCCTGCCAGATGAGGCAGTCGTTCCTGGAAGGTAGTTGGTGAAATTACCTGGCGTCGTTACACGGCCTTAAGCCACCAGTGGTACAAGTCTCGCCTCAATCGCTTTCGAGACGGCTCGTATCGGTTCAGCAATTCGAAGGATCGCTGGGATAGTGTGTGTTCGTTACGATCGGAACCAGCCACGCTGTTTCCATGTCGACAGTGAAATAACAGGTACCGCGTTCTCTTGGGCTGGCATCCCGCTTAACGCCGCCTAGCCTGCGTTAAACCGTGGAGGAAGTGTTATGAAGTCGGATGTTCGGTCTATCGAAATGCTATCGCGTAGTTACCTTGCTCCTCTGTCATGATCTGGCCCCTCCTTGATCCTGATCTCCCTGTCTGTGAACAACCTAAAAAAAACCAGAGCAAAAAGGAATTGTAATATTACGCACGAATGCGTTGCCCCAGATGAAACAATTGCTTGAGTATCTGCAGGTTCACGCATTCCTCCGAGAGAGCCTTGGTCTCGTCGTTCTGGACGTCGTGGCTTGAGCCCCGGTGAAGGCCGTTGCGTCAATTCGGCCAAGCCTCATCCGATCATCGTCAAACCGTCTCCTTCGATGTCGGGTCATCAAACCAAAACGCCTACTGGGCTGAAAACCCGTCGGCTTGGGGTGCGACACCAGCATCGAGGTCCTTACCGAAATACAACACGGGCAATACGTTATTCCAATAGGGAGCTATCTCCCCGAAGCCGAGGGATTTATAGATTGTGATGGCGGAAGTCATTGTGGGTAAAGTATCGAGCACGACGCGTCGGTACCCCATCTCTCTTGCCGCATCGATTGCTGAGTTGAGCAGCGCCATTCCAATGCCACGTCCACGGTATTCCGCCTTGACAAACAGGCGTTTGATTTCAGCATCCCCCTGTAGTCCGAATTTGTGCAATGCAATACATCCGGTCGCTTCACCTAAGTCATCTGTTGCAATGAACAGCGTACCGGTAGGCGGAGCATAATCGGCGGGTAGCCCGGCAATCTCTGCTTCGATGCTTTGTGAAGTAAGATCAACAACACCTGTTTTGACATATGAAAGCATAAGCTCGCGTGCCTGATCAAGGTACTTGCCGGTGAGCGCGTGGTGTATAGAAAAGGTCATGGCATAATCTCAATTTGTGTTCGATCCGCCTCGCGGAATGGGGTGAAGGGTAGATCCCCGCGTAGCGCTGCCCGGCGCAAAGGAGCCAACGTGCCGGACGGTACGGAGGGGTGGTTTGCGGGATGACTCCGCTGATCAGCATTCTTCCCATCAGGCGAAGCGCGTGTCGCGAGGAGTGCGATCAAACATCCAAACGACCGATGGCTGACCTGAACATGTCATGGGGATCAACGCGGTTTTTCACAATGCGCAGCCGAGTACCTGAAGCGCCGTAAAAGTCTCGAACCCGGTCGCTTTCCTCAGGTCCGAGCAGGTTGCTGTAGCCGCCAGGTAACGATACGGACTCCAGATCAAGAATTGTAGAGTCGACCCAGTTTCGAAGCGCCAACACGTCCGCGCCACTATTCGGGTCCCAGCCGGCGATTGCCTCCACAACGTAGTGATCATTGCGCAACGCGAAAGCAGTCTCTGCGGCGCCGACCCGGGCGGCCGTGCCATGAAAATCATGCAACACAATGGCTTGTGTTGGCGAAATAATCCGGTGCACGCTCGCGATCAGACACTTGATCGCCGCTTCGTCCAAACGGGTAATGTTGCGTGATAGGAAGTGGTAATGGTGCCCTTTTGGCCACGCCTTTTCGAGCCCAGGATCGAAGCTGTTCCTGAAAGATGTCCAACGCCGTTGGATACACTGTGCACCGGGCACCGCTGCAAGCTGATCGACAATGCTTTCTCCCTGCTCGCGACCACCACTCCATAAAGGTGACTGGACGAGTGCCGGACCCCCGGGGGTCATCATAAGACCCATGAAAAGGCCGAGCTCGACAGGGTTCTCATCAATAAGCGTCTGCGCAAGCAGCATCGCCTGTTCTGCAGCGTCCAATGGCACTACAACCAAGGCCGCAAGCAGATTGGGCAGCGCATGAAGTGCTATCGTCATCTCGGTGACCACACCGAAGCCGGTGCCCCCGCCCCGCAGCGCCCAGAGCAAGTCGCTATCGTGGCGTTCGTCGGCAATGGCCACCGACCCGTCGGCCAGGACGACGCGAGCCGCCAGCAGAGAATCAGACGCAAGACCAACCCTGCTGGTGAGCATGCCGTAGCCGCCGCCGGATGTTAGACCTACCATACCCACAGATGTCACTGTCCCGGTGGCAATCGCGAACTCGTTCGGCAGCACCGCAAGTACGTCTTCCGCAAGCGCACCTCCCCCGATCGTCGCCCGCCGGTTCTCTGCATCGATGCTAACATGGCGAATGGGCCGCACATTGAGCACAAGATGGTCATCCCGCAGCCCACGACCCCAAGGGTCATGGCCGCCGTTCAATACAGCGACTGGCAGGCTTTCATCCGCAGCGAAACGTACTGCCCGTCGCACCGCCGCCTCATCGTGACAATCCACCAACGCCAGGCCGGTTGGACAGAGCATCCCGTTGTAAACCGCCTCACCAAGCCTAAGACTGGCGACCGACGGTGCGCGATCGGTCAGAATTGACTCTGCCAGGTCGGGATCAAAAGCTCGCAACAGTGCTTCACGAGTGTACATAACATTCTCCGCAAATATTTGTGGGTGACACATGTCCAGCGACTGCCGCACGCAGTCGGGGAGGGTCTCTGGCTTCCTAGACGTTCTAGAGGTCCATGAGCTTGACGGCTTGCAGATTTCTGCGTTTCTCACGCAGCCGCCAACGCCTCGCTGCACAGAAACAGGTATGCTGAAGATTGTTACTGATGCGCGTTCTACCTCTGTGCCCGGAAGCGAAAGCGGGCGAGGATCACGCCCTTGAGGCTTTGTGCATGCGCTAGAGATTGAGACGTCCAGGCGTCACGCCACGCAGCCGCTTCATCCAGTTGGTCAGGTGGCTCTGGTGCGAAAAGCCCGCCTCGACCGAGGCCTCTGCGATCGGCATGCCCTTACAGATCATCTCACGTGCCCGCCACAGTCGAACTCGAATGATGTATTGAAGAGGGCTGATCCCGGTAGTGCGGCGAAACAATCGGGGAAAGTGTGACCTGCTCACATTCAGCGCGTCAGCTAACTCATCGACGCATAGTGGTTGAGAAAGATGGCTAATCAGGTGGGCGTTCATTCGCGCCAGTGATGCCGAGGGCAGCATGCCTCGCCCCGGGAAATCGTAACGAGGCGTACAGGTCTGGACCACGTGATCGACCAATTCATCGACAATATCTTGCCATTCCCCAGCTGACCTTAGCCCTCGTTCCAAGGCAACTTCACTGACGATGGACAAAAGGAGCCTGTCTTGGCCACGGAGAGAAGGCTGAACTTGCGCGCCGGCTAGGCAGTTTCTGGCAGCTGCCGTTGCGGCAAGGGCCGTTGGAATAGATACAAGCAGCACCTCAGGACCCTCGGCAATCGTCGCTGACCATTCCATATACGCCGGGATCAGAGTGACGTTTCCCGCCTCACATCGGTGGTTCAGCTCGGTTCTACCGATTTGACAGTTTGCAGGTGATGCAAAGCCGACGTTCAGGACGAGCAAATGCTCGTCAGAAATTCCTTTTGCATGAGCGTCGCTCCGATATCGCGCCCGATAAACCTTGATATCGTCAGCGCCGGAATTCTCCCTTGCGTGTACGATTTCCGAGGAGGCCCCATGCTGAAAGATGGCCTTTGGTGATGAAAGCAACTTGGGGTTTGGCATAATATGTTCCGTTAGCGTTCAGCCGCAAAACATGCGCGCGGGGACTGGAACCCGCCCGGCGCGTATAAAGAGCTGCCGACCGTTGCCCGTCCCACCAATGCAAAGGGAGGCGCAGACCGTTGAGCTCGATGACCGTCAATGGTCGATCCATCTTTCGAAACCAAAGGATGAGGCCAGGTCCTGCCACCACCAGTGCTGCAGCCGGCCTGGATGCTAAAATGTCCATCAAATGCGATTGCGCTGCTCGCCAGCTTGCACGGGTGTAAGCGGAGGCTGCTTACGCCATCGCCCGGTACGCCCCTCTTCGTGACCGAAGGCAAAAAGCTGTTGCATGTAACGCTGATCAAATTCGGACTTCGGCTTCAGCACGAACTGATCCCGAATTGATGCAAAATAGAGCTGGCCATTGGCGGCCGTCGTCTGAAGCTGCAGGCGCGTCAAGTCTGAAATTGTCTGATACTTGATCAATGTCTCGATCGAGCGGCGGGCGATCCCGAGCGAGGTCTCCCCGGTCGTGGCATATTCGGGTGTCAATCGTCCGTTACGTATGAGGTAAAGTCTTTGGTTGCGGGCTTGGCCAAAATACTGCTTCTCGTATGCGGACAGTCCCAGATTGGGCGGGGCGAAGAATATCTGCGCGACCGTTCCGCCGTCGACGTGCAGTTCCTGCCCGGCCCGACCGTCCAGCATGACGTCGATGCGAACCGGTGGGAATACTGCAGGGATCGCCGCTGATGCCAACAGGATTTCGATTATGCGTTCTCGACGATCTGTTCGCGTACCGGCGGCGATCGCAGAAACGTCCCAGACAACAGGACGCTGCGCATCAATGTTCGTGGTTTGGATCAGCAGACGCCTGCCGGTGTGGTACTCAGCCGCGATTGCACCCACCATTTCGTGTGTAAGATAACGGCCTATTAGTTCCCGCAAGGGCTCATTGTCGTAGAGTGCGCGACCAATCACTCCGAGTAGGCCGAGATTTCTGTAAATATCGCGGTCGCCATAGTGCGTGAAAACTTCCTGCAATTCTTTGTCATAATCTGGCCCAAGGAAAGCAAACGGGGCAGCCAAAGCACCTGTGCTCACGCCCGTAACGACCTCGAACTGCGGTCGATCGCCCTTTTCGCTCCATCCGGTCAGGTAACCAGCTGCAAACGCACCGTCGGCCCCTCCACCCGAAATAGCAAGAAAGTCGACATTACGGGCAGCGGTGGGAGGGCGACGCCCTGATCTGACAGCCTCGCGTGTCTGCTTGTACTGTTGTCCGATGATCGAATGCAAGGCAGGCGTGACCTCGTCTCCCCAGAAGCGGGTGAGCTCACCTTGCTCAATCTGGACGTCCGAAACCCTGTCTGCCGGAATCGGAACCCTTCCAGGAGCGGCGATGCAAGACGACAGGATCCCGGCCGCAACGATGAGTGGAATTACGGTTTGCACGCGAGGTAATCGGGACCCGCCGACAGGCTTGTGACGAATACTCATGCCTTGTTCTCCAGTGTCATTCGCGTGCATCGCCATGATACTTTCTTTCCGAATGGTGCCTGCGATGTGCCAGAAGAGTGACCGCCAGCAACAGGGCCGTTAATTCCAGCGCATTGGCCTGGAATGCGCTGCTTGCAAGGATAAATGCGGCCGCCACCAGCAGGTGCGAATATCTGGAACCATGTGTAGGCACCCGGTCACGCACCAACCAGAGTGTGGTCAGGTACAGGGCAACTGGAATGCAAAAAGCGAGCGCCAGATGGTTTTCTGAAGCTGCTCCCCGTTGAGGTGCAGCAAGAAAAACGACAAGTCCGGCCGCCGTTGCCGCTCCAGCGGCAAACAGCACACAGTGCCCGTATGCCCAGCTCAATACGTGACTGAGCTTGCGGTCGCCCAGTCGCTCATTCCGGTCGAAGTAAAGCCCCCACATCGAGAATGCGACGATAGATGCAAGGGCCGCCCGCCAGAAATGCCACAACTCCGGCGTCGCCGGGATCGATATGATAAGAGCAATGGCTGCGAAACACTCACCAAGAACGATGATATTGAACGCGTTGTGTCGATCAATAATGTGACCGTGGTGCCAGTTGCTGGCCGTCCTGCGCTCAGCCAGCACCGGCAGAAATAGTTCGCCTGCAGCGCCAAGCGCAAAAAGCGCATAATAAATCGGCTCCATAGGAGAGATGGCGACGATGAGGGTGTTCCAGTAAACCTGCATCGCGACGATCCCGGCCGCATAGCGTAGCGCAGTCGGCCGAGAGCGACGATCCCCGTTTGCTGCGCCCAGCCAAAGCACGACCATGCCCAGTCGCATGACGCTGAATCCAATCAGAATAAGCCAATGTGGCTCATCGCCCAAGCCGCTTCGGATCCCTCCGGCAAGTGTCAACGATCCGAACATGATGACCATTGTCGCGGTTCGGAACGCAGCGGACTGATTGTCATAGCCCGAGGCGAACCACGTGTAGTTCGCCCACGCCAGCCAGGCCATAAAAAAACTGCAGGCAAACCGGATAATGCCCATCCCGATTTCACCGGCTTCAATATCCTGCGCCAGTCCATGGGCGGCTGATGCCACTGCCACGACGGTGGCGAGATCAAACATCAGCTCGAGGGAAGTCGAGTTGCGATTGATCTCGTCCCGATCGCGCGGCAATAACTTGAAATACGCTATTCCAAACAACGCAGGTCTGCCTTCAGATTAGGAGGTAAGGTCGAGCGCGCTCCACAAGTGAAATTCAAGCCGTGGTTCAACTTGGCTGCTTCGCGTCCTGAGGCGAATAGAAGGAGGCGACGAGGATCAGCAACGCAGCAGGAAGAAGCATTCCGACCACGCCCACTGTCGCTTGCGCGACTGCGCCCGCCGCACACCCCGTCACAAATCCGAGCACCAGGACAATTGATGTCACCGACTGCTTCCGTTCGTCAGGCTTTTCAGCGTAGCCGATCATGCGACGGGCACCGGCGACAGCGAGGCCAGCGATGTTACCTGTCATCAGCGAAAAGGGTGGGCCAAGCCTCGGGTCGAGACGCTCTATCGCGGTCAAGAGACCCATCGCTGTGACGGCGAGGAGAGCACTGACAGATACGGCATCTTCATTGAATATTGCAAGAATAGCCGAGGTTGCGAACGCGGTTGCAGCGAGGGTAAGAGCAGTAACCGTCGCGCGCTTCAGAGGCTTGATCCAGGCTACAAGGCCAGCCGCGAGGCCGGCGCCGAACATGAATAGCGGGAAGCTCATGATCTGCAAGCCGCGCAACCCCCCTTTCTCATGGCCCGCGAGGCCCAGCCCGAGAAGGACGACGTTGCCGGTGACCAGGCCGACGAAAAGACCGCCCAGGTGAATGAAAAAGAGGGCATCAGCGAATCCGGAAATGAATGCCAGTGCCAGTGAATTGCTTTTTCCACGAAGTATGTACAGCATCGTTATCATATGCCCCTTTTGGTTGAGCACTGAGCCCTGCCCCGACTTTTCGGTGATAGAGCGTCGTTGAGGCGGTCCGCCGACACCATCTGATGCAAGCGCCATCGAACTCGAACGAAAAGGGTTCCCCTGTCTGTCGGAGCGACGGACAGGGGAACCCAGCGCTTATTTACTTGGCTGGGTTGGGCCCGATACGCTTGCCGTGCTTGACGCGCTCTTCGGCGCCATGGATCATCGTGTACGCGTAGTCGACACCGATGCCGTAGGCACCGGAATGTTCTTTCACGACTGCCATCACGGCATTGTAGGTTTCCTTGTGCGCCCAGTCGCGCTGCCATTCGAGCAGAACCTGCTGCCAGGTCACCGGGATCACGCCAGCCTGCACCATGCGATCCATT
>NZ_LMFB01000003.1:96460-96626 GCF_001426685.1 Rhizobium sp. Root483D2 | reverse complement strand
AGGCATGTCGTTCAGGGCAGAAAGTGCGAAGGTCGTGTTGCAGACTTCGGTCCAAAGGCCCGAAACAACGATTTTCTTACGGCCCTGCGCGGCATGCTTTGCCAGCGAGTCGCGGACATTCTGATCATCCCAGGAGTTCATTGAGGTGCGCTCAAGAACGTCGTTT
>NZ_LMFB01000003.1:96276-96388 GCF_001426685.1 Rhizobium sp. Root483D2 | reverse complement strand
CGTGATCGTCGTTGGAATGTTGAAAACTTTTGCCGCTTTGGCGAGGCCAACGACGTTGTTCTTAAGCGTCTGGCGGTCGATTGACTGCACACCGAAAGCCATCTGCGGCTGT
>NZ_LMFB01000003.1:29637-96242 GCF_001426685.1 Rhizobium sp. Root483D2 | reverse complement strand
CTTTGGATCATTTGCCGCTGGGCGGCGCTTGGGGACGGCATACCTTCGGCGGGCGCCTGCCAGCTGAGGCAGTCGTTCCTGGAAGGTAGTTGGTGAAATTGCCTGCCGTCGTTACACGGCCTTAAGCCACCAGTGGTACAAGTCTCGCCTCATCGCTTTCGAGACGGCTCGTAAATTGGCCTCTTAACGACTTGTCACAGCAGGTTTTACATTTCGGGCGAACCGGGATGCAGCTCAGGGCGCGAGATGAAAGCGGCGACACGAAACGTTTCAACGAGTTTTCTGCTGCAGGAACAGCTTGCGTCGAAAAAATTCCGGTTGCCCATAGCGCTCGACCAACCTGACATGTCACTGTTGTCTGGCGCTCTTATCATGCTTCAACCCTCCCTTATTGCCCTGCTCTCCACTCCTTGAACCTAAAAGATTGTGCGTAAAAAGGAATTGCAATATTACGCACGAATGCGTTGTCCGGGATGTAATAATTAGATGAACGATCACAGGACCCTTCGCCTGTTCCTTGTCGCAGCTGATAAAAAGAGTTTTGCGCAGACCGCCCGAGAGCTTGATATCCCGCCGGCCTCAGTAACACGCGCGATCGCCGGGTTGGAGGCCGAACTGGGCATGCAATTGTTTATCCGGACATCAAAGCAGGTAACACTTACTACCGAGGGTGCAGTTTATGCTGCCCACATCAGGCCATTGCTCGACAGTCTTGATGAAGCCCGCCGCGATACTATGCACGCACACAAAGTGGATGAAGGTCTTTTGAGGTTGAGCGCTCCGACTTGGCTCGGAGAAACGATTTTGCCCAAGGTGATTGCTCAATTCAGCAAGCTTTACCCGAAAATGAGCTACGAACTCTGCCTGTCGGACGGCTTGGTAGATATCGTTGAAGATGGCTTTGATCTTGCGATACGCATCTCTCTTCAGCCATCGGACAAATACGACACCTGGCGGAAAATTTGTCCTGTCCCGAGAATACTGGTGGCTGCTCCCGACAGCCCTTACGCTTTGATGGATCATCCCGGCCTGCTCGAGCCGGAAGACTGTCTCGCTTACAATGAGGAAGGTCAGAGTGAGAACTGGATTCTCTCTGATGGCGGGGCTTCCATGATTGTTACTGCCAGCGCGTTCAGTGCCAACAGTGGAGAGGTTCTCGCTGATTGGGCTTCACATGGGCTGGGAGTAGCGCTCCTGCCTCGATTTAATGTTGCAGAGCATCTGAGATCAGGCCGACTGGTTCACGTATTCAAAGCATGGGCTCCGCCAGATCTTTGGCTCACACTTTGCTACCCTCCGTGTCAAACTTTGCCCCCACGCATCGCAACATTGTCAGAACATATTGAAAAGTATATTCGACCGCTTGCTGGTAGCTTGTGAAGTATCGCTCACCTGATCACCCGCCGCGGTTTCGGGAATGGAAGAAGCATAGCAAGTTCTGCACCCTGCCCGATTCCGACTAACAAGCCCGGATTCTTGGGACTAGCGCGCAGCGTCAATACGACAGCGCCAACGGCGCTGCCTGTGCTTTTGCCATAACATCATCCCGTCTGTCTGGTCAGACATCTCCGTCCGGCGCACCCGAGTCAACTTCGTCTTCATCATCCCCAAACCGGGACAATGTTGCGGCAACCTGCACATGTTTTGTGGAGTTTGGCTGATCTGGCGTTCGAGCAGGCTGCCGTAAAGTCGTGCTCTCGTTGCTGAGAACCGCGAACCCGATTGAAAAGGAGATTTCTTGAATGCTTCACTACGCAAATGCCGGACGTAAACGGTGTGCGATATATCTGTTCCCGATAGCTATGTTTGGCATCGCATTGTCGGGGTGTGTATCAAGCGAAGACCGTCGATATGCAGATACAAGCACGTGCCAGAGCTTCGGAGCACATTACGGCTCACCGGCCTATACGAATTGCATGCTTGAACAGCAGCGTCGGCGCGATAACCGGCAACTGGAGTCTCTAGAGCGGACGAAGCTTACGACGGAGATCGCGAAAGACGCCCAGATTATGGCTGATCGTGCACGCTGGGAACGCTGCAGGCGCAATCCTGATCGTCGCGAATGCCGGCGATAAAAATCAGATGCCGAGCTTCGTGTAGCGTTTAACCCCGCCCTCATGCTGACTATTTTATCGGCTCGTGCGGCGCCCACGCTAGCTAACTCATACCTAGAGAGACGGTTTCGGTCGAGCGTTTAATATGGCGACCCGCTCGGCCGAACGCCATTGACCACCGCACCACCAAAGTGTTGCAGTGCTATCCCTCCTGGTTTTCCTGAAATCGGTTCAGGACATGATTCACATTACATCTTCCGCTCTTCCAACACCGACACTTTGGTCGACGGATCAACAGTGGAGTTAGCGATTATGGAAAATACCGTCGTTCTTACATCGACTCAAGAACAGATCGTCAAAATCATTGCACATACTGACAAAAGGCTGTTCACCACGGTCGATTCAGCTTTGGAAGTAACAGTCAAGCAGGTCAAAGACGAGTTGCAGAGAATCGGCCACGTCGATGCCGCCCCGCCAATGGAGTACTTCACGTTCGGGGTCCTCCAACGAATGTACTGCATGATATGCGGCGCGGACCCGGAAACCTTCGCAGGCGGTGATCCTGAAAGCGCTTACCACGTCATTCGGAACTGCCAGAACATAGCCCAGCATTATTGGTCAGCGAATATCGAGCCCTATCCTCCACTTTGAAAGTTGAAGGGCGTTAGCTCATGCAACGCATCCTGGCGCTTCTACCAATTCGCCTTTCAGGACTCTGGGAATCTGCTGCCGTTGTAGGCAAGGCTCAAATCGTGTCCGCGATCATTTCTGAACCATCGATTTCTTTCGACCAACAGGAAAGATCCTATCCTGCGCGAACAAATGTCGTTTGTGGCGCCGTCTGCCTCCTTAACGCAAGAAGCGTTTATGGCGGACAGCGTCAAGTTGATTGATGTTCTATTGCATTGGGGCAAAGCCCAAGGCGGATGCGACGCTGTTTGCACCGTTGTAGACGCAGTGAAAGGCGACGCTCGGCCAGACCGATTCCGTTACACGGAAGAGGATGGCGGATAGAACACCGACCATGATCGCAATTGGTAATATCATGTTCAAGCCGTGTGCCAGGCCAAATATTACCGAGCTGAGAGCGATCCCGGCGAAGGCGCCATATCGGAAAAGTGCGTTCGCAATCACACCTCTGAACAAGATCTCTTCGCCAAAAGGTGTGAAAATGGCGCCGCCCAGAAAAGACAGTAGAAACGGATGTGCTCCGCCCTGTGCTGCGGCATGCAAGATGCCTTGCGGATTAGTGCTGCCAAACCAGGCCACACATGCAAATTGTATGATCAGGTTAAGGCCGTAGCCGACGACCGCAACCGCAAAAGCAACGAGAAGCCAAAGATATGAAACTGGCTTGAACCCGAACGGGCGCAACGCGCGTATGCGCAGGCAGAATGCTGCATAGAAAGCGCCAACACCGACAACGCCTCCGGCGGTTGATCCGACGATACCGAGAAGCACCGGATCGTCTTGCGGAAGAAGTCCCAGCATCAAGGCGAACGCGAAAAGCAGCGCGGCATATGTAACGAGGCCAATTGATATCTCTGGCCAGCCAGGTTTTTTCTGTTCAACCGCTATGGTCATAGTCACCTCCCGGAATGAGAATGTGGTCGCGCAGGCATCGCGTCCGCCTGGACAGATGCGCAGGAAAACATGGTGTCAACATTGACCGGACGGTGGATACTGAACCGCGATAAATTTCATTTGCACGATCGTCCCTCCGCCGGGTGCCATAGCAATGGTGATGTGGCCGCGGTGGTGGTCGACGACTTGCTTGACAAGGTTAAGTCCGAGCCCGGCACCAGAAGAGCGAGGCTTTAAGCGATAAAAAGGTTCAAGCACACGTTCGTATTCGTCCGCAGGGATTCCAGGACCATTATCCTCCACTTCGAGAATGGGACCTTTGACCCTCACGATGACCTCTTCTCCGCCATGCTCGACTGCATTCTGGATGAGATTTGTCAGCGCGCGTTCTATCGCTCCCGCGTTGCCAGTTATCATTCCGGCCTGTTCAACGACCACCTCAATTGCCTTGCCCGACGCAATCAGTACCGGCGCTAGATCGGCAGCGACGCTGCGCGCCAGGATCTTGAGCTCGATCGGGTCGCTTGGCGCGCCATTATCCAGTCGATGAACATCAAGCAACTGCTCGGCAAGTGTCGCAAGCCGTAACAGGTCCGGCGAAAGTGAAAATTTGTCTTTTTCGTCTACCGCATCGATCTTCATTTTCAGGATGGCGATCGGCGTTCGTAGCTCGTGCGCCGCAGAAGCGATAAAGCGGTTCTGACGATCATAACCTTCATCGAGGCGGCCCAAGGCTTCATTGACAGCGTGCACCAACGGGAAAATCTCTCGCGGAACCTTGCCCTCAGACAGTCGGATTCCCCGGCGCTCCGCGTCGATCAACTTTGCTTCTTCCGCGGTCTTCACTACGCCTGCCAAAGCGCGCCTTACAATCAGAGGTGTTGCGATGATGGAGACAAGAGCCAAGGCAAGAAATAGAGCGATGGCCACGACATTCGATGCTAAAGTGATGAGCGTAGTGAATGGTCGGACCCGACCATGCGCGATGATCTTCATATCGCCAAGAGGGCCGGACAACTGTCGCACAATCGCGGAAAGTGAAAAAGGAGCAAACTGTCCGCGGATGTCTGCAGAAGACAATTTTTCGAGATGTGGAACCAAGGACGCAAGTTCGGGCGGCACCTGGCCAAAGACAACCGTATCGCCGTCGTCAAGCCTTGCCGCGAACCACAGATCCGGCACTTCCTCTTGCAGTGTCGCCAGCTCGGGGGCCATTTGGACCACAGGCATTCCTTCCGCATCTCGGACGATCGCGTTGGCAGCAATCCGCACAACCTCCTCCTCGACGTACATCCCGTCGAGGGTAGAATGAACGAAAAAGATTATGAATCCGGTGGCTGCAGCTGCGATGGCCATAAACTGAAGGACAAGCTGCCGCGTAATCAGGCTCATTTTCAATGATGGCTGACGGCCGCTCAATTCGTTGCCCTGAGCAAATAGCCCACTCCTCTGATCGTATGGATCTCGACGCCAGCGCCAGCATCGGCAAACTTCCGGCGCAAGCGTGAGATGTGGGAGTCAAGGGTGTTGGACTGAATTGCGTCATCGAAGCCGTAAACCTGTTCCTCAAGTGTCTCGCGCAGGACGACACGCCCGCGTCGTCGCATCAGAGCGGTGAGTACAGCCACTTCACGCCTTTGCAGAATCAGTCGTAGTCCATGAACTCGTGCTTCCCCAAAGGCCATATCGAACACAAGACCACCCACAATGATGTCGTCCGACACAACCTCATTCGGGCGACGCTGCACGGCACGAATACGAGCAAGCAGTTCTTGCAGATCGAATGGCTTGACGAGATAGTCGTCAGCACCATCGTCCAGCCCGGCAACCCGGTCAGTCAGTTCTCCGTGAGCGCTCAGAACGATGATCGGAATGCCAGGAGAATCGATCCGAAGTTGATGAATAAGGCTTATGCCGTCGCCGTCGGGCAAGGTACGATCAAGCAGAACTAGCTCGTGGACGCGCGACCGCGACGCTTCGCAGGCGAGCGAGATGCTATCCACCCAGTCTACCACGAACCGGTCGCGTTCAAGGGCGCTGCGTAATGCTTTTGCGAACTGTGCCTCATCCTCAACGAGCAGTATCCTCATCTGACCTCACACAGGATGACGTGTCTGTTTCGCAAAGCTTATCGCGGCGCGAGGTAGCGCCTGTCCCCGGAGAAAACGCGCACATAATTGCGAGCCCATGGCCTGAATTTCACGTTAAAAACTACGCGGATTGCGCTAGGAGTTAAATTGCAATATTATGCATGAATACGTTGTCCGGGATGTAATAATAAAATGAACGATCACAGAACCCTTCGTGTGTTCCTCGTCGCTGCCGATAAAAAGAATTTTGCGCAGGTTGCTCGTGAGCTCGATATGACGCCGGCGTCAGTAACGCGCGCAATTGCAGGACTGGAGGCTGACCTCGGGGTTCAATTGTTTGTTCGAACAACAAGGCAGGTAGCCCTTACTACTGATGGCGCCGTCTATGCCGCCCAGATCAAGCCGTTGCTCGATAGTCTTGATGGAGCCCGTCGCGACATCATGAACGCAAACAAAGTAGATGAGGGCCGCTTGAGGTTGAGTGCGCCGATGTGGATTGGCAAAACCATCCTGCCCAAGGTCATTTCTGATTTTAACAAGCTATATCCGAAGATGAGCTTCGAGGTCTGTCTGTCCGACAGCTTGATCAACATTGTCGATGATGACTTCGACCTTGCGATACGCATTTCTCTTCAGCCGTCGGACAAGTACACAATATGGCGCAAGATCTGCATGATGCCGCGAATACTCGTTGCAGCTCCCGGCAGCCGGTACGCATCCATGGATCATCCCGGCTTCCTCAAGCCTGACGACTGTTTGGCGTACAGTGGCGAAGGCCGGCGGGAAAACTGGGTGCTTTCGGACGGTGGATCCTCCATGAGCATTACTGCGGGACGCGCGTTCAGTGCCAACAGTGGTGAGGTTCTCGCCGATTGGGCCTCACATGGCCTGGGGGTTGCGCTCTTGCCTGGATTTAATGTTGCAGAGCACATACGATCCGGGCGTTTGATTCACGTATTCAAAGGATGGGCTCCTCCAGATCTCTGGCTTACGCTTTACTACCCACCCTATCAGTCACTACCTCCACGAATCGCCGCCTTCTCCGAATTTTTCGAAAAGCATTTGCAACCTCTTGCCAGTATTCGATGACTTGATCGTCTGCTGCAGTAAATCAGATACCATCAAGACGGTGGACCAGCGATTTCGGTACAGTCGCGGGAGGCGTCGGCGCCGACGCTGATATTGTCCAAAACAGGCGAACTAGCCGCGTCTGATTGTTGCATTTACTGGAATCGATTAATGCGTTCTGGGGCAATTCACACTAATAATTTATCCTAATACAAGCATGCGGTGAAAGTATTTCGTGATTCACCGGAGACCAAGCGTATCATGGCGTCGCCAACTTTTTTGCCCCTGTACATGTCCGCGACGCCTCCCGCACGGGGCATGACATCGACACCCCCTGCGCATGCCGCCTTGCAGCGATTTCAAACTGAGAGATGTCGGAAAACACTCTGGCAGTTTGGCTCGGTTCCTCTCGCACGGGCTACAAGGCGCGCCAGGTAACCCTTGAAGCGATTACTCGAAGCCTGGTTTGGAGATCGTGCTTTCCAGGAAAGCATGAGGGAGTGTTGGGGCCCAGCTTTGAGGTGAGCTCAAACTTGGAACGCGACAGGCGAAATGGCCTTGCATGGAGGTTAGAGTGGAATTTGACAAGCTGAAGCAATGTTACGCTCAAGTGAACGGCGTACGTCTCCGCTACCGATATGGCGGTCAAGGTCAGCCGTTGGTATTATTGCACGGGTCCCCGCAGACTTCTCTATCGTGGCGTAAGCTGGTTCCTCTGCTGTCCGGGGATCATACGATCGTCATCCCGGACTTGCGGGGATACGGCAGCAGCGATCGGCCGGCGACGGGATATGGAATTTTTACGATCACGGAAGACGTACATCAGCTTGTTCAACATCTCGACCTGGGTGTTGTGGATCTGGTCGGTCACGATCTGGGTGGGCTTGTAGCATATGCCTATGCAGCACAGCACATGTCTGAAGTGCGCAAACTGGCGGTCCTGGAGGCTCCAATCCTCGGTGTGCCTTCCACCTCGCTGGAGCCCGTCCTCTCGGGCTACTGGCATTTTGGCCTCTATGCTCATCCGAGGTTACCGGAGATCCTGATTGCGGGACGTGAACATGCTTATTTGTCCGAGTTCTTCAGAACCTACAGCCACATCGACGCGATCGAAGCTGAAGCACTAGACGAATATGCCCGTCACCTGGCCGCTCCGGGGGGTATCGCCGGTCTTGTCGGGGCGTACCGGGAGATCGCGGGTGATCTCCCCGCTCTGGATCGGTTGACAAAGAAAAAACTGACAATGCCTGTTTGGGCAGTGGGTGGCGACAAGTCGATGGGCAGAGGCCCGTTCGAACAATTTCAGTCGCTTGCTGATCGAGTCTGCGGCGGTGTTATTCACTCTTCGGGGCACTGGGTTATCGAGGAACAGCCAGCCCAGGTCGCAAAGGAACTCAACGTATTTCTGAGGTAGGCGTTCGTGGCTCAGCGCGAACAAACTGTCCACGTGGGTTTTGGCCAATGTGGTCACACATGACAGGGGACAAGCGCCAGTTAAAAGCATGACGCAGTGTCCCAAGGCGGGACTGAACTGACCGCAAGCGCCCAGTCGAAACCGTCTGTTAAAAACCATCGCTATCAAAGGAAACACCATGTCAAAGTTCATCTCGGCTGTCGCTGTATCGACCACTTTGCTGGCAGGCAATGCTGCAGCTCAGCCCGCGAAATCCACAATCGTCTTCGTTCACGGAGCCTTCGCAGATTCATCAAGCTGGAATGGCGTTATCACCCATCTGCAAAAGGATGGGTACAAAACCGTTGCGGTTGCCAATCCACTGAGGAGCGTGTCGATTGATGCGCGTCTGGTCTCAGATGTCGTCGACAGTATTGAAGGTCCAGTTGTATTGGTAGGTCATTCGTATGGCGGCCAGGTGATCTCAAATGCGGCGAGAGGCAGGGACAACGTCAAGTCTCTGGTTTATGTGGCGGCATTCGCACCAGAAAAGGGGGAGGCCGCGGCCGATCTGGCCGGGAAATTCCCCGGCAGCACCCTCGTTGAAGCACTGTCTGCCCCTGTCAAACTTAGCGACGGCGGTGTCGATCTGTACATTGAACAGGACAAGTTTCACACCCAGTTCGCTCACGATGTCCCATCAGAAACAGCCGCTCTCATGGCAGTCGTCCAGCGGCCCATCAGCGAAGCTGCCTTGACTGAGGAGTCCGGTGAACCGGCCTGGAAGGCGCTGCCGTCATTTTTTGTCTATGGCGACGGTGACAAGAATATTCCAGCGAAGGCACTCATGTTCATGGCAGAGCGGGCCGGCTCAAAGCGCACCATCGTGGTCGAAGGTGCATCGCATGTCGTAATGATCTCAACGCCGAAGGTTGTCGCAGATCTTATCGCCGAAGCTGCAGAATAGGCGCCTGCCTTGCTATTGCACCAAAGCATTGAGTTACCAATCTCCAGCCCCTCGTACCAGAGCCACTTAATGGAATATACGGCGTATTTAACTTTCGTCCTGATCAGCGCGGCTCAAGTTGCTACGCCGGGTCCTTCCACTCTGCTTCTCGTCAACAATGCCTTGTCTCTGGGTCGGTGGCGCGCGATCAGCGCGTTGAGCGGCGATCTCCTGGCGATCGCCTTACTCGCCTGGCTCTCGGTTGTTGGCATTGCAGCTCTATTGGTCACACATCCTGCTGTCTTCATGACGGTGCGCCTCATGGGGGCAGCGTATGTTGTCTGGCTCGGTTGGCTTTACCTTCGTCGCCCGTCCCCAATCCAGGTTGGTTCGACAAGGTCAGAGCCGGACGGAAAGCGAAATGGAGTGAAGCTGTGGCTCTATTCTTTTGGTGTCGGTATCAGCAATCCAAAGGCCATCCTTTTTTTCGCAGCCCTGTTTCCTCAGTTCATCCCGCCAGGCAGCGGCCCTTCCCTTCTTCTGGTTCTGGTTCTTACCTTCGTATTTGTAAAGCTCGTCGTTCTCGGCGCCTACGCTTTTGGAGCACGCCGAATTGCGCGCTTATTACGTAAACCTGAACAGGCAAAGCGCGGCCGAAATCTGACTGGCGTGATCTTCATAATTTTCGGAGCAGTGATGGTCTGGTCCGCCATAACAACCTGATCTGCCATGCATGGCCGGCACGCAACAAAGCTGTTGAGCGGGGGTGGAAACCTTGAAGAGAGACATTTTAAGACCCGGATACCCTGACCTGGAGGAACTTTGATGAACAGACTTTCAGCTCTGATCGGTACGTCTTTTATCTCGGCTTTGTCGGTGAACAGCAGCTACGCAAACCCGCTCCAAGAGGCGGCTCTACTGATTGAAGAAAGGCTTGATGCTCGCGTGGGGTATGCGATCTACAACTCCGGCAACGGCGAAAGCTGGTTATTCAACGCAGATGAGCGTTTCCCCATGGTATCCACTTTCAAAGCTTTGGCCTGCGCGGCGCTTCTGGCAAAAGCTGACACCGGCGAAAAAAGCCTGGATAACACGATAGAAATCAATGATAGCGATCTTGTCACCTATGCGCCTGTCACCAAGGACTGGGTCGGCCGAGAGGTAAGTCTTGGTGATCTCTGCGATGCCACGACACGAACCAGTGATAATCCCGCCGCCAACAAAATTCTTGAAAACATTGGCGGGCCAGAAGGCTTCACCGCCTTTATGCGCACCATCGGCGACAATATCACACGGCTGGATCGATGGGAGACGGAACTTAATGAGGGCACGCCTGGCGATGAGCGTGACACGACAACGCCACGGGCAATCGCCTTATCTCTCCAGAACCTGTTGCTTGGTGACAGTCTCTCGAGGAACTCTCGCGAGCAACTTGCGGCCTGGCTGAAAGGTAATGAAGTCGGTGATCCGCTGCTGCGAGCCGGCATTCCGAAGAATTGGCAGATAGCTGACAGAACAGGTGCAGGAGGTCATGGCACGCGTGGAATTATTGCGGTGATATGGCCGCCCGAAAAAGCCCCGCTCGTTGCGGCGATCTACATAACCGAGACAGACGCGACCATGGACGAACGAAATACTGCGATCTCTCAAATGGGGCAGGCGCTGGCTAAAGTCGTGTCACCCTAGGGCTTTCGATCGGTGCCTTCGACGGTCTGCCTTGTGACTGAAACACGCCCGCGACGTCTTCAGAATATGTTCCAGGTTGTTCGCGCCGCAACTGGTCGCTGGAATGCAGGAATTGATGAGAAACTAAACCGAAAGGATCATCGCGTCCTTCAATTGCGGATAACCAGATCTATGAGAAACGCTCTGCCTATAACAGTTGTCATCCTCCAAAAGTGCTTTAATGCTGCGGTGGCACGGGGCGCCTTCGCGTTGATAGCATGCCTCCTTCTGGCAAATATCCTCTCAAGACCGGCCGCGGCAGAGGTGCCTCCTCCGGAATCTGGCAAGGTCGATCAGTTACTCAATCTGCTTGAAGATCCAGCTGTGAGGGAGTGGCTGACAGCGGAGAGACCCGTGCTGGCGGCAAGAGAAAATGCGACGCCGGTTCCACTGACAGCCAGCGACCGCGGCATGATGTCAACTGCGCTTGAGGGCGTGAATACCCATCTGGCGCGACTTGCACACAGCTGGCAGCTCATGCCACATCGTTTGGAAACGGTGCGCCAGGTAATTATGAAGGATATTGGCGACAAAGGAGGGTTCACCGTTGTTGCGCTTATCGCTCTTTTCGTGACCGTCGGGGCCGCTTTCTCCTACCTGGCCTACCATCTTGGCAGGCCACTGCGGCTTTGGACGATTGCGCAGGACGTGGACACGCCACAAGGCAGAATCGGAAAGTTCGGCGGGCGCTTTTTGATGGGTCTGCTCAGAATGAGTGCATTCACCGTTGGTAGCGCCGGGGCGTTCCTCCTGTTCGATTGGCCGCCATTGTTGCGTGAGATCGTGCTCGCCTATCTGACGGCCGCCATTGTGATTTGGGCGATACGCGTTGTTGCTCGGGTCGGGCTCTTACCAACTTTCATGGGTGTCGTTCGCGCACGCGAAGTGCGTGCCTTTAATGTCAGCGACGCTCGCGCTGATCACTGGTATCGCTGGATCGGCATCGTTTCCTTCGCCATTGCCATCGCCATAGCGACTTTATCGCTTCGTGCCAGATTCGGTTTCACGACAGATGACGTGCTCGCGCCCATTGTCGTGATCGATCTGATTGTGTTTGCCATCGCATTGCTTGCCCTTTGGCAGCGCCCCGTTGCCCGCGCCGAGGATCTGGAGCGTCCTGGCCTCTTCGGCCACCAGACGACCTCTTGGCTGCTAACTGCCTACTTTTTGCTGCTGTTACTCCTCCGAATCGGAGGCGCCAACGTGGCATTCTGGTTTGTTGTGGGAGCAGTTGCCACGCCGCTCGCCATCATGATCGCAGCCCATGCTGTGACCTACGCTTTGAGGCCTCCAACGGGCGAGAGCGACTCGCCTCCCGTTCCTGCTGTGACAATTGCGGTCGTCGATCGCGCCATTCGGCTGGGAATTATTGTTGTGGCGGCCTATTTTCTGGCAAAAGTGTGGGGGCTTGACCTGTCCAGCTTTGCCGAGACCAGTCCAGGAATGACGCTTGTAATTCGCGGATTGCTCAATGCAGCGGTCGTCGCACTCGGAGCTGATTTCGTGTGGTCGATCATCAAAGCTATCATCCAGCACAAGATCGGCAATCAGACGCCGGCCATCACAGACGATGCTGACGCCGTGGCGGTCGTCAATTCCCATGGAGCCCGCCTTCTCACGCTGTTGCCAATCCTCCAGAACATCATGCTTGCAATCATTCTCGTCATGGCGACCCTTATGATACTGTCGTCGGTCGGAATTCAGATCGCGCCGTTGATCGCGGGTGCAGGTGTCGTGGGCGTTGCCATCGGCTTCGGCGCGCAGACGATTGTCAAGGATGTGATCTCGGGCGTATTCTATCTCATCGACGATGCGTTTCGGGTTGGGGAGCACATTTCGACAGGCAAATTCAGCGGCACAGTTGAAAGCTTCTCGCTACGCTCGGTGAAACTGCGCCACCATCGTGGCCTACTTTACACAATCCCATTCGGGGAACTGGGTGCTGTGTGCAACGGTAGCCGCGACTGGTCGACAAACAAGTTTAACATAACTGTCGGCTTCAATACCGATCTCGACGTTGCGCGAAAGCTCATTAAACGCCTCGGACTGGAACTGGCCGAGGACCCGGAATACAAACTCTGGGTTATCGAACCAATCAAGTTGCAGGGCGTGCAGGAGTTTGGTGAATACGGCATCGTCCTTCGCATCAAGGCTACGACCCGACCCGGCGGCGCCTTCGGAATGAAGGGCAGGTTTTACCTTCGCGTGCGCGAGCTCTTCAGAGAGAACGGAATAGAGATTCCTGTGCCGACAGTTCACATCCACGGAGGCCAGCCGGGCGGCCAGCCGATTAGTATGGATAACGAAGCAGTTGCAGCACAGTCCTATCTCCAGCGCCACAAAAGGGACATGGCCAACACAGAGGAAGAAAATTGATTACCCTCAGGGATTCCAACGGATCTCAAGCGGCCTTACGCTTTAAGCCAATCTAGAGAATGCAAATTCCGGATGTGATGTCGGCCGCGTCGTCCGTTTACAACCCACATCTGGTGCCAAGCCACTATGAGCACCGGGTGGCGGACACTCCAGGTCAGGTCCTTTACATAAACGGGATACCGGCACTTCGACACGGAGGTAAGAGTGGTATCGATGTCCAGAGTGCGGCAGGCCGTTCGACCGATTTTACAGCTATCTCAAAGCCGCTTGGATCGACGGTGAAGCCCCGCCCCCAAAGACGAGGTCGTCGCCAGGACGACATCCGACGCGATTTGAACTACTGCAAAGCGGAACCCGGTAGTCAACCATAGAGAGACGGGAGGACGCTTGAAAGCCCTCCGGCCGTCCGTAGCCGATTTACAAGGAGATCGTTTTGAAGGATGTCGTCTTTCGTAGACAAGAGCTTGTCGACGTCCCACTGAGCGCTAAGGTAGCGCCCACTTGCCCAATCGGCTCGCCCGGAGCAGAGCCACGTAATGAAGCCAGCTGCAAGCTCAGGTTTGTCTACCAATACTGAATGAATCTCTCGGGGCATGTTCAAGGCGAGGTCGGTTGGGACACCACCCGGGTGAATAGCAAAGCATTTCATACCATCGGAACCATGATCGACCTGGATAAACTCGCAGAGGCGGTTTAGTGCGTGCTTTGTCGTCTGATAGTCGGATGCGCCGGGGGTAAGAAGCTGAGCACCCACGGATGACATCAGGATCAGATGCCCACCGGATATAGCCGAGTGTCGATGCCTCTGTGCTGACGCAACAAGATGCGGGATTGCATATCGCGCTACATGGTAGGTACCCTGCACATTCACCTCAAAACAGTGCCACCAGCTTTCAGGATCGGAGTCGCCGATCTTACTCCACTTGTCGAGATAGCCGGCATTTGCGTGCGCAATATCAATGCCGTCAAAGCGGGTGACACATTCGTCGATCGCGGCCTTTACCTGATCTTTATCTTTAACGTCACAGAGCATGTAGGCGCAGCCCGTGGCAGGAGAAACGCGGCTTATCACTGCCTGAGTTTCCTCAAGCTTGCCTTCGCTTCGTGCTGTCAGGAAAATCGCTCGAGCACCCGCTCTCGCAAGTGCTACCGCGGTCGCCCTCCCGATACCGGATGATCCACCGCTGATAAAGGCAACCTTCCCGTCCGCGCTTCCTGCAAGCACTCCCGCAGGATCGATTGCCGGATACAGATCATGGTGCAACGGTAGATCGAAAGATTGGGACGAGACTGATGACATTTTATCTCCGATGCAGAAAATTCTGAACTCAATACCGGCCGCCGATGTTGACAGGCGCAGCATCGGATCAATTATATGAATGATCATTCAGTTTTGTTATTCGCATTTTGGAAACTCAGACTTGCGGTCCCTAGGCCCTAGAAAAAGCCCGATACAGGCACGCTCCGCGGCCACCGTAGATGCCATTTTCGAGGCAACTATTCAGGTTCTGTTGTCACACGGACTCTCGGCATTGACGACCACGCGGATCGCCAAGCGCGCCGGTGTGTCGATTGGGACACTTTACCAGTACTTTCCCAACAAGGACGCTCTGCTCCGTGCTGTCATCACGAGCTATTTGGGGAAGGTAGCCGCCTCATTTGAAGAGTCGTGTTCGGCGGCTAGGGGAGCTTGTCTCCTTGAGATCAGCGAATTCATCGTTCGAGGTTACATTTTCGCCAAATGTGATCAACCTGAGCGGTCGCGCGCGCTCTATGCAATATCGAGCCATCTCGAAGTCGCCGATGTGGTAGAGAAGGTTTTTGCCCGCCTCCGGGCGGCAGCCTGCCGTCTGCTGGAATCCTGTAAGGACGCGAGTTTCAAAAATGCGGATGAAGTCGCTTATAGTCTCCTTGCCGCGCTCACCGGCGGAACACGAGTTGTCTTCGAAAATCGAGACGCTGAAGGCAGGTTGCCAGCTTTCACTCAGCAGATGCTGACGATGTCGCAGGCGTTCCTAAATAAATCAGCCAGTCAGAATGCTACCATTTAGAACAGAAAAACTCGGGAGAGGCCCGCCACCAGACTTGCTGCTGGCAATCTCTTGATCCACCAATCGAGCCAGCAGTTCATCCAACCGATGGTGACCCAGCCCATATCTTAGGCTTGCGAGCGGACCAGGGTTGAGAGCGCTCCAGTTGACCGGCCAGACTGAACAGCAGGGCCTCTTGGCCAAAGCCTGCAAAGAACTGTGATCCCACCGGCATGCCTGAACCCGGATCTTCGTACAGAGGCACTGACATTGCTGGCACACCGGCAACATTTGCGATGGCAGTAAACGGTGAATGGCTGAAAACATGGTTCACCCACTCAAGGCCATCCAACCGTTCCTGGCTATCATTGTACTCGCCAATCAACGGAGGCAACCGGGGTATAACTGGAGTGAGAAGAATGTCGTGCTTCTCAAAGAAGGCTCCGATCGCACGCGTAACACTGTTTCTGACATCGAGTGCACTGAGTAGGTTTGGGCCGGTGACATTTCGCCCATACTCGTAGACGGCATGAGTGGAGGGTTCAAGTATGTCATCACCTGGCGGCCGTCCTGTAAACTGCGCGATCGCATCGATCCATGCTGCGGTATTCACCGTCCAGAACTGGGCGTTCGCGAAAACGAATGCCTCCCAGGAAACGCCAAGGTCGAGTTCGGTTCGAGTGACTTCATGCCCAAGATATTCGCAGTGCCTGGCAGTCAGCTCAATTTGATCCGCAACTGCCGGATCAGTTTTCGTGCCATTCAGCGGATCGCGCATGAAGCCGATCCTGAGGGAGCGGGGGTCCACCAATGACGCCGACAGAAAGCTGCTCTCGGGCGAGGCGATGTAGTACGGCTCCCCCACAGCGCCACCTTGAGCAGCGTCGAGCAGCGCCGCACTGTCTCTGACCGTACGACTGACGCCAAGCTGCACGGCTAAGCCGCTCCAGACTTCATCCACCGCAGGACCATTGGAAACCCTGCCCCTTGATGGCTTTATCCCGAACAATCCATTCGCTGACGCTGGGACGCGGATGCTGCCACCTCCATCTGTCGCATGGGCAACAGGCACAATACCTGCGGCAACCGCAGCACCGGAGCCGCCACTCGATCCGCCAGCGCTGCGTCTTATGTCCCAAGGGTTGCGGGTCGGGCCAGTTGCAGCGCCCTCCGTTGTTGTGCTGATGGCAAACTCAGGCGTGGTCGTCCTGCCTATTGTAACAAGCCCGCTTTTCCGAAATTTGCTCATCAAGGTGGAATCTTCTGTAGCCCGAACCCCAGCGGCAAGCCGACTACCAAGCTCGTTCAACCTCCCCGCCCGGGTTATGGCGAGATCCTTGATCAAAAAGGGCACACCATAAAAGGCGGCATTCGCATCTAGTTCTGATACCGAAAGCACGCTTTCGTCAGTCCAGATCTCCGCTACCGCGTTAATGTGAGGATTAACGAGGTCGCTTGCTTCCACAGCGGCGCTCGCTACCTCTTGAGGAGAGACCTCACCGGCTTCAATCAGCCCGACAAGACCAAGAGCGTCATAGGACGTGTAGTCGCGAAGTTCCATGATAGCTTCCTTATTACAGCAAACTGGTTTAAATGATACCGTTTGGTATCAATGATACTGCTCGGTATCATTGTCAAGCATGCTTAGGCGAATAGAGGGAAGTCGAGATGGCCACGCTGAATGAACGGATTACGACGGCCGCTCATAAGCTCTTCGATGAAAAGGGAATCCAGCACGTTACCATCGACGCAATAGCGGCAGAGGCTAGAACAACAAAAATGGGCGTGTACCGCCATTTTGAATCACGAGACGCCCTGATCGAAGATTGGATGGAAGCTACCATCGAGCGTTATAGGGGCGCTCTAGACCAGGTTGAACTGGATCACCCAAATAATCCACGGGCCCAGTTGATGGCATGGGCTGAATACATCGCGCATGGTCTTCAAGAAATTTCATATAGAGGCTGCCCGTTCATCAACACCATCGCCGAAATCGCGGACAGGGCACATCCGGTTAGACAAACCATCGAAAAACATAAAGTCAGACAGGCAGAGCGAATTCAGGAGATGTGCCGCAAGGTCGGCGTCGCTAACCCGAAGCTCGCAGCTGCCGAAATCACGTTTCTGCTGGAAGGCGCGCAGGTGTGTGCACAGAACGGAAGTATTTCAGAGATCGAGGATTACATCTTGACCATCATGCGTTGCATTCTGTCACGATAGCGGCCTGAGGAACATCTAACCGACATGATTAAACTCGGCAAATGAAGGCAAACCCGACAATAAATGATAGCGCATTAATCAGAATATATCAGCAAAACAGACGTGAGAGGGAAACGGTTGAGAGAGACGGCGAAGCCATCAGGCAATATGGTGTCCTATGTCGCGGACACATTGGCTTTGGTGCTGTTCTTCACCACCACAGGCATCGTAAATGAACGAATTATCGCAGGGATGACGTGGGAGCAGGTCCTTCACGCTCGTCTAATAGGCGGAGTTTTAATGGTTCCTGTAGGGCGACCCTACGGCTTGTGGCGGGACTGGCTTATGAGTCATGCGAAGCAGACACGGCTTTCTCAGCTTATATGGGACAGCTTGGCGCTGGTGAGCTTTCAAGTGCCGATCTACACTGCGATCATCGCATTCAGCGGAGCCGCCGGGGATAGTTTGATCCGAGGGGTGCTGGGCGCAACGGTGATGATGATGGTGCTAGGCCGACCCTACGGAGCGTTCCTGAACTGGGTAAGGCATCTCTTTGGTCTGCCGCCAGGGGGTGAAAAACCAATGTCACTTAACACCTAAGCCGACGCTTTTTGAACAGTGATGGCCACCCGTTTGGGGTTTACTGGATTGAAGATTGCAAAGCGCCGGTAGGCAGTCGGCTTAGTGGAAAGATTGCGAGTCATTTTCTTTTCCAGGTCAATCGACCGCGATGCCTGTTCACGCGTACTGTCGTCGCGGCTCTCCAATGTCAGGGAAGACGAGTGCATATTCGGGCTCTGCCCGCCACCCGCGCGTGATCGGCAGTTGATACGCCGGGCAAAGGTGCAGGAGCGAGAGGCTCCTGCACCTGTACTTCGGTCAGACAGTCTTGCTGATCTTCAGCATTGTCAGCAGGATGCGAGCTGTCTCGACGGACGAGCCAGGATTCTGCCCAGTAATCAGCAACCCGTCCTGAACAGCGTAGGATGACCAGTCGTCACCGCTGGAATAAATCCCGCCATTCTGCTTCAGCACGTCTTCAACGAGGAAGGGTACGACATCAGTGAGGCCAACACCGTCTTCTTCAGTGTTCTTAAAGCCGGTAACATTCTTACCTCGGACCAGCGGCGTTCCATCGGCTGCCTTGACGTGGCGAAGAACGCCGGGGGCATGGCAGACGAGTGCGACCGGCTTGCCGGCACGGTACGCGTTCTCGATGAGAGCGATCGATGTGTTGTCTTCAGCCAGATCCCACAGCGGGCCGTGACCACCGGGATAAAAGACCGCGTCGTAGTCTTCCTGGGAAACCGAAGAGAGCTTGACGGTCGACGCCAGTACGGACTGCGCGTCGACGTCGGCTTGGAAGCGGCGTGTCTGTTCGGTTTGGAAAGAAAGCTCGTCGCTCTTCGGATCGAGTGGCGGCTGGCCACCCTTCGGGGAAGCGACGGTGATATCTGCACCCGCTTCAAGGAATGCGTAGTAGGGAGCGGCGAACTCTTCGAGCCAGAAGCCGGTTTTGCGGCCTGTGTTGCCGAGTTCGTCGTGCGAAGTGAGAACCATCAGAATTTTCATTTTACGGATCCTAGTGAGTGTGCCTGAGTGATTTTGGAATGGGAAAAACACTAGTTCGACTTTTGCTGTCCCCATCCATCTGGACACCCTAAACATGCCTGATGAATTGATATTCCTGAAATTTATTTGTTGTATTCCAGACATTCACATGAAAATATAACTGGATGAAATTCGACCTGAACCTCTTGCCGGTGTTTCTCACTCTGATGGAGGAACGCAACGTGACGCGCGCCGCCGCACGCCTGGGCATCACCCAGCCCGCGATGTCCAATGCCTTGAGCCGCTTGCGCGATACGATGCGCGATCCGCTCTTCATTCGGGAGCGGTACGGCATGAAGCCGACCCAGATGGCGGAAGAGCTGGAGCCCGTTGTCACTGCGGCCTTAGCAAGCATTGACGACATTATCCTCGGTCAAAGAGACTTCGATCCGGTCAAGGCAGAAAAGCTCTTTACGATTGCCCCCAACGGCTACGTCGAGTTTGTGCTGATGCCAGTGCTGGTCGCCCGGCTGCGGGAGCGAGCCCCGGGGATCAATCTACGCCTAACGCCGTTCGGCAACGACCTGGCTGAGACCGGCGCCATGTCCGGCGGGACTGATATCGTCCTTGGCCGAATTGTCGATCCACCGGACAATATGGTGGTCCAGCATCTGATGGATGAAGGGCTTGCCTGCGTCGTTCGAGCCGATCATCCCGATATTCGGGATGGGATTTCACGGGAGCAGTATGAGCAAATGAAGCACGTCAATGTGCTTCCGCCCGGGCGAATGCGCGCGGGCTTGTTCCAGGCGCTCGGCCATCAGCACCTGAGACGGGAAGTTGCCGTTTCCGTTACGCATTTTCTAGCCGTACCTGAAATGATCGCGGTCACCGACTATTGCGCCACCCTGCCAACCCTGATCTGCCGGCGCCTCGCCAACGACGCGCGGCTGAAAGTGCTTCCTGCCCCAACCGACCTCGGCACTTTTCCCGTCGAGATGGCCTGGCATGTCCGCCATCGCAACGATTCGGCTCATCGATGGCTGCGGTTGTTGATCAGCGAGGTCACAAGGGAGCTAACGGATACGACTTCCTCCTACCCACAACACGGCATCGCCCTTCGCTGACATGCGCGGTCATCACGTCGCCGTCCGCACGCCGGACCTCGAAACCGCCAAGCGCTGGTATGTCGAGAAGCTCGACTTCCGTGTCGTTGCCGAATGGAACTATGCCGACGAACAACTCGCCTTTCTGGCACCGGCCACGGACGACCATTTCTATGTGGAGATCCTTGATGGCGGCGATCCGTCGCCCGCAGACGTCCGTCTCTGTACCGATCTCGGCGACAGCCTCAAATACGCCGGCTACCACCATTTCTGCCTGAATGTCGGAAGCGTCGATACCACTGTCGAGGAACTACGCGCACGCGGCATCACAATCGTCACCGAGCCGTTCGAGCTTCTGGCGATCAGCCGCCGCCTCGCCTTCTTCTGCGATCCCTTCGGCAACCTGATCGAGCTGGCAGAAGTCCTGCCGTGATCTTTCCCACCCGGTTGGCCATCCGGAAATCGCGGTGGCCAAGCGTCCCTCCTTATCTCCACGAAAATCAAGGAATATCCTCATGAAAATCTGGTTCATCACCGGCGCCTCGCGCGGCTTTGGCGCCCTCATCACGACGCGTGCTCTTGCACAGGGCGACGCCGTCGTCGCCACCGCCCGCAATCCAAAGGTGATCACCGAGCGGTTCGGCGAACACCCCAACCTGCTTCCGGTCGCCCTCGACGTGACCGTCGACAGCCAGGCGACCGCAGCAGTGAAAGCTGGGATCGAGCGCTTCGGCCGCATCGATATCCTGCTCAACAATGCCGGGTTCGGATTGATGGGTGCCGTTGAAGAAGCAACCGTGGCCGAGATCGAGGCAGTTTACCGCACCAACGTCTTTGGTCTCCTCAACGTGACCCGCGCCGTCCTGCCCTCGATGCGCCGGGCGCGTTCCGGCCGCATCCTGAATATCTCATCGATCGGCGGCTATCGCGGCGCGGCCGGCTTCGGTGTCTACTCCTCGACGAAATTCGCGGTCGAAGGGCTGAGCGAAGCTCTGCATGACGAACTGGCACCGCTTGGCATCCACGTCACGGTCGTAGAGCCGGGCTATTTCCGCACCGACTTCCTCGACAGTTCGTCCTTGTCGGTCAGTGGCAATATCATCGGCGATTACGCAGAAACTGTCGGCAAGGTGCGAACGATAGCAGCCGGTCTCAGCCATAAACAACCCGGCGACCCTCAAAAGCTGGCAGAGGCGCTCATCGCCTTCACTGACGCCCCCAATCCGCCGGTGCGTCTGCCGCTCGGTAGCGACACGGTCGCCGCGATCGAGAAAAAGCACGCACAAGACGCTGCCATTCTCTCCGAATGGCGCATCGTCTCGGGGTCGACCGACTTCGCCGCTGACGGATGACGGCGCTCGTCCGGTTGAACTTCGTCCGACGGGAGGCCGCTTTCGGGGCCCCCCATCGCCTTGATGGGGTACGAACCTACCGCCCAGCAATTATCTTGACCCCGAAAAGGTGATATTTGCTGTTTTCCAGCGGCTTACAGATTCCAGTCCCCGTCTGCGGTCGTCCGCCCTCTCGGCGTCACGCATGGCTGCCTTCAACCTCCGGTCGGATTGTCGGCGAACGAACGCTTTATGAGGACGTCCTTGTCTGTCGAATAGAGGGTCGCTTCCAGCTACGCGTTATATTTTGGGCGGCCGCGCCGACGCGGGCTCGGATAGGCTATCAATCTCTTTTGCTTGACGATCAGGCGTAGGCGATCTCGCTAGCTGTTTTGAGCCGCGCAACGCTTATTGCTCGGGATGTCAATGCTGCCGCTGGGTCCGACCGATTTTGGCCCCCGTCTAAGCTCTCATCCGCCAGGTCAAAAAGATCAATCCTATATGGACCAAAATATGATGGGGAAAACTCTATCCCCGCCAATTCATGCGAGACGCGACGCGGGATTTTTACTGACCGCTGTGCAATCCTCAGTCGTAACACCTCAAAAGGTTCAGAGATTCTCCGATGTGTAAGCCTAGCGGCACAATCAAATCGCACCTCGAAAAAATTGCGTCCCAGGATTACGTGTTGCCGGCAATCCAGCGCGAATTCGTTTGGTGGCCGGAACAAATCTGCGAGCTTCTTGACAGCCTCATGCAGGGATGTCCCTTCGGCACGTTCCTCTTCTGGAAGATCGCGCAGGAGAGGCGCACGGAGTACAAGTTCTACGATTTTGTTCAACACTATCACGAACGCGACCGGTATCATTGCGAACTATTGAAAAACCCGCCCGAGCGTGAGCTAATCGCTGTCCTTGATGGGCAACAGCGCATGACCGCGCTCAAAGTCGGCCTGCGGGGTTCCTATACTTGGAAAATGCCAGGCAAACGGTGGAGTTCAGATGCAGCATTTCCCAGCAGGCACCTGTATCTTGACCTCTTAAGCGAGGCCGATCTCGAAAGCGGTTACCGGTATCATTTCGAGTTCCTCACGGAAAGCCAGGCCAAGTGCCCACAACCCGGCACGGTGTGGTTCCGATGTGGCCGGGTAGTGGAGGAGGAGTACGACTGGCTGATTGACAGCCTTGATGAGCTCGATCTCGAAAAGGAAGCCATTAGGACGGCGCGCGCGACGTTGCGTCATTTCCACAACACCGTTCATGACAAGGATCTCATCACTTACTATGAGGAAGAGAACCAAAGCCTTGAGCACGTCCTGAATATTTTCATCCGGATGAACAGTGGCGCTGCGCCGCTTTCCTATTCCGACCTTCCCTTGTCGGTCGCGGTTGCGCAGTGGGAAAAGGTGGATGCACGAGAAGCCATCCATTCGCTCGTAGACGAGATGAACGACCAAGGCAACGGCTTCAAATTTACGAAGGATTTGGTGCTGAAGGCTGGCCTGATGCTCTCCGATATCGGCAGCGTCGGCTTCAAGGTCGAAAATTTCAACAAGACCAACATGGCAGTGCTCGAGGCAAATTGGCCAAAAATCTACAAGGCGATGCTGATCGCTGTTCAACTTTTGGCATCCTTTGGATTCAGCGGCCAGAACCTGCGAGCGGAAAGCTCGATCCTACCGATCGCCTACTACATTTACGCGCGCAAGGCCGATGAGGCCTATCTGCATCGTGCGGAATTCGCCTCAGATCGCGAGAATATCCGGCTTTGGTTGATCAGGAGTGTTCTCAAGGCATCTGGCATCTGGGGAAGCGGCCTCGATACCCTGCTGACCGCATTGCGCGAGAAGATCAGCTTGCACGCCACCAGCGAGTTTCCCGTGAATGAGCTTGAGACGGTCATGGCGCTGCGCGGTAAGTCGCTGACCTTTACCGACGTCGAGATCGACGAGCACTGCGACCTAGCCTACGGGAACGCTCGTACGTTTGCGCTTCTCTCCATGATATTTCCGGGCTTCGATCTGTCGCGGCATTTCCATGTTGATCATATCTATCCGCAGGGCCGCTTCACGGACGCGCAGCTGCGCAAGGGCGGTGTGACTGAGAAGCTTTGGGCGTCGTTGCAGGAAAAGCAGAACAGGTTGCCGAACCTCCAGCTCCTGGAAGGCCCGATCAACAATCAGAAGCGACAGAAGTTGCCATACGAATGGTCTGCCTGGACGAAGCCGGACGAGATCGCCCGGCGGCAATACCTGGCAGGCCTGGATATCTCCGCCCTGCCGGAAACCATCGAAAAATTTCCCGATTTCTACGACCAGCGACGGGCGGCGCTGAAGATGCGCATCGTTCAGGCCTTGGGACAAAGCCAGCTCGCTTCGGGTTCAGCAACGAAAGCGGTCGAACAAATAGCATGACAATTAAGGTCTGCCTTCCGGTTTTACGCAATCATGGTGCCAGTTGATGCAGCGCGTCTATTGCATCTTCGAGGGGGCCGGCGCACGTGGGCTGGGCCATATAGGTGCTTATCGATCTATCTCGAAGCAAAGTCTCGACATCCGAGGCTTCGCAGGCACATCGGCCGGAGCAATTGTCGCGGCACTTGCCTGCAGCGGATACTCCGCCGAGGAACTCTTTTCAGAAGCGACTGGAAAAACAATCCTGGATCGTCTCGACCTTGAGCCGACCAATGCGGACGCCAGTCAGGTCCTTCGGCCAGCGATCACGCCGGCAAACTTGTTCGGCAAGAGCCAGTGGTGGAAGATCAGGTTGATTCGTTTCTTGCTCGACAGGGTCTGGATTGTCTGGTTCCTCGCTCTGAGTACCGTCGGAATCGTTCTTCCGGGCCTGTTTCTCTATCCCCGGCCGGCGCTGCTGCTGCTGGTGGTGATGCTCGGGATCGCCGGTATTGCCGCGTGGATGATTGCCCGGGGTCTTGTCGAACTCGATCCGGTGAGGGTCGGCATCGACCAGCTTCTGCGCATCAAAGTCCGCGGAAGCCGGCTCGGCCCGCCCGTTACTTTTTCGGATCTTGCGGCCGCTGGCTGTGCGCCGCTGAAGGTGGTCGCCGCCAATATCTCAGAGCAGGAAACGATGGTGTTTTCGGTCGAAACAACCCCAGATATTGCCGTTGCCGAAGCGGTCTGCGCCTCGATTGCCATACCTGGCGTGTTCAAACCGCGGAAGATAGGGACAAGTTGGTACATGGATGGCGGTTTGGTCTCCAACCTCCCGGCATGGACGTTTGACGACGAACGCGCCATCGATCGCGATGCCTTGACCGCGGCGATCGAAATAGGAGAGACCTCCCACGGTTCGTCCGAGGGCGGCGACTGGACCCTCGGTTCGGCTTTCCGCACCATGCTCTTCGGGGCTGGCGTGCTCAACAAGCGCGGCGTCGACCGGTTGACGCCGGAACGACTGGTCGTCAATATCGGCCTCCTCGACTTCGACATCGGCTTCGAGCGGACTAAAGAGATTGTTCGGGACTCCGAGGAGTATTGCGACATCAATCTCATCGACCGGATGATCGAGCTTCCTTTCCTGATGAACGAGACGTGCAACAAGGTCGCTGTGCGTTGTCACGAGATCCTGTCCACGGCGTTTGACGCCGCAGGTTTTGTTCACGACGGCTTTCGTACCAGGCTCGCGGTTGCGCTTCCCGTTGGTCCTCGGGTTAAGACCCTTCGCCTGGAATACAGTTCCGGCTATGACGATCTCTCGGACGAAAGGATTTCCTTGCCGGTGGAGCGGTCTTTTGTCGGTCGCGCCTGGAACGAGAACAAGACTTTGTACATTTCTAAGAGTGATGCCGTGACGTGGGGAGAAAGTCTGTCTGCTCCGGAAGATCGATGGCTTCGCAAGCTGATCTGGAAGGACCTGTCCTGGGTTCTTTGCGTACCGGTGGAGCTTGCTCCGGGATCAAAGGCGGTGGTAACGCTTGACGGGGACAAGGAGCTGGAATTCGACGAGCAGGCACTGCAGGAGTTGCTGGACGAGATGGAACGCATTATATTGGATGAATTCCAGTCACTGGAAGATGGAAAGGAACTGCTTCATGCCCGTTAAAATGTTGTCGCTCCCGAAAAAGACTGCTGAGTCTACAAGCTCGAGTGCGGCCGTGCGATCAGCTGTGCGTGTGAAGTCAGCTGAATACAAGACGCAAACCGATAGCGGCAAGAAGGTTTCGGAGCTGGCGAAGAAAATTCGCGAGTTCGATGCCAAGGTCGAAGCAAACCCTCGCTCGCTTGTTCGCGGGCGTGTTGCCAAAGCGGGACTTTTCAAAATCTAAGCCCTCAATCGGGCGTTTTCGTCGTGCTCAGCGATACGGCTCATCGTTGCCGCCGAAGGTTTTTTTTTGTTCCGGCTGATGTGCCGGTCCAGGCAAGGGGCGCGCGCCGTTATGGCTACTCGATCGAAGGACTGGGTTTTCCGGCCTCGCAGGTTTTCCGGAACCCTGTCTGCGGGAGAACAGGTCAGGCCCGTAAAATTTACCGCGCAAGTCGGCGGCGATCATCGCTGTGTCGTCAGCGTCGATCCCATAGATCGGGAAACCTACCTCCTGCTTCATCAGCACTTTGGCCAGGCCGGCCAACAACACCCAGGTTTTGACCTCGTGGGCGTTGCGAGAAACGGAGATCGTTTTGTCTCGACCGGAATGTCGATACGCCACCTCGGAGGTGGCGACGCGCCCGGATGGCGTCTGAAACTTGGGTTGCAGCACACGACAATTACTGTTGGGCTGAAAAGCGATTGCCATCGCCCTGTCCTTCGAAGGCACTTTCGGGCTTTTCGCTCTCATAGGAACCCGATCCATGATACCGCGCTCGGCCGCGTCGTGGTTTTCGGGATGCATCAGCCAGGATCAAATGACCGCGTTTGCGGTCATGTTGCCATTGAAGCACCGGCCTCTCAGGACGATGTTGACACTTGGCATGAAGCCGCAGGCGCCTTCCTGTTGCATATGCATTCCGGCCTATCGTTTGCGCAAGGCGGACGGCTGCAGGTCGCCCATGAGGATTTCATAGCGGGCCGCACGTGGACCGCGACGTTTTTCGCAGGCGCTGGCTTTGCGCCGGAATTGCCCTTGCAACACTTCCTAAACCATGGCCCCTTCATTGAGGCGCTAGTGAACGGCTTCTTCGAAAAAGGTCCCCTGAACGAGGGGTATGCAACCGCCCTTGGCTGGCTTCAGCTCCCGACGACATTCGACGAGGTACGCTTTCTTTCGGCGATGACCGCGCTCGAGGTGATCGTCGACACGCAGCTACCCAAGACCGAAAAGGGTGGCATGATGAAAAAGGCTGAATTCAGGGCGCTCCGAGACAGGCTTTACCAAGCGATCGACACGGAGCTCGGTGTTGAGCCGGAAGCTCGAGACATCATGAAGAAAAAGCTTGAAGACGCCAATAAGAAGGTACTGAGCCAAAAGATCAAGGCGCTCTTTAAGCATCTCGCCGTGCCGACGCGGGATTTCGACGACGACACGATCAAGCGTCTTACTGGTGTACGCAATGAAATTGTTCACCGCGGCGCCATTCCGGATCGCAATCTCATCTGGCGTGAAATCGTGTTGATTCGAGAATTGATTAACCGCATTCTTATGGGAGCGATTGATTACAAAGGGCGCTATTGCTGCTATGTTGATAGGGAGCACGAGCGGACATTTCCCGATCTCGAGATATTTCCGCCAGCCTCCTTGTAGCCGTGATGCTCCATTACGGACGGAACGTCCTATGACGTATAAGCTTCGAGAGCGGCAATGGCCTTGCCGAGCGGCCCGATCAGAGCAGTCTCGATCTCCTGGAGCCGACGCACTATCGCCAAAAGTGTCAGAGCTTCTGCCTTGTCGCTTATTTCGAATGCGACCTCTGTCAGCCACTCACCGCACACTGATGACCATTGGGCGATTTCAGAGCGAGATGCTGCCGCAATTACAGCCACCCGAACTTCGTCATTTGCGCTGGGTTTAAAGTGTTTCCGCCGACGCAATATGCGTGTCAGGATACGGAGTGTATCGGCAAGCTCACTACTTCGACTGACTGCAGCGACAATTGCCAACCCACTTATTAGACTGAAGACGCGCGCGTCGTCGTCTAGGTTCTCTATCGAGAACTTCACACGCCTAAGGGCCGCCGCAGCTAGCTCGGAAAGTTCCGACGGCAAGACGTCTACGAGAGAGACATTCACGAGACCTGCGAATGAGTTCGCGGTTAGGGTTTCCGCTTCGAGAGAGGCCCGGACTTGATCCAGGATATATTCTGGCACTCTGCCTTGCGGAGTAAGCGAACCCTCCAATGGGCTGGGAAGGCTGGCGAAGGGCCAGTCCACCGCCTTTGCGAGCGGTGAATCAGGGCCGACAAGGAGCGCGCGAAGACGGTCGAATGTAATTCTATCGTCGTTCGTTGCTACGGCATTTCTGATCCGACCGATAAAATCTGCCCTGATCTGCTCTGCATGTATGAAGTCAGGCAACCAACGCGGTTCGATCCGCAAATCGACGAGACCTTGAAGGTAGAAATCGTGGGACGATCCAAGCCGGTCAGCCCACTGGACGACCGCAGCGCGATCGACAGGTGTGCCGCTGAAAGCCCGTAAAATGACAGAGGCCTGAGCGAGAGACGCCTGTTTGCGATAAAAGGGTTGGCTTCGAGGAAATGCTTTCTTCCTGGAAAGCTCTGATGCGGTAAGCACCGCCATCTGCGACAGAAGCGCAAACTCGCTTTCATCCCTGTGCGGATCGTCGGCGATGAAGTCCCCGACCACCGCCTCGACAAAGGAGGCCAGCACCGGCTGCGTATCGCAGTGAGCGAGAGCTATTTCGACCGCCGCGACTTTCGAGAGCGGATCATCGTCTAATGCAATCTTGGAAAAGATCTCGGCGAGCATCTCTTCCCCAACGTCGGGCAACTGAACTGTTTTGGAAATTGCGCCAAGCGAGCACAGCGAGAGTGCGAACCGAAAGCCTTTCTCCGGCTTCCAGGCTTGCCATGTGGCGATCAACCGGGATGCTTCATCTACGTATTCATCGAGGGTGGTGAACTCGGTGATCTCGCCTATCAAGCGTTCATAGTACCTCGGATCGGACGGGATGAGGTTAGAAAGGTCCGCGGTGCCTTCCATAAGGCTATCATTTAAGCCTTGATAGACGCCTGTAGGCATGAGCGCCAATTCGCCAACGAGCTTGCCAAATTCTTCGTCACCAAGGGGATCCGGCTCGGCAAGCCGGTCATTCCAAAATTCCGCTGCGTCACCGTGGATATTCATTTCGGCGCAGGTGGCGGCGAACCATTTTAATCGGATCTCAGGATCCGCCGCCAAGGCCGCATAAGACTTCAAGCGATACCGCGCGGTCGCGCCGCTTAAAAGGAATCTGACGTCACCATCAACGGCTTTTGCGACGACCGACCATGACTCTCCGTTCGTATCGGAGACTATTTGGTCGACCTCGAGGCCATTTAAGCTTTTCCGAAGCCCGCTGAGGAACTGGTCCCTCTCGAAAACCGGTCCGTTATTGCCGATTGCAATCTTGGTTGTAATCTGGATCTGCCACTCATTGACGAATGCTTCATCGTTCAACAATTCACTGACAATGCTTGGAGGAAGGTTACTGAGAGCAATCTCAGCCATCAGGTCTCGCCGGAGGTCATTCACGAGATGGCTCCGATCTCTGGTTCCAGATCGGAGGCCGATTGGACAATCACCTCCTTGGCATGCTTGACCAAAAAGGCAAATGTCTCCGGGTCTTCGCGATGGATCGTGTCCAGAACACGTTTCTCAAGCCAATTCCAATAAGCCTCTTTGACCTCTTCCGAACGTGACGCTGCGAGAAACATGAGGCCGGCGATCCACCTTCGGTAACGATCGACGCCTTCCGAGCTGGAGTCGCCGAGCTGATGGGACCACGCCCTCACGTCAAGCACGCCCAAGAGCCAATCCGATCGCGCCTGTGCCGCCAACTGGTCCAGCGGGTCGTCCCATTGCATCCTAAGGGTCCGTAGCAAGCCAACATGCAGGTCCTCCAGCCAGGCCAACTCTACGGGAACCTGCAACGAGTTTCTCATTTGTACAAGCAGTATGCTTTCCCGCAACGCTCTTAGCTCAGCGCGTTCGATGACCTTTCCATCGATGATTTCGGTGAGGTTGAGCAACGAGCTCAACTCTTCTGCGGCGATAGGGATGAACAGGAACGCGGCCTGGCGAAGTTTGGTGCGTGCTTCACTCAGTCGTTCCGGCGAAATGTTTCCGTGATCATAGGCGTGATTTAGGACATCAAGCGTGGTGGCGACGGCGAGCTTTTGGCTCTCGTCATCATTGTGCCAGGCATGCTGATTGACAAAGCGGTCATCAACGATGGCTGCATCGACCTCCTCCGCGAAACGCAAGACCCCAATCGTTGGGTGAGCCATGGCGGCTCGTGGGCCCTCCTCGTCCAATCGGATCGCTTTCCCGAGTTTGATTTTCCCTGAATCCAGAGCCTCCCGCACTGACGATCTAAGCTTTTCGACTACTGCGATGAGCTCGTCACCAAGGACATTGTGACTGATGAGGGCATCAACCTCGTCAACCTCACTTGAGTGGACGACGGCAACAAGATCCGCTTTATGGAGCTGGTTTAACAATCCAAGAAATTGAAGATGAGAGACCGTTAAGTTATCAAGATAGACAACTGCGCCATCACGAATCTGGCGTGGTGGCTCCCATGGCACCTCACGAAGGCTGAGAGCTGCGCGAGCACGTTCAACTTCTTGAACTCGAAGCAGGCCCTTCTGAGATAGCTTCTCCACGATGTCGAGACAGCTGCATAACCGCTCGGTGTAGTCTTGCAGATCAGCCTCTTCTTTCATGAAAGTGCTGGTCCTGTAGATCGGCCCGCCTCTCACCACCAGCCTTTGGCGGCCATCATCATTATGGAACGATGCAGCTTCTACAAGCAGCTCAGCAAGGCTGTCGCCGACTTCGCGCACGAGGGCTTCGGAACGCGGAGCCGTGCTTTCGAAGACACGAAGGTATCCGTCCGAGATCAATCGCCGAAGCTTCTGCGCCTCCGCGACACGGCTTGGCTGGTGGAATAGGATTTTGGACTTTTCCTCGAAAAGAAGAGACAGCGTGTTATGCGGTATAAAGACGGTCTCGACTGAAGACAGGACCTCGTCGAAAGCGTCAAGAAAAGCCACTGTGAGAAGGGCCGTGATATCCATGGCCACGACGCGGAACGGAATACGCATCGGCCGCCGCGCACCACTGAAGCTGTAAATGTTTGACCTCTTTCTGGGGTCCCTTTCGACAAGGTTGGCGACAGCGGGGAGAAGATGAAGGCTAAGCAACGATCGCCCTAGCAGGCGAGCAGCGGCGAATAGAGGTATCTTGCCTTCAACAAGATTGTCCCAGGTGTTCGACGTTCGCTTTCCCCATTCGGGCTGTTCGTCAATAAGATCTTCTATCGATATTTTCAGGACGGGAGGAGCTTCCATTCCTTCCGAAAGCTCCGCGGCCCGCTGAAACCATCCGTGAACCTCTTCAATGTTTTCCCAGCCAGAAGACGTTGCGAGATGATATGCACCTATCAGAACTTGCGCGTCGTCCGGGCTGTGCGTTGCTGCTTCCCGCACGAATTCCCTCGCGCGGGCGGCTCCGACCTGTTGAGCAAGTTGACCAGTTCTCAGGAGTTCGAAAGGGGTTCGACGATCTCGCTCTGTCCACTCCGCCTCCACATACCCTTGCAGGACCTCCCAGTCACCCGAGACGACGGCAATCGTCACCGACAAATTGCGTGCCACTTCCGAGTCACTATCGGTTCTGAGGGCGTTGACTGCCGCTCGCGCCTCGCCGAGATATCCAAGTTCCACAAGGACCCGAGCGTGTAGAAGCTTCATCTTTGAACTGGTGGCGAGAAGAGCAGGGTAGCGATCGAAGATTTTGAGGACTTCTTCCTGGCGTTCCAGGTTGTAGAGAGCACCGGCGTAACGTTGTGCATCGGTTAGATCGTCTGTTTTATCGAGAAGCAGCTTGCCGTACTCGGCGATTTTCTCCCATTCCTCGGTTTGGTCGAGCTCAGCAACCAGCGTCCGGAGATCGGAGAGCACCCCTGAATCCTTGAAGACGCTGATCAGATGATTGACGGGATCACCATTAGCTGACGCCTCGATCAGCCTCCGCAAATGAGCGGTTTCCTGCTCAGTCAAGCCGCGACTGGTTGCCTCGGCAAACCGCTCCGTGGCGGTTGCGCGCTCCCCGGCTCTTGCAAGTGCCTCGATCTCGAAGAAGTAGACGGCCTTCCACTCGAGATGTCGAAGAAGCTGGGAGCGATGCCGATCGAGATAGGCAGCCGCTTCCGCGATGGTGGGTTTGGTATGCACGAGTACAAAACGAGCAAACGCTGCTTCGACAGAGCTGCCCCCGGATAAGGCGGTCTGTCGGTCAACTTCCTGCTCAACCTGGTCGAGCTCGACCGTTATACCAAACCGCAGGGCGAAGTTCAGGCGCCGAAGGAGAACAGAAGGTTCTCGAAGACTTTTTCGCAGATCATCCCTTGCTACATTTCTGCTTTCGGGATCCATTAGTCGAAGCCAGAGCGCTTTGTCGTCTGCGTTCGCAGCGACAGCGGGCATGCCTAGCTCCCGCATCCCGTCTCCCAATTGTTCGTAATACAGGACGGCTTGTCGTCGTAGATCGAATGACGCTGGATCGCCACGAAGTGGGTAGGTGGAAAGGTCGAACGGCATGAATTGGAGGAGAAAAAGCCGGAGTTCCTCCGGAACGGCTTGCATTAGAGTGGCATCGGCTCGGACGGACAGCAATCCGGGTGTTCGTTGCAGGTCCGCCTCCGACAGCCTCTGGCTCTGCTCGTAAGCCGTGTCCCAGCCCTCGCCTTCCAGCGCGGATTTGATATAGAAGAATTTGGCGTCGCTATCGAGCTTCGAGACATCGAGGCCAGATGCATGAAGCCACGTCTGCGCATCTGGCCATCCCTTGTCACGAAGAACCAGGATGAAGGCGGAGCCGGCAGCCTTCTGCGTATTCATCGATGTCAGGCTGGCAAGTGCTTCATCCTGTTTGCCTCGTGCCGCGATAACCAGGCCGCGCGCGATACCGACGAGTTCCGAATCGGGCATTCCAATCGACATGAGGAGGTCGTCTGCTTCGTCGGGGTCGGTGAGCGCGAGAAGTCTTGCGCACCAAGCCAGAGTTTTTGATTTGACGGGCGCGCTACATGCGGAAAGGTTTCCTCTGCGCAAGTCAGCCGCAAGTTTGCGCGCCCGGGCTACCGGGTCCGCGCCGCCAAACATACGCGTTTTCCTGAGGGTCTGCAGCTGGCGCTCGACTTCACCGTCAACCAGCGCCGGATTGGGGCGCTGCCTGGACAAATCTTCAAGGGATCGCTCTATATTCCCTAGCTTTTCGTTCTTCTCCCGGTCACTCGAAACCAGTTCCTGAAGTGTCCTGGTATTGGTCTCGGCCGCTTCAGTTAGCAGCGATCTCCCGCGCGGGGACGCAGGTGATCTTCGCAAGAAGTCGCGGACGTGGATGTACACCTCACTGCCGCGACTATCTGGGCTACAAATCGTCCGATGGCTTTGGTCAACAACAATGGGTAGTTCGGGCAAACCGGCATCCGAACTATTTGGCTGAACGATGGTCCCTATGACATCAGGTAGCCTTATCCCCATGAGCGTCTCAGGACGACCTTCGGCAAGCTGCAAGTTCTCAATACCGTTGTTGGCACTGAAGGCGCGATACCACAGGTTCAGGTCGCGGAGCTGCGGATTGTTCGTGATGAGATCCCGAGTGGACGCCGATGAACGGACGATTGACCCGATCTTGGTGAGAACGCTCGCCAGAAGCGCGCCGCGATGGGGAGTACCGAGAAAGGCAATCTTCTTGACTCTGGAAAGAAAGCTATGCGCCAGAGGGTCGGTATCGGCATCGCGCTCGGCCGTTCGGAGGATCTGCTCAACGACAAGCCCGCCGAGACTATGAGTTACGAATGCAATATTTCCCGTGGCTAGCCGCGGCTCCGACAACAGCAATGCGAGAATGTTTCCCGCACGGTCTGCGAGAGGCATGCTGTGACCGGCCCAGTTGGTTTTGGCTGCGGGGTAACCCACAAGCCATAAGCCGATCTCTGAAATGTCGTTTTCGAGCCATTTGGGCCAAACTGGCTCCGTTAGATCCGAGCTTTTCCAGGTTGTGTCTGGATGCCCGGAAAGGCCGTGAACAAACAAAACGTGCAAGGTCACGCGTTCGTAATTATCGGAAATGGGGCGCAGATCAGCCAGGGCGAATCCTCGAATAGTTTGCAGAGATTCAACACCCTGTAAGCGAGTTTACAAGTACCGGGGTCTCATTTTCCAGGTTATTGCTTTGGATTTGGGAGTGGAACTGTCCGTTGTGGCTACCTCTCTTGGTCTCCCCCGTTGATCATTCTGCGGGCAGAATATCGTCAAGTTATATTTTTCATCTCCAAGGGGCCGGAAGGCAGCCTCTGATTCTTCGTTTCCTGTGCTGCGGCGTAGTGGAGAGGGGCCTGGCTTCGCGTTAGGTTAGAGTGTGTCCGCGTTAATCGTCCAACATTAGTATCGAACAGTCGAAAGGCAGATGGGGTGCCAGAAAAACCTCTCCGATCTTTCGTGTCCGTAATGAAATCACGCAGGCATATCCGAACAATCTTAATTCGGAGATCGATTTAGCCTCAAGGCATTTATTTCCTCTGTGGGCAACCTAGCCGTTGCGCACGTTTGGATTGCGTTAATGAGAAAAATTGTTTTCTTAAAGTATCGTTGGGGACTTAGACACTGGGGCGCACTATGAGCAAGGTCGATCGTGTTTTCGAAGCTGAATGGCCGATCAATCCAGAAGGGTCATGGCCTTACAGGGTTTTGTCAGAAGCATTTTTAAAGAAGGCGTTCTTTTCAGCTCTGCCGCTAAAGACCGACACCTCGGCGGTCGTGGTACGGAAAGCCATGAAGGCTTTCTTAAAGCGCGTTCTGCCAAACTATCGAAAGCTCACCGTTGCGAACGATACGCTTGAGGCCCCTGATCAAGACAAGCTGCTTGTGCATGCGGTATGCGACCACCCACGCGCTAGGTCCCGTATCGTCGAGCTCGAACTGCAAAAAGAGCGTGATTCACCGCGCTTTGGCCGAATGCAGGCCAACGTCGCTCGGGTACGTGTCAATCAGGATATAGCAAGCCTGTTGTGGGGAGTACTCTTGGACGATCCCGAGAATGCCGCGGTCCGAGACTGGATATTCAAGTTATGCGATGTATCAATCAATTCAGGACAACAATTCTTCCTAACTGCGGCACATCTTCGCGATGCTGGACCATCGGATCAGTGGCCTTGCGATGCACGCAGCGAGCTGTTTTCTCAGGTCGTCACACTAATGGCGGCTAAGCTACCCGTAGAAGACGCGTTGGTTCTTTTCAACGAGGCCGCCGCTCGCGGCAACGAATATTTCCGACATCTCGAACCGTCGGCCGGTATAGTGTCGCTTCCTATCGATCGACATGAACTTGCACCGCCACATCTTGACAATGCGGACCGACCGCCCTTGGCTCTCCACGCGCTTCCGGTTTATGAAAAATCTCAGGCGTTGCTGGACGCGCTGGACCAATCGGAGGCTGAATTAGAACTTGCTTGTTCCGTACTTGCATCCCGCACTGTACAGCATCTTTCGAAGCTCTCCGAGCTCAACGACCAAGAATATGATGAAGCGCTCAGGTCAGTGACTCGGGTCAGGGCAGCCCGAGCGGTGGTTGAAACACGAAACAGTGAGTGCTCACGGGAGACGGAGCGACTCGTTGCCGAGAGCGCCCAACAGGTCGGCCTCGCCCCGTCAGGGATCGTACTGCCCGCTGGCTCTGTTAGTGACCACCTCAAGTCCGCAAACCGCGTCCGATCACTCGTTGAAGCAAGCGTCGGGGCCGAGCCGGTGGTCGTTTACGGATGGCGCGAGGACCTTGGCAAACAAACCGCCACAATCGACGATTTAGAGCAATTGGCCGTTTTGGCCGCCGACCATCTCGGAAAGAAGCAACTTCTTGCCCAGTTTGGACGTCAAGTCCGGGAGTATTGCCGCAGGCAATCATCAGGGTCAATTCTTCAGGGGTGGCTGCAAGAACTACGCGCGGAGGAGTTAGCAGCGCTAGTTGCAGCTTTCCCTACAAACCCCTTTCCTTTGAAGTCTATCGTGCTGAGATTGTTGAGCGAGAAGGGCGGTGATGAAGCCGCCGGTGAGCTCCGGCTTCTCGTCGATGAGGACCTAACGGCTCGCCGAGATCTTATTCGCTTTATCGATTCCGCGACATCGGCCTTTGACCGGGAGCCGATCGTGCGCAGGGTGATGGCCCTAGAGAAATTCCGGGACGCATTCTTCTTTGGCCCTTTGGCACAGGTGTCTGACCCCGCGTCTGGCCTTAGCGACGTGAACGTGGTCGGACGGACCGTGCATGAGCTCTCCCTTGTGCTCAGCGAGCATCTCGACATCGTTTACAGCGCAGACGACCTTCGGGGCATTCTCGCAGGCCCCACCAGTACTGAGGATGCATTTGGCACTTTAAAGGAGTTCATCAATACGCCAATCATGATGACTGGGATCTACAGGAAGCTTCGCGAGGCAGCGCGTGATGTTCTCTTCGCACCTCTGTGCTTGCCGTCGAAGCCTAATCTAACCGTGGTGGCGAACACACTCGCGGATATCAAATCGGGAAAAGCAGTTGAGGAGATCATCGCATCAGCAGCCCGGATTGTAGGGGGAAGGGTCGAGGCTCGTCACCGTAGTCAGTTAGAGCGTTACCTGAACCAAGGCTCTGTCTTTTTGGAGCAGTTGACGAGCGAGGGAACCGGGGGAGGAAAGTTCCGATCGCGGCACGTCGCTCTTCGCGCGAAGCTCGAAAGATGTTTGTCACAGCTTCGCAGGTCCGGCGTCGTAGGATCGATCGAGTGGTTCGAAGCGAACATTCACTCGATGCTGACAGGAAAACATTCACAACCGGAGTATTTGACCCTTATCGGTGACGCCGATCCTTTTTTTGAGAGGGAGTGGGATGAGACCGACAGTCAATGGGCCCGAGCGTATCTCGAACTCCCCGAATTCCACGACGACCGACGCCTGAACGGTTTGGAGGCGACGTCCACATTGCTATGGTGGATTTCCCAGGACCATTTGCCAACAAAGACCGAAATCGTGACGCATTTGATAGTGAGCGGAAGGTACGCAAGTGCTCTTTCGACGATCCACGAGTTCGGCGATCAGGTTGACGTCGAGTCTCTTCTAGCCCGCTTGGGCAATGAAACTGGTCGCCAAAAGAGCGAAGCTATGGGTCGCCTGCAGACCCTTCGCGATTTGGCTACCGAGGTGAATTTCGCAGACGGCTCCATGTTGGATGGGGTCGAAGAAGCCATCGACAATCTTGACTTTGATGCTGCTCAAGAACGCGGCGACCTCGCGGAGCTGATGCTGTACGAAGCACAATCCACGGCGCGGCCACCGTTGGAAAGCGAGTCGGACGCCAGCAGACGCGGACAACTCACAAAGCTTTTGCTAAAAGCTGGAGTTACCGTCTTTGAAGACCGGTCTCCGATCTACGACCTCGAGCGGCAATGGACCGAAGAACTCAAGCGGCGATCAGCTAACCGAACGCACATCCGATTGGCCGAGAGCACTTTCGCGACCGCATCGAACGTCCTATCTGACGTGGCTGTGGAACTGGCCGTCTTTGAGGATTTGACTAAGGACCCCGACACTTGGCTGCCGTCAAAGACGGCCGATCTTTTCTCGGAAATGCTCGAGCCATCCGCCTCCAAGCTCCGCACCTGGATAGAGTCTTCCCCTGCCTTTTCGTTCGCAGCCAAAAATGCCCTGCCAATTCTTATTCGATGGTACCTAAAGTTCTTCATCGAGATCGCTCGGACACTGAGCGCCAATAGCGATGATGAACCAGATGGGGTTCTGGAGCGCGTTTACGAGATCTCGGACATCATCGGATCCTCGGGTGAGCCAATCAACTGCATTGCGCGCCTTACCGAAATTGGAGAAGTATTTGCGGATGAGCTCGCGGAAAGTTCGCCCGTGCAAGAGGCCGACGCATTCGACGGGGACGAGCCCCAAGATGCGTTCCCCGCCAGGGACACTAACGAGGAGGTCGGTTACGACAAGACCATAGCTTCGTCCCTGATGTCTAAGGTCGGCGAGGCGATGATTGAGCGAGAGTGGGAAAAAATCCTGGAGCTGGCCGCCGCTAATCCAACGGTTGAATATTCGCATTACTTTGCTGAGTTGGCTCGCTTGGTCATCGCCGCCGATGAAGGCTCGATGCCGCAGATTTCGAGCGAAGTGGCCGAAGTGAGCTCATTACTTTCTTCCGACGATCTGCGTTTTATTCCTCGCGCCATTCGCGCCGAGATCGCTTACAGAATCGTTTGCGTCGCCCTGGAGCTTCGGCGCAGACCCGACGGCGGCACTTGGGCAGATGTCTTGGCAAACCGCCCCGACGCGGTGAAGAACATATCGCAACTTTCAGGCAATAGTCGGCGAGCGGTGGAGAATTTGCTGAAAGGCAGCCTTGGTTTGGAGTTGGCCGACAAACTATGGGACGCCGCGACAAATACGGGTGAACCCCAAGCTATTCGCACGCCACTGCTGTTCTTCCTTTACGATCGTTCCTCCGAACTGGTCCTCAAGCTGGCGCAGAAGCACGAACCACCTTTGCGCGATAAACTGGAGCAGCTTTTCGAGATAAGGTCGGTAGCAGTGACCCGTGGAGACCTTGTCCCCGTGGCTCAGTCGCTTGCGGCGCAGACAGCCCAGCAGGCGAAGGCCGGCCCCTTCCGCAATTTCATTCGGGGCCTGCCATCGGCACACCGTGGAACAGCCCAAATTGCTCGCCACAACCGACGAGCAGATTTCATTTCGACTAGAGAACAGTCGACCAACGCGCGTTGAGTTACCAATAACCATAGAGCCCCGAGGGTTGGTGCCGGAGGTATTGAGCGTGACGCTGTTCCAAGAGGACGATGTCACTTTCATCGACGGAAGCCGACGAATGGATCTAACAAAGCAGCCTGTGTATTTTGCCGCAGATTACTTGGTGTCGATCAAGCTTGGGACTAGCTGGGCGAAGCGCGATTCGGAGCCAGTCCGGGAATTGCTCCGCATGCGCGTTGGAGCCAAGACCCTCACAGGCGATGTCATACATACGGACATCGCATGCCAGGTTTTTCAGCAAGATCGCGGACGCGGAAGCGGTCACTCGCTCGACAATTCGTCGCTCTGGGAGATCTATCCTGGGGTTGGTAGTCAGCCCGCAAAGGACGAAGAGTTCATAGGTCGCGTAACAGAGATCGAGCAGCTTCGGACCGTGCTTGTTTCCAGCAAGAAACCTAGCCCGGTTCTGCTCACGGGCATGCGGCGCGTAGGCAAAACCTCGCTTCTTCAGGAGTTCCACAAATCATACAAGCAACCGAATGGTCCCAACGCCGTGACTGTTTACCTTTCGATTGCAGAAAAGCGTTCGGCGTTTATGGACAAGAACAAGGATGTGTCGAGCACCATGTTTTCTGCGATAGTGAACGTCCTGGCGAAACGGGTGTCGGTTGGCGATAAAAACCGCGACGTCGTCGCCAAACTTCAATCGAAGTTGGATTGCGACTGGCAATCCGTGCGCGTGAAGCTGCAAGCATGCTATGACAAGGATAGCCTCGCGGAATCCCTCGTTTATCTGAGCGAGAAACTTCTCGAGTGGTTGGGAGGAGCCAGCAAGCGCATCATCTACCTGGTTGACGAGGCTGAAACTCTTGTTGTCCCCTACCAAGCAGGGGGTACGAAGCGCACGGAGCTAGAGCAATTCCTGCAGAGCCTGCGTGAGGTATCGCAGGCGTCAGAGAACATCGGGATAGTATTGTCAGGAAGCAATCACATAGACGTTTTTGCGAGGGAATATAAAAACGCGTTCTTTGGAAGTTGCTTCTCGCTTAACCTCAAGGGTTTGGATGATCCCGTCGACTGCTCCCACATCATCGCACCCCATAGGGTTAAGCCTTTTGTGCAGTTTGATCAGGCCGCGATCGAATACGCCGCGCAGATCTCTGCTGGCATGCCGCTATTCATGTGGCAGCTCGGTGCGGCGACTGCCGCACTCGTGCGCAGCGGACGGGCAACAAAAACGGACGTGCGACGCGCCGTCCAAGCGCTCGTCCTCGATGATGGAGTGACCTTGCCTTTCAAGGCTTATGAAATATTGGAGCCTCTGGAGCATATGCTGGGGCTTCGTCCTGAGCCGGAGCCAGACCTCCTGTGGATGCTTCTCTACCGAGTAGCGAATTCAACTTCCTTGGTGGCGCCTGAGGCAAACGTTGGCTTTATCCTCGACCAAACGTTGCTTGGCGTGAGAGACAAGGACGTTTGGCGCCAGCATCTTGTTGCTTTGGCGGAGATCGGCATCCTGGAAATTCCGAAACCCGGCGAATATCGCTTCAAAATTCCGATCTTCGCGGAAGGTTTCCGTGCAGTAAAGCAGTGGGGTGAATTCACTCTGCGTCATCAGAGAGCAACCATATGAGATCGCATTGCGGATGGTTCGCCGAGCGGGCGACGGCCACCTGGAGAGCGTCTCCAGGTAGGTCTTATCTGGTTTTGTCTCCTCATGGAATTTCCGAGCCAGGGTTGGCTGATCTGCTCAAGCAGACAGTGGAAAAATCATTCATTGTTCCCAGAAAATTCTCGAACGCTCGGCCCGTTGTCCTCCGAATTTCCCCGGACACAACATCATCCAGCAGGCATTTCGTGAAGCGCATTGGTCTTCTACTAGGGAAGGCATGCTCTGTTAAAATGAATGCTGGAGGATTGGAGGATCCAAGCGATTATTTGCTCGAGCTTGTGGAGCAAGCCCTAGAGATGGGTGTCTACCCAATACTGATCATCGAGCGGTTTCACGCCTTCGTCGATATCGTGGACGATCACCTGCTATCGACTCTGTCAACCCTTCGATCATTGGAGCACGAGTTCCAGATAACCACGATTGCCATTTCACCAATCTCGTATGCGCAAATGCGCAAGCAGATGGCCCCGACCTCCGCATTCGTCAGCTCCTCATATGGGGACAATCACGACAGAGCTGTTCCGACGCCGCTCAGCAAGGAGGATTTTGTCGCAAGCGCGATCCTACGCGGGCTCAAGACCGGAGAGGCGTATAGACTTTACCAGCTGGGCGGTGGTCCAGATCTTTTTTACGAACGTCTCATCGAAGCGAAACTCTCGGGTGAGGCTGACATGATTGGCGCGACGTTGGCCAGCTTGGGCGATCATGTTGCCACGTTCATGAAGCGCTCTTTTTCCGAGATAATGGATGGATCGGGAGAAATACTTGCCCGATTGGGCCTGGGCGCGCTCACGCTTGCCGACCAGAGCATACTGCAAGCAAACGCCTTAAAAGCATTTGTGGTAAAAGAGACTGCGACAGGGTCGGTGGCGTCCACGCCTATTTTGGCGCGGTGGGCTATCATGAATGGTCAGCCAGACTGGAGGGGCTACGAACTTTCGATGGAGGCGCTCCAGGCAAAGGATTACGAACGTGCCTCAGCGTGCCTTTCTGAGATGCATCATGCGCATCCGCGCCTGAAGTGCTTCTCGGATGTCGTAAACTTGCTGGCCACTCTTGGCAGAGGAGTAGATATTGGCATGCTTTCCGTTGAATGGGATCGTGTGGGACGAAGTGCCACCTTAGTTGCAGGAAATGAACACACACCCGTCAACGTCCGGAACTGGGCCTGCCAACTCGAGGGTTACTCCAAAATGATAGCAGCGGCTTTCGGTAAAGGAGAGAGGGCGCAACTTGACAAATTAACGGTGTTAGCGGACGATTCACTGCATGAGGCAATGCTCATTTACTTTGTTTCTGCTTTCATCGAAAAGGTAAAAAAGCTTCAATCGGCAACTGCCAAGGTCAAGGCGTTAGCAACGGTTCCTGAGGCAATCATGCAGGGTATCGGCGCCGCGAGATGCAATATCAAATATACGTCTGCCCCGGAGCTTGATCAAAGCCTGCCATACGCGGATTTCTTCGCGGGGCCGGGAAAATTCAGGGTGCCTGAGGTAGGAGCGAAGCTCGATTTGACAGCACTCCTTGTGGTTGTTTCAGCCTCTCTCCGAGGGACTGCTCCCGACACAATATTGTCCGATCGAACAAAGGTGGTCAAGCTTCAGTCGAAGCTGGTGCAACATGTGCGCAACCCGTATGCGCATACGTCGGCAGTATATGATGAGCAGGACGCTCAATATTTGATCGATGTTTCAGAAGACCTGATGTTCGCGTGGAAAGCCGGTGCTCAGCTCCCGACAACGGCGAACCCCTTGTCCGAGGCAGTGCCAACTGCCGATTACCTCATCGGATTGCTCTACGGCGACTTCGCGATCGACGATCCCACACCGGAGACGGCTGGTTGGTCAAGCGTGGAACGACAAAGTGTGAGCTAAATTGGCAGCGACCCAGCCCCCGTAGCCGCAACAAATGATGAAGCAGGAGCGGCTTACTCCCAGCGGGAGGAAACCGAGCCATCAGGGGCCGGAACAACCTATTCTAATATTCGGCGACAACTAGCGATTATTACGTTGGAACGGGGGTCAGTCTTCGACGCCTTGGGTGTGGTCAAAGGCGAGGCCGAAACACAGGTAACGAATTGCAGCGCCCGCCCTGGCATCAAACTAGACCCACCTGCACGCCTGAAATTGCTACAACATGGGCTGGAACGATATCGCCCAAGAACTGCTATAAAGGCAGTCAGGAAACGAATGTGGATGAATAACCTGAATTACCGCGCAGCGTTGGCGGGAGAGTTAGTGAGCCTGTGGCTTCACCAAACGATTGAATATAAGGCCATCGAGGCAGCACCCAGAACTGCCCATCGCGCTCCGTTGAACAGAGTTCAGCGTTCAGCCTGTGGATTACCTCAACTGAAGGCTATTCGTATATCACAGCAGCTCGGCGCGGCGATAGTGTGGTATGGTCAGCGCCGGAGTCGTCCATGTTCAACAAAAAAATTGTCTTTGTCGTCGGAGCCGGTGGGAGCTTCGAACTCGGCTTGCCGGTAGGCGAGACGCTGAAAGGCATTATCGCAAAGAAACTTGACCTTCCCCAGCCTGGGCGCGGTGTCGGAAGTGGGGATGATGTTCTTCGGAAGGCTCTTGTCTACAGAGCTAAGAAGGCTGGAGGAGACATAAATCAGCAGATGCATCGTCACTGGATAGCGGCGCAGGCTGTTCGATCTGCAATGCCGCAGGCTATTTCAATCGACAACTATCTGCACACCCACGCATCGGATGAAGACGTTGTTACGGTAGGAAAATTCGGCATCGCCGCCAGTATTCTGGAGGCCGAACACAAAAGCAAAATCTATCACGAGCATCATGGGCGACCAGAAATCGACTTCACTCATGCTCCGGATAGCTGGCACAACACGTTTTGCAAAATCCTCACCGAGAATGTGCAGCTAGATCGGCTGGACAAGATTTTCGAGAACGTGACTTTCATCACGTTCAACTACGACCGCTGCATCGAACATTATGTTCTCTGGTGGCTTATAAGGTATATGCGCCTCTCATGGGAGGACTGCACCGAACTTTGCCAAAAGCTGAAGATTTTCCATCCGTATGGGAAGGTATGCGGGCTACCATGGCAACGAACAGGGATGCCTTCTTCTGAGTATGGTTGGCCCGCCGAGCATGAGATTCTGAATCATGCAGCGGGGCAAATCCGCACCTTCACCGAACGGGTAGACGACGAGAAGATGCTCGCGGACATGCGTGGCGCAATCAGCGAGTGTGAGCAGCTGGTCTATCTGGGCTTTTCATTCGGCATGATGAATATGGAACTGATGAATGTAGATGGTGGAAGCAACCGGAAGCGAATATACGCCACCGCCCTGGGAATGTCTGAGCCAAACAAGGCACTTTCGTTGAAGCGGATCGTCAACTCCGTCAGCGGGGTGTCCGATGTCGTCATTGAAGCCAACCTGCTGAATTCCACGGCCAACGCCTTGATGAAGGATTACTGGTACGAATTCTCGTACTAGCCCCAGCTATAATTCTCCCAGACCTTATCTATCGCCCAGCGCGAGGCAATGCAATTTCGAGCATCTTAAAGCACCTTCAAATACCTTTTGACGGATTCCCTTAAATAACTATGACGAAGCCGTAATCCGAAAGAGTTGACCGTCGTCCGTTGCGACGAGGACGCAACTCATTGTTTATCAAACTTCCCGCGTTCGAGGCCGATGTAGACCGATCTCGCACCCGGTTCGACAACGCCATGCTCATGGCACTCGATTTATCGGCCCTGGCAGAGAAAGCCACGAACGGCGCACTTGCTCCCGTCAACGAGCTTCTGCGACGTATTCAAAGCATTATGGGTAAAGCCAAGGGCGAGGAGCCTGAGCAGAACCAGTTGTCGTCGCCACCCGATCAGAAGAAGCTTGAGGCGCCGCCAAAGCGGATAGAGTATCAACCCGACTGCAACATGGACGACGACATTCCATTCTAGCGCCCGCCGACCCGTCGGCCTATCGCACTCCGCCAACATCGTGCCCGTGGCAGCGGCGGCGGAATTCGGCCGGCGTGCATTTTACTGCCACCTAGCGCCTTCACGTGCCACCGCATGAGTGGAGGAAATGCAGTTATAGCAATGCCTTACGAGCTTAAAGACGATACATAATGCTATCGTTTCAGAAGCTATCGAGGCTACAGCCCATGCCCGAGACCTCCCCCTCCCGGTGATCTCGCGCAGGCCGAGTTCCAAAACGATCCGCCGCGCCGCCTACGGCCTCACTTCGAGCGTTTTCGCCACCATCCCGGCCGACACCAACGGTTTTGCCATCACAAGCTCGACCAGCTCCGGTAGTTTTGAACATGTTCGTCTTCCCGACAATTTGCGTTCGATCATCGCCAAGCGAGCGCCAACCGGTCATGCTCTTTCATGCCGAACTCGGCCGCCGCCAACAATCCATGCGCGAACTCTATCGCGCCGTCATTCGCCTGGGCGAAACCTTCGACGACAAGACCCTCCTTTCCTGGGTACAGGGCGAGCGCGTTCCACGATCGGTTGCGAACATCTGGATCCTGTCACGCATCGAGCAGCGATACCGCCTGTCGGCCGGATACTTCAAGGCGAAGCTGCAGCACCAATCCCGTTCTCTCTACGGCCATGAATTGGGTGACATCAGCCACGCAGAGCGGCGGCGCATCGCATGGAATCCGCAGGACGATTTCAGCAGCCTGCCCTTCGCCAAGCGGGAGGAGATCCTAGAATGTGTGCGCCGGGTCATCATCTCGGGCTCGACAGACTATCGGCGCTACCAGGCCGCAGCGGTCAAGCAGCGTTACGCCATCCGCTTTCCAGGCATCACCTATGACGGTGGATCGCTGTCGCCTCGATCGCAATGCCTGGCGAACAGCGCAAACCAGAATGCTAAGGAAACGTTCGAAGATCCTGATCTTCTGTCAGGCGTCGTCGACGCGCCGCTGCGGTTGGCCATAGAAATGACTGATCTGATCCGCTTCAAGACCTCGACGCTGACGGCGATCTTCTTTCAGAGGAACGGGGTATGGGGAGAGGAAACAGCGTCGCAGAAGATCGAGCATCTCGGCTTGATGTTCTGCGCTCTTGCGCATTGAACGGCGCGGAAGTTTTAGGCCCAATCCGTTTGGCGAGACAGTCCTGTAGCTCTTTGTCATAGACAACAACGAACTGAAACCTGTGCTCGATAACATTATGGTCGCAGGGCACCAGGGTGAATGGGATACCAATTGCGCTGGGGAATTCCGGACGATCGAGCGCTCGCTCGCCATGGGGCGCCTTGAATCAAACCGCTATCCCGATATCCTCGTGTCGGAGAAGAAAATGAAGACTATCAGGACGTTGGGCCGGGATGGAGAGTGTGTGGACGATAAAGACGCGATCACAACTGCCCGTCGTCTGCTCGTCGAGGGGACTGCTTATCAGGTGCCGGAAACCCTCAAACGAATCGACTAAAAGCACTTCTGGTCGCAAAATCACCGAGCCGATATGTGCAGTTTATCGTCAAGCTTCGCACTGAAACCGCACCACCCATCCTCATGCAATATCGTCCAATAATGTTGCATTATCGGACGTCTTACTGTTTATATAGAAAATGGCCCAAATCATCGAGCAAAACAGCGCAAATCACGTCGAGCACACCCTAGCGCCATCTCTCAGCACAGCCTCCGGCGGTGATGTTTCCGCGCCGGAGGTGTCGGGCGACAGCCCCCTCCCCTCCCTCGTCGGCGGGGATCAGACGCCAGCCCATCTCGCAGGCCTTGCTGATCGCGCCCGGGGTTACGTCGAAGCTGCCAGTTCCGCCAATACCCGCAAGGCCTATGCCTCAGACTGGAAACACTTTACCGCCTGGTGCCGGCGGTCCAATCTGTCTCCCCTCCCCCCGCACCCGCAAACCGTCGGGCTCTACATCACAGCCTGCGCTTCCGGCAGTGCCATTGGCACGGCTGCGCGGGGCGACAAGGCCAGCTCCGTCTCGACCATCGAACGGCGCCTCTCCTCCCTCAGCTGGAACTATGCCCAGCGCGGCCTCGCGCTTGATCGCAAAGACAGGCACATTGCGACGGTCATGGCCGGCATCCGCAACAGTCATGCAAAGCCGCCGGTCCAGAAAGAAGCGGTGTTGGCGGAGGATATCATCGCTATGGTCGAGACACTGGAGCGCGGTACCCTGCGCGGCCTGCGCGACCGCGCCATGTTGCTGATCGGGTTTGCCGGTGGCCTTCGCCGCTCCGAAATCGTCGGTCTTGATCTGAAGGCGGAGCAAACCGAAGACGGCCGCGGTTGGATCGAGATCCTCGATAAGGGTATGCTTGTCACCCTGCGCGGTAAAACGGGCTGGCGGGAGGTCGAAATTGGCCGTGGCTCGTCAAACTCCACGTGTCCGATTGTGGCCGTCGAAACCTGGATCAAGTTCGCCAAGCTGGCGCATGGCCCTCTGTTTCGCCGTGTGACCAGGCAAGGCAAAGCCATCGGGTCGGAGCGACTGAACGACAAGGAAGTCGCCCGGCTGGTGAAGCGGACTGCGATGGCGGCCGGTGTTCGCGGCGATCTCAGCGAGATCGAGCGCGCGTTTAGGTTCTCCGGCCACTCGCTGCGGGCGGGTCTCGCATCCTCGGCTGACGTTGACGAACGCTACGTCCAGAAACAGCTCGGCCACGCCTCCGCGGAGATGACCCGCAGATATCAGAGACGACGGGATCGGTTCCGGGTCAATTTGACGAAAGCTGCAGGTTTGTGACGCCTCAGCGATCAGTCAGCGACAGCACCGGACGTGTGGGGGGAATTCCTAAGCGGAAACATATCCTCGCCGTAGTGATGAAGGCGCGTATGGTGTTGACGGCATAACCATCTTACACGCAGAGGTTCGTCGTATTGATCATGATGGGCATCAACCGCTTCGACGCCGCATACCTCACAACTCTCCTTATCGAGGTCGCCGGCGTTAACAGCCCGCTGCACTGCAAGGTGTGCTTCGTATTTCCCGGGGTTGGCACGCCGCCATTTGGCTTGGCGTGTATCGGTTTTGAGCATTGTCTCGTTCGCCTTGTCGGATCCGCTGTTTGAACCATGACAAGATTAACACAATTTCGCTGATCATACATAAATGCAAAAAGCCCATTGCCGGATCACAGCAACGAGCTTTTTGTTTGGGAGGCATTCCGACTGGATCATCGCTTTGAACCATTCGCTCGTTTTAACCTGCTATGGTTAATAGAGGGTTAATAGAGGAGCGTGTCCAGCCGGGTTCTTAAGTTTTGCCTTAGCCGCCCTCGCGTATCTCGGCTTACCGCCTGATCGAAGCCCGGCCTCCAAGGGATCGGCTAAGCCCTATAGGGCCTGGCCCATGCACATCAAAGTTGGCCCCTTCCCTCTGGCCGTCACTGTTCTGGCGCGCAGATCAATGGCCGTAGCTCCTGCACGATCACACCGGCACCTGGCGAAACCATGGCCCCGGTCCAGTTGTCGGAAAACGTCCCTCCCCCGTCGGCGGCCGAAAGCCAAACCACTTCGTTGGTTGCCAGCTCAATTTTCACTTCGCTGCCGATCGGACTGCCCGCAACCGTCTGGACGTAGTGACGCTTGATGGGACGGCTTCGACCCGTTTGATCGACAAGACTGTTTTCCGGGTAGTTCAGTTTTATCCTTCCTCGATCCGGGTGCGAGGAGCAGTCAGTTGATCGTTCACAGCGAATGATCGACGAAAATGTGCATGTCCATAGCAAGCCGTTTCGCCACATGGGATTATCCGCGGCGTTAGCCGTTGTTGTCGCTAGCACCAGGACGGCGATAAGCGGGTGCTTTGAGGCCACGGTTACTCCCATCATTGTCCGGATGAATCTCATCCGCAGCGGACAGATGACAGAAGTAATTATAGTTTTCTAAAACCGCAAGGCGCGATGGCTGATCAATCGACCTTGGCTTCGGATTTTTGCCCCATCATCAGCACCTGCAACGGAATTTTGAGGTTGGTGCTGATCCGCGTGATGACCTGCAGCGATGGGTTGGCGGAACCGTCGAGGATCTGCAGATAGTAAGGCGACGTGATCTCGCACAAGCTCGCCATTTCCTTTTTATTGAGGCCGCGCTTCTCCCGCTCGCGCTCCATGGTCATCGCCATGTTTCGCAGGATCATCGTTCCCAGGTCAGTATCGGTCTTCTTACGCTTGCTCGTTGCCATAGGATTAATTATATTTAATTTTCTATTGTGTGATGTGAGAGGTGCCCACGTTGGTCAAAGTCAAACGAATGAACGTCGTCGTTGGAATTCTTCTGTCTGTATGGGCAACTGTGCCCGTTGCTCCGGCAGTGGCGAGCGAATGGGGCTGCGAAGTGCTGCTGTGCGCAGCGTCGTCCAACCCCTCTTGGCGCGGCGTCGCTTCCTGCCATCCGCCGATGACGCGGCTGATCTCGGCGATGAAGAAGCCCGGTTTCGATTGGCCAACCTGCCCGGCAGCCGGCACAGGCTCCCCTGGCTTTGAACGCTATGCTGCATGTCCAAAGGGTTATCAGGCAGGGAGTCGGCATAACAGGAACGGTTTTGGCGGAGAGCAAAACTTCTGCATCAAGACAGTCAATGTGTGCCAGGGCAGGACGCACGGCTTCTATAACTCTGATCGACAGCAAGGTTGCATACAAACGGTCTCCATATCCCGACCGCTCAAGTCAGAGCCCTATTTCTTTGACATCAAGAATGAAACCTCAGGTCAAACCGAGCGGCATTGGTTCGAGCTCCACAAATAAACGCATTTTTCCGGTTAAGGAAGGTTTAAATCGATGCGACACGTTAATCGTCATACTATTCTCGGCCACGTTGGGAACCTGGTGGAACTCAAAAATGTGCTGAAGGTCAACATTGCCGCGAACCGTGAGTGGCAAGCTGATGGGGAGAAGAAGACCGCTACCGATTGGGTCCAGGTCACCATTCTCGACAAGAAACAGGGTGAATGGATCACACAGAACGTCGGTTCCGGCGATCTCGTCTATGTCGAATCGCGGATATCCAATTCCAGCTACGAGCGCGACGGCGAACAGGTCTACACCACAGACGTTATCGCTCAGCTGTTCAACCTTGTTGCCAAGAAGGGCGCCTGAGCCGCCTTCGCCTGTTGGGCCATCGTGCGTTCCGGCCGCCCGCGCTCTATGCCGATGGCACGAAGCCGCCGGCGGCCGTCTTCGCCGATGCCGGTGACGATCGCTTGTCCGATCGGTCGCTTCGCACCCGAAATTGAGGCCCGTTCGGGCCGCATGTCTCTTGCGCCACATGCCATCGTCCCCCAGGCCGGTCAAGCGGCCCGTGAAGTCGGGTCATCTTCCGCGCCAGCCCGCCTTTGGTCGGGCCCGAGAAGATGCCCCGCCTTCCGCGCCACGCCACTTGACAGTCCCGTTTGCCGCCGTGGGGCGGGCTATCGCCCTCCCCCTCTGTCCGGGGGAATGTCAGAGGCCATTCTCCCGGAAAGACCGGGGAGGCTTCGCCCGACAGGGCTCCCCTTCGGGAAACGGAAATTTAGGAGACAGACCCATGAGCATTTACACCCAGACCGCCCGCTTCGATACCGGCCGCGCCATGACCGAGACCAAGATGCGCCAGATCGCGCCATCCATCTTTGCCGTCAGCGCCCATGAGAGCCGGTCGGAACGTTTTAAGCCGATCCCGACTATCGAGGTTTTGCGCGGCCTCATGAAAGAGGGTTTCATGCCGGTTGGCGCCAAGCAATCGAATAGCCGCATCGAGGGCAAGGCGGATTTTACCAAGCATCTTATTCGCATGCGCCGGATCGACGATGGCAAAGTCTATAATGTCGGCGATACCGTCTGCGAAATCCTGCTGAAAAACGCCAATGACGGGAGCAGCGCCTATGAACTGATGGCCGGTTTGTTCCGCGTCCGATGCCTCAATTCCTTGGTCACCCAAACCGGCACAATCGACGCCATCAAGGTCCGCCATTCCGGCGACGTGCAGCACAAGGTCATCGAAGGCACCTACCGCGTGCTGGGCGAGGCCGAACGCACGCTTGCCGCTCCGCAGGACTGGGCGACCCTCAGGCTCAATCGTGAGGAATCCAATATTCTCGCCGATGCCGCCCATCTGCTGCGGTTTGGCGACAACGAAGGCGAGACGAAGACGCCAATCAAAGCCGAGCAGCTGCTGCTTCCCCGCCGCCATGATGATCGCGCAGAGGATCTTTGGACGGTCTGGAACGTGGTTCAGGAAAACGCCATCAAGGGCGGATTGCGGGGCGTCGGCCGAGACGATCTCGGCAGGCCGCGCCGTATGAAGTCTCGCGGCGTCAATGGCATCGATCAGGATATCAAGTTGAACAAGGCGCTTTGGCTTCTGGGCGAACGGATGGCAGCGCTGAAGGCTTGAACCCCTTGCCGAGTAAGGCGTCGTCGGTAACGGCGGCACTTTGCCCTTCCCTCCTTTGGACGCCGTGGTAGCTGTCCCTTGCCGCTATCGAAGCGGCGGGTCAGCTTCGAGGGGTGCCCCAAAGCCCCACCCCTCGCACTCCCTTCCCGCCCGTCGGCGCGAAATGGCTTGCCAAATTGCTTTTGAACACAAGCCTTGAATTTCAGTTATTGCAGTTAATTGCTGCGACCTCTATATTGACCGCACAGGAGATCAAGCTATGGCCAGCCACGTCGTGAAATTTGTCGGTCTGTCGGACCGTGACCGGAGACAAGTTGCGACCCTGCCGAAACTGGCGGCAGGCGATCGCATTGAACTGCATGTCCGACGCCGCGACGGTGTCGACCAAACATTGGCGCTGCCACTGGCTGCAGCCGTTGCCATCGAGACATTGATTAATCGGCTGTCGCGTGGGGAAAATGTCGCTCTCCTCACCGAGGATCAGGAGTTGAGCCCGTCAGATGCATCCGAGATCCTCGGGATTTCCCGACCTCTTGTCGTGCTTCGCATGGACCGGGGTGATCTGCCCTTTCGCTACGTGGGCAAGCACCGCCGCGCGTTGCTGAGAGACGTCCTAACACTCAAATCCAAACTGGACGCCCGTCAAAAGGCTCTTGAGGCGCTGGCAGACGATACAGAGGACTTGATCGGCACCCATGGCCTCTAGACCGCTTGTCGCGGTCCTTGATGCCTGCGTTCTCTATCCCTTCCATCTTCGCAACCTCCTTGTTCAGGCCGCTTTCGACGGTCTTTTCGATGCGCACTGGTCCGACGACATTCACGCAGAGTGGATACGCAATCTCGCCGCAAACGCTCCGCATGTCACGGTGGATCGACTTGAGGTCACGCGCGACCGGATGAAGGATGTTTTGCCGCAAGCCGATGTCCGTGGTTACCAATCTCTCATTCCCGAACTGGATTTGCCCGATCCGGATGACCGGCACGTCCTGGCGGCCGCCATAACCGGAAAAGCAACACTGATCGTCAGTTGGAATATTAAGGATTTTCCTATCGAAAATCTCCGATCGCATGGCGTGGCTTGCATCACGCCCGATGCTTTTCTGGTCGAGCTTTACGGGCAGTTTCCCGAGGCACTGATCGACAGTGTCGCTCGTGCCCGAGGCAATCTTCGCAAATCGTTGCCTTCAAGCGAAGATTTTGTTGGAGCTGTGGAACGCCAGGGTCTTGCGGCTTTTGCCGCAATCCTCCGCCAGAATGCGACAAGGATCGATTGATCGGTTGCTCCACAGCGACGTAGCCGGCACGGATAAAAAACCAGTGGTCTGGGCTTTGAGCGCTGATAGCTTCGCGGGGTACGGCCAAGCCCCACACTCTCGCATTTCCTTCCGGCCCACCGGGCTTGCTCGTCATTATATGCGCTCGTTGCAAGCGAGGTGTGTTCCCCTCCCCTGTCCTGGATCCAGGGCTGAGGGCACTCACAGCTATCGTGGAGTTCATTATGCGGTATTGTTCGACCGTTTTCCAGCCGCAGCGCCGTCAGACGGCGCGCCCGCGGCCGGAGCGAGCCGCAAGGACGAGCGCAGCCAAGCGGAGGAAACCCGCGCTCCCACATAGCGCCGTAGGGTTTTCCGGAGCTTGGTGGAAAACGGTCGTTTTTGGCGTTTGTTTTTTTTGCTTGTTTCTGGCCCATGCAAACGGTGCGCAGCGTGCGGCGGTAGTCGATCCCGCCTCCCCTTCGGGCCACTATGTTGAGGCTCCTGCGGCTGCCTTTTCCCGCTCACTGCGCGTCGAGAATTCCCGAAATCCCGCCCGGGAGCGGCGCTATGCTGATTTCTCCGATACTCTTCATTTTTCGCTGATCGTGCCTTGGTCGTTGGCACTCGCACCGGCACGAACGCCGGCAAGGTCCCCTCCCTTCCCGCCCCTCACGGCATAGCCGCTGGGACGGGTTAACTCGTTTCTCTGCGTTACGCGTCCAACCAGTTTTCGAGCTTCAGTCCGGTATACGCCAGGAAGTCGCGCGTGTTGTTGGTCACCAACACTGTGTTGAGGGCGATTGCATGCGACGCGATCAGTTTATCGAGATGATCTTTCTTCCGGTCTCTTGTCGCCATTCGAACCGGACCATAGGCACGCGCTGCGGCAATCCCAAACGGCTCTACCGTGATCAGTTCGGCCAGGGCTGCGAGATTATCAAGTTCCCGTGCGGGATCATCGGATGCGGATACACCATACTCGAGTTCGGCGAAGGTGATGGCCGACATGACCACGTCTCCCACATAGCAACTGGCAAAGCGGCGGGCGACCTGCTCCGGCTGGTTTTTCATCAGGTAGATGCACATATTCGTATCGAGCATGTAGCGCGCCATCAGATCTTATCCCGCTCGTCTTGCTCATGGGACCCTCTTCCGTCACGCATAAAATCCGGAGAGAAGCGGGCGAATACATCCAGAACGCCGGCCAGGGAGCGATGCACAGGACGGATGCGAAGCTCGTCGCCGACGCGCTCGATTTCCAACTCGACATCGGTCCGGTCGAAAGCAAGCTCGGCCGGGATACGCACGGCCTGCGAATTTCCGTTTTTGAAAGCTTTCGTGATGTGCATAGCGCTCATCCTTGTGTGTACGTGGATGTACCATACTCCATTATTTGAAATATGTACATCCTTGGTGTGTACATATGGTGCTGTGTTTGCGATCCTGCTAGTGTGCCGGGTCACGTGGTGCTCACCCGACGGAATTATGCGTTGAGATCTGCGGCTGCGATCGAAGAGACGCAACTCACTGATAAAGCGTCGCGCCGTGTTCGGGCCCATCAAACCCCATGTAACTGGATTCCACATTCGAGAAACGATCTCTTGCAAGACTCGTCCAGGCCGACTGGCGAGATATTGAGAGCGCGACCTCGCGCTCACATCTGCAAGGAGCATCTGCAGGAGCGTATGCGTGTCTTCTCCTTGACATGCCGCTCTTACGATAGGTCGGTGCTCGCGCCAATGGGCAAGCGCGCCAGGGCGCTGTCGGCCGTGGAGAAAAAACGGCTTTCACCGCCAGAGCGCCGAACCTTCCGTTTTTTCTCCCCGTCCGACCCATGACCCGATCCCCGCCCTACCGGGAGCGGGCTTACGCCCCCTCCCTTCGTTCCGAGGAACGTGTGAGCACGTCCTTCGGACCAAAGGAAGAAGGCTTCGCCCACTGCGGGTTCGAAACCCTAAGGAAACGGGACATCAGGAGATCATACCATGACGACGACCATCATCATCGAATTGAACAAGCTGGACGCAGACCCCAAGAACGTCCGCAAGACCTATTCCACCGAGAGCATTGCGGCGCTTGCCGCATCGATCAAGGTCAACGGCGTTCTACAAAACCTTGTCGTGCGGACCGCAGAAAAGAAGGGACGGTATTTCGTCACGGCCGGAGAGCGCCGCAGACGGGCATTGTTGCTGCTGTTGGAGCAGGGCGAAATTCAGAAGAACCACGCGGTCGAGTGCAAAGTGCGCGATGGTGACGACGCTACCGAAATCAGCCTGACGGAAAATGTCATGCGCGAAGATATGCACCCGGTGGATGCTTACGAGGCCTTCAGCGCTTGGCGGATCAGGGCAAGGCGATCCCTGACTTTGCCGCCCGTTTTGGAACCACGGAAATCATCGTGCGCCGCCGTCTGGCGTTGGCGAAGGTCTCACCCAAACTGTTGGACCTCTACTGCAAGGAGGAGATGACCTTCGAGCAACTTTCCGCCTTCACGGTTTCCGACGACCATGAGCGACAGGAACAGGTTTGGAATGGCCTATCCACATGGGATCGTCATGCAAGCCGGATCAAGTCGAACCTGTTGACGGACGAGGTTGCCAGCACGGACCGGCGGGTGAAATTCGTCGGGGGGCTGGATGCCTATGAGCAGGTAGGCGGAACCGTTCGCCGCGATCTGTTTGACGCGGACGGCGGAGGTTATGCGCTTGATGTCGCATTGCTCGACAGGCTCGTATCCGAGAAGCTGGAAGAAGCAACGGTGCCATATCGTCAGCAAGGCTGGAAATGGGTGGAAGCGACTTCCGAACGCCCGGAATGGATGTTCAATGTACCGCGTGCCTATCCGGTGGAGGTCGAGCTTTCTGACGAAGTTCAAGCTGAATACGACGCGCTTTGCCAAGAGCATGACGAATTGGCAGAAATGATCAACAACGAGGCTCAGGAGGAGGGCGCACACGAGCGCGTTGATGCGATCAACCGGCGGCTGGACGAGATTTCCGAAAGCAAGGAAACATATTTGGCCGAAGACAAGGCGAGAAGCGGCATCGTGCTGTATGTCAACTATCACGGCAAGCTGGAAGCGGCGATCGGCATCATCAGGAATGAGGACGAGGCCGCAGACGCGGACGAAGGCGAAAACGGGAACGCCCCCGCAAGCGTTAAAGCAAAGGATAACACCTCGAAGCTTACCCACCCGGCAACCCTGATTGAGGATTTGACGGCACAGAAGACCGCAGCGCTTCGCGTCGAGCTGGTCCACAATCCCGATGTGGCGCTTGCCGCCGTCGTTCACGCCATGCTGCTGCGTGTTGCTTACACCAGCTATGTGTCCGAGCAAAGCGCCCTGCAAGTGTCGCTGACTTATGAGCGCGTCGAAGGGTCGATAAAATCGCCGGAAAAGTGCAGGGCCGTTGCCGATTTCGACAGCGTACAGGAAAACTACGGGCATAAAATCCCCGGAAACCCTGCCGACCTGTTCGAGTGGTGCCTTGCACAGAGCCGCGAAGAACTGCTGCTCCTGCTGGCCTATGCGGCAGCCCACTCCGTCAACGCCGTGGAGAAGAAATTCACTGACCGCCGATCTGGTATCGAGCAGGCAAACCAGCTTGGTCGTGCGCTCAATGTGCGGATGACGGATTGGTTCGAGACGACCGCCGACAGCTATTTTAATCACATCAATCGGCAAAGCATTGCTCTCGCTGTGGCGGAAGCCAAGGGCGAAGACGCAAGCCTATCCGTGAAGGCAGCGGGTAAGAAGACAGAGGCCGTGCTGATCGCGGACAGGCTGATTGTGGGTACCGGCTGGCTCCCGGCTCCAATCCGCATTGCATTCGACCCGAGCGCCGAGGTGCACGTCGAGATCGACGACGACGAGGCCCAGTCCCTGCCGATGGCAGCGGAATAACCCCGCCGATGCTATCCAGCCGGTCGCGCTTCTTCCGCGCGGTCGGCCCCTGTTTAAAACAGAGCCACCTATTTGACCTACCCTACACACATTTCCGCCCGCGAGCGCGGTCCAGGGCATCGAACCCCGGCCCGCGCTTTGCTTCGCAAGCAGTATCCGCGGCGCTGGAATCACGCGGGCGCCTGTCTCGCGCGAGCGTTTATTTCCGGTACGACATTGGCTGGATGAGGCCGCATGTGATCGGGCGCGGATGATGTTGCTTGTTGTCGGACCCGTCAGCAACGGCTTTTCCCTTAAATGCGAAAGGAACAATCTTCATCCCGCGTACTGTGATCGTGCCCGCAACCGCGCGCAGCTGTAAATCGCTAGCGCAATCAGTGTTCCTGTCCTGAAGACCTGCGATCTTGTCAGGGGAGGCTCTCGAGATGGCATGGTGGTGGAGCCGATCTCGATGTTTCGATGTGCTCGCTGCGTGATCGGTCTTCCTCCCAGATGCAGTCAGTTCCGTATGAGCCCCAGCTCTCGGCGAATGTCGTTGCGAGGATGCCGATGGTTCGTCCGCTAAGTGGTGTTTAATCGCCTCGTCGATGTCAGGTAGATGCGTCTGGCGTCGATGAGTGGCGATGCCGGCTTCGGTGAAACGGGCGGCGTTATATCCGGAGACGTCTGCGCTGATCTCCTTTGTATGCGATGCCTTCAGATGGATCACTAAGGCCGGTCGTCACGCCCGCAACCCTCGATCGGAACGATTTTCCCCGATCGTACAGATCTCCTCGCGCTGCAAAATCGTCCCGCTCTCAGGTGCTGCGACCCTTCGGGTGCGGCCGTTCCTGTTCCCGCCCTTTTGTCGTGTCCATCGGCAACGCTAACAAAGGAGATACAGCAATGTCCGACCTCGTAAACTTCATCCGCTTCACCGAAACCGGCCTCTCGGGCAACATCGCATCCATGGCTTACGACATCGATTTGACCGGCGAAGAAATCAGCAGCACCAACCCGAAAGCGCCCGTTTATCGCATCCTTGCCAAGACCCCTAGGGGACGCTCCGTAGAAATCGGCGGCATCTGGAAGAAGATCAATCAGAACGGCAGTGACTACTACACCCTCTCGGTCAATACCGGATACGGACGCCTTAATGCCAATCTCGGGCGCTTCCCGGGCCAAGACGACGATCTGATGGCCGTCATTCCCTGGGATTGATCCAGCAAGGTACGGCCCAAGTGCGGGGCCGTACCTGAACGATCGCCTGAGTCATCGACCCTGTGGGGCAGACATGCAGAACGGTGCTACGCTGTGGCCCCGGTGTCGAAAGCTTGTGGTGGCGCTGGTGGAGCTCGGGGTGGCAAACCTTCGCGCGGTAGTATGGAACTGGCTGCAATCCGTTGAATTGCCGCAAGAGACGGTTTTCATGCAGCTCATTTGTTCCAAAAGCGAAGGGTGCTCAAGCGCTGCTCTCTCGCTTCCCCGCTCGCCAAAGTGGGAACTACAGGTCGCGCTGAACTTTACAACTGTAAAGTCCTGCGCCGGCGACCGGTGATGTTAACTTTTCATTAACGAAAAACCACTTGAAGAATCGGAGTCTCTCTGGCATTTCTGACGGTAAGGGTCTCGTATCGGGACCATAACCGTCAAGGGGATTTAATGCTTTACTCGGCTTCTCATAACGTCAGAGATACCGCATCGAAGATCCAGGCGTACACGTCGAAGCTTTCGGCGGAGCTTCAAGATATGCGCGAAGCAGTCTATCCGCCAGCCGCACGAAAAACATTCGCGAGAACATTCTCGACCCTCGATCTGGTACGATTGCTGGGAGTACCTGAAAGCACTCTCCGGCAACTAACGATCGAAGGGAAGGGACCTGTACCCGAGCGCGCCGAGAACAATCGGCGCACTTATACGGTAGACCAGGTGAAAGAGCTGCGCTCGTTTCTCGCTACCCTTCGTCCGGATGATGCCGGTGAGCTTTTGCCGTACCGCCGTAAGGGCGAGAAGCTGCAGGTCATCGCCACCGCGAATTTCAAAGGGGGAAGTTCGAAGACGACGACCTCGATGCATCTGGCCCATTTCCTCGGCTTGCAGGGCTACAGGGTGTTGTGCATGGATCTGGATCCACAAGCGTCCATGACGGCGCTTTTTGGTATCCAACCGGAATTTGATCTCGGGGAAAATGAGACTGCTTATGCGGCGATACGCTATGACAACGAGCGCCGAGCCTTGGCAGATGTCATTCGACCCACTTATTTCCCAGGCGTCGATCTGGTGCCAGGAAACCTCGAACTCATGGACTTCGAGTTTGACACCCCTTCCTACCTTACACAGAGGAACAGGGACGACCTCGGTCTCTTTTTCGAACGGCTAAGCAATGCGCTGGCGCGTGTGGAAGATCGTTATGACATCGTCATTCTCGACACACCGCCATCACTTGGCTATTCGACACTCGCAGCACTGTATGCAGCGACGTCGCTGATCGTGACGGTTCATCCAGCCATGCTCGACGTGGCGTCTTGCAATCAATTCCTGATCATGATTTCCGATCTTTCCGAGACGCTGGGCCAGTTCGGCGCCCAGTTTGAGCATGATTTTTTCCGGTTCCTTCTGACACGTGTGAATCCGAACGACGGACCGCAGAAGTACATGTCTGGAGTCATGCGACGTCTTTTTGGTGATGACGTACTCGTGGCGGAGGCTCTGGAGTCGACTGCTATTGCTGGCGCAGCCGTCGCTAAAAAAACGCTTTACGAGCTTGAAGTCGGCGAGGTTGGTCGGGAGGCGCTGAAGCGAGCGATCGAAAGCGCGGATCGTGTTAACTTCGAGATCCTTCACCTGATCCACAAGGTTTGGGGGCGTAGCGCATGAAAAAGAGCATACTTCAAAGAATGGCAGCGGATGCCGAAATCCGCGGTGATACGGCCCAAGTCCCTGAGGCGCTGGACAAGGCTCTACCTTCGCGACGCCACTCGTCGCCGGTCATTTCAAACGTGGGAAGAGTGCTCTCGCAGTTGACCGAGGACAGCATTATTTCCCTCGATCCCACGAAAGTGGAGCGCTCTCCTTACAAGGATCGCTTCGAAAATGACGAAGAGGCTGACAAAGAACTTGAGGCGCTGAAGTTATCGATTGCAAGCGAAGGGCAGAAAATACCAATCCTTGTCCGGCCGCATCCAACGAAGAGCGATCATTATCAGCTGGCTTACGGGTACCGTCGCTGGGCAGCTGTCAAGGCGATCATGGCGGACGCCGAAAGACCGGAGGCCGTTAAGATCAAGGCATACGTCCGTGATCTTACAGATCGTCAGCTTATTGAGGAGCAGTCTCTCGAAAACGGCGTTAGAGAGAACCTCACCTGGATTGAGCAGGCAATGTGGGCCGTGCAGCTAAAAAGCGCAGGACTCTCTCATCGTGCGATATGCCCCATCCTTGGTTTGTCTGAGGCGGCTATTTCGCACCTGTTCCGGGTCACCGACATCGTTCCTGAAGATATTGTCTACTCTATTGGTCGTGCAAAAGGCGTGGGCCGCCCCAAGTGGACTGCATTTGCGGACCTCTTGAAAAGTTTGAACAAGGCCGAGGCTGTGCGCCGGATTGTTAAAACACCAGAGTTTAAGCAAGCAGATGGAGCGGAGCGGATCGCGCAGGCAATCAGAGCTGCAAGTGAGATATCTAAGCACGGCGAAGGGAAGGCACAGGATGAGATCCGCGACTTCGCTCTTAACCAAAGAGTTTTTGGGCGTATGAAGTCTACGTCTTCTGGGACGACCGTGATCATTCCCAAAAAAGAGGCAGCATTTGCGCGCTGGCTGGCGGATCGAATGCCGGATCTGATGCGCGAATATCAATCGGCCGACCCTGCGCAATAGGGCGGGGGGTCACAGCAAGAGTTAAGCAAGGTCGAAGGAGAGACAACCGCAAAAGAAAAAGGCCCCCAAACGTTTCCGTCGTGGAAGCCTTCCTCACATGTAGCAATCTGAGAATCGCATTTTCACGAATCACAGTCAAGAGTCTTTGGCATCGTTTTGGTGAGCGGATTTCTTTTGCCTTTTGAGAGGTGAAGAAAATGCAGAGTGGAAGTGTGACGACGCCCTTTGGGCGGCGGCCGATGACGCTTGCCTTGGTCAAAGGTCAGCTGGACACAACTGAGCGTAGCGAGAGCAAGCCCGTAGATAAGTGGAAAGTCTTCCGGGATCTCTGTGAGGCGAAGGACGTCTTTGGCCTTCAGGACCGATCTCTCGCAGTGCTGCACGCGTTGCTGAGCTTCTATCCGGATACTGAGCTCTCGGACGACAATGGTCTTGTCGTATTCCCGTCGAACACGCAGCTGTCGATCCGGGCGCACGGCATCGCCGGCACAACACTGCGGCGCCATCTCGGTGTGCTCGTTGAGGCTGGTCTGATCCAGCGCCGCGATAGCCCGAACGGAAAACGTTATGCGCATCGGAGCAGGGGAGGGGACATCGAGGACGCGTTCGGCTTCAACCTGGCACCGTTGCGTGCGCGTGCTGCCGAGCTGGCTGGTCTTGCCCAGCAAGTTGCTGAAGAGCGCGTGCGGTTCAAGCGTGCCAAGGAAGCTTTGACGCTTTGCCGGCGCGATGTGCGAAAGCTGATTTCCGCTGCCATGGAAGAGGGCGCTGACGGCGATTGGGCAGAGATCGAGGCGATGTATGTCGGGCTTATTGCGCGCCTCCCGCGCGCTCCGAGGCGCCACGATGTTGATGCCGTGCTCGAAGACATGCGAATGCTTCGTGAGGAAATCGTCAACGTCCTGGAAATTCAGCTAAAAGCAGAAAAAACCGACGGCAATGCTATCCAAGACGGATGTCACATACAGAATTCAAATCCCGAATCCATCTATGAACTTGAACCTAGCTCTGACAAAGAGCAGGGCGAAACGCCGGAGCTCAAACCGAAACGGGTGACCGAGCCGCTGAAGGCGTTCCCGTTGAGCATGGTGTTGAGGGCATGCCCGCAAATGGCGGATTACGCCCCAGGCGGCCGGATAGACCATTGGCGTGACTTGATGTCGGCTGCCATTGTGGTCCGGTCGATGCTCGGCGTCAGTCCTTCGGCCTACCAAGAGGCCTGCGAAATAATGGGGGCCGAAAATGCGGCAGTCGCAATTGCCTGCATCCTTGAGCGGGCAGGGCATATCACCTCGGCCGGCGGCTACTTGCGTGACTTGACCCGAAAGTCGGCGCGCGGCGAGTTCGGTCTCGGGCCGATGCTGATGGCGGCGATCAGGGCGAATGCCGGGGATGAGAAGCGGAGCGCATGATGAGCCCCGCGTCCACCTGGTCAGGAAATGTCGGGGATTCGGTCTGCGATCTTTTCGAGATAGTCGTCGATCGCCTCTTCGATATAAGCGTTGAACTTGCGGCGCTCTATTGCGGCAAGGATCTTCAGCGTCTTGTGAACGTCGGCGCGGATATGAATACCGGTGGTTACTTTTTCTGTGTCTCGGAAGCGTTTGCCGGCGATCGGATCGCGGCTTTCGCCCTTGGCGACCATGTCGCGAAGCTGATGACGGCTAATCGGCGGCTTGTTAGTCGAGGCTTGATGGACGTCTTCGGTTTGCGGAGGAGGGGAGGCGGTCTGCTTTTCCCGCACGGATAGCTTTTGCCGGTTGGTCGAAATCAGCCCGAGAACAAGGTTCTTGCTGTCTGGTCCGTCACTCATGCCTGAACTCCCTCGGCGGTGGATCTGTAAAGGGTTAGGATTTCGCCAAGCAGCGTTTCCATCTCGGCAATGGCTTTCGGGTCGGGCGTTGCAACGGTCTGGAGCGTGCCGGCGGCGCCCATCGATTGATAGCAAGCACGACGGGCAATGGGCTGCGAGGCAAGCGCAACGCCACTTTCCCGTAAGATTTCGCGAAGCGGTGCATTCGCCTTAGCGCGTCCGGTGACGAGATCGTGTTGGTTGATGACGATCAGAGCGGGAAGTTTGCGCTTTTGATCGTCTTCGACGACGGGAATGTGATTGAGCGCCAGTTGCATCCCGGCGACCACGTCGTCCTGGGTGGTTTGAAGGGGAATGAGGACGACGTCGGCGCAATAGAGACCCGCGAAGAGATTTTCATTTGTCGTCCCTTCGATGTCGACAAAGACGATCTTGCCCTCGCGCTGTCGATCCAACGCCATTTTGTAGATGCGATCCGGATCCAGGCAGCTTTCCGCCTCAAGCCTATCGGGCCAGACGTCCATGTGCTTCGACATCGTCACCCATCGCATTGTGTTGGCACGGCTGTCAGCGTCGATGAGAAACACGTTGTTTCCGGCATGGGCAGCTGTTCCCGACAGCGCCCGCACGAGGGTGGTTTTTCCGGTCCCGCCTTTTGGGTTCGCAATGGTGACGATCATGGAAGCTCCTTTCGTTCGAAAAAAAACTATAATTAACTGCGCTGGCCCCTTCTGGCAACGCTTCAGTTGCCCGTTGCTAATTGGCCGGTGACGATTGATGATCGACAATTGCCAGCTGTTCAACATCAACGGGCAACGACCCATTGATGATTGCCCGTAAGCAGTTGTTGACGCATTAATTGATGATTAACAACGGTTATCTGTTCATTGCCATGCACTAACGACCACTGTTCAATTAACAATGGGCAATTGCCAACATTTCAATTACCCATTGCCGGTCGCCGGCCATAAACGGCATGTGGGTCTCACCCGCGAGTGTGAGTTGACAGTGCAAATAGAAAACTATAATTAATTCTCTGTGGCAGGATAGTCAAGTTTGTGGTACAAACTCGACGCCCCGCCGCCGGCGATGCTGGTGTTCGCGCCAGATGGCGCTCTGTGGCGCCTCCGGCACCCATGGCAATGAAGAGGAAGTGATGCGAAGCGAGGTGGTCAGGGTCCGCATGAAGCCGGAAGAGCGGCAAGCGCTCGCGGCGCTGTGTGGAGAAACACGGACCGCAAGTGACGTCATCCGGCTGCTGTTCCGCGATCAAGCCGGTCTTCCGTTGCCTGTCGGACCGGTCGAAGCCGACCATCTGCGGGGCACGAACGAAGAACTGCGTCGGGTCGGTATTAATCTCAACCAGGCTGTTAGGGCCATGAACGAAGGCCGGGTCGGCTATGAACCGCATCTGGATGCAGCGTTGCGAAAGCTTCTGGACGCTGTGTTTCGGCTGAGGGCCGACGTCGATCTGATGCTGCGGATCAGCCGGCAAGAGCGCAGAGGAGGCGGACATGGCCTATGAGTGGGCAAGCCTCCTAGGTGAAATCGATACCTATTCGGCGCGCCGGGCCGTTTCGCTGCTGGACGACGATGATAAGCGACGCCCGGGACGGGCGAGTGGTCCGGTCGCGCCCGGTGATCGCGCTGGGAAGCGGTATCTGCCAACAGGGCTTGCAGCCAGGGCCGCGACGATCTCCGTTCCATCGGGGGAACAGACTATCGCCTCCATCCTGCAGCCAGCGCGCTCCTCTCAGCAGGACGTCATCGCGCTCGTCGGTGTGTTGGCGTCACCCAGGGGTCCGGAAGAGGACGACGAACTGCGCAGGGGCGGAGGAGGGGGCGGTAGCGCCGCACGTCAAGCCAACCCCATCGCCACTCGGCGTTTGTTGCAAGACAAGGCATCGTCGGAGGTTGCCAGCCGGGCGGCGCTTGCTGCCGGTGCCCAGCCGGTTGTGATTAAAGTCACGTCGACAGTTTCCAGCCGCGCTTCCGCCGCGGGCCTGCTCACCTATCTTGGAACGCGGGAGATCGAAAAAGAAGACGGGCGAAAGGAGAGGGTTGACGTTTCTGTCATTGATCAAGACGGGATCGCCATCGCAAGCAGGGAGGAGCGCGCGGCCGTTCTAGCTGACTGGATCGCTGAGTTCCGAAAGCCCTATGCTGTAAACGCGGTGGTGAGCATCTCCATTAAGTTCGCCGAACCCGTTGGAGACGACGATCTTCATGAGGCACTGAACGCCGCCTTCGGCTCAAAGCCGTTCCTTTATTCCCGTCGCCCCGACGGCGAGATTTCTGTCTATGCGGTCACGGACCTGCCGGCGGGAAAACTGGCTGTCGCTATGAAAGCCCGTGAGAAGGGCGACGGTTCGGTGCGGTTGGCGGAAACTGCCGAAGCGGATCTTGCGGCTCGGTTGGCGGACGCGGGCAGACGGGCGGAGGTTCGCGTTCTTGGGGCTGCCACTTCGGAAAAGTCGGGCCGCTATTTCCTCGAAAAGTTTCTTCGTGGCGAAAGACCGGTCACCTCGAGTGCGGGCGAAGCGGTAAAGCACGAAACGTCTATCAAGAACGCAGCAGATGGCATTTGGCAGAGCTGGTCTGAACATATTCGCACCGTAGAGCCGCGCAATGCCTTTCACGTCATTTTTTCCGCCCGGGCGGGGACGGATGCGGAGGCGATGAACCGGGCCGTGCGCGATTTTCTAAGCGAGCAAGTCGCAGGGCACCGGTGGGTCACGGCGCATCATCCGGAAACCGGGCATGTGCACGTCCATGCGATGATTTCCGCCCGCGATGATGTTGGCAAAGCGCTGCGGTTGATCAAGCCCGAGCTTTATCAATGGCGAGAGCGGTTCGCGGCAAAGGCGCGTGAGCATGGGATCGCAATGGTGGCGACCCGCCGGGCCGACGTCGCGGCAACGCGGCCGTACAGCCAGGCGCAGGCCGGCGCCTATCAACGTGGTCTTAATGATCCGCATTATCTCAAGACATCCGCACTCATTAGGCGCGTCGAGCGAAAGCAGGCCGGTGTCGCTGACCGCTCCTCGCTCGCAGACGGCGGGCTTGCGATGGCCCAGCAATGGCGAGCGACTGTGGACGCGTTGAAAAAGGTGGGTGCGAAATCCACAGTGATTGATGCTGCCGATCGGTTTGCCGCTGCGGCTTCGGCAAAAGCGCCGAAGCTTTCGCCACGCCCGATGAAAGGCTTCGTGCTTGTGGAGCTCAAGATCCACGGTGCCGATGACAGCGGCTCCGTGCCGAAGACTGTTCAACGTGCGCTGAACAGTGATGCTCGGTTCCTCTCGGTGCAAGGTCGCACCGTCCTCCTTCTTGCGCCGATCGATGCTAGCTTCAGCAAGATTGAGCGGGAGCTGAAGAGACAGAATAGGGTTGGCCGTGGCCCGGAAACCCTTGCCGTGGTCAAGAATATCGAGCGCCAGTTGTCTGGACACGGGCTCAGAGCCGCTGTTTCAGTCGAAGCGGCCGGCGCTGGCATGAACGGTTATCCGACGCCGTGGCTGCAGAGCCGCTTCGACAAATCCGCTCGGACGGCGACTTCGGAACCGGCCGCGCCGTTGGCGAAACTAATGACTTTGGTTTCAGACATTAAACATCGAAGGGAAAACACTATGCCGCTCTCGCTGGAACAGTTCGATGAACGCGTCGCACGCGCCAACAAATCCATGGACCGCCTTGACACGATGGTCAACAGTAGTGGCGAGCGCCAGGCGGTCGAGGAAATGCGGCGCGAGATTTCCGCGCTTTTTTTCCAACAGCGCCGAGACATCGAAATGCAGCAGATACCATCGGTGATGCATACTTCCGGAGGAGGGGGAACGTCGGCAGCTGCTCGAGCGGGCGACGGCCAAGATCAAAACCGGAAGCCGCCCGCAAGTGTGGATCCTGCGATCGCGGTCCAGCAAAACGCCATTGTTGCAGGTCGAGCGGCCCGGGCAGCACGCGAGCAGGCGGTGGACGCGAAAGGCGTGCAGGATGAACAGCATCGTGAGCGCATTCGTCCGACCGAGCATGAGCGTCACCGCGACAATGGACGCGATGAGTACGAGCGCTGACTATACTGGAGAGCACGCAGCGATATCTGCGTCACTTACACAGGCTGCTTTTAATCGGTCGAGGGGTGAGTTCCCATGCATTTTGCGCATCTCGAAGGTGAGACGACGGAGTTTCGTCGTCTGCGGTCGGCTTGAGCGGTCTAAAGATAATTGCCGAGAGATGCGGCAGCTTTGCGCCGTCGTGTCGGCCGTAGAGGTCATCATTTCCCTGGCCTGAAAGCGGACATCGCTCCGAAGCGGCGTCGCGTCACCGTTGGAGGGCTCGGCCGATGCTGAATGAGTGGGGAGTTCCGCTTATGCACCGTTGTTCTCTGTTTCCGCCGGAAGTTTGAGCTCAACCCAATCAGCGTATTTGACGACTGGACCGACAGAGCCCTGGCTGCGGAAGCCGAAATCTCAACTTGGACTTGATGAGGTGCCTTGTCGTCAATGTTGTAAATTTCGTGTTCGCGTTACGATTGAACGTATCCTATTCGAGGACAACGTTCTCCGGTACCGACGCAACGCCCCATTCGACCAACCGACTAGTCTTGATTGCCCCGTTATTATCAAAATCCCGTTTTTTCCTATCAGTATCAGGCACTGCGGAACTCCAATTAGGAGGAAGTTACGCAGCGACCATACGCCTCGTTCTCCTAATCCCCTATCAACCATTCAAGTTAGGCTGCGACCGGTATTCGCCGATGCGTCGGAGAGCTCAGCCAAAAATGAGTATTCGATTGATCGAAGACCTGTATGCAGGGATCAGCCGCCGCGACTGGTCGGCCGTCGAAGCGGCAGCGAACCGACTTCGCGACAAAGTTGGAAAGATCGTCAATCTCCTGGCAGGGTCAAGCATAGCCAGCTTGCCGAATGACTACCCACTTTCGACGCTGGCATCAGACGGCCTAACCCAAAATCCCGCACAGAAAGTGATGGCCGCTTCACAAGTGTAAGAGCCGTCATCGGCACAGCGCTTTGGGGACAACGCGTCATCCCTCGGTTCTCGCCACCAAACCTTGGCGACCGATCTTGAATAATCTTCCGGTTCCATTCAAAAGGCGCTGAGCCTCGTGCGATACCAAAGGCGCTCCCGATCTTCGAACCGCTAGCAGAACTCTTCTTCAGTCGTAGGCAAAGGCTAAACACGGACGCTGCATTTCGCAAGAAGGCACCCCCCGCGCCCATCCGCCACACCAAGCCCGAGGGCGCTTAGCGCGAGTATTTCAATCTCAGTTTCCGCTGGCAACCGACTGCCGACCGGTGACGCTGTCGATATGGATGACGAAAAAGACCGGCAACATCGTTTTGCCTGTTTCTGGAACCGTGCCCGGC
>NZ_LMFB01000003.1:29466-29604 GCF_001426685.1 Rhizobium sp. Root483D2 | reverse complement strand
CCAGGCGTGAAGCCGTTCGTCGTGCCATTGTTCGTTGTCCGGGAATTCCTCATAACGTCCCTCAACGACGACGCTTCGCCACGCCTCGTTGTCCTCGATTTCGCCCACCTGAATGCAGACCAGCGGGTTGGCGCGCAT
>NZ_LMFB01000003.1:0-29425 GCF_001426685.1 Rhizobium sp. Root483D2 | reverse complement strand
CACGACATAGGGCCGATTATCCTTGGCGCAGGCAAGATGGGCAATGTGCCCCCGCAAAAGGACTTCAACGCAGTCCTCGCTGGTCATCTCTTTCAAAATCATCGGATTTCCTTCTGGGTCACCACTTGCCCTTTGGGAATGATAACACGGATCGCGACCTCCTTTTTCCAAATCGGCGCCAGAGACTAGTGGCTCTCTGCCGTCACCAGCACTTTCATCGACGCAATTCAAGGATTATTCCTGTGACATTGGAAAGTGACGCCAACCCGCCCCCCCGCACCGAATGTGGTAGGGCCGCATTGCACCTTCTTTTCGGACGCGCGGTTTTCTTTTGAAATTTCTGCAAGTCGCCAGTCCGATCCGTAGTGGAACGCCTCGCCCGCGCCGATCGGACGAGGCGTCTCAAGCCTAAGGCACCCGAACGGTTACCCGCAAAAACGAGGCGGGGATCGTTGTGATGTCATTGGTCCTGGCCTGGTTCTGCCGGTTGAACAACAGATCAAGCTCATTCTGCAATTCCTCGCTCCTTCCAGTCTTGGCCGCCGCCTCGAAGGCATTCATGGTCGGGCCGTAGAAATTGCGGAACTGATCGAGGAAATGCGTAGCCGCGCCCGGGTAATTGAATGTGTAAGTATCTTTCTCACAGGTGATGTTATCAGGAAAAATGCCGGCGGCTTCGAAGCGCTCGATCACATTGGCTTCCACGCCCCAGGTCATCGGACTGACGAAGCCTTCCGGCGGCGGCGGTGAATAGGCAGAGCTGATCTTGAGTATCTGCGCCACGAGGGTAGGATCGCCGGGGATCCAATTGCCCATGACGATCCTGCCGCCGGGCTTGGTAACGCGCACCATCTCTTTGCTTACATCGCCTGGCCTGGGTGCGAACATGGCGCCGAAGATCGAGATGACGACGTCAAATTCCCTGTCTTCGAGATTGACCAGATCGCTCGCGTCGCCCTCTTCGAAGCAAATGTTGGAAAGCTGTAGGGCCTTGGCACGGTCATTGCCGGCGGCGACAAGATTGCGGGCGATGTCTACGCCCAAAACATTCGCGCCGGCCTGCGCTGCGGGTATCGCCGTCGTACCGTCCCCGCAACCGAGGTCCAGCACCCTTATGCCATGTTTGAGGCCGAGTGATTTAACGAGGGCTTCACCGCTCACACGCATCGCAGCTGCAATGCGCGTGAAGTCACCCTTTTCCCAAAGCGCCTTGTTTGCATTGGGAACGGGAGTGTTGGTCAGATTGACATCCATGGGGGTCTCCTTTTGTTATCTGAACGAGACCAACCAATCACTGGCTCGACCCGCCAGATAGTGTAGAAAATGGAGCGAGCCGATACAGAATGTGAAGCGGTGGCTCTGGTTGGGCCTGGTGCTCAGGAGCGACGGCATAACTGCTACGCACCATCCATGTCTCCAGCGTGGCAATCAGCTTGCGGTCGCCGATCAAGACGATAGAGTTTGCATCGATTTCACTGCGCAGACTTGACCAACCCATCCAGGCCGAGGTCATTGCCTTGAGATCGGCCCTGATGAACAGATCGACGTCGTGGCTCGGATCGAGCAGGCAGAGATCGACGGGCTGGCCCGGACGGGCCACGAGCCAATAGTGCCGCTCGCTCTCGATCAGTTCCGGATAGGTGAACTGGATGACCGTCGTCGTACCACGCGGAAAGACGTTAGTATCGATCTTCTGGCGCATGTTCCACATCAACAGACGCGCATCGAGTTTGTTGAGCGAGACTTCCTTGTCGATATTTCGATGCGCCCATTTTCCTAAAGCCTGCACCACTGGCTGCAATTCGTCGGCCATAGCGGTGGTGGTGTAGCCCGGCTCACCGGCATCACTTACGACACGACGAACCAAGCCATGGCGCTCCATTTCTTTCAGGCGTTTCGAAAGGAGAGTTGGAGAAATGCCGGGCACGCCGCGGCGGATCTCGTTGAAGCGCGTGGCGCCGTGCGACAGTTCACAAAGGATCAGCAGTGTCCAGCGTGGTTCGATGATGTCGCAAGCTTTGGCCACGGGGCAAAAGCTATCATAACAGTCGGAAGACATGATCACCTCCCAAAGAAACTAATCATAATACGGCGTCTGATGGCGTCCAGTCCTGAAAGTGTAGCACTTCTGGCGACCGCGCGTTAGCTGTCTGAATTACCTAGAACTGCGCTGCTCCATCGCCATAGGAAAAACGTCCGTTCTTCTTTCAACCGCGTGGGCGATCTGATGGCGGTAGTACCAAAATTCCGTCTCGGTCCCTATCAGCTGACCATTCGCCGAACAGCAACCACGGCCTCCGAGAACCCGACCGGGACATCGGAATGGCGAGAATGGGGTAGGAAGGGGCCATAGGGTTCTCCCGCGCTCGACGGCAGCTATTTCATCCCCGCCTCCAGGACCAGATGGTCCGCTCGCGGCCCCCTATCGGAAATGATTTCCGCTTTGCGCCTTCTATTCGGCCATTGAGATCAGTTCCGCTGTCTCCTAACAGCGGCCACAGGGCAGTGATCAGCCAGAAGGGAGGGCGTCGCACTCAACGACTCGCAGAATGGCGGTGTCGCGCTGATAGGGCATACTGCTGTCAACGGAAGTTTTCCGCCGGTGGCCGGTTGGGCTCTTCTATAGCTTTGGCCAACCGCTCGAGTTCCTGCGAATAGCAAAACAGCGCAAACAGGACGATGACGATCTCGAAAGCGCCAAGCGCGATCCGCTCATAAGACGGGAGTATCTCAAGCTCCGGCAGATGACGAAAGAACAGTGTCGAGAAGAGTGCCCCGCCAAAGAAAAAGCTTACGCGGCTAGCGAACGAACAGAGATGCGCGATGAAGACGTTGCGGAAGGGCGCGACCACCGGCACCCACCTCAGCCGCGACCAGTAACAGATGTGGAGCATGATGGCACTGGCAATCGTCGCGACTTGCTGGGAGTACTGCAGCTCCTGCTGCTCTCCGAGATGGGTAATGATCTGATGGAAAAGCGGGAACACAAGCCAGAACAAGGCTGTCGCGGCAATGGTCTGGCCGCTAAGGAGGAGCGCAAATGCTAGCCCAGTGTTTCTCCAACCCATAAGCCGCTCCGTTTCTAACGTCAGGATATCACCCTTTGGCCCGAGGGTGCCCGCCATAGAAGCGCCGTCGTGATGAACGTGTACCCGAGTGCCATCGCGACGAAGAGGATGCGTGTCGAAAACGATTCCGCCGCGCTACCGGGCAGGGGTGAAACACCGAGCCCGAACAGAATCAGAAATATCGTCAGCGCCCCGGCATACATCTTTGCATCAGCAGACCTTGACGCCGCCCTTCCTCCAAGCAAGAGGCATACAACGAGCGTGATGATAAGCATCGAAAACAGATTTGGCCGAACAGTCAACACGGCGTAGGCGACCGAAGAGACGACCCCGCCGAGCAGGTTGACGATCATTAAGCCAATGGAGGCACGACCGCTTTGCTTGACGTCAAGCTGGCCGAGCAGGGAAGCGACCGTGATCGGTATGACAGCGGCGGAGGTCAGGTTGTCGCTTGTCAGGCAGATGGCGACGGCTGACAGCAAGATGGCGGTGTTCGACAACGCCCGCAGATAATCTGGTGGCATGGATGTCGGTTGCACGAATATTTCCGCGACTGACGGCGGCTCGGGAATGACGATATAGGCAAGCCACATCATCGCAGCTCCGCCGAGCACCCCACTAACAAGGATAGACAGGATCGATGCGGCCAGTTCCTTGTTCAGGATTCCAAGCAAGGGAACGATGACCGCGACCACAAGGACGAGGAAGATTGCCGCTCCCCCTTTCCCTGCAGTCTGAGCTAGGAAACACGAGAAGTAGATCACGCCGAGAAGCAGTAGAAAGGTTGCTGGGCGATCCCCAAACCACGACGTCAGCAAGATCATAAAAACGCCGACGGCAAGGATCACAACCGCCATCCCGATCGTCTTTCCAAGCGGCATGGGTTGGGAACTCGATAGCAGGAACTGCGCGGCGAACAGCGGACCGAGGAAGGGCACGAGGGCTCCAGAAGCAACCGAGATCGTAAAGAGGGCAGGGACGGCGAGCGCGACCCGCAGTCCCTTCCTCTTCTGCTCTCCGATGACGTCCTCAGCCGGCATAGGTGAGCACCGACATGATGCGAATCCAGATCGAGCCCCAGGCGTTGGTCACGGGGTTGTCTCCCGTATAGATGACGACTGTCACCTGAGAACCGTATCGAGCGCCTTTTGGTCGTCCTTCGTCGAGAGTGAGGCGGACGGGAAAACGCTGTGCCTCCTGAACCCAGCCGCTCTCGCTCCGGATTTTTGGGAGGCCCGTGCTCGGATCTGTGTCATTTTGCGAAACACCAAGTCCGACGCTTTCCACCGTAGCCGGAAACAGCTTTCCAGGAAGCGCGTCGAACAACACCTCGGCCCTGTTACCGACCGCTGTCTTTTCGAGGCTGTTTTCCTTGAAAGCCGCCGCGATCCAAACTGTCCCGACATCGATGAACGTCATCGCCGACTGTCCGGCACCGACCACTTTTCCGATCGAGAGCTGTAGATTGGTGACCACGCCGGAGGACGGCGCTCGCACCGTCGTATGCAACAGGTCAAGCTGCGCCCGCTCCAAGGCCGCGAGAGCTTCCTTGAGCTGGGGATTGTCATTGCCCGCAGGGCCAAGATCTTCCTGCGCGGCAACAAGGTCCGCTTCCGCGCCCTTGACCGCCGCCTGCGCCTGGTCGAACACCAGCTTCGCTTCGTCGACCTTCGCTTGGGCATACACGCCCCGTTTTGCAAGTTCCGACGCACGCCCGAACTGTTCACTGGCATTGTCGCGGTTCGCCTGGGCCTCGACGAGGCGAGCCTGCACGGCGTCCACCTGCGCCGTCGATGCGCCTATCGTCTGGCCGACGCGGGCGAGCGCGGCCTCTGCCTCGTTCACCGCGATTTGGTAGCGGGTCGGATCGATGCGGAAGAGCACCTGGTTTGGCTGGACGGCGGAATTGTCCGTGACGTTGACTTCGACGACACGCCCGGTCACTTCCGATGCGATACCGACGACGTAGGCCTGAACCTGGGCTTGCGACGTCGATGGCGTGCGACGCTCCATGAAGATGGAAAGTGCGAACAGCACTAGTGCGATCAGCACAACAACTAAAGCCATCTTTCGCAAGGGATTTGCGTGCGATGTCACTGGTGCGGGTTCGTTGAGAACTTCTTCGGATGCCACAGTTGCGTCCTTACTCTACAGACGATGGTACGACACGGCTGTCGCGGACAAATAACGCGCGGATCTTGTCCCAGAAACCGCCACCCAGAACGAAGAAGCTGGCGATAAAGAGAACATCTCCGAGGACCTGCAACTGCCAGAGGTTCGGGCGCAGGCCGGGAGCGAGTGCATCAAGGTAGGGTTCAAGCGAGGCCGAGATCAGCGGAAGGCAGAACATCACTAGGCCGAGATTGTAGCGCGCCTTGCCGACGCTTTCGTCACGGGAGAGGCTGAATGCGCCGAAGATTTTGCTTTTTAGTTGTTGAAACCCCGATTTGCCCATGACCGCAATGACAAGGAGCAGGATGACTTTGTTGGCGATGAAGATGACACCGGTGATCGCTGCGATCCGAGTGCTGGAAACACCACTCCATGCCATTAGCGGCACGCACAGCCACATCAGTGCCATGAGGCAGACCAGTGCGATACCGAGTTTGAAACGCCATGTCGCGGCAGGCTCGAGCGGTGTTTCCACGGTAATAGGCATAGCTTGCTCCAGTGTGTTGGACGACCTGCGCGGTCGGCATTATTGAAGAGTGTGGTTGCGCAGCGCTAATGCGCGAAATTCATGGGCTCACCGTTTCGGAAAAGGGACGACCGCGGCCGCATCCAGCGTATTGGCGATTTCCACAGCGAGTTCCTCGACAAGGACCAGATACTCGTCAATGCGACGATCACGTCTTGGGTCTGCGGAGGTACGCCATTTTTGTAGCTCGGCTTCGGCGACGGCTAGGTCTGAACACATATCCCGAAAGCCATCGTTGTGCGCCATGAGGTCGCGGATCGCTCGGCTGCGGTCGGGAAAACGGCTTATCGCAGCGGTCGCGTCCTCATCCATTTGCTTGATTTCTTTCTGCTTAAATACTACACCACCAGCTTGTGCCGAAATGTGAACCTACAAGTCTTAGTCTGACGCATCGCAGCGTTCTTGGGGAGTATGTTACTGTAACATACAGGCGTTGGATGGGACTTTATCGGGTGCGAAGGGGGCGGCCATGCACACTTCCAATGTGATCGAGAACGGTGAGCCACCGTGCCCGGAGGAAATCCGAGCGCAACTCCAGCGCATCGTCGAGAGCCCTGAGTTTCCGACCATCGGTCGCGGGGCCGCGTTCCTCACCTACATCGTCGAAGAAGCTTTGGCTGGACGCGCGGCCCGGCTCAAGGGATATGCTATTGCGCTTGAGGTGTTCAAGCGAGACCAGCACTTCACACAGGAAGACCCAGTGGTCCGGATCGAGGCCGGACGGCTGAGGCGAGCGCTGGAGCGCTACTATTTGGTGGCTGGTCAGCACGATCCCATTCGCATCGACATGCCGAAGGGCGGCTACGTCCCGACGTTTCGCTACACGAGTCTCACAGGCCTTTCCGCGTGCGCTGCCCAAGAAGACGTCAAAGATTCAAGGCATACGGCTTTGAAACCCCGGCGGCCCTCGAAACAATGGGTCATGGCAACCCTCGCAGCGGTTGTGCTGGCGGTCGGGGTAATCGGGATTGGCCTCACCGCACACTGGCCGAGAGATTCCACCATACCGCCTGAACCGACACTTGTGATCGCGCCGTTTGCCATCCTCGGCGATAGCCCGAAAGCACAGCTCTACGCGGCAGGCCTCACGGAGGAACTTCTGTCGGCGTTGCCGCGCTTCAAGGAGATCAGGGTGTACGGCCGCGAGACGTCCCGGACTCTGACAACTGAGGCCGACATCAGGCAGGTTCGGGAAGAGCTGGGGGCACGGTATCTCCTTGCTGGTGGAATTCGAGCCGATGGCGAACGGATTCGGATCAGCGCCCGCCTTATCGAAACCAGCGACGGAGCGATCCTCTGGTCGCAGACGTACGACAACGATTTGCATTCACGCGATCTCTTCACGATCCAGGAGGATGTCGCCAGTCAGGTCGCGACAGCCATCGCGCAACCTTACGGGATTATCGCAGAGGCGGATTCCTTACGGTTACCACCGGACGATCTTGGTGCTTACGAGTGCACGCTCGCTTTTTATGCATACCGAGCCGAACTCAGCATCCAAGGGCACGCTTCCGTCCGCAACTGCCTGGAAAAAGCGGTATCGCGTTATCCTTCGTATGCCACCGCCTGGGCGATGCTTTCCATGGTCTATCTTGATGAAGAGCGTTATCGCTTTAACCAGACGGCCGGTGGGCAAGCTCCGATCAAAAGAGCCCTTCACGCAGCCAGGCGCGCCGTCCTGCTCGAGCCGGGGAACATCCGTTCGCGGCAGGCATTGATGACTGCCCTATTCTTCAACCAGGAACCTGAGGAGGCGATCCGTGTTGGAGATCGGGCGCTCGCTGACAATCCCAACGACACCGAATTCATGGGGGAGTTCGGCACTCGTCTTGCAATCATGGGGCAGTGGCAGCGAGGTGCGGACCTTCTTGATAAGGCCATGGCGCTGAACCCCGGTGGCGGTGGCTTCTATCGTGGAACACGAGCGCTTTCGGCTTACATGCTTGGCGATACAGAAAACGCCGTCGCTTTTATCCGCCAGGCCGATATGCAGAAGTTTCCGCTCTTTCATGGTGTGGCCGCAGTGATCTTTGCGGAAGCGGGTCTAACGGATGAAGCGCATCGGGAGGCAGACATTTTCGTTCAAGCGCGTCCCGACTTCGTACCCAACTTTTTCAAGGAAATGCGATCGCGCAATATGCAGCCTGACGATCTCGGTCGCCTGCTTGCCGGACTGCGAAAAGCGGGGGTGAAGGTTCCCGCGGATTTGAAGTCAATGTCTGCGTCGGCGACTCAATAGCGCCAGCCTATCCCCGGCGTTCTTACCCAAGAAATGGCATGTAGGTTACAGTAACATACTCCCTGCCAGGACCTCGTACCTGCTTAATCTCCCTGCGTAGACAGAATCCGAGGGGATGCCATGAACTTCGCCAACTTGCTTGTGCGGCTGCGGCTCCGATTACGGGATCACCGCCACGGTTCGGTTACTCCTGGTACCATCCGAACAGCGCTCAAACGCCAGCGCGTCGGGATCTGTGCCCAAAGTGAGTGTTGGTTTGAAAGGGGCGCAGTCAAGTGAACCAAGACCTGGAGCATTCGTTCGACAAGAAGACCATTCGTCTGATCTTGCATCGCGTTTTGCTGTGTGGCGTCCTGGTCGTATCGGGCTGTGGAGGGCACGCCAAAAATGTGCTCACACCGGTAGCCGACACGGCCTCGCAGTCCCACAAGGTGGACATGCTGATCGCGACGACCCGAAGCGAGTCGACAGTGCCCGGCGAAATGTTCACGGGAGAACGTGCGCGGGCGCCGAACTTCGCTGAAATCACTGTCTCGGTCCCGCCAGACAGCTCACGCAAGGTCGGGGAAGTGTCTTGGCCGAGAAAGCTGCCGCCGGACCCTGCCACGGACTTCGCGACGCTGAAAACCGATATGATTGACGTCGATGCCGCAAAGGCCTGGCTCAGCACGTCTGTCAAAAAAACACCAGATGGAAGTGCGCTCGTCTTCATCCACGGTTTTAACACCAAGTTCGAGGACAGCGTTTACCGTTTTGCCCAGATCGTGCGAGACTCCGGCGTTCACAGTGCGCCGATCCTGGTGACGTGGCCGTCACGTGGTAGTCTGCTCGCATATGGGTACGACCGTGAAAGCACCAACTACACCCGCAATGCGCTCGAGAACCTGTTCCAGTATCTGGCCAAGGATCCGGAGGTAAAAGAGGTCTCGATCCTTGCCCATTCAATGGGGAACTGGCTGACGCTCGAGGCGCTCCGGCAGATGGCGATCCGCAACGGCGGGCTGCCAACCAAATTCAAGAACGTTATGCTTGCAGCCCCGGATGTCGATGTTGACGTCTTCCGATCGCAGATCGTCGACATGGGTCGGCCGCATCCACAGTTTACCCTGTTTGTCTCGCGCGACGACAAGGCGCTGGCGGTGTCACGTCGTGTCTGGGGCGACGTCGCCCGTCTTGGGTCGATTGATCCAGAGACCGCCCCGTATAAGGAGGAACTCGCCGAAGCCGAGATCAAGGTCATCGACCTAACGAAGGTGAAGTCGGGAGATAGCCTCAACCACGGAAAGTTCGCCGAGTCCCCTGAGATCGTCCGGCTCATCGGCGCACGCATCTCCGATGGCCAAACGCTGACCGACAATCGCGTAGGTCTGGGCGACACGATCCTTGCCGCCACGACTGGAACGGCAGCCGCCGCTGGCAACGCGGCCGGGCTAATCCTCGCGGCCCCAGTTGCCATCGTCGACGCCGATACGCGCGACAATTTTTCGAGCCAGGTCGAAGCGCTAGGACCAAAAGTTGCCACCCGATCAAAATTGCTCCCCCTATGCCGGACCGCCTCCTCGGTAAATTGCAGGAAATAACCGAATTGCCTTTCGCTCAAACAACAGCCCTTAGAAGCGAGTAGGCGTCGGGTTGCCGGCGTTGGGCCGACTATAGACCTCCGCATCGCCGCCCTGCTGTTTTTCTCATATTTGTCTCCGCAGCCGAATCTCTGCTTCGGGGCCGAGCTAGGGCGTTCGCACAGAGACGTCGTGTCTGCGTCCATGCAAGCTAGCCTATCACCGGACTGTCTGATGTCGGCCCCATATCGGTCATTCCCTGTAGAAAAACGCATATTGTCCTCTAACAGTAGGACGTGTGCTTCGAGCAGCAGTCACTCGCGAGCGCCGCGGATTCCTTCGCGGCGTCGGAGCGATGGATTGGCGCGGTGGAGATGTGGTCGTCCGGCGCGATGAACACGTAGGGATGCGCGATGAAAGAATACGCTTCTACCCCTCCCAACGGAAAGAGGACTTCCGCTGTGCCCTGCAAATCGAATGGTATCGTTCGCTCGACGATGACAGATCCGAATCCCAGCCGTGTGGGCGCGGTTAAAGACCATCGTCATGGCTGCATGACGCCAGATACCGTTCTCCCGTTCGCCATCGCTGTTCGTTCGTTGAGAGTTAAGCGCATCAGTGGATCAGAACCAATCATCCAAGGTGTTCAGGGCGATCACTAACTGCATGCTGCGGCGCGCGAATTGGCGTCTTAGCGCCTTGCTGAGCCGGCGCATCGGTCGGAACCACCACTCCTACTCTTCAAGTTCGTATTTGAAACCAGTTGAAGTTGATCGACGTTGATATGGCAGTAAGTGCGCAGTACTTTTTAACTTTCTAACAAGGAGCCTGTTGCTAATGCTTGAAGCTGATAATCCAATGGATGCCATCATTGACCGCATTTATGAAGCGTCCTTGTTGCCAGATAATTGGAGTGAAGTTCTGCACCGATTTGCCGGTATTGCTGATAGCAGAGCAGGCATCATGATCGCGACGTCTGGCGATTCATTCAAATGGATTGGATCATCCCCGGAGGCGGAGCGTTTCACTCGAGAGCATTACGGTTTCGAGGGTGCCCGAGAGCGGACCAAGCGGCTGATCGGGTTAGAGCGTGCAGGCTTTGTATCTGACTTTGACGTATTCACAGACAGAGAGATGAAAACTATTCCGCTGTTTTCCGATTATCTCATTCCCATGGGACTTGGTCGCGGGATTGCAACCGTCCTCAAAGTTCCCGACAATGAGATGATCGTGATCCATGCCGAAGGCGACATCAGACGCGGACGATTTTCGCAAGCTACCATCGGTCGCCTCGACGCACTGCGTCCTCACCTTGCGAGATCCGCGTTAATATCAGCGCGTTTGGCCTTTGAAAAAGCGCGGTCCGCTGTGGATGCACTTTCCAATTTGGGGCTGGCAGCTTGTATTCTGCGTTCCGACAGCAAAATGATCGTCAACAACCTTGAATTCGAAGCCGCTTCTGCACGGTGGAAGACACGATTGGGTGACAAAATAGTCCTCGCGGATCAGCGTGCACAACATCTGCTATCAGACACCCTAATGCGCATTTCAACAAACACAGGTGTTAGGTCCATCCCTTTGGTGGCAACCCCAGAGCACGGGCCAGCAGTTTTGCACATATTACCTATTCGGCGTTCTGCCCAGGATCTGTTTAGTCAAGCTGCTGCCTTGCTCGTATTGTCAACGATTGAGAAAATCCCCGGTAATCCGCATGCGTTGCTTCAAACTCTCTTTGATTTAACGCCAAGAGAAGCCGAAATTGCCGCTCGAATCTGCTTCGGAGAAACGCTTCATCAGATCGCCTCTGCAGATGGAAAAAGTGTCCTGACTGTCCGGGGACAAGTTAAAAGCGTGCTAGAGAAAACAAATTGTCGTCGTCAAGCTGACCTCATCCGATTGGTTACGCACCTATCGTTGGGGTAGCCTTACATGTAGTGCAACGGCAGCGAAGCCCGCCCTGCAGCACCGCTGCGCAGGGCACTCTGTCGGTGGTCGCGTGGATCTAAGCCATTTTTACGTTTCGATGTTGTCCGGTCGGATACCGAGAGAGTGTTTGTAGACAATTGCTTGCGACGATTTTAGTGGTTACGCGGAACGGAAAAATGGGTCAAACCCTATCGAAGCTCCAAAACCTGTCATAGAAAATTGCAAATGGTTGGTGATCAGTGGGGAGGCGTAAAAGGTGCCGACCCCGTAACTTATTTTGTGACAAACTGATTTATACGCATTGCCATTTGCCGCTATTTGAGCCGCAATCGCAGCCTTGCCACGGTCCACTCTGGCCGGAAAGACTACCGAAACTTTGGCCATGGATGAACAAATCCGAACTGAGGATACGTCCGACGTTTGCGGATCGAATAGAGTCCCCTGGCTGATATTCACGCCCTTTCCAGACGCAACCACCGCTGCCAGAGTTTTCATTGTCTGCTGTGCGGCTGACATCGGCTTCAAGCGCCCGGCAATAGTCTGCCATTGCGCCTAGTGTCCCAGTACCGACACCTTTCAAGACACCAATAAATCCGCCGCCGCCCTCCTGACACATCCAGGGCTGAAACTCAACTGACTTAGCCTTGGCAGTAGCTTCTTGCCGTTGTTTCGCTTCAGCCGCCACTCTGGCGCTCTCCTTGGCTTCCGCAATACGCTTTCGCTTCACGTCCGCCGCGAGCTTCCTGTCGTCGCTGCAGCCCGTTGATCCGTTTTTCAACTCGCAATTTAGACGATTCCGATCTCTGCCATAAACGCTTGCTTCGCTTGCACCTCTTGTGGAGGTGTTGCTCGACGTCTCCGAACAACTCTTAAGTGTAATAGAAGATGACAACAAAAATCCTAAAACAAATAAAGTCTTCATTAGGCCCCCATATTATTTTTAGCTTCCAATTAACGTAACCGAACTCAATATGAGTAGTTTAAGCCGAAAATAACAAGAAAGTTTTTCAAAACTAAAAAACTTATAATACATTTCGGGTTAGTACCGAATTTTTCCAGATACTAATTAGGTTAACAGTAAAATTCGCGATCAAATTCGACAATTTTTCCTAAAGGGCTAACTTGTTCTAAGGGAAAGACGTAACGTTTTGCTATCCTTGCTTGTAAGCAACTGCTTAGCCAGTACAGCCCGCCATCGCGTGCTATTTGTTATTCGTCCAGGTTAATCAGGGGAATTTGACAAGCAGTTGATTCGAAGAGGGCAAGGAAGCGATTTAGTTAAAGGCTCAGTGTACCGACCGCATACCGGAACCAATACATCTCTGATACGCTTCACGAATACGCCACCCTCGTGTCGAGAAGGAGATCACGCGCTTAACGAAAAACAGCGAGGTCGGAATCTGTTAGATCCAACGCCACGTTACCTCCAAGTTGAGCTGGAAAGATTTCATCCTCGCTCGCGCTTATCGCAACTGGCGCGAGGTAAACTGACCATGCTCTGATGCGATCAAATCTCGCGGACGTTTTCCGCTTTGGCTTTGCCAGTCTTTCGGTCTTGGCCCACTTCGTAGCTCACCTGCTGCCCCTCTCGAAGGGATCCGCTACCTTGCAAGGCTGACACGTGGACGAAAACGTCCTGACCGCCGTTTTCCGGAGTGATGAAACCAAAACCCTTGTCGTTATTGAAAAACTTAACCGTACCAGTCGCCATAAATAGTCCCCATTTTCGCACGCGCCTCAAGGCGGCGAGAGAAGAATATTGTGCCAACTGCGCGCAGGCAAGTTACCGACAGAACTTTTGCTCGACCAAAATCATTCAATGTTTCATTCGACAATCCTGCGGCGCGAGGTGACGTGAGGGTCTTGAAAACCAGTACTGATGATCGCATCTGAGGAACATCACCCGTTATCGGCGGCTACCTGCAGCGACATTGTCGCGCGTTTGAGGCTGTCCGGGTCTGCGAAGGGCGCTCTCTGAGAGGATCGAGCGCCCTTCGTGTTTACGTGGCCTGAACGGCTTTACAGCGTTCCGCGCCGAAACCTGACCGACGTCGATGAAAAAGCTCCCTATTCATCGCTCAATGCCCCCGAAATTTCCTTACGAAGCTTTTTGATCGCGCGTTTTTTCGCCGGTGTGGTTCCAAACAAATTGAGAACTCGTCCAATCGCCTCATCTGCGTCACTTTGACGACGAGTGCTCTCGTCGATTGCAGCCCTGAAATCCGGCTTCACCTTGGATCGCTTTTCGCTGCTACCGTTTAGGTTTCGTCCGTTTGGGACCCTGATCGACGCCGCGACATGAGTGGGAGGGGCTTTCAGCGCAAACTTCGCGCCTGGTGCCACCATCCTGGAAGCGCCTTGGTTTGATGGATACGGGTCTACGGGCTCTAGCTCGACCTCCGGGATTGTCCTCATCCAGTGTTGTTTCGTGGACGCGGCAATTGGCAACCAAGCCCGCTTCATCAGCTCATCATCGGCATAATAGAAGTTACGAAGGCCGAATATAGGTTGCTGATTGCGCAACTTGATGATGCAGCGTGTCTCGTTCATTGCTCCGAGCTCATCCGGCCGCATGAGGGGGCGCATCGCCGTCCTGTGCGACATGGTTGCCCCCTTGCGATCAAAAAGCGTGACGCCTGTCGAAACCGCCTTATCAACAGTGACCTCTTTCCTCTCACCAAGCAATTGCGAGACATAACGCTGGTCCTCCGGATCCTGGGCTCCGAGGAAGATTTGAGCGCGTGCGGAATTGACCAGCGTTTGTCGACCTTCGCGCGTGTAGACGTTGTCGATCGACCGCAGCGATTGGACGAAGAACCAGCAGGGTATGCCGTAGCCGCCAAGAACGGTCGCGACGGTGAGGGCATTTTCCAGCTTGCCGAGGTTTTGAAACTCATCGAGCAAGACCAGAACGCGACGCTCGCCGCGCGTCATCATGGTGCGCGACATGTAGTCCATGAACTGGACCATCAGCACGTTGAAGATCGGCCCAATGGAGGCAACCTGCTGGATCCGGAAATCCAGGTACAGGCTCATATTCTCGCGCCGCATCGCGCGAATGTCGAAGGTCGAGCGCGCCGTCGCTCGCAAAATGCGGTTGTTCTTGAATGGACGAACGGCTGCGGCAAGCGAGCCGTAAACCCCGTCGAACTGTTTTCCCGCCATCACCGCAAAGCGCGCGATCGTCGTATAGGTAAAAGAACTGATCCACTCGGCCCGAAGCTCGGGGTTGGCAACCTCCTCCAGCCACTCGCGCAGCGGCTGATCACCACCTTCGACGACATTGAGAACCGTTCCGAGATTTTTGTCTTTGTCGGGAATGTCAGGATTTTCCAAAACCCAAGAGGTGACACCGGCAAACAGAGCACGCGCATCGGAAATCCAGTAGGCATCGCCTTTTGGTGTGGGCAAAAGGGCCGTCGCGATCGAATTGATGTCGATGTCGCGCTGATCGGGATCAATGGCGACGAAGTCGAGGGGATTGTAGCATTCGGTGTCGCCGTTCTCGTCGGCCGGCGAGAAGCGCAACACGCGTGAGAAGTTGGAGCGGTAGCCGGCCGTCGCCTCATAGGTTTCGCCGCGCATATCGAGAACGACGATGCTGTCTGGCCAGAGTAGGCAGTTGGGCACGATCAGCGACGCGCCCTTGCCGGAACGCGGTGGTCCGATGACGAAGCCACCGACATCGTCACCATCGATCCACAGCCTCTTGCCGCCGAACAGCTTTGGTTTTGTCAGCCGCCGCTTGCCGGAGCCTCGCTGGATGAAGCCCCCTGAAACCTTGATCAGGCTGCCGCCGATCCTGCCAACGAACACGCCACCGGTGCGCGTCAGACCCAGGGCACGCGCCTCCATTGTGCTGAGAAAGCGCGCATCGGTGGATTTCTTTTTCCCCGTCGCAAGCGTGATCAGCATCGCGGCGCCGGCAACAAAACCCGCGCCGGCTGCGATCGCCGGCCGGTGCCACTCACCGGCATAGAGATCGAGACGTGCAGCCTTGTACGAAGCCAAAAGATCGTCCTGCAGCGATTGAAACATCCATGTCGAATTGTCAAAGGCATAGTAGAGGCCAGCATAGGCAAGCGACGCCACAAACGCAGCCGTTGCTACGGCAATGAGAGCGCCAAACAGCAGGAGGACTGGGTTCATAGCGCATCTACCTTGGTGAACACGATCTCCGAAACCACCCTGCGTCCATCCGGCGTGCGCGCGAGCTGAACGACTATCGGAATAACCTCTTTGAGGTAGTCGATGATCTCTTGTTTTTTCAGGTCCATGCCGCTTTGCATGACCATCAATGCCAGGCGCTCATAGGCCGATCGGCCCGAATTCGCGTGCACTGTAGTCAGCGAGCCGGGATGGCCGGTATTGATCGCCTGTAAGAAGGAGAAGGCTTCTGCCCCGCGAAGTTCGCCAAGCATCAACCGGTCGGGGCGCATACGCAAGGAGGCCTCGAGGAGTTGTTGTTGCGTGACCTTGGCGCGGCCCTGGTCGCCTTTGGAGGCGAGCAGGGCAACCGTGTTCGGTGTGATTGGCTTCAGCTCGCGGGTATCCTCGATTGTGACAATGCGTTCTTCTTCCGGAATTTCCTTCAAAAGAGCATTGAGAAAAGTGGTCTTGCCGGTGGAGGTGCCACCGGAAACGACGATCGAAATGCGCAAACGCACGGCGGTTCGAAGGAAATCCATGGCATCGACGTCGCCTTGCATCATAGCGGCAAGCTCTTCTTCAGCAGCCGACAGGGTAAGTTGGCGCCCGACACGCGTTTGCTCAAAGGCGCCTCGCCGCTGATAGACGTCGAGCCCGATGTCATGAATGACCTGCTTGCGGATGGAGAGGGCGCCGCCCTCTGGTGCTGCCGGCGGTAGCACGCATTGGAAACGCTCCCCGGATGGCAGCGATGCGGACAGGATCGGGTGCTCGTCATTGACGACCTGGTTGGTGGAACCCGCGACCCGCTCGCTCAACGTCCGAATCCATTCGGCCGTGAACTGCGCGTCTTCCACCCGCTCCATGCTGCTGACACCCAGGCGCTCGACGAACAGCTCTCCGGGGCGATTGACCGAGATTTCCGAAACGCGGTCATCCGAGAGAAAGGGCTTTAGCCGTTCAAGGGTTTTCTCGAGAAACGGGAACGCGCTCATTTGTAGACCGGCGCGATCGGATAATAAGGCGTGGGGTCGACATCCCGACGGATCTGCCCACCGCGCTTCAGGCGCATCATCTCCTGGCGGACGGGATCAGCATAAAAATCGGAAAAGTCGAGGTCACGCCTGAGATAGACGATCACCGGCTCGCCCTGAGCAACGTAGATCGTCGGCGGGATTTTCGAGCTCTCCTTGAACGCTTCGTTGGCGATCTCCTGCAACATGGAGGAAGATTTCTCGGCAGCAATGGCACGTGCCTCAGCGGCTGTTTGGCTGGGCTCGGTGGTGATCGTCGTGACAGCACCAGTGATAGGATCAACCGTTGAGATCGAGCGGGCACTGTTGGTCGGGGTCTCGCCGAGGGCGGAAACGTACTCTGCCGCGCCGCCGATCACGGAAAGCATGATCGCCGAGCCAAACCGCTCCCAGAAATGCGTGTCGATCTCGCCGGTCAGGCCAGCGCGACCAAGCCGGTCAGCGCCGGGCGACGCGATTTCGACCGACAGGCCATCGGAGCGCATTACCCGCGACCAGACGACGAAGATCCGCTTCTGGCCGCGCGCCAGCCCGGACTTATACTCCCCGATCAGGCGAGAGCCTTTTGGGATCAGGATGCGTCCACCGTCGAGCGAGCGCACGTCTTCGCGCACAACGGCCCGTACCATGCCGGGAAGGTCAGTATTGATAGCTGTTTCCAAGAAACCGCGGATCATCGTGCCCTGCGCAACGAGGGCGTCGGTGCGGTCAAAGCGGGTCGCCTTGACGATGCCAGCCGTCTGCTTCTCGGATTGAGCCAAGAACGCCTTGTTCGCGTCGGTCTCGGCCCCTGGCACGGTCACGAGCTGGCCATCATCAGCGATGGTCACCGACTGGTCGCTCCCGGCCAAACTCTCACTGTTTGACCCGTCGACAATGATCTGCTCCGAACGCAACCGCTCCCAGCGGGCTTTTTCTTCGTCCTCGCGCCGCTTGGCCTCCAGTTGCGCCAACCGTTCGTCCTCTTCTGCACGCCGGCGTGCCTCTTCCATCCGGCGCCGCTCTTCCTCAGCCAGGCGGCGGGCTTCCTCGATCTGTCTCAGTTTTTCCAGGTCTTCACCTTGGTTGACCGTGACATCGACTGTGGACGCATCAACCGGCTTCTTCTCTTCGACCATGGGGATCTGAACGAGGTTGGGGTCGGCTGCTTGCTTGACCGGTTCGTCGGGGAAATTGCGAATGCTGGTATTCGATGTTTCGAAGGTTTCGGTTGCGCCCTCGTTCAGGCCGGGGTTCTGAGGACCCGTCGGCCAGTTGACGTAGGCGAGCACCCCCGCACCGACGACGAGGAGGAGCGGAAGCGCCAGCTTGCCGAGACGGCCATTGCGGGTGCTGGCGACACTGCTTTTACCATCGAGGTGGTCGAAATCGATCCTGCTCATCGCTGACTGCCCTCCTTGGTGTCAAGGTTCTTCGGACCATAGGCATCCTCAACAAGATCGAAGGACCGGCGGTTGGCCTGCCGGTTATAGAGGCACAGCCATTTGTCGCCGGCGCGTAGCGTGAATTGGGCGGAGATCTTGTCGACCACGACGTATTTGCCTTGGGTGCGCAGGTTGACGAGCGACTCCTGACGCTTGCCTTCGACGACGAAGATCGCCGGGATTTCATCCGGAAACTCCAGATACATATGAGTGCCGTCATCGAAGGCGACGCGCGGCTTCAGGCTCGTGTCACCCCGGAAGACATAGTCGTAGTTAAGACGGCTCGGATCGAGGCCTTTCAGCATCGGGTCCTTGGCGCTATCCTGGGCTGCTGCCAGAAGGCGGGCGTTCACGTCTTCGTCCGGATACTTGAACCGCACCTGGAAAGCGGCTCTTAGATCGGCTGCGGCCGAGCCCTTCAGAAGAAGCGCATAGACCCGCTGGTTGGTGACGATGTTGACGTTGGTCTCGGCGTTTTCGCGCAGTGGTTTGACAAAGAGGATGCTCGACCCCTTCTTCGGCACGATCGACCAGCTGGCCGTGTCGCCAGCCGAGATTGTCTCGATCACCTCAGAGCTTCCCAGCTGGATCATCGTCGATACACCAAGGCCAGCAGGCACAGTGACGACGGCATTATTGTTGAAGGTGATGTAGCGGATACGGGGATCGGCGGCCGCCAAGGGCTTTGCCATTATCAGCAGCGTCAGGGCGGCGAGTATGAGAGGTGATTTCTGCATCAGCGTGCCGCCTTATCAGCCGGCAGAACTTCTGGCAGCGACTCCTGATCGCGCCGATATTCAACGACCTGGAAACCGAGTGGATTGTCGAAACGATATTCGTTCTTCAGCGGCGCAGTCGTATAGCGGAAGCGCACGACCGAGACCCAGTGCTCGCGCCGCAATGTGTTGTCGCGGCGTGTTTCTGTTGAGAAGCGCACGGTCGCCGTCGACGAATTCAGAAATGACACCGACTTGATCGTCACAGAAATGCGAGTTTCGCGGCCAAGCAGCTTATCCCGCGACTGCGGGTTGGATGGCTCGAATTCGTGGCGCAGGTCGACCGAGGCCTGAGCCGTTGAATACAGCTGGGCGAGGTCGTAATTGTCCTTCAGCCCACGCGGATCATAGGTTTCGCGCGCCCTGATGTAGCGGACGATGTTGGCGGTCTTGATCGCATCGTTCTCCGAAAGCTTGCTCTCATCCAGCGAGCGTGCGACCTCAACGAAACCAGTGGTCTTGTCGGCCACCACCACGACGGCCTCGAATTGTTTTAGCGGAACGAGGAGATTGAGGGCCGATAGACTGAGCAGCGTCGAGACGCTCGCGATCGTCGCGACCGTCCAGGCGATTTTTCGCGACCGGCGTTCCTTGCGATAGAGTTCCGCCTCCCACGATGCACCCGCATGCCAATAGGTGCTCAGGTCCAGGTGAGGGGTGTTGGGGTGCTGTTCAGTGTCTGCGTTGGTCATATCTGCTTCCAAATGTACTGCTTTCGCAGTCTGATAAATTATATTTTATTCTGTGGGCATGGAGAGCCCAGGACCGACCTCTCAGCGTGGTTATGAACGTGTTTGTTTGGCCTGAAAATCAGCGTCGCTAGCTCAAAAGCTGCTCTTGTCCCGACGGGATTGCATAAGTTTGAAACTTAGCTGCACCACCGCATCAGCGTTCTCTCGGACGCGGAATTGGAGAAATAGAAGCTCCTGTCGTCCTTCACCTCGATCCGGACCGTATCGCGATCGCCGTCCGCTTTGTCTGCCCCAGCCTCAATCCAGAGGACATCAAGCACGTAGGAAGCGCCGTCCTTTTTGGCCGATGTCACTGTCCCGGTGGTTTTGTTCGCGGCGATACCCTTATCCTCGATGTAGATGAACGCGGCAGCAGCAGCATCGCAGCCGCCATCCGCCGGGGCATATGCTCCAGTCAGTACCGGAACGATCGAGCTCTTTGACTGCGCCATCGCCATGGTGGGAAACAGCATGCCGAACATTAGGAGCGCTGCGAAAGTCTTATTCATCAGGATCTCCATGGCTCAAAAGCCAAACATTCCGGGTAGGCCGTGGAGGTAGCTCGTAACAAAGCCGTAAAGTTCGATGCAATATTCCGCGAACGGTTTGAAGAAAATGACAGCGCCAAGGAACAGCAAGTAGCCGAGGCCACCGCGAGGCTTAGCGGAGCGATCAGCCTCAGCTAATTCTTCGTTGAGGCGGTTCTGCTCATCTATGGCGGCGAAACGCCGACGATCGTCTTGCCAAGGGTGCATAGTATGCTCCTTCCGAATAACTATATTTATCAAACACAGTGGTGGGAGGACACCCTAAAGCTGCCCATTTTTTTCGGTTTCCCTCTGAATCGCTCGAGCCCGGGCTGCTTGCACATCGGTCGATGTTCGGCGACTTCGAAGGCCAGACCGCATAATTCTGGCCCGTCCGCTGACCTGTTGTTCGGCTAGCGCCAGCGATCGCCGCCCTCCAATAAACGCTGTATCACCTTGTCCCAGCATCGTGCCTCCCACGATGGCTGCTGCGAAGGACGGAATAAATCTGAACACCACGATACCGAGGAGGCAAACAATCACAAATGGCGCCACATAGGACAGCTTGCTTTCCGTCGCGGTGTTATTGGCGGTGTTGATGGCGAGCTCAATGAGTTGGTACAGGAAGGCCAGAAACGACATCATCAGCGTCTGCGTCGCCATCAGGTTGACCATGAGCAGCAGCCAGCCATCCGTGAATCTGAAGGTCCAGCGATAGAGCGCCAGAATGATAAAGACGGGCGCCAGCGCCAGCGTGATGAACAGCATCAGCTTTGCAGCGAGGATCGCGGCGGCGGCGACCGCGATGAAAATCATTGCGACGACGAAGACCACGGCGCCAATCAGAGCGCCAACATATTCGAAGGTGCCGGTCGCTACCTGCTCATAGACTTTGCCCGCCGTTTCAAACACCGCATCGAGGATCTTGACGACGCCGGTCGTATCGTCGGTTCCCCCGTCGAGGATCCCGCCTGAACCTGCAATCGACTCGATGATCGTGTCGGAGATGAGGTTCGGCACGGCTTGCACAAGCTGGTAGAGCGTGGCGGAAAAGGCGTCCCAGTTGGTCGCCATGTAATAGATGAAGAAGGCCCGACCAAGCCGCCAAGCCGCCTCAGGCACGGAAAATCCGTCCCGGCCGGCAAGGATCATGTAGCCCCACCAGATGACATAGAGTGTCAGCATCGACCCGAACAGGACGGTGACTTGAAGGGCCAAGCCTTCATAGGCGTTCGAGATAAAGGTCTCGCCGATATTGTCGAGCTTCTCGAAGATGTCGGAAATGATCGTGGTCGCCGCCATCTCGTCATTCCTTCAGGACGAACGTAAACACGTCATTGACCGGCAGTGCCGGCCCACAAAGGTCGTCGGTCGACGCATATCCGGAGATCGGCGGGCAGGGGGCTTTCTTCTCGCCCTTTGTCTGGCAGCCGGCAACGAAGACCAACCCTACCAGCATTGTCATCACGAGCAATCGCATGGGGTCTCACTTGAACGGGTTGATGTCTTTATATTGCAGCATCTTGGCGGTCTCGGATTGCTGCGTCAGTCGCATCTGCATCTCGGTATTGAGTGCGGAGACCGCGCCGTTCGAAACGCCGATCAACTCATTGATGGTACGCGCCGTTTCCAGCTGCATACGGGTATTGGCATCGACCGATCCCTTCACGTCTTCAGCCGAGCCGATTTGGCCAGTCGCCGACTGGAGCGACTGTTCCCGTTTCGAGATCCCTTGCGTCGCCTGCTGCGTCAGTGCCGAGAGCAGCGTGACTGTGTTGACGGCGCCGGAGAAGGCACTGTTCATCGCGCCCGCATCGTCGCCGTCAACGATTGCCTTCACCTGTTTAACGAGCTGAAGGCCGTTGATCAACGTTGCCGCCATATTCTGGGCGTTGGCGTCAAGGCCGCCAAAGGACAGCGTTCCACCGTTCATGATCGATGAAAAGGAGGGTGCGGCGGAGACCGACATATTGCCGCTCAAGCCGGTTGCGGAAATGCCCATCGACCCGTCGCGGCTCCCGGAGAGAGCGCCAAGGATCGCCTTGGTCTTTTCCAGGATGTCGGTATTTGTGTTCATGATTTTGCCAGTGTTTTCGGCATTCTTTCTGGCGATCGTCAGGTTGGCGTTGTCGATGACCGGAACGTCGGCAAACGCCGGCGTTGAAACGGCAAGGACAGCAGCGATAGCAAGTCTCGTTCTCATGATGAAACCTCTTAATCGGCCGCCTCTGCGGCATTTTGGATGGACAGAAGATTGTCGGCGATCGCGCCGTCGGAATTGCCCGACGACGACAGCACCGACGTTTCACCCTCGGCTGCAGCGATGACAGCGCAACGTGGCCAGTCGGCGCGCGGCACCTTCATTTGCTCGAGAATGACGGGATCACAGCTATAGGGATTGACCTTGGGATCGGACTTCATGGCCTTGGCGGTCTCGGAGGTCTTTGACAGCTTCATCTGCAGGCGCGCCTGCAACAGCTCGTTAAAGAGGTTGCGTGCGGTCATCAGGTTGTTCAGCAGCTCGGCGTTGACGGCGCGCGCTTGCGTGTTGTCATCCCAGGCGTCTTGGTAGATTTCCGAAGCGCCGACCGATGACGACAGTGCATCGATCCGTCGGCCCGCCTCCTGAACGCGAGCAGCGCTCCTATCGATACCGGAAACGGCCCTGTCAACGGCGCCAAAGGCAGCACCATTGGCATTGCGCGTGGCCTGAGATCCGTAGTCGACAGTGGACTTGAACGACGGCGAGGCGATCTCCTCGATATTGGAGCCGCCGGCATAGGCGTTGAACCACCCATGGTTCCGACCAACCTTTCCGGCCCAGTTCTTCTGTTCTGCCGCAGTCGAGCCGTTGTACCAGGAGGCGAGGCAGGCATAGTCGGTCGTCCCGCACTTGTTGACACCGAGACCCAAGTATTTGACGCCGCCCTCGATATTTTCTTCGTTGATATCGCGGTCAAAGCCCATGCCCTTGCCGGTGCGTTTCGTCAGCTGCATCACGCCCTTGACACCGGTCGGTGAGCCCGAGCAGGTAGAAATTCCGGACTCCGCATGCGCGACAGACAGCGCCAGGCCGACGGGAACATTGTATTTGTCGGCATAGTGCTTGATCAGCTCGACATTGCTGGTGTCTTCATTCACTGCCTGCGCCGGCGATCGATACAAACGCCGGTTCTTTTCCTTCTGCGAGATGTTGCAGCTGGTGACGGTCTGCTCCTCGAGCTGGTCATTCTGCGTGTCTTTATCGGTAGCCGAATGACCTTCGTCCTCGGAGCGCTTGTCCTTCGCGTCGTTATCGAGCACAGGCACATCCGCCCAGACAGAGGGTGATGGCGCAAGGGCAAGCCCTGCAGAGAGCAAAAGGAGAACTGCTTTATGCATCGCTTGCCTCCGGTATCGTCCAACCGCAGAAGTGCGGAAGCCAGGCGGCCGGCTCCTCGCCATACGTCTCTCGCAAATTCTCGCACTCGCGAACCGTTTCCGGACGCCCGGACAGCACCTTCACCAGGTCGGGCATGGCGGAGAGGTCGAGGCGGGCGATGATCGAGTCCTGCGCATGCTTGACCAGGAAGGTACGGCTTGCCTTGTCTGCCTGCTTGATGAACCGGAACTCCTTCTCCGACAGTCCGAAGGCTGTGCGGTAACTCTCCTCATCGGCCGATGCGTTCGGGAAGAAGATGTAGGTCATCGTCTGCTCGATGATGGTGTTGCGCAGCTCTGAACGCACCACGTCGGACGCAGACTGGGTGCCGAAGCCGACAATGCCATTCATCTTTCGAATGGTTTTTAGCCAGTCCTTGATGAAACCGGAAAACACCTCGTCGTCGAGCAGGCGCCAACCTTCGTCAAGAAAGATCATCGACGGCCGGCCGTCGAGGATTTCCTGAATTCGGTGAAACATATAAAGAAGGGCGGCCGATCGCGTGCGCTTGTCGGAGAGGATTTCTGTCATGTCGAGGCCGATCACCGAGCCTGAGAAATCGAGCTTGTCCTCGGCATTGTTGAACAGCCAGCCCTTGTCGCCGGTCGTCCATTCCTTCAACCGGTCCGCTAGATCGCCAATACCGGATCGCATTCGGCCCTTCAGCGCCTCCGCCAGCATATCAAGCCGACGCTGTGGCCGATCGAAGTCGGTATAGATGCTGTCGACCGCGTCGGAGATCACCGCCATCTCCTCGGCGTGCAGAACCCGGTCCGCCGGCGTGACCAGATAGGAAATCAGCGTCTTGCCGAAACTGCGATTGGCAGGTGTATCGTCAAGTTGCAGGGGCGCAAATCCGGTCGGCTCGCCCGGCGACAGCCGCTCGTAGCGTCCGCCCATGGCACGCACGAATATCTCGCCGCCACGGTCCTTGTCGATGAAGACGCAGCGCGGCCGCGGCTCGACTCGCATCCCTTGCGCAAGCAGGAAGGACAGCGCCACCGTCTTGCCGGAACCGGTTGGGCCGATGACGGTAAAATTGCCGACGTCATCCTCATGAAAATTGAAGAAATAGGCTGTCTGGCTGGTCGTCTCCAGAAGCGAGACGGGTTTGCCCCAATGCACCTTGTGGATCTGGCCGGACGGGAAATTGTGCGCGGAGAACAGACCCGCGAAATTGACAGACGAGATCAACCCTTGTCGGGCAACATAGGCAAAGTTCGCCGGCAATTGTGCCCACCAGGATGCCTCCTGATTAAGATCTTCCCGCACCGCGACGACGCCCATGCGGGCGAGCTCGGCAGTGACGTCGGCAACCGCACGATTGAGACCGGCAGGCTCGCGGGCCAGAACGGCGACCGTCATATGGTGTTTGCCGAAAACCACTTCGCCGGAGGCAAGACGGTCGCGGGCAGTCTCGACATCGTCCTCGACGGCCGTGCCGCCGTCGTCGGAATTGGAAATCTGCCGGCTGATGGTCGCAATCGCTTCGGTAACGGACGTGCGGTCTTCCGGGGCGAAGGAATGGGTGACGATGAACTCGTAGGGGAGACGGAGCAGCCCGTCGAGTTGGCCCGGCGTCGTCATCGGCGGATATTCCTTGATCGACACCATAGCGGCGACTTTGGAGGTGGCGCCGTCGTCTGACCAGATCTCCGTCGCCTTGCGGCCAAAGAGGATACGACCGGTCCCGACATAGTCGGCAAGCGACATACGGGGGAGGGGCATCGACCGCTCGTCGCCAGCGGCAAGGATCTTTGCGAAAAACTCCGCTGGCTCCGAAAAGACGCTACTCTCGCGCGTTACACAGGATAGCAGCTCCGGCCGATAGGTGCGAAAGTCGCCGACGATCCCCGAAACCATATCTTTCAGATCGCGCAGCGCTTCGCCTTTGGCCTCAATCTCATTGTCCGCCATGCGGAAGACGTCGAACACGCGGTCGACTTTGCCGGCACGGCCCGTCATGGGCCGTCGAATGACGGTCAGGTAAAGCTCGTTCACGAACATCGTCCGCTGCTTCAGCCCATCCATGTAGCGGGCGTTCAGCTCATCGGCGAAGGGATTGTCAAATTCCCCGTCGATTTCAGGTACGATCTGGCGACGGATGATCGTTGCATAGAGCGCAAAGCGCGACGACCCGAGCGACCGGACCGTCATATTGCGGTTGGCAAGACGCGCATTGATCTCTGCCTGGTCCATCGTCTGGTAAGGAAGCCCGGAAAGCTTGATGACCTGCAGAAGCATGCCGGTCTTGGTGACGATAGTCTCTTCATCGACATGGCGCAAATAGGGAACATGGGTGCCGATGCCGATTTCGCGGGCGCGTTCGCGTCCGAACTTCAAATCGTGATTGACGATGTTCACGGGCTATAGCTCCCCGCTCTCCAGAACCTCCTGTTGCGGATCGCCCTGCGCATCGACAAGAACACCTGGACCACGCGGACGATGTGGACGTCGCGTTGGCAAAGGTAGAGACCGATGAAATGAATGGGCAGGACGATGAGCGGCGCCAGGAAGCTCGAGGTTGCAATGAAGAGGACGATCCCGAACAGTCCGTTGACGACGAAGACGATGATGTCGACGCCAAAATACATCGGCGGCCGGGTCAACGGCAGGATCAGCGGTTCCACATCGGGAGCGTCCTCGCGCATGTTAAATGCCCGCCGACGACTTCATGGCATCGACGAGTTGGGCGGCGCCGAAGATGATTGCAATGCCGATGACGATGGAAATTGCCCCCTGCCACGCCATGCGGCCGGTTAGAAACAGAAAGCCCAGAAAGCACACGGCGATGATTGCCAAAGATCGCGCGACATTGCCCTGAAGCACGCCGACGAACCATTCGAGGATCCCTTCGACGGGAGCGGCGGACTGCGCATAGGCGAAGTCCGGCGCGAGTGCCAGCCCGGTTGTGAGAAGGGTAAGGCACACCGTCGCCTTGAGACGAGGACGCGATGCGATCGAAAGAGTGGTCATGCGGAAGTCCTTTGAATGTTGAAGGGAAAACTTGAAAAACGGTCGATCTATTCGCCGTTCCAGACGTGTTCATCTCGCCAGGGGGAAGGCGCCAATGCGATCGTCTGTTTGTGAGCATGGTTGTCGCCGCTGCGTCTTTCCTCGGCAGCCAATGCCTTGGTATTCAGCGTCCACCGGTTCATCACCTTGACGACGTATTGGGCGGTTTCGTTAAACTCGGGAACGCCGCCCTTTTGGTAAACCCGCTCCGGACCGGCATTGTAAGCGGCGAGCATCAACAGTGGATCGTCGAATTCGCTATAGAGTTTCTTCAGGTAACGGACGCCGGCGCGAATGTTTGCCTCTGGGTCGCAGCGGTCCGTCACGCCATAGTCGGAAGCGGTGTCCGGCATCAGCTGCATGATCCCGAGCGCGCCCGCGTCGGAGACCTGATGCTTTCCACCGGCACTTTCGACGTCAACCACCGCGAGTGCGAGAGCCGGATCGAGCTGTTCCTCTGTTGCTATTGCTTTGACCATCGAAAGGGTGCTTGCCGTGTCGACTGGCTCGCAGGCGTTGGCCGAATAAGACGCCGAAAAGAGGAGGAGTAGCGCGATCGTCTTCATGGGAAAGTTCCGGTTGCTGCGTCGCAGAATAAAATATAATTAATTCGTCGGGGATTCCCGTGTCAATTCCAAATCGGAGAAATTTCCATGTATCGACAACTCAGGGTCTGCGGCCTGGCGATTTTACCGATGTTGCCCAGTGCGTCTTTCGCGATCGAAATGGGCGAACATCCCTATGAGGAGCCGATGCCATCGTATCTGCGCCAGTTCGCCAAGGAGGGTGGAAAAGTCTTCGTCCTCGAACGATATGATGCCGAGGGCAGACTGGTCGACCGGTCCTTTGAGCGGGTCGGCGGCGAGATCTCCATCGATGGGGCCGTCGAGCGAAGAATTGCCGGGTACGACATTCAGCTACGGGGCCTGAACGGCTGCCCAGCGCAGACGGTGACCTACAACCGGGTGCAGACATGGACGTGTATAGACGCCGTTCGTGAATACGCCGGAGCGATCTACAACAAGCGGGCGCACGTCATCCTCTGCAAGACCCTGATGCTCTCGACTGCGCAAGGCCAGGCTATACCAGCGTCCTGCTTCGTCCTCGTTGGCGGCGACGGCGAGCCCTACCGCACCGCTAATGACGACGACAGCATGGTGTTTCTCGGTCTCGCAGAGATCGGAAAGACGCCGGATGGTCGATCGCGGCGGCCCGATCTTGAGCATGCGCAATCACTTTCAAAAACGATGGAGTTTCAGAATGCGGATTAAGCTGGCCATGCTTTTTGCGTTTATCCTCGGGTCACAAGTTCTCGGGCAAGCGGCGACGATCCCATTTTCCTCGGGTGTCATGTTCGAAACGGGAGATACCTGGAGCCATGAAGGCCGAAAATACAGGCTGTTCGGTGTTCAGTCCTGTATTCGAGGCACGGCATATCGCTCGCCGGAGGGGCAAGAAGACGATTGCGGGCTGCGCTCACTCGCTTCTCTGGCGGCTCTGTTTTCAACCGGCACAGTCGGATGTCAGCCAGTTGGAACCGCAAAGGATGAGGCGACTTTTGTCGTGTGCGCTGCCAACCTCGATGATGCGACGGTCGACGTCGGGACGGCGCTGATATCCTCTGGTGCCGCGTTTGCAGCGACGCTACCTTCAGGCACGCCGGTATCGGCCGCCTACGCGGTGGCAGAGCTAGCTGCAAAGGACAGCCGGAGAGGGCTTTGGGAAGGCTCCTTCGAGCACCCGGCCGATGTGCTGTCAGGCGGGCAATAATCAGAGGTCCGTGAGGTCGATATCAAGGTTTTCTGAAATTGAGACAATCTCCCTGAGCGTTAGGTCTTCCCACTCTCCGGCTTGGAGAAGCTCCAGCCGGTCCTCTCCGACGCCGGTGATCTCAGCAAATTTGTGAGGCTGGGTTCCGCTACGTTCAAATTCTCTCGCGAGGATTCTGACAAGCTGAGGGGCACTCTTAATGGCCATTTGCGGTCATCCTTTCCTTGCAAGGTCATGGCATGTTCGGGGTCGACGGTAATGGTTTGCTCTGTCCATAAGCGCGATAGGGCGGCGGGGGGCGTTTGAGGGTGAGGACAAGGCGGACGCGAATCCGTCACCCCGAATATCGCACAACCTCGACACGAGTGAAAAGCGAAAATCGCGTCAAATGTTTGTTCAACATGAAAACTATAAAAAATCACAGGACTCGCTGAGTTTGCGAACTGCTCGTGGAAGCCCATGCCCGTTTGATAAATGAGCTTCGGGGAGACGGGTGCGTGAAACGCAATGGAATGTGCGTACGTGTGTTTTACCCAATGATTTTCCCGACATCAAAACTGTCTGTGCAAGAAATCTCATACTACAACTACGTGTGTTTCTTGAGAGCATTTTTCAAGGATTTTTGAAATCGGCAGAGATCGTGCTTGCGGTATCGCCACTGCTTGTCGGCAATCTTGGCCGATGAATTTCGACGTCAAGCTGATAAGAAAAAAGGGCCAACGGAAAAACCGCGGCCCATAAAGTTTGAAGGTTAAAAACCTCCAGAGGGGAACAGCTGCTGCGGCGGAACTGGGAGGAAGCCGCCAAGTGCATCAGCTGTGTGCACTATGATGCATTTTTCACCGGAGGGCACCTAGTTTTTGTGCAATGCAGCTATGCGACTAACGCGTTGTTCGTGTTGCCACGGCAGGTGCATGGAAATGGATATGGTTATGGTATAACTGTGGCGGCAGGATTGAAATGTCCGTTTGTGTGCAAAGTTGAAATGTCACTTTGGGCGCATCTGCATCCGTTTAGAAATGCGGCGCTCGGTATGTCCAGGTGTGCTGAGGCAAGCCCCCGACCGGACCGGCTGGGCCGGGTTGCAA
>NZ_LMFB01000002.1:224-19051 GCF_001426685.1 Rhizobium sp. Root483D2 | reverse complement strand
CGCGAAGGCGGCCGCACCGTCGGCGCCGGCATCGTAGCGTCCATCGTCGAGTAAGTTTTACTCTACGAGTTGAATTGAGAAAGGGCCTCGCCGGACACGGCGGGGCCCTTTTGCGTTCCAGTCTGCGCAGCATCCGCCTGACGTCCGACCGTGTGCATAAGGCCGGCAAACGACCCGTGTGATGTTTGCAACAGGGCTTCGCTTACCTCAATCCAGATCGATCATTCGTCCTCGGTTCTCGCGTAATTCTTTGGTATCTCGACGTCAGATGATTTGCCCCGTGGCAGCGGCATGAGCCGGATCGGATCTCCAAATGATGAAAACTGTTGTGGCATGCGCCGCCGCATGCGTTCTGTTTGTGGCGGCTGGACCGGTCTCAGCAGATGAGGGCAATAACCTGATATGGGCGCCGAGCAAGACCGGTGAAAATGCCTATCGGCTGAGACTTGGCGCACAATATTCCGGAAGCGTCAATGTCAGCGGCGGCAGCGATTTTTCCGTATCCGCGACGAAAGCGGGCAGGGTGCAGGCTCCGCCGTCTGTCGGCATATGGGGGCTTTTGTCACGCAAGAAGAAGGCAGGCCCGGCCGCTACGGCGTCGCAGGATGTGGACGTCCGGTTTGAGGCCGCACACGGTTCCGGCAATGTCCGGATGAGCAGCAGCCGCCAGTGGATCGCCAGCCGCCATATTGATATCGAGGGCCGCCGGTCGCTCGCCCTGCAATGCAATGCCTATGAGACACAGTGTGCAAAGGCGCGGCTGTCCCAATCGGCCCGTGTCACTGCCGTTGCAACCGGCACCGCGCTCGTTGCCCAAAGTTCGCTGGATAGAGCCAGGTTTGCGAAGAGCCGGCTGCCGGCATTCGATCAGCTGGGCGTCGAGCAGAGCTTCGGCAGTTTGAACCTCAGCGCCGCCGTCACAAACCCGTGGTCATCCGCACGCGGCGTTTTCAAGGCGCACTATGCCTTGAGCTGGTAGAGTCTTGCCATGTCCGGCAAGAGAGGGGGCGAGGACGGCCGGACTTTCAGCATGCCTGCCTGAACCGAAATCCTGTTGCGGCGTTGTCAGGGGCGGGGCATACGGGTCGGCAGAGGAATTGCCGGTGTCCGTTGAGGCGGCACCCGCGCGGAGGATATCATGAAGAAGCGAATTCTGTTCACCGGCGGTGCGGGCAAGGCGGGACGGCATGCGGTGCCCTATCTGGTTGCGGCCGGATACGAGGTGCACAATATCGATCTGACGCCGCTGGAAAGCCCCGGCGTCACCAATCTCAATGCCGATATCACCGATAGCGGACAGATGTTCAACGTCATGTCGATGCACCGGGATTTCCCGGATCTCGAACACGGGCAGGGGCCGCAGCCCTTCGATGCGGTGGTGCATTTTGCCGCCGTGCCGCGCATCCTGATCAAGCCGGACAACGAGACCTTCCGCATCAACACGATGGGCACCTACAATGTCATCGAGGCGGCGGTGAAGTCCGGCATCCGCAAGATCATTGTCGCGTCCAGCGAGACCACCTATGGCGTCTGCTTTGCCGAAGGTCACCGCGATTTCCACCAGTTTCCGCTGGATGAAGACTATGATGTCAATCCGATGGATTCCTACGGGCTCTCCAAGGTGGTGAACGAGAAGACGGCGCGTGCCTTTGCCGAGCGGTCCGGCGCCGATATCTATGCGCTGCGAATCGGCAACGTCATCGAACCGCATGAATACGAAAACTTTCCGGCCTATTTCGCCAATCCGGAAATCCGCAAGCGCATCGCCTGGAGCTATATCGATGCGCGCGATCTCGGTCAGATCGTCAAGCTCTGCATCGAGAAGGATGGGCTCGGCTTCCAGGTCTTCAATGCGGCCAACGACACCGTGTCGGCCAACACGCCGTCCAGGGAACTGGCAGCCCGCTATTTTCCGGATGTGCCGTTTACCCGGGAAATCAGCGCCTACGAGGGGCTGCTTTCCAACCGGAAGATCCGTGAAGTGCTCGGCTTCAAGGAAGACCATGACTGGCGCAAATATGTGGCGTTGTGAACCGCAGATATCGATGCGGGAAAAACGTGCCCGGATGCGGAATTCTTTCTTTTTTCGCGCAAAGGCGCTTGTCAATTCCGGCCAAACTGAATAATAACCCGCTGACTTCATGTGGCGCTTTGCTTTTGGCACGAGCACCGGTGATGTAGGGGTATAGCTCAGTTGGTAGAGCGGCGGTCTCCAAAACCGCAGGTCGTAAGTTCGAGCCTTACTGCCCCTGCCATTTATTTCGGCGCATTTCCTGCCGCAAAGAGCTGGCACACTATACACGGCGAGGGCTTGCCTTTTCCGGCTTATTTCGCAAAAAGACCGTTGACCTCTTGTGATTTATAGAATCGGTCTTTATGTAGGGTTCAAACAGACACGCGGCGCGTGGGGCTGATCGTCAGCTTTACGGGCCGTTAAGGCGTGAGCATTCAATGGCATCCAAAACAAATCCATTTACGTTTCTGCAGCAGGTACGTGCTGAGACGGCGAAAGTCACATGGCCTTCACGGCGCGAGACGATGATCTCGACGCTGATGGTATTCGTCATGGTGTTCTTTGCGGCTATCTTCTTTTTTGCTGCGGACCAACTGATGGGCTGGCTGATTGGCCTCGTCCTGAATGCTGGCGTTTGAACGGTTGGGGATGAATATGGCAGCGCGTTGGTACATCGTTCACGCCTACTCGAATTTCGAGAAGAAGGTGGCTGAATCGATCGAGGAGAAAGCCAAGCAGAAGGGCCTGAGCCATCTGTTTGAAAAGATTCTCGTTCCGACCGAAAAGGTCGTCGAGGTTCGCCGTGGCCGCAAGGTCGATGCTGAGCGCAAGTTTTTTCCAGGTTACGTGCTGGTGCGCGCCAACCTGACGGATGAGGCCTATCACCTCATCAAGAATACACCCAAGGTCACGGGTTTCCTCGGCTCCGACAACAAGCCGGTTCCGATCCCTGACTTTGAAGCAGAGCGCATTCTCGGCCAGGTTCAGGATGGTGTTGATCGTCCCAAGCCCTCGATCTCGTTTGAGGTCGGCGAGCAGGTGCGTGTTTCCGACGGTCCGTTTGCATCGTTCAACGGTATCGTGCAGGACGTTGACGAGGAGCGGTCGCGCCTCAAGGTTGAAGTGTCCATCTTCGGCCGCGCAACGCCTGTAGATCTTGAGTACGCTCAGGTCGAGAAAGTCTGATTTCTGAAGGCTGCAGCGCCGGATTCATTCGGTCGCGCGGCTTTCTTTTGGTTTTGCCGGATCATGCATCCGGCAAATGCGGGTTAACCCGCAAAGCGCGTGGAAGGACACCGGTCTTAGCCGGACCGGTCAGTCCGCACCACGCAACCGCAGCCGCCGTTCTTTCAAGAGGGACGGCATGAGAAGCCGGGGAACCGGTTGTAACGTTTTCGGGTCCGGTTCGCATATTGGCGGGCAGGGATACCGGGAAAACCATAAAGGCAGAGAGAAATGGCTAAGAAAGTTGCAGGCCAGCTCAAGCTTCAGGTCAAGGCAGGATCGGCAAACCCGTCCCCGCCAATCGGCCCGGCGCTTGGTCAGCGTGGCGTAAACATCATGGAATTCTGCAAGGCGTTCAATGCCGCCACGCAGGAACTGGAAAAGGGCATGCCGATCCCGGTCGTCATCACCTACTACCAGGACAAGTCCTTCACCTTCATCATGAAGCAGCCGCCAGTCAGCTACTTCCTGAAGAAGGAAGCAAAGCTGACATCCGGTTCCAAGACGCCTGGCAAGGGCGCCAAGGCCGGTACCCTCACCAAGGATCAGGTTCGCAAGATCGCTGAAGCCAAGATGAAGGATCTGAACGCGGCTGATATCGAAGGCGCAATGGCAATGGTTGAGGGCTCGGCCCGCTCCATGGGCCTGGAAGTGGCAGGTTGAGACCATGACAAAGATTGCAAAGCGCGTACAGAAGACCCGCGAAGGCATTGATCCGACGAAGCTGGTTGCTTTGTCCGAAGCCATCACCCTGGTGAAGGCTCGCGCCATCGCCAAGTTCGACGAGACCATCGAAGTTGCGATGAACCTCGGCGTTGACCCGCGCCACGCCGACCAGATGGTCCGCGGCGTTGTCAACCTGCCGAACGGCACAGGCCGCGACGTTCGCGTTGCCGTGTTCGCACGTGGCGCCAAGGCTGATGAAGCCAAGGCTGCTGGCGCAGACATCGTCGGCGCGGAAGACCTGGTCGATATTGTTCAGAGCGGCAAGATCGATTTCGATCGCTGCATCGCCACTCCGGACATGATGCCGCTCGTCGGCCGTCTCGGCAAGGTCCTCGGCCCGCGCGGCATGATGCCGAACCCGAAGGTCGGAACCGTCACCATGGACGTCGCCGGTGCTGTCAAGGCATCGAAGGGCGGCGCTGTCGAGTTCCGCGTCGAAAAGGCCGGTATCGTTCACGCCGGCATCGGCAAGGCATCGTTCGATGCTGCTGCTCTTGAAGAAAACATCCGCGCTTTCGCTGATGCGGTCATCAAGGCAAAGCCGGCTGGCGCCAAGGGCAACTACGTCAAGCGCGTCGCGATTTCCTCGACCATGGGTCCGGGCGTCAAGATCGATCCGTCGACGGTTAGCGCCGCTTAAAGTTTATCCGGACTTTTGTCCGGTCGCAGATTTCCGGCTCTTTGGAGCCGGAAATTCCGGGATCAAACCCGGAACTCCTGTCCGAGATTGCAGGTGGTTATCCCTTAATCACTTAAGCCTGCATGAGATGGGTGAGTCCCGAATTTCATTTGACGCACGCAAGTGTGGAAATTCGGTTCGAACCTCGGCTTGCCTTGTGCCGGACCCGGTTGAACGGGAACGCGCAGGGGACAGGATCCTCGAGCGTCGCTTGGGATCATCTTTGATCCCTTGTGGCAAAGGCAAACCGACTGGTCCCGTATTTTACGGTCCAGTCAACTGGAGATAGGCAGTGGAAAGAGCGGAAAAACGCGAATTCGTCACGGAGCTGAACGAGTCCTTCAAGGGCGCCGGTTCGGTTGTCGTGGCCCACTATGCTGGTGTCACAGTCGCACAGATGAACGACTTCCGTTCGAAGATGCGCGCTGCTGGCGGCACCGTCAAAGTCGCGAAGAACCGCCTGGCCAAGATCGCCCTTCAGGGTACGGAAGCCGAAGGGATGTCCAATCTCTTCAAGGGTCAGACGCTGGTAGCATTCAGCGCCGACCCGATCACGGCTCCAAAGGTTCTCATGGATTTCGCCAAGACCAACGACAAGATCGTTGTTCTGGGTGGCGCCATGGGCGCAACCACGCTGTCCGCGGATGCAGTCAAGTCGCTTGCGACCCTGCCGTCGCTGGACGAGCTGCGTGCAAAGCTGCTGGGTATGATTCAGACCCCGGCAACGCGTATCGCATCGGTTGTTGCAGCACCGGCAAGCCAGCTTGCCCGCGTGTTCGCGGCCTACGCCAAGAAGGACGAAGAAGCCGCATAAGGCGGTTTTTCGTTGTTGTATCAAACCAAGTTCGAACCGAATAAAAGGAACTAAAAAATGGCTGATCTCTCTAAGATCGTTGAAGACCTCTCCTCGTTGACCGTTCTGGAAGCTGCAGAACTGTCGAAGCTTCTTGAAGAAAAGTGGGGCGTTTCCGCTGCTGCACCGGTAGCTGTTGCTGCTGCCGGCGGCGCTGGCGCTGCTGCCGCTGTTGAAGAAGAAAAGACCGAGTTCGACGTCATCCTCGCAGATGCCGGCGCAAACAAGATCAACGTCATCAAGGAAGTCCGCGCGATCACAGGCCTCGGCCTGAAGGAAGCCAAGGACCTCGTTGAAGCCGCTCCGAAGGCTGTCAAGGAAGGCGTTTCCAAGGCTGAAGCCGCTGATCTCAAGAAGAAGCTCGAAGACGCTGGCGCCAAGGTTGACGTCAAGTAATTCTGCTTGTTTTTAAAGGGGAGGTGGCCGTGAAAATGGCCGCCTCTCTTTGACCGCTTTCTGAACATATTACCCAAAAGCCCATTGAAAACGGCTTTTGGGTAATGGGTTCTTCAAGAGGATAGTCCCGAACCAGGAACAGCACAGCAATCCGCGCTGAGCGTTTTTGGGGGTTGGACGAGATTGAACAACCCATTGATTGACGGGATCGACTGGCCATCGGTTCCCGTCCGTTGCAGGCCCGGATGCAAAATTTGAAGGAGCGACGATGGCTCAGACCCTTTCTTTCAATGGTCGTAGGCGCGTACGCAAGTTTTTTGGTAAAATTCCCGAAGTCGCAGAAATGCCGAACCTCATCGAGGTTCAAAAGGCATCCTACGACCAGTTCCTCATGGTTGACGAGCCGCAGGGCGGCCGTCCGGATGAGGGTCTCCAGTCTGTTTTCAAGTCGGTTTTCCCGATCACCGATTTCTCCGGCGCTTCCATGCTCGAATTCGTGTCCTACGAATTCGAACAGCCGAAGTTCGACGTTGAAGAATGCCGTCAGCGCGATCTGACCTACGCAGCGCCGCTCAAGGTGACGCTGCGCCTGATCGTGTTCGATATTGACGAGGATACGGGCGCCAAGTCCATCAAGGATATCAAGGAACAGAACGTTTACATGGGCGACATGCCGCTCATGACCAATAACGGTACGTTCATCGTCAACGGCACGGAACGTGTTATCGTTTCGCAGATGCACCGTTCGCCGGGCGTGTTCTTCGACCATGACAAGGGCAAGAGCCATTCCTCGGGCAAGCTTCTGTTTGCTGCCCGCGTCATCCCGTATCGCGGTTCCTGGCTCGACATCGAATTCGATGCCAAGGACGTCGTGCACGCCCGCATCGACCGCCGCCGCAAGATCCCGGTGACGTCGCTTTTGATGGCGCTCGGCATGGACGGCGAGGAAATCCTCGAGACCTTCTACACGAAGTCGCTCTATCAGCGCGACGGCAAGGGCTGGCGGATTCCGTTCCAGCCGGACGTTCTCAAGGGCCAGAAGGCCCTGTCCGACCTGATCGACGCCGACACCGGCGAAGTGGTCGTGGAATCCGGCAAGAAGCTGACGCCGCGCCTGTTGAAGACGCTGACGGAAAAGGGCCTCAAGGCCATCAAGGCGACCGACGACGAACTCTACGGCAACTTCCTTGCCGAAGATCTGGTCAATCCGACGACGGGTGAAATCTTCCTCGAAGCCGGCGATGAAATCGACGAGAAGACGCTGGGCGTCATCCTGACGGCTGGCTTCGACGAAATCCCGATCCTCGACATCGACCATATCAATGTCGGCGCCTATATCCGCAACACGCTTTCGGTCGACAAGAACGAAAACCGTCAGGATGCGCTGTTCGACATCTACCGTGTCATGCGTCCCGGCGAGCCGCCGACCATGGATTCGGCTGAAGCCATGTTCAACACGCTGTTCTTCGATGCGGAGCGTTACGACCTCTCGGCCGTTGGCCGCGTCAAGATGAACATGCGTCTGGATGTGGATGCTGCCGATACCGTTCGTATCCTGCGCAAGGAAGACATCCTGGCTGTCGTCCGGATGCTCGTTGACCTACGCGACGGCAAGGGCGAAATCGACGATATCGACAACCTCGGCAACCGCCGTGTGCGCTCCGTCGGCGAACTGATGGAAAATCAGTACCGCCTCGGCTTGCTGCGCATGGAGCGTGCGATCAAGGAACGCATGTCGTCGATCGAAATCGACACCGTCATGCCGCAGGACCTGATCAACGCCAAGCCGGCTGCCGCCGCTGTTCGCGAGTTCTTCGGGTCCTCGCAGCTGTCGCAGTTCATGGACCAGGTCAACCCGCTGTCGGAAATCACCCACAAGCGCCGTCTTTCGGCTCTTGGTCCGGGCGGTCTGACGCGCGAACGCGCAGGCTTCGAAGTCCGCGACGTTCATCCGACCCATTACGGCCGTATCTGCCCGATCGAAACGCCGGAAGGCCCGAACATCGGTCTGATCAACTCGCTGGCGACCTTTGCCCGCGTCAACAAGTACGGCTTCATCGAAAGCCCTTACCGCAAGATCATCGACGGTAAGGTGACCAAGGATGTCGTCTATCTGTCGGCGATGGAAGAAGCCAAGTATCACGTGGCGCAGGCCAACTCCGAACTTAACGAGGACCAGTCCTTCGTCGAGGAATTCGTTGTTTGCCGTCACGCTGGCGACGTTATGCTCGCACCGCGCGACATCGTGAACCTGATGGACGTTTCGCCAAAGCAGCTCGTGTCTGTTGCGGCAGCGCTCATCCCGTTCCTGGAAAACGACGACGCCAACCGCGCGCTCATGGGCTCCAACATGCAGCGTCAGGCCGTGCCTCTGCTGCGTGCGGAAGCTCCGTTCGTCGGAACCGGCATGGAACCGATCGTTGCCCGTGATTCCGGCGCTGCTATTGCAGCCCGCCGTGGCGGCGTGGTCGACCAGGTCGACGCGACCCGTATCGTTATCCGTGCGACGGAAGATCTCCAGGCCGGCAAGTCCGGCGTTGACATCTACCGCCTGCAGAAGTTCCAGCGTTCCAACCAGAACACCTGCGTCAACCAGCGCCCGCTGGTCACCGTCGGTGACATTCTCAACAAGGGCGACATCATCGCTGACGGTCCTTCGACCGATCTCGGTGACCTGGCTCTCGGCCGCAACGCGCTCGTCGCGTTCATGCCGTGGAACGGCTACAACTACGAGGACTCGATCCTTCTGTCCGAGCGCATCGTTCGTGATGACGTGTTCACCTCCATCCACATCGAAGAATTCGAAGTGATGGCGCGCGACACCAAGCTTGGTCCGGAAGAAATCACCCGCGATATTCCGAACGTTTCGGAAGAAGCGCTGAAGAACCTCGACGAAGCCGGAATCGTCTATATCGGTGCGGAAGTGGCTCCTGGCGACATTCTGGTCGGCAAGATCACGCCGAAGGGCGAAAGCCCGATGACGCCGGAAGAAAAGCTTCTGCGCGCCATCTTCGGTGAAAAGGCCTCCGACGTTCGCGACACCTCCATGCGCATGCCTCCGGGCACCTTCGGCACCATCGTCGAAGTGCGCGTCTTCAACCGCCATGGCGTGGAAAAAGACGAGCGTGCGATGGCGATCGAGCGGGAAGAGATCGAGCGTCTTGCCAAGGACCGCGACGACGAACAGGCGATCCTGGATCGCAACGTCTACTCGCGTCTCCTTGACATGCTACGCGGTCAGGTCGCCGTTGCCGGCCCCAAGGGCTTCAAGAAGGGCACCGAGCTTTCCAACGCCGTCATCTCCGAATATCCCCGCTCGCAGTGGTGGATGTTTGCGACGGAAGACGAAAAGGCTCAGGGCGAAGTCGAAGCTCTGCGTGGCCAGTACGACGAATCCAAGTCGCTGCTTGAGCATCGCTTCATGGACAAGGTCGAAAAGGTCCAGCGCGGCGATGAAATGCCTCCGGGCGTCATGAAGATGGTCAAGGTCTTCGTCGCTGTGAAGCGCAAGATCCAGCCAGGCGACAAGATGGCCGGCCGTCACGGTAACAAGGGTGTGGTTTCCCGCATCGTGCCGATCGAAGACATGCCGTTCCTGGAAGACGGTACGCATGTTGACGTCGTCTTGAACCCGCTCGGCGTGCCCTCGCGCATGAACGTCGGCCAGATCCTGGAAACCCATCTGGGTTGGGCCTGCGCCGGCATGGGCAAGAAGATCGGTGCCATGCTCGATGCCTACAAGGCAGGGTCCGAGATCCAGCCGCTGCGCGATGTCATCGACAGCGTCATCGGTTCCGGTCCGAAGGGCGAGCCGATCAAGGACTATGACGACGAATCGATCGTTCGTCTGGCCGAGCAGACCCGCCGCGGCGTGTCGATCGCAACGCCGGTCTTCGACGGTGCTGTCGAAGCCGACGTCAACGAGATGCTGGAACAGGCAGGCCTGAAGGTCACCGGTCAGTCGACGCTCTATGATGGCCGTACAGGCGATCAGTTCGACCGCCAGGTCACGGTTGGCTACATCTACATGCTGAAGCTGAACCACCTTGTGGACGACAAGATCCACGCCCGTTCGATCGGTCCTTACTCGCTCGTCACCCAGCAGCCGCTCGGTGGTAAGGCGCAGTTCGGCGGTCAGCGCTTCGGGGAAATGGAAGTCTGGGCTCTGGAAGCTTACGGCGCCGCCTACACCCTGCAGGAAATGCTGACGGTGAAATCCGACGACGTGGCCGGGCGTACCAAGGTCTATGAGGCGATCGTCCGTGGCGACGACACCTTCGAGGCGGGTATTCCCGAGAGCTTCAACGTTCTCGTCAAGGAAATGCGCTCGTTGGGTCTCTCCGTCGAACTGGAGAATTCCAAGCTCGACGAACTCAATGCGGCAAACCAGCAGTTGCCGGACGCGGCCGAGTAAACATCAAGGTGCGTGCCGCTTGAAAAGGCGGCGCGCACCGTTTCCACCCGGTCTCGCGTTGATGAGACAGGGTAGGAAATGCGGCCGCATTTTATGCGGTTTTATCCGTTTCGTGCAGAAAGCCGGCGCCCGGGATTGCCGTGCTCTCTGCCAAGCTCAGGGCGATAGCCCATAAAGGAGATAGGCATGAACCAAGAGGTCATGAACCTTTTCAATCCGCAGGTGCCTGCGCAGACCTTCGATTCCATCCGGATTTCGATTGCGTCGCCGGAGAAGATTCTCTCCTGGTCCTACGGTGAGATCAAGAAGCCGGAAACCATCAACTACCGTACGTTCAAGCCGGAACGCGACGGCCTGTTCTGCGCGCGCATCTTTGGTCCGATCAAGGACTATGAGTGCCTGTGCGGCAAGTACAAGCGCATGAAGTACAAGGGCATCATCTGCGAAAAGTGCGGCGTCGAAGTGACGTTGTCGCGCGTTCGCCGTGAGCGCATGGGCCATATCGAGCTTGCAGCTCCCGTCGCCCATATCTGGTTCCTGAAGTCCCTGCCGAGCCGCATCGCGACGCTGCTCGATATGACGCTGAAGGATATCGAGCGCGTCCTCTATTTCGAAAACTACATCGTCACCGAGCCGGGCCTGACTTCCCTCAAGGAAAATCAGCTTCTCTCGGAAGAGGAATACATGATCGCCGTCGACGAGTTCGGCGAAGATCAGTTCACAGCGATGATCGGTGCTGAAGCCATCTACGAGATGCTGGCTTCGATGAATCTCGAGAAGATCGCCGGCGATCTGCGCGCGGAAATGGCTGACACCACGTCCGAGCTGAAGCAGAAGAAGCTGATGAAGCGCCTGAAGATCGTCGAGAACTTCATGGAATCCGGCAACCGCCCGGAATGGATGATCATGAAGGTCGTTCCCGTGATCCCGCCGGACCTGCGTCCGCTGGTTCCGCTGGATGGCGGCCGTTTCGCGACGTCCGACCTCAACGACCTCTATCGCCGCGTCATCAACCGGAACAACCGTTTGAAGCGCCTGATCGAGCTGCGTGCGCCTGGCATCATCATCCGCAACGAAAAGCGCATGCTGCAGGAATCCGTCGACGCCCTGTTCGACAACGGCCGCCGTGGCCGCGTCATCACCGGTGCCAACAAGCGTCCGCTGAAGTCGCTGTCCGACATGCTCAAGGGCAAGCAGGGCCGCTTCCGTCAGAACTTGCTCGGCAAGCGCGTCGACTATTCCGGCCGTTCGGTCATCGTGACCGGTCCGGAACTGAAGCTGCACCAGTGCGGCCTGCCGAAGAAAATGGCGCTCGAACTGTTCAAGCCGTTCATCTACGCCCGCCTCGACGCCAAGGGTTATTCCTCGACCGTCAAACAGGCCAAGAAGCTGGTTGAAAAGGAAAAGCCGGAAGTCTGGGATATCCTCGACGAGGTCATCCGCGAGCATCCGGTTCTCCTGAACCGTGCGCCGACGCTCCACCGCCTGGGCATCCAGGCCTTCGAACCGACCCTGGTCGAAGGCAAGGCTATCCAGCTGCATCCGCTCGTCTGCACGGCCTTCAACGCCGACTTCGACGGTGACCAGATGGCCGTGCACGTTCCGCTGTCGCTGGAAGCGCAGCTCGAAGCCCGCGTGCTGATGATGTCGACCAACAACATCCTGCATCCGGCAAACGGCGCACCGATCATCGTTCCCTCGCAGGACATGGTTCTGGGTCTCTACTATCTGTCGATCCTGAACCAGAACGAGCCGGGCGAAGGCATGGCCTTCTCCGATCTCGGCGAGTTGCATCACGCGCTTGAAACCAAGTCGGTGACGCTGCATGCCAAGATCCGTGGCCGCTTCAAGACCGTCGATGCCGAAGGCAAGCCGGTTTCGAAGATCTATGAAACCACGCCTGGCCGTATGCTCATCGGCGAACTCCTGCCGAAGAACGCCAACGTGCCGTTCGACGTCTGCAACCAGGAACTGACCAAGAAGAACATCTCCAAGATGATCGACACGGTCTACCGTCACTGCGGCCAGAAGGACACGGTCATTTTCTGCGACCGCATCATGCAGCTCGGCTTTGCCCATGCCTGCCGCGCCGGCATTTCGTTCGGCAAGGACGACATGGTCATTCCGGATACCAAGGCCAAGATCGTCGGTGACACCGAAAGCCTGGTGAAGGAATACGAACAGCAGTACAATGACGGCCTGATCACCCAGGGCGAAAAGTACAACAAGGTTGTCGACGCCTGGGGCAAGGCAACCGACAAGGTCGCCGAAGACATGATGGCCCGCATTAAGGCTGTCGAATTCGACGATAACGGCCGTCAGAAGCCGATGAACGCCATCTACATGATGTCGCACTCCGGCGCCCGTGGTTCTCCGAACCAGATGCGTCAGCTGGGCGGCATGCGCGGCCTGATGGCCAAGCCGTCGGGTGAAATCATCGAGACGCCGATCATCTCGAACTTCAAGGAAGGCCTGACCGTTAACGAGTACTTCAACTCGACCCACGGTGCCCGTAAGGGTCTCGCAGACACCGCCTTGAAGACGGCCAACTCCGGTTACCTGACACGCCGTCTCGTTGACGTCGCGCAGGATTGCATCGTCAACTCGGTGGATTGCGGTACCGAAACAGGCCTCACCATGACCGCCATCGTTGATGCTGGTCAGGTTGTTGCCTCCATCGGTGCCCGCGTTCTCGGCCGCACGGCTCTCGACCATATCGATCACCCGATCACCGGTGACCGTATCGTCGATGCCGGCCGGATGATCCTCGAGGCAGATGTCGTCGAAATCGAAAAGGCTGGCATCCAGTCGATCCGTATTCGCTCGGCACTGACCTGCGAAATCCAGACCGGTGTCTGCGGCGTCTGCTACGGCCGTGACCTTGCCCGCGGTACCCCTGTCAACATGGGTGAAGCGGTCGGCGTTATCGCTGCGCAGTCGATCGGTGAACCGGGCACGCAGCTCACCATGCGTACGTTCCACTTGGGTGGTACGGCAACGGTGGTGGACAGCTCGTTCCTGGAAGCGTCGTATGAAGGTACGATCCAGATCAAGAACCGCAACATGCTGCGCAACTCGGAAAATGTTCTCGTCGCAATGGGCCGTAACATGGCGGTCCAGATCCTCGACGAACGTGGTGTCGAGCGTTCTTCGCAGCGTGTCGCCTACGGTTCGAAGATCTTTGTCGATGACGGTGACAAGGTGAAGCGCGGCCAGCGTCTGGCCGAGTGGGACCCCTACACACGCCCGATGATGACGGAAGTCGAAGGTACGGTTCATTTCGAAGATATCGTCGATGGTATCTCCGTTCTGGAAGCGACCGACGAAGCGACCGGCATCACCAAGCGTCAGGTTATCGATTGGCGTTCGACGCCGCGCGGTATCGACCTGAAGCCGGCAATCGTCATCAAGGACAAGAGCGGCGCAGTCATGAAGCTGTCGCGTGGTGGCGACGCCCGCTTCATGCTTTCGGTCGATGCCATTCTGTCGGTCGAGCCGGGCACCAAGGTCTCCCAGGGTGACGTGCTTGCCCGTTCGCCGCTGGAAAGCGCCAAGACGAAGGACATCACCGGTGGTCTGCCGCGCGTTGCCGAACTCTTCGAAGCGCGCCGTCCGAAGGATCACGCGATCATCGCCGAAATCGATGGTACGATCCGCTTTGGCCGCGACTACAAGAACAAGCGCCGCGTGCTGATCGAGCCTGCGGAAGACGGTGTGGAGCCGGTTGAATACCTGATCCCGAAGGGCAAGCCCTTCCATCTTCAGGATGGCGACTATATCGAAAAGGGTGACTACATCCTCGACGGTAACCCGGCACCGCACGACATCCTGGCGATCAAGGGCGTGGAGGCACTCGCTTCCTACCTGGTCAACGAAATCCAGGAAGTCTACCGTCTGCAGGGCGTTGTGATCAACGACAAGCACATCGAGGTGATCGTTCGCCAGATGCTGCAGAAGGTGGAAGTCACCGACGCCGGTGACAGTACCTATATCGTTGGCGACAGCGTCGACCGTATCGAACTGGAAGATGTCAACGATCAGCTGATCGAACAGGGCAAGAAGCCGGCTTACGGCGATCCGGTCCTGCTAGGCATCACCAAGGCATCGCTGCAGACACCGTCCTTCATCTCGGCCGCATCCTTCCAGGAAACGACCAAGGTGCTGACGGAAGCTGCGATCGCCGGCAAGACCGATGGTCTGCAGGGTCTGAAGGAAAATGTCATCGTCGGCCGCCTGATCCCGGCCGGTACCGGTGGCACGATGACCCAGATCCGCCGCATTGCGACCGCGCGCGACGAGATGATCCTCGAAGAGCGCCGCAAGGGAACGGGTGCAGATTCTGCCACACCGATGCTCGCCGACATGGCAGCCAAGGAAGAAGCAGCTGCCGAATAAGGCTGAAAAGGCGAGGGCGGTTCTGCCGCCCCCGTGCTGCTTTTGAATTGGCCACCCATTGAAAAAGCCGCCCGGATCAATCCGGGCGGCTTTTTGCATTGTGTTTTCAGCCAGTTTTACCGTGGCAGCCGTGTTCAGCCGAACTTGATGATCGCCACTTCGCCGCTGAGCGCGCCCTGGTAGGCGGAGGCATGCGGCTCGTCGTTGGGCACATCGGTCAGCGTGCCGATCTGATCGAGGTCGGCTTCCAGGAAACCTTCTTCGGCGAGCGCGTTCAAGGCTTCGCGCACGGCGGTGTCGTCATCGGGTGCGCGCAGCATCACGTGGATATCGACGCCTTCTTCATCGCCATCCTTCTCATAGGCCTTGCCGATGATGATGAAGATCATCGGTCCGTCGAGATTGTTGTCATTGTCGGGGATGGCAGTCATGGCTATTTCCTCTTTCGAAAGATAAGTGAAAACGACTTTACAGCGGATTGCAGCGGAGCGCGCCGGAAAAAACACCGCTCCACGACGAATCGTCACGGGCAGGGGAGGCGATTCCCGATGTGCCTTGCCCAATTGTGGAATTGCTTTATGATTCTTTAAGTTGAAGGGGACGCTCTGACGATTCCGGCCCGCGCCAGCCGCAGCCGGTGGCAGTTTGGCCGCAAAAGCCTTGTTTTGCAGGCATGTCAGCCCTGCCGGACCAAGAATAATTGTTAACTCCCCTTGACGCGACACCCTGAAATCAGTACACCCCGCCCCATCGGAGCCTATGTGAGGCTGGCTGGTTCGGAACGTCTCGTTCTGGAGTTCGCCTCAAACAAGGTTCGAAACGCACGCTGAAGACCAAAATGCTGCACGCAAGACGCTGAAAATACTGGTGTCCTCTGCTTTTTGCGGGCCATCTGCCGAAAGGCGGATCGGTCCTCGTTTTGCGCATTTATAGCGTTCGAAACCGCCGGCGACGGCATTGATCCGCCCGCAAGGGTATTGAGACAGAATTTGTAAGGGATGGTTATATGCCTACCGTAAACCAGCTGATCCGCAAGCCGCGTCAGGCACAGGTAAAGCGCAACAAGGTTCCTGCCCTGCAGGAAAACCCGCAGAAGCGTGGCGTTTGCACACGCGTTTATACGACGACCCCGAAGAAGCCGAACTCGGCTCTGCGTAAGGTTGCCAAGATCCGCCTCACCAACGGCTTCGAAGTCATCGGCTACATTCCGGGCGAAGGTCACAACCTTCAGGAACACTCCGTGGTCATGATCCGCGGCGGCCGCGTCAAGGACTTGCCGGGCGTTCGCTACCACATCATCCGTGGCGTTCTCGATACCCAGGGTGTCAAGAACCGTAAGCAGCGCCGTTCGAAGTATGGTGCAAAGCGTCCGAAGTAATTCGGGTTCCACAATTTAAGGCGCTGCGCGAGGTTCTCCGCGTGTTAAGGCGCCCGTTCAAAGTTGAGAGACAAAAGTATGTCACGTCGTCATAGTGCAGAAAAGCGCGAGATCAATCCGGACCCGAAGTTCGGCGATCTGGTCGTCACCAAGTTCATGAATGCTATCATGCTTCATGGTAAGAAGTCGGTTGCTGAAAACATCGTTTACGGTGCGTTCGATCTGGTCCAGGGCAAGCTGAAGCAAGAGCCGGTCACCGTGTTCCATTCCGCTCTCGACAACATCGCTCCGCACGTCGAAGTTCGTTCGCGCCGCGTCGGTGGTGCAACCTACCAGGTTCCGGTTGATGTCCGTCCCGAGCGCCGTCAGGCTCTTGCCATCCGCTGGCTGATCGCTGCTGCCCGCAAGCGCAACGAAACCACCATGATCGATCGCCTCTGCGGCGAACTCATGGATGCTGCAAACAACCGTGGCAGTGCCGTGAAGAAGCGCGAAGACACGCACAAGATGGCTGACGCCAACCGTGCATTCTCGCATTATCGCTGGTAATCGACGTACAATTTTCGAAAGGCAGTCATTATGGCTCGCGAATATAAAATCGAAGACTACCGCAATTTTGGTATCATGGCGCATATCGACGCCGGCAAGACCACGACCACCGAGCGGATTCTCTACTACACCGGCAAGTCGCACAAGATCGGTGAAGTTCATGACGGCGCTGCCACCATGGACTGGATGGAGCAGGAGCAGGAACGCGGTATTACCATCACGTCCGCTGCCACGACGACCTACTGGAAGGGTCGCGATGGCAAGATGCGCCGCTTCAACATCATCGACACCCCCGGCCACGTTGACTTCACCATCGAAGTCGAGCGTTCGCTGCGCGTTCTCGACGGTGCGATCGCTCTGCTCGACGCCAATGCCGGTGTTGAGCCGCAGACGGAAACCGTCTGGCGCCAGGCTGAAAAGTACAACGTTCCGCGGATGATCTTCTGCAACAAGATGGACAAGACCGGCGCGGACTTCTACCGCTCGGTCGAGATGATCAAGACCCGTCTTGGTGCCATCGCTGTTGTCATGCAGCTGCCGATCGGCGCTGAAAGCGACTTCAAGGGCGTTATCGATCTGATCGAGATGAACGCTCTCATCTGGCGCGACGAATCGCTCGGCGCACAGTGGGACGTTGTCGAAATCCCGGATGACATGAAGGAAAAGGCGGACCAGTACCGCGAACTCCTCATCGAGACCGTTGTCGATATCGACGAAGTCGCCATGGAAAACTACTTGAACGGCGTCATGCCTGACAATGATCAGATCCGTGCACTCGTTCGCCGCGGCACCATCGACGTGAAGTTCCACCCGATGTTCTGCGGTACGGCCTTCAAGAACAAGGGCGTTCAGCCGTTGCTCGACGCCGTCTGCGATTACCTGCCGTCGCCGCTCGACATTCCGTCGATCAAGGGCATCGACGTCAAGACCGAAGCTGAAATCGAGCGTCATCCGTCCGATGAAGAGCCGCTTTCGATGCTGGCGTTCAAGATCATGAACGACCCCTTCGTCGGTTCGCTCACCTTCGCCCGCATCTATTCCGGCAAGCTCACCAAGGGCACGTCGGTCATGAACACGGTCAAGGAAAAGCGCGAACGCGTCGGCCGCATGCTGCAGATGCATTCCAACTCGCGTGAAGACATCGAAGAAGCCTTTGCCGGCGACATCGTGGCTCTCGCAGGCCTCAAGGAAACCACCACCGGCGACACGCTCTGCGATCCGCTGAACCAGGTTATCCTCGAGCGCATGGAATTCCCCGAGCCGGTCATCCAGATCGCCATCGAGCCGAAGACCAAGGGCGACCAGGAAAAGATGGGCCTCGCGCTCAACCGCCTGGCTGCTGAAGATCCTTCGTTCCGCGTCAAGACGGATGAAGAATCCGGCCAGACGATCATCGCCGGCATGGGTGAACTCCACCTCGACATTCTCGTCGACCGCATGCGCCGCGAATTCAAGGTTGAAGCCACCGTCGGCGCGCCGCAGGTTGCCTACCGTGAATCGATCACGAAGCGTCACGAAGAAGACTACACGCACAAGAAGCAGTCCGGTGGTACCGGCCAGTTCGCGCGCGTCAAGATCATCTTCGAACCGAACGAAGAAGGCGACGACTTCAAGTTCGAATCCAAGATCGTTGGCGGCTCGATCCCGAAGGAATACATCCCCGGCGTCCAGAAGGGCATCGAAAGTGTCCTGTCTTCCGGTCCGCTGGCTGGCTTCCCGATGCTCGGCGTCAAGGCAACCCTGATCGACGGCGCATTCCATGACGTCGACTCCTCGGTCCTCGCCTTCGAAATCGCCTCGCGTGCCTGCTTCCGTGAAGCAGCCAAGAAGGCCGGCGCTCAGCTGCTCGAGCCGATGATGAAGGTCGAAGTCGTGACGCCGGAAGATTACGTCGGTGACGTGATCGGCGATCTGAACTCGCGTCGCGGTCAGATCCAGGGCCAGGAATCGCGCGGCATCGCCGTCGTGATCAATGCCAACGTGCCGCTGGCCAACATGTTCAAGTACGTGGACAACCTGCGCTCGATGAGCCAGGGCCGTGCACAGTACACGATGACCTTCGATCACTATGCGCCGGTTCCTTCGAACGTGGCACAGGAAATCCAGGCGAAGTACTCCGGTCAGAAGTGACCGGAGTACTTCGCTAGCTGACAGAAACAAGAGAATACCCCCTCGGGGTTACAAAACGGAGAGCCGGAA
>NZ_LMFB01000002.1:0-175 GCF_001426685.1 Rhizobium sp. Root483D2 | reverse complement strand
CAAGACGTCGCTGACGGCAGCGATCACGAAGTATTTCGGCGAATACAAGGCGTATGACCAGATTGACGCAGCGCCGGAAGAAAAGGCCCGCGGCATCACCATCTCGACGGCGCACGTCGAATATGAAACGCCTGCCCGTCACTACGCCCACGTTGACTGCCCCGGCCACGCCGAC
>NZ_LMFB01000001.1:418120-456731 GCF_001426685.1 Rhizobium sp. Root483D2 | reverse complement strand
CTGCTCGTAACGACAGAGAATCACAACCACAGAATTTTGCAACGGTTCCCAGCGGGGAGAAGGTGCCCGAAGGGCGGATGAGGGGGGCAGACGCCCTGAATTTGCCGAAAGACTCCCTCATCGCCTCACTGCGTTCGGCACTTCTCCCCGCTGCGGAGAAGGGGGAAATCGGGGTTCGCCCACAGGGCATTCCGGCTGGAATAATTACTTCGCACGCTCAGACTTTGGCAGCAAAAGGCTTGCCTGTTCGCCGGGCTCGACAATCGCGGTGGCGGCCGGTGCCTGCGCGATCTTGGCTTGAGCGAAGGCATCGCCTTTTCCGGCAGCCAGGGTGAACATTGCTCTGGCAGCGCCGGCGTCGGCCGGCATGCCTTCGCCGGTTTCCAGCATGATGGCGAGATTGATCATGGCATCGACATTGCCGCGTTCGGCGGCAAGCCGGTAGAACTGCGCGGCCTTGCCGTTATCCTCCGGCAGCTGTTTGCCTTCATCCAGCATGACGGCGAGGTTGAAGGCGCCGAGATTATCCCTGGCAACTGAAGCCCGCTCGAACCATTGGGCGGCGAGCGGGCCGTTGGCCGGTGTGCCGGTGCCGTCGCGATAGGCGACGCCGAGATTGAAGGCGGCAAGGATGTTTCCCGTGGCGGCGGCCTTCTGGTACAGTGCGAATTCTGCAGCATGGTCGCCGCGTTCGCCGAGCATGACGGCATAGTTCACCATCGCGATGGCATGATTGCCTTCGGCCGCCTCTTCCAGCATCGCCATGGCCTGGCCGCGCTGGCCGGCGGCATGGAGCACGCGGGCAAGCTCGAAAGTCTGGCGCGGGCCGCTGCCCTGGTTGTAGGCTTCGCGGCAAGCCGAAAGGGCAATGCCGATGCGGATATCGTCGGTCGCCACGGGACGAAAGGCCAGATTGCGTTGCAGGTCATGTTCGCTGCCGGCTTCCGCATCGCATTGGTCCGATGGCAAAAGGGAGGATGCCGCGCGGGCGTCGGGAATGGCGATTGCCGCGACGGACAGCAGGCTGACGGCGGTAAGCAGAATGGCGTTGAGGGCTGAAATGCGCTTGCTGGGTTCGTTTTTCATGGTGTTCTCCGTGGCGTTTGTGTCACCCTAAGGGGCACGCCGGCCGGCGGCTGTTCCTTGAGAAACAGGGAGTGCTGCGTCCGGGCAGGAGGATCGGGGACAGAGCCCGCAGGAGCGGCATCCGGCGAAAGCGATCATTCGCCAAGACCGGATCGTGTGAACCCGGATCGCGAGAAGAGGGAGCAATGACAATGAAGCCAGACATTCAACTGCTGCGGCCGGGCCTGATCGGACGGCGGGCATTCGTCGTTAGCTGCGCTTTGGCTGCAGGTGGTCTTGCCGCGATACCGGCTCAGGCCACCACGGTGATCGGCAAGGCATCGGACGTGCGCGGCAAGGTCAATCTCAAACGGGCGAAAAAGCAGGAGGGATTGGCGACCGGCGGGCAGATCATGGACAATGATTTTGTCGCGACCGGCAGCGACAGTTTTGCCGATCTGGCGCTGGTGGGCGATACGCGCGTCCTTTTGGGCAGCAAGACGGAGCTTCTGCTCGACAGTTTCATTGCCGGCCAGGGCGGGACGATGGAGCTTGGCCTGGGGCAGATGGTGTTCGACCGGCCGGAGGGCCTTCCGAAGATCGATCTGGTGCTTCGCACCACGTTCGGCATGATCGGCGTGCGGGGTACGAAGTTTTTCGCAGGCCCCAATCGCGGCGTCTTTGCCGTCTTCGTCGAGCACGGCCAGGTCTCGGTCGATGCCGGTGGCGTCCAGCGGCTGGTCGGCGCCGGGGAAGGCATCGAGATCGCGAGGCCCGGCGAGGCGCCGAACGAGATCGTCAAATGGAAGGAAGCCCGGATCGTCGAGGCCTATGCCAGCGCCGGCTTGCAGCGCTGACCGGACAGGCGTTACATCTCGCTGGTAAACAATTCCATTTCGCCAAAGCCGCGAATGTCGTGCATGCCGAGCGAGCGCAACATACGGCCGCTTTCGACGGCTGCCTGCGGGCCGATGCAGATGGCAGTGCCGAGAAACTTGTTGGCCTCCTGCAGCCGGGCGGCCAGATTGATGCAGTCGCCATGCGCCGTATAGTCCAGCTTGCCACCGGCGCCGACTTCGCCGAGAACCGCAATGCCCGTCTCGATGCCGATGCGGGTGCGGCCAAACTGGTGTTCGGCAAAGCCCGGCCGGCGGCGCATTTCCTCCGTCAGAGCCCGGATCGCCCCGGCGCATTCGATCGCCTTGTTGATGTGATCGTGCAAATCCTCCGGCGCATTGAAAAAGGCGTGCACGGCGTCGCCGACCACCTTGTCCACCATGCCGCCATACTGCGCGACCAGCCCGTTGACCTCCGCATAATAGATATCGAGCAGGGTCACGAGATCGCGCGGCGCAAGCTTTTGCGACAGCGTTGAGAAACCCTCGATATCGGTAAACAAGGCGGTGACCGGACGTTCCTCCCCGGCAACACGGTCATCGTCGGGATTGTCGATATAGCGGGCGACGACGGATTGCGGCAAATATTGCGAAAACTTGCTGCGAGCAGTCGATTCCGCCCGCCGGACGCGGGCAAATTGCAGCGTGCTGGTCACGATCAGCACGAACATCAAAACCAGGCTGATGCCGACGGCATCGACCAGCAGGGCGGACGCGGCATAGATGGCGGCTGCTGCGCCGATGGTCGCGGAGATGGCGAGCACGCCGAGCGCAACCGATGTGACCGGCCGCAGGCGCGTGGCGACGAAAGCCACCAGCAGGCCGCCGGTCAGGGCCAGTGCCGCTTCAAACAGCGGTAGCGTCGCATGCCGTTGTGGAATGAAACCGGTGAGCACGGCATTGGCGATATCGGCGTGGATCTGCACCGAGGGTTCGAGCGGCATGGAGGCGGTGGAGCGCAATCCGCCGAGATGCGGCAGGCTGCTGCCGATCAGCACCGTCTTGTCCTTGAAGTGATCGCCCGCAACCGCGCCGCTCAGCACATCGCCTGCAGATACGGTGCGCGCCGTGATCGTAGCACTCGGGCTTGCGGCAAAACGCAGGCTGCCATCCGCGTCCAGCTCGATCAACCGGCTCTCAAGCTTCAGCCACGCGGGCTCCCCGCCAAGGATGGGCGTGTGTCCGCCCGCAGCCAGCCGGGCAGCTTCAAGGCCCAACGCCGGATAGGCGTCATTGCCGATGATCGAGAAGGCCTGGACCCGGCGGATGCGGGCATCCTCGTCGCCGACCAGAAAGGCGGCCGCTGCCGAGCGTGAGGCCGTCTGCAGAAAGGTGCAGGAGGCTTCGGCGCCGTTGATGAACCAGAGATCGGGAATGCTGACCGGTTTGCGCACGGCAACCGGCGGTACGGGGCCGGGATGTTCGGGCCCGCCATCGGCAATCAGGAAACCGAGAATGACCGGCAGGCCGGAAATCGCCTGTGTCAGGGCGATATTGGCGGGGTCTGCGGGGTCGCAGGCCGTGGAGAAGATGAAATCGACGGCCGCAGCCTTGGCGCCGGCCTTGGAAAGCCTGGACAGGAGATCGGCCGTCTCCAATCGGCCCCAGCTTTGGTCCGGCGCCTGCTGCATCGCCTTGCGATCGACATCGATGACGACGATCTCTGCCGATTGCGGTGCGGGAAGCCATTGGGTAAGCGAATCGAAGAACTGCTCCCGCTGCGTTTCCAGTGCTGCGCCGCCGGTAAAGAACAGCAGCAAGGCACCCACAAGGCTCGCCGCCGCGCCCGCAAACAGCGGCCTGATCCGGGACAGGCGGAAACGTTTCAACGGTTATTCCTCTTCCGGTTCCGCGATTTTCTGCAGGCGGCCGATATGGCATGTGATGACGCCGTCGAGCCGCTTGATTGCAGCACTTTCCTCCAGCGCCAGAATGGCCCGGTTCACCTTGGGGCGGCTGGCGCCGAGAATAGCGGCAATATCCGATTGGCTGAGCGTCAGCCGCAAATTGGCGCTTTCGGGAAGTTCCGTTCCGTGGATCTGTTTCAAGGTGGCGAGGAAGAAGCGCGCCACCCGGGCATGCAGATCGTAAAGCGCGATCGTTTCCAGCCGGTCCGTCGTATCGCGCAGCTGCGCGCAGAGATAGCGGATGATCGATTCGGCGGCGTTCGGCGTATGGGTGATGAAATCGAGAAAGGCCTTCTTGCCGATGACATAGCCTTCGGTTGCCGTGATCGCGGTCGCGTCGGCTGAACGTGGCTGGCTGTCGAGAATGGCCATTTCCCCGAACAGGGCGCCCGCCTCGATATGGCGCAAAAGCAACTCCCGGCCCTGCGGTGTGATCAGCGACAGCTTGATGCGCCCCGAAAGGACAGCAATCATGTAATTGCCCTCATCACCCCGCTGGAAGATCACCGCTCCGGCGGTCCATTTGCGGTAAGTCGCAAGTGCGGCGATGGCGGAAAGCGTTTCCTTGTCGAACTCCTCGAAAATCGGGAAAGAACGCCAGAAGGCGGGACTTTTATTGACGTCACTCATACTGCATCCCCATCCGCATCATCATTACAACCCCGAGGAAATTCTTCTCGCAGTCTTCCCGGTGTTGCAACAGAAAACACTTAAAAACTGGGATTGCCTTTTCTCGCATCGTGCGGCCGGTTGACGATATGCGTGAACTGTCTACTGATTGTGAACGATCTGTCTCCGGCCGGCGGGCTGGATGAATTCGGAATTGCTGATAAATCTGTCGCCAACAATGAACCCAACCGGAGTTTCTTCCCATGCCGCAGAATGCAGTCCTCCTCGTCGCCCGTGTCCTCCTGTCCATCCTCTTCATCATCGCCGGTTACGGCAAGATCACCGCCCTTGGCGGCACTGCCGGCTATTTCGGCAGCATGGGCCTGCCGTTGCCGATGGTGACGGCCGTCATCGTCGCCGTCGTCGAGCTGTTTGGTGGCCTCGCCATCCTGGTCGGCCTCTTTACCCGCCCGGTTGCCTATATCCTGGCGCTCTTTTGCGTTGCCACGGCGTTTATCGGCCACGGTGATTTCTCGGTTGCCGGCAACGACATCCACTTCATGAAGAACCTTGCCATCGCAGGCGGCTTCCTCTTCGTCGCCACGTTCGGTGCCGGTGCCCTCTCGGTTGATGCCAAGCGCGCCTGATTGCTGAGTGTTTGATACGAAAAAGCCCGCCGATCGTTGCAATCGGCGGGCTTTTTCATTTCCAGTGTCGAGGCGCATCAGGGATAGATGACACCCTTGCGCAGAATGACATTGCCGTAGAGCCGTGGTTCGCTGGTCTGGACGACGGTGTGGGCAGCGCGAACCCTCGGATAGAATTCGAGACCGAGAAGCGGCGCTACTGCACGCTGTGGTTCGTATCGGGCGCAGCAGGCGATGATCTCCTCATGCACCGGGTCGAGCGCATCGCGATCCTGCTTCACAGTGGCGCGTAAGATCGCCTCCGGCACGAAATCGTCGATCGGCATGACGCTCAGGATCGCATCAAGAACCGGGATCAGATGGTGCCCGTCGAGCCGGATCAGCCGGCGGCCATGTTCGACGCCGGGATAATTGCCATCGACCAGGGCAATTTCATCGCCATGCCCCATGGCGCGCAAGGTGGCCAGGAGCTCGGGGCTCAGGAGCGGGTTCAGACCTTTCAGCATCAGGCTGTTTCCTTGAAAAGAACATTGGTGTCGATGAGGTAGCGCGAGAACAGCGGCAGGCTGGCGCCGCCGATGGCGCGGGCCTGGGCGCCGACGGCCCCCTCGATGATATCCGGCAGGATGACGCCTTCGAGATCGAGTTCACCCGCCGCCATGCGGATCGCGGCAACGATGCGTTCGCGCACCCAGCCCGGAAAGCCGCCGTCGATGACGGCAGCGCTGAAATCGATGATCGAGGCGGAAGAGACGATGGCCTGCGCAAGGGCTGCGGCCGTCAGCTGTATCCAGGTTTCCAATGGCTCGCCGAAATCGATCCATTCATCGGCCGAATACCACAGCGGTTTCGGATCGATGCCTTTTTCGCGCAGCAGATTTTCCAGCACGAAGATCGAGGCGATCTTCAGGAGCTGCTGTGGCTTGCCATTTCTGTCCGACACCTGCAGCGGCCCGACGGCGCCGGCCGTTCCGGTGCGGCCGGAAAACAGCGCCGAATTCAGGACGATGCCGCCGCCGATGAACGAGCCGATATAGAAATAGATGAAATCCGGATAGGAAGAGCCAACCCCGAAGATGAGCTCGGCGCCGCAGGCGCTGGTGGCGTCGTTCTGCATCAGGACGGGATGATGGGTCTGCGCCGCCACTTCGGCGCGCAGGTCAAAGCCGCGCCAGCTGTTCATCGCCTCGCGTGGCGCGCCGGTTTCCTCGGCCCAGCTCCAGAGCTGAAAGGGGGTGGCGATACCAACCCCGGCTATGTGCGTCCGCTGTTCGGGCGTCAGCATCTTTTCCAGTTTCGGAATGCCCTCGACGATGAAGGACAGGATATCGTCCGGCATCGGATAGGCATGGGTCTGATGCAGCTGCAGGCGGATATTGCCGACGAAATCCATCAGGACCAGATCGCAGCTGCGCCGGCCGATCTTGACGCCATAGGAATAGACGGCATCCGGATTGAGCCGCATCGGGATCGATGGCTGGCCGACACGGCCGCGCACGGGCTCGCCCCGGATCAGAAGATTGTCCTTTTCCAGCGCCCGCATGATGACGGTGACCGTCTGCGCCGACAGGCCGGAACGCCTGGCAATATCGGCTTTCGACAGGCTGCCGTGACGGCGCACCAGCGACATGACCAGCCGCTCGTTATAGGCGCGCACACGGGTAAGATTGGCGCCGCCGCCCGGGTCAAAGACGTCCGGAACGGTCGATGCACCGCCGGAACCGGCCTGTGATGTCATGCCCGTTTCCTCCCTAAAGCGTGATCTCCTACCCGGACTGGCTTGTCCCGGATAGGCCTCCCGATCCCGCCTTGCATTTTGTTTCTTGCGTGCAGTGCAACCACGAGAGGCGCATGCACATTTTCTGCGCAGAGAATGGCACAGATTTTTAATAATTCAATTTGATTTATTTATTGACAGGATTTTGTTTTGATGTTTGTTTTGTATCCGGAAGCGCCAACCGCAAAGAGGAGACGATGCGGTGGGCGAAGCCTGAAGGGCCGGTTCGCCGGTTCCAATTTTCAATCCTTGGGAGGATTTCATGAAGAAGACTATTGTTTCCGCCGCTCTCGGCGCGCTGGCGCTTGGCGTCGTATTTTCAGCCCCGGCCCAGGCCGCCGATGTCTCGGCCTGCCTGATCACCAAGACAGACACCAACCCCTTCTTCGTCAAGATGAAGGAAGGTGCCGAAGCCAAGGCCAAGGAACTCGGCGTTGAGCTGAAGTCCTATGCCGGCAAGGTCGATGGCGACCATGACAGTCAGGTTGCTGCTGTCGAATCCTGCATCGCCGATGGTGCCAAGGGTATTCTGATCGCCGCTTCCGACACCAAGGCCATCGTCGATCAGGTCAAAAAGGCACAGGATGCCGGCCTGCTCGTCATCGCGCTCGATACCCCGCTCGATCCGCCAGGCTCTGCCGACGCGACCTTTGCAACAGACAATCTTCAGGCCGGCAAGCTGATCGGCGCCTGGGCCGCCGCAACGCTCGGCGACAAGGCCAAGGATGCCAAGATCGGCTTCCTCGATCTCGTTCCCTCGCAGCCGACGGTCGATGTTCTGCGCGACCAGGGTTTCATGATCGGCTTCGGCATCGATCCGAAGGACCCCAACAAGATCGGCGATGAAGACGATCCGCGCATCGTCGGTCATGACGTGACCAACGGCAATGAAGAAGGCGGCCGCACCGCCATGGAAAACCTTCTCCAGAAGGACCCGGACATCAACGTCATCCACACGATCAACGAACCGGCCGCTGTCGGCGCCTATGAAGCGCTGAAGGCTGTCGGCAAGGAAAAGGACGTGCTGATCGTTTCCGTTGACGGTGGTTGCCCCGGTGTGAAATCCGTCTCGGAAGGCATTATCGGTGCGACATCGCAACAATATCCGCTGCTGATGGCATCGCTCGGCATCGAAGCGATTGCGCAATATGCCAAGGACGGCACCAAGCCGCAGCCGACCGCAGGCAAGGACTTCTTCGATACCGGCGTGTCTCTCGTCACCGACAAGCCTGCCCAAGGTGTCGAATCGATCGACGTCAAGACCGGCACGGACAAGTGCTGGGGTTGATACGGTAAGGCTTTCGCCACAGAATGAATATGAAAGGGCGGTTTTGGCCGCCCTTTTCAACAGCCGGTTGGTAGGCCGGTCTCTTGGGAGGGAGGCGTTGTCATGACAAGCGTCCAGGATTTCGAAAAAACACTGGATCAAAGCGACAAATCCGTCGCTTCATTCGAAGATCGCTCGCTCTTGCGGCGTATCCAGCATTTTCTGCATTCGACACCGGCCGCCATTCCGGCGATCGTGCTGATCGTTTCCATCATCGTCTTCGGCGTCCTGAAGGGCGAACGTTTCTTCACGGCAGGAACGCTAACGCTCATTCTGCAGCAGATCGCCGTGGTCGGTATTCTCGGCGCTGCACAGACGCTGATCATCCTGACGGCCGGCATCGACCTGTCGATCGGCGTGATCATGGTGCTTTCGGCTGTGGTCATGGGCAATTGCGCCGTCACTTACGGCCTTCCGGCACCGCTGGCCATTCTCGCGGGATTTGTGACCGGTACCGTGTGCGGCATGGCCAATGGCTTCCTGGTTTCGCGCATGAAACTACCGCCGTTCATCGTCACGCTCGGCACCTGGAACATCATCGCGGCGATCAACTATATCTATTCGGCCAATGAGACCATTCGCCGGGCCGATATCGAAACCGCAGCCCCGCTTCTGGGCCTCTTTGGCGCCAGCTTCAAGCTCGGCTCCGCCGTCTTCACGCTCGGCGTCATCATGATGGTGATCACCGTGCTTGCCCTTTGGTACGCCCTCAATCACACGGCCTGGGGCCGCCATGTCTACGCGGTCGGCGACGATCCGGAAGCGGCGGAACTGTCTGGTATCCGGGTCAAGGGCGTTCTCCTCGGCGTCTACGGTCTTGCCGGTGCCATTGCAGCGCTCGCCGCCTGGGTCTCGATTGGCCGCAACGGCTCGATTTCACCGTCCTGGGCGGTCACCGACTACAATCTCCAGGCCATTACGGCGGCGGTGATCGGGGGCATCTCGCTGTTTGGCGGGCGGGGCTCGATCCTGGGAACGCTGTTTGGCGCGTTGATCGTCGGCGTCGTGTCGATGGGCCTCAACATGCTCGGCGCCGATCCGCAATGGAAAGTCCTCTTGACCGGTGTCCTCATCATTACGGCTGTCGGCGTCGATCAGTGGATCAGAAAGGTAGCAGGCTGATGGAACCTCTTCTCACCGCACCCCTCTTGACGGCACGGGGTATCGTCAAGCGCTATGGCCGCGTGACCGCTTTGGACCAGTCTGATTTCGATCTCTATCCCGGCGAAATCCTCGCCGTGATCGGTGACAACGGCGCGGGCAAATCCTCGCTGATCAAGGCAATCTCGGGCGCCATTCATCCCGACGAAGGCGAAATCCGCCTTGACGGCAACGTCGTCAACTTCCGTTCGCCTCTTGAGGCGCGCGAGGCCGGCATCGAAACCGTCTATCAGAACCTGGCGCTCTCGCCGGCCCTGTCGATCGCCGACAACATGTTCCTCGGCCGTGAAATCCGAAAGCCGGGGCCGATGGGCTCGGTCTTCCGCATGCTCGACCGGCCGAAGATGGCCAAGATCGCCCGCGACAAGCTGTCCGAGCTTGGCCTGATGACGATCCAGAACATCAACCAGGCAGTGGAAACGCTGTCCGGCGGCCAGCGCCAGGGCGTCGCGGTTGCCCGCGCTGCGGCCTTCGGGTCGAAGGTCATCATTCTCGACGAGCCGACAGCGGCGCTCGGGGTGAAGGAGAGCCGCAAGGTCCTCGAACTCATTCTCGACGTGCGCTCCCGCGGCCTGCCGATCGTGCTGATTTCGCACAACATGCCGCATGTCTTCGAAGTGGCCGACCGTATCCATATCCACCGGCTCGGCAAGCGGCTCTGCGTCATCAATCCGAAGGACTATACGATGTCGGATGCCGTCGCCTTCATGACCGGTGCCAAGGTTCCCCCGGAGGCTGCCGCCGCATGAGCATGACGCTTGCCGCCATTGCGGATAGCATTGTCGAAAAGGCGGGCAACGCGTCCCGTTTCATCGTCGCGATTGCCGGCCCCCCCGGGGCCGGCAAGTCAACGCTGGCCGATGCGCTTCAGGAAGAACTGACGCGGCGTGGCGAAAAATCCGCCATTTTGCCGATGGATGGCTTCCATATGGATAACGGCATTCTGGAAGAGCGCGGTCTGTTGAAACGCAAGGGCGCGCCGGAAACCTTTGATGTACGGGCTTTCATCGATATCGTCTCGGCGGTGCGCCGGGCGGACGAGGAGGTTCTCGTTCCCGTGTTCGACCGCTCCCGTGAAATCGCCATCGCGTCGGCAAGGCCGGTTGCGCCGGAAACGCGGATCATCCTGGCGGAGGGCAATTACCTTCTGCTCGACGAGGCGCCCTGGTCGCGGCTTGACGGCATGTTCGACCTGTCGATCTTCGTCGGCCCGTCCTATGAAGTCCTGGAGGAGCGGCTGCGGCAGCGCTGGATCCATTACGGGCTGGACGCCGCCGGCATCGAATGGAAGCTTTACGGCAACGATCTGCCGAACGGCAAACGGATCATCGGCAATTCGCGTGCGGCCGATATCGCCATCGAGATTTTCGAAACGGACTGAACGACAGATCCGCCATTGTTCTACCGCACGGAATGGTGCTATCGGAGCCTTGAAACGCTGGTGGGCACGGAGCTTTTTCCTCCGTCATTCCTGTGCTTGTCACAGGAATCCAGCCGCCCAAGTCCTTGGGCGACAGGAGTCCTTTGACCCGACGGACGTCGGGTCGCTGGATCCCCGCCACAAGGGCGAGGATGACGGAGAATGAGGCATTCGACCGCGGGAAACAATGACGCCACGTCTCTGTTTCAGCTTCATCTGTATGCTTCAGCTCTCTATTTATAAAATTTATGAGTGCTTGGAGATATCCGCCATGAGCCCACAGTCCGTCACCGAACTGACGATCCGCCGTCCTGACGATTGGCATCTGCATCTGCGCGATGGCGGCATGCTCAAGGGCGTCATCGGCGATACCAGCCGCCACTTCGCCCGCGCCATCATCATGCCCAATCTCGTGCCGCCGGTGGTCACCACCGCCGACGCGGCCGCCTATCGCGAGCGCATCCTGGCGGTGCTGCCCAAGGGCGACCGTTTCGAGCCGCTGATGACGCTCTATCTGACCGAAGGCACCAATCCGGATGATGTCGAGGCCGGTCATGCGAGCGGCCTGATCAAGGCCGTCAAACTCTATCCGGCCGGCGCCACCACCAATTCGCATGGCGGCGTGCGCAATTTCGAAAATGCCATGCCGGTGCTGGAGCGCATGGCGAAAATCGGCCTGCCGCTCTGCGTCCACGGCGAAGTCACGACGCCGGAGGTCGATATTTTCGATCGCGAGGCCGTCTTCATCGAAACCGTGCTGGAGCCGCTGCGCACCCGCCTGCCGGAATTGAAGGTGACGATGGAGCATGTCACCACCAAGGATGGCATCGACTATATCAAGGCATCCAAGAGCAATCTCGTCGGCTCGATCACCACCCATCACCTGATCATCAACCGCAATGCCATCCTGGTCGGCGGCATCCGTCCGCATTATTACTGCCTGCCGGTCGCCAAGCGCGAACTGCATCGCCTTGCCCTGCGGGCTGCCGCGACATCCGGTGACGGCCGCTTCTTCCTCGGCACTGATTCCGCGCCGCATGTCGATCCCTTGAAGGAATGCGCCTGCGGTTGCGCCGGTATCTACACCTCGATCAACACGATGAGCTGCCTTGCCCATGTGTTCGAGCAGGACGATGCGCTGGACAAGCTCGAAGCCTTCACCTCGCTGAATGGCCCGGCCTGGTATGGCCTCCCGGTCAACAGCGAGACGATCACCCTGCGCAAGCAGGCGGAGGCTCTGACATTTCCGGAAAAGATCGAGACGGACGCAGGCACGGTCACCGTGTTTGATCCGATGTTCCCGCTGCATTGGACCGTTTCCTGAAGGCAGTCAAAAGTCCGCCTCCAGGAAACCGGCAGGGTCCGATCAGGACTTGAGCCTCGAATTGCAGATGCTGTAGAAGCCGCCGCCTTTCTGGATCCAGGCGAGGCCGTTCAATGAATTGCCGGCCTTGTCGGCCTTGTATTGATCGAGGCAGGTGTGCATGCGGGCTTTGCCGGCTGTCTCGGTCGAATATTTCGTATCGACCTTGCTTGGGAAAACAACGCCCTTGGGCGCTTTTGCCGTGGTTTTGGCCGGTTCCGGCATGTTCTCGGTATTGTCTGCCGTCGGCTCCTGACTGGTGCTCATTGCGGAGGGTTTTTTCGCAGCCATTTTTGTAGACGCCGGTGTCATGGCCGCAGCGGCGGAATCACTGCCGCATTGCGCTTTGCGGAAATCATTCCACTTCATTCCATTGAGCGTTCCGACCGTCTGCGCGGCTTTATATTTCGTGCTGCATTCCGCCATCGTGGTCGCATTGGCGGCGGAAGACAGGACGAAGGGAGCAAGCGAAAGAGCGGCGAGTGTAGCAATGCTGATAATTTTCATCGGATAACCTCACAATACGAGGGCATCAGGCGTTCAGCGACGCGTTGAACGTCCGCCTCAATGGCCGATATGTCTCTCGGTTTGTGTCCGGATCATGGTATTTTCCCTAAAGTAGCTCTAGCTTACCAAGAGTTAATCTTGGCCATTTCCCAGTCTTTCCGTGCCTGGATCAGCCTGCTGGCGCCGTCGCCTGCAATCGGCCGATGCCGGGCTTGATCGGACAAAAAACTTCCCCTAACAATGCGCTTGGCCGGATGTGGCCAGCCGCCCCGCAGTGCCCCGGCACGAATGGTGAACGCATCCATGGAAACCTTCTCATCCCCGTCTTTGGCGTTGATGGCGAACGGGTCAGCAGAGCGGGCACTGATCGTCCTGTTTGCCGCCACACGGAGGATGAACCATGCGCGATTTTCGCGATGCAAAACTGATGGCAAAGGTGCTGAAACAGGCCTTTGCAGATCGCAACACAAATCTCTCCCACAGCGAAGCGCTTGAGATCGTCGCCGGCCAGTTCGGTTACGATCAATGGAATATCCTGTCGGCCAGGATCGATGCGGCGGACAAGCCGGCGCAAAAGCAGGACGGCCCTATCGGCATTCAGCCGCCGATTCCGATTTTCCGGATTTTCGATGTCGCCAAGGCGATGGAGTTCTATTGCGATTTTCTGGGCTTCACGCTCGATTGGGAGCATCGCTTCGGCGATAATTTCCCGCTCTATTGCCAGGTCACGCGGGAAGACATGATCCTGCATCTGAGCGAACATGCGGGCGACGCCAGCCCCGGCGCGCGTGCCTTCGTCCGCATTGGGGATGCCGCAGCTCTGCAGGCCGAACTGGCGGCCAAGAACTACCGCTATATGAAGCCGGGTTTGAACGAGGCGCCCTGGGGGCTGGAGGTGGCGGTGACCGACCCCTTCAACAACCGCATCACCTTCTGCCAGCAGCAGGGCGAGAACCAGAACGGCTGAATTGGACGGCGCGGCAGGCTGATTCCTGGTGCTGGCCGCGCCCTCTGCTCTGGCATTGCGCGGCCTGACCTGCTATGCGGCGGGGGATAAAAATCCCGAGCTGCAGGAGACCGCCGATGATCCAGACATCCTTTCCCGACAAGGCCGTGATGGCCGAACTCGTTGCCAAGATGCTCTGGGAAATCAAGGCCGTGCATTTCAGCGCAGACAAGCCCTACAAGCTGGCATCCGGCATGGCGAGCCCGGTCTATATCGACTGCCGCAAGCTGATCTCCTATCCGCGCATCCGCTCGGCCGTGATGGATTTTGCAGCAGCAACCGTGTTGCGCGAAGCCGGTTTCGAAAAGTTTGACGTCATCGCCGGCGGCGAGACGGCTGGCATTCCTTTTGCCGCGATGCTCGCCGAGCGCCTGGCGCTGCCGATGATCTATGTGCGGAAAGCGCCGAAGGGCCACGGCCGCAATGCCCAGATCGAGGGTCATATGCCAGACGGCGCCCGCGTTCTCGTCATCGAGGACCTGACGACGGCCGGCGGCTCGATGTTTACCTTCATCGACGCCATCCGCGCGGCCGGCGGCGTGGTCGATCACGGCATTGCGCTGTTCTACTATGATATTTTCCCCAAGGCGCGCGGCGAGATGCTGGACAAGGGCGTAACGCTGCTCAATATCGCAACATGGCGCGATGTGCTTGAAGTTGCCAAGCAGCAGAAATTGTTCGATGAAAAGACCTTGTCCGAGGTCGAGGCCTTCCTCAATGCTCCGCTCGAATGGTCGGGCCGCAACGGCGGCGTCAGCGAACTGGCACCGGCTTGAAAACGGCGCTGGAATTCCGGCACAGTTTGGCTTAAATCGATTGAAATAACATTCAATATGGGGAGGACGTTGCCGTGATCGTTTGCTGTGGGGAAGCCCTGATCGATATGCTGCCACGCCAGACGACGGCAGGCGAAACGGCATTTGCGCCCTATTCCGGCGGTGCTATCTTCAACACGGCCATCGCGCTTGGGCGTCTCGGCATCCCCACCGGGTTCTTCACCGGTCTTTCCGACGATATGTTCGGCGATATGCTGCGCGAAACACTGAAATCCAGCAATGTCGATTTCGGCCCCTGCGCAACGCTGTCGCTGCACACCACGGTCGCCTTCGTCAAACTGGTCAACGGCTCGGCAACCTATGCCTTCTTCGACGAAAACACGGCCGGCCGGATGATCACCAAGGACCATCTGCCGGCGCTTGGAGATTTCTGCGAGGCGCTGCATTTTGGCGCCATCAGCCTGATCCCCGAACCGTGCGGCTCCACTTACGAAGCGCTGATGACCCGCGAGTACCAGAAGCGGGTGATTTCCTTCGACCCGAACATTCGCCCCGGCTTCATCAAGGATGCGCAGGCCCACAAGGCCCGCATGCTGCGCATGGCTGAAATGTCCGATATCGTGAAATTCTCCGACGAGGATCTCGACTGGTTCGGCGAAGAGGGCACCCATGACGAGCTGGTGGCCAAATGGCTGCAGCGCGGCCCCAAACTCGTCGTCATCACCAGGGGTGCTGATGGTGCCGATGGTTACACGGCGCGCGGCAAGGTCTCGGTGCCGGGCGAAAAGGTCGAGGTTGTCGATACCGTCGGCGCCGGTGATACGTTCGATGCCGGCATTTTGGCATCGCTGAAGATGAACAATCTCCTGACCAAGGAACAGGTTGCGACGCTCAGCGAGAGCGCTGTGCGCGACGCGCTGGCGCTGGGCGCAAAAGCCGCCGCCGTGACCGTCTCACGCGCCGGCGCCAACCCGCCCTGGAGCTACGAGATCGGGCTTTAAGCTCGCTTTCCAGGCGCGCGCTGCCGATGCCGCAAGCGCGGCGCGCGGTCTGGCTATCTCTGACGCAGCATCATCCATGGCCGAAAGCTACCACCGAACCACAGAAAGCCTAACAAAAGCAGGAACGGTTGGCGACTATACTGTCGTTGCAGGTCGCCGCGTCCAGCGTGGATTGCGCCAGTCGATCCCTTCCAGAAGATAGCCGAGTTGCGCCGCCGACACTGGCACGGCGAAGCCATTCTGGCTGACCGGCCAGATGAACTTTCCGGCTTCAAGCCGCTTCAGGTAAAGCGACATGCCGACCCCGTCGTGCCACAGAACCTTGATCAGATTACCCTTGCGACCCCGGAAGCAGAAGACTTCGCCGCCATGACGTCATTAGCTCAATCGAAGCGGATCGGTCAGATATCCGATGTATTTTTGACAGTCAAAGCAATGCCTACAATCACGATAAGCAGAGATATTACAACGCCCTGAGAAACTGTTGAGCCGCCCCAAATGGCAAGCCAACAGGTTGCTAATATCGGCGTTGCGAAAGCGAGCGCGGAAAGTATCACTTGGTTTCCTCGAACCATCCCTATGTCCCATAGAGTATTGCCAATCGCGACTGGGATAAGTCCGACTAGGAAGACAACCATTATCATGCTGCTGTTTGGCATCGAAATGTCTCCCGTCAAGGCCGACACCACGAACAGCAATAGTGCTGAAACACCCGCAAACGCAGCCATCTCGCCACCGGTTGAAGCCGCCCAGTACTTACGGACGGCACTATATGTTCCCCAGCACAAAGCGCTAAATGAAGCTGCGCACAGACCAATCCAACTGGGGTCAATCTGCCCGTAAAAAAGGACCGCAACTCCAATAAACGAAATAACCAGTCCGAGAACTGCTAATTTATTCAACCGAGCTAGCCCGAGAAAATATGCAATGACACTCGTGAAAATAGGCCAAGAATAAGCTATTATATTTACAAGTACTGGGTCAGAATATCTAATCCCAAGATTGAAAAAAGCGACGTTACCAGATAAGCCAAGCGTTCCAACCGCCAGCAACAAAGGCGGTGTGTCTGATATAAATGTCAATTTTGCCCCAGATAATATGGCAAAAATACAGTAGAATAAGAATCCAGCCCCAAAGAATAGAGATGTTGCGAATATCGGTGGCAAATCCGCTGCAGATATTGCAAGTACTGGCCAAAGAGACCACGCGAAGACACATGGCGCAGTTAATATCGTATATTTCCTGACCGATAAGAAATTCGGACTGCCTGTTTGCACTGGAAACCTCAGCTAATTTGCGGGGCACAGAGACAATGAAATTTGGCGTAATAACATGCACTATAGTTCTTAGTGACGCAGGCGAAGCTAAGGGGTCCTATCGAAGACATATTAAGTCCGCTCGCATTCCTTCTGCGACAACACCACAACCGGTTAACCCTATGGTATCACTGATGTCGCCGTGCTGATTGCCTTGCAATTGGTCATGCCCGACGAGGCATATATCTCTAGCTCTCTCGCTTTTTCACCGTGTGGGATGACTCCCGCAGCTGTCCCGAAAGCAATGCACACACCTTTCTGAATCACGCGACTAAGAGAAGCCTTCGACGAATTTCATACCGCTTCGAACTTTCCCTGAAGATCGCTAGGGAGAGCAGTAGGTTCGAAAATGCTCAGGACGCTCGCTGTTGGGATCAGAGGAATTCCAAGGCTCGCCAAAAGGAGACATTCTTCATCTTTAATAAGCGTGCCATGCTCGATTGTAGAAACTCCTTCTTCCAAGCAGGTCCGAATAGTTGGAGCGAAACCTCATAGCAATCATGTTTCATTTTCGGCGCACAAAGCAGATGACGTGATCGTCTTCGCAGGCTTGAGCTCCGCCTGGCGTCAATGCCGTGACAGAGGCGAAGAGAGGTTCAAGTTTACCGACTGTTTCCTCCATAGGATGCGATACACAAGGCATTATTTGGCTATGGCGTATATATAACGACCGGGATTTTTGCTCGAAAACATCCACCTCGCAATCATAGAAATGTTGTGTTTTCGTGGGCTTTATCTTCAGCATATAATACAAGGCGCCCTCCCGACATGGTGTGCTCATCACGAAGCGGCTCCTTGAAAACGAGTGAGACTGCTAGGCTGATCCGCTGTTGCGTATATTTAAAACCCGGCTCATCGAGTTTAAATGCGGCATAGTGCGGACTAGGTCGCAACCGTGTCGCTGCTCCGATAGAAAAAATTCGGTTTTACAATTTTCTTTTTCGAATGCGCGTCGTGCCAGATGTTTGAAAGGTTGCTGCTTAAAGGCGGGACGATCCAAGGCCAATGGCCGTAGACTTTCCTATCTTTGATTCTCTCTTGAGGGGGTGCCGCTGCAAAGCGGCGGGTGCGGTCGGACGATCGCGGCCTTAATCTTGTCTCGCTATTGGGGTGGATCACCCCACCCCGGAGCTCCGCTCCGACCCTCCCCCTCAAGGGGAGGGTATTGCGATAAGCTGCATCGGGCTCTTACATCACTCCCAGCCGGCGCTCGCGTCCGGCAAAGGCGCCGCGCGGCACACCGGCGAGGTTGGAGAGAAACTGGCGGGCGCATTCGCTCCAGCTGAATGTCAGCGCCTTTTGGCGCGCCTCTTCCCGAGAGTATGTGAGGGCCGCGAGGGCTGCCTGGCGCAGGTCGATCGACACGACGCCACCGCCATCGCTGAGAATATCCTTCGGTGCCGTCACCGGAAAGGCGGCCACCGGACAGCCGCTCGCGAGCGCTTCCAGAATGACATTGCCGAACGTATCGACCCGGCTTGGAAAGACGAAGACATCCGCCGAGGCGTAGATCGCCGCCAGCTCCGTGCCAAGGCGTTTTCCAAGGAAATGCACATCCGGATAGCGCTGGCGCAAAGCCGCAAGATCGGGCCCATCGCCGACGACGACCTTGCTGCCCGGCAGGTCGAGATCGAGGAAAGCCGGCAGGTTCTTCTCGACGGCAACGCGCCCGACATTCAGGAAGATCGGACGCGGAAACGGCAGGTCCTGACGGCGCGCCGGATCAAACAGCGTGGTGTCGATGCCGCGTGTCCAGCGCTTGATATTGTGAAAGCCGTGGGCTGCCATTTCCGTTCCCAGCGAAGCGGTCGCCACCATCATGCCATTGCCGGAATTGTGAAACTGGCGCAGCCACCAATAGCTCCAGCTTTCCGGGATGGGCAGGCGGGCGCTGACGAATTCCGGAAACCGGGTGTGGTAGCTGGTCGTGAACGGCAGCTTGCGGCGCAGGCAGATGCCGCGCGCCACCAGGCCAAGCGGCCCCTCCGTTGCAATATGAATATAGTCCGGCGCCACCGCGTCGATTTCATCCGCCACCTGACGGCGCATCGGCAGCGCCAGCCGGATGTCGGAATAGAAGGGCAGTGGGAAGGTCGCAAAACGCTCTGGCGTCAGGAAATGAATGGCAATGCCCTGTTCCTTCAAGGATCGGGCGAGTTCATCCAGCGTGCGCACGACGCCGTTGACCTGCGGGTGCCAGGCATCGGTGACAACGAGAACGGTTTTTTCCATAGGTCGCCTCGACGGGGCTTTGCCACCGGCCGGGGAGCACCGGCTGACCTCGAATCAGGTGGCGGCTGCATTTGCCCCCTTTGATCATGCTCTGATGACAGGCGGATGATCGGTTCGGCCGATCGAAAAGATGTCTGGCGCAAGAGTGGAGATTTACCGGCCCATCAATGCCATCTGCTCGAAGCCACGTCCTGCGGAAGTCGCGACAACCGCCAGAAGAGAGCCTTCGAAGGTGCGCACATGGACGGTGAGCGAGCGATAGTCGCTATCGCGGCCGATCCTGTCGGCAATTCTCTGGCCGTAATAAACGGCGGACCCGACGTCGAAATGATCAACGCCCTCTTCATCGACAACCCGCTCATTGCCGAAATGCAGATCGAAGAAATAGTGTTCCACCTGATGCCCCGAACCCGTGCGCCGCAGGAGATGTCTCCGGCTTGAGGACGCGGGTTGAGAGATATCGCATTGTGTCCGAATACAGGCTGAATTGTGCGTTCAGCCTGTATTCATCGGGTGCGTCAGTACAGCCGTTATTTCCCAGCCTTCAACAGCGCGGCAACCAGCCCAGCAGTCGAGGAATCATGGCCGGCAGCACTTTCCTTGCCTTCAACGACAGGCAGCAGACCCGTTGCCAGTTCCTTGCCAAGCTCGACGCCCCACTGGTCGAAGGAATTGATATTGAACAGCGCGCCCTCGACAAAGACGCGGTGTTCGTAGAGCGCGATCAGGCGGCCGAAGGTGAAGGGCGTCATCTCGTCATAAACGAACGTCAGCGACGGGCGGTTGCCGGTGAAGACGCGGTGCGGCGCGATACGGTCGATGAAATCCTTGTCCTGACCCTTGGCCGCCATCTGGGCCTTGGCCTCCTCCAGCGTGCGGCCCTTCATCAGGGCTTCCGACTGGGCAAGGCAATTGGCCATGAGTAGCTGATGCTGGTGGCGCAGGTTCGGTTCATGGCCGTTGGCAGCGATCATGAACTCAGCCGGGATGATGCTCGTGCCCTGATGGATGAGCTGGTAGAAGGCGTGTTGCCCGTTGGTGCCGGGTTCGCCCCAGACGACCGGACCGGAATTGCCCTCGACCGGCGTGCCATCCAGCGTCACGCCTTTACCGTTCGATTCCATGTCGAGTTGCTGCAGATAGGCGGGAAAGCGCGACAGGCGCTGATCATAGGGCAGGATGGCGCGCGTCGCATAGCCGAGCACGTTGCGATGGTAGAAGCCGAGAAGGCCAAGCAGCATCGGGATGTTTTCGCGCAAGGGCGCGGTGCGGAAATGATTGTCGATCGCATGCGCGCCGGCCAGGAACTCCCCAAAATTCTCCTTGCCAATGGCAATCATCAGCGGCAGGCCGATCGCCGACCAGATCGAATAGCGCCCGCCGACCCAGTCCCAGAAACCGAAGATGCGGTCGCTATCGATGCCGAACGCGGCAACTTTGTCGAGTGCCGTGGAGACGGCGCAGAAATGATGGCCGACGGCCTCTTCGCCCAGCTTTTCGGCGATGAAGGCGCGCGCGGTTGCGGCATTGGTCATCGTCTCGATGGTGGTGAAGGTCTTCGATGCAACAATGAACAGCGATGTTTCGGCGTCGAGAAGCTTCAGCGTATCGGCGATATGCGCACCGTCGATATTGGAAACGAAATGCAGGCGCGGGCCGTCATGATCGGGCGCAAGCGCCAGCGTCGCCATGACCGGGCCGAGATCGGAGCCGCCGATGCCGATATTGATGACGTCGGTGATCTTCTTGCCGGTTGCGCCCTTCAGAGCGCCCGAGCGGATGCCATCGGAAAAGACGCCCATGGCCGCAAGCACGGCGTTGACATCCGGCATCACATCCTTGCCATCGACCAGAACCGGCGTGTTTGACCGGTTGCGCAGTGCGGTGTGCAGCACCGCGCGGCCTTCGGTGATGTTGATGATATCGCCGGCAAACATCGCATCGCGTTTTTCAGCCACCTTGGCAGCCTTGGCGATCGTCTCCAGCCCGTCCAGCACCTTCTCGTTGACGGCGCATTTCGAGTAGTCGAACAGCATGTCGTCAAGGGTCACGCTATATTTGGCGAAACGCTTGGGATCGCTGGCGAAAGCAGCCCGGATGTCGGTTGCGTTGGTGTCGGAAACGGTGGATTTCAGCTGTTCGACAAGCGCGCTCATGGCAGGTTCCTTGCGTTGCGGAAGGGTTGCGATAGCTAGTCGCTTTGCCCTCAGCAAATCAAGCCTGTCCTCACGCGAAGGCTAAAAAACCCGCAGCACGTCATTGATGAAACAACCTGGAGTCACCTTATGGTTGTGAATTGCGCCGTTTGGATTATTGTTGTTTCGTTCAGGGACGAAAGCAGCAGCGCCATGCCAGCTGGCGCATCCGGACGGATGGGCTTTCCGGACTGTAGCAGGACACAGCCCCGTCCTCGAATGTGGAGGTGATCTATGTGGTTTCAACCATTTAGCATCACGTTTGGCATAAGAAAAACCCGCACGAGCTGGTCACTCACCGTGCGGGTCAATATCTTAAGATAATAAAACAGTGGCTGGAGTTCGCGCTCCGGCCACTACTCCACCAAAATAGCGGCTTTTCCGCACTCTGACAAGGGACCACCTCCTACCCTCGCAGGTCCTTGCGCAGGATCTTGCCGACATTCGACTTCGGCAGTTCGGTGCGGAACTCAACAAATCTTGGGCGCTTGTAGTTGGTCAGGTTGGCGATGCAATGCTTTTTGACATCCGCCTCCGTCAGGTTCTGATCCTTCTTGACGACGAACAGCTTGACGGCCTCGCCGGAATGTTCGTCCGGCACGCCGATCGCCGCGCATTCGAGAATGCCGGCAAGGGTCATTGCCACTTCCTCGATCTCGTTGGGAAAGACGTTGAAGCCGGAAACCAGGATCATATCCTTCTTGCGATCGACGATCTTCACCAGCCCTTCCGGGTTCATGAAGCCGATATCGCCTGAGCGGAAAAACCCGTCATCGGAAATGGCCTTCGCGGTTTCGTCAGGACGCTGCCAGTAGCCGGCCATGACCTGCGGCCCCCGGATGCAGATTTCGCCGATATCGCCAAGCGGCATCGCATTGCCGTCTTCGTCGCGGATCTCGACATCGGTGGAGGGCAGCGGCAGGCCGATCGTGCCGGTGAAGTCGCGTCCGTCGAGCCGGTTGGCGGTGGCGACCGGAGATGTTTCAGAAAGACCATAGCCCTCCTTGATCGGCGATCCCGTCATGGCTTCCCAGCGTTCGGCGACCGGACGCTGCACTGCCATGCCGCCGCCAAAGGTCAGGGCCAGGTCGGTAAAGTCCAGCTTCTGAAATTCGGCATTGTTCATCAGCGCGTTGAAAAGCGTGTTGAGGCCGGGGAAGATATTGACCTTGTATTTGGCGATTTCCTTGACGAAGGCCGGGATGTCGCGCGGGTTGGGGATCAGGATATTTTCACCACCAGTGCTCAAGCCCATCAGCGAATTCACGGTGAGCGCGAAGATGTGATACAGCGGCAGGGCGCATAGAAACACCAGCCGTTCCGGCCGTTTCTTCTGCAAGAAGGCCGTGTCCAGCCATAGGCCCATTTGCGCCATGTTCGACAACAGGTTGGAATGTGTCAACGTCGCGCCCTTGGAGACGCCGGTGGTGCCGCCGGTATATTGCAGGAAGGCGACGTCGGCGGGTTTCACATCGACCGCCTTGAGTGTCTGGCCGGCACCCTTTGCAAGAACGGCCCTGAAGGGCACGTGCCCTGGCAGCGACCAGGCCGGGACCAGCTTTTTCACCTTGCGCACGACGATATTGACGATCAGGCCTTTGAGCCCGAGAAGGTCGCCCATGGTGGCGACGACGGTGTGCTTCAGATCCGTGCGTGCCGCCACCTGCTCTACGGTATGGGCGAAGTTTTCGAGAACGAAGATCGCCTTGGCGCCGGAATCCTTCAGCTGGTGTTCCAGCTCGCGCGGCGTATAGAGCGGATTGACATTGACGACCGTATAGCCGGCCCGAAGAATACCGAAGACGATCACCGGGTTCTGCAGGATGTTCGGCATCATCACCGCGACGCGATCACCCTTGGCAAGGCCTGTCGATTGCAGCCACGCCCCAATCTTCCTGCTTTGCGCCTCGAGATCCGCAAAGGTCAGCGTCTTTCCCATGCAGGTAAAGGCGGCGCGATCGGCATATCTTTTGCAAGACTGCACAAAGAGATCGCCGATCGAATTGTAGGGCAGGGGATCGATATGGCTCGGCATGCCGGGGGGGTAGGATTGCAGCCAGGGTTTGGCCGATTGCGGGCCGGGGGTCTGCATCAATGTGTCAGGCATCGTCTCTCTCCCTCATCGGTCCGGCGCTGCGCCACGAAAACAAAGCGCACCGTCTCTCCCTTGTCCATGAACAACCCTGTCCGAACATGTCTCCGGCAGGCCTGTGCGTAGGCGCGAAACAATCCCTCCAGATCCTTCGCCCGATCAAGATGGGGCTTTTGCTGCACGCCATCAAGACTATTCCGAATTATATAACCTTGACGTAAACGTCAATACGCAGCGCGCCTGCGGCCAGATTTTGCGGTATCCCTCCGCATCAATCCCTTTGCGAGCAAGCGCGAAAAGGTATATTGCGTTGCAATACCGCCAAGATCCTCCTCCCAAATCGGCCTTGGCCTCCCATTTCAGAACGAAAATCCTTTGGGCCGATGCGGCTCCAGGCAGGTCTTCCCATGTCAGACGATGCTCTTTCTTCCATTCCGGCCGCCCGCTGGGGCGGCATGTCCAGCGCAGAACTGGCCCTGGCCGTCGGCGGCTTCGGCATTGGCACCGGCGAATTTGCCATTATGGGGCTTTTGCCGCAGGTGGCCGGTGATCTTTCGGTCTCGGTTCCCTATGCCGGCCACGTGATCAGCGCCTATGCGATCGGCGTTGTCGTCGGCGCGCCGCTCATTGCAGTGCTTGCCGCGCGGTATTCGAGGCATAACATGCTTCTGGCACTGATGAGCCTGTTTGCGCTCGGCAATCTGGCCAGTGCCGCCGCCGGGAGTTTCGGTCTTCTGGTCGCCGCCCGCTTTCTCGCAGGCCTGCCGCATGGTGCCTATTTCGGCGTTGCGGCCCTGGTAGCCGCTGGCATGGCCGCGTCGCATCAGCGTGCGCGCGCCATCGGCCGCGTCATGATGGGTCTGACCGTCGCGACCTTGGTCGGAACGCCACTTGCGGCCTGGTTCGGTCAGGCGCTCGGCTGGCGCGCAGCCTTTGCCATCGTCGGCGCCATCAGCGTGCTGACCGTTGTCCTGACATGGTTTTATGTGCCGAAGGACCGGCGCAACCCGTCAGCATCGCCGCTGACGGAGCTCGGCGCCCTTGGCAAATCCCAGGTCTGGCTGACGCTTGGCATCTGCGCAATCGGCTGTGGCGGCATGTTCTCGGTCTTCAGCTACATCACCCCAGCCTTGACCGAGGTCGCACGCGTGTCGCTTGGAACTGTGCCGATCCTGCTATCGGTTTTCGGCGCCGGAATGATCCTCGGCAATATCGCCGGCTCGCGTCTGGCCGACTGGCGGCTGATGCCGGCCATCGGCATTGCGCTGGTCTTCAATCTGTTCGCCTATGTGCTGTTCTATTTCACCATGAACACACCCTGGATGGCGGTCATCAACGTTCTCCTGATCGGCGGCGGTTTTGCCGTCGTGCCGGGCATCCAGATGCGGCTGATGGATGTGGCCGGCAAGGCACAGACACTGGCGGCGGCGCTCAGCCATTCCGCCTTCAATCTCGCCAATGCGCTTGGCGCCTGGCTTGGCGGCCTTTCCATTGCCGCCGGTTACGGCTGGACATCGACCGGCCTCGTCGGCGCGATGATGGCAGTGGCCGGTATCGGCATCTTCCTGTCGTCTGTCTTCCTCGACCGGTCGAAGAAGACAGCGGCCTGAAAGTGGCATGATGCCGCATTTGACCGTTGATCGTCACCTTTGACAATCGTTTGTCATCCGCTTGTGTTGACCCTACGGCCATACTTACCTATGCCGCATGCTGACGCGTTTGCCATGCACAACGCAAACATGCTGGCTAGCCGTGGGTTTTGCTGTCATCTTGTGTGACACTTGGAGGAACGCCTTTTGCAACTGAGCAATCGTGATCGGGATCAATTGCCATCGGAACCTCGGCTTTTCGGCCGCGCGTCCTATGAACGCTCGGCGCTCGTCGGCCCGATTGCGGCTGCGCGCTGGCTTCTCGTCTTTGTCCTCCTGGCAGGCGTTTATTTCTTTCACGGCTTTCTGGTCCCGGTGCTCGCCGCCCTCGTTATCGGCTTTGCCAGCTGGCCGATCTACCGCAGGCTGCTTGGCGCAATCGGCGGTAACCGGACGATCGGCGCAACCATTGCCATCATTGCAGTGATATCATTCATCGTCGCACCGATCTCGCTTGCTGCCGTCTATGCGGTCGATGAGGTCCATAACTGGGCCGTCTGGACGATCGAGACCAATGCAGCCGGCGCGCCTGTGCCGGTCTGGCTCACGCAGATCCCCGGTCTTGGCGTCTGGCTGGGCGTTCAATGGGGCAAATATGTCGGCCATCCCGGTGCGCTCGGCGAACTGGTGCAGCTCGTCAGCGGGTCCAATATCGGCAATATCTATCGCGGCGTGCTCGTCGTCGGCGCATCGGCTTTCCAATCGATGCTGACGCTTCTGTTCATGCTCATCACGCTGTTCTTCGTCTATCGCGATGGAGAAAAGCTCGTGACCCAGCTCGATCATCTCGGCGAGCGGATCCTGCCGATGCGCTGGGAGCGGGTGTCGCGCATCGTTCCCTTGACCATCAGCTCGACCGTGACCGGCATGGGCATTATCGCGATTGGCGAAGGCATCGTCCTGGGGATCGCCTATTGGATGGCGGGGGTTCCGTCCCCGGTCACGCTTGGCATCATCACCGGCATAATGGCCCTTATCCCCGGCGGCGCGCCGTTATGTTTCACGCTGGTGTCGATCTATCTGGTGGCCAGCGGGTCGCCGGTGGCTGGTGCTGCCCTGTTCATCTGGGGAACGGTCGAACTGTTCATCGTCGACAAGACGCTTCGCCCCAGGCTTGTTGGCGGTCCGATCAAGCTGCCCTTCCTGCCGACATTTTTCGGACTGGTCGGCGGCGTCAAGACCATGGGCTTCCTTGGCCTGTTTGTCGGGCCGGTGCTGATGGCGCTGCTCGTGTCGATCTGGCGGGAGTGGCTTCGCGAGGTGACGACCCCAACCCCGCCCAGCACGATCATCAAATAACACGGACCCTGTCGCCCTCCCTGATCGGTGCCGCCTCGACGACACCGGCGAGAATACCGAAACCGCCGCCGCCGTGGCGCGCAATTGTGTGCAGTACCTCCTTAGCAAAGGGCAGGTCGCCCTGTGCAAGCGCTGTAAAACTACAGCGTTCGCAGGGCTCGTTGACAGAAACCAGAGCGTCGCCGATCCGAAGCTGCCTGCCGATCAGTTGACGGTCGGGGAAGCCGGATCCGGCCTCGTCCATTTCGACGACGATATTCGGCCGGAAGCGCCTGACATCCGCGAGCACGTCTGGCGGTAACAGCTCTGCCAGGCTCAGCAGCGACGCCGTCGTCAGGATATGCAGGTGGCCCCGGTCATAGCGCGGTGCGATCTGGTCAGTGTTCGCTGCATTCATCGCGGTAGCCAAGGGGCGAAACATGACCGGAAACCCGGCGCGTTGGGAGGCGGCAGCATTGGCCGCATCCGATGGGACGGGCAGCCATATTGCGCCATCCGTATTGATCTCCATGCCATCTTTCCCGATGCGCGCCATCATATCCGGCACGAAACGCCACCGGCGCTCGGTTTCAGGCGATGCCACACTGCCGGCCGCGTCGATCAGACCCCAGCCACGGTCATGAAGGACGCCATGTGCATCCAGCGGCGCCCAATCGATGCGCTCGCCCCGCAGGGCGCTTACCGGATAGCGCCAGAGTTCCGTCACCGTGCCCCAAAATTCCGCCATGCAATTCCATTCCAGCCAATATTGTGTCGCAAGGTAGATAGAGCGGTACTCAAGGCGCAAAAGGTCTGCGCCGCATGTTGTGGATGTATTCGCTGATTTCCCCTTTCTACGTGAAACTGAATCCAGAGATCGGAGGGAATTGCCGCGTGATCTGGGCGCTGGGTTGCGCTAATGATTTCCTGTGTCTGATGGCTCCTGCCGCCGTCATGGCTGCTCATTCGAACGTTCAGGGAAGCAGATGAACCGCACTTATTATGCCCCGCAGGGCGGCGCGCCCGCGCAGACCCAGTTGCTGACGGACCGCGCCGTCTTTACCGAAGCCTATGCCATCATCCCCAAGGGCGTGATGATGGATATCGTCACCAGCTTCCTGCCGTTTTGGGAAAACACCCGGCTCTGGATCCTGTCGCGGCCGCTCTCCGGTTTCGCCGAAACCTTCTCGCAATATATCATGGAAGTCGCGCCCGGCGGCGGCAGCGACCGGCCGGAGCTGGATGATGGCGCCGAAGGCGTGCTGTTCGTCGTCGAGGGCGAGTTGAGCGTGACGCTCGATGGGAACACGCATCAGCTGCGCCCGGGCGGCTATGCCTTCATCCCGCCTGCAAGCCAATGGTCGGTGCGCAACACAAGCGGCCAGCCGGTACGGTTTCATTGGATCCGCAAGGCCTATGAAGCCGTCGAGGGGCTTGATGCGCCAACCGCACTTTTTCTCAACGAAGCGGATATCGCGCCATCGCCGATGGCAGGGACCGAAGGCAAATGGGCGACGACGCGTTTTGTCGATCCGAACGACCTGCGCCACGACATGCATGTGACGATCGTCACCTTCGAGCCGGGTGCGGTTATCCCGTTTGCTGAAACCCATGTCATGGAGCATGGGCTCTATGTGCTGGAAGGCAAAGCGGTCTACAGGCTCAATCAGGATTGGGTCGAGGTCGAGGCCGGTGATTACATGTGGCTTCGCGCGTTCTGCCCGCAAGCTTGCTATGCAGGCGGCCCCGGAAAATTCCGTTATCTGCTTTACAAGGACGTCAACCGTCACATGAAGCTGAAGCCGCGCGCTTAAGTGTGGTCACTTGCTTCAGCTTGAAGCGAAAACGTCCAGCTGGATGGCTCAGGCAAATCCGGCTGGGATCGGCTCGATCGTGCGGTTGCGGCCATAGTCGCGCTGATGGGCGGCATGGCCGCGAATGCGGCGTGGTGACGCCTTTAAGTCGATGGCAGGCACATCGAATGCGCCATCGGCAAAGGTGCCGGTATCGTCGGCTTCGTCGCGCTTTGTCATGAGAAGATTGATCATCGAAAGTCCTCCCGGGTTTTCGCATCAACGGTCAACCCGCCGAACCGTTCCCCAGATAACCGTAAAATAGTTAAAAAATTAACCATCTTTGTTAGGGAATCGCCGGCTCGGACCGTGATGGAAGCCATCTTGCCGGGGCTCGTTATCGAGCCCCGGTACAGGGAGATCATACAGATGCAACACGACAGGCGTGCGTCGGGGAGTGTCTGAAAAGCGCTGCTGGCTCAGTTCAACGCGCTGGAACCCAGCTCATCGCGCAGGATCCGGAAGGCTTCGTCCAGCGCGTCCACCAGAATGTCGGTCAGCTTGTCGCCGTTCTCGTCCTGCAGGAAAAGTGCGATGGCTGCATCGTTGGTATCGGCGGAATATTCGGTGATGTTCGACATGTCATTGTCCCCTTATGCCCGGCATCATGCCGGTGATCGGGACAGGGTAGGGCGCGTCGCTTGCGCCGGGCTTGAATGGGGCGCAAGAACAGCCGCAGAAAATTCCCTCAGAAAATATTCTTTTGAATAAGGGTGCCGGTCGCAGGTCAGGCCCGCTGCGGCCATCGTGATAAATGTTAAATCTTTAGCTTTCCACATGGCCCGGTCTTAGCAGCGGCCGTGTATTTTTCAATGTCCGAAGCGAATTTGGGGCAGATTTCAGCGGCGTGGCGAGGCCGCACTTTGCCGACTGTGTCGAGCGCTACCGCTCCCGCATCGCTTCACCAGCCTTGTGCAGCGGTTTCAGCAAATAGTTCATGACCGTATTGCGCCCGGTTTTGATCTCGGCGGTCGCCATCATGCCGGGCATGATCGGGTGTTGCTTGCCGTCCTTGGTTTCCAGATAGGCTTGGTCGGTCAGCACGTAGACACGGTAATAGTAGTTGCCCTTGTTCACGCTGTCTTCGATCGTATCCGGCGAAATCCGGTCGACCTTGGCCGTCAGCGTTCCGTAGATGCCCGAATCATAGGCGCTGATCTTTACCGTTGCGGCCTGGCCGGGATGAATGAAAGCGATGTCGCGCGGGCTGAGCCGCGCCTCGATCAGCAGCTGGTCCCCCAATGGCACGATCTCCATCAGTTCCCCGCCCGGACCCATGACACCGCCGATGGTGGAAATGCGGATATCCTTCACGATACCGCGCGCCGGCGAGGTGATGGCGGTGCGGCGCAGCTGGTCGGCGCGCCCTTCCCAGACCTTCAACAGCGGTTCGAGCTCGGCCATGGTCGTGGCAAAATCGGCCTTCAGCGCAACGCGATATTCGCTTTGGGTGGATGCGAGCGTCGTCGAGAGTTCGGCCACCTTTTGCCGCAGGCGCAGCACCTCGGTCAGGTTTGAAGCGCCGGTCTTCAAAAGCGGCGCGGCAATTTCCAGTTCGTCGCGCGCCAGTTGCAGCTGCTCGCGAAGATTGGCCACGTTTTCGTCAAGCGCGCTGCGATTGGCGGCAAAGAGCTGCCTTTCGCGCTCCACCACCGGCATGTCCTCGCGAAGGTCGGCTGGAAACGTCACGCCGGTCTGATCGTTCATTTCCGCTTCAAGGCGGGCCGCCCTTGCCTTGAGGGAAGCGATCTTGGCCAGCGCCTCTTCCATGGAAGCCCGCGCCAGGACGGGATCGAGCGTCGCGATATTCTGCCCTGCCTCGACAATATCGCCTTCGCGCACGGAAAGCTCCGCCAGGATACCGCCTTCCAGGCTCTGGATGATCTGCCCCTTCGAGGCCGGCGTGACCTTGCCCTCGCCGATCGCGACCTCGTCGAGCTCGGCAAAAGCCGACCAGGCGAAGAGGATGGCGAGCGACGCCATGATCAGCCACAAAAGCGAGCGGGCGCGACGTATCTCGCCGGTATAATCGATCGAAGGCAAAAGAGCCGTCATGGGAGCTGCTCCAGGTTCGCCCTGTTGGCGGGCTGCGCCGGACCCTTGCCGGACAGGACCCGCAGGACCTCTTCTTTGGCGCCGTTGAGCACGACGCGCCCGCCATCGACGACGATGATACGATCGACCAGGGCGAGCAGGGCGAAACGATGGGTGGCCACGATCAGCGTGCGTTCCCCAAGCCAGGCCTTCATGCGCTCGATGATCAGGAGTTCTGTCCCTTCATCGAGAGATGCTGTCGGCTCGTCGAGAATGACGATGCTTGGAGCGCGCAAAACCAGCCGCGCCAGCATCAAGGCCTGCTTCTGGCCGCCGGACAGACCAATTCCCCCCTCGCGCAGCTTGAGGTCCAGCCCGTGCGGTTGATCGAGCAGAAGCTGATCGGCGCAGGAAAGCCGCATGGCTTCCAAAATCTGGCCGTCCGAGGCAAGCGGGTTGCCGATCAGGAGATTGTCCCGCAGCGAGCCGTAAAACAGGCTGGTCTCCTGGAGGAGAACGCCGGTATCGCGGCGAATATCGGCAATATCGATCAGGCCCATCGCCGTGCCATCGAGCAGGATATTGCCCTTGCCCGGCGTCGCCAGCCCCGCTGCAAGCCGGAGAAAAGTCGATTTCCCGGCACCGACCCGGCCAAGGATCGCGATGCGTTCACCGGGCTCGATCGCCAGCCCCGGAATGATAAGGGCGGGCTTTGCCTCAGGCTCATAGGCGTAGACGACGTTTTCGAAGCGATAGCGTCCGGCCAGAGCAGGCTTGTGGTAGCTGTGTTTTTCCGGATCGTGATCGACGGGAAGGTCGAGAAGGGAATCCAGCCCCTTCTTGCCGGCGCGCGCGTTCTGCAGGCGGCTGAGGATCCCGGAAATCTGACCGACCGGCGCGATGGTGCGGCTGGTGAGGATCGAGCAGGCGAGAACCGCGCCGAACGACAGGCTGCCGTCGAGGATGCCATAGACGCCGGCAATCACCACGCCGGCATAGGCAAGCTGCTGCACGGCCTGGGCAAAATTCACCAGCAGGCCTCCGAGCTGACGCTGCTTCAGCCCGATGTCACCGCTCACCTGATTGGTGCTGTTCCACAATCTGCGGAAGCGCGGTTCGGCCTGCAGGATCTTGATATCCTCCGCCCGGTAAACCGATTCCATCAGGATGGTGTTGCGCAGGGCAGCCTCGCTCAAACCCTCCGCCGACAGGCGGGCAAGCGGCAGCTGCGCAAGCACGCCGGGAATGATCAGAAGCGGGATGGCGGCAAGCGGAACGAAGACAAGAGGACCGCCCAGCAGCCAGATGATAAACAGGAACGCGGCGACGAAGGGCAGATCGAGCATCACCCCGAGCGCAGAGGAGGTCAACAACTCGCGGATCTGCTCGAGATCGCGCAGCTGCGAAATGAGCGTGCCCGGCGAACGCGGCCGCGCATCGTTGCGGATGTTGAGGACGCGCGCAAAGAACATCGCGGAAAGCTTCAGATCGGCCTGCTTGCCGAAATGATCGACGATCGAAAGGCGCGCCGTGCGGATCAGGAATTCCAGCACGAGCGCCACAACCAGTCCGGAGGTTAATACCCACAGCGTGTTGAGCGACTGCGCCGGCACCACGCGGTCCCAGACCTGCATGGCAAAGAGAGAGGTGCCGATTGCCAGCAGGTTGGCAAAAAGCGAGCCAAGTCCAAGCTCAATCAGAACCGGCCAATTGCTGGTGAAAATACCGGTGAGCCAGGAGCGTGGCCGTTGGCTGAGATAGCGGTCGAGCCGCGAATCCCGCACGATCTCGCGCGCGCGCACCAGGAGCACCCGCCGCTCCGGCAGCTTGGTTTCCAGCTTTTGCAACGGCACGGTATAGTCAACCGCCCGGCCATCGATCCAGATCGAAAGGGTCGCTCTGTCGCCGTCTATTCTGGTGATGACGCCGGTATGCGTATCGCTGACTGCAACCAGCGCAGGGAGCATGATCGGGGAAATTTCATGCAACGGGATTTCGACGAAAGTGCCGGAAAGCCCGGCGGAGAGGGCAATGTCGATGATGGCCTGTCCGCTATCGGCGCGGCTGGCCCAGGCCGAAGAGTTGCGCACCAGCTCGGGCGACACCGCAACGCCGAGATGACGCGCTGCAAGCAGCACCGCATCGACCCACGGCCCCGCTGTGCCCTCCCGGCCCTCGCGGAGCCGGCCAGCATCTTCCCGATCCCCGCCGTCCCGATCTTCGCCCTCTTGATCGCCACTTTGAGGCGGGCCTTTCGCTTCTCCGGCGGCTGTGAGGGTCATGGCTGATCCCGCATTTTCTGGCTCAGCATCGCGGTCAACCGGCCGAGCGCCGCATAGGCCTTGATCTTCGAGACTATGCCGTCCGCCGCCGCATTGATGCGTTCGCCTTCGGCGGTGTAGACGTCCCGTTCGGCGTTGATCACGTCGGTGAGAGGGCGCTTGTTGAGCGTGTATTCCTGCCAATAGAGATCGCGCGACGATCGGGTCAGCGCGATGACCTTGTTGTAGCTGACCAGACGGGCGGCAGCGCCAGCCGTCTCCGTTTCGGCCGATCCGAGCGCGGTGCGCGTCACGAGCCGCTGGTTTTCGAGCGCCTGGGCGCTTGCGCGTTTCTCCGCTTCTGCGGCGGCGACTTTATGTTGCGCCAGGCCGCCAAGCGAGAAGCCTCCGCTGATCGCCAGTCCGACGAACGGCTTGTCATCGGATGAATCCGAGGCGCTCGATCTGCTCTGGCTGGCGGTGATGCCGAGCGACGGCCAGCGATCGGCCTTTGCGACCCGCAACTGGGCGTCTGCGGCGTCCACAGCGGCGCTCGCAGCACGAATGGCAGGCGTCTGCTCGATATTGCCGGCCTCGGCGCCGAGGCTTTGCAAAAGCTTTTGCGTTCCTGCCAGACTGGCAATCCGCTGCGGCCGCACGCCGATGAGTTCGGCGAGCTTTCCGGCTGAAAGGTCAAAGCGCGTCTCTGCTTTCAGTCCCTCGGCCGAAGCGCGCTGGATGGCGACATCCGCCTGGCTTTGGTCGGACGCGTCGGAAAGGCCCGCCTGCACCCGTTGCCGGATCTTCGCGTGAATATCCTGCAGCGCCTTTACCTGCCGGGCTGCGGCTGCCTTCATATCCTGCCCGGCGGCAAGCTCGACAAACACGGCTGCAGTCTCGTAGGCCACCGTTTCGGTGGTATCGTTGAGAAGATGGCGGCGTTGCGACAGGGTGGCGCTGGCGGCGGAAACCTGGCCCGGTGTCTTGCCGAAATCGTAGATCAGCTGCGTGACGCCGAGCGAACCATGCAGCCCCGCCTTCCTCTCGCCGCCGAACGTGCCATAGCCCGGCTGCACATTATAGGTCAGGGCGGGATACCAGGCGGACCTGGCGATGGCCACTTCAGATGCGCTTTGCGCGACAACGGCATTGGCACGGCTGATATCCGGATGACGGGAGATCGCGATGCCGATCGCTTCAGCGAGATTCATGCCGTCGATCCTGATACGCAGCGCCTCTGATGGCTTGGAGGCAACAACACGCACGCTGCCCGTGTGCAGAGCTTCGCTGGCGTTTCGGCTTTGCCGGTTGACCGGCGGATTGGCCGCAGGGCCGGTCGCACCGGTCTCGCACCCCGCTAGGCTGATGGCGCAGAATGCGGCCACCATGGGCGGGCTTGCGATACGGAGCAAACGCACTGCGAAGTTTCGGCACGTCTCCCCGATGACAAGACGAAAGGTTCGTTGAAAATGGATCGCCGGGGACCGAAAAATAAGGGTTCCGCCGGCGATCGGCACACAGTCTGAAATCTGCATATTGCCCAAAAAGCGTCTCCGAATCTGTTGTGTCCGCAGCATGTCCGCTTTCCGTGAAATGCGGACGTGCTCTGCCCATTCGTGTTTACGCAATTGCGGACGCAGTACAGTTCCCGCAGTTTGCCCGGACTTGCGTCTGGGCAGGCAAGGCAGCAAAAACGCCGCCTTGCAGCAGATCAAACAACGCTGATGCCCTGCTGGATCAGCAAGTCGGCATTGGTGTTGCTCCCCATCGTGGCATTGTGCCAGACGTCGTAGATGACGGCGCCGATCGTCTGGTTTCCTGAATCCGCCCAGCCGGTGCCGATCGCTTCTGCCAGGTTTACGGTATCGTCCGCTCCGCCGTTGATCAGAAGCGGATGCAGGGATGCACCCGTTTGATCGGGAAGGCGCAGGACATCGGCCAGACTGAGAGCCAGCGTATTGGCTCCGGTGCCAAGGTCTATGCGCTCGAACCCCTGAACCCTCAGGCCATAGGCTGTTAGGTCGAGGCTGAGCCCAACCGCATTGTCGAAGCGCAGGATATCGTTGCCCGATCCGGCGTCGATCAACGTGAAGTTGGTGCCGGTAATGCCGATCGTGTCGTCGCCAACTGCACCATAGACCGCATCGTGCAGCGTCGATGTTGCCGTCGTGCCGGTCGTGTCGGTGCCAATCCCGGTGATGATGTCGTTGCCGGCCCCGCCGGTGATCCGGTCGACACCATTGACGGGTGCGCCGAAGCCGACGCTGGTTCCGCCTGCCGCCAGGATATCGTTGCCGAGCGAATAGGATTGGGTGAGATTGGCGGGGTTGGTGAAATAGGCATAGTAGGTTCCGCCATTGAGCGCGCCGGTGCTGCCATGATTTTCGCCGATGCTGACATCGGCAAAGCCATCGCCGTTCCAATCCCCGAATGCCGTCGCCGAACCGAAAAGCCCGTTCACTGACGTGCCCGTGTATTTCACCGCGCGGCCGCCGGTGACCATGGCATCGAGATCGGCCACTCCGCCGCTCATGAACGCTCCCGAGAACCCGCCCGCCTGGCCATAGACCAGATAGGCGGCACCGGCGGATACATTGAGCCCGACGGTTTCATTGGGAGCGCTGACCACGAAATCGCTGATGCCATCGCCATTGGCATCCCCCAGACCGGAGATCGAGTAGCCGAGCGTATTTATGGAGGCGATGGTGGCGGAAGGTTTCTGCAGGATGAAACCATTGGTGCCGTTCAAGGTGGCGAGACTGATATTGCTCCAGGCGACGCCATTGGCCTTTCCGTAGATCACGTAGACGCGGCCGGCCCCGAAGTCGTCATTGTTGCTGTCGCCCCATCCCGGTGAGCCGATGGCGAAGTCGGCAATGCCGTCGCCATTGATATCACCGAGATTGGCCGTCGCCTGGGGATGATTGTACAGCATGCCGATCGGACCGTTCGTTTCACCGCGGCCGCCCAGCCATTCAGAAGCCTGTGCTCCGGTCAGTTTGATCATCTGCGTGGACGAAAGGCTTCCCAGCCCGATCCCCGTTGTGCTGCTGCTGAGAGGGGTCCGGCTCCCGAAAACCAGATAGGCGGTCCCGGCATCGCCCGCGCCATCGTCGGCGAGCGGTGATGTCAGCAGATAATCGTTGATGCCGTCTCCATTGACGTCTCCGAGTATCGTCGTGTTGGACGCGAGTTCATCCGCATAGCTGCTGGAGCCGCTGGCGGTGACGCGCATATAGAGCGAGGTCGAAAGCGGTGAAACCGGGGCGCCGTTGACCATCGTATAAAGCCCGGCGCCGTCAGATAGGTAAAAGTTCCCCCATGACGCGGAACCGGGCGCACCCCCGTGGCCGAAAATGACCCAGACATTGTCATTATAGATATCGCCGACCAGCAGATCGTCATAGCCATCGGCATTCATGTCGCCGACAGCGACGCTGGCGCCGATCCAGGCGGAATTGCCATGGAAATAGGTGCCGTCGGTTGTCGCCGTATTGCCGAAACTGCTGACATTGATGCTCGCGGTCGTATTGCCGCCGCGTCCCCAGATGATCACGCCGCCATCATTCACATGCGACGACATCACCACATCGGCATAGCCATCATTGTTGAGGTCGCCGGTCGAGGCGGCTGCATAGGGCGGATAGCCGTCGCCTCTTCCGTCGGTGTTGGTGACACGGATACCCTGCGCCGCAGTGAGCGACGCCAGAGACACGTTGGGAAGCCCGGTGCTCGAACCGTAGAGAATATAGGCCGAACCGGACGTCGAGCCGCCCAAGGTCAGCTGCTGCGGCGCGGTGACGAGGAAGTCGTCGTACCCGTCGCCATTGAAATCGCCGACATTTTTCGCCGAGGACCCAAGGCCGCTATTGGCCGTCGCGGAAAAGCCGGTGCTTGGCGTCCCCGCCGTGTCGATCACCAGGCGCGGCACAGCGCTGCCATCGAGCAGGCCAACCAGCTTGACGCCGCTATCGACCGTATCGATCAACGCCGTCTTCACATTATACGAGCCGTTCGGCAGCGCATTCATGCTGACATTGAACGTCGCCGAAGAGCCGCTGCCGGTCATCGAGATACCGCTGAGCATCACCTCGCCCGCATCGATCACACCATCATTGTCGCCATCGACAAACAGGGTCGCCTTCAGTCGGCCGGAATTGATCGCAGCCACTTCGGTTGAGAACAGCCCAGAAACCGTTCCCGTCATCGAAGGCGTCACCAGGCCGGTAATATTGTCCGTCGTGCTGGCGCCATTGTCGCTCGTCGCGTTCAGATCCAGCACCATCTGCGCATTGGCAGCGCTGTTGATGATCACGGCCTGCGATGACGACGTTCCGACGACGCCCGACAGGCTTTCCACGCGCGCCAGGAACGTGTGGGTGCCATTGGCCAGGGCCGTGGCCGCCGTCCGGTCAAGCGACCAGGTGGTGGCGGACGCTTGCGTGGCCGTCAGCCAGGTCGTGCCATTGTCAAGCGAGACCCGCACAATCTCGCCGCTGTGCAGCACCGTATTCGTCCCGGAAATCAAGAGCTGGTTATCATTGGTGGCAAAGTCATTCGCGAGCAACGCCCCATCCTGGCTGATCCCGCTGACGGCCGCCGTTCCAACCGGCGCATTCGCCGCAACCGTCACCGTAAAGACATTGGTGGTTGCGGCATTGCCTGCAGCATCGGTAACGACGGCGCGGAACTGGTACTGTCCGTCCGCGAGCCCGGTCTGCGCTGATGTCGTGGCTGTCCAGCTCGCACCGCCATCAATCGACCTGCTATAGGCAATGCCTGCCGCCGCTTCCTGACCACTCAGCGACAGATTGAACGTGGCGTCGGTGGAGATAAAGTCGGAAGCGGACGTACCGCTGTCGGTATACCCCGTCAGCGTGATTGCGCCTGCAGCCGGCGCAGTATTGTCGACCGTGACTGCAACGCTGTTGGACGCGGCCGAATTGCCGGCCGCATCGGTGACGACGGCGCGGTAGAGATAGGCGCCGTCGGTGAGGCCCGCTTGAACCGGGGTGGTGGCTGTCCAGCTTGCCCCGGCATTGGCTGAGATCTGATAGACGACGGCTGCCCCCGCCTCGCTGCCTGCAAGGCTGAGGTCGAAGGCGGTATCCTGGGTGAGGAAGTCGCTCGCCGACGTGCCGGTATCTGTAAAGTTGGAAAGCGAAAGCGTGCCGGGTGTGATGGCTGTATCGACCGTGACCGTAAAGACATTGGTGGTTGCGGCATTGCCTGCAGCATCGGTGACATCAGCGCGGAACTGGTACTGTCCATCCGCAAGCCCGGTCTGCGCTGATGTCGTGGCTGTCCAGGTCGCGCCCCCATCGGTCGATCTGCTATAGGCAACGCCCGCCGCCGCTTCCTGACCGCTGAGCGACAGATTGAACGTCGCGTTGGTAGAGATGAAGTCGGACGCGGACGCCCCGCTGTCGGTATACCCCGTCAGTGTGATCGCGCCTGCAGCCGGCGCGGTATTGTCAACTGTGACCGCAATGCTGTTGGATGCAGCAGAATTCCCGGCCGCATCGGTAACGACGGCCCTGTAGAAATAGGCGCCGTCGGTGAGGCCCGCTTGTGCTAAGGTGGTGGCTGTCCAGCTTGTCCCGGCATTGGCCGAGATCTGATAGACGATACCGGCGCCTGCCTCGCTGCCTGCAAGGCTGAGGTCAAAGGCGGTATCCTGCGTGAGGAAGTCGGATGCAGACGTTCCGGTATCGGTAAAGTTGGCGAGCGTCAGCGTGCCGGGTGTGATGGCTGTATCGACTGTCAATGAAAAGAGGGAGGAGGGCGTACCCTCGTTGCCAGCCTGATCGGCGATCACGGCAACGTAGGTATGCGTGCCATCAGCAAGCGCGGCGAGCTGGAAGGACCAAGTGTTTCCGGCAACAGCCGCAGTACCGATGAGGGCAGCTCCCCTGTAGATTCTGACAATATCCCCGTCGGCAAGGCCGCTGACATCGCCTTTCAACAAAGGCTCACCATCGTTGGTAAGCGCCCCATTCGAGAGATCGCCGATATGCTGTGACTGGTTGTCAGTGAACGCCGTGATGGTGGCTGTCGCATCCGGATCGACGGCGTCGGTATAGGCGGCCGTGGAAGACGGTCCATCGTTACCAGCCGCATCGGTGGCCTGGGCTGTGACCGTTCCCGTCGTCTGCACGCCAGGTGAGGTGATCGTATAGTTTCCATTGGGACCCGCCACGACCGCTCCGGTCGTTCCATCCGGATAGGTGACGGTGAGG
>NZ_LMFB01000001.1:417941-418092 GCF_001426685.1 Rhizobium sp. Root483D2 | reverse complement strand
TGTAACGGTGATGGTGCCGTCGCCATTGCCGGTGACGGTCACCGAGGGAGCGGCCGGATCGACGGCATCGACATAGGCAGCCGTGGAAGACGGGCCGTCATTGCCAGCAGCGTCCGTGGCCTGTGCGGTCACTGTGCCTGAGGACTGCACG
>NZ_LMFB01000001.1:417651-417925 GCF_001426685.1 Rhizobium sp. Root483D2 | reverse complement strand
CTGCACACCGGGCGAGGTGATGCTGTACTGCCCGGTGACATCGGCGATCACCGACCCGGTCGTTCCATCGGGATAGGTGACGGTGAGCGTCGCACCGGGTTCTGCGGTTCCCGTGACGGTGATGGTACCGTCACCATTGCCGGTGACGGTGACCGACGGGGCAGCGGGATCGACAGCATCGACATAGGCANACGGGGCAGCCGGATCGACAGCATCGACATAGGCAGCCGTGGAAGACGGTCCATTGTTGCCAGCGGCATCGGTGGCCTGGGCC
>NZ_LMFB01000001.1:417244-417534 GCF_001426685.1 Rhizobium sp. Root483D2 | reverse complement strand
ACGGGGCAGCCGGATCGACAGCATCGACATAGGCAGCCGTGGAAGACGGTCCATTGTTGCCAGTGGCATCGGTGGCCTGTGCCGTGACCGTGCCCGTTGTCTGCACACCGGGCGAGGTGATGCTGTACTGTCCATTGGGGCCAGCCACGACGGACCCGGTTGTTCCATCAGGATAGGTGACGGTGAGGATGGCACCGGGCTCGGCTGTTCCCGTGACGGTGATGGTGCCATCGCCATTGCCGGTGACGGTCACCGACGGCGCTGCGGGATCGACAGCATCGACATAGGCG
>NZ_LMFB01000001.1:417140-417205 GCF_001426685.1 Rhizobium sp. Root483D2 | reverse complement strand
GCCGTAGCGGCTGGTCCATCATTGCCGGCGGCATCGGTTGCCTGGGCTATGACCGTGCCCGTTGT
>NZ_LMFB01000001.1:416650-417038 GCF_001426685.1 Rhizobium sp. Root483D2 | reverse complement strand
CTGCACACCGGGCGAGGTGATGCTGTACTGCCCGGTGACATCGGCGATCACCGACCCGGTCGTGCCATCGGGATAGGTGACGGTGAGGGTCGCACCGGGTTCTGCGGTTCCCGTGACGGTGATGGTACCGTCACCATTGCCGGTGACGGTGACCGACGGGGCAGCGGGATCGACAGCGTCCGTGTAGACCGCTGTGGCCACCGGCCCATCATTGCCGGCGGCATCGGTGGCCAGGGCTGTGACCGTGCCGGTTGTCTGCACACTGGGCGAGGTGATGCTGTAGTGTCCGGCGATATCGGCGATCACCGTTCCGGTCGTTCCATCGGGATAGGTAATGGTGAGGGTGGCACCGGGCTCGGCTGTTCCTGTGACGGTGATGGTGCCGTCA
>NZ_LMFB01000001.1:416523-416628 GCF_001426685.1 Rhizobium sp. Root483D2 | reverse complement strand
CCATTGCCGGTGACGGTGATCGAGGGGGCGGCGGGATCGACGGCATCGACATAGGCAGCCGTGGAAGACGGTCCATCATTGCCAGCTACATCGGTGGCCTGGGCT
>NZ_LMFB01000001.1:416295-416387 GCF_001426685.1 Rhizobium sp. Root483D2 | reverse complement strand
TTGTCTGCACACCGGGCGAGGTGATGCTGTAGTGTCCGGTGACATCGGCGATCACCGTTCCGGATGTCCCATCCGGATAGGTGACGGTGAGC
>NZ_LMFB01000001.1:416031-416152 GCF_001426685.1 Rhizobium sp. Root483D2 | reverse complement strand
CCCGTTGGCATCGGCGATCACCGTTCCGGTCGTTCCATCGGGATAGGTAATGGTGAGGGTGGCACCGGGCTCGGCTGTGCCTGTAACGGAGATGGTACCGTCACCATTGCCGGTGACCGTG
>NZ_LMFB01000001.1:415797-415978 GCF_001426685.1 Rhizobium sp. Root483D2 | reverse complement strand
AGACGGTCCTTCATTGCCGGCGGCATCGGTGGCCTGTGCGGTGACCGTGCCGGTTGTCTGCACCCCGGGCGAGGTGATCGCATACTGCCCGGTGACGTCGGCGATCACCGACCCGGTCGTTCCATCGGGATAGGTAATGGTGAGGGTGGCGCCGGGCTCGGCCGTGCCTGTGACGGTGATC
>NZ_LMFB01000001.1:415613-415755 GCF_001426685.1 Rhizobium sp. Root483D2 | reverse complement strand
GACGGTGACCGACGGGGCAGCCGGATCGACAGCATCGACATAGGCAGCCGTGGAAGACGGGCCATTGTTGCCAGCGGCATCGGTGGCCTGGGCCGTCACCGTGCCTGACGTCTGCACGCCGGGCGAGGTGATGCTGTACTGT
>NZ_LMFB01000001.1:415240-415551 GCF_001426685.1 Rhizobium sp. Root483D2 | reverse complement strand
CCATTGGGACCAGCCACGACCGTGCCGGTCGTTCCATCGGGATAGGTGACGGTGAGCGTCGCACCGGGCTCGGCTGTTCCTGTGACGGTGATGGTGCCGTCACCATTGCCGGTGACGGTAACCGAGGGAGCAGCCNGCCTGAGGTTTGAACCCCGGGCGAGGTGATGCTGTACTGCCCGGTGACATCGGCGATCACCGTGCCGGATGTTCCATCGGGATAGGTAATGGTGAGCGTGGCACCGGGCTCAGTGGTTCCCGTAACGGTGATGGTGCCATCGCCATTGCCGGTGACGGTAACCGAGGGAGCTGCG
>NZ_LMFB01000001.1:126133-415224 GCF_001426685.1 Rhizobium sp. Root483D2 | reverse complement strand
GGCGTCGACATAGGCAGCCGTGGAAGATGGTCCATCATTGCCAGCGGCATCGGTGGCCTGTGCCGTGACCGTGCCCGTTGTCTGCACACCGGGCGAGGTGATGCTGTACTGTCCATTGGGGCCAGCCACGACGGTTCCGGATGTTCCATCGGGATAGGTGACGGTGAGCGTCGCACCGGGCTCAGTGGTTCCCGTGACGGTGATGGTGCCGTCACCATTGCCGGTGACGGTGACTGAGGGAGCTGCGGGATCGACGGCGTCTGTGTAGGCGGCCGTGGCGGGTGGCCCGTCATTGCCGGCCGCATCGGTGGCCTGTGCCGTCACTGTGCCTGAGGACTGCACGCCGGGCGAGGTGATCGTATAGTTTCCGTTAGGCCCCGCCACGACTGTTCCGGATGTTCCATCGGGATAGGTGACGGTAAGGGTGGCACTGGGTTCTGCGGTTCCCGTGACGGTGATGGTACCATCGCCATTGCCGGTGACGGTGACTGAGGGAGCTGCGGGATCGATGGCATCGACATAGACCGCTGTGGTCACCGGCCCATCATTGCCAGCCGCATCGGTGGCCTGGGCGATTACCGTTCCCGTTGTCTGCACACCGGGCGAGGTGATGCTGTAGTGTCCGGCGATATCGGCGATCACCGTGCCGGTCGTTCCATCGGGATAGGTAATGGTGAGCGTGGCACCGGGTTCTGCGGTTCCTGTGACGGTGATGGTGCCGTCGCCATTGCCGGTCACCACCACCAGCGGCGCTCCCGTCGCCGTATCGACTGTAATGTCGAGCAGTTCCGAAACCGGGCTGACATTGCCATCCGCGTCGGTGGATGTGGCGGTCAGCAGGTGTTGGCCGTCCGCCAGCGGAGGCGACGGCGTGAATGTCCATGCGCCATCGGCGCCTGCCTGCGCGGTTCCGATCAGGCGGCCGTTATCGTAGATATGGACAGTGCTGCCGGCTTCGGCGGTTCCGGTGAGGACGGGGCTTACATCATTGGTGGTGGAACGGTGCTCGATCGGGCGGGCCGGCAAGTCGGCGTCGTCTGCCGCTGCAAAGTCCGGTCGTGAAGGGGAGGTCGTATCCGTATCGGCTTGAGGCTTCTCATCGCTGCCGCCAGCCGCTGCAATGCCGCCTGCGCCCGTAAGTGCAGCGCCAAGAAGTCCAAGCAAGATCAGTGTCGAGTCATTGTCTTCGATCCTCTCCAGCACAACTTGCGCATCGGCAATGCCGTCTCCGCCGCCGAGCGCCGGGTCGAAATTCGCCAGCCATTGTGCATTGTCATCAACGAAGACGAGATTGTTATATTGGGCGCCGCCGGTAAAGAAGCCTTCGATGCGCAGCACTTTGCCGTCATCGAATTCGATGACCAGGTCATTGCCTTCGCGCCCGTAATTCCGCACAGTCGAGGCGTCGCCCGCGAGCAGGAAATTTGTCGGTTCCCCCGGTGCGCGAACGATGCCTGCATCGCGGGAAATGGAGAGATCGTTTTGCTGACTGAGCTTCATCTGCGCGACCATTCTTGAGCCTTCCCGTGATGCTGAAATCAGCGTGTTCTTTAAGTTTCAGGTTCGTTTGCCGGTGAGAAATGCGGATTGTTGCAGGTTTCAGAGGTGATTTTGGTGGCCCGCAAGGCGAGCGCCGATGGAGGTCATGCCGCGCCTATCTCCGGCCTTGCTTGGTCTGCGCGAACGGTTTTCAGGCGTTCCGCGAGCTCAGCTTGAGAAAGCCCAAGAGTTGTCGCCGCGAGGCCGAAATCAAGGGAGTGATGATGCAGGGTCGCCAAAATCACCGCGTGCTCGATCTGCGCGATCGGCAGTCCGGCAAGGATGCCGATCGCATTCCAGATTGTTCGAGGCGTCAGTGACGGTGTCTGGACGGACAGGAGCATGACGATATGATCGAGCATCCGCTCTTCGCTGGATGCGGCGAAGATCGCGCCCGGCGGGCTTTCCGTTTCGGTAAAGACATAGGTCACGCTATCGGCATCGAGGGACAGCAATCCCGTCGCGCGGATCAAAATACCCGGCTGTGGCGCCTCAAGCATGCTGTACAGAGCCGGGCCTGCCGCTTCCTGTCCGGAAAGCGCCGAGAGCAGGGAATGGAAGATGGTCAGGTCCGGACGGAATGAGGTTATTCCCGTCTCGCGTGCAATGGTGACGCAAGGTCCGGGTGCGGTCGCTGGAGGCTGCAGGGTTGGCGTCATTGCTTTTTCCTGCCGGCTCTGACAAGGCGCCGCAAAGGCCGGTATGCCGGGTAGGAATGGTGGAGAGGAGAATGGGTCGGGCGCGACAGCAGATAGCCTTGCAGATGGGTGGCGCCCGCAGCGAGTGCGGCCTGCATATGCTCCTCGGTTTCCACGCCCTCGACGACAACGATGGGGACGGCACACGCCGCAAGCCCGACAATGTGATAGAGGCTGCCGCGGCCATCGTGACCGCGCAGGATCCGGTGCGTGAAGGAGGCATCGATCTTGACGATATCAACGGCAACGTCGAGCAGACGCGATGGCGCGGCATAACCAGCGCCAAAATCGTCGATGGCGATCCGGCATCCGGTAGCGCGCGCGGCTTTTAGAAATTCCTGTGCCGCCGCCGGATAATGCAGCGGCGCCGTTTCGGTGACTTCCAGAATCAGCCGGGACGCGGCGATGCGATGATGCTGAATGCTGTCCAGCAGCAGTGCGCAATGGTCCGGATTGGAGAGCGTATGAGCGGAAAGGTTGCAGCCGAGAACCGCATCCGGTTCGCTTGCCAGCTCCTGGAAGATCAGTTCGAGCATGTAATGGTCAAGCACGGCAGCGCCGCCAGCCCCTTCGAGGTAAGGGACGAACGCTCCGGCTGAATGGACCACGCCCCATTCGTCGATCATCCGTGCCAGGCACTCGGAATAGAGCAGCTTTCCGGTATTGCCGACGTCATGCACGCCTTGTCTGGCGGCAAAGATCCTGCCTTCGGAAAGTGCGGATTTGGTGCGGGCTATGCGCGAGAGTGCAGGCTCCTCATAAATGCTTGGCACATTCATTCTCTCATTCCTGATCCGTCTGTAGAGCATAGTTCGCTATAGATTCGCCGGGATGGCGAATTCTTTGGTTCATGTCCCTGTATTTATGCAGATGTGCCAACCATGTTTTGATGTGTTGACGGTAATATAAAGAAATATATTGCAGTGCTGATTTATTCTTAGAATTAATACATAGATGCACGCTCAATCGTGATCAATCACGACCATTTACCGGAACGCATTGTCAGACCGTTCTCTAGCGACCCGGATCGCCCTCTCCTCCAGAAGACCCGATCCAATGCATCGATCGTGCTTTCCCTCTTACGAAGCATCCCGATTAGCACTGCGGTGATTCGCTCAACCATCAGGAAATGCTACATGAAGACAATATCTATTTCAAGTTGTCTACAATCTAAAATAACACCTAAGATTGTATCTATCAATACTTGTAGGTGGCGGAAGAAGCGTGTGATTCCGATTACGCTTAATGGATGGTTTATAGGGCGGCAGGATGGGTTTGCCGATCGCCCGGGCGCAAGGGAGATATTCGGCATCGGATGCTACGTGGTTTCTGTAAGCCAAGACCCACATTGGCGCTCGGTGGCACATGGCCTATATGGCGGTGAGGGAATGTTGTTCGGCTCCGATATCAGCCATATATCGGCCTTGGAGAAAGCTTGTGCCTAATCTGCGGCCATAGGGAGATCGGAGGCGAGACGCCGCGTGATACGACCGAAAGCCTGACAAATTGAAGGAAAAATGGTGCCGCTTAGAGGACTCGAACCTCTGACCCCATCATTACGAATGATGTGCTCTACCACCTGAGCTAAAGCGGCCAGCATGCGTTGCGCAAGGCTGCGAAACGATGTGTGAGGGGCTGATACCCGCAAACGGATGCGATTTCAAGCCATCAGTGTTGGGAAGGGCAAAAAAGCTTGGGGCAAGTGGCGTGGCGCTTTTTAGAGCGCCAGCCTCTGTCTCGCTTGCGCATATTCGAGCGCCAAGCGGTCGACGAGGCTTGCGGTCGGGGCGATCTCCGTGACGGCGCCGATGCCCTGGCCGCAGCCCCAGATATCCTTCCAGGCCTTGGCGCCCGATGTTGCCGTCTCGAAATCCATCTTGGACGGGTCGGCTTGCGGCAAATGGTCGGGATCAAGGCCGGCGGCAACGATCGAGGGCTTCAAATAGTTGCCGTGGATGCCGGTGAACGAATTGGAATAGACGATATCGGCGGCCGCGCTGTCGACGATCATCTGCTTGTAGGCATCGCTGGCGCGTGCTTCAGTGGTGGCGATGAAGGGCGAGCCGATATAGGCCATGTCGGCGCCCATGGCCTGCGCAGCCAGAACCGCACCGCCGGTGGCGATTGCGCCCGAAAGCAGAAGTGGTCCGTCAAACCAGGTGCGGATTTCCTGAATGAGGGCGAAGGGCGACAGCGTGCCCGCATGGCCGCCGGCGCCGGTGGCAACCGCGATCAGACCGTCGGCGCCCTTGCGGATGGCTGAATTGGCGTGGCGGTTGTTGATCACGTCATGCAAGACAATGCCGCCATAGGAATGGATTGCGGCATTGACCTCGGGCACGGCGCCGAGCGAGGAAATGACGATCGGGACCTTGTATTTGACGCAGAGCATCAGGTCGTGTTCGAGGCGCCTGTTGGATTTGTGCACGATCTGATTGACCGCGAAAGGGGCTGCCGGTTTATCGGGGTTGCGGGAATTGTAGGCCGCCAGGTCTTCGGTGATCTCGGCCAGCCATTCGTCCAGCTGTGCTTCCGGCCGCGCGTTTAAGGCGGGAAACGAGCCGACCACACCGGCCTTGCATTGGGCAAGAGTCAGCGCCGGATGCGATATGATGAACAGCGGCGCTGCGACGGCGGGCAGGCGCGTTGTGCCGGTGAGAATGGCTGGCAGGGACAAGATTCACTCCCGTTTTGTGTTTTTTGACGTTTCCGTAAACGTAAGAACTTTAGCAGCGGAGCTGGGTTTTGCAAGGCCGATTTGTTGCCGGCGGTGTGGTGGTTGGGTTGAAAGTACCGGGTTTTCCCCGGTGCTGACGGCCCGTTTGCCGCGCAAGGCTTGCAGATCGCAGCGTCAACCGTTACCCAATTGTTAACACGTCTAAAAGCGTGCCGGGAAAGCGGTATGCCGCCGTAAGGACGGATTGACTGCAAGGCCGATGCGGCCTGCACCAAAAAGGACGAAGAGTGAGCGGACTGGAAACTGCGATCAGACAGGCGCTGGAGCGTTCCGAAAGGGCGAATTCCGAAACCCGTGCGCGCATCTATCAATCGGCGCGCAACGCGCTCGAGGCCGGGCTTAAAAAGCAGGATGTGCACGATCCCGATGTGATCGCCCAGCAACGCCACCGGCTCGAAGGGGTGATCCACGCCATCGAACTGGAAGAGCGGGCCAGCTTAAAGGCCGCCGCATCCGCATCCGAGCCGCCGCCGGTGAGTGTTGCGGCAAGCGAGGTGCCTGCACCCTCCGCCGAGCTTGATCACGATATCCACTTGCCCACGCAGCGCAATGAGGACCGTGCTGAAAGCCCTGTGCTCGACGGCGGGCTTGCGGGCTTGCGGCCGGAACGCCGTGAGGGACAGCGTGCCGCCGACACGGCACCGCTTGAACCGGTCGTGGGCAAGCGCGGCAGGGCAGGCAAGGCCGCCAAAGCCGAGACACAGGCGGTCAAACCCCGCCGGCGCAAGCGTGGCAGCTTTCTCTCCTTCGTCATGGTCATCACGACGCTGGTCGCAGCCGTTGTGATGGGCGCCTGGTGGGTTGAAACCAGCGGACTTTTGAAGACGGCGGCGGAGCGCGATACCAGCGTCGCCAACCCGCCCTCGACGGTGCAGTCGGAAGATTTCGACGGTGAGGCGGGCTTGAAGACGCTTGGGCCGCAGGCGGGGTTCTCCGGTGACTGGATCGATGTCTTCACGCCTGCCGATACCAGCAATGTCACCGCGGGCAGCCGCGCTGCGGCCGATCCTGTCGGCGACGAGCGCGGCCAACGCCTTCGCATCACATCGGCCATAGCGGATGCCGATGGCAACGTGTCGGTCGAAATCCCGGCGTCGATCCTCGAACAGATGTCCGGCAAGACGTCCACCGTGGCGCTCAGCGTCCAGGCCGATGGTGGCAAGCAGACGCAGTTTTCCGTCGAATGCGATTTCTCATCGCTCGGCGATTGCGGCCGTCACCGGTTCACGGTGAACGATGAAAAGAGTGATATGCTGTTCCAGGTAACGTTCGATCGCAGCCTGGCACCGAGTTCGCCGGGCCGCATCCTCATCAACAGTGATGTGACCGGCGCCGGCAACAGTCTCAGTGTCTATGCTGTCCGGGTGCTTCCCGGCCAGTAACAGACAGCGTCAGCGGTTTCGCGATGAACAACCGCGAATGCCACGGCTATTTGACGAAGCCGTGGCCAAAGCCGAGGATCTTGTCGTCGATCTTGCCGATCGCGCTCTTGTCCTTGCCGTCATAGTCCAGCGAATTGAGCAGGTGTCGGATCAGGTTCAGATGCGCCCGTTTCTTGTCGTTGGCGCGAACCACGGTCCAGGGTGCGGTGTCGGTATGCGTTGCCTTCAGCATGCTGTCGCGCGCCTCGGTATAATCATCCCATTTCGTCAAGGCGGCGATATCCATCGGCGAGAGCTTCCACACCTTCAACGGATCGTGACGGCGGTCGTGGAAGCGCTTCAGTTGCATCTCGCGGCCGATATCGAGCCAAAATTTGAAGAAGAATATATTGTCGCCGGTGATCAGCTTCTCCAGCCGTGGCGTGTGTTTCAGGAATTTTTCATGCTGTTCCGGCGTGCAGAAGCCCATGACCGGCTCGACGCCGCCGCGATTGTACCAGGAGCGATCGAACATCACGAATTCGCCGGCCGAGGGGAAATGCGAGATGTAACGCTGGTAGTACCACTGACCCTGCTCGGTCTCGGTGGGTTTCGGCAGAGCGACGACACGGGCGGAACGGGGATTGATATAGGACCGGATGGCATAGATCGAACCACCCTTGCCGGCCGCATCGCGGCCCTCAAACAAAGCCAGCACGCGTTTGCCGGTTGCCTGCAGCCAGAACTGGACCTTGACCAGCTCGATCTGCAACTTCTCGAGAAGATCGTCATATTCGTCGCCGTCGAATTTCTTCTCATAGGGGAAGTCGCCGGACGCCAGCGCATTGTTGTCGATCCAGCCGGGCAACTTCGGATCGTCAATGTCGAAAATGCGCTCCTTGCCGTTGACGATCAGTTCGACCGGCTTGTTTTCCTGAATATCCGTCATCCCGTATCCTTGCTTTGTATTGTACGGCCGGCCGCCGATTTCACGGGAGGAGGCCACAATTGCATTGCGAATTCAAGCATGCCGTGAAAATCATGTCATGAACCTCCGCTATCACCGGTCAATTGCACCGTGCACGTGAGATGATTTTGGAAGATACAGCAAATGTCTGGGAGCGACTGAAGCAGACGGCCAGGTCGGAGATATGGATCATCGGCCTGTCGGTCGCTGCAGCCGTTGTCCTTGTCCTGTCGGGCATCCATACGGCAGCCGTGCTGCTGTTCTGGCTCGTCTGGATGATCGTGCTCTTCAATCGCTCCGCCGATCCCAAGCCGCCGGTCGCAGCCGTTGCACCCTCCGTGGTGGAAGAAACCGATCTCGACATGCTCGCGACGGTCTTCAACGCTCTCGATACCCCGATCCTGGTGATTGCGCCGGATGAAACCGTGCTTTTGCAGAATCAGGCGGCAGAAAAAGCTTTCGGCACCATTCCGCCCAATACCGACCTTTCGGCACGGGTCCGCTCGCCGGGCATCCTCGACATGGTTCGCGAAACCATCGTCACCGGCAAGGTCAACCAGATCGAGCATTCCGAACGTTTTCCGTCCGAAGCCGTCTATATCGTGCGGGTCGCACCGGCGCAGGTCGGCGAGAAAGCCGATGAGCGGCTCTATATCCTGTCTTACCGCGATATTTCGCAGGCGCGCCGCATCGACCGGATGCGCTCTGATTTTGTTGCCAATGCCAGCCATGAGCTGAGAACGCCGCTCGCCTCCCTGCGTGGCTTCATCGAGACCCTGCAGGGGCCGGCCCGCAATGACCAGAAGGCGCACGAGAAATTTCTGGGCATCATGCACGAGCAGGCCACGCGCATGAGCCGGCTGGTCGATGATCTCCTGTCCCTGTCGCGGCTGGAGCTCAAATCGCATATCGCGCCGGATGAGGCGATCAACCTCGCGCCATTGCTTGGCCATGTGCGTGATGCGCTGGCGCCGCTTGCGGAAGATGTCGGCGTTGAGATTTCGCTGATCGTGCCGGATGATCCGGTGATCGTGCAGGGAGATCGCGACGAGCTGACGGAAGTTTTCGAGAACCTGATCGAAAACGCCTGCAAATATGGACAGGAGGGCAAAAAGGTCGAGGTCACGCTGTCAGGCGGCGGCGATATGCCTGCGGAAGTATCCGTTCGCGATCACGGGCCGGGCATCCCGGCCGAGCACGTTCCACGCATTACCGAACGATTCTATCGGGTTAACGTGGAGGCCAGCCGGTCGAAAAAAGGCACCGGCCTTGGGCTTGCCATCGTCAAGCATATCCTCACCCGCCATCGCGCCCGGCTGCTGGTTCAGTCTGAAGTCGGCAAGGGCACGGTGTTTACCGTCAGGTTTTGACATAAACCCGCGGTGCGAAAAGTCATTTATTAGAAATATATAGGTATTTCAATAACTTGATTTGTCACAAATGTTTCGTCAACTTGACATAAAAGGTGTGGGCATCGGGCGCTAACTAGGGCGGCCGATCGACACGGCGAAGCGAGCGCTGGTGAAACGCGCACCCACACAAGCCCATTATGGGAGTATTTTGATGAAGTCCTTGAAACTTACTGTTGCAGCTCTGGTTGCATCCGCCGCTTTTGCAGGCGTTGCCATTGCTCGCGACCAGATCCAGGTCGCTGGTTCCTCGACAGTTCTGCCTTACGCAAAGATTGTTGCCGAAACGTTCGGCGAAACCTTCCCTGACTTCAAGACCCCGGTTGTTGAATCGGGTGGCACCGGTGCCGGCCTGAAGGAATTCTGCAAGGGCGTTGGCCCGGACACGATCGATATTGCCAACGCATCGCGCAAGATCAAGGACAGCGAGCTGGAAACCTGCAAGGCAGCCGGCGTTACCGAAGTCCAGGAAGTAAAGATCGGCTATGACGGCATCGTCTTCGCAACCGACAGCAGCAATGCTGACCTGAAGCTTGAGCCGAAGGATATCTACCTGGCTCTCGCCGCTGAACTCGTTATCGACGGCAAGCTTGTTGCCAACCCTTACAAGAAGTGGTCGGAAGTCAACAAGGACCTGCCGGACGTTGAAATCGCCGCTTACATCCCCGGCGAAAAGCACGGCACGCGCGAAGTCTTCGACGAGAAGATGCTGGCCCACGGCTGCAAGGACACCGGCGCTGACGTTGCCATCAAGGGCATCGTTGCCGACGAAAAGGAAGCTGCCAAGAAGTGCATCGCTGTTCGCAAGGACGGCCTGGCGATCGATATCGATGGTGACTACACCGAAACCCTCGCCCGTATCGCGTCCAACAAGAACGGCATCGGCGTTTTCGGCCTGTCCTTCTATGAAAACAACGCTGACAAGCTGAAGGTTGCCACCGTCAGCGGCATCGTTCCGTCGGGCGCAACGATCGCTTCGGGTGAATATCCGGTTTCCCGCCCGCTGTTCTTCTACGTCAAGAAGGCTCATCTCGGCGTTATCCCGGGCCTGAAGGAATATGTTGAATTCTTCCTCGACGACCAGATGGTCGGCCCGGAAAGCCCGCTGGCTGCCTACGGTCTCGTTCCGGCTCCCGATGCCGAGCGCGAAGCTGACCGCAAGGCCTTCACCGACGGCAACATGCTCTAATATAAGTCAAGAATCCGGCACGGCGAAACGCCGTGCCGGACCTCCCGAAGTATGCGGATTTGCCGGCTTTCAATGATTGATGGGCCGGGGGGACATATCGATGAGCACTTCTCTTATTCTTTTGGTCATTTTGATCGTTGGCCTTGGGGCATTTTTTGCCGGCCGTGGGCGGGCGATGGCCAGCTCCAAAGGCAAGCTTTCCGCCCTGCATTCTCTTCCTGGTTATCACGGCGCCTATGTCGCCATCTGGGCGGTTCTGCCGGCTGTTTTCGTTCTTGCCGTGTGGCTTCTCGCCAGCCCGTTTTTCGTTGAAAATTCCGTCCGGTCCGCTTTGCCGGAAACTGTTCAAAGCCAGGGCGGTGCGACCACCGAGCTGATGCTCGGCCAGGTCATGCAGGTTGCCAATGGCCTGAAGCTTTTGAACAGTGCTGAGCTTGAAGCCGTCACCAACGGCTCTTCCAGCCTGCGCGACGCGCTGGCTGCCAAGGGCGTTCCAATGGCCAATGCCGGCGAGCCTTATATGGTTGCGGCGGCCCAGCATTATAACAGCTTGAGAGACGGCAGCCGATGGGTGATGAGCGCGGTCGTGCTAATCATCGCCCTTGCCGGCGCTGTTTTCGCCATTCGCGGTATCAGCGCGCCCTTCAGAGCCAGAAACCGTGTCGAGCGCGTCATGCTCGGTACGCTGCTTTTGGCCTCTTCCATCGCGATCCTGACGACGGTCGGCATTGTCGGCTCGATGTTGTCGGAGGCCATCCGCTTCTTCCAGTCGGTATCCCCCAGCGCATTCTTCTTCGGCACTGTCTGGGATCCGCGCTTTTCGGCGGCAGGCAGCGGCGGCACGGAAGGCCAGTTCGGTCTTCTGCCGCTTCTCGCGGGTACGCTCTATATCGCCTTTGTCGCCATGCTCTTTGCCGTACCGGTCGGCCTGTTCGCCGCCATCTATATGGCCGAATATGCAAGGCCTGTGGTGCGCGGCATTGCCAAGCCGCTGCTCGAAATTCTCGCCGGCATTCCGACCATCGTCTACGGCTTCTTCGCGCTGGTGACGGTCGGGCCTTTCCTGCGCGATATCTCGGCGCAGCTGAATGGGCTGGTGACGGGAAACTACGTCAACTTCATCCAGGCGCAGAGCGTTCTCACCGCCGGTCTCGTCATGGGCATCATGCTGATCCCGTTCGTCTCCTCCCTGTCGGACGATATCATCACGCAGGTGCCGCGTTCGCTGCGCGACGGCTCGCTCGGTCTTGGCGCCACCCGCTCCGAAACCATCAAGCGCGTCATCCTGCCCGCAGCACTTCCCGGCATCGTCGGTGCTCTGCTTCTGACGGCTTCGCGTGCTGTCGGTGAGACCATGATCGTGGTGCTGGCTGCCGGTGTTGCCGCCCGCATGCAGCTCAACCCGTTCGAGGCGATGACCACGGTCACCGTCAAGATCGTCAACCAGCTGACGGGCGACCTCGAGTTCAACTCGCCTCAGACATTGGTGGCGTTTGCTCTCGGCATCACGCTGTTTGCCATCACGCTCTGCCTCAACATCTATGCACTCTATATCGTGCGCAAGTATCGGGAACAGTACGAATGACCGACATGACATCCTCCGTACAGTCCACCTTCGTGCGCCCGGCGCAGACAAAACGCGATATCGGCATCAAGAAGCGCTACGCTGCCGAACGCCGCTTCAAGGCTTATGGCCTGACGGCAATCCTGATCGGCCTGTTCTTCCTCTTCGTTCTGTTGTGGACCGTCGTCTCAAAGGGCTACACGGCCTTCCAGCAGACCGCGATCACCCTGCCGATCGAGTTTTCGGAACAGATCATCGATCCGAAGAATGAGCGTGGCGCCAATCCGTCCAAGCTGATGACCGCAAACTATCCTTTTCTGGTGCGTGACGCGCTGATCAAGGCACTCGGCATCGATCCGGCCAACAGGCCGCTCGTCCGGCAGGCGACGGACATGGTTTCGGCCAGTGCCCGCACGCAGCTTCGCGATATGGTGGTTGCCAATCCGGCCATCATCGGCACGACCGCCACTGTCTCTCTGCTCGCGGAAGGCAATATCGACAGCGCCAACAAGGGCCAGATCGACCTGACCGTTGCCGAAGCCAACCGCAAGGTAAAGGATCAGCAGCTGGAATGGATGAAGCAGCTGACCGAAACCGGCGCAATGGCCAAGCAGTTCAACACCGGCCTGTTCACCTATGGTGCCTCCAGCCGTCCTGAAGCCGCCGGCATCGGCGTCGCCGCACTCGGTTCGCTGTACATGATGCTGATCGTCCTGGCGCTTGCCCTTCCGATCGGCGTTGCGGCATCGATCTATCTGGAAGAGTTTGCGCCGAAGAACCGGCTGACCGATCTGATCGAGGTCAATATCAACAACCTCGCGGCGGTTCCCTCCATCGTCTATGGTCTGCTCGGCCTGTCGATCTTCATCAACTTCGCCGGCATGCCCCGTTCGGCCGCTGTCGTCGGTGGTCTGGTGCTGACATTGATGACGCTTCCAACGATCATCATCGCCACCCGCGCAGCCTTGAAGGCGGTGCCGCCATCGATCCGCTCGGCAGCTTTGGGTCTTGGCGCGTCGAAGATGCAGACCATCTTCCACCATGTCCTGCCGCTCGCCATGCCAGGCGTGCTCACGGGCACCATCATTGGCCTGGCGCATGCGCTCGGCGAAACCGCGCCGCTTCTTTTGATCGGCATGGTGGCCTTCGTGGTCGATTATCCGGGCTCGCCGATGGACCCGTCCACTGCTCTGCCGGTCCAGATCTATATGTGGGCCAACGAAGCCGAACGTGCATTTGTCGAACGGACTTCGGGTGCGATCATGATCCTCTTGATCTTCCTCGTCGTCATGAACCTGGGCGCAATCCTGTTGCGGCGTCGCTTTGAGCGGCGCTGGTAGTGAGGTAGAAACATGAACATGATGTCAGAAGCAGCAGTTGAAAAGGCGCTGGACCAGAAAATGAACACTGTTCCCTTCAAGATGATCGGAAAGGACGTTTCGGTATATTACGGCGAAAAGCGTGCGCTTTTCGATGTGAACCTCAACGTCCGTGAAAACACCGTCACCGCGCTGATCGGCCCGTCCGGCTGCGGCAAATCGACGTTCCTGCGCACACTCAACCGCATGAACGACACGATCGACAGCTGCCGCGTCACCGGCAAGATCACCCTCGACGACGGTGATATCTACGACCCGAGCATCGACGTCGTCGAACTGCGCGCCCGCGTCGGCATGGTGTTCCAGAAGCCGAACCCGTTCCCGAAGTCGATCTACGAGAACGTCACCTACGGTCCGAAGATCCACGGTCTCGCCCGCACCAAGGCCGAACTCGACCAGATCGTCGAGTCGAGCCTTCAAAAGGCTGGTCTCTGGAACGAGGTGAAGGACCGCCTGCACGAATCCGGCACCGGCCTGTCCGGTGGTCAGCAGCAGCGCCTGTGCATTGCCCGCGCCGTTGCCGTCAGCCCGGAAGTCATCCTGATGGACGAACCCTGTTCGGCGCTGGATCCGATCGCGACTGCCAAGGTCGAGGAACTGATCCACGAACTGCGCACGAACTATACGATCGTCATCGTCACGCACTCGATGCAGCAGGCCGCCCGCGTCTCGCAGCGCACCGCCATGTTCCATCTCGGCAATCTCGTCGAGGAAAACGACACCGACAAGATGTTCACCAATCCGGACGACCAGCGGACCCAGGACTACATCATGGGCCGCTTCGGCTGAGGACGCTTTCGCCACCCTGTCATGAGGGCAGGGTGGTGGTCTTCCAACCCGAATTGTGATCGCAAGGAAAAACAATCATGTCTACGCACATTGCTTCCGTCTATGACGAAGATCTGAAGTACCTGACCCGGCGCATCTCCGAGATGGGCGGCCTGGCCGAACAGATGGTGGCCGAATCCGTGCGCGCCCTGGTCAATTCCGACCTGGCGCTCGCCCAGAAGGTCATCTCCGACGATGCCATTCTCGACGAGGCCGAGCGCCAGATTGGCGAGAAGGCGATCGTCACCATCGCCAAGCGCCAGCCGATGGCGGCTGACCTGCGCGAAATCATGGGATCGATCCGCATCGCGGCCGATCTGGAGCGCGTCGGCGATCTCGGCAAGAACAACGCTAAGCGCGTCATCGCCGTTGCCCATGCCAGCCTACCCCGGCAACTGGCGCGCGGCCTTGAGCATCTGGCCGAGCTTGCGCTCGTTCAGCTCAAGGAAGTGCTCGACGTCTACGCCTCGCGCTCACCGGAAAAGGCCAACAGCATCCGCGAACGCGACAACGAGATCGATGCAATCTACACCTCGCTGTTCCGCGAACTCCTGACCTACATGATGGAAGACCCGCGCAACATCACGCCCTGCACGCATCTCCTGTTCTGCGCCAAGAACATCGAGCGTATCGGCGATCACGCCACCAATATCGCGGAAACCATCTACTACATGGCGACTGGCGCACAGCCTGTTGGCGAGCGTCCGAAGGACGATACGGCCAATACGGTTGGCGCAATCGGCAATTGATGCCCGCAGTAAAGTAAGTGAAATCTTACGGATAAATGCGCGAGCGGCCGCTGGAGCCGCTCGGCAAGCCTTCGGCCAGCCGGCCGGGCGCCAAGGAGCAGAACTGAATGTTGCCAAGAATTGCCGTTGTTGAAGACGAAGAGGCGCTCAGCGTCCTCCTCCGATACAATCTCGAGGCCGAAGGGTTCGAAGTCGATACGATCAATCGTGGCGACGAGGCGGAAATGCGCCTGCAGGAACGCCTTCCCGATCTTTTGATCCTCGACTGGATGCTGCCGGGCGTTTCCGGCATCGAACTGTGCCGCCGGCTGCGCCAGCGCCCGGAAACCGAACGCCTGCCGATCATCATGCTGACGGCACGCGGCGAAGAGAGCGAGCGCGTGCGCGGTCTGGCCACCGGCGCTGATGATTATGTGGTCAAGCCGTTCTCGACGCCGGAACTGATGGCACGGGTCAAGGCGATGCTGCGCCGGGCAAAACCCGAAGTGCTGTCAACGCTGCTGAAATGCGGCGATATCGAACTCGACCGCGAAACCCACCGCGTCCACCGCAAGACCCGCGAGGTCCGTCTGGGCCCGACGGAGTTTCGCCTGCTGGAATTCTTCATGGCCTCGCCAGGCCGCGTCTTTTCGCGCTCGCAACTTCTGGACGGTGTCTGGGGTCATGACATCTATGTCGATGAGCGCACGGTTGACGTCCATGTCGGCCGCCTGCGCAAGGCGCTGAACTTTTCCAACATGCAGGACGTGATCCGCACGGTGCGCGGTGCTGGCTATTCGCTGGAAAGCTGATCGAGCGGTTCGCCAATTTCAATGGCGTGACCATCCGGATCGTAAAAGCGGAATACCCTCTGTCCCCAGGGCTGGGTCTCGATGGGATGGATGAGGATTACATGACCGGCAATGCGCGCAAACAGCGCATCCAAAGGATCATGTTCGAAATAGAGCAGGACATTTTGACGGCCATAGGCCCCGGAACCGACTGACGGCTGTCCCCAAACCGTCGTTTCCAGGGATTTGCCCTCATGGATGGCAAATCCCGTTTCAAACAGGACGAAATCGCCGAAATCCTGCTTGATCGCCAGTCCCAGCTTCTCGCCATAGAAGGCTTTCGAGATACTGATATCCCGCACGAACGGGATGGGATTGACGAAGCGCAAGGCAGGTTCCGCCCCCTTAGCGAGCCCGGCGGCGCTCGCCGGAGGGCTGGTAGGCCAGCTTGGCGTGGAATGTGCAGTAGGGCGATGTGTCCGGGGAATCGTTGCCGCAGAAGTGGAACTCTTCCTTCATCGGGTCACCGATCGGCCATTTGCAGGTGCGGTCGGTCAGCTGCGTCAGCACCAGGCGGCGCGACATCGGAACAACGACATTGTTGCCGGCAGGCGCTGTTTCCTGATCCTCGATCGCGTCGATCTCGACCTCCTCCTTCATGACGGTCGCGCCGGTGGTACGGGTCACGGTGCGGGTGGCTGTCATGCGTGCTGCGGTAAAGCTCGGTGCGCGTGGTGCAGCGGTCGGGGCAGGGCGTTTGGCCCGTGCGGTTGCCGTGCTGCCGCCGGCCTTGGCGCGGCCCGGCAGGCAGAGACGGTGAACCTTGCCAATGACGGCATTGCGGCTGACGCCGCCGAGTTGTGCAGCGATCTGGCTCGCGCTCAAACCCTCGGACCACAATTTCTTGAGTTTTTCGACCCGCTCGTCAGTCCAATTCATGGTCTTGTCTCCATTCCCAGCGTTGGTGATGGTCGAATCCTCCACCGGGCCCTGGATGTAATCCAAGGCTGAAACGCGATAACACTTTTGGTGACTAGGTCCGCCGCATGCGTTCTAGTAATTGTTTCTTAACGTAGAGCCCGGGGGACTCCCTGACAAGAGTCCGGGGAATCCCGCCGAATCGATTTCTGAGTTTTCCCCAACTTGCTTGCGATGCGTGGCATTTTTGCAAGTGTATCCGGCTAAAAAAATCACATCGTCTGTATCAACGGGAATTGCCGGAAATCATGGGCTTTTGTTGACATTGCACTGCGAAATGAAGATAGTGCGCTGGCCGCCGCAAGGCGGCATTTTGATTTTTTACCGGCTGGTCACAGCCCTGTTGACGACGCCGATTATACAATTGCCGTGATGGTTTGAGGAGACATGCGCCATGGCCGATGCCACGCCGCTTTATGACACGTATGCACGCGCACCCTTGCGGTTCGAGCGCGGCGAAGGCGTCTGGCTGATTGCCGAGGATGGCACCCGTTATCTGGATTTTGCCGCCGGTGTCGCGGTCAATTCGCTCGGTCATGCGCATCCGCATCTTGTCTCGGCCCTGAAGGCGCAGGCTGACAAGGTCTGGCACCTGTCGAACCTTTATGAAGTGCCCGGCCAGGAAAGCCTCAGCCGCCGCCTGACGGAAGCCACGTTCGCCGACAAGGTGTTCTTCACCAATTCCGGTGCCGAAGCGCTGGAATGCGCCATCAAGACGGCACGGCGCTATCATTTCTCCAAGGGTCAGCCGGAAAAATTCCACATCATCACCTTTGAGGGCGCCTTTCACGGCCGCACGCTGGCGACCATCGCCGCCGGTGGTCAGGCGAAATATCTGGAAGGCTTCGGCCCGAAGGCACCCGGCTTCTATCAGGTGCCGTTCGACGATATGCCGGCGCTCAAGGCTGCCATCAGCGAAGAGACGGCCGCGATCCTGATCGAGCCGATCCAGGGCGAAGGCGGTATCCGCACGGTTCCGAAGGAATTCCTGCAGGAGCTGCGTTCGCTCTGCGACGAATATGGCTTGCTGCTCATTTTCGACGAAGTCCAGTCCGGCGTTGGCCGCACCGGCAAGCTGTTTGCCCATGAATGGTCGGGCATCACGCCGGATATCATGGCGGTTGCCAAGGGCATTGGCGGCGGGTTTCCGCTCGGCGCCTGCCTTGCGACTGAAGAGGCCGCCTCCGGCATGGTCGCCGGAACCCACGGCTCGACCTATGGCGGCAATCCGCTGGCCATGGCCGTCGGCAATGCCGTTCTCGACGTCATTCTTGCGGATGATTTCCTGCAGCATGTCCGCGATGTCTCGCTGGTCTTCCGCCAGGGGCTTGCCTCGCTCGCCGATCGTTTCCCCGATGTCATCGAGGAAATCCGCGGCGAAGGCCTGATGCTCGGCATCAAGGCCAAGGTTCCGTCTGCTGATCTCCTAAAGGCCATCCGTGCGGAAAGACTGCTGGCAGTGCCTGCGGGCGAAAATGTCATCCGCCTGCTGCCGCCCTTGGTGACGACGGCCGATGAAGCCCGTGAAGGCCTGGCGCGGCTTGAACGCGCGGCCGAACAGCTGACAGCGGAGCGACGACAGGCATCGGCCTGAACGACGCTTTACTGACACGCTGAAAAAACACAGGACTTTGAATAGAATGGCCGGTACCAGACATTTTCTCGATCTTTCTGCCATGACGACAACCGACTTGAGGTCGATCATCGAGGACGCCCGCGTCCGCAAGGCCGACACCAAGGCAGGCACAGCTGAAAAGCCGCTGGCCGGCAAGATGCTGGCGATGATCTTCGAAAAGCCCTCGACCCGCACGCGCGTCTCCTTCGATGTCGGGATGCGCCAGCTCGGTGGGGAGACACTGTTCCTTTCCGGCACCGAAATGCAGCTCGGCCGCGCCGAAACCATCGGCGATACCGCCAAGGTCCTGTCGCGCTATGTCGATGCGATCATGATCCGCACCACCGATCACAATCGCCTGCTGGAGCTGGCCGAACATGCCACCGTGCCGGTGATTAATGGCCTGACGGACGCAACGCATCCCTGCCAGATCATGGCCGATATCATGACCTTCGAGGAACATGCGGGCCCCGTGAAGGGCAAGACCATTGCCTGGACCGGCGACGGCAACAATGTGCTGCATTCCTTCATCGAAGGTTCGGCCCGCTTCGGTTACCGCATGAATATGGCGGTACCACTCGGCTCCGAGCCGGATGACAAGATCCTCAACTGGGCCCGCAACAATGGCGGCGAGATCAAGCTCTATCATGATGCCGATCAGGCCGTGGACGGCGCCCATTGCGTTGTCACCGATACCTGGGTGTCGATGAACCAGGAACACCGCGCCCGCGGCCACAACGTCTTCCAGCCGTTCCAGGTGAACGCCGCGCTGATGGCCAAGGCCGACAAGGATGCGCTGTTCATGCATTGCCTGCCCGCCCATCGCGGCGAAGAGGTCACGGACGACGTTATCGATGGCCAGCAGTCGGTGGTGTTCGACGAGGCCGAGAACCGCCTGCACGCGCAAAAGTCCGTACTCGCCTGGTGCCTTGGCGCTCTTTAGAGTGCTTCCGCCTAACGAAGAGGCTCTCTAGGGGCTTTCCCGGCATATTGAAAACCGGGCTGCGGCACACGATCTAAGCAACACGCTGATGACCGGCAGGTGGCGCGTCCGCCTTTGCCGGTCATTCTTATTGAGAAATCCATCCATCCGCGCCGCCGTTCTTCAGGGAGGCGGAAACGCGATCAGCCGTTTTTTCAGGAACGATCTGGACAAATCCGGCCCGCGCAGGATCAATAGAAGCATCGGACACAGTCCCGGCCTGCATGGCGGGCGGATATCCGAGGGCTAGGAGCAGAGTGATGACGGAAGCAGATTTGGGCCTTGGCCATTTCGATTATGCAGGCGACGATCATGTCGTGCCGTTTCAGGTTGAGGGCCTCGACGTGCGTGGCCGCGCCGTCCAGCTCGGCCCGATGCTGGATGCTATCCTCGAGCGTCATAACTATCCGCTCCCGGTCGCCCGCCTGGTGGCCGAAACGGTTGTGCTGACGGTTCTTCTCGGCACGTCGCTGAAATTCGAAGGCAAGCTGATCATTCAGACCAAGAGCAATGGCCCGGTCGATCTGGTCGTCGCCGATTTCGCGACGCCGGACCGGGTGCGCGCCTATGCCCGCTACAATGAAGAGGCCTTGAAGATTGCCGAGGAAAACGGCCTGACCCAGCCGCAGCATCTGCTGGGCGATGGCGTTCTGGCCTTCACGATCGATCAGGGCGCGCATATGCAGCGCTACCAGGGTATCGTGCCGCTTGACGGCGCCTCGCTGGAGGAAATTGCCGGCGTCTATTTCCGCCAGTCGGAACAGATCCCGACCAAGGTGCGCCTCGGCGTTGCCGAGCTGCTCGATCGCGATGAAAATGGCAAGCCGCGCCACCGCTGGCGGGCCGGCGGCATGGTTGCACAGTTTCTGCCGGAAACGCTGGAGCGCATGCGCCAGCCCGATCTTCCTGGCGGCGACGGCGCGGACGATAGTTTCGAAGTCGATGATCTCTGGGATGAAGCCAGTGTCATGGTCCAGACCATCGATGCCGACGAGCTGACCGATCCGACCGTTGGTACCGAGCGGCTTTTGTACCGGCTGTTCCACGAGCGTGGCGTCAAGGTCTATCCGCCGCAGGCTGTCTATGACAAATGCAGCTGTTCACGCGAGAAGCTGCGCGACGTTCTGGCAAGCCTCAGCCAGGACGACATCGATCATGCGGCCGAGGACGGTCTTGTCTCGGTCACCTGCGAGTTCTGCTCGACGACCTACCGGTTCGAAGCGACGGAAGTGAAGCCGCAGTAAAGACCTGCGGCGAAAAGGAAATCCAGGAAAACTGCGAAGCGGTTTTCCGTCCGGATGTGCGTCAAAACAGGAAGAGAGCATTTCCGTTTTTAAAAAAACGGGAATGCTCTAATTCAGCGTCCGGTTCTGGCCGGGCGAATCCAGCGAAAAGGCCGGAATATCCACGTTGAAGCTCTCGCCACGCGTGGTTTCCATCAGATAATGGCCGAACATCACGCCGGATGGCGTGTCGAGCGGGCAGCCGGACGAGTACTCATAGGTGTCTCCCGGGTTTAAAACCGGTTGCTCGCCGATGACCCCCGGGCCATTGACCTCGTCCACCTGGCCGTTTTCATCGGTAATGTGCCAGTAGCGCGTCATCAGCCTGACGGTCTCTTCGGACAGGTTCGAGATCAGGATGCGGTAGCCCCAGACATAACGGCTGTCATCCGGATCGGATTGCTCCTCCAGATAATAAGGTTCGACGGTCACCTCGATGTCGCGTGTCAGCGCGCGGTACATATGCAAACCCTTTTCAAGTCCATAGGCAATATTCTACAGCAAGATGGTTTCATCAAGAATAACGCGATCGTTGGTATCAGCGTAAACTGTCAGGATAGGGCACAGCATGCTGGACGGTCATGTGAGGCGGTGGATTGATCCCTGGCTGGATCGTGCAGGCAGGGCTCTGGCCGGTTATGGGTTCAGCGCAAACACTGTCACCGTCACCGGTTTCCTCATTGGTGTGGCGGCAGCGGCCGCCATCGTGCTCGACGCCTACGCCGCTGCTTTCGTGCTGATCGGCCTTAGCCGGATCTGTGACGGCCTGGACGGTGCCGTTGCACGGGCGACGCGGAAAACCGATTTCGGCGGCTTTCTCGATATCGTGCTCGATTTTGCCTTTTATGGCCTCATCCCGTTCGCCTTCATTTTTGCTGATCCCTATGAAAACGGCGTGGCGGGCGGCCTTCTGCTTTTGTCGTTCTATATCAATGGAGCCAGTTTCCTTGCCTTTTCGACCATGGCGGAAAAGCGCAGGCTCTCGACGGACATTCGCGGCGCAAAATCGCTCTATTTCACCACCGGTCTCGCCGAAGCGACGGAGACGATCGCCGTGTTCCTGGCGTTTTGCCTGTTTCCGCACTGGTTTTGCGAGATCGCAATCTGCTTCGCGCTCGTGTGCTTTTACACGACGGTGTCGCGCATCATGCTGGCGCGGACCCTTTTTACGGCGCAGCCGCCGGCATAGAAAAACGCCCGCATCCAGAAGACACGGGCGTTCTGAACGCGTTGAAAAATCAGGCCTGAACCGACTTCAGAGCACGGGCGAAATCCTCGATCAGGTCTTCGCTATCCTCGATGCCTGCCGAAAAGCGCACGGTGCCCGGCGAAATGCCAAGCTCGGCGCGCGCCTCGTCTGACAGGTTCTTGTGGGTGGTCGTTGCCGGATGGGTAATCAGGCTCTTGCTGTCGCCGAGATTGTTGGAGATCAGCACCATATCGAGCGCGTTCTGCAGCGCAAACGCCGCCTCCTTGCCGCCCTTCAGCTCGAAGCAGACCAGCGTCGAGCCACCCTTCATCTGCCGGGCGATGATATCGGCCTGCGGATGGTCCTTGCGGCCGGGATAGATCACCTTGGCGACCTGGCTCTGCTCGGCCAGGAAATCGGCGACACGCGCGGCATTCTCGCTCTGCTGGCGCACGCGCAAGGGCAGGGTTTCGATGCCCTTCAAGAGCGTCCAGGCGTTGAACGGGGAGAGCGCCGGGCCGGTATGGCGGAAATAGTCGTGCAGATGCTCGTTGATCCATTCCTTGTCGGACAGGATCACGCCGCCAAGGCAACGGCCCTGGCCGTCAATATGCTTGGTGGCGGAATAGACGACGATATGGGCGCCCAGCTCCAGAGGCTTTTGCAAAAGCGGCGTTGCAAAGACGTTATCGACGATGACCTTGGCGCCGATCTGGTTGGCGATCTTGGCGACGCCCTCGATATCGACCACTTCCAGCGTCGGGTTGGTCGGGCTTTCCAGGAAGAACACCTTGGTGTTCGGCTGGACCGCCTTTTCCCAGTTTTCCAGGAAGCGTCCATCGATCAGCGTGAATTCGATGCCGTATTTCGGCGCCAGCGTTTCCACCACCCAGCGGCAGGAGCCGAACAGGGCGCGGGCCGCCACGATATGATCGCCGGCTTTCAGCTGGCACAGGATCGCGGCGGACACTGCAGCCATGCCGGATGCGGTGGCGCGCGCGTCCTCGGCACCTTCCAGCATGCACATGCGCTGTTCGAACATGTCGTTGGTGGGGCTGCCATAGCGGGCGTAGATGAAGCCGTCCGTCTCTCCCTTGAAGCGCGCTTCCGCCGCTTCCGAGCTGTCATAGACGAAGCCCTGCGTCATGAAGATGGCTTCGGAGGTTTCACCATGGTTTGAACGGGTCGTGCCGCCGTGAACGAGCTGTGTCGCGGGGCGCCAATTGTTGCTCATCGATTGTCTCTTTCAAAACAAAAAAACCGGCCGCGTAAAGCAAGCCGGTTTCAAACCCGGCCTTTTTAGCTATTTGTTTTACGTGGCTGCAAGCCGACCGGCCAAATCACCACGGGATAAGTCCGTATTTACTGATTAGCCGCGCTTGCGTCAATTCCCGTGAACAACAAGATATGTCACAGGGACAATTTAGGGTATGACGCCGGTTGGGCAAAGAGGACGATGGAAATGACCAGGGCCACAGGCATTCTCGCCGATCGCGCCATTGCTGCGCTGTTTGAAGCAGGGCGGTTGAAAAGCGAGGCGCGGCTCGATGAGGACCAGATCCAGCCGGCCAGTCTCGATCTGCGTCTGGGCTCCACGGCATTCCGCGTGCGCGCCAGCTTCATGCCGGGCCCCGGCCATCTGGTGGCCGATAAGCTCGACCGGCTGAAACTGCATGTGATCGACCTTTCCGAAGGGGCTGTGCTCGAAACCGGCTGTGTTTACATCGTTCCCCTGATGGAAAGCCTCGATCTTCTGCCGGATATGTCGGCCTCGGCCAATCCGAAGAGCTCGACCGGCCGCCTCGATATCTTCACCCGCGTCATCACCGATCGCGCCCAGGAATTCGACAAGATCCCGGCCGGCTATTCCGGTCCGCTCTATCTCGAAATCAGCCCGCGCACTTTCCCTGTCATCGTTAGGCGCGGCTCGCGCCTGTCGCAGATCCGCTTTCGCATCGGCCATGCCTTGCTGACCGAAAACGAGGTGCTGGCGCTGCACGAAAGCGATGTCCTCGTTGCCAGCGAAACGCCCAACGTCTCCGGCGCCGGTATCGCGCTGTCGATCGATCTGAAGGGCACCGGTGCCGATGGACTGATCGGCTATCGCGGCAAGCACCATACTGCCGTCGTCGATGTCGACAAAAAAGCCGAACACGGCATCTTCGATTTCTGGGAGCCGCTCTACAGCCGCGGCCGCGACGAACTGATCCTCGATCCTGACGAATTCTATATCCTCGTCTCGCGCGAAGCCGTGCATGTGCCGCCGCTCTATGCGGCTGAAATGACGCCGTTCGATCCGCTGGTCGGCGAATTCCGCGTCCACTATGCCGGTTTCTTCGATCCCGGTTTCGGCCATGCCTCGGCCGGCGGCAAAGGCAGCCGTGCCGTGCTGGAAGTGCGCAGTCACGAAGTGCCGTTCATCCTCGAACACGGCCAGATCGTCGGCCGCCTTGTATACGAGCACATGATGGAGCGCCCCGAAGGGCTCTATGGTCTGGGCCTCGGTTCCAACTACCAGGCACAGGGCCTGAAACTCTCCAAGCATTTCCGCGCAGAGTAAATTCCGCCCGGAAAACCGCAGGGGAATCGCTTCAGGTCAATTTTGGTGTCTGGGTGATGGTGCTCTGCAGATGTTCGGGATTGAGATTTGCTTTTTTGCGCCTGGCTTGAGGCTATGGCCGTCGTTTGCATTTCTGACGAGGTTGATGGCCATGTGTTTGACGACTGCCATGTTTTGTGGACCGAATCCTGTTCACAGGCGCGGGATCGTCGTGGAAAACGGCGTTGAGTACCCAGTGGAGACGATTTTCGATACCCAATGGGCCGGACAGCCGCAGCGAACATCCTGGCATTGAGCTTGGCGGAGGAGAGATAGTAGCGCCGCTAGTGCTCGATCCTGCCGTTGCGCTCAGTCCGGCTCTCGACCATGGCGATCATCGTCAGATGGGGAAACCGTGGTTCGCCGGGATAGCGGCGGCCGGACATCATCCATGATCCATCGTGGCAGGTCAGATGCCGCCGCTGCTCAAGGCGTCCATGGTTGTTGTCGCACGTTTCGAAGACGGGTTCGATCATGGTGGCTGGTGGCGCATCGAAGAGCCGGGCGACATCGTCATGGGTGGCGGGACGGTTGGCCTTGAGCGCGAGAATATAGTCGCCGCGGCGCCGTACGATCATCTCGGCAATGGCGGTCTGCGTGCCCATGGCGTCAATGGTGACAATGGCACCGGTCAGTTTATGGCGCTCAAGCAAAAGCGGAATGGCGGTGATCTCGTTGGATTTGACATCCGTCGCTTCCTGGCCGAGCACCCGCCGTCGCCGCGTCGCCCAAGCCGACACCATATGCAGCATATGCAACGGGTCGCGGCCATGCCCGTGCGCATGGCTGCGGCGTGACGTTTTGCCGTCAATGGCGATGACATCGGGCTCACGATCGCGCAACGCCTCGACCCACAATGTGAAGCAGGATTTGAACAAGTCCGGATCTAGCGTGTTGATGACCTCGTTCAAGGTGTCGTGTGGATGGCAGGCCACGCTCGAAGGCTTAGAAACGTTGCAGAAAATCCATCCGCTCCTCGCCCCAAAGCCGGATCTCGACGAAGTCTTCCATGCCGCAAAGCGTCGCACACAGCACAAGCAACAGCACTTCCGGCAGCGGATATATCACCCGCCAACCCTGTCGAGGCTCCGAAAGGGTGGAAAATGATCGAGGATTGTCCGTGAAGGAATTGAAGAGGACGGTATGATTGGCTTCTATGTTTCCAAGCCTCTCATGAATCACAGTCCCGTTATTCTCCGCTACTCGCATAAGGCTGCGCTGAAGCGATTGCCTTGCAGAAAACCGGCTGCCGCCTTGACAGGCAGCCGTGCTTGGTGGAAACCTGCGCTAGCAAGGCGGGTATGATGTAGTGGTAGCTTGTCAGCTTCCCAAGCTGATCGTGCGGGTTCGATTCCCGCTACCCGCTCCACCTTGTTTTTCAGGGCTTTGCGGCTGTCTTCGATAGCCCCTCAAACAGACGTATAGGTAGTTTTACACTTTCTGTTCTGGCTTTGGCCTTGCCGATCTGGTTAATCACCGCCTCCGTGGCTGCAGTCCGGCTCACATATCGACGAATAATCTCGTCTACGGCGTCCCTTTCGCAGCCAATAATCTCTGCAATGACTCTTACAGACAGCCCGGCAAGATAGAATTTTGTTGCTGCTGTTCTGCGCAAATCATGGAAGTGCAAACCTGCTGGTATCAATTTGCTTCTTCGGCCTTGTATCCACATGGAACGAATTCTGTGAAATGAAGTGACTGTGCCTTCGGCCGGATGGCCATCCAGCCGAAGGCGTGGCGGCGTCGCCCGTTTTCCCCCTCCGGTTACAACCGTGGATGAGCCAGGGATCGCCGCTATTGTCACGTACGACCGAATAGTCGCTTGGTTCCAACCGCACGCACAAGGCAGGTTACCGTGAACAGAATGATTTGTGGAGTGGATGTTTCGAAGGATTGGCTGGATGCCTATGTGCGTCCCGTGGGTCTCTTTCAGCGCTTCGGCAACGATGCGGCAGGGATTGGCGCTTTGGCCGATCTGTGCCGGGCGCAGGGTGTCGAGCTGGTGGCGATGGAGGCATCGGGCGGCTACGAACGGCCGGCCTTCCTGCTTCTGTCGGAGCTGGGGGGTGGGGTGCGGCCTGGCCAATGCGCGCAGCGTCCGGTATTTCGCCGAGGCGATGGGCTTTTTGGAAAAGACCGACCGGATCGATGCTCAACGCGATTGCGCTCACGGTCATTCGCTGGCTGTTGGTTTTCAATTTGGCCTTATGCGGCCTGTTTTCCAGCGCGATTTGCGAAGCAAATTAACTGGGCGTGATGTTGCCTAGTGAAGAATGTAGTCGATTCCGGTTGTATTCCGCCTTCCATGCTTTAATGCCAGTTCTCGCCTGTGTCAGCGACGAGAACAGGGCTTCGTTGAGGCATTCGTCGAGGAAGCTGCCATTGAAGCTTTCCACGAAGCCGTTTTGCATCGGCTTGTCCGGCGCGATGTAATGCCAGTTGACGTGAGTATTTGGCCCCATTCTAGCGTCGCCATGCTCGTCCTCTCCGTACCATTGTTGGAAACAATCGTTCACGGCTTCCATCGGCGCACGATGACCACATCGTGTTCTCGTGCAAGCCGCCGACCTGAAAGCGACGTGCCGGCGACCAGCGCCAGGCATTCGCGGGTGAAGTCGTCGACAACGGAAAGGACCCGAAAGCGGCGTCCGTCCGTAAAGGCCTCGCTGACGAAATCGAGGCTCCAGCGCTCGTTGGTGCGCGAGAGTAAAGCCAAAGGTCGTCTCGTTCCTAAGGCTCGCTTGCGACCGCCGCGCTTGCGGACGATCAGCTTCTCTTCGCGATAGAGCCGCCGCAGCTTCGTCATGTACATGACAATACCCTGCCGATCCAGCATAACGTGGGTGCGGCGATAGCCGAAACGGCGGCGTTCGGGCGCCACCGCCTTCATAGCCTCACGGATATCCGCGTCATCAGGCCGGACGCTGCGGTATCGCACGCCTGACCGGTCGATGGACAAAACTTCGCACGCCCGACGCTGGCTCACCCCATGCTGCACGCAGACATGAGCCATAGCGTCCCGCTTCACATCGGGCGTCACCATTTTTTGAGACGACATCCTTCAAAATGGCATTGTTTAGCATGGTCTCGGCCAGCAGCTTGTTCAGCTTGGCTTTCTCGTCTTCCAAAGTTTCAGCCTGCGGGCATCGGAAATCTCCATCCCGCCAAACTTCGCCTTGTATTTGTAGAAGGTCGCTTCGGATATCCCGTGCTTGCGGCATACATCGGCCGTCCTCAGCCCGTTCTCCTGCTCTTTCAACATGCCGATGATCTGCTCGTCCGTGAACCGTGAAATGCTTCATGCTGTCCGTCTCCTCAGAGTAACGGACTCCACCAAAAAATTTGGAGGAAGTTTCGGGTCTCAGATCACCGGATACGAAAATAGTCTTTGCTTGGCATTCCATAGGGCGTGCTTCAAACGCCGATGTCAGGTGGAACACCGCACACCTGCGCGATCAGATTGAATACATTCGGGGCTCGGGAGACCCGAACGTCTTCATCCTCCCGGCCCATCGTGCCGTCAGCAGGGATTCCGGCTTCTATTCGACCGAGACGACCAACGCGACAAGCGGTCTGATTACCCGAACGCGATCGGATGGACCACTATAACGAAGTGGGGCTTGATCAATTTTCGGAATTGGGCGATTTCGGTGGCGGGGATCATGTCCGGGCTGTGAACTGGTTGTAGGAGTTACATATTGGTTGTGATATCTGGGTGTGGGGTAGCGCGATCACGGCGGGTTTGGGGGCATGAAGGATGCATAGGTTGTTTTTATCAGCTGCAGCTGTCCTGATACTTCTTATCTTGTGTTCAGGGGGTGTGGCCGCGCAGGAGCAAACGCCATCTGCACCCCAACAAGAGCAGTCGGCAATCGTTGAAGGCCCCATCACCCCGACTGATGAGCCCTTCACTTGGCCCACCAGTAATTTGTCGAATGAATGGCTTGATTCCTTCACTGCGATGTCCGCATTCGTGACTGCCGGAGCAGCCATTGTAGCCGCGTGGGCTGCGGTGCGGAGAGTGCGCGACGCGCAAAATGCGAGCCGACTTGAGCGGCGAGCCTTTCTATCGATTCAGAAGGTGCAACTTCTGACTAATTATAAAAATTTGATCCAAATCATAATCAAGAATACTGGCCAAACACTTGCTTCTGGCGTGATGGCGAGAAGCTGGCACCGACGGTCTGACGATTTGCCTTTCATCAAGGATGATCCTCATGGGTTTGGAATCTCCGACCCGGGCGGCGAGTTGTTCGCAGGTGTTCGTCTTCCGCATTATTACCAGATGAGTCAGTCCCTTCGCTCAGTCTGGAGATGATCCTGGTAATTCTATACGCCGATATTGCCGGCAATCGTCATGTGAGGCGTTGCAGGTATATCTGCACAAATGAGGAGGTTGATAGGGACGGTCGACTAGGCTTGGGCTTGGAAAGCATGTCTACTCGTGAGAGAAGCATTTCGGCAATAGAACCGGTGTAAAGAGGCGATGGCCTCTGTGGGGATAAGGTCGAGCGGACGGCATTTAGCGGGCTTGACCGAAGTTCATAAAGGAGGGCAAACCAAGATCGTTAAAGTCGTTGGAGTGGAAGAATGGACTTAGGAAAGCTTGAAATTTCATTGGGCCCGGCGCCGGTTAACCCGCGCGCCGCCGCCAGCGAAGGGCAACTGCAAGGTATCGCCCGGCTTTCTCCGAAAGAAAGAATTGAACTCGCTGAGATGCAGAAACGTTGGGGGGAATATCGCCTCCGCGCCTTCATGGAGCAATGTGCTGACAGCGTTGCAGTCACCTCAGACATGATCAGGGCGGCATCCAGCTTCAAGCCGTGACGATCATTGCCTAACCGAACCCTAAACTGTATCTGGTGCCGCTACGAATGCCGTGCGCCACATTGGAAGTTGTCTGCGCATGCTTATTGATCACGGGACTGGCAATGACATCCGATTTGAAGGGCAGTTTTTGGGGTCGGGTGGAATTCATCTTTTTGGTAACAATAACACGGTGATCGCCCCGCCTGAGACCGTTCTCGGGATGAACATCGAGATCAGAGGTTCTAACAACACAATTTCCCTCGCTTATGGAGCCCATATCGCGGATGGATACGCGCTGTTCATTGCGGACGGTTGCAATCTGTCAATCGGGATGGGTTCAACCATCGAGCACGCTCAATTGTGGTTCCACGAAACTGCGGATATCACGATCGGCGTAGACTGCATGCTGTCGAGTGCGGTGTTTGCCTCTGTGAGCGATGTTCATTCAATTTTCGATGAAGATGGCAATCGTATCAACTATGCGCGGTCCATTGTGATTGAAAACCACGTGTGGGTTGGACGTGGCGTCACATTGCTGAAGGGTACCCGCATTGGGGAAGGCGCAATCATCGGCGCTGGAAGCACCATAAGCGGAACGGTTGAGCCTCGCACTCTGGTGGTAGGGCCACCTAAGAAGGTTATCCGCCGTAATGTGCATTGGCATAGAGCATTTCTCAACAAGATCGAGGTCTAGCGTACGCTTTTGACCGCCGGTTAAAGTCCGCCTATACGGGTGCCGGTGACTCAAATAGGAAGAGTGCATGTCGATTGTATTTTCGGGCGTTCATAAAACCCTCCGTCAAAAGTCCAGGAAGACGATAGTGCTCGAGGACGTGGAGGCAGTGTTTGAAGGCGATAGAGTCACGGGAGTCCTAGCTGCCCCTGGCACTGGAAAATCGACATTGATCGCGCTGGCGACCGGAAAGTTGATGCCAGACAAAGGCAGGGTCAAGCGTTCTTCAAACATCTCTTTCCCCGTTGGCGGCGGCGGCGTCTTCCACGGGATGCTTACGGCAAGAGAGAACATTGCATTTTTATGCAGGGTGGCGGGATTTGATCCGTTGCCAATTATCAAGTTCATCATGGAGTTTGCCGACCTCGATAAGAAGGTCATGGACCGAAATTTCAACACGCTAAACCGTGATGAAAGGACAAGGGTTATTTTCACCACGGTTTACGCCATGCCCTATGAGTTCTATCTCATCGATGAAGTTATTATCGGCGGGCGAGGAGCTTTTAGAGAAAAATGCAAGATACTGGCTGAAGAGAAGATGCAAAAAAGCGGTTTTTTAATAGCAACCTCGTCTCCCGCGGTCCTGAAAAATTACTGTCAGGACTTGGCTGTTCTGCACGATGGTACCGTTACCTCAGTCGATAGCCTGGAAGAGGCTGAAAACATGCTTGGTGTCGGGAAACTGAAAGACGGGGATGGCTCGGCCGAGCACGCGACCGATGACATCGTTGACACCCATCTTCCAATATAGATTAAACCGATCGTTCCTTATGGGTTTTTGAATTGAAGCGCTTCCATTAGGCGCTTCCACCGCCCGCGTGGTTTCTAAAATCTTTCAGCAAAGCCCTCCGTATTAAACCTGCGGTCCGGCGATGCACAAGCCAATCGGGCAGCGGGCTGTGGAAGAACGGATGGTAGACAGTGATGGCGTCCGGATTAAGTATCGCGCCGAGATAGCTAAAGCATGACACACTGGTAACGATAACGTCAGCGGTGGCGATGCTCTGAAAGGAATCTATCGCCCTCTCAATGAAGCGATACCGGAGATCCTTGATGCTCTTGACGTCGCCAAAGTCGTCATCGTCAGCCTCAAATGCAAAATCCGCACTCAGATTGTAAGTGCCAAGGTCGCTTTTACCTACTGTGAAGCTTTTCGCGGTCTCCGAATGAATTGATATCGTATGCCTGATGCCATCTTTCTTCAGAGCGTCGATGATGGTGTTGATGACGCCAAGTTAATAGGAGTTCGGTAGCAAGCGGTTTCGCTCCAGAATATGGATGTCGCCACGCGCACGTGGACCGCTACCCGAACGGGCCGCCTGCCGTCCCATTTTGCATCTGATATAAGTGGAGACACCGCCTCGGAGTGGTACCAGATCGTGGTGTCGACGTCGAACACCAGGTGGGGGTGCGTGATCCTCACTACCATCCGCGCGGCATGCGAGGAATATTCCGCAAGAAGCCGGTCGTGAAATCCCGGTACCTGATCGGTCAAATCGACGACTAAAGCACCACTCGGCCACGCTTGGACTGACGGGATGACGCACAGACTATTGAAGTCGTCGGCCAAGGCGTCAGTAAAGTCTGTGTCCTTGAGCCTCAAGCCCTTAGTTGTCTAGCCGCCAGATCGGCGAGTGCAGACAGCCGAAGCCAAACCTTCTTGTTAGGCTATAGATGCCATAGATGCGGTACAGTTGGGCGCCAGCGCCATCGGTGCGCGCCCTATTGTTATAGGTCAGGTGAATTTGGCTCATTGCCGATTATGCCTTTTACTATCTGAGTGCCAAACGATTCTTCGGGCAATCGTAACGCCGTGACAGGACCAATAACGATGGCTACTGTCGCTGAGCGAAAACTTTAAATAGATATCCTTGAGGCGTGATCGCCGGGATTGGGCCCCGTGCAAAAACGAGTGTGTGATCTCCATCGGATCCCTCCAGAATGCTTGCAACATCCGGAACGTGTTCAGCCTGAACAAGATCACCACGATCCATGAAGCAATAAACGAATGGGAAACCAAGCAGGTCGATCTGTTCCTGCATCAGGTCAGCTTTGGAGTGATGGGCCTCTTCCTGTTCTAAGCGAAAATTTCCCGAAACCGGCATTGTCAGGATCGAAGTCTTCGAGATCGTTCTTGCTGAGCCACTTATGATCTTCGTAGCCAGATTGACCGTCGAAATCTTTAGCAGATCGACATGCTCCATACGGTCCGTCAGTTGATCCAGCGTGGTAGTTCGGCCCAAATCCAAGGAACCGTCGAATATAGGCGCTGATACAACGCTGGAGACAGTAGCTCTTTGCGTTCGTATTCCACGGCCTTCACAGTTCTTTTCAAGCTTCAGATGGGTGGACTGAAGCGCCTCAACGGCGAGAACGGAAGCGGCCGGAAACAGTGTTTTGAAATAAAGAGCGGTAGAGCCGTTACCCGCCCCGATTTCAACGTATTGGCTATGGTCGATCAACTGTCCTGAAAGGACGTTAATCAGTTCCTCGTCATGGCTATCGAGGAATAACATTTTTCGTCTCATGCAGAAGCTTTCACATCAAGCACATCACCGCCCATACTGTCGTAAGTGCCGTGAACTTGACTGCCTCCTTAAACCACTTCGCAGGACAACCCAACAGGCGAGATCATCTCGGCTCAATGGCTTGTTCGTGTCCCGTGGTCCAGCCCGAGGGTTCACTCCACTTGCCGCATCAGGTCCCGTGGTCTTTCACAGGAACATGCGGCGTCTTGTTCCAGGAAAACGGATGTGTCCGCAGCTCCAAAAGTGCCTTCCAGGCGGCGAGCGACATGAAGAGCCAGTAGATTGGCACGAAAACCCAACGCCAGCCGACCGCCCGTTTTTCCCATATTGTCATCCGGTTGCGCCCAAGCGAAATGAAGACCGCATAGCTGCCGAAGACATTGATGATATCGCCGCTGAACAGCCAGAAGGCCAGCCAGTCATGCGGAGACGTGCTGTTGTGCAGCATCAGCCAGGTCAGATAGGCGATGAAGCCGATGACGACGGGATGGCTGAGCGCGGACAGCAGCATTCCGCCGACCAGGATCTGGAAGACGAAGAAAGCCGGCCAGCCCATTTCTTTGGCCAGCTGGCCCGGCTTGCGCATCAGCACCAGCCATGTCTGCAGCCACCCCTTGAACCAGCGGGTGCGCTGCCCCAGCCAGATGGAGGGCAGGACCGGCGCTTCCTCCAGCGTCGGTTTGGCGATGACGCGCGATCGATAGCCGAGCCGGTACAGCCGCATGCCGAGATCAGCATCCTCGGTCATATTGTAGGGATCCCAGCCACCGATCATCCTCAGTTCCGCCGTGCGGAAATGATTGGATGTGCCGCCCAGCGGCAGGGGCAGACCCGTCAGAGACAGCATCGGCAGCAGCCCGCGAAACAGGCCGGCATATTCCAGCGCAAACAGCGCGCTCCACCAGGATTGCCGCGCATTGGTGATAATCAGCGGCGCCTGCAGGCAGATGATATGCGCAGGGGCTGCGATGAACGTGTCGTACGCTTCCCGCAACTGGCCGGGATGCGGCCGGTCTTCGGCATCATAGACCGTCACATAGGTGCCGCGAACGCCGGGCAGCGCATAGGCAAGCGCCTTCGGCTTGGTGCGGGGCAGGTGGACCGGCACCAGAACGACCTCGTATTCGCGCCCCAGCCGCAAAGCCTGGATCGCCGCGATGGTTGCCGCATCATCCGCCTCGCAGATCAGCTTGATATCGAGCCGCGAGCGCGGCCAGTCGATCTGGTTCAACGCGTGGACCAGCTGCGCCACGACACTTTCTTCCCTGTAGAGCGCCACGAGCACCGAATAGACCGGTACAGGCCCGGCAGCGGCGGGCGGCAACGCCCGCGCCCGTTGCAGCGCCAGGCGCTCCTGGCGCCCGGCGGCCCTCAGCGCGTAGAGGCGCACCAGAAAATTGGCCAGATAAAACAGGGTCAGCACGATATGCAGCACCAGGATGCTGATGGTAGGCACGGCCAGTGCCACCCCGATCAAGCTGCACAGCGTGACCCCGGCATAAAAACCCTGCTTGCCCCAAAAGGTGATGCGGGCGCTGTAGAGGGGCGCGGTTTCAAACAGCGCGCGCGTCACCACCGATACCCGCCTCTGGCTGCCCGCCTGCCAGGCGGCAGCGCGGACCGCAGATGGTGTCGAGATGGCCAGGCATTGCCGCAGCATCGGCATGCGCTGCAACAGCGTGGCAAGTTCGGAGAACCGGCCGATCGACGGAACGATCACGGTGACCGGCGGACGGCTGGCGTGATGTATCCGTAGAATTTCCGGCCGTAAGATCTGAGTGTCGAGGCCGTCCACGTCCTGGACCCGGTCCGCATCGATCATGGGCATGAAATCAAGCCCCAGCATCTCCGCCAGCGCCTCGAAATAGATGGTTTCCTCGATCTCGCCGGATGCGAGCAACTCGTCTTCGACGCTCGTGCCATGCGCTTGCGCTAGTCGCATTGCCGAGGCAATCGCCGGCTTGCCGATCCCCATCTGGAGCAGCAGGCGGCCTTCGTGCTTCAACGCCGGCGCCAGGCGCGCAATCGCAGTATCGTTTCGAGATCGCCCGCCGGGCGGCTCATTCGCGGTAGCCATTCCGGAATTGTCCGGATATTCTCCCAGCCGCATAAACACCCTATCGCTGCGCGTCGCGCGGTTCTTTCTCACCGCTCTCCGGGAATGATCATAATGATACGCGCTTTCCGTGCATCTCTAAAATTCTATGGTATATTCGCGTTTTGCGTGTGTTTGGTTGCATCTTTTCCAGTGTCACTGCGTGCTGCGGAAGGGGTGAACGATCTGCCCCTGTTGTTTGACGCGCGCGAACGGATTGCAAAACCGGACCTGAGCGGCCTCGCCCGGCTGCGGTTTTTGACCACAGTGGATTTCCCGCCGTTCAATTTTATCGATCAGTCCGGCAAGCTTGCCGGCTTCCATGTGGATCTGGTCCGCGAGATCTGCCACGAGCTGGAAATCGACGCGAAGTGCCAGATCCAGGCCGTGACGTTTGCGGAGTTGCAGCCCGCTCTGGAAGGCGGCCAGGGGGAGGCAGTCATTGCCGGGATCGGCACCAGCTCGGAATTGCGGCAGCGCTTTGCCTTTTCGAGAACCTTCATGAAGCTTCCCGCCCGTTTCGCTGCCAATCGGCAGGTGATGGCAGGTGCGCTTTCGGTGGCGTCGCTTGCGGGAAAGCCGGTCGGCACCGTGTCGGGAACCACACATGAGGCTATGTTCAAGGCATTTTTTCCCAAACTTGAAAGCCGGTCTTTTCCCAGCCGCGACGCGATGCTGGCGGCCCTGAAGCAGGGAAGCGTTGCGGCGGTGTTTTCAGACGGCATGCAGTTGTCGTTCTGGACGGCCGGCAGCGATGCGGCCGGATGCTGCGCGCTGATCGACGGCGCTTACTTCTCGCAACGGTTTCTGGGCGAGGGGCTAGCGGTCATGAACCGCAAGGGCGATTCCGCGCTGACGCAGGCGATCGATCATGCGCTGCTGGAATTGTCGCGCAAGGGCCGGCTGAACGAGATTTATCTGCGTTATTTCCCAGCCGGGATCTATTGAGCTTGTATCATTTCAACTTTTGAAATGGCAGAAACAACGACCAGAACAATCGGTATGGCAAAGGGTTGCGATATTGCGCAAGCCCGATCCCCATGGCGTCCGGCGGATGTTGCGAGCGGCCGCGATAGGTTGAAAAAAGCTGGTCCCAGATCGACAGGTTGAAGCCGTAATTGCTGTCGGTCTCATCGGGTTCGGTGGAATGATGGATGGCGTGCATGTCCGGCGTGACGATGAGGCGGCGCAACAGCCCGTCGATACGGCCGGGAAGTTTCAGGTTGGCGTGATTGAACATGGCTGCGCCATTCAGCACGATCTCAAAGACCAGAACGCTTTCCGGCGGTGCGCCGATCGCAAGGATCACGGCGGATTTCCACAGGACCGAGATCATGATTTCCAGCGGGTGGAAGCGCAGCGCTGTCGTCAGGTCGAGACCGGTATCGGCATGGTGCACCCGGTGGATGCGCCAGAACAGTGGCACCTTATGGAAGAGCACATGCTCCAGCCAGATGGCGAAATCGAGAATGACGAAGGCCAGGATACCGCCGATCAGCGGTGGCATCCCGAGCATCGGCAAAAGCCCATATCCATGCGCAGCGGCAAACAGCGCGACACCGGTGGCCGCCGCCGGAAAGATCAGCCGCAGGATCAGCGATGACAGGAGGAGGACGGAAAGATTGGTAAACCAGCGCCGGGCTTTCAAGGCGCGCATCAATTCCGGCCGCTCCAGCCTGGGATGGAGCAGTTCGAGCATGGCAAGCGTCAGGAAGATTGCGGCAAAGAAGGCAAGCCTCAGGGCCGGTTCGCCAATGCCGAACAGCGTCATGCCTGCACCATCATCGATTGCCTGTTCGTCTTGTGAACCCTCATTCTATCGGGATGGCGGCTGAGGTGAATGCACTTTGGCGTGAAGCGGAAAACCGCCCTCTTTCACCTGCGAAACCGTGCCATGGCACCGCGCTCGATGGCAGCGCAGGTCAGCTTGTCCAGCCCCAGCCGGTCACGCAGCAATTGCAGCAGCCGGATTTCCTCCTGGGCAATCGCGTGGTCGGCAGCGGCAATCTCGACGGCCAGCGCATAGGCCGTATCATTGAGACGCGCAGGAAGCGCTTCGCGTACCACTTCAAGCGCGATGTCCAATCCTTCCGGACCGTCGAGAAGGGCCGTGCACTCGCGCGCGGCATGCATCAGATGGTCATGGTCGAACCCTTCGAACACCGGCAGGAAGCTGGTCAGCCGGCCGATGCGTTCCAGTTCGTTATCGGTCATGGCGGTATCGACGGCCGACATCATCACCATGACATAGATAAGGGCTTCGTGATGGCTCATGGTGTCGGGCATGGATGATCCGTGTGGCTGTTGCAGTTCCGGGAGATATGGATCGCCGATGCGGTCTACAAGTCTTGACCTATCATATCAACGCCCGGTCATATCAACACCTGCATCCGTAGACGGCAGCGTTTCATCCGGGACGGTCGGTGCCGGGCTCAAATCACGCGGATCGTCGCCGAAAAAGCCGAGACGGGACTGGCGGGCAGCGGCAACCTTACTGGACAGCGGCGATTTTTCCGGGGCGTCCGCCCAGCCGTTTTCGGCAAGCCAGGCAGTCGGATCGGTGGCATTGACGCTGCAGGCGGCGGTCAGCGTCCCCTGCCAGCCGTTCTTCGGCACGGTGCAAACAAGCGCGCGAGCCCGCAGGAAATTGCGGAATGCGGTTTTGGCCACCATGCCGCAGGGCCATGTCTTGCCTTGTTCGCCGCAGACGCGGTCCGCCTTTTGCGGCTCGATCCCGTCGAGTTGCAGCAGCCGGTCGCCAAACTGGATAAGGCCCGCCGATAGCGCCACCGGATGGCGAAGAACAGCGGGAACCGGCTCCGGCCGGGCCACGGGCTGCGACAGCGGCTTGCGTGCCTCGATCCGCTCCAGCGGCTGCGCCGTGACCTCTTCGGGATATCCGAATTGCTCGGGCGCGATATCGCGAACGGCTTTGTCCGGCCTCTCCAGCTTTGCAGGAAGGCCGGCATCCGGAGTTTCAGTCAATGCTGGATCGGCACTCCCGCCGGTTTCGGTGTCAGCGCTGTCCGACCCGTCGCCAAGGCCGGGCACATCTGCCATATCCGGTGTTTCCAAGGCAAAGTCCGGCGTCTCGGCGCTCTGCCGTCTCTGAATGGCCGATGCGCCTGTTATCAGCAGCACGATGGTCAGGAGAATTCCGGCCAGGCCGCCGCAAAGGGTGAGCAGGTGCCGATTCATCAAGGAAAAATGTCCTATTGGCTGGCCCATATGATGCGGGCGATCCATTCGACGTCGCTGAGTTCAAACGTCCGGTTGGGATGATCCGGATTGAGCGACAGCAACTCGATATTGCGCGGCGTCTGGCGCACGAGAACCTTGGCCATGACTTCACCCTCCGTGGTCTTGACCACCACGCGGTCGCCGCGGCGGATCTGCGCGCCGGGCTCGACGATCAGCACATCGCCGTCGCGATAGAGCGGCAACATGCTGTCGCCCTGGATTTCCAGCGCATAGACGCCGGCCTTGGTGCCGGGGGCGGCCGGAAACTCGACGACATCCCATCCCTGGCCTGCGGGAAAGCCGCCATCATCGAAAAAGCCGCCGGCCCCCGCCTGGGCAAAGCCGAGCAGCGGAATGGAGCCGGTCTGCGGCGGAAAGGCGCCTTCAGGCAGTGTCCCGGCCGTTGGCCCCGGCCGCAGGAATTCCATGAACTGGTTGATCGTCGAGCCGGTCGCATCCAGCACCTTGGCGATCGATTCCGTCGATGGCCAGCGCTCGCGCCCATCGGCGGAATGGCGCTTGGACTTGTTGAAAGAGGTCGGATCGAGCCCGGCCCGCCGGGCGAGACCCGAAGGGGACAATTGATGCCGCTCGGCGAGCGCATCGATGGCGCTCCAGATCCGGTCATGTGAAAACATCGTTGCGCATCCTGCAAGCGGTGAAGCGTGACGCTTTCCTTGATATCCTGGCTTCGTGTTGACGTGGGTCTCTGCCGGTCGAGATTAGCCAAAATGTGGCAGCGAGTAAAGTGAGCAAGGAAAATAATCCTGTCGTTTCGATCTCCCGCGCACCGGCATGATTGAAATACGCACCGCGCCGCCTATACTTCGCTGGACCTTATCCCGCTGGTTGCGAGGCGCCGCATTTGCTCTCCATCTTGAAGTCCGAAATCCTCCTCGCGGCAGCGCTTGCTTTTGCAGCCGTTGGCTTCCTGTTTGAACATGCGGTGCTGGAAGCGGGACAGGTGGCGTCCCTTGCCGGCGCTGCCGTGCTGGTCTTTGCCATCGTGCTGGCCTCGTTGCGGGTCGCGCATCATGCCGAGGTTCTCGCCGCCAAGGTCGGCGACCCCTATGGCACGATGATCCTGACCCTGTCAGCAGTGCTCGTCGAGGTGATCATTCTGGCGATCATGATGAGCGGCGAAGAGATCTCGCCGACCCTGGTGCGCGACACCATCTATTCCGCCGTCATGCTCGATATCAACGGCATCCTGGGGCTCGCAGCCCTTCTGGGCGGCCTGAAACATGGCGAGCAATCCTATAACGACGATTCCAGCCGCACCTATAGCGTCATGATCCTGACGGCGATGGGCATTTCGATGATCGTGCCGGAATTCGTTCCGCAAGCCAAATGGCACCTCTATTCCGCCTTCACCATCGTCGCGATGGTGACGCTCTACGCGGTCTTTCTGAAGATGCAGGTGGGCGTACACAGCTATTTCTTCAGCTACAGCTACCCCAAGCGCGAGGGTGCGGAAAAGCGGACACCGGAAGAGGAGCCCGTGGCCGTATCCATCGCCATCCTGATTGCCGGCGTCGTGATCATCGGGATCCTGGCCGAAATCATGTCGGGCCTGATGACGGCTGGGTTGAAAGGGTCCGGCGCGCCGCCGGTGCTTGCGGCGGTCGTGGTTGCTGCCATTTCGGCCTCGCCGGAAATCATGACGGCGATGCGCGCAGCACTTGCCAACCGCATGCAGGCCGTCGTCAATATCGCACTCGGCGCCTCGCTCTCCACCGTCATCCTGACGGTGCCGGTGATGGAAGCAATCGCGCTCTATACCGGGCAGCCCTTCATCATGGCGATGACGCCGGTGCAGACGGTGATGGTAACGATCACGCTGGTGGTTGCGGCAATCAATCTCAACGATGGCGAAACCAATGCCATCGAGGGCATGACCCATTTCGTGCTGTTTGCCACCTTCGTTATGCTGTCGGTGATCGGGCTTTGACAAAGCGGCCGTGAAGCGCAGGGTTTGGTTAGTCGCATGCGGCTTGCGCCGTCCGTCCGCTTTATTTTCAGCCCCGCCCCCATTTTTCGCCACATGCCGCGCTGTCCTGCCTCTTCCTTGCACGCGGGCGCCGCGATATCACAGAGCGCGCGCGATTTGCGCAGCACCTGCGGGAGCCATGCGTGAATACCTCCATACTGTCGGGCATTCTGCTGACGATCTTTTCCTATTTCCTGTTCACGCTGCAGGATGCCTCGGTCAAATGGCTGGTGGTGGCACTGCCGGTCTGGCAGATTCTCTTCGTGCGCAGCGTGACGATCTTTGCGATCTGCACTGCCATCGGCCGCCGTCCTCTCCTTGTCCGCGCGGTGCATTCCCCGGTTCTGAAGCCGATGATCCTGCGCAACCTTTTGCTGCTTGCCGCCTGGCTGTCCTACTATACCGCCGCCCGCGATCTTGGGCTGGCTGAGCTGACGACGATCTATTATGCCGCGCCGATCCTGATCACCATTCTCGCTGTGCCGATCCTGAAGGAGGATGTGCCGCCGCTGCGCTGGATCGCCGTCATCGTCGGCTTCATTGGCGTGCTGGTGGCAACCGACCCGTTCGGCAACAGCATGAAGCTCTCCCTGCCGGTCTGGCTGGCGCTGCAGGCGGCCGTGTTCTGGGCGTTTTCCACTGTACTCTTGCGCAAGACCGCGATGCAGGAGGTGACGATGGTACAGATGACGCTGTCGAGCGGTTTCTTCATCCTTTTCACCGGCATTGCCGTTGCCGTCACCTGGGTTGCGCCCAGCCTTTTGGATGTGGCACTGATGGTCGGAACCGGGCTGATTGCCGGCATCGCCCAATATGCGCTGTTTGAGGGCATGCGCCGGGCGCCGGTCTCGGTGCTGGCGCCGTTCGAATACTCGTCGCTGATCTGGGCCTTTGGGCTCGGCTTCCTGATCTGGGGCGATATTCCCGCGACCCAGGTGTTTGCCGGTGCCGCGCTGATCTTTTCGGCCGGCCTCATCATCATTCTGGGCGAACGCTTCGGACGCAGGCTGCGGGCCGGCTAATTTTGCCTGTCGATAAACCGGCGAAAGGCTTCCAGCGTCTCGACGCTGACATGATGCTCGATACCCTCGGCATCGATGCGCGCCGTTTCCGGGCTGACGCCGAGGCAGCGCAGGAAGGCCTCGACCGTCTGGTGGCGGGCCCGGCTTTCCAGCGCCATCTTCTGGCCGGCCTCGGTCAGGAAAACCCCGCGATAGGGCTTTCGCGAGACCAGTCCCTCGGCGGCAAGCCGTGCCAGCATCTTGGCCACCGTCGGCTGCGCCACGCCGAGGCGGGCGGCGATATCCACCTGGCGCGCCTCGTTGCCGTCCTCGATCAGATCGGCAATCAGCTCGACATAATCCTCGATCAGCGCGCCGCGCCGTGCCTCACGGGTCTGCCGGAAGCCCTCGGAATGTATGTCCGCATCTGGGAGCGGATCCGTGCGGGGAACAGGGCGGCGCGGCAACGGGGCGATATCCTCTCAAAGATCTTCATCATGCTTTTGAGGTTTCATACCACGGGCTTGGATTTTTCATAACGATTTATCCCGTCTTCCACATTCCCGTCCTGGATGCGTTTTATCCCTTAAAAACAGCCTGATCGATAAAATATAGCCTATTGCATAATGTTTTGCCTTGGCATAGGTTTTGGGAAAATCAGCCCTTCCGCGTCCGGAGCCCGTCTATGTCCAATCCCGAAGCCGCCCTTCCACCTCAAAAGAGCTGGACGTTTGCCAAGCCGGAAGAGGATGCGCGCCCGAGCCTTCCTGAAGTCAATGCCAGCATTGCCGTCCCCTCGGGCGGTGTCTGGTTCCGCAGGCTTCTGGCCTTCATGGGGCCGGGCTACATGGTCTCGGTCGGCTATATGGATCCCGGCAACTGGGCGACCGATATCGCCGGCGGCTCGCAGTTCGGCTATACGCTGCTCACCGTCATTCTGCTGTCCAACCTGATGGCGATCCTTTTGCAGGCGCTGGCGGCCCGTCTCGGCATCGCCACCGGCCGGGACCTTGCCCAGGCCTGCCGGGACACCTATTCGCGGCCCGTCAATTTCATGCTCTGGCTTGCCTGCGAAGCGGCGATCATCGCCTGCGATCTGGCAGAAGTCATCGGCACGGCGATCGCCCTGCAACTGTTGTTCGGCATCCCGCTGATCGCAGGCGCACTGATCACGGCGGCCGATGCCTTCCTATTGTTGCTGCTGATGAACAAGGGCTTCCGCTATCTCGAAGCCTTCGTGATCGCGCTTCTGATCGTCATTGCCGGCTGCTTCGTCATCCAGATCGCCGCCGCCGCACCGCCGATTGCTGCTGTACTTCAGGGCTTCCTGCCCTCGACCGAAGTCGTCACCAACCCTGCCATGCTCTACATCGCCATCGGCATTATCGGCGCCACCGTCATGCCGCATAATCTTTATCTGCATTCCTCCATCGTCCAGACCCGCAATTACAAGCGCACCGACGAGGGCAAGCGCGATGCGATCAAATGGGCGACCACCGACAGCACGATCGCGCTGATGCTGGCTCTGTTCATCAACGCCGCTATCCTGATCATCGCGGCTTCCGTCTTCCACGCCAATGGCCGCACCGATGTCGCCGAGATCGGCCAGGCCTATGAACTCCTGTCGCCGCTGCTCGGCCTTGGCATTGCTTCGACGCTGTTTGCGGTGGCGCTGCTTGCCTCCGGCCTCAATTCGACGGTGACGGCGACCCTGGCCGGGCAGATCGTCATGGAAGGCTTTTTGCGGCTGCGCATTCCGCAATGGGCCCGGCGCCTCATCACCCGTGGCATCGCCATCGTCCCGGTCGTCGTCGTCACCTGGATCTATGGCGAAAAGGGCACAGCCGAACTTCTTGTGCTCAGCCAGGTCATCCTGTCGATGCAACTGCCCTTTGCCGTCATCCCGCTGGTGCGCTTCGTCTCCGATAAAAAGAAGATGGGAACTTTCGTCATTCCGAAATATGTCGCCGCGCTCGCCTGGATCGTCGCCTCGATCATCGTCGTTCTCAATCTCAAGCTGCTCTACGATACGTTCATCGGCTGACGCTTGTTCAGGTCTGGTTCCATCGCCGGATGACCGGCTCGGTGCGGTCATGCTCGTAACCGAGCACGCTCATGCTTGCGGTATCCAGAACGAACAGCCTGCCGTCCCCGGGCGGCAGCCCCAACCAGCGGGCGGCGAGCACCCGCAGGAAATGTGCGCTGGAGAAGATCAGCACCGCACTGTCAATCTCGCGGATTTCCCGGGTGATCCTGTCGGCCCGCGCTCCGGCATCCACTGCTGTCTCGCCCCCAGGGCAGCCGTCCCGGAACAATTGCCAGCCGGGACGCTCAATCAGGATCTGTTTCGTCGTCAGGCCCTCGTAGGCGCCATAATCCCATTCGGCAAGGTCGTCTTTTTTCACGCATCTGTCGCCAAAGCCCGCAAGCACGCAGGTGTTGAACGCCCTTTGCGACGGGCTAGACCAGACAATCGGGAAGGTCAGGTCCTGCATCCGGTCCGCCAGGCCACGGGCCGCATCCTCGCCCGCCTGGGTCAGCGGAATGTCGCTGCGCCCCGTATGTTTTCCGGAAAGGCTCCATTCCGTCTGTCCATGCCGTACGAGATGAATTTCGGGCAATGCATGGCTCATCTCACGTTCCTTCGATGATATAGGCGGCTTCCACAATGCGCAGGGCGGCCGCGCCAATCCTTCCGCTTCGCCGGACTTTTCGTCAATTCCCCTGGGGTCAAAAGCCATAAGCAAGCCCGCTTTACCGTGAACTGCGGCGCAAAAGCCTTCAATTCGCCGCGCGATGTCCCCATATGTCTGCCAAGAGGCGCGCGTTTGCGGGCCGGGAGTGAACGATAGGATTGGGTTTCATGTTGAGAGTTGGACGCGTTTTGGCAACCGTTGCGGTTGCTTCCATGATGATGCTGACGGTGGCCGACCTGGCGGAGGCCCGCCGTGGCGGCGCAAGCTTCGGCAGCCGCGGCACCCGCACATTCTCCGCACCGCCGGTCACCCGCACGGCGCCGGCCGATGCGACGCCGATCAACCGGACGATGACCCCGCAGAACCAGGCGACGACACCCGGTGCTGCCCAGCAGAATATGGGCCAGGCGGCGCGTCCCGGCGCGCAGCGTCCGGGCGGTCTCTTCGGCGGTTTTGCCGGCTCCATGCTCGGCGGTCTCGCACTTGGCGGCCTGATCGGCATGATGATGGGCACGGGTTTCGGCGGCATGGCCGGCATGCTCGGCATGCTCCTGCAGATCGCGCTGATCGGCGGCGCCGTGATGCTCGCCTTGCGCTTCTTCCGCAACCGCCAGACGGCGGCGCCGGCCGGCTATGCGCCGCGCGGCAATTCGCCGATGCAGGGTTTTGGCCAGAGTTCCGGCTCCGGCATGCCGTCCTTCAAGATCCCGTCCATTGGCGGCGGCGCGCTGGGCGGGCTTGCAGGAGCGTCTCAGGGCGCAGCCGCAAACGGCAATGGTGCCGCCCGGCCGGAGCAGCCCCGCATGGCCGATGACACGACCGACGAGATCGGTGTCGGCGAAGAGGATCTCGGCCAGTTCGAAACCATGCTGAAACAGGTTCAGTCCGCCTATGCCGCAGAAGATTACGGCACGCTGCGCAAGCTGACGACGCCGGAAGCCATGTCGTGGCTGGCCGAAGAGCTGAGCGACAATGCCACCAAGGGCCTGAAGAACGAGGTCCGCGATGTGCATCTGGTGCAGGGCGACGTCGCCGAAGCCTGGAACGAGGCAGGCGACGACTATGCGACCGTGGCCATGCGCTACGAAAGCATCGACGTCACCCGCGACCGCGCCACCGGCCGCGTCGTTGAGGGCGACCCGGACAATCTGACGGAGACCGTCGAGCTCTGGACGTTCCTGCGCAAGCGCGGCGGCGACTGGCAGGTCTCGGCCATCCAGGGCATGGCGGCCTAAACGCCGCACCAAAACTGCGCCCCTCGACCGCCGGCTTTGCCGGCGGTTTGCATAGGTTCTCAGTCTTATCCGGTATGCCTTCTAGGCTGACCTGCCATCATGGTGGTCGCCCGACGGCGCGGTCCTTTGCGGATGCAGGGCGGGAAACACTGATGCACCCCGACGTTGACTGCGCCTCAGAGAAAAAGCGTGAGGCAGGCCTAAGCGCTGCGGCAGGGAGAGAGGTTGCAGGTCTCAATGTAGCCAAGTGAACTGGCGCTGACCTGTGGTATTTTCTGGCACGCCTGCTCCTGCTGGCGCTGCGTCAACCGGTGGAATTCGCCCCAGGTGGCGTTTTGCTCAGCCATTAGCAGACAGATGCCGGGGGACCGCTACGGTATGGGACGGCTGCAGACCGCTGCTCCGCAGCCAATTGTTTCGCATGCACGGCACTCCAAACTCCGTCATCCCTGTGCCTGTCACAGGGATCCAGCCGCCGCGCGTCTGCGCGGCGAAAGAACGCCGCAAGAGAAGAGAGCCTTGCGCGCCGCAGACGCGGCGCACTGGATTCCTGTGACAAGCACAGGAATGACGGAGGGGGACGTGTCCCCACCGGAAAAGCCGAGCGTGAGAACCGCGTAGAACGCAAGACGCAATGGAGAGAGCCGCATTCAAGAAGGCGCTACCGTCCTCTCACAAGCCATGCAAATAATGCGCGATATCCTCCCAGTCCGGGTTCATCGCCTCAATCAGGTTGAGTTTCCATTGGCGTGGCCATTTCTTGATGGTCTTTTCGCGGGTGATGGCCGTCGTCACGAGGTCATACTCCTCGAACCATACCAGCGTCTTGACGCCGTAGCGGCTGGTAAAGCCCTTGGTGAGTTCGTTCTGATGTTCGAACAACCGGCCCGGCAGATCGCTCGTCACCCCGGTATAGAGCGTGCCGTTACGTTTCGAGGCGAGGATGTAAACATAGCCTTTCATAACTGGAAAAGTGCGGCATGGGCGGCGGGCTGGCAAGGGTCCGTCTTGCCGTTTTCTTCTCTCTGAAGTTTGCCGTCTGGCGTGGCGCGTTTCCGGAATTCCTTCATCCCTGTGCTTGTCACAGGGATCCATCCACCGCGCGTCTGCGCGGTTAGGGACCTATATCGTGCGGACCAAGAGAGCCTTGCGCGCCGCAGACGCGGCGCTGCTGGATTCCTGTGACAAGCACAGGAATGACGGAGGAGAGTGGGTGCGTATACCGTGTGCCGAAGGCACCGAGTGTAGTGTTCAGCCGACAAACCAGATGATTTGGCTGTCCACACAAACCGCACTTTTTCGACAAGAAACGTCCCGAAACAAAAACAGGCCCGAAGGCCTGTTTGATCGCTCATACCGTTGCAATGCGTCACGCAGCCTTATCAGCCGCCCCATACGGATCAAACCGCCCATAAAACGTCTCGCCTTTCGCCGCCATGTCCTTCAACAGCGGCGTCGGCTGGAAATGTTCGCCGTAACGAGCGGCCAGCTTTTCGCACAGCGTTACGAAGGTCTTCACCCCCATTCCGTCGATATAGCTCAGCGTGCCGCCGGTATAGGGGGCGAAGCCGAAGCCGAGGATGGAGCCGACATCGGCTTCGCGTGGATCGGTGACGATGCCTTCCTCGATGGTGCGGGCGGCTTCCAGCGCGATGGTGACGAGGAAGCGCTGCTTGAGGGTCTCGACATCAAAGTTTTCGGCCGGCTTCTGCTCGAACAGGTCCTTGAGGCCCGGCCAGAGCGACTTCTTGGCGGGTTTTGCAGGGTAGTCGTAAAATCCCTTGCCGTTCTTGCGGCCGCGGCGGTCGAGATCATCGACGAGCTTGTTGATCAGCGTCATGTGGCGCGGATCGACGGAGCCTTCGCCGAGATCGGCGATCGAGGCTTTGAGGATCTTCTGGGAGAGGTCGATCGCCACTTCGTCGTTGAGCGACAGCGGACCGACCGGCATGCCGGCCATCTTGGCGGCATTTTCGATCATCGCCGCCGGCACGCCTTCGATCAGCATGTCATAGGCCTCGTGGATATAGCGGAAGACGCAGCGGTTGACATAGAAGCCGCGCGTGTCGTTGACGACGATCGGCGTCTTCTTGATCGCGGCGACGAAATCGAGCGCAATGGCCAGCGCCTTGTCGCCGGTTTCCTTGCCGAGGATGACTTCCGTCAGCATCATCTTTTCAACCGGCGAGAAGAAGTGGATGCCGATGAACTGGGCAGGGCGCCTGGAATTCTCAGCAAGGCCGGTAATGGGCAGGGTCGAGGTGTTGGACGCGAAGATCGCGTCCTCGGACAACACGGCCTCGACCTTTTCGATGACGTCCTTCTTCACCTGGCGGTCTTCGAACACGGCTTCGACAACGAGCTTGACATGTCTGAGGTCGGTGTAATCCGCCGAGGGCGTGATGCGGGCCAGCAGCGCGGCCGCCTCGTCCTGCGTCAGCCGTCCCTTACCGATGGAATCCTTCACCAGGCCTTCCGAATGAGCCTTGCCCTTGGTCGCGGCTTCGATGTCGCGGTCGATCAGGGTGACCTCGATGCCGGCAGCTGCAGCGACATAGGCGATCGAGGCACCCATGAAGCCCGCGCCGACGACGCCGATCTGCTTCAGGTCGGACTTCGCAATACCGGCCGGGCGGCGGGCGCCTTTGCCGAGTTCCTGCATCGAGACGAACAGAGAGCGGATCATCGAGAACGCCTCGGTGGTCTGCAGGATTTCGGTGAAATAACGCTGCTCGATCTTCAAGCCGGTATCGAAGGGAACCTGCAGGCCCTCATAAACGCATTTGAGAATGGCAAGGCCGCCCGGATAATTGCCGGAGGTTTCGCGGCGCAGGATCGCGGATGCGGCCGGCCAGAGCTGGGCTGCAGCCGGCGTCCAGATGCCGCCGCCGGGAACCTTGTAGCCCTTTTCGTCCCAAGGCTGGACGGGCTTCAGCCCGTTCTTGATCATGGCTTTTGCGGCATTGATCAATTCGGCCGGCTCGGCAATCTCGTGGATCAGGCCCATGGCCTTGGCGCGCTGTGGTGTTAGCGAAGAGCCGGTGGTCATCATCTGCAGGGCGTCCTGCGCGTTGGTCAGCCGCGGCACACGCTGCGTACCGCCCGCACCTGGGAAGATGCCGACCTTGACCTCGGGAAGCGCGAGCTTCACCGATTTCGAATTGGCAGCGACGCGGCCGTGGCAGGCGAGCGACAATTCGAAAGCGCCGCCCATGCAGGTGCCGTTGATGGCCGAGACCCAGGGTTTGCCGGAGGTTTCGAGCTTGCGGAACAGGCCGGTCATCTGGCCGGTCAGCTCGAACAGTTTTTGCGCCGCATTGTCCGGGTCGATCTTCTTCTGTTCGGCCTGGAAGGTGAACATGCCTTTGATCATCGACAGATCGGCGCCGCCGGAAAAGGTCGATTTGCCGGAGGTGAAGACGACGCCCTTGACGGCTTCGTCGGCCACGGTCTGATCGACGATGGCGTCGAGTTCCTTCATCACCTCGACGGTGAAGACGTTCATCGACTTGTCCGGCATGTTCCAGGTCACCAGCGCAATGCCGTCGGCGTCGGTTTCGATAGTGAAATTGGTGTAGGTTGTCATATGGGAATTCCTCTCCCTTGAAATCTTGGCTTCGCTCCATGCCGCCGCCTGAAATTAAGGGCGATCCGGCCGGGTTAAGCCCCTCCCCCTTGTGGGGAGGGGTTGGGGAGGGGCGTCCTGCCGTGCGGCGAAAACTCCTCCCGGCCCTTCGGGCCACCCTCCCCACAAGGGGGAGGGAAACACCTCACACCCGCTCGATAATCGTCGCCGTGCCCATGCCAGCGCCGATGCACAGCGTCACCAGCGCGGTCTGCAGGCCACGGCGTTCCAGTTCGTCGAGCACGGTGCCGAGGATCATCGCGCCGGTGGCGCCGAGCGGATGGCCCATGGCAATCGCGCCGCCATTGACGTTGATCTTGTCATGGCTGATGTCGAAGGCCTGCATGTAGCGGAGCACGACGGCGGCAAAGGCCTCGTTGAGTTCGAACAGGTCGATATCGGCAATGGTCATGCCGGCGCGCTTCAAGAGCTTTTCGGTGACATCGACCGGGCCGGTCAGCATCAGCGCCGGATCGGAACCGATATTGGCAAAATGCTTGATGCGGGCGCGCGGCTTGAGACCCATGGAGTCACCGCCGGCCTTGGAGCCGACCAGAATTGCGGCCGAGCCATCGACGATACCAGAGGAATTGCCGGCATGGTGCACGTAGTTGATGCGCTCGATTTCCGGATGCGCCTGGATGCCGACGGCATCAAAGCCGCCCATCTCGCCGGGCATCTGGAAGGAGGGGTTGAGGGAAGCGAGATTCTGCATCGTCGTTGTCGGACGCATATGCTCGTCCTTGGCAAGGATGGTGATGCCGTTCTGGTCCTTCACCGGGATCACCGACTTGTCGAAATAACCGCTGTCCCAGGAATGGCCGGCGCGCTTCTGGCTCTCGACCGCATAGGCATCAACATCGTCGCGGGAAAAGCCATATTTGGTGGCGATGAGATCGGCGGAGACGCCCTGCGGCATGAAATAGCCGGGGAAGTTGACCGACGGGTCCATGTACCAGGCACCACCGGACATGCCCATGCCGACTCGCGACATCGATTCCACGCCACCGGCAATAACGATGTCATCGGCACCGGCCGCAATCTTGCCGGCGGCGAAATTCACGGCATCGAGGCCAGAGGCGCAAAAGCGCGAGATCTGCATGCCGGGCGCCCTGTTGGAATAGCCGGCCTCAAAGGCGGCCGCCTTCGGGATCACGGCGCCGGCCTCGAACACCGGATCGACGCAGCCCATGATGATGTCATCGACGGTGGATGTATCCAGCCCATTGCGGTCGCGCAGCGCCTGCAGCACCTTGGCGGCCAGACGCGGCGTCGGCACTTCGTGCAGCGCCCCATCCTTCTTGCCCCGGCCGCGCGGCGTGCGCACGTGGTCGTAAATGAAGACGTCGGTCATGATTTTTTCTCCCTATGCAGCGATCATCAGACCGCGCGTCGTCTGTGTCAAATCGGTCGGGCTTCCTCTTCTCCCCAGCGGGGAGAAGGTGGCCCGCAGGGCCGGATGAGGGGGAGCCAAGACCGCGGCATGTTGCCGTAAGACCCCCTTCATCGCCTCGCTATGCTCGGCACTTCTCCCCGCTGGGGAGAAGAGATTTTTACTCAAAACGCCGCCGCGTCCAGTGCCATCATCGTGTCGGCGCCGGTTTCGATGCGGGCTTTGCGCAGCGCCGTTTCCGGCATGATGCGCTCCATGAAAAATGTGGCGGTGATGAGCTTGTTCTTCAGGTAGGTTTCGCGCTCGCCGGCACCTTCGGCCAGTTTCTCCTCGGCCGTCTTGGCGATCTTGGCCCACATATAGCCGAGCACGACGAGGCCGAAGAGGTGCATGTAGTCGGTGGAGCCGGCGCCGGCATTGTCGGGCTTGGCCATGGCGTTGCCCATGAACCACATGGTGGCCGCCTGCAGGTCGTTCAAGCCCTTCTTCAAGCCCTTGGTATAAGCGGTGAGCTTTTCGTCGGAGCGGTTTTCCTCGCAGAAATCGCCGATCTCCTTGAACAAAGCGGTGATGGCGCGGCCGCCGTTCAGCGCCAGCTTGCGGCCGACGAGGTCGAGCGCCTGGATGCCGTTCGCGCCTTCGTAGATCATCGCGATGCGGGCATCGCGGACATACTGGCTCATGCCGTGTTCTTCGATATAGCCATGGCCGCCGAAGACCTGCTGCGCCATGACGGCGTGGTCGAAGCCCTTGTCGGTGAGCACACCTTTCAGGATCGGGGTCATCAGGCCGAGAATATCGTCGGCGGTCTGGCGGTCGGCATCATTGTCGCCGCGATGCGCGATATCGGATTTCAGCGCGGTCCAGAGCGTGAAGGCGCGGCCGGCCTCGTTGAAGGCCTTGATGGTCATCAGGGTGCGGCGCACGTCGGGATGGACGATGATCGGGTCGGCTTTTTTGTCCGAAGCCTTGACGCCTGAAATCGAGCGGCCCTGCAGACGGTCGCGGGCGTAGTTGGCAGCGTTCTGATAGGCGATTTCCGAAACGGAAAGACCCTGCAGGCCGACGCCCAGGCGCGCCTCGTTCATCATCACGAACATGGCGTTGAGGCCCCTGTTCTCCGCGCCGATGAGATAGCCAACGGCGTCGTCATAATTCATGACGCAGGTCGAGTTGCCGTGAATGCCCATCTTGTGCTCGATCGCACCGCAGGAAACGGTGTTGCGCGCGCCAAGCGCACCATCGGCCTCCACATGGAATTTCGGCACGATGAACAGCGAAATGCCCTTCACACCTTCCGGCGCACCCTCGATACGGGCGAGAACCAGGTGAATGATATTGCCGGCCATGTCGTGTTCGCCAGCGGAGATGAAGATTTTCTGTCCGGAAATCCTGTAGGAGCCGTCGCCCTGCGGCACGGCCTTGGAGCGGAGCAGGCCGAGATCGGTACCGCAATGGGGCTCCGTCAGGTTCATCGTGCCGGTCCAGTCGCCGGCGACCATTTTCGGCAGATAGGTTGCCTTCTGCGCGTCGGTGCCGTGCACGAGGATGGCGGCGATGGCACCCTGGGTGAGGCCGGGATACATGGTCAGCGCCATATTGGCGGATGACATATATTCACCGATGGCCGTGTGGAGCGTATAGGGCAGGCCCTGGCCGCCGAATTCTTCCGGTACGGACAAGCCCAGCCAGCCGCCCTCGCGGTACTGGTCGAAAGCCTGCTTGAAGCCCTTCGGCGTCGCGACCGTCGCATCGTCGTTGCGCTTGCAGCCTTCCTGGTCGCCGGAAAGATTGACCGGGAACAGCACTTCCTCGGCAAGCTTGGCGGCTTCACCGACGATCGCCTCGATCATGTCGGGTGTCGCATCGGCAAAACCGGGCAGATTGTTGAAGCGCTCGATGCCGAGAACGTCGTTGAGAATGAAAAGCGTGTCTTCGACCGGGGCCTTGTAGCTGGGCATGTCTAGTGTTCCTCACCTGTAACCGTGTCATGCAGCGCTTCTCCAGGAGCGCTCCATGTGATTTCCGGCATGCTACAAAACTTTGACGTGCGCGTAAACGTCAAAGTTTGCGGAACGGCAAAATTTGATCGGCGACTGGCCCTATCGGACCGGGTGTGCCGAAACTGTCTCTTGGACGCCTCTCGACGTCAGCATGCACGCAAATCGTTAAAAAATTTTCAGTCAGGTTAACGGGTTATTTACCACGTTTCGTGAAAGTGCGTGTTGAGATGGTCACAGTTGCAATAGTTTTGTCTTCGCGTCGTTGCAGCTCTGTCCGGATCGGTACCGGAACTCCCGGAAGGCGGGGATTTGCCTTTCAGAAGCCCGGATTCCGATCAAGGCCGATGAAAGAGGCGAAGAACGATGAACGGATCGCGATCAAACACTCCACGTCCTGGCGCCCAGTCCTATGGCGACAGGTCGTCTCTCGACGCGCTGAACCGCACGATCGAGGGCCTGGAAGCGCGCATCGAAGGATTGATGGGAACGGCTGGACGCGATCAGCGGGGACGGATCCCGGCGGATGGTCCTCTCACCGTTGCCGATCCGGTCACGGAAATCATGCAGCGCCAGCGCACATTATCGGCAACGCGGGACCGCGATGCCGTCCGGGAACGCACCTCCTCCCGTGCGGAGCCGCGTGCCTATGACGAGCGCGGCGTTCCCCCATTTCAGCCCCCAGCATTTCAGAGCCCCACATTCCAGAACCCGGTACAGCCCCGCCGCGAGCTGCCGGTTGCCCCGCCGCTCAGCGAGCAGCTGCGCAGCGAGGTCTATCGCCGTGAGCCCGTCCGCCAGGAAAATCCGCGCCCAGACAGCCTGCGCGCCGATGCCTTGCGCACGGAGACCATCCGTCAGCAGGCGGCCCAGCGTCCAGAACCCGTCCGCAGCGAGCCGTTGCGTTCGCAACAGTACCGCAGCGAACCGCAGCGTCCCGATCCGGCCATGGCCGAGATTGCCCAGGCGCTGGTTGGCCTGCGACAAGAATTGAAAAAGGATATCGCCGACGGCCTGTCGCGCGAAATGACGGCATTGCGGACCGAAATCCGGGGCATTACCGTGGATGCATCCCAGGACCAGACGATGGCTGAGGACATTCGCGGCGATCTGCAGCGCCTGTCCGACAGCATCAACCAGCTCGGCCGCCAGGCATCGCCGTCGCAGGCCGATGCGTTGAAGGTTGAGTTCGACGAATTGCGCGTCATGATCGACGGCCTTGCCCGCGAAGACAGCGTGCATCGCATGGAAGCGCGCTGGACCGGTGTCGAAGACCGGATGAATGCGTTTGATTCCAACCGCGACGACGAACTGGTGGCGCTGGCTTACCGGCTTGACGAAATCAAGTCGCAGATCGGCTCGATGAACAGCGGCCCGGCCATTCATGCTTTGGAAGACAAGCTGGTTTCGGTGGCGCAGGCGATCGAGATGATCGGCCGCCACATGCAGCCCGACGATCGCCAGATGGTATCGCAATTTGCCGATCTGGACGCACGCCTCGACGAGATCAGCCGCGCCATCGTGGCAAGCGGCCGTGCTGCCGTTCCAGACAGCGCCGGTGTCACCCGCGTCGAAGGCCGCCTTGCCGACCTCTCCCGCCAGATCGACGGCCTGCAACGGCCGGCCGACAATGGCGTCGGTTCGCGCATCGAAGCTTTGGCTGCACGGGTCGAGGAACTGGCCAACGAGGAAGCGGCGGTTCGCCTCGAGGAGCGCCTGGAACAGCTGTCGCAGATGCTGGAGCGCTCGCAGAAGGCATCCGCGCAGCCGGACCTTACCGGATATCTGTCCGACATTTCCCGCAAGATCGATGCCATCGACCAGGGCTCGCTCAACGATGCGCTTGCCGGGCGTCTGGACGATCTCGCCCGCCGCATCGACCAGCTCGATGCGCCACAGACATCCTATGTCGGCGATGCCCGTTTCGACCGGCTGGAAGGCCAGCTGTCGGATATCGCCATTCGTCTCGAAGAAACACATGCCGCGCCCTTTGACGACAGCGAGATCCTGCGCAGCCTGCAGGACCAGATCGCAAATCTTTCGAGCCTTGTCAGCCAGCCGCGCGAGGCGGCGCCAGTGCCTGCCGAATTCGAAGGCCGGATGAGCGCGCTTGAAGATTATCTGGCGACCAGCGACGAATATATCATCGAGGCAGCCCGCCAGGCGGCCGAGGCGGTGATGGAAGCCTATTCGAAGAACGGCATCGGCCAGTCGGCGTCCGGCGGTTCGGACATGGCGGCGATCTCGGCGCTTGCCGACGATCTGAAGGTCCTGGAAGACATGAGCCGCTCGAGCGAGGAGCGCACGGCGCGCACGTTCGAAGCGCTGCACGAAACGCTGGTTCATATCGCTGAAAAGCTGGAGCGGCTGGAAGAGCGTGGCCAGGAACAGGATGCGCCGCGCGCCTTCGGTTCGCGCGGCCTTGACAGCCAGACACCCATGCCGCGCGCCACGCAGCCGGTTTTCGAGACGCAGGACGATCCCTTCGCCGAAGCTGACTTTGGGCGCCGCTACGAAGATCTGAAGCGTGACATGCATGGGATCGCCGACGAGGCCGAGCCCGCAAACCCCTCGCGTGAAGAGGTCGCGGAAGCCGTTGCCGAACAGGCGGCCGTGCACCAGAGCGATATCAAGAGCGCGCCGGCTGCTGCCGGCAAGCCCAGCCTCCTGGCCGGGATCGCCAAGCGGTTCACCGGCAAGCGGGCAGAGCCCGTGCGCGCCGTCGAACGCCAGGTTATCGATCCCTCGCCGTCGATCGATGCGGCCGATGCCATCGAGCCGGATGTGGCCAATCAGCTGCTGGAGCCCGGCTCCGGCGTTCCCGACGTGAAGAAGATCCTGGAGCGGGTGCGCGCCGGCCAGACCGGCCGCAACGCGCCGCCGAGCGAAGCGGACAAGGCGGATTTCATCGCCGCTGCCCGCCGTGCCGCCCAGCAGGCGGCCGAAGAAGTCGATTCGATGAACCGTGGCAAGGGCGGCGCCAGCGCCTCGCCGATGGGTGTCTTTTCCCGCAATCGCCGTCCGATCCTGATGGCTGTTGGTGCCGTGCTTTTGGCGATCATGTCCTATCCGCTGGTCAACACGCTGATCCGTGGTGATCAGGCGCCCGCCGTGGCGCCGGTGGCTGCGATCGAACAGCCGGTCACCAGCGAGCCGGGCAATGAAGCGATGAATGAAATGCCGGCTTCCGGCGAAACACCGGTTACGGCCAATGCGGCGCCCGCCATGCAGGCCGCCGACAACGATATCGAGCCGCTCACCTCGTTGCAGCCACAGCCTGAGAACGAGACCTCCGTCCCGGCGGATGGTGTTGATACGCAAGTGATGCCGCCTGAAACGCCGGTTTCCGAAGCCACGCAGCCGGAGGCCAAGTTGCCGGACGCAGTGCAGCCGTCAACCGGCGCGGTCAACGCCCGCATGCTCTCGCCGGTCATTGAAGGATCAGCACCAGAAACGGCAAATGGCGCCACCGGTGCGGCAGCAACTGCGCCTGCTGCAGCCGAAGCGGCACTCACCGTTCCCGCCGACATCAAGCCGGAGGCGCTGGCCGAGGCTGCCCGCAAGGGCGATCCGCTCGCCATGTTTGAAATCGGTGCTGTCTATACGGAAGGCCGCGGCATCAAGGCTGATCTCGCCCAGGCGGCAAAATGGTATCAGCGCGCAGCCGATGCCGGCGTCACGCCTGCCGAATACCGGCTGGCAAGCCTGTATGAAAAGGGCACCGGTGTTGGCCGCGACCTGGCGAAGGCGCGCGCGCTCTATCAGCAGGCGGCCGACAAGGGCAATGCCAGCGCCATGCATAACCTTGCCGTCATGCTGGCAAGCGGCGGCGGCGCTGCACCCGATTTTGCCGGCGCCGGCAAGTGGTTCGCCATGGCTGCCGATCGCGGCATCCGCGACAGCCAGTTCAATCTCGCCATCCTCTATGCCCGCGGCAACGGGGTGAACCAGGATCTCGAAGAATCCTACAAGTGGTTTTCTGTGGCTGCCCGCGACGGCGATACCGATGCCGGCCAGAAGCGCGATGAAGTCGGCAAGGCCCTGAGCCCCGAACAGCTGAAAAGCGCCAAGGCGAAATTCGATGCCTGGAAGCTGACGCCGCTCGACCCCAAGGCCAATTCGGTCGATGTGCCGGATACCTGGGTTGGCAAGGGCACCAAGACCGCATCGGTGGATATGAAGAAGGCGCTGCGCAACATTCAGGCGATCCTCAACAATAACGGCTTCGACGCCGGCAAGCCGGATGGCGAGATGGGCCAGAAGACCGTCGCCGCCATCAAGGCCTTCCAGAAATCGATCAACCAGGAACCGACGGGCCAGATCACCGACGCGCTGGTCAAGGAACTTCTGAAGCGGAACGGCTAAGGCCGCCTGTGTCCATCCGGGCACAGGATTTGGCGGCTCATGCAGGGGAACGGCGTGCGCGGCCGCAATAATGCCGCAGACCGGCCGGACACAGAGGCGCTAAAGGGTTAAAGCCTGCAAAAGGTTGACAGGCCGGACCCCGGGGCGCATGACGAAACGACGTTGAATTCGCAATTTTCACAATTGGTTTTCAAGACTGTTTCATTCCTTATCTCCCGTGGTGAATCACTTGCCACTTTGATGTTTTCCGCCCGCCTTGCGGGCTATTGGCATATTTTGAGGTCTGGCCGTGACGGTGTATCTGCCAATTGCAGAGTTGTCGGTGAACATTTTCATCATTCTGGGAATGGGCGCGGCCGTCGGCTTCCTGTCCGGCATGTTCGGTGTCGGCGGCGGCTTCCTGATCACGCCGCTTCTGATCTTCTACAATATCCCGCCTGTCGTTGCCGTCGCCACCGGCGCAAACCAGGTCGTCGCCTCCTCGATCTCCGGCGCCATCACCCATTTCCGGCGCGGTACGATCGATATCAAGCTCGGGACCGTGCTGCTCTGCGGCGGTCTGGCCGGGGCGACAGTCGGCATCTGGATCTTTTCGCTGCTGCGGCGCATCGGCCAGCTCGATCTGGTGATTTCGCTTGCCTATGTGCTGCTGCTCGGCACCGTCGGCTCGCTGATGCTGTGGGAAAGCATCAATGCGCTGCGGCGTGCGGCCAAGAACGAAACCGTGACGCTGAAGCGGCCGGGCCATCACAATTGGGTCCATCGCCTGCCTCTGAAGATGCGGTTCAAGAAATCCAAGATTTATTTGAGCGTCATCCCGATCGCAGCACTCGGCTTCTGCATCGGCATCCTGACATCGGTAATGGGTGTCGGCGGCGGCTTCATCATGGTGCCGGCGATGATCTATCTCCTGCGCATCCCGACCAATGTCGTCGTCGGTACCTCGCTGTTCCAGATCATCTTCGTGTCGGCCTACACCGTCATCGTCCAGGCCTCGGCCAACTATACCGTCGATATCGTTCTGGCCTTCGTGCTGATGATCGCCGGCGTCATCGGCGCGCAATATGGCGTGCGGGTAGGGCAGAGGCTGCGCGGCGAGCAGCTGCGGGCACTTCTGGCGCTTTTGGTCCTGGCCGTCGGCATCCGCCTTGCCATCGAGCTGGTGATCCCACCCAAGGAAGTCTATTCGATCGTTTCCGCGGGGCTCGGCTTCTGATGCGGATATTCTCACGTTTCCTCCTTGCCGCTCTCCTGTTTGCCGCCCCGCTTGCGGCAAAGGCAGAACCGGTCGATTTCACCGAAAAGCTCGATATCGGCATTTCCACTGACGAGATCGCCATCACCTCGGATTTCCGCGGTGCGGATCTCACCATTTTCGGCGCCATTGACGGTGCCGATCCCGGACTGCTGGCGCAGGGAAAATACAATATTGTCGTGGCGCTGGAGGGCCCGAAGGAAAACACCACGGTGCGCAAGAAGGAGCGCGTCTTCGGCATCTGGATCAACACCAATTCGATGACCTTCGAAAAGGTGCCGGAATCCTATTCCCTGTCGAGCACGCGCGATATCGACACGATCGCACCGCCAGGCGACATGAACAATATGGGCATCGGCGTCGATCATATGCCACTGACGCCGATCGGCTTTATCGGCGATGGCAGCAACCTCACCGAATTCCGCGACGCCTTCCGGCGGCTGCGGGAAACCACAGGGATCTACCAGCGCGATCCCGGCGGTGTGCAGTTCATCAGTTCCAGCCTGTTCAAGGCCTCGTTGCGCCTGCCGGCCGACGTGCCGAACGGATCGCATATCGTGCGCGCCTATCTGTTCCGCGATGGCCTTTTCGTCGCCGCCAAGGCGCTGGAACTGCGCGTCGTCAAGACCGGCCTCGAACAGGCCATCACCACGGCAGCACATCAGCAGCCCTTCCTCTACGGCCTCGTCGCCGTGCTTCTGGCCGTCGTCACCGGCTGGCTCGCCAGTATCGTCTTCCGCAGGGATTGATCGATCCGGCTTTGCCTCCTGGCAAAAACAGGCTATTTGCGATCGAAACATCAGGAGACTGAGCCATGAAGCCGATTTTCGTCCAGCTGCAATGCGCCCCCGGCAAGACCTACGAAGTTGCCGACGTGATCTACAAGAAGGAGATCGTCTCGGAGATGTATTCGACCAGCGGCGATTACGATCTTCTGATCAAGGTCTATGTCGATGAAGCGCAGGACATCGGCAAATTTATCAACGACAACATCGCCACCGTGCCCGGCATCAACCGCTCGCTGACGACGCTGACGTTCAACGCGTTTTAAAGCGCCGCGCACTGTTCTAGCGGCTGGGGCTTTTGTGCCGGTTGTATTTCAATGCTGCCGATGGGCGGCAAGCCGTCTCGACTGAAGAAAATGGGTAATGCCACTTTCTGGGATCCCCTTTCCCATGGGCGTCGATTTCCGGCTGATTTTAATAGGAAACTAAACTTTAGATTGTTTTATCGTCAATAAATCCATCATCATTGCAACTGACCCAGTTGAGCAAAAGGGCACTGTGGTTTCGAATTTATGCAGGTTTTCAAAAATGGGAGTGCCAGAACTGGATAAAGCACTCGGCAAATTTACAGAATATTATTGCGGTCTGACAACAATTAAAAAAGTTACATTCACGGCACTGGCTGTATATTTTTTATTCTGTTCGCTCTTTTTTGAGCCTTATGCTCGATCAATGATTTTTGAGCATTTTAAAATCGTAAGGCTCAACGGGTGTCAACCAACAGATTACAAGAGAGGCGAGCTTTTCTGTGCAGAGCGCGCCAAGCAAAATGTCGCTTGTGAAAACCGTTCCGCAGGAAACCCATTTTATTGGTGGTGGTTGAATAAGGGTGAGCGACGCCTTTCTCAGAAATTAAACGAAAAATTTCAGGCACTCGGTCAAGATTTTCCGAAATTTGTAGAATGGATGGCCTGTCAAGGGTTCGCAATTAATAAATCTACGACGACAATAAATATTGGTTCACCATTGATATTTGGATATGGGCTTTTTGCGAATAATTTAATAGGTTTGGGGTATGCATCTTCGTTGAGAATAGAAAATATAGAGAGTGGTAAATTAAAGGTCAGGGTCGGATTTTCTTATTTATAGCTTCAGTTATCTGCGTCCTCTATCACCCCAGCAAATTCGCAAACCGCACCGAATAGATCCGATCCCGTCCCAGCATATGGGCGACAAGGCTCTGGTGGTCGAACAGGCCGCGCATGGCCTGGTGGCGCAGATCAAGGCCGCCGGTGGTGACGCCGAAAGCGGGCATGATCAGGCGGCGGCCGTCGGTGGCAAAGCAGGCGCGGCGCATATATTTTTCGCGCCGCCGTACCGTGGCTGACGGGTGGAGATGGCCGGCGATTTCGCCGGGCTTTGCGCTCAAAGCCGGTTCATGGCGGAAGATCAGGCCGGAATGGATGAGCTCGTCCATGGATGCGCCGGGCAGGGCGGTGGTGCCGTCGGGATCGTGGTTGCCGTTGATCCAGATCCATTCGCGCCCGCGCGCCATGGTTTCGATCATGGTGCGAAACAGCTCCGGCATCAGGGCGGAGCCGTTGCGGTCGTGAAAATTGTCGCCGAGGCTGATGACGGTTTTCGGATTGTGCCGGGCAATGACCGCATCGAGGATGCGCAGCGTCGCCAGCGTATCGTAGGGCGGCAACATCATGCCGCGCCGCGCAAAGGCCGAGCCCTTTTCCAGATGCAGATCGGAAACGACGAGAATATCAAGGTCGGGCAGATACAGCCCGCCGAGCGGATCGCAGATGCCGATCACGCCGTTAACGACGATGCGGGACGACAGCGCCGGATTGTCCGGAAGGGCAGAGATGGCGTGGGCGATACGGTACATGAAGTTTCCGGCGGCGTTGTTTTTCAAGTCTTTGATCAAGCTTTATGGCGATGCCGTGGCCACCACATCCGCAAACAGTTCGTCGGCGGCTTCGGCAAGCAGAAAGTCCTGCGCGTCGCCATTGACCGATTCCCTGCCGATTTCGAGCATGACCGGAACGGCCAGCGGCGAAATCCGCTCCAGCGGGCGGTGGGTGATATGGCCCTTGATTCGCGACAGCATATCGCCAAGCCGCTCGATCTCCAAAAGCCCGGTCGATGCATCGTTGCGCGTGGCTTCCAAAAGGATGTGATCGGGCTCGTGACTGCGCAGGACGTCATAGATGAGATCGGCTGAAACCGTCACCTGCCGTCCGCTCTTTTCCTTGCCGGGATGGCGCTGGTCGATCAGCCCGGCGATGACGGCACAGTTGCGGAACGTGCGTTTCAACAGGAAGCTCTCGTTCAGCCAGGCCTCCAGATCGTCACCCAGCATATCCTCGTCGAACAGGTCGGCAAGCCGCGGCCTTCCGGAGGTGAAGGCGTCGCTTAGATCCTCCAGTCCCCAGATGGCGAGCGAATAATCCGTGGCGACGAAGCCGAGCGGTTTCAGTCCGGCGCGGTCGAGCCGCCGGGTCAAGAGCATGCCAAGCGTCTGGTGGGCAAGCCTGCCCTCGAACGCGTAGATCACCATGTAATGGCGCGCACCGCGCGGAAAGGTTTCGATCAGAAGCTCGTCCTCCTTCGGCAGCATCGAAAGATCTTTCTGCAGCGACAGCCAGTCGCGCACCTGATCCGGCAGGGTCGCATGCCGGCTGGGATCGGCGAGCATCTTGCGGACCTGCTGGGCGAGATAAGTGGAGAGCGGAAACTTACCGCCATTATAGGAGGGGACCTTCGGATCGAGCTTGAAGCCCTGGCTGACCAGGCATTCGTTTTCGCGGATGCCTTCAAATCGCAGCACCTTGCCGGAAAAGAGAAACGTATCGCCCGGAGACAGCATTTCGATGAAATATTCCTCGACCTTGCCGAGCGCCATTCCACCCCGGCCGATGCCGCCCCGGGCATTGTGCTTGACCATGCGCACGTTGAGCATCGGCGATTCGATGATGGTGCCGACATTGAGGCGGTATTGCTGCGCAACCATCGGATTGGAGACGCGCCAAAGCCCTTCCGGCGTCTTGCGGATCTTGGCATAGCGCTCATAGGCGCGCAGCGCATACCCGCCCGTGGCAACAAAATCGACGATGCGTTCGAAGGTCTCCCAGGAAAGGGTCGAATAGGGTGCGGCACTGGTGATTTCAGCATAGAGCGCCAAGGGATCGAAGGATGCGGCACAGGCCATGCCGAGCACATGCTGGGCGAGCACATCCAGCGCCCCCTTGCCGACGGCCGGCGTGTCCTGCGCGCCGATATAGTTGGCATCGAGCGCTGCCTGGCATTCCATCACCTCGAAACGGTTGGCGGGAACCAGGATGGCGCGGCTCGGCTCGTCCATGCGGTGATTGGCGCGGCCGATGCGCTGGGCAAGGCGCGATGCGCCCTTCGGCGCGCCGACATGGATGACCATATCCACATCGCCCCAGTCGATACCAAGATCGAGCGTCGAGGTGGCGACGACGGCGCGCAGCCGGTTTTCCGACATGGCCGCCTCGACCTTGCGCCGCTGGCCGACATCGAGCGAGCCGTGATGCAGCGCGATCGGCAGATTGTCGTCGTTGATGGTCCACAGTTCCTGGAAGACGCGTTCGGCCTGGCTGCGGGTATTGACGAAGAGAAGCGTCGTTTTGGTTTCGCCGATCGCCCGGTAGATATCGCCGATGGCATAGGCTGCCGAATGCCCGGCCCAGGGCACCCGCTCCTCGGTGGAGAGGATGGAAATTTCCGGCCTTGCCCCGCCGGTCACGGTGATCAGGCCGGCATGATTATCCTCGCCCTCTCTCTGGGGTGCAAGCCAGCGCTGCAGGTCCATCGGGTCGGCGACGGTGGCGGAAAGGCCGATCGCCTGCATGGCGGGTGCGAGCTGGCGCAGGCGGGCGAGACCGAGCGACAGAAGATGGCCGCGCTTGGACGTGACCAGCGAATGCAACTCGTCGAGGACGACATATTTCAGGTCCTTGAAGAAGCGCTCTGCCTCGCCATTGGCGAGAAGCAGCGCCACCTGTTCCGGCGTGGTCAAAAGGATATCGGGCGGATTGAGCTTCTGGCGCTGGCGCTTGGCGGATGGCGTATCGCCGGTGCGGTTTTCAATGCGGATCGGCAGCCCCATATCGCCGACCGGCTTCATCAGGTTGCGCTCGATATCGACGGCGAGCGCCTTGAGGGGCGAAATGTAGAGCGTGTGGATGCCGGTAAAGGCCGAGCCGGGCGGCATCTTTCCACGTTCGGTGAGGGAAACCAGGGAGGGCAGGAAACCGGCCAGCGTCTTGCCGGCACCGGTCGGTGCGATCAGCAACATGCTGTCACCGCCCTGGACGCGGGACAGGAGCTCCAGCTGATGCGCACGCGGCTGCCAGCCCTTTTCCGCAAACCAGCGCAGGAAGGGCGGGGGCAGGAGAATTTGCGTCCTGGCGCGCGGGATGGAATCGATCTGGTTCACGCGAACAAATGTAGATCAAATGATGCGGATTTGAAGAGAGCCCTTTGAAATAGCGGGCAATGCATTGCGCCACCGGCAAGGATTTCGGTGACCGTCAAAAATATGGCGGCTTGCGCCGGAACATTTCCGCAGTCCCGGCGTTGGAACAATTCTGCCGGAATCAAAGAGGCCAAATTCAAGCCAAATCAAGAAGGAGAGGGGCATGCCATCCTCCGCATCTGGTAAAACCATCATTCCGCCCGATCAGCATATCCTGACGGTTCAGGAGGCGCTGGAGCCGCTCTATCAGCGGCTGGAGCAGGAAGTGGAAACCAAGCTGGTGGAAGCCGCCGTCGATGCGGGCTGGTCTCCTTATGATGCGCTGAGCGCGATCGATCAGTTGAAAAAACACGACGGACTGTAGCAGCGCGCCCTCCGGCCACACGGTTAAGTGTCATTAGTTACCGCTGCGGCGTAAACACCGCGCAGGGTGCGGCGATGCCGCGCAGGCTATGATCGCCGAGAGGATTGAGCGGCTGCGTCGTTTCCGCCGCAAAGGCGCCGGAGACGAGCACCGTGCATCCGAGCGGGCGGCAGAGGCCCTCCAGCCGGCTGACGAGATTGACGGCGGGGCCGATGGCGGTGAAATCCAGCCGGTCGGCCGTCCCGATATTCCCCCACAGCATATCGCCGAGATGAAGAGCCACGCCGAACGTGAGGGGTTTTTGCCCTTGCGCAGAGCGGACTTTATCGAGGTGATCCATTCCGGCGCGTGCGGCGGACACCGCGCGCAAAGCGGCGTCGCAGGCGGCTGTCGCGCCACGCTCTCCGACCGGAAAAATGGCCAGAACCCCATCGCCGATGAATTTCAGCACCTCGCCGCCAAAGGCATGGACGGCGCCCGCGACGCGATCGAACCAGGCGTCGAGCGCTACGATCACCTCTTTTGCGTCCGTGGTCTCCGATAATTCGGTAAAGCCACGCAGATCGGCAAACAGAAGGGCAGCCCGGATCGTCTCTCCCGGGTCGCGCCGCAAACGTCCGGCCAGAACCTGCGCGGCGCTGCGGCGGCCGAGATAGGTCGTCAAAAGCGCCGAGAGCGTCGAGCGGGCGGCAAGCACGGCAAGCGGCGCTGCCGCAAAGCGTGCGACTTCGCGTAAAAGGTCTGCCTCATCCGGGGTGAATGGCCGGTCTGCCGACCAGGCGAGCGTCGCGCCACCGGCGGCCTCCTCCTGGATGCTGGGGGTGCCGAGGCCTGCCAGCCAAGTCTGTGCGATGTCAGCACGGGCGATGTCAATACTGGCGATGGCAGTCTTCGCGATATCGCTCCGGCCGATATCAGCGGGTTGGACCACGGCGGGACCAAAGGCCCCCGTCAGTCCCAGCGCCTCGATCACCCGTCCGGTATCCGCCCGCCAGAGCCAGATGCGCCGCTCGATGACGGGATGCGGTGCTGCCTGCGTCAGCGCGCCTCCCGTCAGCGGCAAGCCATCGGCAACAAGCCGTGCGGCCAGCGCCGTCAGGAACGCATCGCCATCAGGCATGTCGATCGCGGTATCGACGAGGAAAGAGAGAGCAGACGGCAGTTGCATAGTGGCCATCATGCCGTGGCGCCTGCCTGCTGTCACGAGATTTTGCATCTTGCGCAACAGGCAGTTCGGCTTAGATTGCGGCCTGAATGTGAGACTGGAAGGACATCCCGATGACGGAAACGCTTCACAGTGAAATCCAGATCGCCGCGCCGCAGGCAACGGTTTTTGCGTTTCTGACAGATCCCGACAAGATCTTGCGCTGGATGGGCACCTCGGCGACGATCGAGCCGCATCCCGGCGGCATCTATCTGCTCAGCATGAACGACCGGCAGACTGCAAGAGGCCAGTTTACCGAGGTCATCCCGGTGCACCGCCTGGCCTATAGTTTCGGCTGGGACGGCCATGACACGGTGCCGCCGGAATCCGGCCTGATCGAAATCGACCTGATCGAGAAGGACGGCGGCACGCTGGTGCGGCTCACCCATAGCGGCCTGCCCGACGAGAAGGAACGTGCCAATCACGCAAAGGGCTGGGCCCATTATCTGCGCCGCATGTCGATTGCCGCCGCCGGTGGCGATCCCGGCCCGGACAGCATGAACGGATAGGATACGTTTTGGACGGTCCTCCCGGGTGGCTCGACGCCCCCTGGCGGAGCACGACGCCTTGGCGTCCTCACATCGCGATATAGCGGTCCTTGCGGTGGTTCATCGCCAGGGTGACGTTCATGACGACGGCGCCCGCGATCGAACAGGCGATGATGAAGGGGCTGGCGAGGAAGAACGAGCAGGCAACGATCGCCCCGTCGAAGCCGAGCTGGATGAAGCCTGCCCGCCAGCCGAAACGATCCTGCAGATAGAGCGCCAGAATGCCGACGCCGCCCAGGCTGGCGCGGTGGCGGAAAAGGGCGAGAAGGCCGGCACCGACCACAAGCCCGCCGAACAGGGCGCCGATCAGCGGATCGATCTGGGTGATCCCCAGCGCACGCGGCAGCACTTCGGACATGGCCGAGGTCATTGCGACAGCGATGAATGTCTTGACCGTGAAGGCAAGCCCCATGCGGCGGAAGGCGAGGTAATAGAAGGGCAGGTTTACCGCAAAGAAGCAGGCGCCAAAGCTGAAGCCCGTCGCGTAATGGACGAGAAAGGCAATGCCCGGCGTGCCGCCCGTTAACAGTCCGGCGCTGGAAAACAGCGTGATGCCGAGCACGCACAGCATGCTGCCGGAGATCACGCCCTGCGCGTCGTCGGCGATCGAATGCCGCTCGGCGCTCGAATTCATCAGGGCCGCAAAGGCCGATTTTGCAGGTGTTGCCATCATCGTCATAGTCCCCGTCGCCAGTTTCCTGCTCTTCTATCCTCAGGTTTTGCGAACGCAAGCGCTGTGACGGATTTCCCCGCTTGACGGCCGGAATAATCATGGATATAAATTATCCACGATAGAAGGCGGAGGCAAGGCGATGAAGCTGGGTGACGGGGTCGAGCAAGCAATCCACAGCGTGGCGATGCTGTCCGGCCTGTCCGAAGGCGGGGTCCTGTCGGCCGCCGCAATCGCCGAGTTTCATGGCGTCTCCACCAGTTATCTGCTCAAGCATCTGCAATCTCTGTCGGGAGCCGGTATTCTCGATACGGTGCCGGGCCCAAAGGGCGGATACCGGCTGGCGCGTCCGGCGCAGAAGATCACGCTGCTCGATATCGTGCTTGCCGTCGAAGGCCCGGCCCCGGCCTTCCGCTGCAATGAAATCCGCCAGCGCGGGCCGAACCCCGTCGGCAACCACCTGTTTTCCAAGCCCTGCAATATCTCGGCCACTATGCTCAGGGCCGAGCGCGTCTACCGGGCGGAACTGGCCAAGACCACAATTGCCGATCTCGGCGTGCAATTGGCCGAAATCGACGACGGATCGATCGCAGCAAGAGGCTGCGCCTTCCTTGAACTTCATGAGCGCAAAACGGCTCGCTGAGCCATCAACACAGGAGAAGACCCATGCAAACGCGTTTCAACTTCGCCAAAGTTTCGCCTGCTGCCTACAAGGCCGTCGCTGCTCTGGAGCAGTATGTCCAGGAGAGCGGCCTTGAGCGCCGTTTCATCCACCTGATCAAGCTACGCGCGTCGCAGATCAATGGCTGCGCCTACTGTGTCGATATGCACGTCAAGGAATCCCGTCATGACGGCCTGAGCGAGCAGTGGATCAACCTGTTGTGCGTCTGGCGTGAATCGCCGGTTTATGACGTCCGCGAGCGGGCTCTGCTTGGCTGGGTCGATGCCGTCACCAACATTGCCCAGACCGGCGCGCCGGACGACGTCTTCAATGCGCTGAAGGAGCATTTTTCCGAAGCGGAAATCACCGACATCACGGTTGCCATTGGCGCCATCAACGTCTGGAACCGGCTGGCCGTCAGCTTCCGCTCGCAGCATCCGGTCGATAAGGTGGCAAAGGCCGCCTGACCGGCAAAACGGCTACGGGGCTGCGCATCCGCAACAGGTGCAGCGCCGGGGAGCGGGAAGAGCTTGTCCCGCTCTCACTTCATTAGGAATGAAAGGTTGGACGAGGAGGCGGCCGGTGCTGCCCTGGCATTGGCGCGGCGCATTGTTTGACGAATGCGCATCGGCCCCCTCGTCACCTCGCTTTGCACGCGGCGTCTCCTCCGCCTGGAGGACGCGCGTTTTACAAAGCGATATAGCGGTCGGAGCGGTGGTTGATGGTCAGGAACAGATTGAGCACGACTGCGCCCAGTACCGAATAGAACACGACCGGCGGCGTGGTGACGAAGAAGGCGGCGGCCAGCACGCAGAGATCGATGGCAAGCTGCACAAGACCGGCGCGGATGCCGAACCGCTCCTGCATATAAATGCCGAGGATGCCGACGCCGCCAAGGCTGGCGCGGTGGCGATAGAGCGCCAGGACACCAAAACCCAGGAGAACGCCGCCCAGCAGCGCCGCCCAGGCCGGGTGGATATTGGCGATCTGGAACACATCACCCTGCAGGTTGGTCAGGACCGAGGTAATGGCGATGGCAATGAAGGTCTTCACGGTGAAGGCCATGCCGAGGCGCTTCCACGACAGGTAGAAAAACGGCAGGTTGAGCACGAAGAAGGCGAGGCCGAAATTGATGCCAAGCGCATAATGCAAGAGGAAGGCGACACCAGCGGTGCTGCCCGTCAGGAGACCGGCGCTGGCGAGCACGTAAAGGCCAAGGGCAGCGACCAGGCTGCCCGAAAAAATACCCTGCACATCCTCGACCGGCGTATGGCGCGTAGCACTGGTATTCCAGAAGCCAAGGGCATTGATAATGCTCATGTCACACTCTCCGAAGATGGCCAGGCCGCGCCCGGATAGCCCGGACGGCGATGTTGGGATGGAATGAAAATGCAGGTTCGCTCGCAACCGTTCTGATATTCACGGCTGGGTGCAGTGCAGCAATTATCGGGATTCTGCCCGTCGCAATCAAGCGAAATATGTAAGCAATACTGACCTATTTTAACTTCGCAAGAAAACTGCGTTCAGGCTGGTTTTCGCGTAAGGAACAGAATGCCAAGGACAGGTTTTCCGCCATCATTGCGAATGGGTGTTTTGCTGGCAGCGACGATCTCGAGTCCAAAGCGCTTGCAGAGGCCCTGGATATAGGTTTCGGAATGGGCGTAGCGGAGCGATGGACGCAAAATGAAATCGCCTTCTACACCGGCATCCTCGACGGAAAAAGCAAACAGGCCTGCGCGTCCCATCAGCTGTAGAGCGATGACGAAGACGCTGTCGAGGCGGCCCAGATACATCAGCACATCGGCGGCGCTGACCAGATCGGCGCGGTGCTCCGCCATGCCGGAAAATAGCCCGGACGTTTCCGGCGGCAGCGAAAGATCGGCTTGGGCAAGGTGATCATAAAGGCTCTTTTCCTGTGCCTTTGCCAGCATGTTGGCGGACAGGTCGAAGCCTTCCAGACGGTCCGCCCTGGCGCGGATGCGCTCGCCAAACAGGCCGGTGCCGCAGCCGAGATCGGCCACATCGGCAAACCGCATGCTGCCCGCATGTTCAGCGATCAGAGCCTCCAGCTTTTCCGGAACGCGATAGTCGAGCTTTTCGACAAGCGCCTTGTCGAAGCGGCCGGCATAGTCGTCGAACAGCTGCGCCACGTAGAGGCTCGACGGCTGGCCGGGAGCTTCGGAGTCGCCGAGAAGAGCGAGTTTCAAACCGGCCCCGAACATATCCTCCGGATTGAGCGTCAGAACTTTTTTGAGGGCGCTGATGGCTGCCTCTTTGCGGCCGGATTTCTCCTCATAGTCGGCGAGGCGGAACCAGCCGGCCGCCCAGTCGGGCGCAAGCTCCAGCGCCTGGGTCATTAGGTCGGCCGCGTCCATATGATCGCCGCTATCGGCGAGCATATGCGCATATTCGGCGCGGCGGTCGGCAATGAGATCGCCGGAGGAAAGCTGGTTGAGCATCATGATTCCGGGTCTCGATTGCGCGCCGCGTGTGACGGGCTTGGGCTTTAAGCGCTTGTGGCGCGCAAGTATGGAAATGGCAAGCGGCGATTTAACGGCGGTATCGATAGCTTGCAGCAAGGGCCATGGCGGCCTATGTGAAGAAAAACAGGAGAATCATGGGCCATGGCCGATGGAGTGAACAGGTTTCTGGGCGATTCGCCCCTTCGGGTCCTCGTCAAGCTTTTGGTGGTCTCGATCATCGTCGGCTTCGTCATGGCGGTTTTTGGATGGACGCCCTATGGCATCCTCTACACGGTGCGCGATTTCGTTCTCGATCTCTGGCATTCGGGCTTTGCAGCCCTTGGCCGCGTCGGCGACTATCTGCTCCTGGGTGCCGCCGTGGTGATCCCGGTCTTCATCATCCTGCGCATTCTCAGCTACCGGCGGTAACATGCACGATCAGACAGTCCTTGCTTCCCGCCGCACCTTCCTGCGCGCAGGCGCGGTTTTATCGCTCGGCCTTCTCGCCAGTTGCGGCACGCCCAAGCTCACCCCGAGCGGAGATGGCAGCGATCAGACGGATGCGACGCTCGGCTATATCAATGCGTTGAGAAAACAGAAGGGTCTGAAGCCGCTGGTGCGCGATCCGGCGGCGGCGCAAGCGGCCCTGTCGCAGGCGTCCCGCATGGCCAAGGCCGGAAAGATGTCGCATCTGATCGGCCTGGGCGACAGTTTCCTGTCGCGCATGAAGGACGGCGGCGTGGGGCTTCCGGCAGCGGAAAACATCGCTATGGGCCAGGACAGCGCCGAAAGGGCCTACGCCGCCTGGTTCAACTCGCCCAAGCATCTGGAGAATATGCTGGGCCCGAACTATAGCGGCCTCGGCGTTGGTGTGATGCGCAACCCGGCGTCTGGAAACCGGCCCTATTGGGCCATGGTGCTCTCTACAAGCTGACCGCTCAGGCGCTTCTGTCAGCCCAATACTCCGTGCGGCTGCCGCAGATATCGCTGATCGAGGCCAGCTTTTCGCGGTCGCAGAGGGCAGATAGGCCACGCACGATCTTGCCAGCCAGCGCCGGCCCCTCATAGACCATGCAGGAATAGAGCTGGACGAGATTGGCGCCGGCGCGGATCTTTTCCGCAGCCGTTTCGGCCGACGAGACACCGCCGACCCCGATGATCGGCAGATCGGCACCGACGCGCTTGCGCATCTTCGCCAGCACGATCGTGGATTTTTCAAACAGCGGCTTGCCGGAAAGACCGCCGCTCTCCCTGGCCTGCTGCTGGTCGCGCAGCCCCTCGCGCGACAGCGTCGTGTTGGAGACGATCAGGCCGTCAAGCGCATGGTCGAGCGCGACCGCAGCAATATCGTCCATTCCTTCCTCGGTCAGATCCGGCGCGATCTTCAGGAAGACCGGTACGCGGATGCCAGCTTTCCTCGCTTCCTCATCGCGCGCCGCAAGAACGGCAGACAGCAGGGCCGACAGGCTTTCGCGCGCCTGCAGGTCACGCAGGCCCGGTGTGTTCGGTGAAGAGATATTGGCGGTGAAATAGCGGGCGACACCATAGAAGGTGCGGATGCCGGTGACATAATCGGAAATGCGGTCGGCGCTGTCCTTGTTGGCACCGATATTAACGCCGATCATTGCGGACCGGGCACAGGATTTCAGGCGCTGGAGCGCTGCCTGATGGCCTTCATTGTTGAAGCCGAGGCGATTGATCACGGCCTCGTCCTCCACCAGCCGGAAGATGCGCGGCTTGTCGTTGCCGGCCTGCGGCTTTGGCGTCACAGTGCCGATCTCGGTAAAGCCGAAGCCGAGGCGCAACAGCGCTTCCGGGACCTCTGCATTCTTGTCGTAACCTGCGGCAAGGCCGACCGGATTGGCAAAGGAGAGACCGGCGACGGTCTGCGCCAGACGTGGATCGGCGGGGGCAGCACAGGCAGGCACGAGGCCGGTCTTCAGCCCCTTGATCGACAGGCCGTGCGCCGCCTCCGGATCGAGCAGGAAAAGGCCGCGGCGGGCCAGCGACTGGAACATATCGATCATTGGTCAAGCTCCGGAAAGACATGGGCGCCATCGGCATCGAGCGGCAGCGGCTTTTCCCAGATGACCGCGTCAAGCGGCAGGGAGGCATAGAGATGCGGAAACAAAGCACCGCCGCGCGAGGTCTCGTAAACCAGCGCCTCTCCCAGCTTTTCGCCATCGACCGCAACCAGCAGCAGGCCGTCCTGCCCTGCAAAATGCCGTGCAGCGGTCTCCTGTGCTTGGTCCCCAGTCGAGAAATGAATGAAACCGTCGGTCAGATCGATCGCAGTACCTTTGAATTCTCCGCTTGCGCGCGTATCCTGCCATAGAGTTGCCGGAACGATTTTATAGATAATGCTGCTCATGCCGGCGTTTCCTGGAACTGTGGACGATCTCATTGCGGGATTGCCGCAATCTTTTGAAAATGTCCACCGGCAAGCGTGACGCGGCCCTGATTTTTGACGGGCGCCGTATAATGTCGATCAAGGAGAATGCGATGAACAGGATGCTGATGCCGGTAATAGCCCTTGGCGGCATGGTTGCGGCGTCTGCCGTGGCGGCGCAGGAACCGGCGCCCGGGCGCTATGCCATGCAGAAGACCGATAGCGGTATCGCGCGGCTGGATACGCAGACCGGCGAGGTCTCGCTCTGCCAGGAAAAGGACGGCGATATCGTCTGCCGCATGGCGGCCGACGAGCGAACGGCCTTCGAGCTGGAGCTTGATTTGCTGACCAAGCGCGTCGAAACCCTGGAAAAAGCCGCCTCCGACGGCACGCTGGGCCTCAAACCCAAGCTTCCGACCAAGGAAGAGATTGACCAGACGATGGGCGTCATGGAAAGAATGATGCGCAGTTTCATGGGAATTGTGAAAGATCTGGAAAGCGGGGACAAGCCGCCGTCGGACAAGACGGAGGACGTGCCTCAAAAGACCTGACCGGATCTGGACGTCACTGCGGAAGAATTGGAGGATTTTTCCGCCGTGGCAGGCCTTCGGGCCAGGCTCTGGGGAGGGAGCGTCATGACATCAGGATTGACCATCATCATTGCGGATGACCACCCGCTGTTTCGCGGCGCCATGCGCCAGGCGCTGGGCGGCATGCCGGGCAATCCGGCGATCATCGAGGCCGGCGATTTCACCTCCGCGCGGCAAGCGGCGATCGGCAATCCATCGGCCGACCTGATGCTGCTGGATCTCACCATGCCGGGTGTCAGCGGCCTTTCCGGGCTGATTGCGCTTCGTGCCGAGTTCCAGAGCCTGCCCGTCATGATCGTCTCTGCCCATGACGATCCGGCCACCATCCAGCGCGCACTCGAACTCGGCGCCTCCGGTTTCCTGTCCAAATCCGCAGGTATCGACGAAATCCGACAAGGGATCGACACGGTCATGGCCGGCGATATCTTCACGCCGCCGGGCTTCCAGCGCGGCATGGAGCACGAGCCGGAAGTGGCCGCCCTTCTGCACCGTTTGCAGACGCTCACCCCGCAGCAATCGCGCGTGCTTGGGATGCTCGCCGAAGGCCTGCTCAACAAGCAGATCGCCTACGAACTCAGCGTTTCCGAAGCAACCATCAAGGCGCATGTCTCGGCCATCCTGCTCAAGCTCAATGTCGACAGCCGCACGCAGGCGGTCATTCAACTGGGCAAGATTTCGGCTGTGGCGGCTTAACGTCCCGTCGCCAGCTTTGCCGGCGCGATATGCGTGTTGATATCACCACGCTCCTGGTTCGATTGATGGATGTCGATAACGATGTCCCTGCCGAGCAACGACAGGGCGCGCATCAGCCTCCAGACGGAATAGTCACCCACATTGCCGTTGACGATTCTCGATATATCGGGCTGCTTCAGATTGGTCAGTTCCGCAGCCGCCTTCTGGCTCAAGCCCTTGTCTTCGACGGCGACAGCGATCTCGTTTGAAAGCAGGAATTTGACCCGCATTTCTGCGGGGTCACTATAGCCGCGGTCCTTGAGATAGTTCCCGCTTCCCAATTTGGTTGGTCCAGCTGCTGCATCCGTCATTGTCTTTGAGCCTATTCCGATTGCCTTCGTCTTTGCCGTGCGTCGTAACGTTCGCGCAGCAACACCCGATTTCGGGTATAGAACTGGTCTGCCTGACGTTTTCTCTCCAACAGCCGGACAACCTGTTCTACCGGAATCTCGCCGCCCTGTTTCGACTTCTTCATGCCCGCGTCGATCAGGATCACTACCTCGTCGTAGGCCGCAAGGTAGTATGTCCGGTATGTGTTGCTGTCGTGAAAGACGCGGAGCTCTTCGATCCCTTCGCATTCCCCGATAGCGCCTGGTGATGTCTTGCGGGCAGGCGCCGAAGGTTCTGGACTGCGGTTATCCGCGCATCGAATGCTTCAATCACTTCAGCGGGTGCGCCAGGTAGTCCTCTTCGACACGCGGCGACAGGAACAGCACCTCTTTAATATCGATCGCATCGTCCGACGTCATATCAATACGAATATAGCAATTTCACTATAATTCAATACTGTTTATTCCGCCGCCGCCTTCATCGATACCGACAGCTGCGTCAGCCAGGCGCGCATCGAGGCCGGGCGGACGGGTTTGTTTTGCAAGGTGATGCCGTCGCGCTCGGCGCTTGCGCGCACTTCGGGGGAGCGGTCGGCGGTGACCAGGAGTGCCGGAATATCGGTGCCGGAATGAAGCCGGATGGCGCGGATCATGTCGATGCCGGTGCCGTCGTCGAGGTGATAGTCGGCAATGATCGCGTCGGGGCGCAGGTCTTGAGCGGTTAAACTGCGCTGCCAGACATCGAGCGACGGTGTGGTCGTCACGCGGCAGCCCCAGCCCTCCAAAAGCAGTTTCATGCCTTCCAGGATCAGCGGCTCGTTGTCGATGCACAGGACACGCAGGCCATGCAGCGGCTCGACGGTGCGGATCGGATCGGATGGCGTGATCCGGGCGCTGCCCGCAGCCGTCCGGTCGATCGGCAGGGTGACGCGGAAGCGGGTGCCCTTGCCGGGCTTGGATTGCAGATCGACGCTGTGATTGAGAACGCGCGAAATGCGATCGACGATTGACAGGCCAAGGCCAAGTCCGGAGGCGGTCTTGGCGCCCTCGTCGAGGCGGGCGAACTCCTTGAAGACGGTGCGGAACTTGGACGCGGGGATGCCGATACCGGAATCGAGCACCTGGATGACCGCATTGCCGTTTTCGCGCCGCACGCCGACGAGGATCTTGCCCGTCAGCGTATATTTGATCGCGTTGGAAACGAGGTTCTGCACCAGGCGGCGCAACAGGTTGGGGTCGGTGCGCACGGTGAGCGATGTCGGCATGACGGTGAGCTTGAGGTTGGCAGCACGGGCAACCGGCGCAAAATCGGTCTCGATCCGCCGCAGGAGGTCGTTGAGCGGCACCGATTGCAGGCGCGGCTTCATGGCGCCGGTATCGAGCCGCGAAATATCGAGAACGGCCCCGAGGATGGTCTCCACCGATTCCAGCGAGGAATCGATATTCTGCACCAGCGCGCTGTTTTCCGATTCGCCGAGACGTTCCACCAGCGACGACGAGTAGAGGCGGGCGGCATTCAGCGGCTGCAGGATATCGTGACCGGCAGCGGCAAAAAAGCGTGTCTTGCCGATATTGGCCTCTTCGGCAGCGGCGCGCGCCTCGGCGACTTCCTTGTTGACGCGGGTGAGTTCTCCCGTGCGCTCGGCAACGCGCAGTTCCAGCGTCTCGTTTGCCTGTTTCAGCGCCATGTCGGCGGCCACGCGATGGGTAATGTCGGTATAGGTGGTGACGATACCCTTGTCGGGCATGGCATTGGTGCGCACCTCGATGATGCGGGCGCCGCCTGACAGTTCGAGCAGGAAGGGTTTGTCGAGCGTCAGGAAATTGGCAATCAGCCGCTTGCCGTCATCCTTGCGGATATCGCCGCGCTGGGTCAGCATCGAAACGATGTCTGCGAGCGGAAAACCGACCTGTCCGGCACTTTCCGGCAGGTCGAGCAGCTGGCGGAACCGGCGGTTCCAGATGATCAGGTTGTTGGAGCTGTCGAAGACGGCGATGCCCTGGTCCATCTGCGAGAGTGCGGTCTGCAGCATGTCCTGATTGTATTGCAGCGCTTCAGATGCCTGATCGAGCAGCCAGGCCGTGTCCGACGAGGTGTCGTCCAGCCGCTGCAGCAGGAGCGATAGAACGAGACGTGCGGACGAGGAGCCGATGGCGCTGCCGAGCAGCTGTTCGGAAAAATGGATCAGCCCCATATCGGCCGGCAGATGATCCTCCAGCCAGCGGCCCGTCTGGCGCTCATAGGTCTGGAAGGAGCGCTGCATCCTTTCCTGGCCGAGATAGCGGGCGATGGTGGTCTTCAGATCCAGCACGGTGATCTTGGTCTTGCGCCCGCGAAAGGCTTTTTCGCTGCGCGATTTGCGGCGGATGAAGACGCCGGCCTGCAGCCGCTCCAGCGGCTTTGGTGCGCGCGTCAGCGAGCCGACGACATAGGCGATCACGTTGACCAGCAGGCTGAGCGCCGAGGCATTGACCAGTGGATCGGCGTCGGCGCCGGAAAACAGGGTGGTGAAGGGGAAGAGAAAGCCGAGAACGGTTGCCGCGACATGCGAATTGTCCGGTCCGCCGAGGCTGGGCAGAAACAGGAGATAGGCCCAGACGAAAAATCCGAGCGTCATCCCGGCGATGGCGCCGCGGGCATTGGCCTGGCGCCAGACGAGACCGCCGAACAAAGCCGGCGCCATCTGCGAGATAGCGGCGAAGGCGAGCAGGCCAAGCGAGGCAAGCCCCGCACTCATGTCGGCGGAGCGGTAATAGGCGTAACCCAAAAGCAGCACCACGAAAATCGCCGTGCGCCGGACATTGAGCAGGGTACCGGCCACATCCTGCGAGCCGCCGCGGCCCATCAGGTTGCGCCGCAGGAATACCGGCATGATGATGTCGTTGGAAATCATGATCGACAGCGCGACAGATGCGACGATGACCATAGCCGTCGCTGCAGAAAACCCGCCGATGAAGGTGATCATGGTGAGCACCGGAATATCTGCCGCCAGCGGCAGCGTCAGCAGGTAGAGATCGGCATCGCCGGTACCGGCAAAGGTCAGCACGCCGGCAATCGCCACAGGCAGCACGAACAGGTTGATGGCGACGAGGTAGATTGGAAACAGGATGCCTGCGGTGCGCAGGTCCTTTTCCGTCCGGTTTTCCACCACCGTCACATGGAACTGGCGCGGCAGCATGATGATGGCAAAGGCGGACAGGACGACGAGCAGGATCCAGCGCGGCAGCGGCGTCTGGTAGTGCAGTGCCGTCATCACCTGCTGGTTGGCCAGCGCCTTGGCCCAGAGGTCGCTTGGACCGTCAAACAGGAAGAAGACCACGTAGATCCCGGCCGTGACCAAAGCGAGCAGCTTCACCACCGATTCCATAGCAATCGCCAGGATCAGTCCGTCCTGATGTTCGGTCGCGTCGGTATGGCGCGTGCCGAAGACGATGGCGAAGCAGGCGAGGAAGAGCGTGACCAGCAGCGGCAGGTCGATGAAGTCCTGCCCCGAACCGATGCCGTAGCCGCTGGTATCGACCAGTGCCGAGACCGAGCTGGAGACCGCCTTCAGCTGCAATGCGATATAGGGGATGGCGCCGACCAGCGAGATCAGCGCGACGATGGCCGCAACCATCGGGTTCTTGCCGTAGCGCGCGGCGATGAAATCGGCAACGGAGGTCAGCTTTTCGGCCTTGGCAAGCGCGATGATGCGGCGGATCACCGGCAGGCCGATGGTGAACATCAGGATCGGGCCGATATAGATGCCGGTAAATTCGAGGCCGCGCTCGGCGGCAAGCCCGACGCCGCCGAAATAGGTCCAGGACGTGCAATAGATCGCAAGACTCAAGGCATAGACCAGCGGCCTGCCCTTGCCCGCAGGTGCGGCCTTCCAGGCCTTGCGATCGCCATAACTTGCCACTGCAAACAGCAGCAGCAGGTAGCCGAAGGCGGCAGCGAAAATGATCGAGCCCGAGAGCATGTCTCCTCCTTCTCCCGTGTGAAGCATAGGACAAGACGAGGGGGAAGAAAATCGGGTCCGCCTAAGCCTTAAGTCAAAGAAACGGCGGCTCTTTCCGCATCGAATCGTGATAGGCCACGCCACGCTATTTTTGATCGCATGATTTACATGATTTCGATTTCGGCTAGCATCCGGTTTGTACCCGGTTGCGTCAGAACAGGCTGACACAGCTGGTTTAAGGCCAAAGACAAGGAGAGAGTAATGATAAATGAATTCAAGGCATTTATTGCCCGCGGCAATGTCATGGACCTTGCCGTCGGTATCATCATCGGCGGGGCTTTCACGCTGATCGTCAATTCGCTGGTCAATGACATCATCATGCCGATCGTCGGCGCGATCATCGGCAGCATCGATTTTTCTAATTTCTTCATCCCGCTCTCCAGCACCGTGACCGCGACATCGCTTGCCGCCGCGCGCGAGCAGGGCGCTGTCTTTGCCTATGGCAACTTCCTGACCGTAGTGCTGAACTTCCTCATTCTCGCCTGGATCATTTTCCTGCTGGTCAAGGCCGTCAACAGGATGCGTGCTTCTCTCGAAAAGCAGAAGAACGAAGAGCCGGCAGCACCGCCGCCGGTGGACGTCCAGCTCCTCACCGAAATCCGCGACCTGCTGAAAACGCAGCGCGTATAGGACGCGTTGCGCGGTCTTCAGGCGGGTTCGATACATCACCAGAATCGATAAATCCGTCACCGAATATCGCGTGATCGTGATGTGAAAAACAGCTAGAAGCGGCGGGCCAACAGGAGCCCGCCGATGACCATACTTGCCAGCCTCAGCCCTCGATCCCTGTCCGCCCCGGAAAGCGGCATCGTCGAACTGGTCAATTATGCGCGCGGACGCGATGGGCTCATTCCGCTCTGGGTCGGCGAGGGGGACCTGCCGACACCGGATTTCATTTCCCAGGCAGCCCAGGATTCGTTGAAGGCCGGCGAGACCTTCTATACCTGGCAGCGCGGCATCCCGGCCCTGCGCGAGGCGCTGTCGCGCTATTACCAGCGCCATTTTTCCAAAACCCTGTCGTCCGACAATTTCTACGTCACCGGTTCGGGCATGCAGTCGATCAAGCTCGCCATTGAAGCGGTGACTTCGCCGGGCGACGAGATGGTCTTCCTGACACCGGCCTGGCCGAATTTTGCCGCCAGCGCCGAACTGTCCGGCGTGCGCGCAGTCGCGGTGCCGCTGAGCTTCGAAGACGGCAAATGGCAGCTCGACATCGGCAGGCTGGAAGCGGCGATCACCGGAAAAACCAAGGCGCTGTTCGTCAACACGCCCTCCAATCCGACCGGCTGGACGGCCACGCGGGAAGATTTGCGGGCCATTCTGGCGCTCGCCCGCAAACATGGCCTGTGGATCATGGCCGACGAGATCTATGCGCTCTATTCCTACACTGGCGATCGCGCGCCATCCTTCCTCGACGTGATGGAAGACGACGAGCGCATCCTGTTCGTCAATTCGTTTTCGAAGAACTGGTCGATGACCGGCTGGCGGGCAGGCTGGATCGTGGCACCGCCGGCGATCGGCCAGGTGCTGGAAAATCTCATTCAATATTCGACATCGGGCGTGGCGCAGTTCATTCAGGCGGGTGCCGTGGCGGCGCTGGACCAGGGCGATGCGTTCGTTGCCGAAAACGTCGCCAAGGCATCGCGCTCGCGTGAAATTCTGTGCGATGCGCTGATCGCCACCAACCGGGTGCAGACGCTGAAGCCCGATGGCGCGATCTATGCCTTCCTGAAGATCGATGGCGTCACCGATGCGCGCCGCGCAGCGCTCGATATCGTTGATAAGACCGGGGTTGGCCTGGCGCCGGGGACAGCCTTCGGCGAGGGCGGATCGCTGTTCATGCGCGCCTGTTTCCTGCGCGATCCCAAGCAGATCGCCATCGCCGCAGAACGGCTGTCAGGCTATATCGCCGCGCTCTGATCCTTGGCCCCGCAATCAGTTCCTGCACATAATCCTTGTGAATCGCGCCGCGAACGGGTTTTATCCCGCTCACTTCAACAGCGCAGGAGCAGGCAATGGCAGTATTGGTAACGGGCGGCGGCGGTTATATCGGCAGCCACATGGTCTGGGCATTGCTCGATGCCGGCGAACAGGTCGTCGTCATCGATCGCCTCTCGACCGGCTTTCGCTGGGCAATCGCGCCTGAGGCCCGTTTCTATGAAGGCGATATTGCCGACACGGCGCTGATGCAGCAGATCTTTGCCGACAATGAAATCGATTCCATCATTCATTTCGCCGGCTCGATCGTCGTGCCGGAATCGGTGGCCGATCCGCTCGGCTATTACGAGAACAACACGGTCAAATCGCGCAGCCTGATCGCCAGCGCCGTCGAAGCCGGTATTCCCTATTTCGTGTTTTCCTCGACCGCGGCCGTCTATGGCACGCCGGATGTGCTGGAGCCTGTGACCGAAAGCGTCAACCTCAAGCCGGAATCGCCCTATGGGTCGTCGAAGCTGATGACGGAGATCATGCTGCGCGATACGGCTGCCGCCCATGCCTTCACCTATACGGCCCTGCGCTATTTCAACGTCGCCGGTGCCGATCCGAAAGGCCGCAGCGGCCAGTCGTCGGCGCTCGCCACGCATCTGATCAAGGTTGCCTGCGCAACCGCACTCGGCAAACGGGACTCGATGAGCGTCTTCGGCACCGATTACCCGACACCGGACGGAACCTGTGTGCGCGATTATATCCATGTCTGGGATCTGGTTCAGGCGCATCTGAAGGCGCTGCAGCGCATGCGCGCCGGTGGCGGTTCGCTGGCGGCCAATTGCGGTTACGGTCATGGCTTCTCGGTGCTCGAAGTGCTCGATGCGGTGCGCAAGGTGCATGGGCAGGATTTCCCCGTCACCTTCTCGCCGCGCCGCGCCGGTGATCCCGCCATGATCGTCGCCAACCCGGCCTTGGCCAAGCAGGAGCTTGGCTGGGTACCGCAATATGACGATCTGAACGGCATCATCCGCAGTGCGCTGGATTGGGAATTGCATCTGATGCGCAAGAATTCCTTCTGAAAGAGTGCATGTGAGCCATCCTCGGCGGCTTCGGCCGGGGCGCCATCGGCAAATCCGGCCGCCGCTCCAGTTTGACGACAGCTTCACGCTCTAGAGTGCCGGTCAGAATAGGCTGACTGGACCCGGAGCATGATGGAGCTTTTGCGTTTGAAAAACCCTATGACGGCAAGGCCTAGGGCTCTGCAGTCAAAGGTGGCGCTTCGTCTCCAGTCTGTCCGGCCGCTCGCAAACAGCAATTTTGCGCCCTCCCGCCCAGCCATCGCCGGTTCCGCCTGCGATCGTCTTGGCGTTTAAGCGGAGGGGCGGATGAAAGCTGTCATTCTCGCCGGCGGCCTGGGGTCGCGCATTGCCGAAGAAACGCATCTGAAGCCTAAGCCGATGATCGAGATCGGCGGCCGGCCGATCCTGTGGCATATCATGAAGCTCTACTACGCCCATGGCGTGCGTGACTTCATCATCTGCTGTGGTTTCAAAGGCTATGTGATCAAGGAATATTTCGCCAATTACGGCCTGCACATGTCGGACATCACCTTCGACCTGTCGCAGAATTCGATCGAATTTCATCGCCAGAGCGCGGAAAACTGGCGGGTGACGCTGGTCGATACCGGCGAAAACTCGATGACGGGCGGCCGGTTGAAGCGGGTCGCCTCCTACCTGAGGGATGACGACGCTTTCTGCTTCACCTATGGCGACGGTGTCGGCAATGTCGATATCGGCAAGACCATCGCCTTCCACAAGAGCCACGGAAAGCAGGCCACGGTGACCGCCGTTCGCCCCCCGGCGCGCTATGGCGCCCTGCAGCTGGAAGGCACCGAAGTCCAGGGCTTCATCGAAAAGCCCGAAGGCGAGGGCGGCTTCATCAATGGCGGCTTCTTCGTGCTGTCCCCCCGCGTCATCGACCGGATCGATGCGGATCATTCAAGCTGGGAAGGGGATCCCCTGATGGGATTGGCCCGAGACGGCGAGTTGCAGGCTTATTTCCACGAAGGCTTCTGGCAGCCGATGGATACCCTGCGCGACAAGAACCATCTTGAAAACCTGTGGCAGAGCGGCGCCCCACCCTGGAAAACCTGGTGATGACGATGATGAACGAATTCTGGCGCGGCAAAAGAGTTCTGGTGACCGGCCATACCGGCTTCAAGGGCAGTTGGCTGGCGCTGTGGCTGCGCGAACTGGGCGCCGACGTGTCGGGCCTGTCGCTTGCGCCGCAGACAGAGCCGTCGCTGCATCGTCTGCTCGGCGGCGGCATGGACGGCCCCGGCATTATCGATATTCGCGACCGCGATGCCGTGACGCATCATGTGTTGAAAACCAAGCCGCAGATCGTCTTCCATCTGGCTGCCCAGGCGCTTGTGCGCGCCGGTTATCGCAATCCGGCCGAGACCTACGATATCAACGTCATCGGCACGGCCAATCTGCTCGACGCCCTGCGGGTCTCAGAAGATGTGCGCTCGATCGTGGTGGTGACCACCGATAAGGTCTACCACAATGCCGAGAACGGCCTTGCCTTCATGGAGAGCGATCCGCTCGGCGGCCACGACCCCTATAGCGCCAGCAAGGCGGCAGCGGAAATCGTCGCGGCAAGCTACCGCGCCTCGTTCTTTGCACCCCGCAGGATCGGCCTTGCCACGGCACGCGCCGGCAATGTCATCGGCGGCGGCGACTGGGCGCAGGACCGGCTCATCCCCGATGCGGTGCGGGCCTGGCAGGACGGCGCCACCTTGCAGGTCCGCCGCCCGCGCGCCGTGCGCCCCTGGCAGCACGTGCTTGAGCCGCTCGGCGGCTATATGGGATTGGCCGAGCGCCTGTGGCAGGCGCCAGATGGCATCGAGAGCTACAATTTCGGCCCGGATCACGGCGAAGCGGCCTCCGTCGGCTCTGTCCTGAAAATGGCGGAACGGCATTTCGGCGGCGGCGCGATGGTGCTGGGCGACGGGACGGACGGGCCCCATGAAGCCGGTTATCTGGTGCTCGACAGCGCCAAGGCGCGCGCCGATCTCGGCTACCAGCCGCGCTGGCGGCTCGCGGAAACCGTCAAGCGGACCATGGAATGGTACAGATCGCAAGGCGAGGGGCAGGCGGCACTGGATTTGTGCCTTGCCGACATCCGCGATTTTGCCGGGCTTACCGTCCGGAACGAACCTTTGCGGGCGGCCGGATGAGCGCGCGGTTCACGGCGCATGTCACGCCACTTGAGGGGCTTGCCGTCATCAGCCGCAAAACCCTGTCGGACGACCGGGGTTTCCTGTCGCGGCTGTTTTGCGAAGAGGATATTGTTCCCTTTGGCTGGCAGGGGCATATCGCCCAGCTCAACGAAACCGGTACGCGCCACAAGGGCACGGTTCGCGGCATGCACTTCCAGCACCCGCCCCATGCCGAGATCAAGCTCGTCACCTGTACGCGCGGCCGTGTGCTCGATATCGCCGTCGATATCCGGGCGCAATCGCCGACATTCCTTCAGCATTTCGCCGTCGAACTGTCGGAAGACAATGCCTGCTCGCTGCTGATCCCCGAAGGTTTTGCGCATGGGTTCCAGGCGCTGACTGATGATGTGCGCATGATCTATGCCCATTCCAAGCCCTATGCGGCGGCGTCAGAGGGCGGTCTCAATCCGCAGGACCCCGCACTTGGCATCGGCTGGCCGCTGCCGGTCGTCAACCTGTCGCCGCGCGATCAGGCGCACACGCTGCTATCACCGGATTATCGGGGGATCGCCGCATGAAATGCCGCCACTGCGGATCAGCGCATATGGTGCCCTTCCTGGATCTCGGCACCGCGCCGCCGTCCAATTCCTATGTCAATGCCGATGCGCACCACCTGCCGGAACTCTGGTATCCGCTGGTGATCCGCTGCTGCCGGGAATGCCGCCTGGTGCAGACCGAGGATTTTGCCGATCGCGAAACGTTCTTTTCCTCAAGCTATGCCTATTTCAGCTCGTTTTCCACCTCCTGGCTTGATCATGCCAAACGTTATGTCGCCGATATGCAGGCCCGTTTCGGCCTGAACGGGACCTCCCATATCGTCGAGGTCGCCGCCAATGACGGCTATCTGCTGCAATATGCGCAGGCGCGCGGCATTGGCTGCCTGGGCATCGAGCCGACGGCAAGCACGGCGGCGGCAGCGCGCGCGAAGGGCATCGAGATTGTCGAGGAATTCTTTGGCGCCGAACTTGGCGAAAGGCTGACTGCGCAAGGCCGTTCCGCCGATCTGACGGCTGCCAACAACGTGCTGGCGCATGTGCCCGATATCAACGATTTCGTCGCAGGCTTTGCGCGGCTGCTGAAGGAAAACGGGGTCGCGACGTTCGAGTTTCCGCACCTGCTCAACATGGTTCGCGAGGCGCAGTTCGATACCGCCTATCACGAACACTATTCCTACCTGTCGCTGACAGCGGTCAACCGCGTTTTTGAGGCGAACGGCTTGTCCGTCTTCGATGTCGAGACGACGCCATGGCATGGCGGCAGCCTGCGGGTGTTTGCGCAGCGCAGCGATACCGGCACCCACATCGTGACGGCAGCGGTCGCGGCCACGCTGGCTGAGGAGCAGGCGGCGGGCATGCTGGACGATGCCTTCTACACCGGCTTCCAGGCGGCGGCGCAAACCGTGCGCGATGGCTTCCTGACATTCCTGATCGAGAGCCGGCAAAAAGGCCTGAAAGTCGCAGCCTATGGCGCAGCCGCCAAGGGCAATACGCTGATCAATTTCTCCGGCGTCAAACCCGATCTGCTTGCCTTCGTCGTCGACAAGAACCCGGCCAAGCAGGGCTTCCTGCTTCCCGGAAGCCGTATTCCAATCGTTACGGAAGAATTTCTAAAAGCTGAAAAACCGGAAAGAGTGGTGATACTGCCATGGAACCTTCAGGCCGAAATCAGGCAGCAACTTTCGTATATCAGCGATTGGGGTGGCAAGTTCGTGACCGCAGTGCCGGAACTGACGGTGCACCCGTAGCAGACGGCACCCATGCCGTTTTGCCCGATGTCGTTGCCGAAATGCCGGTCAAGAAGGCCGACGCGGCCAACGTCGAGACCGGTTGAGCGCGGCTATTTTCCGCTTTCGCCGAGAATATCCTGCTCGTGCGCGATCGAATGCCGGATCAGCCGCGCCCAGATTTCTTCGTAGAAATCCGGATCCAGCCCCGCCGCCTCCGCGCTCCGGCGGGCATTCAGCCGGACTTCATCGACGCGCGAGGGGATGTCGGCCTTGAGCCCTGCCGGTTTCTTGATCTCGGCCGCGCGGCCGATATAGCCCCAGCGTTCCTGAAAGAGCGCCATCAATGCCTGGTCGATCCGGTCGATCTCGACGCGGATCTCGCTCATCGATGTGCAGTCTGCCGGACGTTTGTGCATGCTGGTCTCCGGATGTCTTCCTGGCGGCTTTGCGCGCATCGCAAGACCGCATCAGCACGCTGCTTACCAAGCCACCGGCGCCGTGAAAAGCCGAAAACCGGAGCCGATGTCAAAGGGCCGCGGGCAAGCCTCGCAAAAGCCTTCGCCGCTAGTCTGCGGCAAACGGAGAAACTTCATGTTCGCCCAGCCGAAACTGACGATTTGTGTGCCCTCGCGAAACCGCCAGCGGTATTTCCAGGAAACGATCAGAAGCCAGTTGATCAACCTGCGCACGGATGTCGAATATGTTTTTGCCGATAATTCCGATGATGCCGGGATCATGAACGGTTTCATGCAGGATATTCTGGGCGATCCACGGGTCAAATACTTGCCTTCGGTGGACCGCGTCCTGTCCATGGTCGAAAACTGGGACCGTTGCGTCGAGGCCGCCACCGGCGAATTCGTCTGCATGATCGGCGACGACGACTATGCCGACCCCGATGTCGCCGACCTGATTGCACGCACGCAGGCCGAATATGCCAAGGTCGATGTGATGGTCTGGAGCCGGTTGACCTATAATTGGCCGGGCAACCGGGAAAAACGCTGCAATGTCTCCGTTCCCTTGAAAACCGGCGTCCACAAGATCCCGCGCGCCGCGCTCTACCGGGAGTTCTTTTCCTGGAAAGGCGACAAGGCGACACCCAACATGGCGTTCGGCTTCTATCACGGCGCCGTCTCCATGCAGGTGATGAACAAGATCAAGGGCCGTTTCGGCGGCAAATATTCCGAATATCCGACGGTCGATTTCGAAAATGTCTGCAAGGTTCTCGTCACGGCAGAGCATCTTTTTTATTCGGAACGGCCGTTTTCGGTGCTGGGATCCTGCGCCGAGAGCAATTCCGCCAAGTTGACGCAACTCGCCAACGCGAAGGAGCGCAACGCACTGTTCATGAGCGAATCGGGCCGGAATATCGACGAAGACCCGCATATGAAGGCGTTTCCCTTTCCATCGATTCTGGGGCTGGCCGCCTGCATCGCCCAGGTGCAGAACTGGTTTTTGACGACGTACGGCTACAAGCCGATCGCCGGTTGGGAAGCCAATTTTGCAAAAGCCTGCGGCCTGAGCTGCAGCATGATGGATGATCGTGCGGCTTACGAAACCATCGCGGATGGATACAGAGCCGTCTTCGCGCGCTGGAAAGGCGGCAAATATCTTAAGGATTTCAAGCCGGTGGACTATATCCATCGCCCCGACACCGGCTTCTTCACGGGCATTTCCGACGATATGCTGTTGATGGATGAGGAGATCGGTGGGGTCGAGACGCCGATGGAGCTCTATCAGCTGGTCGAGCAGGTGGTCGCGCCAATGCACGAACTCACCTTTAAATCGCACGAGACGTTCAAGGCAGCGTGAGGCAGCCCCACGAAAGCCTTCGGCGATAGGATCTGTGATGGCCCTGTCTGCGGATCCCAATGATGGCCGCATATGTCGGCGCCATGCGCACAATATTTGAACGGATCATGAGCCGGACCATCGTCATCTCACAATCGATGTACTTTCCCTGGGTGGGTCTGCTTGAGCAGATTCGCCTGGCGGATGTTTTCGTTCACTACGACGATGTGCAATATTCAAAGGGCAGTTTCAGCAATCGGGTTCAGATCAAGGGCGTCAACGGTACAGGCTGGATGACGCTGCCTTTGCGCGACTACCATCTGGGCCAGCGCATAGACGAGGTGCTTTTGGACAGCAGGACAGATTGGCGTGGCAAGCATCGCGAAATGTTGCGCCAGGCCTATCGCAAGGCCCCGTTTCGCGACGAGATGCTTGATGTCGTCGATCGCGTCTTTGCCGGGAAAGCCGCAACGGTTGCGGATGTATCGCGCCGGTCGATGCTGGAGCTTTCCCGCTATTTCGGTTTGGACAAGACGCAGTTTTTATCCTCGGACACGCTGCCTGTCCCTGGTGCCAGCAGCGAGCGGGTCTGCGACATCGTCGGTCATCTTCAAGGAGATGTCTACGTCACCGGGCACGGCGCTCGCGCCTATCTGAACCACGCGCTTTTCGAGGAGCGGGGTATCGCGGTGGAATATATGCACTATCAGCGCACGGCGTATCCGCAACTGCACGGCGATTTCACGCCGTATGTGACCGCTTTGGACCTCATAGCCAATTGTGGTGCGCAGGGCGCTGCCATGATTCATTCAGGAACTGTCGGTTGGAAGGAATTCACGCAATGAAGACAGAAAATCTCGATGCCGTCGCAACCGAGTACCGTCCGGATGCCGCAACGGCGATCGAAAATGATCTCATCCTCAACTGGTACCCGGAGCGCATCATCCGCCGCTTCGGTTCGGTTGGCTCCATCCTCGAATTGGGGATCGGCCATGGCTTTACGCCCGGCCTGTTCAACGCTGCCTGCGAGCGGCACGTCATCATCGAAGGCTCGCAATTCGTCATCGATCAGTTCAAGACGAAAAGCCCGGACTTCAAGGGTGAAGTTGTCTTCTCCTATTTCGAGGAATTTGAAACCGACGAGCGGTTCGACGTCATCGTCATGGGCTTCATTCTCGAGCATGTGGATGATCCGGGCATGCTCTTGGAGCGCTTCAAGACGTTTTTGAAGCCGGGCGGGCGCATCTTCGTGGCTGTTCCCAATGCCAAATCGATGAACCGGCGGCTTGGTGTCGAGCTTGGCAAGATCGACGATATCTACAGCCTCAATGCCAATGACCACGCCTTCGGCCACAAACGCCAATATTGCCGGGACACGCTCAAGCATGAAATGCAGAGCCATGGTTATGCGGTGAGCCTGGAAGAGGGTATCTACCTCAAACCCCTGCCGCTCGGCGTTTTGAAGACCCTTCCCGATTTCAAGGAAAATCTCGATGCCATGCTGCGCGTTGGCATCGATTTTCCGGATCTGTGCGTGGCGCTTCTGATGGAAGGCCAGCTGCAATGACGATGATAGGCTAGGCAATGATATGCCAAACAGTGCCGTGAAAAAGTCAGGCGAAACGATCACCGTTGTGGTGACGGCAGTCGGCGCGCTGATCGGGCAGGGGATCATCCGGTCCCTGCGGCTGTCAGGCATGTCGGTGCGGATCATCGGTGTGGATCGCGACCCCTGCGGTATTGGCCCCTTTTGGTGCGATGCGTTCTTTGCCAAGCCCGCTGTTGACGAAAGTTCGAGCGCCTATCTCGATTTCTGGAAAAACCTGCTGACCGACGAGGCCGTCAATCTCGTGCTGCCAGGGCTCGAACTCGACGTTCTGTTCTTCAGCCGCAACCGGGCCGATTTTGCCGGTCTCGATGCGCGCATCGTGCTCAATGATGCCGGGGTCATCGAGCTGGCGCAGGATAAATGGGATTTCGGCCTGGAACTGGAACGGCTCGGATTGCCGGCAATTCCGGCGCGGCTCGGAGCGGGCTGGACAGATTGTGCCCGGGAACTCGGCCTCCCGCTTTTGCTGAAGCCGCGTCAGGGCAACGGTTCGCGCGGCATCGCCGTCCTGCATGACGAGGACGATTTCAACTACTGGAGCCGCAAGAGCAAGGACGCGTTTCTCATTCAGAAATTCATCGGCAGCGATGAGCAGGAATTCACCGTCGGCGCTTTCGGCTTTGGCGATGGCACCGCGCTGCCGCCGATCATTTTTCGCCGGAAACTGTCTGTCGCCGGCAACACGCAATATGCCGAGGTCGTCGATCACAAAGTGCTGACTGACATGGTGACCCGGCTGGCGGCAATCTTCAAGCCGGTGGGGCCGACCAATTATCAGTTCCGCATGGATGGCGAAACGCCTTATCTTCTGGAGATCAACCCGCGCTTTTCCAGCAGCACGTCCCTGCGTGCCGCCTTCGGCTATAACGAGGCGGCGATGTCAGTTGAATACTATCTGCACGGCAAGAGACCCGAAACGCCCAAAATCCGCCCCGGCCGTGGCTGGCGCTATTACGAAGACCTTGTGGCACCATGATTGCGATCATTTCGGATGTTCACGGCAACCTTCCCGCACTGAAGGCCGTGCTTGAAAAGATCGATGCGCTCGGATGCAAGACCATCATCTCGCTCGGGGACGTCGTTGGTTACTATGCCCAGCCGGGCGAATGCGTCGATCTGCTGCGCCGAAGGGGGATCGTCAACATCCTCGGCAATCACGATCATTATATCGTCAGCGGCGAGGGCTGCCCCCGCTCGAAGCTGGTGTCGGATATTACCGAGTATCAGCGCGGTATCATCACGCCGGATCAGGTCGCATGGCTCGCCCAGTCCCGGTCCACCATAACAGACGGCTCGACCTGTTTCGTCCACGGTGGCTGGCAGGATCCGGTCGATCAGTATCTCTATGCGATCGCAGAAACGGATATTCCCACCGGGGCCGAAACGCTCTTTGCCGGGCATACGCATGTGCAGGTTCTGCTTGACGTGAACGGCAAGACCTTCTGCAATCCCGGCGCCGTTGGCCAGCCACGCGACGGCGATCCGCGCGCTGCATTTGCCACCTATGAGAACGGGCGGATCGAGCTGCGCCGGGCCGACTATGACATCGACCAGACCGCCTTTCATATGAGGGAAGCCGGTTTCCCGGCCAAATGCTATGAAAACCTCTATATCGGCGCGCAGATCGGTGGCCGGATCGATAAGATCGTGCTGGCCTGAAGCTTCTATTGGCGTTCCACGTCAAGTGCAAAGCGGCTTGCGCGGTGCCGATGCATGGCGCAAGACTCTTTGTCTGTGTGGCGTGTGTGGTCAGGCCGGATCGGGCAGGCGGACGCAATAACCGCCTGGCGATGAGGCAAGAACGAGCTTGCCGTTGATGACCGGATCGACCTCAAAACGGTCTGTTTCCTTCAGATAATCGTTGAGCGCGGTCAGTGGATCATTGCCGCGGAACCAGGACTTTGAGCGTTTTTTCGGAGACTGATCCTCGCCCACATGCCCAACGGCCGTATCGGCAACGACGAGGTAGCAGCCCGGCGTCACCAGCGGACCGTAAGCGCGGCATTCGGCAAGGACGTGGCCATAGGAATGATCGCTGTCGAGAACCACCATCACCCGTGCACCTTGGGGGATCAGATCGCGCACGGCATCGAGCGTGCTGTCATCGACAGAGCCGCCTTCGATAAGCGCAATGCGGCTGGCCATCGGATGCGTCTCGATGGCTTCGCGGTTATGTGCGCGAATGTCGATATCGACACCGATCACCTTGGCCTTGTCGTTGCCGGTCATGGCCAGGATCGACGCCATGAAAATCATCGAGCCGCCGCGCGCAACACCGGTCTCGATGATGATGTCGGGCTTCGTGTTCCAGATGATTTCCTGCGTCGCCATGATATCGGCGGGAAGCTGAATGATTGGAACCCCCATCCAGCTCCAGAGGTAGGAATAGTCATAGGTATCGAGCGCAATCATCGTATCGATCGACTGCCTGAAAACCTGTGTGTCCCTGCCGAGCGCCAGGCACATTTGTTCTTTATGGGCCTCAAACTCCTGGCGGTCGTCGGTTGTCGTCATGGGACTTGCCTTTGTCGGTGAAGGCGGCCGTCTGAGGCCGTGTGGGAGGCGGCGGACTGCGCCGGTGTTTCAGGCGGATTTCGCCATCGGTGGTTTGCCCGTGATGCGGCTGCTGGTCAGGCTGTCGATGACGTCGGTGACGCGGTCGATGACGTCGGTGACGCGGTCGATCTCCGCCTTGGTCATGTCGTGATAGCTCGGCAGGTTGATGGCGCGCTCCGGGATATCCCAGGCATGCCGGTTTTCGCGCCGCTCCGCAAACATCGGCAGGCTCGTCAAGGGGTGGAAGAAAACGCGCGCATCGATATTGGCCGCAGCGAATGCCTGCTGCAGCAGTTCGCGGGTGATGCCGGTATCGCGATCGAACACGGCCGTCGGCATCCAGGCGCCGTTGATGGTGCCGGCATTTTCGGGGTTGAGGCTGATGCCCGGATAGACTTTCAGCTTGTCTGCATAGCTCGCGAGAATCGCGCGTTTGCGAGCGATCAGCTCTTCGACCCGCTCGAGCTGGGCGCAGCCAAGCGCGGCCTGGATGTTCGACATCTTGTATTTGAAGCCGATATCATCCGGCCAGAATTGTTTTTTCTGGTTGCGGGCGCGGCCATGATTGCTGAGTGTCAGCACCTTTTCGTAAAGGGCGCTGTCGCTGGTCACGAACATGCCGCCTTCGCCTGTCGTCAGCGTCTTGGTGCCGTGAAAGGAGAAAGTGCCGAAGGTTCCCATCGATCCCGCGCGCCGGCCGTGCCATTGCGACCCGATCGCCTCGGCAGCATCTTCGATCACCGGGATGCCGTGGCGGCGGCCAATATCCAGCAGCCGGTCCATGTCGCAGAGATTGCCGTAGATATGAGTTGCGATGATCGCTTTGGTTCTTTGCGTCACGTGGCGCTCGACCTCGGCCGGATCGATGCACCAGCTGCCGGGCAGGATATCGACAAAGACCGGCGTGGCACCGAGATGGACGATGGGGGCGGCTGTGGCAATCCAGTTCGTGTCGGCGAGGATCACCTCGTCGCCGCGCCGGATCCCGAGTGCGCTCAGGCCCATATGCATGGCGCCGGTGCAGCTGGATGTGGCGATGGCATGGGCGGCGCCGAGATGCTGGCGGAAACCGTCCTCGAACCGGACGATATAGTCGTAGCAGCGATCGCCCCAGCCATTGGCGGCGGCGTCAGCCGCGTAGGCAACCTCCAGCTCGGTGATCGAAGGCCGTGTATAGGAAATTCTCGGCGCGGCCTCGGTCATGCGGCTCTGTTGTCCTTGGTATAGAGCGCGCCGCCGCAGATCAGCCCGATCGGCGCGAGCATCAGCCGGACCGTTCTGTAGAATTCCCGGGCGTCGCGGGCGCCGGCGATAAACCGGTCGATCAGCAGCACGCCGTCATGCAGGCCGCGCCGTTCATCCCTCTGCCGGATCTCATGATATTCCGGCCGGAAGACCGGTGCGAGATGGCCGCCTTCGAACGCCTGCAGCGCGGCAAAATAGGCATTGCCCTTGGTTTTGAAGGCCTCGCGGTCCGTCTCCATCATGCAGTCGATCATCAGTGCCCGCACAAAGGCTTCGCTGGCGCCGGACCACGGCGTATCGAGTTCGCGCAGGACATGGAACTGGACCTCTGCCACCGCACCGGCAAGGCCGATGCCGGAATGGAAAGGGAAATTCCAGGGGTGAAGCGGCGGTTGGGCGGCAAGGGGTACGATGTCGATCGCCGACATGGGCCGGGCACAGAAAGCGAGCTCATTGGCAAACAGAAGCACCTTGGCCGCCCATTCATATTGCGGCGATGGCGTTGACCAGTCCTGCGGCTCAGGCAATTGCAACAGCACGTCCAGCAGCGAGCGCCGGATGGCGGCGTGATAGAGGCCGAAAGGCATTTTCGGCACGTTCAGGCTGTTTTCCCAATAGAAAAAAGCCTTCAGCATGGCGGTCTTGTCGAATGTCTCGATATGGTAATTGGCGGGAATGGCAATCGAGCTTGCCTTGCCGGGTTCGGCATGGCGGTCGATCTGGAAAGCATTCCACGCAAGCGCATCGACATTGGGCGAGGTGGTTTCGAGAAAGGCGACCATCGTGGCGAGATCGCTTTCAACGATGTCCGATGGATTGATCAGCGCCACCCAGTCGCCCTTGGCAGCCTGAGCCGCCTGGCGCCAGAGATGCTGGCGGGCCGCACCGGCGGCTGCATCGGCAATGGAGATATTGGCGCCGCCGGCTGCAAGCTCGACGACGCCCTTTGGGAGCGCGACATCCGCCGGCTTTGCAATGACGATCTCGAAATCGTTGCTTTGCTTTTCCAGAAGCATCGCCACCAGCGCCAAAACGTCCGGCGCGGCGGTTTCCACGGGAATGCAGATCGAGAGTTTGGTCATGGCTTGCCTCGTGCGTATCGCGGTCGCCGCCCGGGCGCCACCGCGAGCGGCGCTTCCTGAAGGCTGGTCACATCAGCAGGCAAGTCCCTTCTGCACCAAGGAGGGTGCGGTCCTGTCTCGCAGCGGAAGGCATTGCCTGCTGATATGTGCTTTAGAGGTAGCGCGGGAAACTTGAGCGAAGCTTTGCATCGAGGATGGCGAACCCGGCGCGTCAGGCGCCGAGCGAGAGTTTGATGGCAAAGCCGATGATCGTGACGGTCAGCACGCCGAGCAACCACAGGCCGACGAACCACAGGAGCTTTTTTGCGACGCTGTTTTCGCTTGGCATCAGTGGTAGCCCTCCTCGGGATCGATCTTGCCGCGAAACACCCAATAGGCATAGCCGGTATAGATCAGGATGATCGGGACCAGGAAGGCCGCGCCCCATAACAGGAAGGCAAGGCTGGAATCCGGCGCTGCGGCATCCCAGATGGTCACCGATGGCGGCACCATATAGGGGTAGAAGCTGATGCCGATGCCGGCAAAGCCGAGCACGAACAGCCCGAGTGCCGCCAGAAACGGCTGCGCGTCACGCTTGGCGCGGATGCCGATCAGCAGGAGCGCAAAGCAGCCGAGCACCAGCACCGGCACGATGACGCTGAAGATCGCCGTCGGCCAGCTGAACCAGCGTTCCAGGTAGATGGGTTCGAGGAACGGCGTCCACAGGCTGACGATGCCCATGGCGGCGATCGTGGCAAAGCAGGTGCGCAGCGCCACCTTGCGGGCTTTTTCAGCGAGATCGCCGGTGGTCTTCAGGATCAGCCAGGTCGAGCCGAGAAGTGCATAGCCGATCAGGATGGCAAAGCCGGTGGCGATGGAAAACGGCGTCAGCCAATCCCACCAGGCCCCAGCATAGGCGCGGTTTGCAACCGGGATGCCCTGCACCAGGGCGCCGAGCGCCACCCCTTGCGCAAACGCCGCAATCATCGAGCCGCCGGCAAAGGCCCAGTTCCACAGGAATTCGCCGCGGCGGGTGCGCCAGCGATATTCGAAGGCAACGCCGCGAAAGACCAGGCCGAGCAGCATGGCGATGATCGGCGCATAGAGGGCCGAAAGGATGACCGAATAGGCGAGCGGAAAGACTGCGAGCAAACCGCCGCCGCCAAGCACCAGCCAGGTCTCGTTGCCGTCCCAGACCGGGGCGACGGAGTTCATCATCACGTCGCGGTCGCGCTTTTCCGGAAAGAACGGAAAGAGGATCCCGACGCCAAGATCGAAACCGTCGAGAATGACATAGGCGAGCACCGCAAAGGCGATGATGGCGGCCCAGACAAAAGGAAGATCAATGACCATGATGGCTGCTCCCATGGGTGTGTCCGGTCGCGGGTCCCGGCATGATGCCGGAGGTTCTGATCGGCCCGTCGTCGAGATCGGGCATCGGATCGCGCGGCAGGCGCTTCATCAGCCGCAGGATGTAGAAGGTGCCGGCGCCGAAGACGAAGAAATAGACGACGATGAAGGCGATCAGCGAGGCGGCGACGGCCGGGGCTGCAATCGGTGAGATCGAGTCCGCCGTCAGCAGCTGGCCGTAGATCGTGTAGGGCTGGCGGCCGACTTCGGTGGTGATCCAGCCGGCGAGGACCGCAACGAAACCGGCGGGCCCCATCGTAACGGCTGCCCGATGCAGCCAGTCGCTGCTGTCGAGCGTGCCCCTGAGGCGACACCACAGGCTCCACAGGCCGATGCCGAGCATGGCAAACCCGATACCCACCATGACCCGGAAAGACCAGAAGACGACGGCGACCGGCGGCTCGAGATTGTCCGGGATGGTATCGAGGCCGGCAAGCGGCGCGTTCAGGTCATGCTTGAGGATCAGGCTTGAGAGTTTCGGGATTTCGACCGCGTAGTCGATGCGTTTTTCCGCCGTATTCGGAATACCAAACAGGATCAGCGGCGCGCCATCGGGATGGCTGTCGAAATGGCCTTCCATCGCCATGACCTTCACCGGCTGGTGTTCCAGCGTGTTCAGGCCATGGAAGTCGCCGGCCATGATCTGGATCGGCGCAACGATCGTCGCCATCCACATGGCCATCGAAAACATCGTGCGCGAGCGGCGCGGCGCGGTGTTTTTCAAGAGATGCCAGGCGCCGACGGCGCCGACCACGAAAGCGGTGGTGAGATAGGCGGCCAGCACCATATGCACCAGGCGGTAGGGGAATGAAGGATTGAAGATCACCTTCCACCAGTCGAGCGGAATGAACTGTCCTGCCTCGTTCATGCCGAAGCCTGCCGGCGTCTGCATCCAGGAATTGACGGCAAGAATCCAGGTGGCAGAGATCAGCGTGCCGAAGGCGACCATAAAGGTGGCAAGAAAATGCAGTTTCGGGCCGACGCGGTTGAGCCCGAACAGCATGACGCCGAGGAAGCCGGCCTCGAGAAAGAAGGCGGTCAGCACCTCATAGCCCATCAGAGGACCGATGACCGGCCCGGCCTTGTCGGAAAACACGCTCCAGTTGGTGCCGAACTGGTAGGACATGACGATGCCCGATACGACGCCCATGCCGAAGGCCACGGCAAAGATCGTCTTCCAGAAATTGAACAGATCCATATAGACCTGGTCTTTCTTCCACAGCCACAGGGCCTCCAGCACCGCGAGATAGCTCGCAAGGCCGATGGAGAAGGCTGGGAAGATGATGTGAAACGACACTGTAAAGGCAAATTGAATACGGGCGAGCAACGTCGCGTCAAAACTCTCGAACACGGTACAATCCTTTCGAGGGTCTGGCTGCCGTCTCCTGGTTTCTCCACCGCCACGGTTTGTCCCCGTCGTGGCGGATGAGCATGACGCTGGACCCCTGGGCCATAGTCTGCGCCAATAGCGCTGGAAATCAATGACATCGGCGCAACCATGATGTCACACTGCGACAATGTTCCACCTGCGGCATAGTTGCATCCGGCAGGCCTTATGTATGCGCACCGTCACGGATCGGATAATGCGGGAGGGATTGTCTCGAAACGCGGCATCGGTAAAATTTTAATGGTTCGCTTAAGTGTGCCGCAAACGCTGGCGGCTATGGTTAGTTATCGAAGAACGGAACCTGCCGGACGGCCCTGTTGCATGATGACATCAGCGCCTTTGCCAGGCTTCGATCTTGATGGGCTGCACCGCCGGTCAAAGCTTTTGCCGCCGCGTGCAGGCCCGGAAATTTGATGGATCGCACCTTGCGATGGACGTGCCTACACTGTCCCGACTTGCCGCAGGAACGTCCCTTCCTGCGGCTTTTTCTTTTTTGAAATGTCAGGTCCGGGCGAGATAGGCTTCCGCCAGCTCGGTCCAGAACGCGGCGCCGACCGGCAAAAGGTCGTCGTTGAAATTGTAGCCGGGGTGATGGAGCGATTTCTCATTCCCGGTGACGCTGGAGCCGAGGAAGAAATAGGTGCCCGGCCGGTCCTTCAGCATATAGGCAAAGTCCTCGCTGCCCATGAAGGCGCGCTCGAGATCGACGACCTTGTCGGCGCCGGCAAAACGGATCGCCAGATCGCGGACGAAATCGGTTTCCGCCTTGTGGTTGATCGTCGCGTCGTAGCTGCGGGTATAATCGACGCTTGCCCGCATGCCGTAGCTTGCCGCCTGGTTTTCGGCGATCAGCCGGATGCGGCGTTCCAGTTCGTCACGCACCTTGGGATCGAAGGAGCGGATGCCGACGACGATTTCGGCGCGTTCGGGAATGATGTTGCTGGCCGAACCGCTGTGAAACGAGCCGACGGTGATGACGGTCGGGTCCATCGGGTGGATGTTGCGCGAGACGATCGACTGCAGGGCCATGACGATCGAGGCGCCGCAGACGATCGGGTCTGCGGTTTCCTGCGGTTCGGCGCCGTGACCGCCCAGCCCATGAACGGTGATCCGTGCCTCATCCACCGCAGCCATGATCGGGCCTTCGCGCAGCGCGAACTGGCCAAACGGTAATCCCGGCTCGTTGTGGAGCGCAAACACGGCGTCGCAGGGGAATTTATTGAACAGGCCTTCGTCCATCATGATCTTGGCGCCGCCGAAATTCTCTTCCGCCGGCTGGAAGATCAGATGCACGGTACCGTCGAAATTCTTGCGCTCGGCAATGGCGCGGGCCGCACCCAGAAGCATGGTCGTGTGGCCGTCATGGCCGCAGGCATGCATCAGGCCGGGGGTTTTCGAGGCGTAGTCAAGGCCGGTTTCCTCGAAGATGGGCAGCGCATCCATGTCGGCGCGAATGCCGATCGAGCGGTTGCTTGTGCCGTTCTTCAGCGTGGCGACGAGGCCGGTCTTGGCGAGGCCCCGTGTCACCGTGTAGCCAAGGCCTTCCAGGCATGTGGCGACGAAATTGGAGGTGCGGACCTCCTCAAGCCCCAGTTCCGGATGGGCGTGCAGGTCGCGGCGGATGGCCACCAGTTCAGGCATGGAGTTGGTCAGGTTCACATTGACAGTCATATCAGGCACCACGGGTTGGTATGCGATTTTCGAGGTAGCGGAAGGCGACGACCAGGATTCCGGTCAGGCACATGTAGATCAGCGCAAGCAGCAGCAGCGGCTCGTAGGTGATGTAGGTATCCTGCCGGACCTTGGAGATCACGGCATAGACGTCGATGACGGTAATTGTGGCAACCAGGGGCGTCGCCTTCAATTGCAGCACGGTCTCGCCGTTCAGCGTCGGCAATGCCCGGTGAATGGCGCGCGGCAGCCAGATGCGGCGAAACAGCGTCCATCGGCTCATGCCATAGGCTCGCGCCGCCTCGATTTCGCCGGCCGGAACGCCGGCAAAGGCGCCGCGCATGACCTCGCCTTCATAGGCTGCAAAGGAGATCGTCAGCGCCGCCACCCCATAGGGCCAGGATTCGCGTAGATAGGGCCACAGGAACGACTGGCGGATGGCGGGGAACTGCGGAAACAGCGAGCCCAACCCATAATAGAGAAGCCAGAGCTGCAACAGAAGCGGCGTGCCGCGAACGACGGTGCAGAACCCTTTCGCCAGCGCTTTCAGCGGCCAGGGACCGGTCACCTGCACCAGTCCGAGCGGTACGGCCAAGAGAAAGCCCAAAATCGACGTGCTGAACAGCATGGCCAGCGTGATCATGATGCCATAGCCGAGCCGCGGCAGATATTGCGGAATCCAGTCCCAGCGCATGAACCAGACGATGCAGAAGATCAAAGCGGCTGCGATCGCCAGGAGAACGATGCGGTGCGGCTTGAAAAAACTTGCAGCCGTCGGCAGGTCTTCCGGCGTGATTGCCATGGCATGCGTGGTGACGTCGGTGGCGGGGGTCTCGCTCATGATTGCTCCACGAAACCGCGCCGGGCCCGGCGCTCGATGAAGCGGATGATGAGATCGGAAATGAGGGTCAGCATCAGGTAGAGCACGCCTGCGGCACAGAAGAACAGCAGATACGCCTTGGTGGATCCGGCCGCCTGCCTCGTGACCAGCGTCAGTTCGGAGAAGCCGACGACGGCCAGCAGCGCCGTATCCTTGGTGGCGATCAGCCAGAGATTGGAAAGTCCGGGAATGGCATAGGGCAGCATGGCGGGCAGGGTGACACGGGTCATGACCTTGAACGGAGACATGCCATAGGCGCGCGCCGCCTCGATCTGCCCGGCCGGCACCGCCTTGATGGCGCCGCGCAGCACCTCGGTCGTATAGGCGCCCTGCACCACGCCAATGACGAAGATGCCCGCGACCAGCCCGCTAATGTCCACCTGGCCGATGCCCACGAGCCCAAGCACGTAATTGAGCGCATCGGTTCCGGCATAATAGAGCAGCAGGATCAGGACCAGTTCCGGCACCGCGCGCACGATGGTCGTATAGCATTCCATCAGATCGCGGGTGATCGGGCCGCCATAGAGCTTGCCGCAGGCGCCGCCGATGCCGAGCAAAAGGCCGAACGCATAACCGCCGATGGCGATCTCGATGGAGTTGAGAAGGCCGCGCAGCAACACCCCGCCCCAGCCGGGCGGCTCCAATGCCAGAAGGCTCCAGTTTATGAAGGATACGGGATCGGCCATGGGTCCTCTTTACCGGGAGCTCTGCGTCTGTGGCATCACCCCCCTCTGTCACTGCGTGACATCTCCCCCTCAAGGGGGGAGATCATTCTTTTCCCGCACCGGCTTCGTTGTCGTGGACGCACAGTAGATGCGGTCAATCTCCCCCCCTTGAGGAGGAGATGTCGGCGTCGCCGACAGAGGGGGGGTGAGCCCTCCGCAGGCGCTCAGCGCATCACTGCCCGTAAACGTCGAAGTCGAAATACTTCTTCGAGAACGTGTCGTAGGTGCCGTTGGCGCGGATCGCCTTGATGGCGGCGTTCAGCTTGGTTTTCAGTTCGTCTTCGCCCTTGCGGATGCCGATGCCGACACCGGCGCCGAGGATGGCCGGGTCATCCTTGACCATGCCCTTCAAGTCGCAGCATTCCTTGCCCTGGTCGCTCTTCAGGAAGGCGCCAAGTGCGATGGAATCGGCCTGAACGGCGTCGAGACGGCCGGCGGCGAGGTCGTTATTGGCTTCGTCCTGCGTCTGGTATTCCTTCACGGTCGCGCCATTTTCACCGAAATATTTCGAGGCATAAACCTGGTGGATAGTCGAAACCTGGACGCCGATCGTCTTGCCCTTCAGGCCTTCCGGCGTGGCTTCAAACGTTTCGCTCTTTGGGCCGATGACGCCCGTCGGGGTGTTGTAATACTTATCGGTGAAATCGATGGTCTTCAGGCGTTCCTCGGTGATCGACATCGAGCCGATGATCATGTCGATCTTCTTGGAGGTCAGTGCCGGAATGATACCATCCCAGGCCACGGGCGTGATCACGCACTCGAGCTTGGCTTCGGCGCAGATCGCCTTTTCAAACTCCACTTCCCAGCCTTCCCAGTTGCCGGATGCGTCCGGCGAGGTGAACGGCGGATAGGGCTCGGCCGCAAAGCCGACCTTCAGCGGTTCGGCAGCGACGGCACCGGCGGCAACGATGCCGAGCGCAAGCGACAGGGCGATGGTTTTGAGCGTCTTTTTCATGCTGTTCCCTTTTTTGTTTTCGTGGTTTTTGGTCTTAGTGGATGGAGCTGATGAATTTTTTCAGGCGTTCGGATTTCGGATTGCCGAAGATCTCGTCCGGCGTTCCCTGTTCGTCGATGACGCCGTCGGCGAGGAAGACGATGTGATTGGCGACGTTGCGCGCAAATTTCATCTCGTGGGTGACCAGGATCATTGTCCGCTTTTCCTTGGCGAGGTCACCAATCACGGTCAGCACTTCGCCGACCAACTGCGGATCGAGCGCCGAGGTCGGCTCGTCGAACAGCATGACCAACGGCTGGATCGCAAGCGCGCGGGCAATGGCCGCACGCTGCTGCTGGCCGCCGGAGAGAAAGGCGGGATAAGCATCGCGCTTCTCGAACAGGCCGACCCTGCGCAGGAGCGCTTCGCCGGTGGCCGTTGCCTCATCCTTGGATTTGCCGAGCACATGGACCGGAACTTCGATGACGTTCTGGAGGATGGTCATGTGTTGCCACAGATTGAAGCTCTGGAACACCATGCCGAGCTGAGTGCGCAGACGCTGCACCTGTTTGCGGTCGGAAGGCATTAGCCCGCCGTGACCGTCCTTCTTCATGGCGATCGTTTCGCCATGCACCGTGACCGAGCCGGATGTCGGCAGTTCCAGCATGTTGATACAGCGCAGGAAGGTCGATTTGCCCGAACCGCTGCCGCCGATGATGGCGATCACGTCGCCTTCATTCGCAGTCAATGAAACGCCCTTGAGCACTTCCAGCGGCCCGAAACGTTTGTGGAGGTTTGTAACCGCAATCGCCTGGGCTGGTTCCGTCATGAAAAGTCAGTCCTGTCGAGACAGGTCGCCACGTCTGAACGCATGAAAACAGTTCCCCTGTTTGTCTGTCGTGCGGCATTTTTGCCTGTCACGCTGTTCCATGAAACGCATCGTGGCACTTGTGCAGAAATTATTCAACCGTATAATAATTTCGACGCTGCTTTTTCTGGCAGCCCTCGCTAATGAACAATTTTCCAACAGGAGTAGATGATGACGGCATATGGTTCGCAGGAGATGTCGGCCAATCTGGCACGCGTGTTGATGCGGCGTCCGGGCGCAAGCCTTGCGTCTGCCGATCCTGCGAAATGGCACTACGGTCCGACCTTTGACGGTGAAAAGGCGGTGCACCAATATACCGAATTCGCCCGCCTTGTGGAAAAGTCCGGTGCCGAAATCCTGTGGCTGGAAGACAAGGGCGACGGGCTTGCCGACGCCATGTTCACCCATGATCCCTCTTTGATGTCAAACCACGGCGCCATCCTCCTGCGCATGGGCAAGCCGCTGCGCGAAAAGGAAACGGCGCTGCACGAGGCAGCCTACAAGGCGGCCGGCATTCCGATCTTGGGCCGCATCCTTGCGCCGGGCACCGTCGAAGGTGGCGATTGCATCTGGCTCGACGCCGAGACGCTGGTCGTCGGCCGTGGCGTGCGCACCAATGAAGACGGCATCGCCCAGTTGACAGAGATGCTCGATCCGCATGGGATCACCGTGCTTGGCTATGACCTGCCGCTCTGGCACGGCGAGGAGGCCTGCCTGCACCTGATGTCGGTGATGAGCCCGCTGTCGCGTGATCTGGCGCTGGTGTTTGCGCCGCTCCTGCCGGCCGCCTTCTATCAGCTCCTGAAGGAATGGGGCATCACCCTGATCGAGGCGCCGGCCGACGAGTTCCATGCCAGCAATGGTCTGAGCCTTAACGTCCTGCCGGTCCGCCCGAACGAAGTGATCATGGTTGCCGGCTTTCCCAAGACCAAGGCTGCGATGGAAGCGGCGGGCTGCAAGGTCGAGACCTTCGAGGCCGACGCGCTGTGCATTGCCTGCGAAGGCGGCCCGACCTGCCTGACCCGGCCGGTCCTGCGGCGGGCTGCATGAACCGCCGGACGTTCCATCGCGCGCCGGAGGGGGAGCGGCGGCAGGAGTTGATCGAGGCAACCCTCGATACGATTGCCGAGCTTGGCCTGCGCGGTGCGACCGTCCGCCAGATCGCCATCCGGGCCGGCGTCACCGCCGGCCTCGTGCGGCATTATTTCGCCTCCAAGGACCAGATGGTGGAGGAGGCCTACCGTTCGGTTCTGGCCACTTTCGCCGCCAAGGCAACGGATGTCACCGGCGATCCGGGCACGCGGCTGAAGCGCTTCATCACGCTGAACCTGACAGCCCCGGTCGCCAATGACCGCAGCCTGTCGCTCTGGGCATCGTTTATCAGCCAGGTGCGGCTCGATCCGGAGCTCGCCGCCATCCACCGCGAAGGCTATCTCGGTTTCCGCAACGATTTGCAGGGCTTGATCGGCGATTTTCTGAGGGCACAGGGCAAGCCTTCCGGCGAAGCCGAGTGCCGCCGCCACGCCATTGCCATCAATGGCATGATAGACGGGCTGTGGCTGGAGGCTTGCCTTGCGGGCGAGCTTTTCGAGGAGGCCGAGCTTGTGGCCATCGCCGTGTCGTCGAGCGAGGCCCTGCTGGGATTGCCGTTCGGCGGGAACGAACACGATTTTTGACTGAGGGTAGGAGACCCCCTATGCGCTATTCATCGATCACCGACCGCTTGGCCGATCTCGGATCGGAAAAATGGGCTCTGCACATCCGCGCCCGCCAGATGCAGGCAAGCGGCACGGAGGTCATCCAGCTGACGATCGGCGAACCCGACATGCCGCCGGATGCCGCGCTCTTGGCCGAGGCGCAGCGCGCGATGAATGCCGGGCGATACCGCTATTCCAACGGCCGTGGCGAACCCTCGGTGGTCAATGCGCTGACGGCCCGCTACGCCAAGCGCCGCGCCGACGTGACGCCGCAGAACGTGCTGTGCTTTCCAGGCACCCAGACCGCGCTTTTCGCCGTCATGCTCGGGCTGGTCGAGGCTGGCGACGGCGTCCTGGTCGGCGATCCGCTCTATGCCACCTATGACGGCGTGATCCAGGCGGCCGGCGCCCATCGTGTTACCGTGCCGTTGAAGCCCGAGCATGGGTTTCACATGCAGGCCGACGATCTCGAAAAGGCGATCACGCTGCAATGCCGCGTGCTTTTGCTCAACACGCCGCACAATCCGACCGGTGCGGTGCTGACGGCAGACGAGATCAGGGCGATCGGCGGCATCTGCCGCAAGCACGATCTCTGGATCGTCTGCGACGAAGTCTATGAGGAGCTGATCTTCAACGGTCCGTTCGCCTCGCCCTTCGACGATCCGCAGCTTGCCGAGCGCACGATCGTCGTCTCGTCGATCTCCAAGTCGCACGCTGCCCCTGGTTTCCGCAGCGGCTGGGCTGTCGGCCCTGTTGAATTTGCAAGCCGCCTTCTGCCGGTGTCGGAGACCATGCTGTTTGGCGTCCAGCCTTTCATCGCCGATATGACGGCCTATGCGCTGACCCATGAGATCGGCACGTCAGCCGCCATGCGCGCATCCTACAAGACCCGCGCCGACCTGATCGTCGAGGGGCTTTCGAACGTGCCGGGGATCGTGCCGCTGCCGCCCGAAGCCGGCATGTTCACGCTGATCAATGTTGCGGGCACCGGCCTGACGGGCGAGGCTTTCGCTTGGATGCTGCTGGAGCAGGAGCATGTCGCCGTGATGCCCGGCGCATCGTTCGGCAACGAGGCAGCCTCCTTCGTGCGCGTCAGCCTGACGGTGCCGGACGAGGTCATCCAGGAAGCCTGCCAGCGCATCACCAAGCTGGCGATCCGGCTGCAGACGCCGAAGGAGCGCCGCGCATGAGCGAAACCTTGAAAACCGTCGGCGAGGTGCTGGTCGATCTCCTGGAAGCCAATGGCGTCGAGGTGGTGTTCGGCATTCCCGGCGTCCACACGGTCGAGCTCTATCGCGGCCTTGCCGCTTCAAAGATCCGGCATGTAACGCCACGCCACGAACAGGGTGCCGGCTTCATGGCCGATGGTTACGCCCGCGTCAGCGGCAAGCCCGGCGTGGCCCTGGTCATCACCGGGCCCGGGCTTACCAATACGATTACGGCCATGGCGCAGGCGCGCCAGGATTCGATCCCGATGCTGGTGATCTCGGGCGTCAATCGGCGTGATTCGCTCGGCCATGGCCGCGGCCTGCTGCACGAGCTGCCGGACCAGCACGGCATGATCAAGACGCTGGCGCTTTATTCGCAGACCCTGCTCAATCCGGCCGACCTCGGCCCGGTGGTCGAGCGCGCCTTCGCCATTCTCACCTCCGGCAGGCCCGGCCCCGTCCATATCGAAATCCCGACGGATGTGATGACGGCCCGCATCGCCGCACCCCCGCTCCGGCAGGCGACGGCAACCCGGCCGAGGGCGGATGCGGAAACCTTGCAAAAGGCCGCCATTTTCTGCGGCGATGCGCAGCGGCCAGTCATCCTGTGCGGTGGCGGCGCGATCACGGCGGAAGCGGAGATCCAGGAACTGGCCGAACGCATCGGCGCCCCCGTCGTCATGACCGTCAATGCGCGCGGCATGCTCGCCGGCCATCCGCTGAGGGTCCCGGCAAGCCCGAGCCTCAAGGCCGTGCGCGCGCTGATTTCCGATGCCGACCTGGTGATCGCGCTCGGCACCGAGATGGGCCAGACCGATTATGACATGTATGCCGATGGCGGCTTCCCCATCCTCGGCAACCTCATCCGCACCGATATCGACGCTGCCCAGCTGGCGCGCGGCCCGCATGCGGCCCTGTCGATCCTGTCGGGCGCCAAAGCTGCGATCTCCGGTATTCTGGTATTTCTGACGGCAAAACCGGCAGCGCGGAGTGCCGAGCGCGCGGCGGCAACCCGCAAGGCGGCATTGGCGGAGCTGACGGCGAAGATGCGGGCCGAAATCGGCGTCATCGATGCGATCTATCAGGCTCTGCCAGACTGCGTCATCGTCGGCGATTCCACTCAAGCCGTCTATGCCGGCAATCTCTACTGCGATGCGCCGAGGGCAAAGAGCTGGTTCAATTCGGCGACAGGTTTTGGCGCACTCGGCTATGCGCCGCCGGCCGCTGTCGGCGCAGCCGTGGCCGATCCGCAAAAGCCGGTCATCTGCCTCGTCGGCGATGGCGGCATCCAGTTTTCGCTGGCCGAACTGGGGTCGGCAGCCGATATCAACGCCAACGTCATCTTCGTCGTCTGGAACAATGACGGCTATCAGGAGATCGAGAGCTTCATGGTCGAATCCGGCATCACCCCGGAAGGCGTCAAGCCATCGGCTCCCGACTTCCTGCTTGCGGCCAGCGCCTATGGCGTCCCGGCGGTACGGCTTTCCAAGGCCAGCGATCTGACGGCCGCACTGGTTGAAGCCCGCAAGCGCGGCGGGCCCTCGCTGATCGAAATTCACCAGACGCGCACGGCAGGCGTCACGGCGTGAAAGCGGTGGGGTTGAGGATGTTCAACGGGCCTGCCTGATGGTAAGATTTGACTTTGGCAGCGGGCGATGGTTTTTAGGCCCGCTTGCACGCTGAATCGGCGTGCATTCGGTGATTTGCCGTGAAAACGGCACGCCAACGGGAAGGACGATGTCCTCTATGGGCATGAATGGCAACAGCATCGACCGGAACCAGGCAGGCAAGTTTTTTGCCGTGCTGTGGATTCTGGCGGCGGCCATTGCCATGCAGTTCGTCGCGTCCGCCCAAGGGTTTTCGTCGCGGTTCTCCACGCAGCAAAGCGCTGGAAATTTCTCCATTCCGGAAAGCGGCACGTCCGACACGGCCCTTTCGCGACATGCTGTGCGTGCCTTTCCGGTGGCGGATCTGCGCTTTACAGCGGACCGTGCCGACGGCAAGGCTTCGCCGGGCGGGCCGGGGCCTTTTCTTCTTCCCGCTCCCGTCTTCGTTGCCGCCGTATCGTACGGCAGCATGCCGATTGCAGCGTTTTCCGATGCGGTCATCACAGGCGCTCCCGGCGATATCGCCCGCGCGCGCGGCCCTCCGGCGTTAAACGCCTGATCGCTGTCCTTGCTGACAGTTCTTGCGCGTCAGCGCATATTTTCCTTTACGCACACATCCGCTGTCCTCTGACATAGTCTGAGGAAAGCGGGCTATCATGGAACCTCAACATGCGCACTTCGAAATGGGCCATTCTGGCCTATGTCGCGATTACCCTCTTCGGGATCATCGCGGCGCTGCCCAACGTGCTGCCGGCCTCCGTCCAGCAGCAATATGCTTCCTTCCTGCCGGTCAAGCCGGTCACGCTCGGCCTCGACCTCAAGGGTGGTTCGCATCTCGTTCTGGAAGTAGATGCGGCTGGCCTGCGCCAGGCGCGTCTCAACACGCTGCTCGACGATATCCGCGGCGCGCTGCGCACCGAGCGTCTGCCGACGTCCTCGGCCCGCATTGCCGGCGATTCCATTGCCGTCAAGATTCCCGAACAGGCTGATCGCGACAAGGTGATGCCGAAAATCCAGGAACTGGCAGCCCCGGTTGGCACGCTCGGTTTCGGTACATCGACCTCCGATATCGACGTCAGCACCGCCGGTGACACGATCACCATCCGGCAGACGGAGGCTGGTCTCAACGAACGCATGACGGCGGCCGTTGATCAGAGCCTTGAGATTATTCGCCGCCGCGTCGATCAGGTCGGCGTTGCCGAGCCGTTGATCCAGCGCGTCGGCTCCGACCGTATTCTCGTCCAGCTGCCCGGTCTGCAAGACCCGACACGCCTGCGTCAGCTGCTCGGTTCGACCGCGCAGATGAGCTTCCACATGGTCGATACATCGGTCGATCCGAACACCACCACGCCGCCGCGCGGCGTCGATATCCTGCCGGGGACCAATGACGGCGCGAAATATGCCGTCGAAAGCCGTGTGGCGATTTCCGGCGAGCGTCTCGCCGATGCCAAGGCCGGTTTCAACCAGCAGAACAACGAACCCATCGTTTCCTTCACCTTCGACAGCCAGGGTGCGCGTCAGTTCGCTGAAATCACCCGCGACAATGTCGGCCTGCCTTTCGCCATCGTGCTCGACGGCAAGGTTTTGACGGCGCCGCGCATCAACGAACCGATCCCCGGCGGCCAGGGCCAGATCAGCGGTAACTTCACCGCTCAGGAAGCAACGGTTCTGTCCGCACTGCTGCGTTCCGGCGCCCTGCCGGCTCCGCTCACCATCATCGAGGAACGTTCCGTCGGCCCGAACCTCGGCTCCGACTCCATCCGCATGGGCATCTATACCGGTCTTGCCGGCTTTGCCTTCGTCGTCGTGATGATGCTGGTGCTCTACACATCCTGGGGCGTCATCGCCAATATCGGTCTCGTCCTGCACACGATCCTGACGATCGCCGTGCTCGGCATGCTCGGCTCGACGCTTACGCTTCCCGGCATCGCCGGTATCATTCTCGGTATCGGCATGGCGGTGGATGCCAATATTCTGATCAACGCCCGTATCCGCGAGGAAACGGCGGCCGGTGCCGGCGCCATGAAGGCGCTGGATGTCGGCTTCAACAAGGCTTTCGCCACAATCGTCGACGGCAACGTGACGACCCTGGTCGGCACGATCCTGCTCTTCATGTTCGGTACCGGACCGGTTCGCGGTTTCGCCATCACGATGATGATCGGTATCGTCATCTCGATGTTTACGTCGATCACCGTCGTGCGCCTGATGATGTATCAAATGGTCGTGCGCCAGAAGCTGAAGAAGATCGAAATTCACTCGATCTTTGGCAAGGTTCCGGCCATCCCGGCCTTCTCCTTCATGCGCGGCCGTTTTGTTGCCATCGGCATGTCGGCGTTCCTGTCGATCAGCTCCGTCGTGCTGTTTTTCACGCCAGGCCTCAACTACGGCATCGACTTTGTCGGTGGTATTCAGGTCGAAGCCACGTCCGAGGCGCAGCTCGATCTTGCAGCCCTTCGGCCCAAGCTTGAGGACTTGAACATCGGTGAAGTGGCGTTGCAGGATTTCGATCAGGGCAAAGCCGTCCTGATCCGCGTCCAGCGTCAGCCGGGCGGCGAAGCGGAACAGACCGTGGCGCTGAACGCAATCAAGGAAGCCGTCAGCCAGGCCATCCCGGGTGCGTCCTTCGAGCGTACGGAAGTGGTCGGACCGACCATCAGTGCGGAACTTGCGCGCTCGGGCTTCCTCGCAGTCGGTCTCGCGATGGTGGCGATCCTGTTCTACATCTGGTGGCGCTTCGAGTGGCACTTCGCCGTGGGTGCGATCGTGACACTGATTCTCGACATCACGAAGATGATTGGGTTCTTTGCGCTGACACAGATCGACTTCAACCTGACGGCCATTGCCGCCGTGCTGACGCTGATCGGTTATTCCGTCAACGACAAGGTGGTGGTGTACGACCGCATGCGTGAAAACCTGCGCAAGTACAAGTCGATGCCGTTCTCCGACCTGATCGACCTGTCGATCAACCAGGTGGTGATGCGATGCATCTTCACGTCGGTCGCCATTCTCGCTTCGCTGCTGCCGATGGCGATCTGGGGCGGCGACCCTGTAAAGCCATTCGCCTGGCCGATGGTGTTCGGCGTCATCGTCGCAACGACCTCGTCGATCTATATCGGCGGCCCGATCCTGCTGTTCCTCAGCCGCTGGTGGAAGGAACGCGAATCAACCCGCGCGCCCGGCACCGAACTCGCCAAGAACTGACCGGATCACAAAAAATCGAAAGGGCGGCTCCGGCCGCCCTTTTTTTGTCTCATGATGCGCCTACATAAGTCCATGAACGCGATGCGTGGTCTTCTTGGAAAGTAGATTTTCATTCTAGGATATCCTACTTCGGGAACACACCTTGCTGCACATGCCAGAAATAACGACTGAGCTAGTATTATTTTGCGCGGGTAGCCAAATTTAATTGACTAAATTTGTGGTCTATCCTATCTTGTGGTTGTTCGCAGATGGCAAGAGCCGGAGCGGAGACCTTGAACCAGCCCGGACAGCATCCTGCCGGGCCTTGCCGAAGGAGAGAGCCATGTTTGACAACGCCCGCATCGCGACTTTCCGGGGCACGCATTCCCATTGTCGCACAACGAAAGACCTTTGCATTCGCACCTGGCGAATGTGACCTCGACGCAGTCTTTTCCTTGAATGTTGCACGATTTGAATGATCCGCGCCAAGGCGTGGTAGGAGCGCTTTCCCATGAGCAAGCAGGTAATAGAATTTGGCGGCGAAGCCGTCGGTGTTGTGGTCCCGGATGCGGGCCGGCTGAAGTTTGTCGCGGTGAAATATCACGTCTGGGATCTTGATTCGCGGCATTTCCGGTCCGCCGACGAGGCGCGGGCGGCAGTGCGCCAGTTGATCTCAGGGCAGGCTTCGCGGCGGGCAATGTTGCGGGTTCAGGACACTCCAGCCGCATTGGCGGTCGCATAAGCCACAAATATCCATGAAAACCGCAGTTTGGCCATGTTTTCCCTAAATCGGTATATTGGCCCGGCTTCTCTTGTGATATGCCGGATTATATGAGGGCAATCAGCAGATAGGCGCTGTTTTCAGTGCCTGTTTGTAAAAAGAGCGAACTGCGATGCTGACCAAAAAGGGAAAATACGGATTGAAAGCGCTGGTCGATCTGGCGCGGCTCGATCCGGGTGAGACAGCTTTCATTACCGAGATTGCCACCCGCAACAATATCCCGAAGAAGTTTCTCGATACGATCCTGCTGGAACTGCGCAATGCCGGCATTCTCCGCTCGAAAAAAGGGCCTGGCGGCGGCTACTCGCTCTCGCGCCCGGCCTCCGAAATCCGCATTGGTCAGGTTGTACGCACGCTGGACGGCCCCCTGGCGCCGATCCGCTGTGCGAGTCGCACGGCCTATGAAGTCTGCGACGATTGCAACGATCCCGACACCTGCGAAGTGCGCCGGTCGATGACGACAGTGCGCGATGCCATCGCCGATATTCTCGATACGATGACGCTGGAAGCCTTCGTCAACAATCCCGGCCAGATCGGCGTTGGCGACGATGAAATCATCACGCAGCGGGCAGGTTGACCCATATACCCACAGCTTTGGCCTGCAGGCTTGACGATTTTGCCAATTTTACCAATAAAGAGCGCAAATCCGCCTTTTTGGTTTGATCTGAGGTGCTCTGGTTGAAACCGGATGCCCCGTTTTGGTTTTGGAGTAATAGCATGGGTCTTAGGCAAGTCGATACGAACCCTCCGCAGGCAGGTCTTGTCCTTGAATCGTTGCGGCGCTCGATTGCCACGGCGGTTGACGGGATCAATGCCTTTGCAACCCAGTTTGCCAACGATCCAGCGCTTTCGCGCAGCCTCGTTGATGCGGTTGAGTTGATTGCCGGCGGCCGGGGCCGTGTGGTTGTCTCCGGCGTCGGCAAAAGTGGCCATATCGGCCGCAAGATCGCAGCGACCATGGCATCGACTGGCACATCCGCCTATTTCGTGCATCCGACCGAAGCCAGCCATGGCGATCTCGGCATGATCACCTCTGAGGATCTTCTCATTCTTTTGTCCTGGTCGGGAGAAACCGTCGAGCTTGGAAACATGCTGGCCTATGCCAAGCGCTTCAATGTTCCGGTCGTGTCGATCACGTCCAATGCCGAAAGCCTGCTGGCGCGCAATTCCAGCGTCGCCCTGACCCTGCCGAAAGTGGTGGAAGCCTGCCCGCACGGTCTGGCGCCGACCACCTCTGCAATGCTGCAATTGGCCGTGGGCGATGCCCTGGCGATCGCACTTCTCGAGCGGCGCGGCTTTTCCGCCCAGGATTTCAAGACATTCCATCCCGGCGGCAAGCTCGGTTCTCAACTGCTTCTCGTGCAGGAACTGGCCCATGAAGGCGATGCGATCCCGCTCCTGCCGCTCGGCAGCCCGATGGGCGACGCCATCATCCAGATGTCGTCGAAAGGCTTCGGCGTGGTCGGCATTACCGGCGAGGCGGGCAAGCTTGCCGGCGTGATTACCGATGGCGACTTGCGCCGCCATATGTCGCACGATCTGCTGGTCGAGACCGTCGATACCGTCATGTCGCACAACCCGCGTGTCATCAAAGGCAGCATATTGGCCAGTGCCGCAATGGAAATCATGCAGGCACAGAAGGTGACCGTTCTGTTCCTGGTGGATGACGATGGCGCCCCAAGCGGCATCCTTCACATCCACGATCTGTTGCGCGCCGGTGTCGTTTGATGTGACGATGCAGGGCTTGGTGGGCGGGTTAGCCGTTCAACCTGCTCCTAAAAGAGGTGGAGTTCCGAACATGGCCTCGCGAGCAAATGTCCTTGTCTGAGCAGCACCAAGGTGCGGCTTCAGGTTCAGAGCAACCGTCAAGCCAGGTAGCTGACGGGGGTTCTCTCCCTATCAAAAAAATCACGACGTACGCCTTCCACATTCATGAGTGGAAGCAGGATATTTTCCAGCGCTATTTTCCGGACCGCAGCTTTATTTTCGTTCCGATGTATGTGAGCGAACCCGATTTTGAAGACTGGGCTGCCCGCATTCTTCTTGAAGACAATCCGCAGATTTTCGTCTGGAGCCTGCGCACGCCTCAGAAGCTCAAGCCATTTGCGGCAGAGCATGGAATTCCTGTCTTCTATATCGAGGATGGGTTCATCCGTTCGGTCGTGGCCACGGCCAGCTATACGCCGCCCTTGTCTCTCGCCTTGGACCAGCGCACGGCATATTTCGATTGCCGAGAGCCCTCCGATTTGGAGCGGCTGTTATGCACTTATGATTTCGAGGGCGCACCGGAGCTTCTGGAACGGGCAGCCGCCGGTATCCGCTTTCTGCTCGAAACCGGCGTTAGCAAATACAACAGCGATACCAGCGTCGATATCGATCACCTCTACGGCCCAAAATCCACAAAGCGCATCCTGGTGATCGGCCAGGTCGAGGATGACGCATCGATCCAGTTTGGATGTCTCTCCTCTGTCACCAACAACGACCTGGTGCGCCTTGCGGCCCACGAAAATCCCGGCGCTCAGATCATCTACAAACCCCACCCGGATATTCTCAACCGCATACGCCTCGCCCAATCCAATCCAAGGGATGTCCAGCATCTTTGCCAGATCATCGCGCAGCCGCTGTCCATGGGCCAGGCGTTCGAAACGATCGATCATGTCTACACGATCACATCGCTCGCCGGCTTCGAGGCCCTGCTTCGAGGCCTGACAGTCACTGTCTATGGATGCCCATTCTATGCCGGCTGGGGACTGACGGATGATCGCCAGCCCAACGAGCGCCGTGGCCGGAACCTCAGCATCGAGGCGTTGTTTGCGGGTGCCTATCTCCTATACCCCCGGTATTTCGACCCCGTGAGTGGAACGAACGTCTCGTTTGAGGAAACGGTAGATGGAATATCGCGGCACTTCACTAAGGAAAAACAGGAGCCGGAGCCTGCGCGGCGACCGCTCCGGCTTGGTCAGCCATGGCGGGCATGGGGACCTTACGGCATTCTCGGCTGGAGACATCTGCTGACGCCGCCCTTGGCGTTCATCATCTCGAAAATCGGAAACAACCATGATGCACAATGGTTCCGGCAGGACCCGATCCTGTTCTTCCGGGAAGTGTCCAATCCAAAGTTCCGGCTGATTGGCCGCATCCTCTATCCGTTTGGATAGCGCAGCATTGCCCGGCGGATCATGTCAGCGCTGTAAACTATATTAAGTATACACACTGAACCCAGCTCGCGGGCTCAATGGCCGTGGGCACGATGATTGCGAAGCGTTCTCTCAAGCGCCAGACCAAGGATCATAACTGCACAGGTCCACCCGAATACGTAGGTCAGCGACAGCATATGAGTGGGATAGGTGGGATAAAATGCGGTGCGAAATAGTCCCACAAGATGCATGATCGGGTTATAGGCCAAGATATTCTTGACCTGCGGCGGCATATATTCCGGTATGAAAAACACGGCGCTAAAGAAAATTTGAACGCGCGAAAACATGCCCCAGATGAATTTCCACAATGGAAACAGGAAGATCAGGAAAGAATTGATCAAGCCGATTCCGAACGCAAAAAACGAAATCAGAATAATGAATTGCACAAGCGCGATCGGATTGTACGGCACGGCATAACGCGACAGATCGAACGTGGCGATCAGCGCGAAGAAGCCGATGAAAGCCATCGTAAAGGATAGAAATTCCACAAAAGCGCGGGCAATAGCGTAGTCGATGGCCTCAATAAAGGGGATGCTGGTCACGGCTTTTGCCGCCTCCAGCGCAGAGGCCGTCCGGATGCTGATGCTTCGAAAGAACAGAACGGGAAGAATACCCGTCGTGATGAACAGCAGGAGACTGTCCCCGATCAGCAGATGCCGTCCAAGAAATGTGAAAATGATGAAATGGGCAACGATGAACACGACAGCTTCGAGCAGGTCGAACAGCTGCGAGAATGCATGCTTGCTGTTGCGCAGCCGCACTTCGCGGATCGTCAGCGCGCTAACGATCCGCATCTGCCGGGAAACACCGAGCGCGATTGTATTCATGGACGCAGCCTCAGTTCCAATCCACCTTGATCAAGCATGGTCACGGATACTGTAGTAGATCAGCGTCAGGACCACCCAGATACCGATGGCGGACAGAAAAACCAGAAGCGTATCGACAAAAACACGCGGGTAGGAGGCGATCTGCGCAATGCCCGGCTGGACATAGGTCGCCAGATAGGTCTGGTTGTTGTTGGCGCGCATGCGCGCCTGTTCGTAGTTTGTCAGAGATGACGTGTAGAGTTTCGTCGCAATGTCCACATCGGTCTGCAACTGATCATATTTCGTAATTCTCTGGGCATCGTCCATGCTGCCAGGTGTCGTCTCATCGGCATTCGATATCTGCGTCTGCAGATTGGCGATCTGCTCCCGTGCCGCTGCAATCTGGTTCTTCAGAACAGTCAGGCGCGGCGAGGTGGGATCCATATAGCTCGACAGGGCCGAATATTGCGCTTCGAGCTCAGAGAGATCCCCGCGCAATTTATTGTTCAATACGATTTTACCTTCGGCATCTTTTCTGATGTCGATGCTTTTCTGACCAGACCGCAATTCCGTTTCGCTCTGGCGAACCTCTTTCAAACGCGCCTCGGAACGGTCAAGCTCGCCTTTTGAGAAAGCCATCTGGCTCTGGCGCGCCTTCTCGGAGATGTCGTTCACCAGCTGCTCGCACAGAGCTTGCAAAGCGACGGAAATTTTATGGGCGTCCTGGGGCGAAAAGGCGGTGACTTCGATGACGTTGATACCGGTCATGATATCGTAGCTGGTCGAAACGCGCTTGCGCCAATAAGCAACGAGCTTTTCGAGCGACGCGCCTTCAGGGAGGCGGGACAAGCCATCGATGCTGCCGTCGGAATAGAGTTCCCGCAATCCGATCTTTGTTTCCAGCGCCTCGACCGCATCGCGGCTCAAGGCATAGTCGGAGACGATATAGCTGTTCGACATGGCAAGTGCCGCATCCGCAGCCACACTGGACGCCATGGCGCTGCCGTCCGTCGGGCGCACCGAGAAACGGAACTCGGACATATATTGCGGTGATGCCACGAAGGCGAAATAAAGCGCGCCGATGATCGTCGGCAAAACGACCATGAGGAAGAACGAAACCGCCGTACTGGAAATGCCGCCCTTTGCCTTGGCGACCATGCCGGTTATGCGCTGGGATTTGTAGATTATGGTCGTCTTGCGCGGAAATTGCTTCGGCAGAACAGACGGCGCGGCGCCAGGCTGCTGACGCGCCGGCCGCACTTCATCAAGCCTGAGAACCAGCGCGCCGCTATCGTCCGAGCGTGCTTTCGATTTGTCGAGCTTTGCCGCCCCGGACATGTCCTTCAAACTTCATCTCCTGAATCGAGCCTCGTATGCTCTGAGACAGCCTCATAGCATGGATTTGCAACCCGAAAAAGTCCACCAAACGAGAAGCTCCATCGGCATGGCCGACGGAGCTTTAAACACGACAACTGGGCAGCTTTGAGATGACACGCCTTTTAAAGTGTTATCGTCCCAAATCAGACAATGTGTTTGAAACCGAAGCCGCCTGCGCGATCGGTGCTGCCGTCGAACTCACCAGAGTTGCAAATTTGCGAACTTCGGCAAGTGACGAATTTGCAATATAGATCAGGTCGCGATTGCGCAGCGTAAACCCTTTCAACAGGAAGAAGCCGCTCGGATCGGTCAGATCGACCTGATAGATAACGTTGGCTGTCGGGCCGTAGGAGGAAAAATCCTTTTCCGGCATCAGGCGGCGAAGCAGCTTTGTTGATTCCGTCCGATAGATGAACACACCCTTGGCATTGGCCCGTTCGTCGTTCAGGCCACCGACCTTGGCGAGCGCCTGGTTGAGGTAAAGCTGCGATTCGTCGAACTGTACCGATGCGTTGGCGGTCGATGCCCCAAACACCGTAAAACTCCGGGGCTGGCGGATCAGCGCCACGACATCGTCCGACTGCACATAGATGTTCTCGGTCGGGTCGGAAATCAGACGTTCCATCGGTATGGTTTCCGTCCGCCTGCCGCGCGTGATCTGCACGGAAAGCTGGTGGGATTCCATACGCGGACCGCCCGCTATGGCGATGACATCCAGCAATTTCTCACCACGCGGGGACAGAGGAATTCGCCCGCTGCTGGCCACTTCACCGGTCACAGTGACGGTATTGGACACGTTTTTGACGACGCTGACCAGCACCTGCGGCTGAACGGCCATGCGGATGAGGGCCTTCTCGACGGCTTCCTTGACCTGGTCCGGGGTCCGGTTTGCCGCCTGGATAACGCCGGCATAGGGAACGCTGATGGTTCCGGCTTCCGAAACCGGCTGTTCCGGTATCTGAGTTCCACCGCCGCGGCCAGCGCCACTGGAGAACAGGCCGTCAGGGGACGCTTCCCAGATCGAAATCGCCACCGTATCGCCAACGCCAATCAGCGCCGAGCTACGCTTCCTGCTGTTTCCCAGCGTGACGGCGAGTTGCTGGTCCAGATTCTGGTCCAGGGCCGAAACGACGTTGGGGTTCACATTGATCAGCGTGTAGGGGGCATACGTCTCTTTGGCTCCCGACTGGATCTTGTTCGCGCTTGGCCCGGAGCTTGGCATCGTGCAGGACGACAACGCAACGCATAACGCAGCCAACGAAAGTCTGGTGAATGTATTCAAACGCCCCATGGGAACCCTGTACTGCCGACTCGTATCCAAGCCCATTTTCAAACTCAATTTCCGATTCTGTTTTGGATATCGCACCGGCTGCCCGCAGACAATGACATTGCCCGACGAAAGAGCAGGTTTGAGTTAAAGGCGACACACAACATCATCGATGACTCATCAATAACGATTTTTTTGCAACACTTCCGGTGAGCAGTCCCAGACTTTGTCCTCGAACCGAACCGCGCGCGGCAGCGGAAACGCGTTAAAAAGCGCCTCTCCGGTATAATCGAGCGGCTGCCAATGCGTATCGACAAATGCCATTGCCTTTTCCCAGTCCGTCGCTTCATGAAGCGGTTGCAGGTAGCTCAAGACCGAATCCCGCCCTGCGCCGCCATAGAAATCGATCATGCGATGATCGATCGCCCGCGACCCGTCGATGGGCAGAAAACCGGACTCGCCCCGGTTTGTTGAGAACCAGGCACAGGGGATGTTGTAGGTCTCAGCAATGACCAAACCGTGAAGACTGGTGGAAAGAATGCGGCGGCAGGAAACGATTTCCTCGATCTTGTCGCGCATGCCGGAAAGGTTGGCACCGGTATAGGTATTGATTATTTTGATATTTCCGGAAAGTTCGGGCGGTATATTGTAGCGGACGAGATTTTCGCGAACCTTGGCTTTCGCCGTTGCCTCATCCAGTTCCGAAATATGAACGATGACGCCCAGCTCGTATTTTTTCTGAAGATTGGCAAAGGGAAAGATGCGCGGCAGGAACCAGACCGGGTCGCCGAAAATGTCGGGCACGTCGATGCCAAGCCTGCGCAGGCCCTCCGCCGTCTGCTTTCCTCTGACGGCATGAACGACCAGCGCGGTCTCTTCGGGGAGCTGATAGGCACCGACAGCGCCGGTCGGCCCGCGATTGAGATCAAAGCCGGTGCCCCAGATATGCACCTTTCCGCCACGCTGCGCGTGACCGATCGTGCCGACTGCAGCTATTCGTTCCTGAGAATGATCGAAAGCTGCCGGCTCTATTTTCAAGCCGGACATCGCCGATACCATGACTGCGCTCAACGCATCGCCAAGGTTTGCATCCGGATGCTGTTTGGTGGTCCAGACCCAGGACAGCCGTACCCGTTTGGCCGTGGATCGTCCCTTGGTCAGCGCACCTGCTGCTGGCGAGGTTTCCCAGCGCAGCAAGCGCTTTACTGTTTTCAACCCCATGGATACGACCACCTTTTAGCGCGTGCGCCGGAAAATACGCGAAAGCGGGCCAAGTTTAGCGCGTTCGAGAATGTTGGGCTCCCGGCCAACCGGCACGGCGCGGATCAATGGATGATCGAACGCGCTACCGGTCGGGCCTTTTTCCAGCATGTCGGACGGCAATGGAAAGGCTTCGATGAGTGGATCCTCGTCGAGATATTTCTGTTCCCAGACGCGATCGATCGTCTGGATCAACGCTTCCCAATCGGTTTGCCGGCTGCGCGGCTGATACCAGACATCCAGATGATCCTGGCCAAGGCCGCGGTAAAGATCGACAAATCGCAGATCAAGGCCCTCTTCGAGCGTCAGATCGATGCGGCCCAGTCCGGCTTTTGTGGATCGCGGGGAAAAATAAAGACAGGGGATGCCGTAGGATTCCGCAAACACCATGCCATGAAGACTTGTCGATACAATCCGCTTGCAAGCCAGGATCTCGTCGAGCCTTTCTCTCAAGGCGGCGATCGAGACAGGTGTTACCGTGTTGATCAGCTTCACGGTCTGCCGGTCATCGCCCTCGATGATGTGGCGCTTGGTGTCCGCCTTTGGATGCGCTTCATGCTCGCGGTCTGCCAGTTCCGACAGGTGCAGAATGACGCCGAGTTCGTAGGTTTTTTCCTTCGGCGCCTCGTGAAAGCGCGGCAGAAGCCACAAGGGATCGCCATACACAGCCGGGCCAGTTGCCTCGGGCACCAGAACCCGCCGGCTGAAGGGCCCCCGTGTTGCATAGGCATGAAACTTGGTGCCGGCAGGCCGGACATAGGGGATTTTCGGCTGTTCCGATTGATTGGGATTGGCGTTGGGAGAGGTGCCGGTTCCCCAGAAGGAAACATTGCCGCCGGCGAACATATGGCCGATCGTGCCAACTGCCGCCAGTCTCACCGCATTCGTCTTCGTGGCGACATGCTTGACTGGCAAACCCGACATCATGGAGACAATGACGGGAGACAGCGCGTCGCCCAGATTGAGATAATTCTGATCTTTACGGGTTGAAACCCACGAGAGCGGGATCGCTGCTTGGGAGCGAATAATATCAATGAGTTCTTGCGACAAATTTCACCATACTGGCTTACGATAAAAGCTTCAGGCAATGCCTATGAAGTGCCACCGCCGTTTCAGTTACGGCGGCCTATACCATACCGCTTTAATGTGCGAAAGTGGCGCAAGTGGGAACCCAAAGAGAGTTCCGGTCGCCCCTTGAACAGCATTTGCGACGTGTAGGCATCCATGTATCGTCTTTCAATGCGGCCTCTTTCGATCGAAACGCCGCGTGTTCTTTTTGACATTTCGCGACTTGTCCGCAGTTACGGAAAACCGTTCGGTACCGGCGTCGATCGTATCGATCTGGCCATCGGCCTCGACCTTTTGCAGCGGTTTGGAATCAACTGTCATTTCGTGCATGCCGGCATCCACGGCATTTGTATTCTGCCGCAGGATCTTGGACAGAATGTTCTGGAGCATCTTCAGCAGGCGTGGAATGACGATGCGGAACTTAAAATAAAGACGAGTCCCTCAAAGAGGCTTCGCCTTTGGACCGAGCCCTTTATCCGGCGCTTTCTGGCCGCAAGCGGGCAGATCGTCTCTGAACAAACGACCTATGTCGTGGCGTCGCATTCGGGTGTGGGCAAGGTCAAGGGAGGGATGCGTCGTCTCGACCCAGGCTGCAAGATGCAGCGCCTCATCTATATCCACGATCTCATTCCACTCGATTACCCGGAATATCAGCGGCCCGAGACGAAGCGGCAATTCCTTGGCTTCTTAGATGAGCTGACGGATGCGCCGGTGATCGCTGTTGGCAATTCATGGGACACGCACCAGCGCGTTGTATCCTTCGCCTCGGATAATGGCTGGCAACTGAAGGCAACGGATGTCATCGTGCCCACGCTGGATTTCAAGCCTGCGCGCGAAACACCCCTTGCGCCGCCTGTGAAAGCGTTTTTGCAGGATAAGAGGCCATTTTTCGTCGTGCTTGGTACGATCGAACCCAGAAAAAACCACCTTCTTCTGCTGCAGGTCTGGCGTGAACTGGCGCAGCAGGCAAACCCGCCGCGTCTTTGCATCATTGGCAAGCAAGGCTGGGAAAATGAAAATGTGCTGGATATGTTGGAACGCTGCGAGGTGATCAAGGATTCCGTCTTCGTATTTTCCGGCCTTTCGGATTTTGATGTTCAGACAATGCTGCAAGAGGCAAAGGCACTTTTATTTCCATCTTTTGCGGAAGGGCTCGGCATACCCCTGTTGGAAGCCGCAGCTCTTGGCGTCCCCAGCATGGTCTCCGATATTTCTGTGTTTCGAGAAATTGCCCCGCCCGGTACAATATTTTTAAACCCACTGGACGGCATCGGCTGGCTTGCAGAGATTACCGCACGGGCAGGCGGTCCTACAGACGGCAGGTGAGAGGCTGAACGCGATGATCGAATTTATCAATGTCCACAAGACGCTCCGGCAGAAGTCTCACCGGACCAAGGTTCTGGAGGGCGTCAATGTCGAATTCGGCCCTGATCGCCTGACCGGCATTCTGGCGCCGCCGCGCAGTGGAAAGACCGTTGTCGCCAACTTGACGACGGGAAAACTGCGTCCCGACATAGGCCGGGTGCGGCGATCGTCGCTCGTCTCGTTTCCGGTGGCCTCCGGCGGCGTTTTCAACGGAGCGCTGACCGGCCGTGAGAATCTGGCATTCCTATGCCGGGTCTTCGGTTTCGATCCGGTCCCGATCATCCGCTTCGTGCTGGATTTCACGGAAATCGGCAAGTCGATCGACAAGCCCTTCAGGCACCTCAACCGGGATGAGCGCACCAAGCTTCTGTTCACCTCCTGCTATGCCATTCCTTTCGAGACCTATATTATCGACGAGAGCCTTATTGGCGGCCGCGGTGCTTTCAGAACCAGATGCGAAGAACTGGTGACGGAACGCATGCGCTCAGCCGGTTTCCTCATCGTGACCTCCTCGCCGACGCTGTTGAGAAAATACTGCAATGACTTCTTCATCATCGACGAGTTCAAGATTCAGGAAGTCAATTCCGCTGAAGAAGCGGAAAACTGGTTTGGAAAAGACAAGCTCAAGGATGGTGTCGGAGAACTCGAACATGTCGCGGATGGTGACGAGAACGATATCATTCCGGTCTAATCAGACCTCACTGGCCGGCGACGTTTAGCCGGCCATGTCAATCCGGAATACAGTATTGGCTCATCGCCAAAAAATTTAACATTTGAGAAGCCACCACGCCTCTGCTGAACACGGCCATCCTTTCAGCCGGTTGTCAGCAACCGCGTGGTGTCAGTTCTTAAAACGCGCGCTCAAACCGTATAAACCCGCTGGTAATGTTATCGGCATTGTTTATTTCGGTATGCTCAAGCGATAGCTTTGCGAAGAAATTATCCATGATCTGATAGTCTACAGTCACACCCGTTTTCCAGGCGTCATTGGGGCGAAATTCTGATTTAGCAACATTTGCACCGTAATTGCCGAAGTATTGGATTGCGGGGGTGATCAGCAGCTTTTCTGTTGCTGCAATAGAGTATTCGGCGGCTGTACTCCATCCAGCGGTTGCGTAATAACCGTTCGGATTGCTGGAATACACAGCAGAAAAGCCCAGCGTTCCGACACCGATCTCGACCTTACCCAACGCGCGAAGCGCCCACTCTTGAAAGTCGGTGTCGTATCCCCCGGTAATGTGATATCTGAACCCGTCACCCCTGCCGCCGGTACCAAGAGCAACACCAACGGCATCTCTGTCTATTGCGTAAGCGTCGAGCCTATCGGCAGCTATCCCGGCGTAGAACCCTGACGCTTCGTATTGATAACGCACCGAGTTCAAAGGACTATAGGGGCTGAAAAGATCGTCGGTATCCCCGGTCAGATTATAATCCCACCATCCGTAGAAAACACCTGCACGGAATCCTGCGATGTCAATATATGCAGCCTCCACCCGTGGACTGTTCGTTTGCGGGTACCTGCCTCCCAATGCCCTTAAAGTCAGCACGCTTGTGAGCGGACCATGTTCGGTGTCGCTGTTCGCAGTCAATTGTACATGAACGCGCACGAACGGGTCATAGTCCTTCGACCCGCCGGCGTTAGGTCCAGCATTAACCTGAAAACGCGAGTAGCCCTCCAGCTTCAAGCAGGTTTCAGTGCCAGGAATGAAGAAATAACCCTGCCCGAAAGCATCGCAAACGCGCAGGTATTCCGATTCTTCGCTTTGTGTATTAATGACTACGTTTGCAGCTTCAGCGCTGACCGTTGCTGATGAGGCAGCAACAGTTGCGAGAAATAGTTTTGCCAATGTCATGTCGCCTCCAATTGACAGATTGACTGTAATTTTTGTGCAGACGCGACATTTCGCAGGAAAATCCAGTGTTCCTCATGTATCTCCTCCCTATTATCATCGTCTCCTCCCTTGGTAATTCAACTATACATTTGTCATTTAAATGCTCTCCGACTTATTAATGCTTTTTCGCCAAAGGGTATTATGAAATTTGTGTTATTATTTTCAGGGCACACTGAAGAATCCGGCGTATTTGCTGTCTGCAAATGCCAAGCTTCTGTAGCCTCGCGCGCAATAATGTGCGGGCTCGCTGGGTAATGACCTAGAGTTTCATGGATGCGCCGTATAAGTCCCCAAAGCAGGCGCTACTTGCAGTTTGTCTCTCCCTATCTCCCCCCAAAGACCTCTCCTCTAGAAGTCCTTCGGCATTCCGGCGTCAGCACCTGACATCCAATGGAGCCAACTCAACGCCGGAAATTCGTATGCCACGGCTAAGAACAGAGAAATGTGACTCCTCTCCTCCTGTCCGGCCACTGACTATGAGGCTCCGCAAGGCAGCAGGTGCCCTGTTTCCCAATGGGGGCTGCTCGCCGCAGAGACGCTTGTGTTCCGATGTCCTCCAACGATTTCATAAGCCTGATCGGCGTAGAATCCCCATTGGATATTGCTCGATGCCCGTGACTATCTTCACAAATCCAGAAATAACCTCGTTACCCACTTCGGTTATTCCTGTGTGGTTCCCGTAGTTACGAAACTGAACGTTGCACCCCTCCCGCAATTGGGCCTATCTAAATTGCGACTGCGCCGGCAGCCGCGCGAACGACTATGAGAACTGCAGTAAGTTTTAATATTTCTTTTATAAATACGCGCGAAAAAACTCCTATTGGTTGAGAGTTGGTTGTGAAATGCCATTCATGATGGCTAAAATCAAGCTCTAATTGTAATGGAAAACGTGTGATTTGTTCGAATTTTGCTGGATTAAAACTGCCGGCCGCGGCGCTTTTCCAAGACTGATCCTAAACAGTTCATGCAAATTTTCGTCTAAAAACAACAGCGTCCTGCCGGTATGACCGGTTCAATCCCATAGCTCAGAGCCGCTGCTGGTCATATGTCGCCGGATCCGCTCGTCCAAACGACATGAGAAGTAAGGGCATAATAGTGTGAAAACCTTTTGGAGCGGGCGTGGTAAGTCAGTCCGGACATCCCTTTGTAAGACAGATTCCGGCAACGGGCACAGTCATCAAGAGAACCGCCGCGACACCATACCGATGTCTGCTTCAACGCGTTGTCACACCGTTCGGCCTGAATTGGCTTGAGGAATACCCCCTGCCGGTCGCAAAAGGTTGCGTCCAAAATGGCAATCCCCTAGATAGCAAGCGACTGTGTCAACGCAGGTCATGCGCAGCGTTCTTGCCAGGCGCTTGCACACAGGCGCAAGGCCCGGCGAAATGCAGGATCCGGATCTGGTTTGACCGGTAACAATTAGGATTTTTAATTCATGTCCAATGCCCGCATCATGGTCGATGGTTACAATCTCGCCCTGGAGAAGGGGACAGGGGTGGCGACCTATGCCCGGAACCTGAGCGAACAGCTGTCCGCGCTCGGCCACAAGGTGGACCTGATGTACGGGGTCCGGTCATCGGCCGGGAAAAATGACCTTCTGGCAGAAATCAGCTTCTTTGATCCGTCGATAAAATCGATGAAGACCCATGAGGTCGTGCAGCGGCTGATCACGTCGCCGCTTGGGGCCACCGCAAGACAGGTTCCGATCACCGGCAAGGTCATCGCAAAAACCGCAACCGGCGGACTGCCGGCGCATGACAGGATCGTCAATTCGCGCGACCTCTTCACGCTGTCGCGCTGGCATTTTAAAACCTACGGTCAGTTTTTGAATGTCGATTATCCTGGTGCTGCTGATATTGCGCATTGGACATACCCGCTGGCCGTGACGCTCAAGAAAGCGGTCAATCTCTATACGATCCATGATCTCGTGCCCTTGAGGCTGCCTTACACGACCCTCGACAACAAGAAAGAGTTCTTGAAGAAGGTCCGGCGCATCGCCGAGAAGGCAGACCATATCGTCACCGTTTCGGAAGTTTCCAAGCGCGACATTATCGATCTGCTCGGCGTCGATGAGAGCCGTGTGACCAACACCTTTCAGGCGGCCAGTCTGCCGAGCTATATTCTCAACCGTCCAGAGGATGAAGTGCGCCAGGAGGTCCGCTCCATTTTCGGCCTCGAGCACAAGGAATATTTCCTGTTTTTCGGTGCGATCGAACCGAAAAAGAATGTTGCCCGTATCATCGAGGCCTACCTGGCCAGCCAGACGAACCGTCCGCTCGTCATTGTCGGCCAGCTGGTCTGGAAGAATGCGAATGAGTTGCGTCTCCTCGGTGTTCCCACCGATACCGATAAATCGCGCAAGGGCCAGCCTGCCGATCCGACGATCGGCCACGTGTCGAAAACGTCCTCGGTCGTCCGGCTGGAATATCTTCCGCTCAACCTGCTGACATCGCTGATCCGCTGTGCACGGGCCGTCGTGTTTCCCTCGCTCTATGAGGGCTTCGGGCTGCCGATCCTGGAGGCCATGCAATTGGGCACCGCCGTCATCACGGGCAGCGAAGGCGCCAATCCGGAAGTTGCGGGCGAGAGCGCGTTGGTCGTCGATCCCTACAATGTTAATGCAATCTCGCAGGCGATCAGAGACATGGCAAATGACGATGGGCTGGTTGAGCACTATCAGACGCTGGGCGTGGAGCGGGCAAAGCTGTTTTCTCCGGAGAAATACCGCGAGCGCCTGCAAGACCTTTATGCCAAGTTCAAATAAGATATTTTAAATCGTCAGGCGAAATTTTATGACGCAGAAATCAGGCCGTCGATGACCGATCACAAATCGTCTCTGAATGAACTCATCGCAAGAGCGAGAGAGGCAGCGCAGGCAGCGCCGGACCAGAATACAACGGCGCTCCTTCTCGAAGTCTGTTCCGCCGCGTCGGACCTGATGGACAAACAGGACGAAATCCGCAAAGAGGCGTTTCGCGATGGCATCCGCGGGGCCGCAAAGGTCATTCGCAACCGCCAGGCAGCGCCGGGATCGGCACTCTCCGAATTGTTTACCGGCGATGGCGGCAATCCGGATGTGTTTGCCGACGAATTGACCGGCATAGCGGATAACCTGACCGTGACCGTTGCCGACTTGCGCAAGCTGAGACAGAAGATCAATTCCGCTGCCGAAGGCGCCGACGACATCGATGACGATATCCGCCGGGTATATTACTCGGTGATGAACGAGCGCAATCCCACATCCGCCGACGTCTTACCGCCGGGTTCGCCGTCGCGCTCGCTGGATGTCGCCACCTTCGTGATCGAAAAGATATTGCGCAAGGGATGGTGGACGCTTGGCAATAGCGGCGTGGATGCGGATGACAAGCCGGTCGGCAAGGTCGGCCTCAGCGCCAACGAGAGCTCCAAGCCCCAAAGTGCTGCAACCCCGCCGCTGACATTGCTATCGACCCTGGTGCTGGCACTCATCGAAAGCAGCAAATCCCGCTAAAAACGCCGCATGCCCAAATGGCGCAACGCCGGACCGGTCAACGAGGACGGCGATTGTTCTTGGCTGGTTTGCGGCGGGGAGGCGGGTCGGTAAAGCCGCCGGGCTGGTTGAGCGACCTGTCGTGCAGTCTGTTGGCGATCGCATCTGCGCCGGCATCGGTGCCAGTGGCCGAGTAGAAGTTTCCCCGGACCTGGATTGCCGCCGCCAGCAGGCGGAAAAACGCTGATCGCACGGCGTCCTGCGGGCCTGCCGGAGCTTTCCAGAATTGCTCAAGGTCCGACTGATCGCTGAGACCGGCAATGTCGAAGACGGCCGTTCCAAGCACCTTCACGGGCTTGCCGAGTTGCAGGGCATGAAACCCAACGGTCGAATTGATCGTCACGACACCGCTGGTTTTCATCAGGAGCGCATTCAGGTCGCCGCCATCCAGAAATTTGACCCGGCTGCCAATACCAAGTTTTGTGGCCAGCGCTTCGACATAGGCTCGCCAGTCGATCAGCCCGTTGTCGAGCGGATGGATCTTGACGACCAGGCTGGCTGTCTCCGGTGCATGGGCGGCGAAGGAGGTGATCACCTCGGTGATGGCGTCCCGCTGATCATGATAGGGCGAATGGGCCCGCAGCTGGAAATCGGTCTGCAATTGTAGCGGAAAAACGAAAAATGCGGTGCCGGAGGAAAGAAGGGTGTCAACGAGCGCCATTGCCGCCAATGTTCTTTTCTTGCCCCCCGCCAGCCGCATCACCCAGCCGGCATATTCAGCCAGGGGATGAAACAGGGCGTGGCGGTGGTAGTGCGGGAAGAGAAACCACAGGAACACATTGGGTAGATTGTAGAGAAGATCATAAGCCGCTTCGGCGGCAAAGCTCTGCGTGTAACGTCTCGCGAAATCCGGTTCGGGAAGGGTATGGGCCGCATCGATGATCGCCTGCGGATCGTTGGGAAAGTGCGAGTTGGACGACATGCCGTCGCGCTCGAGCGTCAGCCAATCCGGCCGGAGATAACCCATTTCGACGACCGCTACCGCGATGCCGTGGTGATTGGCAGCCTCGATCGCAATGAGATGATAGGGGCGCTCCTCACCTAAGAGGACGAGGTCGGTGACGCCGTGCTGGACGAGAAAGGCGGCAATATAGCTGCGCCAGTCCTGTCCGCCGCGGCCGCGGTAATGGTAGCCACCCTTGCGCCGCCAGAAGATCTGGTCGCCCGGATTGAGATTGATTCGCAGGCAGAGATGGCCCTTGGCCTCCAGCCGGTTGGCAATCTTGGCAAAGATCGGTGAGGATGGCCCCTGCAGGAAGAGGAAGACACGCCGCTCCGGCCCAGTTTGCGTCCCCATCATCGCGGCCCCTTTGAAACCAGCGCCGGCACTATCGCAGGTCGTCCTTGTGCAGATTGGCGTGTTTCAGCATGGCTTCCATCAGCTTCCAGGGTTCCTCGTTGCGGGGAAATGTCGGCGCATTGTGGAGCGTGCGGGCGGCCGCCAGGGGCACGATGAAATAATCGGTACGCGGATCGGGAAAGGGGTCGGCAAAGGATTTCAACAGCGGCGCGTGGTCGCCGTAGAAAACCAGCCAGACGGGGCGGTCGAGCCGGTTGAGATGATCGACGAGTTCGCCCAGAGCCTTGTCGGATTGCTGCAGGATCTCGAGATAGATCTTGACCGGATCGGTCACGCCTTCGACACGGTTTGGCTCCCAGGGGCCATGATTGGCCATCGATGCGACGAAGAGAAAGCTGCCCTTGCTGTCGGTCTGGCTTTCCACATCGGCAATCACCTTGCGGGTTAAGGTCTTGTCCGACACATAAGGGCCATCGCGGGCCGGATCATGGTCGAACTCATCGAGCATGGTCATTTTCTCGAAGCCGAGCTGCGGCATGGCCTTGTGGCGCAGGAAGAAGGTCCGGTCATAGGGATGCATGAAATGCGTGCTCCAGCCCGCATTCTTCAGCTTCGTCGGCCAGACCACATTGGTATAGTGGCTTGCCCGCAGATAGGGGTAGCTCGCATCGATATGCAGATCGTCGGGAACAAGCCCGCTCAAGACGGCAAACTCCGTGCGCAGCGTGTAGCCGCCTTCAAACACGGTTGCCAGGCGCCCCCATTGCACGGCCATTTTCTGCAGCCGGTCGATGGCCGGCAGCTTGACGCTGCTGACGCCGCAGTGGCGCATGTCGATGAAGGATTCCGACTGCCAGACGATGACCAGCGGCGCCTTGTTATCGGCATCGTGGCCAATGAGGTCGTTGACGGCGGCAAAGAAGCGTTCCTGCAGTTCGGCAACGATCTTTTCGCGGCGGCGGCCGAGCCAGAGGATGAAATGAAAGATGACGGAGCCGAAGGTTCCAAAACGGATCGTGCTGACCTTGACGTTGGGCTTGCCGACCAGATGCTGCACGAAGTCGGCGACCGGCCGGTTCACCGGGCCGTAGAACAAAAGAAGCCAGGGCACGTCGGCAACGAGGATCATCAGGATGATCCAGAGCAGCTTGTGGCTGTTGGGCAGGACGCTGGGCTCGAAATACATGTACAGCGCCGACACGCCGAACACATAGAGGAACGCGACGATCCAGAAGACGATGTTGAGCGAATTGGCGTAGAAGATCGACTTGTATTTGAAGACGTCGGCCACCAGGGCAATGTCCGAAAAGACCAGAGGCTCGCGGATGAACCTGTATTTCGCCCGGGAGATGCCGGTGAAAATGACGAAAAAGCTCATCGTGCCGGCGCTTGCGTAAAGCGGGCGCCAGGAGATCGCGAAGAAGCCTGCAAAGACCAGCGCCATGATCGGCAGACGCGAGATGGTATCGACGAGGCCACGCCGGCGGCTGACGGCCGGGCGGTGTCTCCGGCGCTCGCGCGCGGGCAAGGCAAACTTGTCGGTATAGAGGATGACAGCACAGGCCAGCGCGAAGCAGAAAAAGGTCAGCATAAGCGGATGGGTGTGCATGTAGAGCGACGTCAACGCCAAACGGATACCTTTGATCTTTCATCGGTCACGGACGCGTCATGCATCGCCGCGACGAAGGGACACTTAAAACCTATTGGTGGCGGATACAAGCAGGCTCTCATGTTCAGCGCCTTGGTATCATCCGTCGAATGCCCCGGTCGAACCACCAGTTGAGAACCGGCTTGACCGTCGCGCCAAAGCGTCCGAGCGCCCACAGCGTCCAGCCGAAAAACACTTCGAACTGGCCTTTGTCTATTGCACGCACGATCCGCAGGGCAACGGCAGAGGAGGGCCAGGGGGCAACGCGTCCCATGATCACGGTTGCTTCCAGCGGCCGGTGTTCCAGTTCGCGCGCAAACTGCGGCGTTTCGGTATCCGGCGGAAAACACACGGAAATAGTGACCCCATGAGGCTTTGCTTCGGAGCGCAGAGCATCGGCGAAACCATGCAGGGCGAATTTCGAGGCGCAATAGGCGGCATATCCGTAGATGCCGATCAAGCCAGCGCCGGACGAGACCAGCATGATCTTTCCGGAGCGCCGCTCTTTCATCGCGGCATAGACGGCGCGTACCGCGTTGACGCTGCCGAAAAGATTGGTCTCGATCTGCTGACGGAAGGCGGCAGGTGTCTGCGTTTCGAACCGTCCGGGTTCGACAATTCCGGCGCAGGTGATCAGGATGTCACAGGGGCCGAACGCAGCCTCGCATTTTCGTATCGCTGCCAATGCCTGATCTTCGTCGCTGGCATCGGCACTTTCGATACGCACCGATGTTTCGCCGTGTCGCCGCGCAAGTTCGGCCCTCGCGGCTTCAAGCGCGGGCAGGGAGCGTGCCAGGAGAGAGAGGCGTGCACCGCGCTCGGCGTAAATGCGGGCCAGCGCCAGACCGATGCCGCTCGAACCACCGGTAATGATCACATGGGTCATGCCGCAACACCGGTTCGGTTCATGGAGGTTGGCCTGGCTGTTTGCGCAGCGCGTTAGCGGGCGGCGAGCATCTTCATCATCTGCTGCACATCGATCGATGCGAGACCGAAATTCCGCTCGGTGAGATCCTTGAGCTTTTCCGCCGTCAGGGCCACGGTCTGGCGGATCTGGTCTTCGGTATGCTCGCTGGTGATGAAGAACCGCAGCCGGGCCATGCCTTCGGGAACGGCGGGGTGAATGATCGGCAGGGCGTTGATCCCCGCAGCAAGAAGATCATTCGACAGTTGCACCGCACGCAGGGAATCGCCGACCAGAACCGGAACCACGGAAAAACCGGCGCTCAAGCCGGTATCGAGGCCCGCTTCCTGGGCAAGCTTGAGGAACAGCGAACCGTTGCGCCGCAGCGCTGCGACACGTTCCGGTTCGCCTTCGAGAATATCAAGGCTCGCAATCGCCGACGCTGTCAAAACTGGTGCAAGCCCAACGCTATAGACGAAGCCGCCGGCGGTTGCCTTCAGCACGGCGGCCAGAGCAGCGCTGCCGGCAATATAGCCACCGCAGCTCGATGTCGTCTTGGAGAGCGTCCCCATCCAGATATCGACCTGGCGTGGGTCGATGCCGAAATGTTCGGACGTGCCTTTGCCGCGCTTGCCGAGAATACCGAGCGAATGAGCTTCATCGACCATCAGCCAGAAACCATATTCGGCTTTCAGCTTCATGATCGCCGGTAGATTGGCGATGTCGCCATCCATCGAATAGACGCCTTCGACGATCACCAGGATACGGCGATAATCGCCTGCGACCGTGCGCAGAACATGTTCCAGGTCGTTGGCATCATTGTGTTTGAACAGCCGGCGTGTCGCGCCGGAGAGCTTGATGCCCGCAAGCGCGCTGTTATGGATGAACTCGTCGTGAACAACGAGGTCTTTGGGACCCATCAGGCAGCTGATCGCCGCGACATTGGTGAGGTAGCCGCTGACGAAGCAAACGGAGGCTTCAACACCATAGAAAGCGGCGATGCGCTCTTCCAGCTCGGCATGGGCCGGACGTTCGCCCGCCACAAGACGGCTGGCGGATGCGGAGATGCCGAACGTATTGATCGTGTCGCGGGCCTGCGCCAAGACATGCGGATGCCGGTTGAGGCCGAGATAATCGTAGGACGCGAAATTGATCAGCTTGCGCCCATCGATCACCGTCGTTGCGCCAGCCGCCGTCTGGTGCGCCCGGTAGAACGGGTTGTCGATACCCAGCTGTTCGCTGGCGATCTTTTGGGTCTGGACCTGTTTATATTCAGGCAGGTCCTCGAACCGCGTCTGCTTGCGCCTGACGGGCGGAGGAACGTCGCGCTCCGAACGGGCCATGCGGTTACGCTCCGAGGACTGATGCGCATTGCGCATCTTGTCCAGAAGGTTCTCCTTCAGGCTGCTGTTCATCTTCGAAGCGGTGTTGCGTTCCTCGTTCTCGCTCATTGGCTCGCTACCTTTTCCGTACCGTTGCCGGTATGGCGCTGCGCAAGCTCGTTGACAATCTTGTTGTCAGCGGGCTCGCTGTCTTCGTCGCTGCCATGATCCCGCTTGCTCACCTTGTCGTAAAGCTTGCGCGCGACGTCACCGACCGTGGTGTTGTCGGCAACGCCGCTCAACGGCATGTCGAAGCCGGTATTCTGCTGGAAGCTGATGCCCAGTTCCACAGCCATCAGGCTGTCGAGGCCGATTTCCTTGAGGATCTTGTTGCGCGAGATCGTATCCTTCGACACGCGCAGGATCGCGGCAATCTCGTTGGCGACCAGATCATAGAGGATATCCTCGGCTTCCTGCGGCGATTTTCCATCGATCATCGCCACGAGATCCATGGTCTTGCCATCGCCGCCGGCCGTGTTCTGGTCAGCCGTCCGCAGGATCACCTCGAACAAGGCGTTGCGAACAACCGGCAGGTGACGGGCCGCAGCCCAATCGAGCTCGGAAACCATCGCAACGGCCGCATCGACAGTGCCCGGATCGGAGCGGATATAGCTCTCGACCTGGAAGAGGGCGGATTGCGCCTTCAGCGCCGTCTTGCCGATGCGCTTGGAGAGCAGGTCGTTGACGTCGGTATTCGCAGCCAGATAGCCCTTGTCGGCGATGGCGCCGAAGCCGATGGCAAGCCCCGGCAGGCCGTCGATCCGGCGCGCCCGCGCAAGGCCCTCGAGATAGCCATTGGCGGCCACATAATTGGCCTGGCCTGGATTGCCGACCAATGTCGTTGCCGAGGAGAACATGATGAAATGATCGAGCGTATCGGCGCGGGTCAACCGGTCGAGAACGGCAGCCCCTTGCGCCTTCACGTCGATAACCGGCCGGTTGCGCTCGCGGCTGAGATTGTTGATCAACGCGTCATCGAGAACCATGGCGGCGTGAATAACGGTTTTCAGCGGGCCGATCTGGCGAAGCGTGTTCAAAAGCGCGTCTGCTGCAGCCTCGTCGGTGACATCGCAGGCATGCACGGTCGCCGAAACGCCCATGTTTTCCCAGCGCTTGATCGCCTCAAGCGTCTCGATATCGGCAATGCCGCGGCGGGTTGCAAGCGCGACGTTGCGCGCACCCTTTTCCACCAGCCAGTTGGCAGCGGCAAGACCGAAGCCGCCAATACCGCCAACGACCAGATGCGTGCCGAGGCTATCGACAGACATGCGGCCGGCCGGCAGATTGGCAACCTCATCGCGCCCCGCAACAGGCGGTATGACGACGATCTTGCCGATATGTCCGGCATTCTGCATCAGGCGGAAGGCGTTGCCGATCTCGTCGAAGCCGAAGGCGCGATAGGGCAGGGGCACGAGCTTGCCCTCCTCGAACAGCGCACCGATTTCGGTGAAGATCCGCTTGGTGAGATCCGGAGCATTGACCAGCAGCTGGTCGGCATCGATGCCGAAATAGCTGATATTGCGGCGGAAAGGCCGAAGACCGATCTTGCTGTCGCCGTAATAGTCGCGCTTGCCGAGTTCGAGGAAGCGGCCGAACGGCTTTACCAGCGACAGGCTCTGTTCCATGGCCTCGGCAAACAGCGAGTTCAGCACCAGATCGACGCCTTCGCCGCCGGTAACGCCGAGGATGTCGTTGACGAAGGCGAGCGAGCGCGAATCAAAGACGTGGTCAGCGCCGAGCATTTTCAGGAAACGGCGCTTTTCACGCGTTCCCGCCGTGGCGATGACCTTGGCACCGGCAAGCTTCGCAACCTGCAGGGCGGCAAGACCCACCCCACCGGCAGCGCCGTGGATCAGGATCGTTTCGCCGGCGCGGATGCGGCCAAGCTCGATCATGGCGTAATAGGCCGTGAGGAAGGCGACCGGAACGGTGGCCGCCGCAACGGGGCTGACGGTTTCCGGCAGCCTCGCGACACCCGAGCGCGACACGACGACATGGGTGGAAAAGGCTGCAGGCGCGATCGCCATCACGGCATCGCCGACCGAAAGATCCTTGACGCCGCTGCCGATGGCGACGACATGGCCGGAAAGCTCCATGCCGATCGTTGCCCCGGCAAAGCCGTCCTCGAGTGCTTCTTCCGGCAGAAGTCCCATCGCCCACATGACGTCGCGGAAGTTGAGGCCGGTTGCGGCAACCGCAACGACGACATCGTCCGGACCTGCCTGCGGGATATCGGACTGTTCCCAGGCAATGCTGCCGACCTGCGAGCTGACACGCTGGCGAATGGTGGCCGCCTTGAAACTGGTCGTCTTGCGCAAGCCCTGATCGACCGGGCCGGGCACGGCACGGATTTCAGAGAGCACGCCGCTTTGACCATCCAGCAGCCATTCGCGGTTTTCGCTGGTATCACCGAGCATCGAGATTGCTGCCGCAAGCTGATTGCCCGCTTCTACCTTGGGACCGGTGAAATCGAGCGAATGGATATCCAGGATGTCATATTCATTTTGAAGCACGCGGGCAAAAGCCCACAGGCCGCTATTGACGCTGGAGCCGGAGACGGGCTTGCCGCGCGCAGCCAGTGTGACGGGCGCGCCGCCGGGGGCAGCAATAACCAGGCGCGGGCGCTGATCGGCTGCAGGCTCTGCATGCGCATAATGCTGGCGAAGTGCTTCCGCAAAGGCGCTGAGCGAGAGAACGCGATCCTGCAGGGCAGCCGAATCCTCTTTGCGATCTGCCGCAGTCGGCGAAGAAAGATAGACGGCCCGAACCGGCTTTTCGTTCAGCCCTGTGATCGCGTCGGCAATCCTATCCCTGTCGCTATCGAAATCGCCGGTCAATTTGACCTGGATAAGAGGCGCCTGAATGACGTCCTTGCCCGGGAGCTTGCTTTGCAGGTTCGAAACGCTGCCATCGTGAAGCACGAGCACCGGCGTGGCGACCTGCGCAGGCTGCGCGTCGGCCGCCTGTGCGGTATCAACGAACCGGCCGCCTTGCGCCTCGACCGTGATGATATTGCCATGCGACAATTCGCGGTCTTCGACGGTGATATTGCGCAGGCCCAGATCAGTCAGATCCTTTTGCCATTGTGTGACCGTTGCCAGCTTGCCGATCGGAAACTCGACAGCCTGGGTGCGGGCAAACCAGTTTTCGGTCAGGCCGAACGCGAAATCGCTGAATACGGTCGGTGCATTGGTCGCGGCGACAAGAGCCCCGTTTTCCTGCAGGCCGACACGCAGGGCGTTGCGAATGGCGCCGTCCTCGTCGATCAGCGTAAAGACCGTATCCGAGGCGCTGACGACGAGATCGAAAGCCGCAAGCGATGCGAACGCATCCTTTTTCAGGACGCGAACATGCGCATCTTCCTCAAACGCGATCTCCAGATTGCGCTGGGCATTTTCGCGGGGTTCGACGACGATCAGGCTGGCGCCATGGTTTGCCGCCAGCGTCGCGAGCTTGCGGGTGAAACCGGCAGAGACGGTGCCTGCTTCGACAATCCGCAGACCGGTCTTGCCTGTTTCCTTGGTCAGAGCCTTTTCGACCGCAGCCAGCACCAGATCCATCCGCTGACGGGTGGATTCGGAATGCACGGTCTGGTGATCGAGCGTTGCATCGCTGATGAAGCCCTGCGGCTTGGCCGCATCGTCCGGCTCGCTGCCAGCTGTTTCCAGCGCAAACAGACTGTCGATGCGATCCAGCGCTTCGGCATAGGAATTGTTGATCAGCACCGCTTCCACGGCGCGCTCGGAGCGCTCGCCATAGATTTCCTTGAGTATGTCGCCGACGGGCGGAAGCGAAAATTCGGTCGCGATCTTCCAGCTGCCCGCCCGGTGTTCGCACAGACCGGCGTCTTCCAGGACATAGAGGCAGTTGGCCAGGAAACTGCGGAACGCAAAATCGCCGGGAAGGGACCGCGTATCGACCTTGGCCGTGCCCTTGCCGAGCTTGAGCGCAATCTCATGACAGGCGCGATAGATTGCCGCGTTGAACAGCAGCGTCGTGTTGTCGATGCCGCTCTCATCCATGGCTGCAAGCAATGGCAGAGGCAGAACCTTCGGCTGGCCCAGCACGCCAAGCGGCGTGGCCCGATCGGACGGCACGGCCTCATAGTGGAAGGACAGCATGTCCAGCGTCTTGTGCTGGCGCAGATAGGTCCGGCGGAAGCGGCAATCGTCGAATGCCGCAACGACCTCGCCGTTCTTGCCGAAGAAGCGGAATTTCGCCTTGATCGAATTTGCGCTGATGCGCTCGATCTCGACCACGGCGCGTTTGATGGTCACGCCCGAATTCGTCAGGCGCACGGCGCCGAAACGCACCGGAATATAGGGCGCGCCGCCGGCGTCACCGGTAAACCGGTCAAACAGCGCCACCATCCCATGGAATGTCGCATCCACGGAAATCGGATTGAGGCTGTAGGTGACAAACGGATTGCCGGTCTTTTCAGGCTCCCTCAGCTCCACATCGATGAAACGGTCGCCATAGCAGACGGCCTTTGCCATCAGCTGGAACCGCGGGCCGTAATCCAGGCCGAACTGGCGCGCGGTTTCATAGGCTTTCACCGGCGTCACGGTGGCCGTCTTTTCCATTCCGGCAAAGGCGTTTGCGGAGGTGATCGCCTCTGTGGGGATGGGTTTGCGGCTTCTGGCCACCGCATTCACGGCCCAGTCGTCTTCCGAAAGGCGCTCGCGCGAGCGGATTTCGATATCACCGGTTTCGGGAGACAGGATGGTCGAAAGTTCCATCATCCGGTTGTCGGCCAGCTCCAGCGGCCGCACGATCTCCAGATTGGTAATATCGACGTGCGTTGTGCCGTAATATTGCTGGGCGGCGGAAATGGCGATCTCGATAAAGCCGCTGCCGGGGAGGATGGGTTTGCCATCGACGACATGTTCCGCCAGATCGGGAAACAGATGTGCGTCGACATGGTTCTTCCAGCTGCCGCTGTTCAGATCAGTCCGCCAGCCTGCCAGCGTATAGGGTGTCTTGGAGCCGCGGCCGAACAGATCGCTGGCGTCGCTGGTCGAGGCCGGCCGTAGTTCGATCTGCTCGAAGGGCAGGTTGGGCAGCCGGACGAACGCATTGCGCTTGCCGAACAGGCGCGCTTCGTCGAACGCCGCCCCATGGGCGATGGCACGCGCCATGGCACGCGAAATTGGATCCTGGCCCTTTTCGCCGGTATCGCGCAGCAACGTCGCAACGACCGTGCCCGGGATCGACGATTGCTTCACCGTTTCCTTCAGATAGGAGGAAAGGATCGGCCGTGGTGAGATCTCGATGAACAGGCTGCAGCCAAGGTCGATGGCGGCTTCGGTCGCGGCCTGGAAGCGGACCGGCTCACGCACGTTCTTCCACCAGTAATCCGGATCAAGCTGCGTGCCGTCCATGCGCTCGCCGGTGACGGTGGACAGGTAAGCAAGCTCCGACTTGCGCGGCGCAATATCCGGGATATCGGCGAGGAAAGCCTTCTTGGCGCGATCGATGATCGGGTGATGGAACGGGTAGTTGATATCGAGAATCTGGACCGGGATTTTCGCCTTGCGGGCGGCGTCGCGAAACGCTGAGACCTCATGCGCCGGGCCGGACATCGTCACGGAATTATGCGCGTTGATGGCAGCGACACAAATCTGGTCGAGGCCGCGCGCCTTGGCAAACGCGTTGGCAGCCTCTTCGCCCAGCATGGCGGCGGCCATGGTGCCCTGGCCAGCCAGCAGATCCTGGTGCAGCGAGCGCTTGGCAACGATCGACACCGCATCGACCAGCGACAGCGCGCCGGCCGCATAGGCTGCAGCGATTTCGCCGACGGAATGGCCAAAGACAGCCGTCGGCTTGATGCCCATGGCAACCAAGGAATCCGACAGGGCCGCCTGGACCGCAAACAGGAGCGGCTGGGCAAATTTCGTGTCGGAAAGCTTCTTGTCGAGGTCTGGGTCGGTCAAGAGGTCGGTGAGCACGATGTCCGAGTGGAACTTGAACAGCGCGCTCACGGAGGTGAAACACTGACGGAAATGCAGGTTTTCGCGGAAGGCCTCCACCCCCATGCCGGCCCATTGCGAACCGTTTCCGGAAAACACGAAGGCGACTTTCGCATCCTTCGTCACCACTTCGCCAGTTTCGCCGATATCCGACGCCGGCTTTTCCAGATGGCTGGCAATGGCGCGAATAATGTCTTCGGGGTGGTCGCTGCGCGCCGCAAAGCGGTGGCGCATCTGCGTGCGGTTGGCTCCGGACGCGGCAATAACGGCCCGCGCTTCGTCCTTGGAGGTCTTGGCAAATGTCGATTTGTACGACTTCAGCAATTCGTCGAGGCTGTGGGCGGTATGGGCACTGGCCATGAAAACATGGCCGGTCGCATGATTGCGGCTGCGTTCGTCTTGGACGGGATCGGGATCGCTGATGACCACATGGGCGTTGGCGCCACCGAAGCCGAAGGAGTTGATACCGGCGAGGCGCGCGCGCTTGCCGCGCAGAAGTTCGATCGGGTTGGCAGTGACGCGCACGTTCAGCCCGTCGAAATCGATATTCTCGTTCGGCGTCTCGAAATGCAGCGATGCAGGCAGATAATTGTTTTCAAGCGCCATCACGGCCTTGAGCATGCCGAACAGGCCGGATGCCGGCTCCGTATGGCCAATATTCGATTTGATCGAGCCGATGGGAACGGGCGCGCGCCGGTTGGCGCCGATCACCGTGCCGATCGACCAGACTTCGGAGGGGTCGCCGACCTTGGTCCCTGTTCCATGCCCTTCGACGAAGGCAACCTGGTTGGAATCGATATTGTTGCCCTCATAGATCGAACGCAACAGATTGGCCTGCGCTTCGCGCGACGGCAGGGAAATGCCGTTGGTGCGCCCGGCCGAGTTGACGCCGGTGGCAACGATCTTGGCGTAGCTGCGGTCCTTTTCCTGCCGGGCCCGATCGGAACGACGCAGAACGAACACGACGCCGCCCTCGGCGCGCACATAGCCTGCACCGTCATTATCATAGGCGCGGCAGAGCCCTTCCGGCGACAGCATGCGCGCCTGCGCAAAGCCGACAAACGGCAGCGGGTGGGCAAGAACATTGACGCCGCCGACGATCGCCGTATCGATTTCGCCGGCATTCAACGCCCGCATCGCCTGATCGAGCGCAACCAGCGACGACGAACAGGCAGTATCAACCGTCATGCTCGGGCCGCTGAGACCAAAAATGTGGGAAATACGGTTGGAAACAATCGAAAGCGTATTGCCGGTCATAAAATAAGGACCGGCCGCCGCCGGGTCCTCGACCGTCAGATTGGCATGGTCAAGGCTGGACGCCCCGATATAGACGCCGACATTTTCGCCATGCAGCGAAGGAATGGAAATATTGGCGTCTTCCAGCGCGCGCCAGGCCAATTGCAGCAAAACCCGCTGCTGCGGGTCCATATGCATGGCTTCGCGCTGCGACATGCCGAAGGCTGCCGGATCGAAAGCATAGATGCTGTCGAGAACACCGGCCGCAAAGGAATAGGTCTTGCCCGGATTGCCGGAAACAGGGTGCCAGAAGCGCGCAAGATCCCAGCGGTCGGACGGAATGCGCGTGACCGTGCATATGCCCTGCCGCAAAACCCGAAACAACGCCTGCGGCGAATTCGCTCCAGGGGCGAGACATGCGCGCCCTATGATTTCAACTGTCATATTGTCTCGAACGTTTTAGCTGGCTGTAAGTTGCCTTGCTGATTGCACTTGATACGCGAAAAAGCAATTGGAACTTCTTCATCAGGTTCGCAGGTGGCCGGATCGTTGTCTTTGCTGTGATCTATATTAGCATCTTTTTTAAATTATGGTCACGAGGTTTCAACCCCTCTCGCGGGAACATACACACGGTCTCGCCCACTCCAAGACAATTATCAATTCAACACGTAACCGTTGTGAGCGACCTGTTGCCGGAAAGGCGCACTGCGCAGCTTTTAGTATAAATTATGGTAAATTATAACGCAATGATTGTATTTTTTAGCACGCAATTCAGCGACTGTTGCAATCGTGCAGCGGCGCTGTGGATAACTGAGATGGCCACGACTGACAGTTTCAAGGCTACGATAACTCGCTCTTTCCGCACGCCGGTGGATGACACTAAAAGTCGGTTCTGGCATGTCTTTCGACATCGCCGGAGAGGCTGGGCCAGTCATGTCACGACGCTGCATCAGAGCATTGACGCGCATCTGGTGCCCGTTCGCAAAAAGTTGCTTTTGCGGCATAAGAAAATTTAGTCCGTATAGAGATTCTCACTGCGAACATCGCGCCGGACCAGCTTCAGCGATCGGTCCGGTTGCAGCATATAAGTCTCGTCGGCAACACCGCCCAGGACCCGGAAGGAATTGTGCACGACGCTGCCAATGGGCGCCTTCGTCAGCTTGGTGCGTGGCTGGCCGCCATAGGTAATGCTACCAGGGATCGGCTCGACATCCGGTGTCGTGCATGAAGCCAGCATCAGCGCCGCTATACCGAGTAAAACGAAAGATTTCATCGGACCTACTCCACAAGAGCACTTACCGAAAACAAGTGCCCGGATGGAAAGCATGTACCGCGATCGTTCCTGCATTCAAGCTCTAGCACCTTGCCGATCTGATCCGTGGGTGGACCCGTCGCCCGGCAGTTCCCTTCCTTTGAGGGCCGTTACAGCCCTCAACCTTATCTAATGCTTTGGCCTGTCCGTGTTCGAAACCGGGAACACGAAATGCAATTGCCCCGACTTGATCGAGGCACGCTCGATCAAAGCCTTGTGCTCTTCCCGCATCGCCTTAGACCGCTCCCTGAACGCCCTCGATCGCGCCAGAACCGCCTGCGTGCGTGCCGTAATCTCGTCAACATGGCTCATATCATACCTCTCGACGGTTATCCGATGGAGCAGCCCTGGAGACGGTTTGACCGTCTGCCAAATGGATCCCAATTCATTTGTTCACTATATGTTCTATTTTTCGCAACAAGTCAAGGTGCAGCCTTCAAGGTGCACTGCGGTGATTGTGCTCAAGAATTGGTGGCCGAAGAGAGTGTTGGCGGCCCCGAACAAATTACCCGGCGTCGTGAACGATTTTCCGGAACGTGAGGGAGATCCGCCTGCCGCGTTCGACTTTTGCTCCGAGCACGATATCCGACTTCCGCGCTGGAATTTCGTGTGTCCAGTCATAGCGGCCTGTCCTTGTCAGCGCTATTCCTGAGCGTGGCTGGAGCAGCACAGGGAGCGACCTGGAGCTCGACCGCTCCCGGAACACCATTTCACATTGCGACAACAGGCTGATCGAAATGATCGTGTCGCTGAAACACGGTACGCAATCGACATGCGCGCTGATGCCTTGGCCGGGAAGATACTCATTCGCGATCACCTGGTCCGGTTGATCGGCGCAATATCCGCTCGCCACCAAGCGCTTGGCCAATGTTTGAAGCCATTCCGGCAATTGGCCGAGATAAGCGTCTGCGGCCACTGCGCGCGCCTTGTAGTCATAAAGATATCCGAAATGCTGGACGCGGCGTTTCAGAATATTGCTCCATTCGCCAGCGTCGAGCCGAAACCTAATCGTTTCCTCTTCTGCGCAGGACAGAAAATCGCTAAAATATAGGACGCCTGGGGGCAGGTGCGGCGCTCTCAAGATGGCGTCCATTTGCGGTCAGCTCTCCAATCAAACCGAAACACATCCTCATTTCAACGGGCCGTCGGCCCATATCAAAAACGCATCACGGGCGGGCTATATTGTCGGTGAAATGCGCATCGCCGGCATTCGGCAGAGAGCCGCATCGCCGAGCTTCTTCGAAGCCAAATCGAACATATGAAACCTGCCAAACCAGAGAACAAATCTGCAAATCAAATAAGTCGGTCAAGCTACTGGAAATCAAAAACGCGGAAGAAGGAAGAACTAAAAATGGTGCCCGGAGGCGGATTTGAACCACCGACACGCGGATTTTCAATCCGCTGCTCTACCAACTGAGCTATCCGGGCATCCTTGCCTTGCGGGCAATGGTTCGTTTTGAAGAACCGTGGGGCGTTGGTTGCGCCCCGGAAGCGAGCGGGGTTATAACATCTTGTTCGGCGGTGTCCAGCACCAAATGACGTTTTTTCGACAGGAAAATGTCATTTGGTGCAAATGCCTGAAAAACAACGGATATCCCGCGAAAATCAGGGTGCGGTCATTCCTCGCCGTCGGCTTTTGCCTCGTCGTCGGCTACGGGAATGGCGTAGGAACCGGTCAGCCATCTGTTGAGATCGACATTGCGGCAGCGGTCCGAACAGAAGGGATAATGTTCGCGGTGCGAGGGGCGTTTGCACTCCGGGCACGGCACGGTCTTGCGCAGCGGCGCCACGTTGGAGGCACCCTTGGTTTCGTCTGAGCTCATGGCTGTCAGCCCTTCATCCAGCTGTCATGCACGTCATAGCCTTCGCCGGAAAGCAGGCTCACGGTCTCGTAGAGCGGCAAGCCGACGACATTGGTGTAGGAGCCCACCAGTTTGACGACGAAGCTGCCTGCAATGCCCTGGATGCCATAGGCGCCTGCCTTGCCGCGCCATTGTCCCGAGGCCAGATAGCTGTCGATATCGTGGCTGGAAAGACGCTTGAAACGGACCTTGGTGTCGATGACCTTCTGGCGCACGGTCTTGTCCGGCGTGATCAGGCAGACGCCGGTATAGACGCGGTGGCTGCGGCCGGAAAGAAGATGCAGCGCGCTCGAGGCTTCGCTGACCAGTTCCGGCTTTGGCAGGATGCGGCGGCCAACGGAGACGACGGTATCGGCGGCAAGGATATAGCTTCCCTCCCAGCCCGGTTCGCCCTTGATGGCTGACAGCGCCGCCCTTGCCTTTTCGGCAGACAGCCGCCAGGCGAGCGAACGCGGATGTTCGGTGCGCTTGGGCGTCTCGTCGAGATCCATCGGCATGAGGCGCGCGGGCTCGATGCCCGCCTGCGCGAGCAGTTCGACACGCCGCGGCGAGCCGGAGGCCAGGATCAGCTTATGTGTCAATGCCATCGCAACAGGGCCATCGATCTCGAGTTTGCGGCCAGGCCGCGCCGCGCTTACTTGAAGCGATAGGTGATACGGCCCTTGGTCAGGTCGTAAGGCGTCATTTCGACAAGCACCTTGTCGCCGGCCAGAACCCGGATGCGGTTCTTGCGCATGCGGCCGGCCGTATGGGCAATGATTTCATGCTGGTTTTCGAGCTGGACGCGAAACGTTGCATTGGGAAGCAATTCGGTAACGACGCCCGGGAATTCGAGGACTTCTTCTTTCGCCATGTAGGATATTTCTTTCTGTGCTTCGATAGAGGCGCGTGCCGCGCCTTTTAAAAATTTGGCGGAAACTACACAATCGCCGCGGTTTTGTGAACAGCAGCGACTTCATTTTCCGGTTTTGCCACATTTTCCGGTTTTGTCAGCGCCCTATGCCATCTTATCCGGCATTTGTCCAAGCAAACGATGCTTGAGAAGGGTTGCAATGTGATTTCGAACCTCGCGATAGGCCGAAACGATCTGTTCACGCGTGCCGGTCGCAACTGTCGGGTCCGGTGTCGGCCAGTAAACCACATCGATCGCCATCGATCGCGTCAGCTCCAGTGCCGCATGATGCGCTTCAGGCGCCAGCGTCACGATCAGGTCGAAATAGTCGTCTTCCAGCTCGTCCAGCGTATGCGGCTGGTGGCGTCCGGCCGTCAGTCCGATCTCCTCCAGAACCACATCGACGAAGGGATCGCGCTCTCCCGGCCGCACGCCGGCCGAGGCAATATAGGTGCCCGGTGGCAGCATGGCTTTTGCCAGCACCTCGGCCATTGGCGAACGGATCGCGTTCATCCCGCACATGAACAGCACCGATCCCGGCGATTTCGCGCTGCGCTGCGGCTCGTTGGGGGAAGCAGCGACCGTCACGCTCATCCCCGCCAGTAGAGCACACAGACCAGCGTGAACAGACGCCGCGCCGTATCGAAATCGAGTTTGATCTTGCCCGACAGCCGGTCCATCAGGGTCTGCGAGCCCTCGTTGTGGATGCCGCGCCGGCCCATGTCGATGGCTTCGATCTGGCTGGGCGTCGAGGACCGGATGGCCTCGTAATAGCTTTCGCAGATCATGAAATAATCCTTCACGATCCGACGGAACGGCGTCAGCGACAGGATATGGGTGGCAACCCCGGCGTCGGTTTCGGTGGTGATCGCAAAGACCAGCTTGGAATCCACCAGCGACAGCTTGAGCCGGTAGGGGCCGCCGGCATGGCCGGCCGGCTCGAAGACATTCTCCTCGATCAGATCGAAGATCGCAACCGCCCGCTCATGCTCGACATCGGGCGTCGAACGGCCGATGGTCTCATCCAGCACGACATCGCAGAGACGGTGGCTGGATGTCATCCCTCGCCCCCGAGATTGAGCCTGATGGCGACCGAGCGCGCATGCGCTTCCAGTCCTTCCGAGCGGGCAAGGGCAATGGCTGCGGGTCCAAGATCGCGCAGTTGGTCGGCGCCAAGCCGCAGGATCGAGGTGCGCTTCATGTAATCAAGCACGCCGAGACCGGAGGAAAACCGGGCAGACCGCGCCGTCGGCAGCACATGGTTGGAGCCGCCGACATAATCGCCGATGACTTCCGGCGTGTGGCGCCCGACGAAGATGGCGCCGGCATTGCGGATCTTCGGGATCAGCGCATCCGCATCGGCAAGGGCAAGCTCGAGATGCTCGGCCGCAATCCGGTTGGCCAGCGGTACGGCTACGTCGAAATCGGGCACCAGGATGATGGCGCCAAAATCGCGCCAGCTGGCGCTCGCCGTTTCTGCCCGGGGCAGGGTGCGCAGCTGCCGCTCCACCGCCGCCTCGACCTCAGCCGCAAACAGCGTGTCGTCGGTAATCAGGATCGATTGCGCGCCGACATCATGCTCGGCCTGCGCCAAAAGATCGGCGGCGATCCAGTCCGGATTGTTGTCGCTGTCGGCAATGACGAGCACTTCCGAAGGTCCGGCGATCATGTCGATGCCGACGGTGCCGAACACCTGGCGCTTGGCCGCAGCGACATAGGCATTGCCGGGACCCATGATCTTGGCGACCGGCGCGATCGAGGCGGTGCCATAGGCAAGGGCTGCGATCGCCTGGGCGCCGCCGATGCGGTAGATTTCCTCGACGCCGGCCATGCGCGCGGCCGCGAGAACCGCCGGATTGATCACGCCGCCATTGGCAGGAACCACCATGACGATGCGCTCGACACCGGCAACCTTGGCCGGAAGCGCATTCATCAAAACCGAGCTCGGATAGCTCGCCGTGCCTCCAGGCACATAGAGGCCGACGGCATCGATCGCCGTCCAGCGCGATCCGAGACCGACCCCCATCGAGTCCTCGTAGATATCGTCCTTCGGCCGCTGGCGGGCGTGATGCGCCTCGATGCGCACGGCAGCGACTTTCAGCGCGCCCAGCACTTCGGATGGCACGGCGTTGATGGCCGCGTCGATCTCGTCTGCCGTCACGGCCATGCCGGTCACGGAAAAATCAAGGCCGTCGAACTTTCGGGTATAATCGGCAAGTGCCGCATCGCCGCGCAGGCGCACATCATCGATGATCGCCTTGACGACGGTATTGACGTCCTCGGACACTTCCCGCTTGGTCGTCAGAAAGGCTGCAAACTCGGCTTCAAAGCCGGGGTTCAGATAGTCGAGACGGATAGCCAATGAAAACGTCCTTATGGATGGTCGGCAACGATGCTCGGCCTGTTGAGGCCGCGAGGGGTCAGGATATCAGGCGCCGGCTGGATGGCGCGGCTTGAAACCGGTTTCCCATGCGCCGCCGGTATCTGCAAGCTGAACCTCGATACATTCCACATCGAGCATGATCGAGGCTTCGCCCGACAGGATGAACTCGACGGTCCCATCCGGCCCTTCGCCATTCTGCTCGAACTGGACGGCAAGCAGCGACAGGACCTTGTCATCGTCCTTGCGGTCGAAGCCGATGGAGCGGACGGCGGTCACCCGCTTGAAGGCGAGAAGGCTGCGGCGGCGCTCGAACGACTTGCCGCGGCCCTCCGCAGTTTCCCAGACGAAGCGGTTGATCACCAGCGACAGCTGCTTGGAGCGCGGCGCGTAATCCAGCCCGGAAACCTTGAAGACCGCATCCTGCACATGAGCGGATACGATCTCCAGGTCTTCCTGATCCAGCGCCATCAGCTTCAAAACATCCATGCCATTCATCCCTTGCCTGCGCAGCGCAAGCTGCCATCATCATGACACAGGACATAGGACGCCGGCATCGAATCCGCAACAGCATGCGCGGATGCGCTGATTGGCATCAGTCGCTGACGCGCTCCACCTGGGCGCCGCAATTGTTGAGCTTTTCTTCAAGCCGCTCGAAACCGCGATCGAGATGATAGACGCGCGACACCATGGTTTCGCCTTCGGCCGCAAGGCCCGCAATCACCAGCGATACGGAAGCGCGCAGGTCCGTTGCCATCACAGGCGCGCCCTTCAGGCGATCGACGCCCTCGATCTTCGCCGTCTGCCCAGACAGCGTGATCTTGGCGCCAAGACGAGCCAGTTCCTGGACGTGCATGAAGCGGTTTTCAAAGATCGTCTCGGTAATATGCGAGGTGCCGCCTGCCTTTGTCATCAGGCCCATGAACTGTGCCTGCAGGTCGGTCGGGAAGCCGGGGAAGGGGTCGGTCACCACATCCACCGGCTTGATGCCGCCGCCATTGCGCACGACCCGAAGGCCGCTCTCGGTTTCGGTGATCTCAGCGCCTGCACGGCGGATGGCTTCGATTGCTGTGTCGAGCAGCTTGGCATTGGTGCCTTCGAGCACGACGTCGCCGCCGGTCATGGCAACGGCCATGGCATAGGTGCCGGTCTCGATCCGGTCGGGCAGAACGCGGTGGCGCGCACCCGACAGCGAGGTGACGCCCTCGATGGTGATCGTCGAGGTGCCGGCACCGGTGACCTTGGCGCCCATGGCGTTCAGGCAATTGGCGAGATCGACCACTTCCGGCTCGCGTGCGGCATTGCCGATCACCGTCGTACCATTGGCCAGCGTTGCCGCCATCATCATCACATGGGTGGCGCCGACCGAAACCTTCGGGAAGACGTAGCGCGCGCCGACGAGGCCGCCCTTCGGCGCCGTGGCATTGATATAGCCGCTATCGATTTCGATGTTGGCGCCGAGCGCCGTCAGGCCCTCGATGAACAGATCGACTGGCCGCGTGCCGATGGCGCAGCCGCCCGGAAGCGAGACGCGGGCCTTGCCTTCGCGGGCAAGAAGCGGGCCGATGACCCAGAAGCTGGCGCGCATCTTGGAGACGAGCTCGTAAGGGGCGGTCGTATCGACAATATTGCGCGAGGTAAAATGAATGGTGCGGGAATAGCCTTCGCCCTGGCGCTCGCGGCGGCCATTAACGGAAATGTCGGCGCCATGATTGCCCAGGATGCGGATCAGCTGCTCGACATCGGCCAGATGCGGCACGTTTTCGAGCGTCAGCGTGTCATCGGTCAAAAGCGAGGCGATCATCAGCGGAAGCGCTGCATTCTTGGCGCCGGAAATCGGGATGATGCCGCGCAGCTCGTTGCCGCCGGTGATTCTGATGCGATCCATAGGGTACCTTACGGGGCGCTGCCCGCCTTTCCTGATAGTCCGAACATAAAGAGATTGGCGCCTCCATAAAGGAAGCCCCGTGAAATGAGAAGCAAATTGAGCTGATATTAAAGCGCATCCTAAGGGAGGCAGCGGTAATACCCGTCATGACTGGTCTTCGTGGTGATGGTTCATCGGGTTGGATGACGCATCGGGGTTGCGGGAAGGACATGGCTGACCATCGCGACCCGACCCCGGATCCGCTCGATGGTGTTGGCGCAGTCTAGTCCGCAGATTCGTCCGTTTTTGCGGCAGGCAGGCCGGATGTTTCATCCGCCGCCCCGGCGCGGCGCGCCCGTCCCTGCTGCTTTCGGCGCATGAGATTATCGCGCAGGGTCTTGGCCGCCCGCTCGCGCCGCGCCTCCGCCTGCCGCTCCGCTTCGTGCCCAGGTTCGAGCTTGCCCGGCTCCAGCCTAGCAGGCTCCGGCTTTCCCTGTTCGTGTGGGCCCTGTTCATGCTGGCGAGAGCCAGCATTTGCCGCAGCGCCCTTGCGTGTCTGATCGTTGTTATCTTGCATGACCGCTCAAATACCGCAAAACCAAGCGCTCCGGAAGGGTGCCACGGTTTTCGGCCGTGTCATCCCATGAAAACTTCGCTTTGCGGCTTGCGCTCCGCAACAAGCTATGGCAATAGGCCCTCGCTCGCGCCGGACAAACACTGATCCGACCGCACGATGCTGCTATAGCTCAGGGGTAGAGCACTCCCTTGGTAAGGGAGAGGCCGAGAGTTCAAATCTCTCTAGCAGCACCATTTCCTCCCGCTCAAATCATCAGGATTTTCCGCAAGAGGGTCAGCTCGTCCGACGTTTATGCGTATGTGCGAATGAACTGTTCAGGCGTCCCGCTTTTGTATATTGGCTGGCAGTTGCGGATCATTGTGCAAAGGACTTTCCGGTGAGATCGATTTTTAATGCGCTGATGGATCGTGCATCCGGCAAGAAGTCCAATCCTCTGGCGCGCTATGCCCGCCGTCATGGCAAGGTTCCCTTGTCCTGGGCCGGGTCCACGTCCACGATGGATTATCTGAATGTGGGCGATGCGCTGAGTGCTGTCATGGTGGCGCTTCTGTCGGGGCGCGATATCGAGCGTATTCCATCCCAATCGCAATCGCTGCGCATGGCCTGCGTCGGCACGATCGGCCATGGCTTTGCCGGTGGCGAGGTCTGGTTTTGGGGGACAGGCGCGTCGCTGTGGGAAAATCCGAGCGCTCCAGTCGAGGATCGCCGCCTCTTCAGCGTTGCCGGCGAGAAAGGCTTTCACGTTGCAGCAACGCGAGGCCCCTATTCGGAACAGCTTCTGACGGGGCGGCCGGGAGGATCGGTCGGGGTCTATGGCGATCCCGTCTGGCTGCTTCCGCGTTTTTACAACCCGGCGCCCGTGAAGAAATGGAAGCTCGGCGTCATCGTCCATCTCTCGGAGCTTTCCGACCGCGATCCGGAGCCTCATATCCGGCCGGAGCTTTTGCGCTACGGTATTCCCGAGCACCTGCGCGGCGATATCCATCTCATCAACACCGTAACGCCGATCGGAATGGACCCCATCAAGGGCAAGATCGACGAGATCCTTGCCTGCGAGCGGATCGTCTCGACAAGCCTGCATGGCATGGTCTTTGCCGAAAGCTATGGCATCCCGTGCCTGCATTTCCCGGTACATGGGCCGCAAAACGGACTGCATAGCCGCGATCTCGGCGAAGGCTGCGATCTGGATACGCGCGTGATCGATCTCTACCGGGGGCTCGGTCTTTCAAAATTGCCGGTATATACGCAGGCCCACCGGGAGCCGACGAACTGGGAAGACCTGATGGCCGCGATCGACCGCGCCTGGGTGGAAAAAGCCTTCGATGCTGAGAAACTCATCAACGCCTTTCCACTCGATCTGGAGCCGCTGCAGGCCCCGCAGGGCAAAACCATCTGGGATCATCCCGTGCTCCAGGCGCTGGTGCTTCAGCATGATGTCAATGAATTGAGACGGCTCGACAAGCTTCGCGCCGGTTAGATAATCGTGCTGTCAATTGCGCGGCCCAGCCCGCCCGCCCTCAGGTGAACCCTCGCCCTTCTGTGTGATTTTGGTGACGGCTGGATTCTATGTCGAAGAGGCATCGGCCACGCGATAAGGGCTGCCTTCGAAATGTCCTAATAAGAAGTGAACAGATGCAGTGTCCGTCATTTGCAACGATCCGGCCCGTCTTGCGTTCATTATACCGGGTTGGGATCGCTGCAGCATTCGGTGACTGTTGTGAATCTATCGACTGAATGGCCGCGTGCATTATGACGGCCCCGGTTTGAGAAGGAAAAATGATGAAGAGAACCCTTGCTTTGGCGCTGACCACCGCGACCCTGGCTCTGACCGGCACGTTTGCCGCTCAGGCTGCCGATCTGGCCAATGGTGCGCCGGCTCCCAGCTATGAAGAGAGCGATGTGCGCGGCGGCGTGAAAATCGGCTACCTCGAATGCGAAGTCGGCGGCGGTGCCGGCTACGTTCTGGGCTCGGCCAAGGAAATTGATTGCACGTTCCATTCCTCGGTCGGCCGGGAACGGACGGATCACTACAGCGGCGCAATCCGCAAGATGGGCGTCGATCTCGGCTTCACCACGCGCAGCAAGCTGGTTTGGGCAGTGCTTGCGCCGACAGCCGGCTACCATCAGGGCTCGCTCAGCGGTCTCTATCAGGGCGCCAGCGTTGAAGCCACGGTCGGTGCGGGCGTCGGTGCCAACGTGCTCGTCGGCGGCACCTCGGGCTCGATCCACTTGCAGACGATCAGCGTAACCGGCCAGCTCGGCCTCAATCTGGCTGCCGGTGGCACCTCGGTAACGCTGACAGCTGTCAACTAAACAGCTTGGCTTCTCCCCTTCGCGTGTCTGCGGAGGGGAGAGGCAGCAACCCTTTTATCTCTTTTCTTATTCTGCCGGTTCGGGATTGTCCGTGCGCAGGCTTTTCGGCCTGAGCAGGCGGATGGTTTTTCCCGCCGGGCTGCTTTGCAGCTGCAGCACGCGTGTAAAATAGCGGTTGCCGGACGCGACCCTGCCGATATTCACCACGGCCGCATGGCTTAAGGCCTGTTCCATGAAGGTCAGCACCTGCTGGTAGGCGTCGCGGTCAAGCGTATCGAGCGTTTCGTCGATGATCACCCAACGCGGTTTGTGCAACCCCAGCCGCGCAATGGCGAGCAGCCTGATTTCGACCTCGTTCAGCTTCAATTTCGTCCGCATATCCTGATCGAAGCTGTTTTGCAGCTTGCTCAGCCCCACCCTCGACAAAACCGAGACCAAATCGCTTTTGCTGAAACTGCCGGGATTTTCGGGATAGCTGAGCACTTCTTCCAGCGTTCCCGGCGGGAAATAGGGCGTTCGCGGCACAAAGGCGATGTCCGCGCCGTCGGGCAGCGCAATGCGCCCCTGTCCCCAGGGCCAGAGACCGGCCAGGGAGCGGAAGAAGGGCGCCTTTTCCACATCCGATTCGCTGGTCACCAGAACCCAGTCGCCCGGCCGGATTTCCACATGCTGCTCGGCAAGCTTGATGCAGCCGGACGGCAGGGCGATTTCCAGCCGGTCGATGGTCAGGCGATCGCCGTCGGCCTTGGCAAAATCGATGCGCTTATCGTTTTCGTGGCGCTCGTCGGTCATCAGGATCGCGGACCGGAAGGCGGCGACGCGAAGCAGCGTCGCGCGCCAGTCGGCGATGCCGTCAATATTATCGACGAACCAGCGCAGGGACGTGTTCACCTGGTTGAAGGCACCAACCGCCATCATCAGGCCGCCAAAGCTCAGATCGCCGTTGAAATAGACCGGGGCTGCAATGACGATGGGGGCAACGACCGTCAGCCACCCATAGCCGGAGGTGACCCATGTCAGCCGCGTCAGCGCCATCATCAGCCTGTTGCTGATTTCCAGAACCGAGGCGAGATCGCGCTGGAGTCGTCGCTTTTCATTGCCTTCTCCGGAAGACAAAGACACCGCCTCGATATGCTCATTGACCCGCATCAGCGAGAAGCGCAGGGCGGCTTCCCGCGCATAATGGTCGCCATTGATCTTGACGAGCGGGCGGCCAACGAACCAGCTGACGGCCGCCGCAGTCCCGGCGTAAAGGAAGGCGGCCCAAACCATATAGCCGGGAATGTTGAGATCGTAGCCACCGACGTGAAAGATGAAGCCGGCCGAGAGCGACCACAAAACGCCGACGAAACTGGCGAGCAGAATGCCCGACTGGAACAGGCCGATGGTGAGGCCCGCCGTCAGATCGGCGAGATGGCGTGCGTCCTCATGCACGCGCTGGTCGGGATTGATGCCGATGGAACCGGCATTGGCAAGGCGAAAGGCGCGTGCCGGCTTCATCCATTCGCCGATCAGATCGAGGGTCAGGCCTTCCCGCAGTTTGATCCGGATCCATTGGTTGAGCCAGGTTTGCAGCACGTTGAGAACCAGAAGCGTTCCGGCGATCTGGCCGAACGTGATGAATTGCCGCAGGAATGCCGAGAGATCGCGCCGCTCCAGCGTGTCGTAGAAGGGTTTGTACCATCGGTTCAGTAGGATCTGCCCGAAGGCGGTCGCCAGGATGACGGTGATGATCCCGATTGAAAGCCAGATGATGGTCTTGCGGACAGGCGAGGCGACAAAAGCCCGTTGCATCATGCGGAGCTGGTCGAAGAAGGGCTGCTCGTCGTCTGTCTCTAAGGGCTGCTTGCTCTTCCCGTTCATGTCATGCGGCATTGGCGCGAATCTCTCCACCACGGTCTTCACCTGCGAAATATAGCGCGTCCGACGCGCTCCCCCTAAGAAAGATTAGCAGAGCAGCATGGAGCGAGGCAGTTCAGATCATCTGTTGCCGGCCATTATCGCAAATTGGCAGGGAGATGGCTGTTCACGTTTCGCGGAGCTTGCGGTGCACAAAGGCCTTCGCGATCGCGATGGCGGCTGGAAGCGCGTCGCCATGGGCAAGGCGCGCTGAGATCGCGCTGGCCAGCATGCAGCCGGTGCCGCGTATCGCCGCCGCCAGGCGCGGGGAGGCAAAGGGTTGCTCCTCATGTCCGGCCCGGAAGAGGATATCGATCGCCTGCCGGCCGTCAGCGTGCCCGCCCTTGACCAGAACCGCCTCGGCTCCCGCCGCCAAAAGGTATCTTGCCTGATCGGATGTGTTGCCCGGCATGGCGACCAGCACCGAAAGCTCCGGCAGATTGGGGGTGACGAGCGTGCACGCCGAAAACAGACCGGGCAGAGCTTCCGTCGCGTCCGGATCCAGCAGAGCGCGGCCGGAAGTGGAGACGAGAACGGGATCGAGCACCACGGCGATACCGGGATGATCGGCAAGCACCCGGGCAACGGCACAAATCGTCGCCGATGTCGCCAGCATGCCGATCTTGATTGCGGCAATTGGATTGGCCGACAGCGCCGCGCGCATCTGTTGCGCCACGCGCTCCGGAGCCACGGGATCGGCATGCTCGACGCCATGATGGGTCTGCACGGTGATGGCGGTGATTGCCACCGAGGCCTTGACGCCGAAAGCAGCCAGCGTCTCGATATCGCGCACGATCCCGGCGCCGCCTGAGGAATCGGAGCCTGCAACGACAAGCACGTGCGGCATGGCGGTCATCTCGGTCTGCTCATCGAAAGCGCCGGGTATGCTCTATCCATTCCCGCACGCGGGTGTCCGGATCGGCATTGAGGATGATGTCGGTGACAACAGCGGCACTGTCGGCGCCATGGGCAAAGACGCTGCCGATCCGCTCGATATTGAGGCCGCCGATAGCCACCAGCGGCAGCGATCCGATCCGCGTCTTCCAGTCGCGCAGCTTTTCCAGCCCCTGCGGCGCCCATTTCATTGTCTTCAGGATGGTTGGCCAGACCGGCCCGAGCGCCACGTAATCCGGCTCGGCCTTCAATGCCGTCTCCAGTTCCGCCTCGTCATGCGTCGAAAGCCCGAGCTTCAGCCCGGCGGCCCGGATGGCGGCTATGTCGGCCTCTGCCAGATCCTCCTGGCCGAGATGGACGAAATCACACCCCTCCTCGATCGCCACGCGCCAAAAATCGTTGACGATCAGCTGGCAATCATGCGCCGCGCAGACCGTTTTCGCGCGGCGAATGGCATCGCGCAAGTCCGCATCGCCGCAGTCCTTCATCCGCAACTGCACCAGCTTGACGCCGAGCGGCACGAGGCGCTCGATCCATACGGCGCTGTCGACGATCAGGTAGAACGGGTCGAGCTTCATGAAAACACCGCCTTGCCGATGACCGGGGTGGATGGAACCGCCATGTCGCGTGGCTCCAGCATTCCGGCGTGAAAGGCCGAGCGCCCCGCATCGATCGCGCCGGTGAAAGCCGCAGCCATGGCGACGGGGTCTGCCGCACCGGCGACGGCTGTGTTGAGCAGAACGGCGTCGAAACCGAGTTCCATCACGGTGGCGGCATGCGAGGGGCGGCCGATACCGGCATCGACGATGAGAGGCACATCGGGAAAGCTTGCCCGCAGGCTGCGCAGCGCCGGCAGATTGACCGGCCCCATGGCCGAGCCGATCGGCGCGCACCACGGCATCAGTACCTGGCAGCCCGCCTCCAGCAATCGCTCCGCCACCACAAGATCATCTGTCGTATAGGGAAAAACCTTGAAACCGTCGCCGCTCAAAATGCGCGCCGCCTCCACCAGCGCAAAGACATCGGGCTGTAGCGTGTCGTGATGACCGATCACCTCGAGTTTGATCCAGTCGGTGGCAAAGACGTCGCGCGCCATTTTCGCAGTCAGCACCGCTTCGGAAACCGTGTGGCAGCCAGCGGTGTTGGGCAGGACCCGGACGCCAAGTGCCAGGATCAGCTCGAAAAAGGCGCCGCCGGTGCGGCTGCCTGCGCTTTCCCGGCGCAACGAGACGGTGACAATATCGGTTTTCGAGGCGCGGACGGCCTCGGCCAGAATAGCGGGCGAGGGATAGCGCGCCGTGCCGAGCAGCAGGCGGGAGGATACGGTGGTCCCGTAGAGCTCAAGCATATCAGCCTCCCTGCATCGGCGACAGGATCTCGACGCGGTCGCGGTCGCTGAGCACGAACCCTGTCCGCTCGTCGCGGTGCACCAGTTCGCCATTGACGGCCGTTGCCAGCCAGTCGCCCTCGTAGTCCAGCGACGTCAGAAGCTGGGACAGATCGGAAATGTCGGTTTGATGGTCTTCACCGTTGATCGTCAGTTTCATCGGCTTGCTCCCATGGGATTTTCGTGTCGGCGATGGATGATCGCGGCGGGATCGAACGGCTTGACCGGCCGGATCGCGTTGGTTTTCGAGGTGGAGAGAATGTGCGCCGCAACCTCCTGTGCGAGGGATGGCGCAAGCAGAAAGCCATGCCGGTACAATCCGTTGACCGTTATCATGCCGTCCTTCGCCGAAAACCTCGGCAGGTTGTCGGGATAGCTCGGACGGACCCCGGCGCCGGTCTCGATGACACGCGCCTCGCCAAAAGCCGGGTGCAGCGCATAGGCGGCATTGAGCAGTTCCATCAGCGAGCGGGCGCTGACCGGTCCGCAGTCGTCGCTTTCGATCATCGTCGCGCCGACCATGAAGCGGCCATCGCCGCGCGGCACGATATAGAGCGGAATGCGGGGATGCAGCAGGCGGACTGGGCGTGACAGCGTCACGTCCGGTGTCTCCAGCACCAGCATTTCGCCCCGCACGCCGCGCAGGCCCGCCGATGTCCCGATGGCGCTGGCGCCTGTGCAATCGATTATGTGGTCGAAGCCATCGCCGGGAAAATCCGGCGCGGTGCCGAAATGGAAGATCACACCCATTGCCGCCAGTTTGCCGGAGAGCGCTGTTATCGCGCGTCTCGGATCCAGATGGGCTTCCTGCTTGAAGATAAGCGCCGTCCGGAACCGTCCGGCAAGGTCCGGCTCCAGCGTTTCGATCTCTTCGCCGTCCAGCCAGCCGAATTCCGATGTGCGGGCCGCAAAGCGTGTAAGTTCCGCCGTATCGCGCGGTGGCGCAACGACCAATGTGCCCTTGCGGACGACATGGCCGGGCAGTGCCGCGTCCCACCAGTCTGCCGATCGGCACCCCAGCGTCACCACCGTTTCCGGCGCGCTTTCGCGCTCGCACCAGGGTGCCAGCATGCCGCCGGCAAACCAGGAGGCGCCGCCGCCGGGTTTGGCTGCAATCTCGGCCACGGTGACGTCGATACCGGCAATGGCAAGTTCATGGGCCACCGTGAGGCCGGCGACGCCGGCCCCCCTGATCAGCACGCGCATTGTTACTCTCCGGCCGTTACGATATTTCCATCCGGATCGAGCGGCATGTAGAGCGCGCCGCCCGCCTGGAATTTCGCGGCCATTGCCTCCAGCCCCTCCTTCTGCGCCTCGGCGCGGATGTCGTGGGAAATCCGCATGGAGCAGAATTTCGGCCCGCACATCGAGCAGAAATGCGCCACTTTGTGGGCTTCCTTCGGCAGGGTCTCGTCATGGAAGGAACGGGCGGTTTCCGGATCGAGCGACAGGTTGAACTGGTCCTCCCAGCGAAACTCGAAACGGGCCCGCGACAGCGCGTCGTCGCGCAGCTGGGCGGCCGGGTGCCCCTTGGCCAGATCGGCAGCGTGGGCGGCGATCTTGTAGGTGATGACCCCGACCTTGACATCGTTGCGATCGGGCAAGCCGAGATGCTCCTTCGGCGTGACATAGCAAAGCATCGCCGTGCCGAACCAGCCGATCATCGCCGCGCCGATGCCCGAGGTGATATGGTCATAGCCGGGCGCGATATCGGTCGTCAGCGGCCCGAGCGTATAAAAGGGGGCCTCGCCGCAGACTTCCAGCTGCTTGTCCATGTTCTCCTTGATCTTGTGCATCGGCACATGGCCGGGGCCTTCGATCATCACCTGGCAATCCTTCGCCCAGGCGATCTGGGTGAGTTCGCCCAGCGTTTCCAGTTCCGCAAACTGCGCGGCATCATTGGCATCGGCGATCGAGCCGGGCCGCAGCCCGTCCCCGAGCGAGAACGTCACGTCATAGGCGCGGGCGATGTCGCAGATCTCGTCGAAATGCTCGTAGAGGAAGCTCTCCTTGTGGTGATGAAGACACCACTTGGCCATGATCGAGCCGCCGCGCGAGACGATGCCGGTGACGCGGTTGACGGTGAGCGGGATATAGGCGAGCCGCACGCCGGCATGGATGGTGAAATAATCGACGCCCTGTTCGGCCTGCTCGATCAGCGTATCGCGATAGACCTCCCAATTGAGATCCTCGGCGATGCCATTGACCTTTTCCAGCGCCTGATAGAGCGGCACGGTGCCGATCGGAACCGGCGAATTGCGGATGATCCACTCGCGGATATTGTGAATGTTACGGCCGGTCGACAGGTCCATGACGGTATCCGCACCCCAGCGCGTCGCCCAGACCATCTTCTCGACCTCTTCCGCCATCGACGAGGTGACGGCGGAATTGCCGATATTGGCGTTGATCTTCACCAGAAAGTTTCGGCCGATGATCATCGGCTCGGATTCGGGATGGTTGATATTGGCGGGAATGACGGCGCGGCCGCGGGCAATTTCCTGGCGGACGAATTCCGGCGTCACGTGATCGGGAATGCAGGCGCCGAAATTCTCGCCGTCGCGGATCAATGCACCATTCGGCGGCCTGCGGCCGAGATTTTCGCGGATAGCGATATATTCCATTTCCGGTGTGATGATACCGGCGCGGGCATAGGCGATCTGGGTTACGGCCTTGCCGTTTCTGGCGCGCAGAGGCTGATTGCGGATCGGAAATTCCGGCGTCAGCCGCTCGCCGGTGGCAAAGCCGTTATCCTCCGGTTTGACATGGCGGCCGTCATAGGCCTCGACGTCGCCGCGTGCGGTGACCCAGGTTTGGCGCTGCCGGGGCAGGCCGGCATCGATCGAGACGAGATGCGCCGGATCCGTATAGGGGCCGGAGGGATCGTAGACGGAGACGGGCGGTTCGCCCGAGGTCGGGTGCACGGCAATTTCGCGCATGGGAACGCGGATATCCGGATAGAGTTCGCCCGGAATATGCACCTTGCGCGATGCCGGCAGCGGGCCGGTGGTGACTGTGGGGGTAATGTTCTGTGCGGCAATAGTCATGGTTGAGGCTCCAAAGTTGGAGACCCAGTCATCAGAGCCGGAATGATGAAAAGACGCCGACGCGAATCCGCGAACGGAATCCGAATCTCAGCAGCGCTTGCACCGTCCCTACGCCAGTATGAACTGGATCAGGTTCAACGGGTCACTGCGCTGCTTGAGGGTGGCAAAGCCACCTGTCATGCCAGCAGAATCTCAGCCCCTTGTCGGGACCCCCCTGGTGAATACGCCAATCTAGGCACAGTTTTGGACGAAGCGTCAAGGGCCGTTTGGCGCTGTAGCCGCCACGCGACCCGCTTGAACGGCCGCAACACTGTGAAGATATCCAATGATTACAATCGCGCCCTCGACAGCGCCGCCCCGGCAAATTATCTATAAAACATGACCTCAGCGAGCGAAGACACGATTGCCAGCCGCATCAGCCGCATCCTTGCCGACAGGATCGTGACCGGACAGTTGGACCCGGGCACGAAGCTGCGCCAGGACCATATTGCCGAGGAGTTCGGCACTAGCCATGTGCCCGTACGCGAGGCTTTCCGCCGCCTGGAAGCGCAGGGTCTGGCGGTCAGCGAGCCGCGCCGTGGCGTGCGTGTCGCCTCCTTCGACCTGAAGGAAGTGCGCGAAGTGGCGCAGATGCGCGCAGCCCTTGAAGTTCTGGCGCTTCGCCATGCGGCCCCACATCTGACGGCCGCAATCCTCGACCAGGCCGAAGAGGCGACCGTTGCCGGCGACAATTCCCATGATGTCCGCTCCTGGGAGGAGGCCAACCGGCGCTTCCACACGCTGATTCTCACCCCCTGCGGCATGCCGCGCCTGTTGGCCGCCATCAGCGATCTGCATGCGGCCAGCGCCCGTTTCCTGTTCGCCAGCTGGCGGTCCGAATGGGAAGTGCGCACCGATCACGATCACCGCGCCATCCTGACATGTCTGCGCCAGGGCAATATCGAAAACGCCGCACCTGTTCTCGAACGTCATGTGCAGTGGATCGGCCAGAAACCCGTCCGCAACGCGTCTGGCGCCACGCGCGACGCCTTTGCGATCGTCGGCTGACGATTTTTTCCAATTTTCTTTCTCGCTGATTGAACCAGCTTGCGGCCGCTCGACGGTGCGCGATGCGCGACTTTATCCGCCCGCAATCAAAAAGGCTCTTGCGATTTTCCACTCTTCGAGAAATTATAGATAATTATTATTTTTAATCTATCGAAGGATGCGTTGAATGCTGAGAGACGAAGATCCGACCGATTTCACGGCGGAAACGACTGTTGAGGCCGGAATTCACTGCGAAAGTGAGGCCGTTCCTCCGCGTTTTTCCCTCGATGACGCAAGAATTATCTATAATTTACCATTCAACGATCTGCTCTTTCAGGCGCAGTCCGTTCACCGGCAAAATTTCGATCCCAATGCGGTCCAGATCAGCCGGCTTTTGTCGATCAAGACCGGCGGATGTGCCGAGGATTGCGGCTATTGCAGCCAGTCGGCGCGCTCGCCCACAGGGCTGAAGGCCTCCAGGTTGATGATGGTCGAGAAGGTGCTGGCGGAGGCCCGCAAGGCGAAGGCCGAAGGGGCCAGCCGCTATTGCATGGGGGCCGCCTGGCGCAGCCCCAAGGACCGCGACATGGACACGCTGGTGGATATGGTGGCAGGCGTGAAGGCGCTCGGGCTGGAAACCTGCATGACGCTCGGCATGCTGACGCCGCAGCAGGCCGGAACGTTGGCCGGCGCCGGGCTCGATTATTACAATCACAACATCGATACGTCGGAAGAATTCTATCCGCAGGTCATCACCACCCGCACCTTTGCCGACCGGCTGGAAACGCTGGCCAATGTCCGCGATGCCGGCATGAAGGTCTGCGCCGGCGGCATTCTCGGCATGGGCGAAACCACGGATGATCGCATCTCGATGCTGGTCACGCTTGCTAACTTGCCGGAGCCGCCCGAAAGCGTGCCGGTCAATATGCTGATCCCGATCCCCGGATCGCGGCTTGCCAATGCCGAACCGGTCGATCCGATCGAATTCGTCCGGACCATCGCGCTTGCCCGCATCCTGATGCCGCGCGCGCATGTGCGCCTTTCGGCCGGACGCACGCAGATGAGCGACGAGATGCAGGCACTCTGTTTCTTCGCCGGGGCCAATTCGATCTTTTCCGGCGATACGTTGCTGACGGCGGACAATCCGGGCGAGGATCACGACACCGCCCTGTTTCGCCGTCTTGGTCTGAAGCCGATGGACCTGCCGCAATGATGTCTTCGGGGCTTACCCGCTACGAGACCACGCTGGCGGGCCTGGAGCGCAAGGGCAGGCGGCGTGTCCTGATCGACCGGTCAGGGGCCGATTTCAGTTCCAACGATTATCTGGCGCTGGCCGGATCGGAGCGTCTGGCTGCAGCGATTGCATCCGCCGTTCAGCGCGGCGTGCCGGCCGGTGCCGGTGGATCGAGGCTTCTGCGCGGCAATCATCCGGAGCATGAGGCGCTGGAGGCGGAGGCCGCCGCGTTCTTTGCAGCCGAGCGTGTGCTTTATTTCGGCAGCGGTTATGCCGCCAACACCGCCCTGTTCTCCACCCTGCCGCAACGGGGAGATCTCGTCGTCCATGATGCGCTGGTGCATGCCAGTGCGCATGAGGGCATTCAGGCCGGCAAGGCGCAGGCGGTGGCCGCCGCCCATAACGATGCCGCATCCTTCGAGCAGGCGATTAAGCGCTGGCGGGCCGACGGCGGAACGGGCCATCCCTGGATCGCCGTTGAAAGCCTCTATTCGATGGATGGCGACCGCGCACCATTGACGGAGCTTGCCGCAGTCGCCGAAAGGCATGACGGTTTCCTGGTGATCGACGAGGCGCATGCAACCGGCGTTTTAGGCCGGGATGGCCGCGGTTTTGCAGCGGACTTGAAAAACCGCGCCAACGTCATCGTGCTGCATACCTGCGGCAAGGCGCTCGGCGTGTCCGGCGCGTTGCTGGGCGCCAGTGCGGTGCTTTGCGATTATCTCGTCAACCGGGCACGCGGTTTCATCTATTCCACCGCACCATCGCCACTGATGGCGGCAGCGGTTCGCCAAGCCTTGGCTATACTGGTGGACGAGCCGCAGCGCCGTGCCGATTTCGACGCGTTGCGCCGTTTTGCCAATAGTGAACTGACAGAAAAACTCGGCGACGCCGGCAGCGGATCGCAGATCCTGCCGGTGCTGATCGGCGATAACGGCCGGGCCGTGCGGATTGCCGCGCGCATGCGGGCTGAAGGCTTCGATATCCGCGCCATTCGGCCGCCGACGGTGCCGGAGGGCACCGCAAGGCTGCGGATCGCCATCACGCTGAATGTCGATCGGGCAACGATATCCCGCATGTTCACCAGGCTGGCAGCCATTATCAATGAGGAAAAACCATGATGCGCTTCGTGGTGACGGGCACCGATACCGGCATCGGCAAGACGATCTTTTCGGCTGCCCTGGCGGCAGCACTTGGCGGTTCCTACTGGAAACCGGTTCAATCAGGGTTGGACGAGGAGACCGACAGCCAGACCGTCCATCGGCTCGGCCGCCTGCCGCCAGAGCGTATCTTCCCGGAAACCTATCGTTTGCGCACGCCGGCTTCGCCGCATCTCGCCGCGCGGATCGATCATGTGGCGATCGACATCTCAAAATTGACCCCACCTTTGACGGACGCGCCGCTCGTCATCGAGGGTGCCGGCGGCTTGCTGGTGCCGCTCACGGAAACGGAGGTCTTTGCCGATGTCTTCGCGCGCTGGCAGATCCCGGTCATCCTTTGCGCCCGCACCGGGCTCGGCACGATCAACCACACGCTGCTGTCGCTCGAAGCACTGCGCCACCGCGCCATTCCGGTTTTCGGCATTGCCTTCATCGGCGATGAACAGACGGAAACCCAACGGATCATCGCGGCGATGGGGCAGGTGCGCATTCTCGGCCGCCTGCCACGTCTCGATCCGTTGACGCCGGAAAACCTCAGTCAGGCCTTTCGGGAAAACTTCCCGCTGTCCTCGTTCACCGGGAGCACGCCATGAACTCGCCCGTCTGGCACCCCTTCACCCAGCATGCACTCGAACCGGCGATGCGGCGGATCGTCGAGACCGGCGGCGCCTGCCTGATCGATGACGGCGGATCGCGCATTCTCGATGCCATCTCCTCCTGGTGGGTGATCACGCATGGCCACCGGCATCCAGCGATCATGACGGCCATCCAGGCCGCATGCGACCGCTACGACCAGATCATTTTTGCCGAATATACCCATGAACCGGCCGAGGAGCTGGCGCACGGCCTGTTGCGGATCGCTCCGCCGGGGCTTGCGCATGTGTTTTATTCCGACAGCGGCTCGACCTGCGTCGAGGTCGCGCTGAAAATGGCGTTCGGCTTCTTCCACAATTCCGGCACCCCGCGCCGGCGCATCTGCGTTCTGGAACACGGTTATCACGGCGACACGATCGGAACGATGTCGGCCGGGCAACGCGGCGTCTTCAACGCGGCCTATGAGCCGATGCTCTTTGGCGTCGACCGGCTGCCGTTTCCGCATGCTGGCCATGAGCAGGAGACGCTGGATGCTTTCGAGCGGTTCTGCGCATCCGGCGATGTCGCGGCCCTGCTGATCGAGCCGCTCATCCTTGGGGCGGGCGGCATGCTCATCTATTCACCAGACGTCCTCGCCGTGCTGAAACGCATCGCCGAACGGCATGGCACGCTGCTGATCGCCGATGAGGTGATGACCGGCTGGGGCCGCACCGGCAGCGTCTTTGCCTGCGAACAGGCCGGGGTGGCGCCCGATATTCTGTGCACATCCAAAGGCTTGACCGGCGGTGCCCTGCCGCTTGCCGCCACCCTCTGCACGGCCGAAATCTTCCAGGCGCATCTGTCGGGCGACCGCCGCAAGACGTTTTTTCATTCCAGTTCCTATACCGCCAATCCGATTGCCTGCGCCGCCGCCGTCGCCAATCTGGCCGTCTGGGAAAACGAACCGGTGCGCGAACGCATCGGCGCATTGGAGGCGATGCAGGCGGAACGTTTGTCGCGCTTTGAGGCGGATCCCCGCTTTGGCAATGTCCGACGGATCGGCACGATCACCGCCCTGGATCTCACGGTGCAGAGCTCGGGCTATCTGGCGGATGTCGGGCCAAAGCTCCGGGCGTTCTTCCGCGAGAGAAAACTGCTGATCCGGCCGCTCGGCAATATCATCTATCTGATGCCGCCCTATTGCGTGACGGCAGGGGACCTCGACCGCGCCTATGATGCGATCGACGAGGCAGCGGACTGGTTTACGGGGGGACGCCTGTGAGGCGCGTGCGTTCCTCCCGCCTTGCCGGTTTTGGCCATAGCGTGCCGGGGCGCTGTGTCGAAAATGCTGAGATCGAGGCGAGGCTCGGTCTTGAGGCGGGCTGGATCGAACGCCGGACCGGCATCCGGAGCCGCTACTGGGCTGGGCCTTGCGATACGTTGTCTGCGCTTGCGGCACGGGCGGGGGAGGCGGCGATCGGCAATGCGGGCGTCGATCGTGCGGACATCGCGCTGACGCTGCTTGCCACCTCGACACCGGATCATCTGCTTCCGCCGTCTGCGCCGCTGCTCGCCCATCATCTCGGATTGGCCAATTCCGGTGCCGTCGATCTCGCCGGGGCCTGTTCCGGCTTTCTCTATGCCCTGACGCTCGCCGATGGTTTCGTGCGCACGCAAGGGCGGCCGGTGCTGGTGGTTGCCGCCAATATTCTGAGCCGCCGCATCAACCCCGCCGAGCGGGCAAGCTCGGTCCTGTTCGCCGACGCGGCCGGCGCGGTCGTGCTCATGCCGTCCGAAGACGAGGATACCGGATTGCTGGGCGTCGATCTCGCCTCGGACGGCAGCCGCTATGACCTGATTTCAATCCCCGCCGGCGGCAGCAGTCGTCCCTTTGCTGCCGGTATGGCGGCCGAAGATTGCCTGATGACGATGCGCGACGGGCGCGGCATGTTCACCCAGGCTGTCCGGATGATGAGCGATTGCGCCCGCCGGGCTCTGGACCATGCAGAGATCGGCGCCATGGAGATCGACCGGTTCATTCCGCATCAGGCCAACGCCCGGATATTCGTTACCGTCTGCAGCGATCTGGGCATTACGCCTGAACGAACCGTCCGCACGATCGAAACCTATGGAAACTCCTCTGCAGCAACGATTCCGCTGTCGCTCTCGCTTGCCCATCAGGCCTCTCCATTCGTATCCGGGGAGAAATTGCTGCTGACGGCTGCAGGTGCCGGATTGACGGGCGGCGCCTGCGTCATCGGTATGTAAGTATAAACTTACGTTATATCATCCGTGATCAGGCGATTTCGCTCACCTGTATCGGTTGCACCGCACCATCATCTTTGGTAAATTTTGCGTAAAGATTGATGGAGCCATCATCCCATGTCGGGCATAACGCAGCGTTTCGAAAACTACATGAGAAACGGCATGGGTGGCTGGGCGCGGTCTCAGCCGGTTATGATCCGGGCGCTGCTGTTCCTGCCGTGCCTTGTGGAATATCTGTTGATCTATGCGCTCACGGCCCTTGCCATCGTGGCCGTGGTTCTACTCATGGCGCTTGTGGCCATCTTCCGGCTGGACGCGGAGCGCCAGCCCGGCCTGCGCTGAGGAAAAAATCGTCAGCGCAGGCGTTGAAGCTCCCATATCTGGGCCTTCGACATCTAGGCCTTCAACGGCTTCTCGATATAGTAGCTTTCATAGCTCTTGCGGTATTTTTCCGCCGCGCCGAAATCGCTGTATTTTCCAAGCTCGTCCATATCAGTCTTGTTGAGCATCACGCCGAGGATCTTGGCGTTGAATTGCGGATCGGAATTCAACACGTCGCGGACCAGGCGGGCAGGGGTCTTGCCCCATTCGATCACCATCAGGAACCCGTCGGCAAAGGGCGAAAACGCCTTGGCGTCGATGACAGGCGCCAGCGGTGCCAGATCGACGATGACATAATCGAAATTCTTGCGGGCATTGGCGATCAGGGTTTCCATGCCCTGCGAGGCCAGCAGCTCGTTGGTGTGGTAGAGATGTTCGCGCGGCGCGATCGGCAGGATTGCCAGCCGCGTCTGCGGATCGACCCTCAAGCCGGCGGTCCAGTCCTCTTCACCCAGAACGGCTTCCACCAGCCCGGTTTTCGGCGCCGGCGAAATCATCCGGCTGATGGCCGGGTTGCGGATATCGGCGTCGATCAGCAATGTCCGCTTGCCGCTGGCGGCCAGAAGCCCGGCAAAATTCGCGGCAATGGTCGATTTGCCCTCGCCCGGCAGCGCCGAGACGACGCCGATCACCCGGTTGGGGCGGCCTTGCAGGATGACGTCGCTGGCCAGCTTGGCATTGCGCAGCGTTTCGGCAAATGCCGATCGCGGCGCATCGACGGCAATCCGGGTCATGCGCGTCAGCGGCATGTCGGCTTCCGGCGGCTGCCCGGCCTTGTCCGCTTCCGGTTTGGAAAGGCGCTCGCGCGTCTTGCTCCACATGCTCACCGTCTTCTTGCCGATCAGCGGCAGGTAGCCCAGCGATTTATGGCCAAGGACGGAACGGATATCTTCTTCCAGCCGGAAGAATCGCTCGCGAAACTCCTGCAGGCCGGCAATGACGGCACCCAGCATGAAGCCGAGCACGATGGACAGCGCCAGCACCATCGTCCGCTTCGGGCTGGAGGGCGACACGGGAACGCCGGCATCCGAAATGATGCGGGCCTTTGCGATCGGGAACGAGCGCTGCTGGGCGGCCTCTTCGAAGCGTCCGAGATAGGATTCGTAGAGCGTCTTTAGCGCCGTCGCCCGCTGTTCCAGCCCGCGCAGCTGGACCAGCGACCGGTTGGCCTGCGAATTGTTGCCGACCACGCCCTCGATGCTCTTGCGCAGCGATGCCTCGCGCGATTTGGCGACTTCCATTTCGTTGCGGTAGCTGCCGGTGATCTGCTGCAGCTCCCTGAAGATCTGGCCGGCCAGTTCCGTCTTTTCCGCTCTTAGACTCACGGCCTGGGGGTGCTCGGCGCTGAAATTCTGGGTCACGGCCTGTTCGCGCTTGCTGACGGCAAGGTAGCGCGTGCGCAAATCCTGGATGACCGAATTGTCGGTCTGGTTGGACGAAATCGTTGCATTGTTGACGGCGTTTTCAGCGCCCTGGTCGATGATCGATTGAAACTGGTTGTAGCGTGCCGACGCGCTGGCGCTATCGGCCTGCGCCACGATCAGCTGGCTGTTGAGGTCGGAGAGCTGCTGTTCCGACATCAACTCGCCGCGCGTCGACGTGAGCCCGTTTTCCGCCTTGAATTTCTCCGCCTCAAGCGAGGCCGCCTGGGCGCGCTGGCCAAGGTCGGTCAGGCGTTCCTGCAGCCAGACCGAAGCGCGCTCGGTGGCATCGAAATTGGCGTTCAGCTGGTCGGTCAGATAGGCATTGGCATAGGCGCGGGTAATGGTCGCGGCCAATTTCGGATCGGTCGATTTGTAGGAAACGGCAACGACCGAGCTGCGTGCCACCCGCTCGACCGTCAGGCCTTGCTGGATATAGGCGGCGGCCGTTTCCCGCTTGCCGTTGCGTGCTGCCGCTTCCGAAATTTCCGGCCGGGAACCAAAGAGGCCGGTCACGGATTTGACCGCCCCTTTCACCATCGACATCAAGGATTGCGGCGGATTGAGAACGGTCTCGTTATCACCGAGATTTTCCGCATCGGTGACGCGCAGCGCCAATTCGCCGGATTTCAGGATTTCGACCGCGCTGGAAAGCTGGGTGTCGGCCTGCTGGGCGCTCTGCGGCGAGGGGGCTTCCTCCGCATATTTGGACAGGTTTTCGTCAAGCAGGATCTGCGTTTGCGAGGTATAGACCGGCGTTGCAAACAGGAGATAGAGCCCGCCGAGCAGGAAGCAGAGGAGAACGCAGACGGCCACGACCCTTGAACGGCGAAGCGCGATTGCGGTCAGCCGGTTCAGATCGATGAACGTGTCGGACTCATCGCTTTTCAGCGATGGGACTGTGTTCAACGGAAGAGGTCTCTGATTCATGGGCCGTCTGGTCTCCAGGTCTATGTGTGTGGCCGGTTCTCACCCCAAAAGGCGGCAGGGGTGAGACCAGATTTTTTGACGGCATCAAGCCGTTGAGAAGCTAGGCTTTTCAGGCAGCCCGCATGGCCTGCTCGTGCGACAGAATCATCTCGCGAACGGATTCGAACACGAGATTGCCGATATCGGCCCGCGCCAGCGCGAAAGCGACGTTAGCCTCGATGAAGCCCTGCTTGGAGCCGCAATCAAAGGTCCGGCCTTCATAGGGATGCGCGTGGAACGGCTGGTCGGCCGACAGGCGCAGCATGCCGTCGGTCAGCTGGATCTCGTTGCCGGCGCCGCGCTGCTGATGCGCCAAAATCGAGAAGATTTCCGGCTGCAGGATATAGCGGCCGTTGAGATAATAGGTGGACGGTGCCTCGGCAACCGGCGGCTTTTCCACCATCGCGGTCACCTCGAACCCGTGCCGGGTTTTCTCGCCCATGCCGACGATGCCGTATTTCGGCGTGTCCTCGATGGCGCATTGTTCGACGGCGACGACATTGCCGCCGACATCGTTGTAGAGGTCCATCAAACCTGCCATGCAGCCGCGCGCGCCGTAGGAGATCATGTCGGGCAAAAGCAGCGCAAACGGCTCGTCGCCGATCAGGTCGCGGGCGCACCAGACCGCGTGGCCAAGGCCAAGCGGCGCCTGCTGGCGGGTGAAGCTGACGGAGCCTGCGGTCGGCAGCATGCGCGCCAGTTCCGAAAGCTGGGCATCCTTGCCCGAGCGCGTCAAGGACGAGATCAGCTCCGGCACATCGTCGAAGTGGTCTTCGATCGCCTGCTTGTTGCGGCCGGTGACGAAGACGATATGCTCGATGCCGGCCTGCATGGCTTCCTCGACGGCATATTGCACGACCGGTCTATCGACGATGGTCAGCATTTCCTTCGGCATGGCCTTGGTCGCGGGCAAAAACCGCGTGCCGTTGCCGGCAACGGGAATAACGGCTTTGCGAACGGGTCTGATAGGAGCCATAGAACTATCCTTTGCTCTTGTGCGGGCGGTTGCCCAGGGTGGTTCCATTCATCCTTTTCGGCGGGGAACCGAACGGCTGAAGAACAGTGAACGGCGCGATCAGGCGCCGCAGTCTGACGGCAATGGGCATGCGCAGATGCCGGACTGCCGCCGGATTTTTCCACGCGGTCTTCACCGCGCCGGACAGGGAGCCTGCCTTGATCTGATCGACCAGGATGATGAAGGCGCGCGCATCTTCCATGCTGCGGTGACGCTCGCTCTGTGCCGCGATCGATGCCGCATCCAACCGGTGGTTCTTCAGGAATGCGGCGTCCGCAGCCAGCATCGCATCGACCTGATGCAGCTTCAGCACGCGCGAGATCGATCCGCTGCGGATGTAATAGGTATAACCGGCGGCAGGATCGACGGCGCAGCGTCCGCCCTTCGCCAGGGCCGAAGCCAAAAGCAGGTAGTCCTCGCCGATCGGCAGGCTTTCGTCAAAGCTCAACCCGTGCTCCTCAAGCAGGCGGCGCTCGAAGACCGGCTTCATATAGCCATAATTATGCTCGGACTTGAACAGCACGTTTGAGCCGATGAAGGCTGGAAGCGTCAAGGTTTCAAGCGCTGCCAGATGCGCCGCGTCGAACATCCGCCTGACCGGCCCGTCCAGCGGCACGACATCGACATTATCGACGACGATCTGAGCGTTCGAGGCTTTCGCCCGCGCGATCATCCGCGCCGTGCGATCCGGTGATACCGCATCGTCGGAATCCAGAATGACGATCCAGTCGCCGCGCGCAGCCGCAAGCCCGGCATTGCGCGCCCCACCGGGGCCACGGTTCTTGTCGAGCCGGATCAGCCTGACGCGTGGATCGGTATAGGCATCGACGATCGAGGCGGTGTCATCCGGCGAGCAGTCGTCGATGACGATAATCTCGACATTGACGCCGGTCTGGGCAAGCGCGCTGTCAATGGCGCGCTCGATCGTGTCCTGCGCCTTGAATGCGGCGATGATGAACGTTGCCTGTGGTTGCTGCTGTTGCATCAGGACGTCCTTGCTTTAGCTGCGCCATACTGCTCGATCTCGCGGATGCCGAGGAGCCCGACGACGGCGCCGGCATGCAGGCACGCGCGCAGGAAATAGCGGTTGCGGCGAACGGGCGAAAAAAAGAAGAGGGCGGCGGCCAGCGCACAGACGCCACATTTGGCCGCAGCGAGCGTGAGCGGGCGGATCTTGCCGGGAATACCCGTCCCGGCATCGAGCAACCGGCCATGGGTCTGGCCGAACCGGAACTTGCGTTTGGCAAGCCAGGAAAAGGCGGCGCGTGTGGCCGGCACAGGCTCTTCGACCCAGGCCTGCGGCGCATAGGCAATCTGTCCACCCATCCGGTGCATATGGGTAAAGAACTCGGTGTCCTCGCCCCCGCTGCGGCCAAGCGCCAGACTGAAGCGCCGCCCGGCCAGCGAAGGAGCGGCCAGCCGCAGAAGCACATTGCAGGTATAGCCGGTGATGATCCGCTCGCCGACCCAGACCGGGAATGTCGAGTGAAAGTCACCACGCTGCATCCAGCCCGGCGCCTCGCGTGCATAGATCGCCTTGACCGGGCCGAGCACCGCATCGGCAGCGGTTGCCTGTGCCGTCCCGATCAGCTCAGTGATCCAGTCCTTGCTCGCCGTCTCGTCGTCGTCGATAAAGGCCAGGAAATCTCCCGTGGCATTGTCGAGGCAGGCATTGCGGGCAATCGAGATATTGGACGACGGGCAATGCACGTAGACGATGCCGTGCGGCACGAAAGCGCGCAAACTGTCCACGCAGCCTTTGGCGCTCGGGGTGTCGTCATTATCGGCAACGATGATGCGGATATCCACATTACCGGGAACGTTCAGCTTTGCCAGCGAGCGCAGCGTCTGTTCCAGCTCCGGGCGCCGGTAGGTGCAGACGCCGATATCGATACGGGTGCGATCCATGCCAGTCCTCATGAGGCAGCCCGGCGGTTACGGAAATCGAGCAGTTCGCGCCAGAAGCCGGCCGACCAGGCAAAATGCATCACCATGGCAGAGACGGCAGCCAGCGGTCCGTAGGGGTTCTTTTCCCCCACCGCCATCCACACGCCGTAGCCAAGGCAGGCGATGGCCCAAACGCCAAACGGGATGACTGCGGCCCAGCTGACGATGGCAAGCAGCGCCCCCACGGCGACCGGAACGACGGCAAGCGGCAGCATCTGGCGGATGCTCGGCATGGCGCGATGTTTCAGAAAGTTTTTCGCCCGGCCGCGGCCATAGCCGAAATATTGGCGGAACAGCGTGCGCGCGGTGCTGCGCGGATAGTAGATCATGCTGGTCTTGTCGGTCATCCAGATCCGGTAGCCGGCCTTGTTGAGACGGTAGTCAAACTCGGCGTCCTCGTTATGGCTGAACATCTCGTCGTAGCCGCCAACCGCCTGAAACGCGGCAATCCGCATCAGCGCATGATGGCCGTGATCGGCCCAATGGCCGGCGGAGCCGGTGCGATGCTTGGAGCCGCCATTGCCGAGCTTGGAATTCTGCGCATAGGCCGTGGCTTTCTGGAACGTGCTGAAACCGACGGTCTGCATGGCAACCACAATCGAATCCGCGCCGGTCGCGATGGCGTCTTCCATCAGGCGTTGGCAATAGTCGTCGGGATATTCGCCGTGCGCATCGATGCGGATCATGTATTCATAGTCAGCGCCGAGCGTTCCGACCGCCAGATTGACGGCAGCGCTCTGAATCCTCTTCGGATTGCCGAGCAACCGCACTTTCGGGTTGACGGTGGCGATCCGCTCGACGATCTCGCGCGTGCCGTCGGTGCTGCCGCCATCGACCACGACCAGATCGGCACTGAGATCGCGCATCGCGCCGCCCAGCTTGATGATCAGGGCTTCGATATATTTGGCCTCGTTCAGGCAGGGAATGACGATCAGGCTGCGGGCATGCTTCAAATCATCGGGGTTCATAGCAGTCCACCCTTGTTGCTGTGCGTTTGGGAAAGTTCGGGGATAGGCGCGGCATGGGCATCGCTGGCGCGCAACGCCGCAAGCCGGTTCACCAGCCGCTGGCAATCGGCCCGGTCGAAGACCCAGGTGGACGTGCCCGTAGCTGCGACCTTGCCGAATTCGGCAAAATAGCGTTCCCGCGTCATGCCGGAAAACAGATCGGCAAGAGCACCACTGTCTGCCCGCTCGAGCACGAGACCGATGTTCTTTGCATTGATGAATCGCGCCGTTTCCGTGCCCTGCATGGCAATCGGGACGGCATTGTAACGGCATCCCTCATACAGCCGGTTCGGCAGCAGCCAGCTGGAGTTCAAGCCTTCCTCGAAAAAGTCGATGCCCCAGGAAAACTGGACATCGTCGTAAATCCGGGCAAGGTCCTCGGGATTTTTGTAGGCGCCGTGAAAGCGCATGAACGGCTCGTTTTCCACAAACCCGTCGAAATCGTCGAATTCCGAATAGGCCGGGCGGCCACGCAGCACCACTTCGAACGTTCCATCCATGGCGCGTGTGAAGTCTGACAGCAGTTTTAAGGATTTGCGGCAGCGCAGGGCACCGAACCAGCCGATCTTCCATGGCTCGCCGGGCTGCGGCGGGCGGGGCCGCGCAGTCTGCATGGCGGCGGCATCTTCCAGGTCGATCACCTGGTTTTCGAGCAGCATGACCGGGGCTTTCAGGCGCGACAGCGGCCGGAAATAATTGTCGATGAAGGCGGGCGAGCTGGTGATCAGAAGGCTGACATTGCGTCCGAGATAGTGCTCGGCAGCCCGCAGCGCCCGTCCGGCGATATCCTGACGCAGCAGAAGCCGGTGGATATCGAGGCATTCATAGACGATCGGCACGTCGCCGCCGAAAATCGCATTGGCCCTGTTTGCCAGCGCCAGCATTTCGAGGTTCCGGGCCATGATGATGCCGGGTTTCCGGACATCGCGAAGCTTGGCTCCAAGCGCCATTGCCGCCTTGCCGACCGCAGCAATCCGCTGGCCGAAACGGCCATCGCTGGTCACGCCAAGCTCCAGAACGCCTTCGGTAAGGGGCGTATCAGCGCCACGCCGGAAGCCTGCGACCGTGACATTGGCGCCGCCCGCTTCCAGCATCAGGGTTCTACGCCTGATGGCAGGGTCTGCCACATCATGGGCCAGGTATAAGACGTCCAGCATGAAAACTTCCCGTTTCCCGCCCAGCTTTCGCCAAGCCTAATTTAGTTTTTTGTGCACCGCAACATACTTGCTGCATATGCGAACAACTTCAGTTGAGCGTGCAGGTAATGGAGTCCGGAAACTGGCATTTATCGCCGGGCGCGGTGTAGGCGACGCGATCGATCTGCATTTTTGCCGGAGCCTGGTAGTCGAACTTGCCCATCCAGCTGCTCAAAGTGTCGGTTCCCCAGAGGCTGAAGAAGATTTTCTGGTCGTTGGCCGGGATTTTCGAGGGATCGGTCACCTCCTGCACGAGCGTTCCGTTCAGGTAGTAGCGCAGCCGGTCCTTTTCCCAGACGAAGGCGTAGTCGTTGAAATCGGTATTGGCGCCGCCTTCGACATCTACGAGCTTTTCGTTTCCACCCTTGGCGGAAATATACTGGTTGACCTGAACTTTGCCGGAATCCTTGCCCAGCACTTCGAAATCGATTTCGTCATGCGGTTTCTTGTCGGTCGGGCCGATATAGGTGAAGAAGGCCGAGTTCAGCCCGGAGCCATCCGCCGTCTTGATGCGGGCCTCATAGGTGCCGTAGCTGAAGCGTTTGCGGGTCTGGATCTCGCCGCAGGCGTAATCTTTTTTGCCCGCCTTGCGCTGTTCGAAGGTCAGTTCGAGCACGCCGTTTTCAACCTTGACCTGGTCTTTCGACCAGGTGCAGTTCTGATGCGCGCCATTGTCCCAGCCGTCGGAAATATACCAGGTCTTGCGATCGATCGTGTCGAAGTTATCGACGAAGGATGTGCCGTTCTTGGCGCCTTGCGCCAAAGCCGGTGCGCAGAACGCTGCGGAAACGGCCGAAAGGACGAGGAGGGTTTTTGAGATCGATTGGGTCATCGTGTCGCTTTTTCCTTTGGGGAATAGGTGTCTGACCAGCCCTTTTGTTGAGCGCATTTGTCCGGCGCATGCTTTTCTGCGGCGCGCGAACGGCCCGCCCGGCTGCCGGTCAAAACCGCATGCAGCCCGGGCACCAGGTGCTTGGCGCCCTTGTGCAAGGCGACCAGGATGAGAAGGGCGAGAACCGGCGTCGCGAAGTAGAACAGCGGATAAAGGCCGGGATGGGCGCTGCGGTTCCAGATCATCCAGAACGCGATCAGCAGTGGATAATGGGCGCAGAATATGAAGAAGCTCAGGCCCTCCGACCGGGAGAGCCGCTCGGCGAGCCGCGATCGGATCAGGATCGCTGAAAGCGCCCAGGAGCCAATAATGCCGCCAATCGCCGTCAAGCTGCGTAGCATGTCGATCCAGACGGGATAGTCCGGTCCGGTATAGTAGAGCGCTGTCGCCAAAAGGATGGTCACCGCCAGAAACAGCGCGGATATCAAGACAGCATGCCGGTCGAGCGCGCGGATATCGATCTGGTGGAGGCTGACATAGATGCCGAAGCTGAAGCCGAACAGGATCGATTTCTTCAGGAAGATGCCGCTGGGCACCGGCAGAACCGCATAGGCGAAAAAGAGCGCCAGGACGACCAGCGGATATCGCTTGATCAGGATGCCGAGAACCGGCGCCAGCAGGATGCACAGGAGAAGATCGCGCAGGAAATAGAGTGGAACATTGATCGGCAGGCCCTCGATGGCGAAGGCCAGCGTTGCAAGGTCGCGTGGGCTCGCATTCAGCGCATCGGGGAGATAGCCAAAGCCGATGCCGCCTTTCTGGGCTACAAGAACCAGTGCCAGAAAGGACAGGTTCCAGATCAGGAAAGGCAACAGCACGGTGCGGGCCTTGGAGCGCAGGGTCTTGCCGTAGTCGAAGGCGTCGAGCCCGCGGCGGAACATCAGATAGCCGGAAATCGCGCTGAGGCACGGCACGCCAACCCTGAAAAGGCTGTCGCCGAGAAAGACCCTGACCCAATCGATAAAGCCATTGGCACCGAGAAAAGGGCTGGTCTGCGGATCAAAAGGAACGTGTACGAAGACAATTCCCGAGATGAGCACGATGCGCATCAGATTGATCCGCGATGATATATTCGCGTCGATAACCAAGACGACATCCCCTGTTGGGCCACTCCCCCCGAAGCGGCGTTTCAACCAGAGCAGACTTGAACCTGCATCTCGAAGATAAGGCAGTGTCTCTCGAAAAATATGGCGCTGCAGCAGAAAATTTGATCGCAATGCTGCAATGCACGCGTTTTGGGAGAGGAAAAACCGGCCGTAAAAACTGTCCGGCTTTTCTCTGCGGGCCCGTAAAAAGACGCGAGGGTAGGGTGTTGGCTAATATCAGTATATCTTCATATACATTCCGCGCTGGCGCTTGCGGAGCCTGAAAATTAGATTTGAAAATGGGCAAATCCACACGCCAAGGTTTGCAAAATCCTCGTCATCCAGAGGTGCCTGTTCCGAAATAAGGCGCAGGTGCAACCAATCCGGCATGATGTTCCAATGTTCGCGCCGGAGTGTTTCGGCCGTGCCTTATCCCCGCCGGTTTTTAACGAGCTGGTAGATTTTCGCCAGAAGCGGGCGCTCGGAGATAAGCACGAGCAGACCATAGATCACGCCGCCGATTGCAGCACCGGCAAGGATCTGCAGGACCGGGTTCGGCATTACCGAACCGAACGTTTCCAGCAGATAGCGAACGGCGAGCGCCATCACCAAAGCCATCAGCATCGGCCGGCTGCTGACATACAATCCCTTGAAGAACGGCGTGCCATCCGCCTTGAAGACGGCCCAGGAATAGCCGATCAGCGTCACTGTGTTGACGATGCACAGCCAGATCATCGCCTCGATCAGCGAACCCGTGCTTGCGCCATAGGCGACGGCGGCGCAGGTGACGATGGCGCGGATGATCGCCGACCAGAACAGCGCCCGGCCATGGCCGACACCCTTGAGATAGGGAATGAAGGTGCTACAGGGCGTGAGAATACCTTTCGACAGCGCCAAAAGTCCAAGAACCGGCCAGGCATAGGCCCATTGCGAACCGAAAAGCACGCGCATGGCCGGTTCCGCCAGCGCCCAGAGCCCGAACATCATCGGCGCAAGCAGCACAGTCGTCACCTGCGTGCTGAACATCAGCGCCTGCGAGCGGCGCTCCTTGTCGTCCATCATGCCGCTAAAAGCCGGAAAGAGCACGCCCATGACGGCCGATAGCACCACCTGATTGGGAATGCTGGCAAAACGGTTGGCGGCCGAATAGGCACCCGCATCGGCAAGGCCGAGATAGCGCGAGATGATCACCATCGGCGACTGGAAGGTGATGAAGTTGGCGACTTCCGAGCCCATCATGCCCAGGCTGAACCGGCTGAGCCCGATGACGCGCCGGGGGTGGAAGACGAAGCGCGGCGTATAATGCGAGACGGCGTAAAGACCGCAGAGCCGCACCAACGCCGAGACGAAAAGCTGCGCCATCAACGCCCACACCCCCCATCCGAACAACGCCAGCACCACGGCGACGATCGCCCCGAGCGATTCGGAAATCATGCTCCAGACGGCATCCTTGCTGAAGTTCATCCGCCGCGCGAGCAGCGAATAGGCAACATCGCCGCCCAGCTGGAGGGGAATGAGAAAGCTCATGATTTTCAACAGATAGGCGGCTTCCGGAGCCCCGAGCAGCGCCGCGAAAAAGTCCGCCCAGATGAAAAGGCCGAGCGCCATCAGACAGGAAATCGCAAGATTGGCCCAGAACACGGAATGGACGGTTTCCATCTCTTCCTCGCGCTGGATCACCAGCGCCGAGGTCAATCCGGCTCCGCCGATCATCGCCAGAAACTGGACAACGGTCAGCGCCACGGCGACGGCGCCGAACTCTTCCGGGGTGAGGATACGGGCCAAAATCGGCACCGTGACAAACTTAAGCCCGAATGTGCTTGTCTTGGATAAAACGCTCCAACCGACATTGCTCGTGACGGATTTGACGTTAACTGTAGGGGGCATGGCGTAAATCCTGTGTGGCAATGGGGGAGATCAAGGGCAGAGGAGACGCGCTCGACACGCAGCCGCAACCTGATGGGAGGAACCAGGAAGCACCTTCTAGGAAAACCGCAGGGGCAAAAAGATGGCGAAGTTTAAAGTTGTTATTCCGTACTACCAGAAACAGGCAGGAATTCTGAGCCGGGCCTTGGGCTCCGTCTTTGCTCAGACCTACCAGGATTTCGATATCGTCATCGTTGACGACCAGTCGCCTTTCCCGATCGAAACCGATCTTGCAACCTTGAGCGAAGAACAGCGGGCGCGCATCCGCGTCATCAAGCAGGACAATGCCGGCCCAGGCGGCGCGCGCAACACCGGTCTCGACAACGTCACGGCGCAGACCGATTTTGTTGCCTTTCTCGATTCCGACGACCTGTGGACACCGGACCACCTGCAGCATGCGCAGATGACGATGACGCGCTTTTCGGCCGGTTGCTACTGGGCGTCGATCACCGGCGGCGATGCCTTCTACTATCATTTCGACATGGCCGAGCTGGAAAAGACCGAAACAGTTACCCGGCTTTCCGAAAAGCCTCTGGTTCTGGAAGTGCCCGAGTTTTCGCAGGTGATGCTGCGCAACTGGAGCTTCCTGCACCTGTCGTGCATGGTGATCGGGCGCAAGCTGTTTGAAACCGTGCGCTTCGAGGCCGAGCTGCGCCTGGCGGCCGAAGATGTGCTGTTCTTTTGCGATTGCGCGATTGCGGCAGACCGCATCGTGCTTTGCAACGAGCCGGGTGCGGTGCGCGGTGAAGGTGTCAACATCTTCCACAGCATCGATAGCGATTCTCCGCAGTTCCTGTCGCAGCAGTTCAACACCTGGGTTGCGCTGGACACGCTGGAAGGACGTTTTTTGCGCAAGCCCGCAGAAATCGCGTCCATCCATTCCTATAAGCATACTGCGCGCCGGCAGGCTCTCTGGAGCCAGGCCCGGCTGATCAAGCGGCGCAAGATGCCGCAGTTCAATCTGCTTGCCCGCTGGGCCTGGCGTGATCCGAAGCTTCTGCAAAGCGCGCTTCAGCTTGCCGTGGGCAAGTTATCACGCTAGCCCTCGCAGGTGCAGCATTTTTTGCCGCGCCCATTGACGCGCTTGGCGGCCGGCCCGCCACGCATCCGCAATTCCTTGCAAACGCATGTAGGAGACAGTCATGGACCCGTATTATTGGGAATCCGCTCACGGAAATTTCGGCGATGATCTCAACCTCTGGCTCTGGGATTTTCTCATTCCGGGATTTCGCGATGTTCGTCCAGAAACCCTTCTCGTCGGGGTCGGCACGGTCCTGAACCGCGCGCTTTTGCCAAAGGGGCGGCACAAGCTTGTGCTCGGCAGCGGCTTTGGCTACGGCTCCCTGCCTGATATGACCGACAGCAGCGAATGGGACATCCGCTGCGTCCGTGGACCGTTGACGGCGCAAAAAGTCGGTGTTGATCCCAAGCTCGGCATTGTCGATCCGGCCGTCATGGTCGCCGAGATGCCCGAGTTCAAAGGCTTGCCGAAGCTCTACAAGAAAAGCTTCGTGCCCCATTGGGAATCGGCGATTGCCGGCATGTGGCCCTCCATCTGCCAGACGGTCGGCCTGCATTACATCGATCCGCGCGGCGAGGCGAAGGATGTCATCCGCCAGATTGCCCAGTCTGAGATGATCGTGGCGGAATCGATGCACGGCGCAATCCTGGCCGATGCTTTTCGCGTTCCGTGGGTGGCAGTCACCACCTCCAGCAGCATCAACAGCTTCAAATGGAACGATTGGGCGCACACCGTCGGCGTCGTCTACCGTCCGCGCCATGTTCCTGTGTCCAGCCGGGCCGAAGCCATCATCAAGGGCGCAAAATTCTGGGGTGTCGATTTCGACGCGCACCAGCCGGCGCTTGATGATCCCAACAAGCGTGAGATCGACGAAAGCGTCATGGTCGCCGTGCGCGATCCCAAGCAGACCTCGCTGCGCGTTGCCGCCAAACAGGTTTTGGCCGCGCCCTCGACCCTGTCTCTCTGGCAGGCGGCACGCGCCACCCCGCAGCTGAGCGCCGATCACGCTCTGTCGGAGCGCAAGGAACGCTTTGTCGAGGTTCTTGATGGGGTGCGCCGCGATTATTTCTAGGGTTTTGATCGCGCCCCATACCGCGCCATCAGGCCTGCCCTAACGGGCGTCTGATGGCGGTTGCAGCAGATAGCGAAGACCCCCTGAGCCGCCCAGCGCAACTGGCGCTGCATCTGGTTTCTGCCGGAAGCGCTCTGTCTTGTCGGCAAAGATCCCGCCGGCGATTGCCGCAATGGCGGCGGGACGGCCAAGCGCATGGAGAAGCGCCGCTTTCGCGCCGGACTGCCGCTTGATGTCGAGAAATTCCCTCAGTTCGTAGCGCCCGCGAATATGCTGTTCGTGCTGGGCAATCAGCGCCCTTGCCTGTGGGAGGAGGTCCGCCTCGGCAAGAATCGCCCGGTCGGCCTCATACAACCGCTTCAGGTCGATCGTGCGGTGACTGCCGCTCAGAGAATCGCCGCGCACGATGGCGCCGTACCCGACGCTGTGGATGATCTTGTAGCGCGCGCCTTTGGTCAGTGCGCGGGCATAGAGATCGTAATCCTCGCCCAGCCTGAGGCTTTCCTGATAGCGGAGCTGATGTGTATCGAGAAATTCGCGCCGCATCAGCGGTTTCAGAAATCCGATCTCCCCGCGTCGCACACCGCGCCTGGAGATATTGCCTTCGATGAATTCGCCAAGCGTCAGGATACGCGGTGCCGCAGGAAAGCTTTCCAGCCGCAGATGCGCATCCCGCGCCGTCTCCTCATCGACAAAAGCAATATTGTCGGCAACGAAATCCCAATCCGTCTGCGCCAGAAGCTGGCTCAGCCGCCCGGGAAAGAAGAAATCATCCGCATCGAGAATAGCCAGTACCGGGGCCTTGGAGATCGCAATGGCATGGTTGCGCGCCGCAGCCGGCCCTTTGTTGGCCTCGAACTTGGCGACTGTCAGCCGGCCGCTGCCATCGCTGGCAGCCCTGGAGACGTCGGCAGTGCCGTCGCTGGACCCATCATCAACGACGATGACCTCGGCGGTTTCCGGCTCTGCAAGCGCCGAGATGATGGCCCGCCCGATCGTTGCGGCCGCGTTCTTCGCGGCGATGATGACGCAGACATCTGCATTCGGTTTCATGATCGCATTCCTTCATCGCTGTGGCGCCGAACCTAGTTCGGGAGAGCACAGGCGGCAAGGCGCGATATTGCAGGTGCGAAGAAGGGAGGGCTTGCGGAAAGAAATCGGGACCAGTGGAACCGAGGAAAAACGCTCCGTCGAGGCGCCAATCAGGAATTGAAATGGCCGTGATTGTTGGTGACGCGAATGGTCTTCGGTTCCTTGTCTTCGACAGGCAACGCAGAAGCAGGCGACGGGCGCTGCGCCGCGTTGCGGCGGTCGCGGGCTTCCTTGGACACCAGAAACAGGACGGCAATGAAATATCCGGTTTGCACAAGCACCGCACAGACCAGCGTTTGCCAGGCTGTCGTCCAGGCGGAACCGGTCAGGATGAAGGTCACGATGGCAAAAACGGCCAACGCCCCGATCATGCTGACGAACACCCGCGGTGCAAACATCAGATTACCCTCAATATTCTGTCTTGATTTGCGGATGTCATTGAAAAATTCACCTTATCCTCATAGGCATTTATTAACATATCGAACATGCATTGCCGGTTCAATCGTGCAACGGCACCTTATTTCATTACAATTACGTCATTTAACGCGGGAATTCTTAGCCCGCATTTAAAATCATCTATCGATTGCTGAGCAACCTGAACATTTTTGGGGAGATAGAGCCTAATTTGGCCGTAGGTACCCGGCATTTTTGATGCGACAAAGGCAGGTGCCGGGGTTCGGCCACATTTGGAGATGCATTGCCATATGATTGCGCTCATGGGATGTATTTCGCCATGAGCCTATCCGCTGGTGGTGGATAAGCTCCGCTTCGCAATCAACTTTTGTTACAAAATTAGCGATTTCGAATGAAATGAGGTGCAGTGCAAAATTAATGCTGCGCTGCAATATTTTTACCACGGGGAAAATAAAATCCGCATTTTTTCCTCTTGATAAGCTTTTTCAAATATCGGGGCCGTCAGCCTTATGTCTATAAATCGCCGGATGCCGCCGATGAACTGAAGATTTTCAGTGTAAATCGATTTATTCCCATTTTTTTGTTTCGAGATTTTATACATTAGCGGGTTCTTCAGTAACCGAAAATGTGTCCTTGGCGTTGATCTTGGCCGCAGTTGCCTTGCACCGCCCGGCCGGGGCGAAAGTTGCCTTTAAAAATCTCATTCTCCCTCTACACTCTCACATGAAATTGATCCCGGTTCGCACTGGGAACCCGACCAATCGCCAACCCGAATGGAGTTTTCTCCCATGAAGTCTGCGACCAGATCGGCAAGCTCGCCGTATTTTACGACTATCCAATCCGGGGGACACCGGCCGATAGGGGGAATATCCAAAAGAGGTTTCGACATCTTCGCCGCATCCATGGCGCTCATCATCTTCAGCCCGCTCTTTCTGCTTTTGATGGCGCTGGTGAAGTTTTCCGATGGCGGCAAGGTGTTTTACGGACATCGCCGCGTCGGCCATAACGGCCGTTTCTTCCATTGCCTCAAGTTCCGGACGATGGCGCCGGATGCCGACAAGATCCTGCAGGACCATCTGCACAAGAATCCCAAGGCCTACGAGGAATGGCAGGCAACGCGCAAACTCCAGGACGATCCCCGCGTCACAGTCGTGGGCAGCGTCCTGCGCAAGCTGAGCCTTGATGAGCTGCCGCAGCTCCTCAATATCATTCGCGGTGAAATGAGCGTTGTCGGTCCGCGTCCGGTCGTTGAAGACGAGCTCGAGCTTTACGAACACTCCGCCGTCTTCTATCTGAAGTCGCGCCCCGGCCTGACGGGGCTGTGGCAGGTCAGCGGCCGCAATGACGTGTCCTATGCCGCCCGTATCGCCTTCGATACGCATTATGTGACCAACTGGTCGCTGCTCAACGATGTCGTCATCGTTGCCAAGACAATTCCTGCTGTCTGCCTGTCAAAGGGCAGTTACTGATCACAGTCATCAGCGTGAATGCCGCTTCCGTCGTCATGCCGGGATCGGCCTTGTTGTTAAGTGAGGAAATTTCATGAACAGAAGTCTTTGCAAGGGACTTCCCGCCCTCGGCCGAAAAGCCCGGGGTGCTGTGCGTCTTTCCGCGCTCGTCATCGCCATCGGCGTTTCAGGCATCCATGCAGCCATCGCTGGCGATTATACGCTTGGTGCCATGGATAAGCTCAGAATCCGCGTTGCGGAATGGCAAACGGCGGAAGGAACCGTTCGGGATTGGTCGGCGATCAGCGGCGACTATACGGTCGGCGCATCCGGCGGCATCTCGTTGCCGTTCCTCGGCACGATGCCCGCGTCCGGCAAGACCACATCGGAGATTGCCGACGAAGTCGGATTGCAGTTGCAAAAGCTGTTCGGCCTGCCCGATCGCCCGTCCGCTTCCGTCGAGCTTGCGCAGTACCGGCCGATCTATCTTGCAGGTGAGGTCCAAACGCCGGGTGAATATCCGTTCGCGCCCGATATGACGGTTCTCAAGGCCGTCAGCCTGGGTGGCGGCCTGCGCCGGGCCGAAAATGGCCAGCGGTTTGCGCGCGATTTCATCAATGCGCAGGGTGACTCCTCGGTGCGGATCACCGAACGGAACCGGCTTCTTGTGCGCCGCGCCCGTTTGCAGGCCGAGATTGCCGAAAAGAGTGACATCGCCATGCCCGCCGAGTTGAAGGGCGTCACCGAAGCCGCCGCGCTGCTGGAAAGCGAAAAGGCATTGATGGTATCGCGCGACAAGCGCCAGAAGCTGCAGCTCACGGCGCTCGCCGAACTGAAATCCCTGCTGCAGAATGAAATCGACGCGCTCGGCAAGAAGTCGGTCACGCAGACCCGGCAGCTGGACCTCGTCGTCGAGGACAAAGGCCGTGTCGATGTGCTGGCGGAAAAGGGCCTGGCGCTCAGCGCCCGCAAGCTTGCCGTCGAGCAGCGGATCGCGGACCTGCAGGCAGCCCTGCTCGATATCGATACCGCGTCGCTGAAAGCGAAGCAGGATGTCAGCAAGGCGAGCCAGGACGAAACCAATCTGCGCAACGACTGGGACGCACAGCTCGCCCAGGAACTGCAGAACACCGAAGCGGAACTGGACACGCTGGCGCTGAAGCTGGTGACCAGCCGCGACCTGATGACGGAAGCGCTGGTGCAGTCGGCAGATGCATCCCTGACGCCCAAGCCGGGCAGCGCCGTCGATATCAATTATTCCATCATCCGCCAGAAGGACGGCAAGTCCAATAGGATTGCGGCCGACGAAGGCACGCCCGTGCAGCCCGGTGATGTGGTGAAGGTCGAACCGTCCCTCAATACGCAATAGGGCGATCGGGATGAAGATTGCCAAGGCCAGTCTGGTGAAACCGGGCGAAAACCTCCTCTATGGGGTTTTCGCCCTGACCGTTTCCTATTTCGTCTTCGCCTATTCCGGGCGTTTCGGCCAGGTCTCGATCCTGCTCTATTATGCCGTCTGGCTGCCCCTGGTGCTGGTCGATTACCGGCGTGCACTCGGAAATTACGTCAAATATGTCTGGATTTTCGCCTTTGCGATTTTTGCCCTGCTCTCGGTCTTCTGGTCGGCAGCGCCAGGCACCACGGCAAGAGCGGGGGTGCAATATCTCACCCATGTGATCTGCGCGCTGATTGCCATGCGGGCGCTGGATGTGAAAACTTTGACGCTTGGCTCGGTTACGGGTGCCGGGGTGGTGCTTGCCTATTCCATGCTGTTTGGCGTTTATCATTTCGATCCGCTGGATGGGACCGTCAGTTTCGTCGGGGCGTTTGATTCCAAGAACCAGCTGGGTTTTTATGCGTCGCTCGCGGTGTTCTTCTGTTTTTCCGCCGTCATCCTGCTCAAGCAGCGGAGGGTCTGGCTCCCGGTCTGCGGCGTCGTCGGCCTGCTGGCCGCCTATTGTCTCTATGCGTCCCAGTCGGCCACTTCGGTTCTCACGACGGCCGCAGTCCTGGGGTTGACCGTCGGTATGCAGGTATTTTCGCTGCTGCCGCCCAAAAGCCGCAAGCTGCTGTTCATCGCTGCCACCATATTCGGGACCATCACCGTAATCGCAGCTGTCTATGGCGGCGCGATCGACAGCGTTCTCGGTGCATTCGGCAAGGATTCGACGCTGACCGGCCGGACCTATCTCTGGCAGCAGGGGATCGAGGCCGCGCGTGCCTCGCCGGTGATCGGTATCGGCTATCAGGCCTATTGGGTACGGGGTTTTTCTGAGGCCGAACGGCTATGGGAAGAGTTTTTCATCGGCTCGCGCGGCGGCTTTCATTTCCACAACACCTACATCGAAACCATGGTGGAATTGGGCGCGGTCGGCCTGCTTCTGTTGACCGGCCTGTTTCTCTCCGGCCTGTTCGGTCATTTGAAAAGGGTCTTGACCCAACAACACGGTTTTGAATCCCTCGTCCTGTTCGGTATTTCCGCGCTTCTGTTCGTGCGGTCCTTTGCCGAAATCGACGTCATCTTTCCCTATCAGATCGGCTCGTTCCTGCTCTATATCACTGCTGGAAAGCTGACCTTGCCGGCGCCGCAGAGCGCGTCAACACCAACCCCGATGTTTTCAGGGGATGCCATGCAGCCATTGGCGCATCCGCTGGCTGCCGGTTCCGTCTATCCTTACCGATAGAATTCAGAAGGCGAAGACGTCGATCGGTTCGCTGAGACCCCGCAGAAGGTGGGAGCCGACATTTTCCATCTTGGCTTCGCATCCGGCGATTTCAACGAAGGCCCGCGACAAGAGGACCGGCCGCTTGATCTCCTTGGTGAGGCTTTCAAGCCGTGAGGCGACGTTGACCGTCGGGCCGATGACCGTGAAATCGAGGCGGCTGCGCGACCCGATATTGCCATACATGACATCGCCCACATGCACGCCGATGCCGTAACCCAACGGCTCGTGGCCTTTCTTGACGTTCTCTTCGTTCAGCGCCGCCATCGCGGTCTGCGCCTCGCGGATTGCCGCAAGCAGATCGCGGCTGGCGTTCGTGTTGCTGAGCGGGAAGATCGCCAGCAGGCCGTCGCCCATGAATTTCAGGATTTCGCCACCATGCCGCTCGATCGGCTCGGCCATCGCATCGAAATAGCCGTTGAGCAGTTCGATGACATCGTCGCGCGGCCACATGTCGGAAATGCCGGTGAAGTCGCGAAGATCGCAGATCAGAATTGCCGCACCCACCGTCACGCCGCTGCCGCGGGTGGTGGCGCCGGCCAGAATCTGTTCGCTGGCGTGCGGGCCGACATAGGTTTCAAGCAGCGTGCGAGCAAGCCGGTTCTTCAGGCGGATTTCGCTGACCAGCGCGAAGGCGGGCAAAAGATCGGACAGCGCGGCAATGTCGTCATCGCTGAACCCGCCGGGCCTGTCGCTGCCAAAGGTGATGATATGCTGCTTGCCCAGCGTGTGCTTGAGCGGCCAGGCGATGTAATCCGTATGGCCCTGCGCGCGCAACTCGTCATAGAGCGTATAGGGCGGGGCGTTGACGGAGAATGCGGGCTCCAGCCGCTGGCGAACGATCTGCGCGCCGGAATGGATCTCGTTGACCGGACTGTTGCGGTAACGGTCGCTGTCTTCAATGGCAAAGCCGAAGGTCTGGATATCCCCTTCCTTCATGCCCCGCTGCCAAAGGATGCGGGCACCCAGCCATTGCGGGTGAAGGATGCGGAAATGCAGCGTGCCCCGCGAGACCGGGATGCCGGCCCGGTTGAGCCTTTCGCACATTTCCACGAAGATGTTGTCGATGAAACGATCGTCGCGCGTCTCTGTCATCAGCCATTCGATGACGCCGCTGCTATCGCCCGGTGGCGCATCGGCGGCTTCTTGGTGCAGGCCGGCAGTGGCGCTGGATGGAACTTGCATGAATACACCCCGTCAGGATCTTCGGCGCTCTCAGCCGTACACTTAGTCACGGCCCGGCGGGAATACCAGTGCGGGAATTGGCCTATTGCATCTACGGCAGACGGCACCAAGGGGCGCGGCGACAGCTCTCATCCGGCTGGGGATAGCCGGAAAACCCGCCGCCAGATACGATCATGGCGCCGTCCCGGTTGGGGCGGCGCCATGACTGTGCATCTCGGTAAAGATATCGATCTTAAGCGGCGGCGGAAACGCTGCCTGCGGCCGGAACTTCGGCAATTGTCTTCAGGATCTGCGAAGCGATCTGGTAGGGGCAGCCCTGGCTGTTCGGGCGGCGGTCTTCCAGGTAGCCCTTGTAGCCGTTGTTGACGAAGGAATGCGGAACGCGGATCGAAGCGCCACGGTCAGCAACGCCGTAGGAGAACTTGTTCCACGGTGCAGTTTCGTGCTTGCCGGTGAGGCGCTTGTCGTTGTCCGGGCCGTAAACGGCGATATGGTCGAGAAGGTTCTTTTCGAAAGCAGCCATCAGCGCCTCAAAATATTCCTTGCCGCCGACTTCGCGCATGTACTTGGTCGAGAAGTTGGCATGCATGCCCGAGCCGTTCCAGTCGGTATCGCCAAGCGGCTTGCAATGGAATTCGATGTCGATGCCGTATTTTTCCGTCAGGCGCTGCAGGAGATAGCGGGCCATCCAGATTTCGTCGGCGGCGCGCTTGGAGCCCTTGCCGAAAATCTGGAATTCCCACTGGCCCTTGGCCACTTCGGCATTGATGCCTTCATGGTTGATGCCGGCGGCAAGGCAGAGATCGAGATGCTCTTCGACGATCTTGCGGGCGATATCGCCAACGCTCGAATAGCCGACGCCGGTGTAATACGGACCCTGCGGAGCCGGATAACCGGTTTCCGGGAAGCCGAGCGGACGGCCGTTCTTGTAGAAGAAATATTCCTGCTCGAAGCCGAACCATGTGCCTTCGTCGTCGAGGATGGTCGCGCGGCTGTTAGAGGAGTGCGGGGTGACGCCATCGGGCATCATCACTTCGCACATGACGAGCGCGCCGTTGGTGCGGGCCGGATCGGGATAGATCGCAACGGGCTTCAGCACGCAATCGGAGCTGCGGCCTTCGGCCTGCAGCGTCGAGGAGCCGTCAAAACCCCAGAGCGGCAGCTGCTCGAGCGCCGGAAATGCGTCAAATTCCTTGACCTGTGTCTTACCGCGAAGGTTCGGGACCGGGGTATATCCGTCGAGCCAGATATACTCGAGCTTAAATTTCGTCATTTCTAACCTCTCATGGGTTGATGATGCACAGCCTGTTGAAATCCAACCGCGCCATGCCGCCAACGGCTGCCATCTTCTATGCATGGGGCATGCCAGTTTGAGACGGATGCAGACATGACAGCCGATTTTCTTGAGAAAAGTGCCTCTGCGAAGATTAGACGGCATGCGAGGCCGCTGATACCCGGAAAAGCTGAAGTGACTGGCGCGATTGATCTTTTCGACCCTGATATCAACATTCTCGCAGTGTTTTCGGCCTAATTTCGGACGGTAGTGGCCGGTTTTGTCCAAAAAACGCGCAGAACTTGCGACAATTTGACTTGAGTGCACACGCACAAAATTTATCTCGAAAAATCCCCGAAAAACACCATGCCTAAAAAATAGCCTATTTTTTAGGCTTATTGATTTTTTTTTAATCAATCCGCGCAAATCGCGCGCAAGTCTGCTATGATGACGCCAAGCAGTCCTGTGGAGGGCCGCTGAAAAGGAAAAAGACGCTATGGCAATGATGTCTCCGGCCGGTACGGCCACAATCTACGAGTTCCCCGCCGGTGGGCGGAAATTGGGTGGCCGCCGCTTCGAGCAGTCCGCCACAGTCGCCGATATCCGGCCCAAACAGGTCCTCACGGTCGATTACAGCGGCTGGTATCATGACGAAGCCATGCGCGAAGACCAGAAGCCGAAATCCTGAATTGGCCACTGGCTGACAACCCGATAACCGCGTTGCGCGGATATCCCGCGCCTATGTGGCGCTGATACGGTGCGTTGACATTGTCCGCACATTCCAAGTGACTGGCTGTCCGCCAGCTCCCAATACGCTTTCTCGCACTTTGTCCTGATGCGCATCGCTCCGTCTCCGGTATTCCCTTTTCCGAAGAAGCATCGGGTTTCGCGCCAAGCGCAGGATTCGGCTGCCACACCAATGGTTAACGAATTCCACCATTTCCGAAACAGGATATGACGTTATTTTAACCTTTGCGGCGCAAATATGAGCATAATCGCTTTTTTGAGTGCACCCAAATCGCTTGCTGGTGCGTTACTCGATGAGAGATTGGCGCAATCGGCGGAGTGGTTCTGCTGAAGCGGGCGAAGATCACCGCAGGCGGGGACCATGAGGCCCCAGCATTTCCTGCGGATTAAGGGAGGCGCGGCATGACGGATCATATCATGAAGACGCTCTTGAACATCATGGCTGCGCTATCATTCGCCGCCATCATGATCCTCTACCTCGTCCTGTGGCAGTAGAACCGCTGCTGGGGTAATATACTCACCTACATGCTGCAAAATCCGGTGTCGGCGAGTTCGTGCTGGACGATAAAGTGCAGGTGGCGAGGCTGCAGCGTGACTGACGCCATATTCCCGAAAGCGGGGCAAGGCAATCGTGAATGGGATTTCGGCGTCCTCCCTCTTCTCCCCAGCGGGGAGAAGGTGCCCGAAGGGCGGATGAGGGGGCCGCACGCTCAGAACTTGCGGAAAGACCCCCTCATCGCCTCGCGTGCGCTCGGCACTTCTCCCCGCCGGGGAGAAGGAAGAGATCGCGGCAAAGCCTGCATTCTGTAAGCGATAGTCCCGCGATCAGAGAGCGACCGAGAGAATGAGGTGAACGTGCCGCCTCGCCTTTGCAGATCAAGAACTGTTGTGGTTTAGCCCGTCTGTTGATCACTCAGGCATCTCCTACCTCACCGGGCAGAAAAATCGCACACAGGCCGTCGGCGTTCTCCCTCTTCTCCCCGCTGGGGAGAAGGGGAGATCGTTGAGATGCCCTCACTCCATTTCAGATTGCAAAGAATTCAGCCGCGACTGAAGTCTATCAGGGCTCAAGGATAGAGATAATGGGCGTCCCATTCGTCGCGCGGAATGAGGTCGCCGATCTTATAGTTGAATGACAGGACCTCGATATGGTCTGGCCCCGTGCTGCATTTGAATTTAAGCTTGTACCATTCGCCTTTGCTGCGAAACACCGCGCCTGGCGCCCGCATATCGTTATCTTCGACGATCGGATCGGCAAATGTATAGGCAATGACCTTGTCCGGTTTGAACGACGTTCCATCGGAATTGATCTTCCACATCGCTTCCGTATCGCAGCGTTGCTCCAGCCGGGTCTGCGGGTCGAGTTTTTCAAATTGCTTGACCAGTGACTGATCCATGGCTGCCGCTGGTGCCGCAATGGCAACTGCCAGCAAGAGCGGGCAAACAAGCCTGTTCATTGCGCCGTCAACTCCTCGTCATTTTAGAAACTGTCATTTCAGACGGTAAAAATGGCAAAAGGCGCTTCCGTGCGAAGCGCCGCCATATCCTCTTAACTTCAAGGAAACCTTTGTGTCCATTCGAAGGCACGAAAGGTCAAACGTCGGATACGTCGATCCATTCGGCGCAAGCAAGTTCGGCCATCCGTTCGGGGCTGATCCGCACCGCCGCATGCGGAGCGCCTGCTGCGGGCACCACTTCGTCATAGGCCCTCAGCGAGATGTCGCAATAGACCTTGTGCGGCTTGGCAAGCCCAAACGGGCAGACGCCGCCGACGGGATGGCCGGTTTCTTCCTCGACCTCGTCGAGCCCGAGCATGCGGGCCTTGGTGGAAAACCGCGCCTTGTATTTCTTGTTGTCCAGCCGCGCATCGCCGCGCGTGACGATCAGGATGACATCATCTGCTACCCGCAGGGCCAGCGTCTTGGCAATTTGAGCAGGCTCCACCCCATGGCCCTGCGCCGCCAGCGCCACGGTCGCGGTGCTTTGCGGGAGTTCGATCACGGTGATATCGGGGGCGTGTTCGGCAAAGAAGGTCTTGACGGAAGCGATGCTCATCGGATTGCGCGGCTTTTCTGAAGAGGTGCCGTCCGGATGGCCCGGACGGTGGACTGACTGATCGCGATCTTTTCAGTCGTCGTTGGATGCGTCAAGATTTTCCGGGCGCGTGCCTTCCTGGTCGTGCGGCAGGTAGCCATGGCTGGTGAACCAGTTGATCAGGATCGCGGTCACGGCCTCTTCGCGGGTATGCATGCCGGGATGATCGGAAATGAAGGATTGGATCGCTTGTTCGATCCGCGAATCATAAGTGTCGGACATGATATCTCCAGAATGGATGCCGTGCCGGCCGCAAATGGCGGACCGGCACGATACCAGGATGCGTCAAGCCTGTGGTCAGGCCTGCCAGACCAGTGTCAGGCTTGCTTGACGATACGGATCAGCACGAGGAGGATGACCGCGCCGATGGTCGAGTGGATGATGGCGGCGAGGATGCCGCTGCCGATGCTGACGCCCAGATAGGGAAACAGCCAACCGGCAATGAAGGCGCCGATAATGCCGATGACGATATTCCCGACGAGGCCAAAGCCGAAACCGGAAACGATCAAGCCTGCAAGCCAGCCGGCAATGGCGCCGACGATCAAAAAGACGATAATGCTCTCGATACCCATGGATGGTTCCTTTCCGTTGTATCTTCAAAAGAAACTAGGGCAAGAACCTGTTTTCGATAAGGGGAGAATTGTAAAAAATATCGGCGTTTTCAACGCCTGGGCGCAAAATCATGGAATGTGCCTTTCCCCGCAAACGGGAAAAGGCAATGTATGAGTTTGCCGCTTTGTTAGTCCCCCCATTTCAATGGGGAGAGTGGCTTAGACGATCCCGCCGCCGCCGCTCTTTGACGCCGGGCGTTCGCCGGAAACCTTGGCGCGGTAACCGCTGGCGCGGTAGGCGGAAACCGGTGAAATCGCGCCGCCGGCCTCGTAGCGGGACATGGCCAGGATCGGTTCCACATGGGTGCGGAAGGCCGCCTTCAATGTCTCGGTCGCCATCAACGCGTCATTGCCATCCTGATAGCCTTCCAGTGCCTGGCGATCGACCAGCAGCGCCTGCGCATAGGCGCGGCTGACCTCGGTTGCCGAGTTCATCAGGCTTTCGATCGGGTCGGTGACATTGTGGCTCTGGTCGAGCATATGCATCGGCGCAAAACCGTCGGCTTTGCGCGTCTCGGCGTCCACCAGTTCGTTAAAGACGAGGAACAGCCGGTAAGGGTCGATCGAGCCGGTATCCAGATCGTCGTCGCCATATTTGGAATCGTTGAAATGGAAACCGCCGAGTTTCTTGAACTGGATCAACCGGGCGACGATCATCTCGATATTGACGTTCGGCGCATGGTGGCCGAGATCGACCAGGCAATGGGCCTTGGGCCCGAGTTCCTGGGTGATCAGATAGTTGGTGCCCCAGTCCTGCACAACCGTCGAATAGAAGGCCGGCTCGAACATCTTATGCTCGGAAAAGATCTTCCAGTCGTCCGGCAGACCTTTGTAGATGGCCTTCATCGCATCGAGATAACGCTCGAAACTCCTGGTGAAGTTCACCTGTCCGGGAAAGTTCGAGCCATCGCCGATCCAGACGGTGAGCGCCTTGGACCCCAGCGCCGTGCCGATGGCGATACATTCGAGATTATGGTCGACAGCCTGCTGGCGCGTTGCCGCATCCGCATGGCTGAGCGAGCCGAACTTGTAGGAATGCGCCTGATCGGCCGCATCGGAGAAGGTGTTGGAGTTCATCGCATCGAAGCCGAGCCCCAGCGCGTTGCCCTTTTCCTTCAGTTCCGCAAGATCGTCCACCTTGTCCCAAGGGATATGCAGCGACACGGTGGGCGTCGCCTTGGTCAATTGCTGGATGACCGAACAATCCTCGATCTTGTCGAAGATATGCCGTGGCTCGCCGGTGCCGGGAAAGCGGGCAAAGCGGGTTCCGCCGGTGCCGACGCCCCAGGACGGGACGGCAACTCCGTAAGCGGATACTTTCGCTTTGACGGCTTCGATATCGATGCCGCGCCGGGCCAGCTGCGCGCCGAGATGGTCGTAATCCGCCTTGATATCGGCGATGCGCGCCTCGTTATCCCCAGCGACGATGTCAGGCCCGATGATGAATTCGCTCATGTTTTCTCCCAGCATTTGAACTTTTCTGCGCTGTCCGCGTTACGGCGTCTCGATCGTTGAACCCCTCGGAGGCCATTTTGGACATCGTCCGTATTCTTCTTTCCATTCTTCTGCCGCCCGTCGGCGTCTTCCTGCAGGTCGGCATCGGCCTGCAGTTTTGGCTGAACATCCTCCTGACGCTGTGCGGCTATATCCCCGGCATCATCCATGCCATCTGGATTATTTTGCGCCGATAATCAGCGTGTGAATGACATCAGCGTGTGAAAGACTGGGCATTGCCCGCATCGACATTGATGATGTTGCCGGTGGATTTGGCCGACATGTCGGAGGCGAGGAAGTAGATGGCCTCGGCGATATCCTCCGGGAAGACGCTCAGTTTCAGCATCGAGCGCTCGCGGTACATCGCTTCCAGCCCTTCCATATCCGTCTTGTAGACGGCGGCGCGCTGTTCCTTCCACTCGCCCGACCAGATCTTCGAGCCGCGCAAAACCGCATCCGGGTTGACGACGTTGACGCGGATCTGCGCGGATGCGCCTTCGAGCGCCAGGCAGCGGGCAAGGTGGATTTCGGCGGCCTTCGCCGTGCAATAGGCCGATGCGCCGGGCGAGGCGGCAAGGCCGTTCTTGGAGGCGACGAAGACGACATTGCCGCCGGCTTTCTGGTTGCGGAAGATGCGGAAGGCTTCGCGCGACACCAGGAAATATCCGGTCGCCAGGATATCCATGTTCTTGTTCCAGAGCGACAGCGTCGTGTCCTCGATCGGCGCCGAGGACGCTAATCCGGCATTGGAAACCAGAATGTCGAGACCGCCAAATTCCAGCAGTGTATCGGCAAAGCTCTTCTCGACGGCAGCCTCATCGGTGACGTTCATGGTGACGGCGCGGACGAAATCCTTGCCGTAGCGGCCGCCGAGTTCGCTCAAGGCCGAGGCAAGGGCCGTTTCGTCGATATCGGCAAGCACCACGCAGGCGCCCTCCTGCATCAGGCGGTGGGCCGTCGCCTTGCCGATGCCGCCGGCGCCGCCCGTGACGAGCGCGATCTTGCCGGCCAGCATTTTCGGCTTCGGCATGCGCTGCAGCTTGGCTTCCTCAAGCAGCCAGTATTCGATGTCGAAGGCTTCCTGTTCCGGAAGCCCAACATAGGTCGAGACGCCGGAGGCGCCGCGCATGACATTGATGGCGTTGACGTAGAATTCGCCGGAAATGCGCGCCGTTGCCTTGTCCTTGGCAAAGGTGATCATGCCGACGCCGGGGATCAGATAGACGACCGCGTTGGGGTCGCGCATCGCCGGGCTGTTGGCGCGCTTGCAGCGCTCGTAATAGGCGGCATAACCGGCGCGGTATTCGGCGATTGCGGCCTCAAGGCCGGCGAGTGTCGTGTCGATATCCGGGTTGGCCGGATCGAAATCGATCACCAGCGGGCGGATCTTGGTGCGCAGGAAATGGTCGGGGCAGGATGTGCCGAGTGCCGCCAGCGGTTCGAGGTTCTTTGACGTGACGAAATCGAGGACGGCCGCGCTGTCGTCGAAATGCCCGAGCTTGCGCTCGTCCGCGCTAATCATGCCGCGAATGACCGGCATCAGCTTTTGCGCAACGGCGTGGCGCTCAGCGGCAGGCAGAACCGGCTTGACCGCACCGCCAAAGGCCGGAGCGGCGTTTTCCGTTTCAAACCAGGCAATCGCCTTGTTGATGATCTCGACCGTGGTCTCGTAGGCTTCCTTCGCCGTATCGCCCCAGGTGAAGAGACCGTGGCTTTCCAGGATCAGTCCGCGTGCGTTCGGATTTTCCGCGCAGAATTTCGACAGCCAGAGGCCGAGCTCGAAGCCGGGACGCTTCCAGGGCAGCCAGCCGATATCGCCGCCGAAGATTGTCTGCGTCAGTTCGCGGCTATTGCTGGAGGCGGCAATGGCGATGATCGCGTCCGGATGCATGTGATCGACATGCTTGCGCGGCACATAGGCATGTAAGGGCGTATCGATCGAAGCTGCGCGCGGATTGAGGTTGAAGGTGCAATGGGGGAGGTAGCCGACCATTTCGTCTTCATGTTCGAGCCCACGATAAAGGCCCTTCAGCGCTTCGAGCTTCTCCATATAGAGTGTCGAAAAGCCGTCCATCTTGATCGTGCCGACGTCGCCGCCGGAACCCTTGACCCAGAGCACCTCGACCATGCCGCCGCCGAGCGGATCCTTTTCCATGACCTTGGCGGACGTATTGCCGCCGCCGTAATTGGTGATGCGCTTGTCGGAACCGAGCAGGTTGGAGCGGTAGAGCAGCCGCTCGGCTTCGCTCATCGCGTCTGCCTTGGCGTCGTCCCACAGATTGGCAAGGCGCGAGCCTTGTTGCTTGTCGAGCATCGATCATTCCTCCCGGTCAATTCTGCGCCGGCCCGGTCGATTTTTCGGGACAAAGAGCGCATTCGTTGCGATCAGATCACACAAAGATCGGCGAGATGTCAATCAGAAACGATCAAAACCAGTCATATTGCACTGCACAATGAAAAAATATGATTGTTTGTGATTGACATTGCGCGGTCGTGATGGAAGCATGGAAACGATTGGAGGAGCCGGATGCACGAGAAAGAGCGACACAGGATCATTCTGTCAGCGGTCCAGGACAAGCCGGTCATCACCGTGCCTGAACTGGTCGATCTGACCGATAGTTCTGAAGCGACGATCCGCAGGGATATCGCGGCGCTGCATGTGCAAAAGCGCCTGCGCCGGGTGCGCGGCGGCGCGGAAGCCATCAATCCCCCGCAGTTCGTCGGTCTTGCCGGGCGTCCGTTCAGCGTCAATGAAGGCTTGCATGCCCGCCAGAAGCAGGCGATCGCAAAGGAGGCGGTGGCGCTCTGCCAGGATGGCGAGCCGATCATCATCAATGGCGGCACCACGACATTCCAGATGGTGCATTTTCTCGCCAATCGCCGCATGCAGGTGTTCACCAATTCGTTCCCGATCGCCGAGCATCTGCTCAAGCACTCGAAGAACACCGTGATGCTATCCGGCGGCACGATCTACCGCGAACAGAACATCATCCTCAGCCCCTTCGACAATGACGTGACCCGCAATTTCTATGCGCGCCGCATGTTCATGGGCGCGCAGGGGCTGGGTCCGCTCGGGCTGATGGAGGGCGATCCATTGCTGATCCAGGCCGAACAGAAGCTGATCGACCAGGCTGATGAACTCGTCGTTTTGATCGACTCGTCGAAGTTTCACAAACGCTCCAGCCTCATTCTGTGCGGGCTGAAGCGCATCACCACGGTGATCACGGATCAGGGCATCGAGGACCGGCATGTCCAGATGCTCGAAGATGCCGGCGTTGGTCTGGTGATCGCCAATACGCGGTCAGGCATCGTTGAAGAGAATGCTTCCTCGTCGGCGTGAGGCCGGCGGGAGGAGGGGAGTGGGAAGCGCCTATGGCTCCACGCCCATAGGCAGAGTTTGAGAGCATACAGCCGAACGAACGCGATCATTGTGACCGCGCGGCTTCTGGGAGGAGAACGTCATGAAAATTCTGAAGGCATTGATGGTCACGACAGCGGTTTCGCTGGCACTGATGGCAAACGCCGCGCATGCGGAAAACAAGAAGATTGCGCTGGTTGTCAAGGCGCTCGGCATCGGCTTCTTTGAAGCCGCCAACAAGGGCGCGCAGGAAGCCGCCAAGGAACTCGGCGATGTCGAGGTGATCTACACCGGCCCGACGACGACGACGGCCGAAGGCCAGATCGAAGTCATCAATTCGCTGATCGCCCAGAAGGTCGATGCGATCGCTGTCTCCGCCAACGATACGGACGCGCTGGTTCCGGCCCTGAAAAAGGCGATGGACCGCGGCATCAAGGTGATTTCCTGGGATTCGGGCGTCGCCAAGGACGGCCGCCTGATGCATCTCAACCCGTCGTCCAGCCCGCTGATCGGCAACATGATCATCAAGCTTGCCGCCGACCAGCTGCCGGATGGCGGCGATGTCGCCGTTCTCTCGGCAACCGCCACCTCGACCAACCAGAATGTCTGGATCGAGGAAATGAAGAAGGTCCAGGGCAACTACAAGGGCATCAACGTCGTAGCCACCGTCTATGGCGACGACCTTGCCGACAAGTCCTACCGCGAGACGCAGGGCCTGATCCAGTCCTACCCGAACCTGAAGGCGATCATCGCGCCGACTTCCGTGGGCATCGTTGCCGCAGCGCAAGCTGTCGAAGACGCCGGCAAGGTCGGCCAGATCAACGTCACCGGTCTCGGCCTTCCCTCGGAAATGGCCGGTCACGTCAAGGCCGGCTCGTCGAAGTCCTTCGCCATCTGGAACCCGATCGACCTCGGCTATTCCGCCACCATGATTGCCTATGACCTGATCGGCGGCGCTGAAGCCAAGCCGGGCGCCGAACTGAAGATGGGCCGCATGGGCACCGTCAAGCTCGACGACAACAACGAAGGCGCCATGGCCGACCCGTTCGTCTATGACGCCAAGAACGTCGAAGAGTTCGCAAAGATCTTCTGAGTTGAAGGTTCTCTTCTCCCCAGCGGGGAGAAGTGCCGAGTGAAACGAGGCGATGAGGGGGTGGTGCGGCATATGCTGACGATGCCGCTGGCCCCCTCATCCGACCCTTCGGGTCACCTTCTCCCCGCTGGGGAGAAGAGGGAGGTCGCCGAGCCCCCGCTATTCCAATCAAACCCAAACGGTGGATTGCCTCTTGCTGCAGGAAACGACCACATCGCGGATGAAGCCCGCCGTTGCTCTTGAGGGCATATCCAAGTCCTTTCCGGGCGTGAAAGCGCTGTCTGGGGTCTCGCTCGCTCTGTATCCCGGTTCGGTCACGGCGCTGATCGGCGAAAATGGTGCGGGCAAATCGACCCTCGTCAAGATCCTCACCGGCATCTACCAGCCGGACGGCGGCACGATCCGTGTCGCTGGCACGGAAACCCATTTTCCCACCGCCCTGTCTGCGGCCCATGCCGGGGTCACCGCCATCCATCAGGAAACGGTGCTGTTTGACGAATTGTCGGTCGCTGAAAACATCTTTCTCGGCCACGCACCACGCGGCCGTTTCGGCCTGATCGACTGGACGAAACTCAACAATAATGCCCGCGACCTGCTCGCCCGCGTCGGCGCAAACATCGATCCGACCATCCGGTTGCGCGATTTGGGCATCGCCAACAAGCATATGGTGGCGATTGCCCGCGCCCTGTCGATCGATGCCAGCGTTGTCATCATGGATGAGCCGACGGCGGCCCTGTCGCACAAGGAAATCCACGAGCTCTATGAGCTGATCGACCGGCTGAAGGCGGATGGCAAGGCGATCCTGTTCATCAGCCACAAGTTCGATGAGATCTTCCGCATCGCCGACCGCTATACCGTGTTTCGCGATGGCGGCATGGTTGGCGAGGGCCTGATTGCCGATGTGAACCAGGATCAACTGGTGAAGATGATGATCGGCCGCGATGTCGGCCAGGTCTTCCCCAAGGTCGATGTTGCCATCGGCGAGCCGGTCCTGACGGTTTCGGGCTATCGCCATCCGACCGAATTTGAAGACATCAATTTCGAACTGCGGCGCGGCGAAATCCTCGGCTTCTACGGCCTGATCGGTGCCGGCCGTTCCGAATTCATGCAGTCGCTGATCGGCATCACAAGGCCATCAGCCGGGGCGATCAAGTTGAATGGCGACGTCCTCGTCATCCGCTCTCCCGCCGAAGCGATCGAGGCCGGTATCGTCTATGTGCCGGAAGAGCGCGGCCGTCAGGGCGCCATTATCGGCCTGCCGATCTTCCAGAACGTCACGCTGCCCTCGCTGCAGAAAACATCCCGCTCCGGCTTCCTCAAGCTTGCCAATGAATTTGCCCTGGCGCGCGAATATACGCAGCGCCTCGACCTGCGCGCCGCCTCGCTCGATCAGGATGTCGGCACGCTGTCGGGCGGCAACCAGCAGAAGGTGGTCATCGCCAAATGGCTGGCGACGCAGCCGAAGGTGATCATTCTGGATGAGCCGACCAAGGGCATCGATATCGGCTCCAAGGCTGCGGTGCATGCCTTCATGAGCGAACTGGCAGGGCAGGGGTTGAGCGTCATAATGGTCTCCTCCGAAATTCCCGAAATCATGGGCATGGCCGACCGCGTCATCGTCATGCGCGAAGGCCGCATCGCCGGGCGTTTCGAACGCACCGAGCTGACGGCGGAAAAGCTGGTCCGGGCCGCCGCCGGCATCGGGGAGGCCGCATAATGGCAAAGCTGCTGAAGAACCGTGAAATCCTTCTGGTCATCGCTATCATCGCTCTGGTCTTCCTGATCGCGCTGCGCTTCCCGGGTTTCGTGGCCCCCGCCAATCTGGCGCGCGTCTATAATGACACCTCGATCCTCATCATCCTGGCGCTCGGCCAGATGGCGGTCATCCTGACGCGCTGCATCGATCTGTCGATGGCCGCCAATCTGGCGTTGTCAGGCATGGTCGCCGCAATGGTCAATGCCGCCTTTCCGGGCATCCCGATCCCGCTGGTCATCCTCGCCGTGGTGGCGCTCGGCGCCGCACTCGGCTCGATCAACGGCCTGCTGGTCTGGAAGCTCGACATTCCGCCGATCGTCGTGACGCTCGGCACGCTGACCATTTTCCGGGGCACGATCTTTCTCTTGAGCAAAGGCGCCTGGATCAACGCCCATCAGATGAGCGATGCGTTCAAGGCCCTGCCGCGCGCGCCGCTCATCGGCTTTCCGGTCCTGTCCTGGCTCTCGGTTCTGGCCATCGCCGCCGTCTATATCCTGATGACGCGCACGCCGGTCGGCCGTGCCTTCTTTGCCGTCGGTGGCAATCCGCATGCCGCCGTCTATACCGGCATCGATGTCGGCCGCACTCGGTTCCTCGCCTATTGCCTGTCGGGCGGTCTTGCCGGGCTTTCCGGCTATCTCTGGGTGTCGCGCTATGCGGTCGCCTATGTCGATATCGCCGCCGGCTTCGAACTCGATATCATCGCGGCCTGCGTCATCGGCGGCATTTCGATTGCCGGTGGCATCGGTTCCGTCGGCGGTGCCGTGCTCGGCAGCCTGTTTCTCGGCGTTATCAAGAATGCGCTGCCGGTCATCAATATCTCGCCCTTTGCCCAGCTGGCGATTTCCGGAACGGTGATCATCATCGCGGTCGCGGTCAATGCCCGGACCGAGAAGCGCAAGGGCCGTGTCATTTTGAAGAAAGCGGAGGCGGTCTGATGGCGGAAACGCATCTTTCACCGAGGATCATTCCGGACCGGCTGCAGAGCCGGGGCAGCCGTGCGCTGAAAAGCTGGGAAAGCCTGCTGCTGGTCGTGGCGATCCTGATCTTTGCCATCAACTCGTTTGCCTCGCCTTATTTCCTCGATCCTTGGAACCTCTCCGACGCGACGTTCAATTTCACTGAAAAGGCGCTGATCGCCTTTGCCATGGCGCTGGTGATCATTTCCGGCGAGATCGACCTTTCCGTTGCCTCGATCATCGCCCTGTCGTCGACAGCCATGGGGCTTGCCGTCACCATGGGCGCCGATACGCCGATGCTGGTCGTCGTCGGCCTTGGCACCGGTCTCGTCTGCGGCGCGGTCAACGGCCTTTTGATCACGGGGCTTGGCCTGCCCTCGATCGTCGTCACGATTGGCACGATGAGCCTGTTTCGCGGCCTGTCCTTCATCATCCTCGGGGATAAGGCCTATACGGGCTATCCGGCGAGCTTTGCCTATTTCGGCCAGGGCTATGTCTGGTGGGTGTTCTCGTTCGAATTCGCGCTGTTCGTGTTCTTCGCCATCATCTACAGCGTACTGCTGCACAAGACCAATTTCGGCCGCGCCGTCTATGCCATCGGCAACAACCAGACGGCAGCGCTGTTTTCCGGCGTCCGGGTCGGCCGGGTCAAGTTCATCCTGTTTTTGCTCACGGGCCTGATGGCGGGCATCGCCTCGATCTGCCTGACCTCGCGCCTCGGCTCCACCCGCCCGTCGATTGCGCTCGGCGTCGAGCTGGAAGTGGTGACGATGGTGGTGCTTGGCGGCGTCAGCATCCTTGGCGGCTCCGGCACCATTCCGGGCGTGGTGCTGGCCGCCTTCATCATGGGCATGGTCACCTTCGGCTTCGGGCTCCTGAACGTGCCGGGTATCGTCATGTCAATCTTCATCGGCGTGCTGTTGATTTCCGTCATCGCATTGCCGATTCTGTGGTCGCGCGCCCGCCGCCGGGCGCATTGAGGATACCCATGGAAAAATATGCGTTCCGCATGCGGCTCAATCCGGGCATGGCCGGGGAATACAAGGCCCGCCATGATGCGATCTGGCCGGAACTGGCAGCACTTCTGACCGATGCCGGTGTTTCCGATTATTCAATCCATCTCGACGAGGAAACCGGCCTTCTGTTCGGCGTTCTCTGGCGGCGCGATGACCACACCATGGCCGATCTGCCGAACCATCCGGTGATGCAGAAATGGTGGGCCCATATGGCTGATATCATGGAGGTGAAGGCCGGTAACGAGCCTGTCGCCGTGCCGCTGACAACCGTCTTTCACATGAAGTAATGCCATGAAAACCATCGCTGTCATCGATATCGGCAAGACGAATGCCAAGGTCGCTTTGGTCGATCTCGACCGGTTCGAGGAAACGGCCGTGCGCAAGACCGCAAACAGCGTCGTCTCCGAAGGCCTCTACCCGCATTTCGACGTCGAGCGTCTGTACCGCTTCATCACTCAGAGCCTCGCTGCGCTGTACGAAGAGACACCGTTCGATGCGATCTCGGTCACCACCCATGGGGCAACCGCCGTCCTGCTCGACAAGAACGGCGATCTTGCCCTGCCGCTGCTCGACTATGAATTCACCGGCCCCGACACGCTGGCGGACGCTTATGAAAAGGTGCGTCCGCCCTTTGCCGAAACCGGTGCCGCCAGATTGCCGATGGGGTTGAATATCGGCGCCCAGATCTACTGGCAGGAACAGACCTATCCCGACCGTTTCGCTAAGGTCGCCAGTATCCTCACCTATGCGCAATACTGGTCCTACCGCCTGACCGGGGTTCGCTCGACGGAACTGACCTCGCTCGGCTGCCATACCGATCTGTGGAACCCCTATACCGCAGATTTTTCTACCATGGTCGATGCCCGTGGCTGGCGTCCGCTGTTTGCGCCGGTGCGCCGCGCCAGCGATATTCTCGGCGGCTTGACGCCGCAGGCCGCACGGGATGCCAGCCTGCCGGAGGGGCTGCCGGTCTATTGCGGTATCCACGATTCCAACTCCTCGCTTTTGCCGCATGTGCTGACGCGGGCGGCACCCTTCTCGGTCGTGTCCACCGGCACCTGGGTGGTGATGATGGCGATGGGCGCGCGCAAGGTGGCGCTCGACGAGGCGCGCGACACGCTGATCAATGTCAATGCGCTCGGCGATCCCGTTCCCTCCGCCCGTTTCATGGGCGGACGGGCATTCTCGACCCTTATCCCCGATGCAACGGTCGAGGTATCCGAAGAGATGGAGGCGCAGGTTGCCGCCGCGCAGTGGATGCTGTTGCCCTCGGTGCCGGAAGGCTCCGGGCCATTCCCGCATGCAGGCGCGCGCTGGACCTGTGACGAGGCCTCCCTCACGGGCCCGCAACGGCTTGCCGTCGTCTCCTTCCACCTGGCGATGATGACGGCGAGTTCACTGGACCTGATCGGCGCCGAAGGCGAGATCGTCGTCGAGGGGCCGTTTGCGGTCAATTCAAGCTATCTGCGCATGCTGAAAGCCGCAACTAGGCGTCCGGTGCTGATCGGCAGCCAGAGCGCCACCGGCACCAGCCTGGGCGCCGCATGCCTTGCCGACGGCAGCCGGGCGCAGGCGCATACGGTGGAATTCGAGGGTGAGGTTTCGCAAGCTTATGCGGCCTATGCGGCCCGCTGGGCAGAGCTCGTTCACGCTTTGTCGTCCAAGCTTGCGCCGTCCGTTCCGCATTGAAGATCGCCGGCAACAGTCTCCGTAAACCGCGCCTCCGGATCATCTTGCCGCAGTGGCATATAAATACCTGGCTTTCCCGCCGCTGCCGGATCTCGCAAACATGCGCCGCTTGCAGGCGTCAATGCTTGCCAGCGCAAGTGCGGTTCAACTATTTCCTAGAAAATCCGGGCGTTCAATGACTTACGGTCATGCTCGATATTGAGGAGGATGGAGACCGCTGCCAGTGTAAGGGTGGCGATAAGCGTAGCGCTTAGTCCCAGAACAATCATTGCCCGTTCCTTCTACGTCATCATCATGATGCCGCTTCACTTAGTCCGGCTATGCTTGCGCATGGCTTACGCCGGTCAGAATAGGCAGTAGTTAATGGCGGGGTCTGCCAAGATCAACTCTCAAGTTTTACCATTGAAAACCTGTTGTTTCTCGATCCGCCGCAAACCCCCATTTTATAGGAGGTTGCGCCGGGTCGAGGCAATATGCGCGCAATCTTATTGAAAGAAGATACGGACGATCAACCGTTAACCTTCAAGCAAGGAATTAACCATAAACATGGTCGTACACGTTGGAGTGGGAAAATCTACTTCCCCGCAAGGCATGACGCCGTACCGACGAACCGGTTCTGATCCGGTATGCACTTTCACCGGATATTTCTTGGGAACGTAGCGGCCGATCGCCGTGGCGAGGCGGCATTGCGGCCTTTGCCATGTGTGTCTTGCAAGGCGGCACGCTTGGGCAACGCCCCTTGAAACCATCCGTTGGGAAACCATCCGTTGGCGAGTGGATGCGCCGTGCGCTTATCGGTGCGCGGACATGCTGCAAGAGTTTGATTTTCTACAGAATATTTCTGAGAGCCATGGGGTTTCCAGAAGCGAATACCGGACCGGGGAAAAGCGTGAGGCAGGAAACATCGCCAGATCAGACGAGAAGGGCTCAGGCAGGCAGTCTGCTGGAGCGCTTGCGTTTTGCCGGGCTCGATGAAGACCAGACCGCAGTTCTGCGCAAGCATCGCCAGTCGTTGGGTGCAGAGGTCGAGCTGGCATTGCGCGACCTGTTCCAGCGCCTGCAGACCTTCCCCGACGCCGCCCGCCATTTCACCAGTGACCGCCAGATCGACCGGCTGCACGACCTGCAGGCCTCGCATTGGAGCGTGCTGACCGACGCCCGGTTCGACAGTCTCTACGCCGAGCGTGTCAAGGTTCTGTCGGATACCGAGAGCAAGATGGGTCTCGACCCGCGCTGGCAGATCGCCGGTCATGCCGTGGTGCTTGAGCGCCTGATTGGTGCGATGATCGAGCAGTTCTGGCCGAAAGCGATGCTGTCGCTCGGCAAGGCAAACAGGAAGGAGCTGACCGACCTCGTCGCCGCTCTGGTTCGCACTGTTTTTGTCGATACCGAAATTTCCGTTTCCCTGCGCTTCAACGAACAGCGCCACAGCCACCAGCGCCAGCTTGCCGAACAGCGCAAGGCGGGCGAGGCCGAGGCGCTTGCCCTGTTTGGCGGCGTCACCCAGGCGCTTGGCCGGGGTGATCTCTCCGTCCGTACCGCCAGCGACGTGCCTGCGGCCTATCAGCCGCTGGCCATGGAATTGAACGGCGCACTCGATGTCATCCAGAACGAGTTCATCGGCCTTTCCGACCGCGCCACGGCGATGGAAACCTCCTCGCGCGATCTTACCGGCCAGACCGCACAGTTTGCCCAGCGCGCCAAGGACCAGTCCGAAGTGCTTGGCGAGACTGTCATGTCGCTCGGTGCCATCGTCGACCGGGTCCGGCACAATGCTGGCCAGACGCGGGCCGCCGAAAAGAGCGTCGCTGCGACCCGCCAGTCGGCCGAAAAGAGCGGCGAGATTGCGGGACAAGCCATATCCGCCATGGCCGATATCGAAGCGTCCGCCGAAAAAATTGGCCAGATCATCGGCGTTATCGATGAAATTGCCTTCCAGACCAATCTTCTCGCGCTGAATGCCGGCATCGAGGCGGCGCGCGCCGGCGAAAGCGGCCGCGGCTTCGCCGTCGTCGCCCAGGAAGTCCGCGCTTTGGCGCAGCGCTCGGGCGACGCCGCGCGGGAAATCAAGCAGCTGGTCTCCAGCACCAAATCCCAGGTCGAGGCGGGCGTCGAACGCGTTGGCCGCACGCAGGATGCCATCAGCAATATTGTCGAGCAGGTGCGCGGCATCAACGATGCCATCGCCGGCATTGCCGAGGAAACGGCCGGACAGGTCACAGGTCTGCAGTCCGCGACCGCCGGTCTCGGCCGGATCGGCGCTGAAATCGGCGACAGTGCCGATCAGGCCGCCGGTGCCAGGGAAACTTGCGCCGACCTGCACAGCGTCATTCTCGAACTCGGCCAGACGATCCGGCAGTTCCATGTCCAGCGCCAGGCGCCCAAGACCGCTTTCGCACCCTCCTATCAGGCACCCGCCATTCCGGCGCCAGCCGGCCGGCCGGGTAGCGCTGTGGATGAGAGCAGCGACGGCGCCGATGACATCCACGGCCTTCAGGGCCGCCTTGCCGGGTGGGCGCGCTGATGCAGAGCCGGCATAAACACATATTGCCAGGGCAGGTAGGGCAAGGGCAGGCGGGGCCAGGGCAGACGGGCCTCGAGGGGCAGCGCATGCGATTGCATCGCCGCGCCGAAAGCCAGCCGAACCATCCGTGTAAATTACTCTCAGCCAGACAAGGAAAGTAGAGATGGCAGCCAAGAAAGCCGCCCGGAAAAGTTTGAGCCTCGCGCCGGTTCTCGATCTGAACGAGGCCAGCGCTCTGCACGGCAAGCTGATGGCTCTGCGCGGCAACCCGGTCGCGATCGACGCATCTGCGGTCGAGCGTGTCGGCGCGCTCTGCGTTCAGGTCCTGATGGCCGGGGCAAAAAGCTGGGAAGAGGATAATCAGTCTTTCACCTTCGCCAAGGTGTCGGACGCATTTACGAAAACGACACAGCTCATCGGGGTCAATATCGACCACCTGATGGCAAAGGAGATTTGAGACATGAAAAAGAAAGTTCTCACCGTCGATGATTCCAGAACCATCCGGAACATGCTTCTCGTGACGCTGAACAATGCCGGTTTCGAAACGATCCAGGCGGAAGACGGCATCGAGGGGCTGGAAGTTCTGGAAGATGCCAATCCGGATGTCATCGTCACCGACATCAATATGCCGCGTCTCGATGGCTTCGGCTTCATCGAGGGAGTGCGCAGAAACGAGAAATTCCGGGCAATCCCGATCCTGGTCCTGACGACCGAAAGCGACGCGGAAAAGAAGAACCGTGCACGCCAGGCAGGCGCAACCGGCTGGATCGTCAAGCCGTTCGATCCGACCAAGCTGATCGATGCCATCGAGCGCGTAACCGCCTAACGCCAGGATTTCCCCCATGGATATGAACGAAATCAAAGAGATTTTCTTTCAGGAATGCGAGGAGCAGCTCGCTGAACTGGAATCCGGTCTCCTGAGGCTCAATGACGGCGACCGCGATCCGGAAACGGTGAATGCGGTTTTCCGTGCGGTCCACTCCATCAAGGGTGGTGCCGGAGCGTTCGGGCTGGATGATCTGGTCTCTTTCGCGCACGTGTTCGAGACCACGCTTGATTGCGTTCGTTCCAACAAGCTGGAACCCAACCAGGATGTTCTGAAGGTCATGCTGAAATCGGCCGATGTGCTGGCCGACCTGACCAATGTCGCGCGCGACGGCGGCAGTGTCGATCAGGCACGCTCGGCGCAGCTGATCCGCGAGCTGGAAGCTTTGGCCAAGGGCGAGGCGCCGCCTGCCGCCGTTCCGGTTGCAGCGGTCCCGAAGGCAGCTCCGGTTGCCGCCGCCGCCGCACCAGCCGTCAATGACGAAGGTTTCGTTCCCGTCGCCTTCTCCTTCGATGATTTCGGTGACGACGAGGAACCGGCCGATCTTCCGTCCTATGAGATCGTCTTCAAGCCGAAGTCGGAACTCTATACCAAGGGCAATGAGGCGACGCTGCTCCTGCGCGATCTCTCGCGCCTGGGCGAAATGAGCATCCATTGCAACATGGACAGCCTGCCATCGCTCGACCAGATGGATCCGGAAACCGCCTATTTCTCCTGGAAGGCGTCGATCAAGACCGACAAGGGCGAAGACGCCGTGCGTTCGGTGTTCGAATTTGCCGAATGGGACTGCGACCTCGAGGTCACTGCGCTCGACACCGGCGCCGCCGCAGACGATAGCGGTGACGAACTGCCGATGCAGCCGGTTCCGTTCGATCTCTCCGCGCTCGATGACGAGCCTGATGCGCCGCTTGGCGTGGTCGAGGAAGAAGAGCAGATCGCCGCCGTGCAGCAGGCTGTCGCCGCCGCCGAAGCCGCATCCAACGTCGTCCAGATGGCCGCGACCGCGTCGCGCACTGCAGCCGGTGACAAGGGTGCCGCCGCAGCGGCTGCCCAGAACAATGCCCAGCAGGCCGCATCCGCCGCCGCCCCGACCATTCGCGTCGATCTCGATCGTGTGGACCGGCTGATCAATCTCGTCGGCGAGCTCGTCATCAACCAGGCCATGCTGTCGCAGAGCGTCATCGAGAACGATTCGAATGGCGTCTCCTCGATCAACATGGGTCTGGAAGAGCTGCAGCAGCTGACCCGCGAGATCCAGGATTCGGTCATGGCGATCCGCGCGCAGCCGGTCAAGCCGGTGTTCCAGCGCATGGCCCGAACGGTCCGCGAAATCGCAGATATTACCGGCAAGTCTGTCCGCCTCGTCACTGAAGGTGAAAACACCGAAGTCGACAAGACGGTCATCGACAAGCTGGCCGAGCCTTTGACCCACATGATCCGCAACGCGGTCGATCATGGCCTCGAAATGCCGGAAAAGCGCATTGCCGCCGGCAAGAATGCCGAAGGCACGGTCAAGCTCACCGCCAAGCATCGCTCGGGCCGCATCGTCATCGAACTGTCCGACGACGGCGCCGGCATCAACCGCGAGAAGGTCCGCCAGAAGGCGATCGACAACGACCTGATCGCCGCCGATGCCAACCTGTCGGACGAGGAAATCGACAACCTGATCTTCCACGCCGGCTTCTCCACCGCCGACAAGGTCTCTGACCTTTCCGGACGCGGCGTCGGCATGGACGTGGTCAAGCGCTCGATCCAGGCGCTCGGCGGCCGCATCAACATCTCGTCGAAGCCCGGCCATGGTTCCGTCTTCACCATGAGCCTGCCGCTGACACTGGCCGTCCTTGACGGCATGGTCGTCACCGTGGCCGGCCAGACGCTGGTCGTGCCGTTGACGGCTATCGTCGAAACCCTGCAGCCGGATGCGGCAGCGATCCATTCCTTCGGTGCGACGCAGCGGCTGATCTCGATCCGCAACTCGTTCTGCCCGCTGGTCGATGTCGGCCGCATCCTCAATTTCCGCGCAACCCAGGCCAATCCGGTCGAAGGCGTGGCGCTTCTGGTGGAATCCGAAGGCGGCGGCCAGCGTGCCCTGATGGTCGATGCCATCCAGGGCCAGCGTCAGGTCGTCATCAAGAGCCTGGAGGCCAACTATACCCACGTGCCGGGCATTGCCGCTGCCACCATTCTCGGTGATGGCCGCGTCGCTCTCATCCTGGATGTCGATGCTGTCGTTGCAGCCTCGCGCGGCCAGTCCCTGCAACTCGAATCATCGCTGGCCGCCGCAGGGTAGGACTATGACGTATCTGGCCACAAATCTTTCCAATGGCAGGCGCGAGCTGATCGCGTTCCGTATCGGAAACCAGGAATTCTGCGTCAACGTCATGTCCGTGCGGGAAATCCGCGGCTGGACGCCGGCGACGCCGATGCCGCATGCGCCACAATATGTTTTAGGCGTCATCAACCTGCGCGGCGCGGTGCTGCCGATCATCGATCTGTCAGCGCGCCTCGGCATGAAGCCGGCCGAGCCAACGGTGCGCCATGTCATTATCGTGACGCAGGTCAAGAACAGGGTCGTCGGCCTCCTCGTCGAGGCGGTCTCCGACATCCTGACGATCAAGGACGAGGATATCCAGCCGACGCCGGATATGACGTCCGAATTCGAGCGGACATTTGCCCGCGGCATCCTGGCGATCGAAGGGCGGATGATCTGCCTGATCGAACTGGAAGCCGTGTTTCCTCATACCGAAAGTGAAGCTGCATGAGCATGCCAGCCGCCTTTGACAGCAAGCTGCCTCCGGACGAGTGCCTGGCAAGCGGAGAATATCCGCTGACCCGCCGCGACCTCGTGGAGATCGCTGCCATGATTTATGCAGATGCCGGCATCTATCTCAACGAATCCAAGGCTTCGCTCGTCTACTCCAGGCTTTCCAAGCATATCCGCAACATCGGCCTGAAGGGCTTTCGCGAATATTGCCAGCTGGTCTCCTCGCCGGCCGGTGCCGCCGAACGCCGCGATATGCTCTCGCATCTGACGACGAATTTCACCCGCTTCTTCCGCGAGAACCATCATTTCGAACACCTGAAAACCGACGTCCTGCCGGAACTTATCGCGCGCGCCAAAAATGGCGGCCGGGTGCGCATCTGGTCTGCGGCCTGCTCGGACGGTCAGGAGCCCTATTCGATCGCGCTCACGGTCCTGTCGATGCTGCCGAATGCGGCCGATTACGATTTCCGCATCCTTGCCACCGATATCGACCCGAAGATCCTGGCGCTGGCAAGGGCCGGCTCCTATGACGCGACTGCGCTTGAAACCGTCAGCCCGGCGATGCGCAAGCAATGGTTCATCGAATCCGCCGTCAACGGCCGCCAGAAATGGCAGGTCGACGACCGGGTGAAGCGGCTCATCACTTTCAATGAACTCAACCTGATGGCGCAGTGGCCGTTCAAGGGCCAGTTCGACGTGATCTTCTGCCGCAACGTCGTCATCTATTTCGACGAGCCGACCCAGATGAAGATCTGGTCGCGCTTTGCCGGCATGCTCAACCCCAAGGGCCATCTCTATATCGGCCATTCCGAACGCGTCTCGGGCGATGCCAAAACGGTCTTCGACAATATCGGCATCACCACCTATCGCTATACCGGCAAGCCACAGGGAGGCCGCTCGTGAGTGTTGCGCGCGTTCTTGTCGTTGACGATTCAGCCACGATGCGCGGGCTGATCACGGCCATTTTGAGCAGCGACCCCGAAGTCAAGGTTATCGGCCAGGCGGCCGACGCCATGCAGGCGCGCCAGGCGATCAAGGATCTCGATCCCGACGTCATCACGCTCGATATCGAGATGCCCAACATGAACGGGCTGGATTTCCTCGAAAAGATCATGCGCCTGCGCCCCATGCCGGTGATCATGGTTTCGACGCTGACGCACAAGGGCGCGGAAGCCTCGCTGGCGGCGCTGGAAATCGGTGCTTTCGATTGCGTCGGCAAGCCGCTGCCCGGAGATCCCCATCCGTTCCGCGATCTCGCCGAAAAGGTGAAGGCGGCCGCCCGCTCGCAGCGCAAGTTCATTATCTCCAGCAACAAGGTCGCGGCCCCCAGCGCTGCCAATGCCAATACGGCTTCCGATTACCGGGCAGGCCGCAAGATCATCGCGATCGGATCGTCCACCGGCGGCGTCGAGGCCCTGATCGCTGTCTTGCAGAAATTCCCGGCCAATTGCCCGCCGACGGTGATCACGCAGCATATGCCGCACACTTTCACCAAGAGCTTTGCCGAGCGCCTCAACCGCATCTGCGCGCCAACGGTCGCGGAAGCAACGGATGGGGCGCGGCTGGAGATCGGCAAGATCTATCTGGCGCCAGGGGGCGAGCGCCATCTGCAGGTGGTGAACCCGGCGTCGCCCAGCTGCCGCCTGCTCGACCGCGAACCGGTCAACGGCCATCGCCCGTCCGTCGATGTGCTGTTTGATTCCGTGGCCGAACTTGCCGGCCGCAATGCCGTCGGTGTGATCCTCACCGGGATGGGCCGCGATGGCGCATCCGGTCTCTTGAAAATGCGCCACGCAGGTGCCCGCACATTCGGTCAGAATGAAAAGACCTGCGTCGTCTATGGAATGCCGAGGGTTGCCTACGAACTGGGTGCCGTCGAAACACAACTCCCCCTCGGCTCAATCGGGGAAGAAGTCCTGAAAAGCACTGCCGCCCGAAGAGAAGGAAGCGAATAAATGTCCCTAGCGGAAAAAATCAAAGTTCTGATCGTCGATGATCAGGTCACCAGCCGCCTCTTGCTGGGCGATGCCCTGCAACAGCTTGGTTTCAAGCAGATTACCGTTGCCGGTGATGGCGAGCAGGGGGCCAAGATCATGGCGGCGCAGCCGCATCACCTGGTGATTTCCGATTTCAACATGCCCAAGATGGATGGCCTTGGCCTGCTTGCTGCCGTGCGCAACAATCCGGCCACCAAGAAAGCCGCCTTCATCATGCTGACGGCCCAGGGCGACCGTGCATTGGTGACCAAGGCTGCGGCGCTCGGAGCCAACAACGTGCTCGCCAAGCCTTTCACCATCGAAAAGATGAAAGCTGCAATCGAAGCCGTATTTGGGGCATTGAAATGATCAACGAGGCTGCGACCAGGCGTGTGCATGTCATCCAGGGCGAATGGAAGGTGGTCAGCGATCCCGATGTGGTGCTTTCAACCATCCTCGGTTCCTGCGTGGCTGCCTGCATGCGCGATCCGGTCGCGGGCGTCGGTGGCATGAACCATTTCCTCCTGCCGGGTTCGGCGGATGCGATTTCGTCTGGCGGCGATGCGACGCGCTATGGCGTGCATCTGATGGAATTGTTGATCAACGGGCTCCTGAAGAAGGGGGCCCGCCGCGATCGGCTGGAGGCGAAAATCTTTGGCGGTGCCAAGACGATCGCGCGTTTTTCCAATGTCGGCGAGCAGAATGCGCTGTTTGCCCGCCAGTTCCTGATGGACGAGGGCATCCAGGTGGTTGGCGAAAGCACCGGCGGCGATCATGGGCGCAAGCTCGAATATTGGCCGCTGAGCGGCCGTGCCCGGCAATATGCGCTGACGGGCGTGGAAGCGCAGAAGGCCGTGGCTCAGGAACAGCGTCCAAGACCGGTGCCGAAGCCGGTGGATAATGCGATCGAGTTTTTCTAGCGCCTCAGCCGCCTTCCGGAAGAGACCGGAATGGGCTTTGGCGAGGTGTTGAGCGGTGCTGTCCGGTGGGCCCGGACGGAGTTTGTTGCCAGCGTGAGGGCGTGTAATGCTGACTGAAATGAAGAGCCATATGCCTCACGTCGATGAGGCGCTTCCGGATGTGATGATGCGCATCGTCTCGGAACTCTATGATGTGGCTTACCTCATCGAGCGGATCGAACCGATGCTCAGCGATATCCATGGCGAGGCCGTGCTGGAATCGCCGGACCGGATCAAGGTCCTGCAGGGCATCGACCTGGCCGTCCAGAAGACACGCGGCCTGGCGGAGTTTATCGACACGGTCACGGCGGCCATCCCGCAATCCTGGCTGGTCGATGTGACGACGGCGCTCAATCTGGTCAAGCTTGCCGATATGCAGAAATCGCTCGGCAACGGCATGCTCCGTCATGGCCACTCCCAGCCGCTGACCGAAGCCGCCGGAGATTTCGAGGCTTTTTAGAGAGAGAATAATTTCTCTGCTGCATGTGACCGCCGCCTCGACAGACGTCGTGAGCGGCGGTTTTGTTTTTTAGCCGGTCTCAACTCCGGCCGTTTTTGCGCCACCGGCACTCTGTGCTCGCTACGCTCCAAACCCCCGATCTTCCAAGCCTTACAGCGGCGTCCATCGTAGCGCCTGGCCCGGCATTTCAGGCAATCGCGGCCGGTTTCCGAGGTCCCGGACGGGCGTAGAATTCGTCAGGAAGATTTGCGCCGCAGATCACTAATGTAGCGGAATCATTAGAGTTTTTTCTGCCAAATTGTCAAAAGACGAGGGAACTTAATGGTCCTTGGATGGTTGTCTGGCCGAGGATCACTTCAGCATCCCAAGGAGAACCAAATGAACAAGTTTATCATCGCATCGGCGATCGTCGCTCTGTCTGCATCGTCTGTTTTCGCTCAGACAGCAACACCGCCAGCCAATCCCGATGGCGATACGCCGGCAGTTGCAACGCCTTCCGAGCAGAACACGACGGCACCGGTTGAAGGCGCCAACAGCTTTACCGAAGGCCAGGCCAAGGACCGTATCGTTGAAGGCGGTTATGCAGACGTTACCGAGCTGAAGCTTGATGACAAGGGCGTCTGGCAGGCGAAGGCCACCAAGGACGGCAAGCCAGTGATGGTCTCCCTGGATTACCAGGGCAATATCGTCGCCAAGTAAGCGCCGCAACCCATAAAAACCACATATAAACACACGGAGAAACACCATGACAAAGACCGTAACCGGACTGTTCGATGATTATTCCGATGCCACTGCCGCTGTTGATCAGCTGAAGGCTGCCGGCATTTCCGATAGCGATATCAGCATTGTTTCCAACAACGCCGATGGCCGCCACAAGGGTGACAATGATGTCGCCGAAGACGCAGGCACAGGCGCCGGCATTGGTGCCGCCGTCGGTGGTGTCGGTGGCCTCTTGACCGGCCTTGGCATCATGGCGATCCCGGGCGTTGGCCCCGTCGTCGCCGCAGGCTGGCTTGCTGCAACGGCAGCTGGCGCAGTTGCCGGTGCCGTGGTCGGTGGTGCCGCTGGCGGCATCATCGGTGCGCTGACGGATTCCGGCGTCGATGAGCGCGATGCGCATGTCTATGCAGAAGGTGTGCGCCGTGGCGGCACGCTGGTGACGGCCAAGGTGGACGAATCGCGCGCTGCAGAAGCGGAAGCGATCCTGAAGCGCTCGAACTGGGTGGATGTTCCCGCGCGCCGCACTGCCTATGAAGGTCAGGGCTGGACGAGCTTCGATGACACGTCCAAGCCCTATTCCCAGGCTGAAATCGATGCGGACCGCGCCCGTTATACGGACCGCACTCTCTAATTCGCTGATAAATACCGGAATATCCAACGGGGCCGTCGAAAGATGGCCCCGTTTTTTGCGTGGTCCGTAAAGCCGGAAACAGGGCCAGCAGGTCAAGGGAGGACAGCTTCAAGACAAGTTCGCGCAAGTTTCGTTTTCTAGTGTGCCAATCGGGACTGGTCGATTTGCGCGTGATGTGACGAAGCGCATGTGTCAAATCCGTCAGAAACCCGAATGTTTGGATCTGCTCATGTTCACTCCCCAGGCGATGTTGTCTGAACGGAACATGCGCCACTGGGTGCGGAAACAGAATGAATCTGTTGGATCAACTTTCATCGGTCACGAAGAACCTGGCCGGTCTGGGGCAAGGCAAGATTATCGCGCTGATCTCAGCCGGTGTCGTTGCGGTTGCGATCGTTCTCGCTGCCGGGCTCTACGTCAACAAGCCCTCCTTTGAAACGCTCTATGTCGGCCTTGAAAGCAACGACCTCAATCAGGTCAGTGTTGCTCTTGCCGAAGCCAACATCAACTTTGAAACCGGCACCGACGGCGCAAGCATCCAGGTTCCCGTTGGAATGACCGGCAAGGCAAGGCTCTATCTCGCCGAGCGCGGCCTGCCCAACAGTGCCAATGCCGGCTACGAACTGTTCGACAATGTCGGTTCGCTCGGCCTCACCTCCTTCATGCAGGAAGTCACCCGCGTCCGTGCTCTTGAAGGCGAGATCGCCCGCACCATCCAGCAGATTTCCGGAATTTCCGCTGCCCGCGTCCACATCGTCATGGCCGATCGCGGCAGCTTCAGAAAAGCCGAGCAGAACCCAACGGCATCGGTGATGATCCGCGCCAGCGCCAATATCGGCCGCAATGCCGCAGCCTCGATCCGCCATCTGGTGGCGTCGTCCGTTCCGGGGCTTGGCATCGACGACGTGACGATCCTCGATTCCACCGGCCAGCTCCTGGCCTCCGGCGACGACCCCGCCAACAGCGCCATGAACCAGTCGCTCGGCATCATCCAGAACGTCCAGAAGGAAGTCGAAAACAATATCGACAAGGCCCTGACACCTTTCCTCGGCATCGACAATTTCCGCTCCAGCGTCACCGCCAAGCTGAACACCGATACCCAGCAGATCCAGGAAACAGTCTTCGATCCGGAATCGCGCGTCGAGCGCTCGACCCGCGTGACCAAGGAAGAGCAGAAATCCAGCCAGCAGCAGGCCGATAATGCGGCCACGGTCCAGCAGAATGTGCCGCAGGCAGCGCCAACAGGCGGGGCTGCAGGCCCTCAGTCAAACGACCAGACCGAAAAGAAGGAAGAGCAGACCAACTACGAGATCAACTCGAAGACCGTCGCCACCGTCAAGAACAGCTATACGCTCGAAAAACTCTCGGTCGCCGTCGTGGTCAATCGCGGCCGCATCGCCGCCATGATCGGCGAAGGCGCCGACCAGCCAAAGATCGACGCCTATATCCAGGAAATGCAAAAGATCGTCGCCTCGGCCGTTGGGCTTGATCCTGCACGCGGCGACATGATCACGCTGACGGCCATGGATTTCGTCAACACGCAGCTCCTCGATGAAGCGGTCGCTGGCCCCGGCATCATGGAAACGCTCACGCGCAATCTCGGCGGCATCATCAATGCGCTCGCTTTCATCGTGGTTGCCTTCCTGGTGGTGTGGATGGGCATGCGTCCTCTGGCCCGGTCGCTCGGCCTCGGCGGCCCGGGTGTGGCGCTCAATGACAATGAACCGGTCGGCCTTGAACTGCCCGACTTCTCGCCTGCCGCAAATGGCGGTGCTGGCGGCGCCTTGATGGAAGGCTTCGGTTCCGACTTCGGCTTCGACAGCACCGACGACCTGCTCAGCCTCGGCGACGACAGCGAGGGCGGCTTCAACCGGCGCGTCAAGGAAGGCCCTGAACGCAGGCTCGCCCGCATGGTCGAAATCAGCGAAGAGCGCGCTGCCAAGATCCTGCGCAAATGGGTCGCCGACAAAGCAGCCTGAGAATGCATCCCAGCCACGACAGCAAAACCCGCCCACCCGGCGGGTTTTTCCGTTGAGACGATCGGCGGCCAAACGTATTTCGTCGGTTCACCGAGAAAATTTTATCGGGACGGGGAACAAACGGGTGTCTTTCGCCTCTCTGCACACCCTCGGCAGCCCGCAAGAGCATTCCTTCCCAAAAAGCTAGAGGCAGCGTCTTTTGCTGTATTGCCATCCCGCGTGTGCAAGGTTGCAAGAATCGGGTGCGGCTCCGGCGATGTAACCCGGCGCTTCGCGATTCGTTATATTTAACAAACCGTTAATTTTTCTCTGGGGAAAAGCGCGCTTGTCTGGCGTTTTGCGTGCACCTGCTCAGGTATTGATTCCCTGCGTTAGTAGTAATTCAGTTTGATTAAAATATTATAAGGCATTTATTTTCGGCATTGCTTTAGTTTATGTTTTGTTCTCAAATTTAAACGGTGCATTTCGTTGGTGTATTTTCGCAACAGCGCCTGAAACAAATAACAAAAGGAAAAACTTGACAAAAGGCACCGATTCAATCGGCGGTGATTTGTTTGGCTATTTTAGCACATTATTGAACACCTTATGCTGTTTGTTTCCGGAGAAAAGGTCCTTTCCCGCTCCATAAAATCAAAGAAAAATAAGCAATAACAATAATATAATTGAACAGAATTTTCTGTATGGTCACAAGTATCCCGTTTTTCGCCTGTTTGCGAACGAATCGATTCACGGAAACTCGAAAAAGTAAATCCCGATAAGGGGGCAGTAGTTTTTTGTAGGGGGCGATGTACATTTTATGTAGTGATTCGCGTACTGATTCGCGTGTGTTGAAGAATGCGGACGCTTCGACACGGTTGCCGGCGGCGGTGAAAGCGCTTGATGAGCACGGACGAATCCATCACGGGGGTAATGTCATGGATGCTCTACAGAAAGACGTTACGGCTTGGTCATTGCCAGGATCGGTTATGCGCGGCGCCGGGCGGGCTCCTTCCAAGGAGCAGCTCATTCGCAGGCTGGGCGAATTTGCCGAGCGCGGCAATCTGAGCAAGGGGCTTGCGGCCCTGACGGATTATGTCGGAGCCACCCACTATCTGCTGGCGCGTTATGATCTCTCCCAGGATGAAGGTCTGGATTTCGTCGTATGTTCGGACTGGCCGTTCGATGTCGTCAAGCGGCTCGGCAAGGTGATGTCGCAGCTCCACTCCAAGACCAACGAGATGGAGAAGTGCCTGTCGGTGATGCAGCCGGTGTTCATGAGCCTGCCCGACGATATCGACATCAGCCGTGGCATCAGCCGCGAATATTGCGCCATCACCTTCAATGTCGGGCGTGCCCGGCTGTCCTTGATGCTGCTCTTCCCGCAGGATGTGATCCTGTCGCAGGAAAGCCTGCGGGATGTCGGCCTGCTCACCGGTTATTTTGCCAGCTTCACCACCGAACGCGGCGCGCGCACCGATCGTGATTTCGAGCTGACGGAACGCGAGCTCGAATGCCTGTTCTGGATCGCCGAAGGCAAGACCAGCGACGAAATCGCCGTCATCCTCGGGATCTCGCGCAACACGATCAACAATTACATCACCAGCGTGATGCGCAAGACGGCGACGAAGACACGCTCCGAAGCCATTGCCTACGCCGTTCGCAACAATCTCGTCTAGGAGGCCGGTCATGACCTATTTCCTCCCGCATCCGCGCCCAGGCGACGATCCAAAGACCGGCAGGCTGCAGGCGCGGGCGTCAAAGGCAGCAACGCTCGTGGCGCGGTTGCAGACGATGCAAAAGCAGGTCAACGCCAAGAATTTCGCCGTGCTGCGGCTGAACGGAAACGGCCTTCCGGCAACCCGCAAGCTCAGCTGCGTCCTCGACAATTGGGGTGCGGGCAGCGAGGCTGCGGCCCATGAGCTGGTGTCGGCCTATGGTGGCGAGATGCTGGCGCATCTCGATGCGTCCCTGCTTCCGCTTCTGTGGAACGGCACCGGCGAGCACCAGGCGGCGGAAACGCCGGATTTTGCCCGCTTCACCCAGCGACTTTCCGCCCGCATCCTGCCCTATTCCGGCATGGCCCTGCCGGTCCGGCTCGGTGCCCAGGGCAATGGCTACGTTGTCTTCATGGGCAGCTATATCGATGTGGCGAGCGAGGTGATCATCGATCTGCATGGGCGCAGCTGCCAGGTCATGACCGATCTTCTGGCCGCCGACGAACGGCGCATGCTGCCGTCGGAATCCTTGAGCGACCGCGAGATCGGCTGCCTGCAGATGGCCGGCGACGGCTACATCAGCGAGGAAATCGCCGAGAAGATGGGGCTGTCGGTTCATACGGTCAACGCCTATCTCGGGGCCGCGACAACCAAGCTGGATTCGGTCAACAGAATCCAGGCGATCGCCAAGGCCATTCGTCTCGGTTATATCAGCTGATTGGGAGTGTTGGGCCGTCATGGCCCGGATCGGCAAATGGCCGCAGGATTAACCTGCAAGGCTTGCCGGGTAGGATTTGACAAATTTCGCTGCGTTGAGGCTTTCCGCCAGGAACGCCGTATTCTCGTCGGGATCGCTGGACGGGCTTTGAAACGCGATATGGTTGATCTCAAGGCCAGCTGAGTCCTTGCCGAGTGCCAGCTGCGCATAGACGGTAACGCCATCAGGCTTCAATTCGAGATCGAGCGTGATTTCCGGCTCCGTCCCCCAGTCCAGGGAATAGTTGCCACCGATGCCGAAATTCACCGTACCGGGAAGAAAATAGAGTTCTGCGGCCGACGATACCAGGTCCGCGAGGCTCCCATGCGATTCAAAGCGCAGCATTGCGATAAAGTCGGCGGCATCGATCAGCCGCAATTCCGTCGCAACAGGGCGGATCGCATCAGCTACTATTTTTTCGCGTTGGTCCGAATATTCGCATTTTTTCATTGGGATCACGTCATCCGTTTCGGCTGCGTTGCATAGATCCGGTGAATGAGTTCGGCGACTGCCTTGTAAAACACCGGTGGAATCACACTATCCACCGAGACTTGCGCAAACATTGAGCGTGCAAGCGGCGGGTCTTCGAAAACGGGAATGCCGTTTTGCTCCGCCATCTCGCGAATCTTCAGCGCGACAAGGTCCTGCCCCTTGGCAACGACCACCGGCGCATCGCCTTCTTCGCGCACATAACGCAGCGCAACGGCATAGTGCGTCGGGTTCGCAATCACGAGCGTGGCGCGCGGAACCGCAGTAATCATGCGCCTGCGGGCCCTGTCACGGGCAATGGAACGCAATCTTGCGCGAATGATCGGGTCGCCCTGGGACTGTTTGAGTTCTTCCTTGACCTCCTGCTTCGTCATCATCAGCTCGGTATACCAATGGTGCCGCGTCCAGAAAAAATCGGCGATGGCAATGACGGCCGTCGCGATCAGGATGACGATCATGATCTGGTTGAAGTCCTTCGACATCGTCGCAAAGATCGTCAAAGGGTCTGAAAACATCGAATCAAGCGTGGCGTAATAATCGTTCCAGAGCACCAGCACGATGATCAGCGACACGACGGCCACCTTGGCAAAGGCCTTGGCGAACTCGACGATGCCCTGGATGCCGTAGATGCGCTTGAACCCGCCGACCGGCGAAATCCGGTTCATTTTCGGCGCGACCCGGTCCAGCACCGGGCTTGGCAGGTTCTGCAGGATGGACGATCCGATCCCGAAGACGATCAGCAGCACGAAAAACGGAATGAGCAGCGTGCCGGCCTTCCAGAAGAGGTGCGATATCAGCGCGACCACATCGGTCGATGTGTTGATGCGCCAGGCCTCCGGTTGTTCGAAAATATCCTTCAGCGATTCAGCAACCGTGGCAAAGCCAGTCGGCAGGAAGAAAACCACAAAAATATAGATGGCGACGACCGAGGCGAACATGGTGACCTCGCGCGAAAAGGGCGTGTTGCCCTTCTCCATGGCGTCGGTCATTTTCTTCTCGGTCGGCGATTCGGTTTTGCTGTCTTTGTCCTGATCGTCCGACATCGGATGAAGGCCTCTTGCATCTGGCGGCAGCAATGATTGCTGTCAGACCTGTTGTGAGCCGGGGCAGGAGGGCATGCAAGGAAGATATGCGCGGGAACACAACGCTTCACAGAAACTAGGGCGTTGAAGCAGAGCCCATGCCAAAAAGCCCCTCAACCGGGATGGATTGAAGGGCTTCACATAGACTTTGGCGGTGAAGAGAGGAGAGTGCGCCGTCAGGCGGCTACGGCTTCTTTTTCTTTCAGTTCGATCTGGCCGCTTGCGGCAAGCCGGATGGCTTCCTGGGTGATCGAGCGGCGGGCAATGGCAATATCGCGCGGATTGATGCCGACATCGCCGGCAGCAAGATCCGATTCGATCATGCGGCGCTGACGCGCGCCGATCGAGGCAAGAACCGATTCGCGCAGTTCCATGCCGGACCCGCGCAGCGCCATGGTGATGATGTCGCCCGAGACGTCGTTGAACAGCTGAACGCGGCTGCGCTGCGGCATGTAGAGAACGTCGTCGAACAGGAAGATCTTCGGGCGGACCTTCTTGACCGATTCGGTGCTGATCGATTCCAGCGAGGCAAGCAGCGTCTCGACCTGGGTCTTTTCCAGTTCGTTCATGACCTCGGCGATCTTGATCGAGCCGACCGAGTTCTTCTCCGCATCCATCTCGCGCATCATCTCGACCACGCGGGCCTCGATGATCTGCGCGGCCTTGGGGCTGACGCTTTTCATGTTGACGGCGCGGTTGATGATGTCGGCGCGGTTGCTTTCCGGTAACTGCAGCAGGACCTTGGCGCCAAAGGTCGATGGCATCATCGACAGCACATAGGCGATCGTCTGCGCATGTTCCTTGCCCAGGCTCTGGGCGACGAAAATCGGGTCGGAATCCTGCAGCCGGTCCCAGATATTGGCCTCATAGGCGGCAAAGGCGGTGCGGCGGCCAAGCAGGCCGTCAACCTCGTCCGGCGTCAGGCCCTCTTCGAGAATGCCTTCGATAGCCTTGGCATTGTCCATCAGGCCGGCACCTTCGGTGAACAGGTCCTCGAACTCGTTCACCAGGATTTCCAGCTCGTGCGGGGGAATGGAGCGGAGCGACTGAGCCGAGGCGATAATGCCCTGCAATTCGCTCTGCGTGAAGAATTTCAACAACTTGCCGGCAATCGGCTTGCCCATCGCAAGGAGAACCGCAGCCGCCTTGTCCATTTGGGTGAGGGGCCTTGTGGGCGCCGAAGCCTCGAAATTGTCGAAATCCATCATGGATTGATCCTTATGACCCTAACCGGGTTCAAACTTTACTGGTACCCTTGATTTCGATGAGTTTCACACCGAAACGCGTTTCATCTTCGTCGAGAACGGTGATTTCGCCACGGCCGATCACCCGGCCGTTGACGACGATCTCCACCGGCTCGCCGATCCGGCGGTCGAGCGCGATCGTTGCACCTTCCGTCAAGTTCATCAGGCCGGAGACCTGCATGCGGCTGGTGCCGAGAACGATCTGGACATCGATCGGGATATCCATGATCAGATCGAGATTGGCCGTCATGCCGCTGCCGGGTTCACCGGCGGGCTGGTCCTCGAACGCGTCGCCGCCGAATGCTTTTGCCCCGAACGAACCGGCGTCGAAGGCAGGTGCCGCAGACGCCTGGTCAAGGTCGGCAAAGCTACTGGCGCTAAAGTCGCCGCCGAAGCTGCTCAGATCGTTTTCGGCTGAAAAGGAGCTGCCGAAATCCGAAATCTCCCCGGCTGCCGAGGTTGCCGCAAAATCCATGCCGAAATCGGTTGCTGGCACTGTCCCCGTGGCATCGCTTTGCAGGACGCCACGCAGATCGTCGATGGCCTGATCAAGCTCGGCATCGCCGCCGCTCAAGATCGCCTGGTCTTCTATTGGTGCTTTCTTCGGTGCCATGTGCAAACTATTCCAGTTGAAACTTGCCCCAACCATGTTGCCGGGTAAGGCAGGGACTTTTTAACTCATCAGGTGGTGGAGAATGTCGCTCTCCGAACCGTGCGTATCCTTGACCCGCACGGTGTATTTTGCGCCGGACCGCCCGAATTCGCAGATATAGAGGTCGCGGCCGTTGGCGTTGATCTCGACGCGCACATCCTTGGTATCGAGAAACGGAATGACATCGCCGGGCTGAAGGCGGCTGATGCTGTCCAGCGTCAGGCTCTGCAGCTTGATGCGCGCTTCAAGGCTGACCGTCGAGCGGCGGACCTGCTGCTCAAGCTGTTCGCCCCAGGCCCCCTTGGCCTTGCGGCCCTGGCCCATGCCCTTCGGAAACACGACGGCGGTCTTCAAAAGCGTCTGCTGCGGCACGATGATCGAGAAGGTCGAGAGCACCGGGCCCAGACCCATCGTCACATTGATGCAGGCGGCGTAGACATCGGCCACATCCGGGTCCGGCGCCGGGCGCTGGCTGGCATTGTAGGGACGCCCGACGACAGGCTCGAAACTGCCGGCCACGCTCACTGCGGATTTCAACACATCGGCGATCTTTTCGAAGATCATCGTGGCCACGTCGAGCTCGATATTCGACAGCGACCGCGGCTTCGGCTCCTCGATGGCATTGGACGGCGCACCCAAAAGGATTTCCATCAGCGTGATGATGACAGGGCTGTCGCAGCTGATGACGAAATCGGGGCACCAGTTGCGCAGCGACGTATCGCACAGCGCAACACCATTGCCGAGATTGGCGATCAATTCGCTCTTCAGGCCGGTATCGAAGCCGGCATAGCCGATGTCGATATCCAGCCCGGTCTCGTTCTGGAAGATGTCGGGCAGGAATTCGGCAAACACATGGCCAAGATCGCTGCACAGCTTGCCGATCGTCTTGTTGTCGCCAAGCGCTCCGGTCATGCGAGCGAGAAGCTTGCGGTCGAACGTGTAGACGTTGTTGTTGGTCGGTGAGGTCATCGGATCAGGCCGCCTTGCTTTCGCCGCCGCCACCGGGGTTCATCATTTCCTGCTCGACCGCGTCGATCGACGGACGCTCATAGGCCGAGATAGTCTTGCGGCCGTATTCGAGCGCAACCTGGGGAACCGAGCCGTTCATATAGGCAAGCAGCGTCTGCTTGACGATGATGTAGAGGCGGTTCTGCTTGTCGCGGACGGCCTTAATATTGGCGATCACCGGGCTGGCGATACAGTAGGAGAGGAAGATGCCGAGCATGGTGCCGACAAGGGCGGCGGCGATCTTGCCACCGAGCACTTCCGGCGATTCCGAGATGGCGCCCATGGCCTTGATGACGCCGAGAACGGCGGCGACGATACCGATGGCCGGGAAGGCGTCGCTCATGGTCGTCAGCGCATGATAGGGCTTCATCTTGTCGTGGGTGATCGTGTTGATCTCCTCGTCCATCAGCGCCTCGATCTCGTGGGAACGGGCATTGCCGATGATGATGAGGCGGACGTAATCGCAGATGAACGCTGTCAGTTCCTTGTTCTTCAGGACCGTCGGGGCCGACTGGAAGATCGAGGATTCATCGGGATTGTCGATATGGCTTTCGATCTCGTTGCGCGACTTGGTGCGCAGGTCGCGCATCAGGCTGTAGAGAACGCCCAGCGTGTCGAGATAATTGCGCTCCTTCGGAATCTTATGGGTGAAGGCCTCGCCGAGCGCCTTGCCGGTATCCTTCAGAACCTTCATCGAATTGGCCATGATATAGCCGCCGATCCCCGCGCCGCCGATGATGACAAGCTCGAAGGGCTGGTTCAGGACCTCCATGTGGCCGCCCATGGCAATGAAGCCGCCAAGGATACAGCCCAATGTCAAGAGGAGCCCGATGATGATGTTCATTTCGATACCTGCCGCAATGGTGGATTTTCGAGGGTATCGTTAGGCCGCCAGCCTTGCGTGAGGCTGGCTGTTGGCCACATTCGCCGGTCTTGCAGGCAAACAGGTTCGCGCAAGCAACAGCCGTCAGGTTTCCGTTCAATCGGCGCGCGATGCGTCATTTCCATTGGATGAACGGGGAAACGTCGTGACGACGACTTACACCAGCTACCAGATGATCGCAGGCAACCTGACAAAGTCGCTGGAGCGGGTGTCTAAGCAGCCGGATGTGGCGCGCGAAACCGAATATTATCTCGCCAATATCGGCAACGTCAAAACGGTCGACGACTTCTTTTCCGATACGCGGCTTTATAACTACGCCATCAAGGCACATGGCCTCGAAGACATGGGCTATGCCAAGGCCTTCATGCGCAAGGTCCTGACCGAAGGCATCGACAAGGACGATTCCTTTGCCAAGCAGCTGACCGACAGCCGCTATTCGGACCTGGTGGAATCGCTGAATTTTGCCCGTAACGGCACGGCCGCCACATCTTTCGACAAGGCCCAGAAAGGCGTCGCCGACAAGTATGCCCGCCAGACGCTGGAGCAGACCGCCGGCGAGGACAATGCCGGCGTGCGCCTGGCGCTCTATTTCGAACGCACGGCGCCCTCGATCACCGGCGCCTTCGGCTTGCTGGCCGACGATGCGCTGGCGCAGGTCACCCGCACGCTTTTGCAGATGCCGGACGAATTCGCCGCAGCCGATATCGACAAGCAGGCAGCGGCAATCGAAAAGGCAATCGACATCAAGGATTTCAAGGATCCGGCCAAGCTGTCGAAGCTTCTCGAGCGCTTTACCGCGCTTTGGGAACTCAACAATTCGTCAGACCCTTACGACCCTCTGGCCGTCTTCGGCTCATCCAGCGGCTACGGCATTTCCTCCGATCTCCTCCTGTCCATCAACACACTGAAACTCGGGGGACGCTGAAATGCAAACCGGTATGTACGTGGCCGTCTCCTCGCAGATGGCGCTTGAAAAACGCATGAACACGCTGGCCGACAATGTCGCCAATTCCAGCACCGTCGGTTTCCGCTCGACGGAAGTGAAATTCAACCAGGTGCTGGGCGATACGCGGCCGACCAAGGTTTCGTTCGTGTCGGAGGGCAAGGAATTTCTCAATACCAACAATGGCGGTCTCAGCCAGACCGGCAACCAGCTGGATTTCGCCATCAAGGGCGACGCCTGGTTCCAGATCGAGACACCCGGCGGCCAGGCGCTCACCCGTGACGGGCGCTTCACCCTGACGGAAACCGGCGATCTCGTTACGCTGCGTGGATATCCGGTGCTGGATGCGGGCGGTGCGCCGATCCAGCTCAATTCGCAAGCCTCCGAGATCAAGGTCGGCGCCGATGGTGCCATCCAGCAGGTTGGAACCCAGGTTGCCGTGCTCGGCCTCTACGAGGCCAATTTCAGCAACGGCTTTTCGCGCTACGACAACAGCGCCGTCATTCCCAGCCGAGAGCCGGAACCAGTCATCGATCGCTTCGATGTCGGCGTGATGCAGGGCTATGTCGAGGAATCCAACGTCAACCCGGTTCAGGAAATGTCGCAGCTGATCATGGTGTCGCGCGCCTTCGAGAATATCTCGGCCCTGATGCGCGATAGCGAAACGTCGATGAGCGAAGCGATCAAGACGCTCGGCGGCAGCAAATAACCCACTTGATTTTCGACAGGACCAAGGCCACGCCCCGGCGCATTTTACCGGTTTCGCGGGCAGACGGCAGGAACCGGCATGCAGAACGATAAACTCCAGATCAGCAATTCCTCGACGTCGCTGGCCGCTCTTGGCGGCCTCGTCGGGCGATATTCCAATCCGGAATTCTCGATCGCACCCGGCGGCCATGTCCAGTCGATTTCGGCGGGATATTACACGGTCACCGGCCTTTCCCGGCATGTCCGCCTGGGCGAGTTCGTGGCGCATAAGAGTTCGACCGGCGTTCATCTCGGAGAAGTCGTCAAGGTCGAGCAGGACATCGTCGTCGTCTGCCCGATCGAACCGGGCGATCCGATCGGCATTCACGACACGGTCATCCGCAAGGGCGCTTTCCGGATCGCGCCGACCGAAAGCTGGTGCGGCCGCACCATCAATTCGCTGGGCGAGCCGATCGATGGACGCGGTCCGCTGCTGCAGGGCGATATCCGCCGGCCGATCTCCAACACTGCACCGCCCTCGATGACCCGCAAGCGCGTCGAGCACGGCTTTCGCACCGGGGTGCGGGCCATCGACATCTTTTCGCCGCTCTGCCTTGGCCAGCGTCTCGGCGTCTTCGCCGGCTCCGGCGTCGGCAAATCCACCTTGCTGTCCATGCTTGCGAGCGCCGATGCCTTCGACAAGGTCGTCATCGCGCTGGTCGGCGAACGTGGCCGTGAAGTGCGCGAATTCATCGAAGACACGCTGGGGGAAAACCTGTCCAAGTCGGTTGCCGTGGTCGCGACCAGCGATGAAAGCCCGATGCTGCGCAAGATGGCGCCGCTGACCGCCGTCACGATTGCAGAACATTACCGCGATCAGGGCGACAACGTGCTTTTGATCGTCGACAGCGTCACCCGGTTCGCCCACGCCATCCGTGAGGTCGCAACCGCCTCGGGCGAGCCGCCGATCGCGCGCGGCTATCCCGCTTCGGTCTTTACAGAGCTTCCACGACTGTTGGAACGCGCAGGCCCTGGTGCCGAAGGGGCAGGGACGATCACCGCGATCATCTCCATTCTCGTCGATGGCGACAATCACAACGATCCGATCGCCGACTCCACGCGCGGTATTCTCGATGGCCACATCGTCATGGACCGCAGCCTTGCCGAGGAAGGCCGTTATCCGCCGGTCAATCCCTTGGCCTCGGTATCGCGTCTGGCGCGAAAAGCCTGGACGCCGGATCAGGAAAAGCTGGTCGGCCGCCTGAAATCGCTGATCCACCGCTTTGAGGAAACCCGCGATCTCCGGCTGATCGGCGGTTACAGGCCCGGCAGCGATCCGGATCTCGACATGGCGATCAAGCAGGTTCCCGTCATCTACGACATCTTGAAACAGACACCCGGCGAACGCCCGGCCTTCGATGCGTTCACCGACCTTGCCAATGCGCTGAAGGCGGCAGCCAACGCCGGTCAGGCCGCAAACATGCGGAGGGGATGAGCCATGACCGATTATGACGCCGATGAAATCGTCCCGCAGCGCAAGCGCGGCGAGCGTACGCCCCTGATCGACAAGGCGCTGGGTGCAACCGGCGTGGCCCTGGCCGCGATCGCAACATTTTTCCCCTGGTATGCCTTCCTGCACCAGGACAAATTCTCGATGCCGACGCTCTGGCAGGGCAATACCCGCGACATTCCAGGCCGTGAAGGCCCCGGCGGTTCCGCATCGCCGACGGCGATGATGGAGCGCGACGAAGCGACGCAATCGGCCGTCGATCAGTTGACCACAGCCACGGTTCCCAATGCCGATGCCGCCAAGAAGCCTGGCGTCCAGGACGATCTGGAGCAGCCTTTTCCCTCTTCCAGTGCTTTCAGGCTGATGCATGTCGCCAATGGCCGCGCGCTGATCGAAGACAGCAGCGGCATGTATATTGTCCGCATCGGCTCGACCTTGCCGGACAACAGCCGCCTCGCGACATTGGAACAGCGCGACGGACGCTGGGTGATGATCACCTCCAAGGGCGACATCTATCAGGCTGACTGATCGGGCGGCCTTTGATCCGTCGCGGGCAAGAACCCGCGCAAATGACGGCACTCGCCGCCGTTTGCGGCCTCCCGCCAATGGCGGTGCCAAAAAGCATCACCGCGCAAGGCCTGCATTTCCAGCGCTTCCGATACGCCATCCAATTCAGTCCCACGCAAGATTGCGTCCATAGGTTCTCCAGCAACAAGCATGGAGTCGCATGATGCAACCTATACAGCTTTTCGATCTCGCGTCCCGGCAGGCGCAATGGCTGGCAGTCCGCCAGAACGTCGTCGCCGGCAACATCGCCAATGCCAACACGCCGCATTATGCCGCCAAGGACGTCAAGCCGTTCGAAAGCGTGCTGCAGCAAACCGGCTTCCAGATGGCCTCCACCAACCCGGCGCATTTTACCGATGGCAGCAGTGCCGCGCAGGTGACGGAAACCAGCATGCTGGATGATGTCGAGGTCCAGCAATCGGGCAACAGCGTCCGGCTGGAAAAGGAATTGATGAAGACCGGTGAAGTCAAGCGCGACTACGAGCTCAATACGGGGCTCGTCAAGGCGTTTCACCGGATGATGCTCATGACGGTACGGAAATAATCTCAATGGATCCTCTGGTCTCAGCTCTCAAAGTCTCGGCATCCGGCCTCGAAGCGGAATCGACGCGCCTGCGCATCGTTTCGGAAAACATCGCCAATGCGCGCTCGTCGGGCGATGCGCCAGGCCTCGACCCATACCGCCGCAAGACGGTCAGTTTCGCTGCGGAAATCGACCGCGCCAGCGGTGCCTCCACCGTTGAGGTTCAGCGTCTGGGGACCGACGATTCCGACTTCTCCGTCGAATTCGATCCGGGCAATCCGGCCGCCGATGACAAGGGCATGGTCAAGATGCCGAACGTCAACGTGCTGATCGAAATGGCCGACATGCGGGAAGCAAACCGTTCCTATGAGGCCAATCTCCAGACCACGAAGCAGGCACGCGACCTGATCTCCGCAACAATCGACCTTCTCAGGGCATCGCAATAATGATCGACGCAATCAAAACCATCAGCGCAGCCATCTCGACCGTCAAGGATGTGACCTCGACATCCGGCGCCTCGTCGGCGCAGAGCATTCTCGGCGGCGCTGCCACGGCGGGCAAGACGCAGAGCTTTGCCGAAGTCATGGGCAATATGGCGACAGAGATGACCAACGGCCTGAGACAGTCCGAAGTCAATTCGATCCAGGGTATCCGCGGCGAGGCCAATACCCGCGAAGTCATCGATTCCGTCATGAATGCCGAACAGTCGCTGCAAACCGCCATCGCCATCCGGGACAAGGTCGTCAGCGCCTATCTCGAAATCGCACGCATGCCGATCTAAAGGAAAAATACAATGAAGGCTCTTTCGATCGCCGCGACAGGCATGAACGCCCAGCAGTTGAACCTGGAAGTGATCGCGAACAATATCGCGAACATCAATACCACCGGCTACAAGCGCGCGCGGGCGGAATTCTCCGACCTTCTCTACCAGACCGAGCGCGCCCAGGGCGTACCAAATCGCGCCAACCAGGCGATTGTTCCCGAAGGCGCCATTATCGGCCTCGGCGTTCAGACCTCCGCCGTGCGCAATCTGCATCTGCAAGGCAGCCTGATCAGCACCGGCAACAATCTGGACATGGCGCTGGTCGGACGCGGCTGGTTCCAGATCGAGACCCCGGATGGCGAAACGGCCTATACCCGCGCCGGTGCGTTCAACACCAATGCCGACGGCCAGATCGTAACCATCGACGGATATACGGTCGTGCCGGAGATTACCGTACCGCCGAATGCCAGCGAAATTACTGTCAGCGCATCCGGCGAGGTCTCGGTCCGCGTCGGCAATGACACCATTCCGACCGTGCTTGGCCAGCTGACGATCGCCAACTTCGTCAACGAGGCGGGCCTTGAGCCGCAGGGCGACAATCTCTTCAAGCAGACGCCGGCATCCGGCGAGCCCGTCATCGGGACGCCGGCCGACCCGGGCTACGCCCAGATCAAGCAGAAATATCTCGAAGCGTCGAATGTCGATCCGGTCAAGGAAATCACCGATCTGATCTCGGCCCAGCGCGCCTATGAAATGAACTCCAAGATCATCCAGGCCGCCGACGAAATGGCTGCGACGGTCAGCAAGAACCTGAGATAAAAGAGGGAATGGCAAACATGACGTTTCGCCGGACTGCCAATGTGCCGCTTCTCAAAGCCGCCACGACCCGCGCAGACCGCCTGCTGCGGGCGCTGGCCGTGACCGGGGTAATCTCTGCCGGGCTGCTGTCTTCGCATCCTGCTCTGGCCGAAAAACGCATGGCCGTCATTCCGACCCAGACGATCTATCCGGGCGAAATCATCGATGCCCACAGGCTGGAAGAGGTCGAGGTGACCAATCCCGCTCTGACCGGCGATTATGCCGTCTCGACCGACCAGGTCACCGGCAAGGTAACGAGCCGGACCCTGCTTCAGGGGCGCGTCATTCTGGTCTCGGCCCTGCGCGAACCCTATGCGGTGGAACGCGGCAAGGCCGTCCGGATTGTCTTTTCCAACGGCCCCCTGACGATCACTGCCGGCGGCGCCCCGCTGGAGAATGCCGCAGTCGGCGACTTGATCCGGGTGCGCAACACCGATTCCGGCATCATCGTCTCCGGAACGGTGATGGACGACGGTACAATTCACGTGGTGGCAAAATGATCTTTCGTTTCGGCAAATGGTGCCTGGCAGTTGCAGCCGTTCTTTCGATGACGATCGCGCCGGCGCAGGCCGCCTCGCGCATCAAGGACATCGCCTCGCTGCAGTCGGGCCGCGAAAACCAGCTGATCGGCTACGGTCTGGTGGTCGGCCTGCAGGGCACCGGCGATAGCCTGCGCTCCGCGCCGTTTACCGCGCAGTCGCTGCGCGCCATGCTGCAGAATCTCGGCATCTCGACGCAGGATAACGAATCCCGCTCGAAGAATATCGCCGCTGTCCTCGTGACGGCCAACCTGCCGCCGTTTGCCAGCCCCGGCAGCCGCATCGACGTTACCGTCGGCTCGCTGGGCGATTCCACCTCTCTGCGCGGCGGTACGCTGGTCATGACGTCGCTTTCAGGAGCCGACGGGCAGATCTATGCGGTAGCGCAGGGGTCGGTCGTCGTTACCGGTTTCAGCGCACAGGGCGACGCCGCCTCCGTCACGCAAGGGATCACCACATCCGGCCGCGTTCCCAATGGCGCGATCATCGAGCGCGAACTGCCGGCCAAGTTCAAGGACGGGTTCAATCTGGTTCTGCAGCTGCGAAATCCGGACTTTTCGACGGCGGTCGGCATGGCTGCGGCCATCAACCGATACGGCAAGACCCAGTTCGGCGGCAATATCGCCGAGGCCCGTGATTCCCAAGCGGTGGTGATCGACAAGCCGAAGATGGCCGATCTTTCCCGGCTGATGGCCGATATCGAAAACCTCGTCGTCGAGACCGATGTGCCGGCGCGCGTCGTCATCAACGAGCGAACCGGCACGATCGTTATCGGTCAGGACGTGCGGATCAATCAGGTCGCCGTCAGTTACGGGACGTTGACGGTCCAGGTGACGGAAACGCCGACCGTGGTGCAGCCTGAGCCGTTTTCGCGCGGCCGCACCGAGATCGAACCGAATACGACCATCCAGGCCTCAGAGGATGGCGGCACTGTCGCAATCCTTAACGGTTCCAATCTGCGTTCGCTCGTGGCCGGCCTCAACAGTATCGGGGTAAAACCGGACGGCATCATTTCCATTCTCCAGGGCATCAAGACAGCCGGTGCCCTTCAGGCGGAGCTTGTCCTGCAATGATGACATATCGTCTTTCCTCCCCTTCGAGTGGCCTTCGCCGCCGTCTGATGCTGATCGCCGCCGGCTGCACGATGCTGGTCATTCCCGGCGCCTTTGCGCAGGAAGTTGCCGCCCCGGCCGTTGGCATCCCGGCCAATGGCGACGAGATCCAGCAGTTCTGCACCAATATTGCCGATGCCGCGCGCGACCAGCGCTATCTGTTGCAGAAGAAGGACCTCGAGAAGCTGCAGTTCGATATCGACGAACGCATTGCGACGCTTGAAAAGCGCCGCTCCGAATACGAAGACTGGCTGAAACGCCGTAACGATTTTCTCAAGCAGGCCCAGATCGGGCTTGTGGGCATCTACAAGACCATGAAGGCGGATGCGGCGGCGAGCAAGCTCGAGCTTGTCAATCCCGGCGTCGCAGCCGCCATCCTCATGCAGCTTCCGCCACGCCAGTCGAGCCTTATCCTCAGTGAAATGAGCAATGAGAAGGCGGCGGTCGTCACCAACGTCATTTCCAGCGCCACAGACCCGGACACATCGAAGGAACCGTCATGAGATATCCAATTCCGGTTCTTCTCGCCGTAAGCCTGCTGTCGGGATGCCAGAACCAGGCCATCAGCGAAATTGGCCGCGCTCCGGCCATGAGCCCGATCGGCAGCGGCCTGCAATATGCCCAGACGCCGCAGATGGCGATGTATCCGAAAGAGCCGCGCCAGGTCATGAACGGCTATTCGCTCTGGAGCGACAACCAGTCCGCCCTGTTCAAGGACGCGCGTGCATTGAAGGTCGGCGATATCCTGACGGTCGATATCCGGATCGACGACAAGGCATCCTTCGACAACAAGACGGATCGAAGCCGCACCAATGACAGTGGTTTCAAAATCGGTGCCAATGGTAAATCCCAGACGAGCGACTTCGGCTGGAATGGCGGGCTGGACTATGGTTCCAACACCAAATCCAAGGGTGAGGGCACGACGGAGCGCTCCGAAAAGCTTGTCCTGCTTGTCGCGGCCGTCGTCACCGGCGTGCTCGAAAACGGCAACTTGCTGATCAGCGGGTCCCAGGAAGTGCGGGTCAACCACGAAATCCGCATTCTCAACGTCGCCGGCATCGTCCGGCCCTACGACGTCGATGCGAAGAACATGATCTCCTACGAGAAGATCGCCGAAGCTCGTATTTCCTACGGCGGACGCGGCCGGTTGACCGAAGTCCAGCAGCCGCCATGGGGTCAGCAGGTCATGGACATCGTTTCGCCGATCTGACGGCCCGGCAACGCTGTGCGGCAAATGTAAATTATCCCGGCGGCCACAGCGCGTCATGCAGGACGCGCGGCGCGGCTTGCCGCCCACTCTTGATGGATTTTGACGATGGAAGATGCCGATCTCGCCCATGCCGGCCCGAAGAAGTCATCGCCGGTCATCCTGATCGCGGCGCTCGCGGTCCTGACATTGATCGCCGGCGGCGGCGGTTGGCTGATCGGCGGCATGCTGGCGCCCAAGCCGCTCAGCACCGAGGAAGCCAAGCTCGTCGACGACGCCAAGGCCGCGATCGCTTTGAAGAAAGCCGGGGAGAAACCGGAGGGCGAAGCCAGCAAAAAAGACGAAGGACTGCCGAAAATCGCAACCGAAGCCAATGGCGTCGTCCAGCTGGATGCGATCACCACCAATCTTGCCTATCCCACCGAAAACTGGATCCGGCTTGAAGTTGCTCTGCTTTTCAAGGGCGCGCCCGATGTTGCAATGGCCGAGCAGATCCATCAGGACATTGCCGCCTATCTCAAAACGGTGTCGCTGCAGCAGATCCAGGGACCGCGCGGATTTCAGTATCTCAAGGATGACATCGAAGAACGGGTTGACCTTCGCTCGGAAGGGCGCGTAACCAATGTCATCTTCAGGACATTTGTAATTCAATGATTCGCTCATGATCCGGACTATCGCATTCATAGCCGCCATGCTGGCGATGTCGGGTATCGCGGGAGCGCAAGGCTTTCCCGCCGATATCCTCAACACGCCTATCGACGGCTCGGTGGCATCCTGGATCATCCGCACCTTCGGGCTTCTGACCGTCCTGTCGGTCGCTCCCGGCATTCTCATCATGGTGACGAGCTTTCCACGCTTCGTCATCGCGTTTGCGATCCTGCGCACCGGCATGGGGCTGGCGACGACACCCTCCAACATGATCATGGTCAGCCTTGCGCTGTTCATGACCTTCTACGTCATGGCTCCGACGTTTGACCGTGCCTGGCAGAATGGCGTCAATCCTCTCCTGCAGAACCAGATCAACGAAACCGAGGCGATGACGCGTATCGCCGAGCCGTTCCGCGAATTCATGCTCGCCAACACGCGCGACAAGGATCTGCAGCTGTTCATCGATATCGCCCAGGAAAAGGGACAGACGGTCGTCGTTGGCGACAGGGTCGATCTGCGCGCCGTCGTGCCGGCGTTCATGATTTCGGAGATCAGGCGCGGGTTCGAGATCGGCTTTTTGATCATGCTGCCGTTCCTGGTGATCGACCTGATCGTCGCCACCATCACCATGGCGATGGGGATGATGATGCTGCCGCCCACCTCGATCTCGCTGCCGTTCAAGATCCTGTTCTTCGTCCTCATCGACGGCTGGAACCTCCTGGTCGGCAGCCTGGTACGATCGTTCAACTGAACCGGTTGGCATGGTTAACGTTCCGTCTCTTTTTAGAGCGGAATGCGTACGGCCAAAAACTCATAAGTCATTGATTTGTATATTTAATTTAAATTTGCGCACGATCCGTGCCGTTAGTGCCGGCATGGGACTTCGCACGTCTGTCTGCGGGCCATTTAAACATATCGCAATGTTTGCCTGCGACATTACCCTCACATAACGGATTTGGACTTCCTGACCAACAGGAGCCGAGTGGCATGATGCCGAGCCGTTATCACCGGTAAGTATTTTAGTCCGGTATGTCCCCAATCTTGTATTTTGTATCTAGAGGGACAACCCCAATGACAAGCATCCTGACAAACTCTTCTGCAATGGCAGCACTCTCCACGCTGCGCTCCATCAGCTCGGACATGGAAACGACCCAGGGCCGCATTTCGTCCGGCCTGAAGGTTGGCGACGCCTCTGACAATGCTGCTTACTGGTCGATCGCAACGACCATGAAGTCCGACAACAAGGCGCTTTCCACGGTTCAGGACGCTCTCGGTCTCGGCGCTGCCAAGACGGACACGGCTTACACCGGTTTGAACGCAGCGATCGACGTCGTTTCTGAAATCAAGTCCAAGCTGGTTGCTGCCCGCGAGCCGGGCGTTGACAAGCTGAAGATCAACAAGGAACTGACAGAACTCAAGAACCAGCTGGTTTCGACGGCGACGTCTGCATCCTTCTCCGGTGAAAACTGGCTCTACAACGACACAGCGACTGCCGTTGGCACCAAGGAAATGGTCGGTTCGTTCACACGTGACGCAGCAGGCAACGTTGCCGTCGGCGTCCTGAAGTTCGATGCTTCGACATCGGTTCTGATTGACACCAAGGACGCTTCCAAGGGTCAGCTGACGAAGGACATCACCGTCACCCAGCCGAGCGGTGCATCGACTGCCTCCGCGACTTACCGCCTGGTCAGCACTGCTGGCGCATCGGGTGCTACGGGTTCGGTCATCGAATTGACGGCATCCACCTCCGATGACAACATCGAAGGCATGATCAGTGCCGTCGACAAGATGTTGACGAACCTGACAGACTCGGCCGCAACGCTAGGCGCGACCAACAAGCGCATCTCGATGCAGGACGACTTCATGGCCGACCTCATGGACGTGATCGACAAGGGTGTCGGCCGCCTCGTCGATGCCGACATGAACGAAGAGNNNCCGCCTCAAGGCTCTGCAGACACAGCAGCAGCTCGGCATCCAGGCGCTCTCGATCGCCAACTCGGACTCGCAGAACATCCTGTCGCTGTTCCGTTAATCGAAAAACGGCGCGGGCCCGCCATCCCCCCCAAACGGCGGGTACCGCGACCTATCGAAACCGCATCTCGAAAGAGGTGCGGTTTTTTTATGTTTGAAAAACTTTGCGGCCTTTAGTTTTTCCTTAACTATGTTGGTGTTTTCTATGCCCATCGAAACGGCGGGTTAACCAAGGAAATTAACAGGTTAACAGGCATGAAGCTGGCCGCTGTTTCCCGGTACCGACCGGAATGTCCCTTCCATTTCATCTGTTCAAAAGGGGCAGTATTCCTATGACGAGCATTCTCACCAATTCGGCTGCAATGGCAGCACTCTCGACCCTGCGTTCGATCAATTCCGGCATGGAAATGACCCAGGGCCGCGTCTCTTCCGGCCTGCGCGTCGAAACCGCTGCCGACAACGCCGCCTACTGGTCGATCGCAACGACCATGAAGTCGGACAACAAGGCTCTCTCCACCGTTCAGGACGCTCTCGGTCTCGGTGCCGCCAAGACGGACACGGCTTACACCGGTTTGAATTCAGCGATCGAAGTCATCTCCGAAATCAAGGCCAAGCTGGTTGCTTCGCGCGAGCCGGGCGTTGACAAGCTGAAGATCAACAAGGAACTGACGGAACTGAAGAACCAGCTGTCCTCGACAGCTCAGTCGGCTTCCTTCTCCGGTGAAAACTGGCTCTATAACGACTCAGCGACTGCTATTGGCACCAAGGAAATGGTCGGCTCGTTCACGCGTGACTCTTCTGGCAACGTTGCAGTCGGCGTTCTGAAGTTCGATGCTGCGACATCGGTTCTGATCGACACCAAAACCGCAGCAAACGGCCTTTTGACCAAAACCTTCGATGCGACCCTGCTGCAGAAGTCGCCTCCGTCGTCCGCTGCTCAGAACTTCTACCTGATCGATGCCGATTCGACGGTCAGCAATGTTGGCTCGGAAATCAAGCTGGCCGCAGATACCAGCGACGCTGACGTCGAAGCCATGATCAGCGTTGTTGACAAGATCCTGGGCGATGCCACGGACGCTGCAGCAACACTCGGTGCGACCAACAAGCGCATCTCGATGCAGGACGACTTCATGGCCGACCTGATGGACGTGATCGACAAGGGTGTCGGCCGCCTCGTTGATGCCGACATGAACGAAGAANCCGCCTCAAGGCTCTGCAGACACAGCAGCAGCTCGGCATCCAGGCGCTCTCGATCGCCAACTCCAACTCGGAAACCATCCTCTCGCTCTTCCGTTAATCGGAACAGGCAGGACGCGTTCGCGGCTGGCCGGTTTCTTCATCAGTCAGCCGTTTATTCCAAGGACCGCGCCCCGCAAAGGGCGCGGTTTTTTCATGTGCGCAGGTCTGGTCCAGCCGCCATTAACGATCGCGCAACGAAGATTTATTTTCGTTCATTTTTATTACGCACTTGCTAACGCACTTAAGGATTTGTTAACCATACCGTTGTTAAGTGTTCGTTAAGAGCGATAGGCTGTCCTTGGGCTAAACATAGGGCAGTTTGCATGACGCTGGTCCCGTCGCTGCCGGTCATCACCCGGAATGTTCCGTTTAAAATCAAACTGGGGCAATGACCAAATGACCAGCATTTTGACCAATTCGGCGGCTATGGCCGCCCTTCAAACTTTGCGTTCCATCAATTCAAATATGGAAGAAGTGCAAAACCGCATTTCCTCCGGCTACCGCGTCGAAACGGCAGCGGACAACGCCGCCTACTGGTCTATCGCGACCACCATGCGTTCGGACAATGCGGCCCTTTCAACGGTGCAGGATGCACTCGGACTGGGTGCGGCAAAGATCGATACGTCCTATGCCGGTATGAGCTCGGCCATCGATGTCGTCTCCGAGATCAAGGCCAAGCTGGTCGCCGCGCGCGAACCGGGTGTCGACAAGACCAAGATCAACAAGGAACTGAGCGAGCTGAAGAACCAGCTGGCATCCGCCGCAGAATCCGCCTCCTTCTCGGGCGAGAACTGGCTCTACAATGACAGCACCACGCCGGCCGGCACCAAATCGGTCGTGGCCTCCTTTAACCGTTCGACCAGCGGCAACGTGTCCGTTTCGACCCTGGACTACAACACGGCTGCATCGATCCTGATCGATACCAAGAACGCCTCGCTCGGCCAGTTGACCAAGGCCGTCAAGGTGTCCCAGCCGGTCGGCACGGCATCCGCCACCGGCACTGCAAACGCGACCTACCATCTCCTCCTCGCTGAAGGCGGCACCGCGCCAACGAACTCGAAGCTGGTGACCCTGACCACAGCCACGAGCGACAATGACATTGACGGCATGATCAGCGCCGTTGACGCCATGCTGAGCAGCCTGACCGATGCCGCCTCAACGCTCGGCGCCATCACCAGCCGCATCGACATGCAGGAAAACTTCGTCGCCAATCTGATGGACGTGATCGACAAGGGCGTCGGCCGCCTGGTGGATGCGGACATGAACGAGGAATCGACCCGCCTCAAGGCGCTTCAGACGCAGCAGCAGCTCGGCGTCCAGGCCCTGTCGATCGCCAATACCAACTCTGAAAACATCCTGCGCCTGTTCCAGCAGTAAGCGCAGATGCGCCGGACCGGCGGGCACGAAACCGGTTCGCGCATGTCCCATCGCTGCTCCCTTTTTCGGGGCCGCGAAGACTTTTCCGCCAAGCCGCGGTCATCGGCAGGTGGAAACGGTTGGACCGCGCTCATTGCCCAGGCGCGGTCCAACACCTTATTCCGGTTGACCGGTCTTGTCCTTAAGGCCGATATCACGGCGGACTTTCCCGCCAGACCCGGATATATCCCGTGACCTACATTTTCGCACAAGTTTGACCGGATAGTCTTCAATCGCAACCATCCTCATCCGGGTTGCCAGCCGACATGATTGTTGTGTTGCCTTTGTATACCGCCTGCGCTGCCGGTTCGTCCGGCGCCGGGCTGGTACGGATTGAAAATGTTCGGGCCCTGCGGCACTCCCGCTCCCACAGGGTCCTTGGGGAGACATTCCGGAAGTGTCACAGTCTTATGTTCTCAGGCTTTTCAGGCCCCTGCCGTCCGCACAAAAACGGGCAGCCGGCCTGGCCGTGGCCCCGGTTACGGGAGGCCGCCGATGACCGCGTCCATTTCGCGTTATCTCAAGGATTTCAGCGCCCCGAAAGTCGAACTGTCCCTGCTTCCACCCCGGTATTTTCCGGACCTGGACGACGACTTTCCGGCCAACGGTACGTTTGCCATGAAGCCGCCGGTGCAGCCGCAGATCGACATTGACGCTGAGCGCCGCGAGGCGTTTGCGCAGGGGCGCCGCGAAGCTGAAGGCGAGCAGCAGGCACTTCGGGAGGCCGAAATTGCCGCCTTGTCCGCGCGCCACGCTGCCGAACTGGACGCCATGCGCGTGCGGTGTGAAAACGAAATTGCCGCCATGATCTATGACCGTTTTTCCGATATGGGATCGCAGCTGGTAACCATGATGTCGGACCAGACGGCGCGGGTGCTGGCCCCGGTCATGAATGACGTGCTGGTGCAGAAATCCATTGCCGATCTCGCCCGGGTGATCACGCAGTCCGTGGGTGCCGGCGACGGCGCAAAGATCCTGGTAAAGGGTCCGGTCACCCAGTTCGAGGCGCTGAAGCGGCATCTCGATGACGAAACCCTGGTTTTCCGCCATCAGGAAGCCGACGATATCGATCTTTCGGTCGAGTTCGGTGATTCCATTCTGGTGACGCGCATGGCCGCTTGGGCCGATACCGTTGGCAAGGTGCTGGCATGAGCGAGAACGAAGGCCATCACCACGGCAAGAACGAAATCATCATCATCAAGCGCCATAGCGGCGGGCATGATGGCCACCATGGCGGCGCCTGGAAGATTGCCTATGCCGACTTCATGACGGCGATGATGGCGTTCTTTCTCGTCATGTGGCTGATCAACGCCGCCAATCCGCAGACCAAGGCGGCGCTCGCATCCTATTTCAACCCGGTGCAACTGACCGATGCCAAGCCCTCGGAAAAGGGCGTCAAGCAGCCGGCCAAGGATGCCAAGGGCGAAGAAGACCAGATGAAGTCAAAGGTCGATGGCACCGAAACGAAGACGGGCGGATCGGCGAAAAACGGCGACGACATGACGGCGACCTCCGGCGAGGAAACCCAATATTCCGACGCGGACTTCTTCGAAAATCCCTATTCGGTGATGTCCGAGATCGTCAACGAGACCGGGCGCAACGCCAATATCAGTGCCAAGGGTGAGGGCGGCGCATCGACATCTGGGCCTGCGACCGGCGCCGATGGCGGCGAAGCCTATCGTGACCCGTTCGACCCGGATTTCTGGACCAAGCAGGTCGAGCTGCAGAACGCCGAAAAGGGCGGCGACAGCCTGGAGGCCAAAGCCGGAAACGGTTCGACAGACGAAACGAAGACGAAGCCTGAGGCAGGCAAGGACCAGGCTGACGCGGCAATCGCGCAGCCGGCAGATGCAGCCACAACCACAAAGGCTGGCGAGGACGCCGCCAAATCCCTGAAGGCCGATATCGAGAAGGAAATCGGCGGCTCAGCCGGCAAGCTTGCCGAGGGGCTGCTGGTCACGCCGACCGAAGGCGGGCTTCTGGTGACGATCAGCGAACAGGCGAATACGCCGATGTTCGGGCTCGGTTCTGCCGTTCCGGAAAGAGACATGGTCATTGCCATGGAAAAGATCGGCAAGCTCCTGTCTGCCCGCAGCGGCGCCATCGCCATTCGCGGCCATACCGACGCGCGGCCGTTCAAGCGGGGCGCCTATGACAATTGGCGGCTCTCGTCCGACCGCGCCCAGAGCGCCTATTACATGCTCGTCCGTGGCGGCCTTGCCGAGAACCGCGTCAGCCAGATCAGCGGCTTTGCCGACAAGCGCCTGCAGGATACCAAGGATCCGATGGCGCCGGTCAATCGCCGTATCGAAATCCTGCTGCAGACGAACCAGGGCTGATTGTCATGTTGAAGGCGATCCGCACCCTCCTTCTCTGCGCTTGTGCCGCCGGCCCGGCAGTAGCGGCGCATGCGCAGGGGCCGGAAGACCTGCCGCCGTACAAGATGCTGCGTTCGCTGCAGGCCATCCAGGACGCCATTGTTCTTGGCGATCATTCCGCAGCCGACATGCAGCGCTTCATGCTGGCGGCGGTCGACAAGCGGCTGCGCGAGGCCGACACAGCGGTGTTCAATGATCCGCGCAATGTCGATGCGGCCTTTATCTATGCGATGAGCGGCGGCAATCCGGAAACCCTGTCCTATCTCGCCAACCACGATATCGAAGGCAATTTCGATACCCGCGTCGTCGATGCACTCAGCCATTATCTGGCCGGTAAGGGCGGGCTGATGGTCGAAAACCTGGCCAAGGCCGTTCCGGAATACCGCAATTCTCGGGTCGGACCCTATCTCTATCTGGTGCTGGGCAATGCCACAGCGCAGCAGAATCCGGTCAAGTCGATCGAATATTACGATTGGGCGCGGCTGACATCTCCCGGCACCAATATCGAGGAAGCTGCCTTGCGGCGTTCGATTGCGCTGGCGACCCGTGGCGGCATGCCGCAGAAGGGCTTTGCCTATTCGCTTTCCTATGCCCGGCGGTTTTTGACGTCTCCTTATGCCAGCCAGTTTGCCGATGTCTTTGTCGAGCTGGCAGTCGCCAATTACAACGAAGAGACCGAAGCAAAGATCCAGGAAATTCTGGGCTTCATGGACAAACCCCGCCAGCGCGAGGTCTATCTGCGCATTGCCCGCCGTGCGGCGATCGGTGGTATGCAGGAACTGGCAACGCTCGCCTCGACGCGGGCGCAGGACCTTTCGGATGTTGCGGATGCAGGCCCGAAGGCTCTGGCCAGCCTCTATTCCGGTCTGGTCGGCATTCCCTCCAAAGGCATTCTCGAAGCGGTCAAGGATATCAGCGCCATTCCCGAAGCGGAGTTGTCGCCCAGGGACCGCGCCTTGCGCCGGGCGGCAAACGTGGTTGCGCAGGAAGTGCTGCGCGTGCCCGAATTAGAAAGCCTGACGCAAGCAACTGTTTCTAATGTCAAATCCGATACGACCATGGAGGAGGGCGGGGGAGTTACCGGCAGCGGCGACAGTCCGTTTGCAACACCGGCATCGGAAGCGGCCTTGAAGGCGGCTCAACCGGATGCGGTGCCGCAAGCGGCCTTGTCCGAAAAGGAGCCTGCTGATCCGGTTCTCGACGCGTTTTTGAGCACAGGCCGCTCGAAGCTCGACGAGATTGATTCTCTCCTGAAGGGGGAAGACCAACAATGACATTCGTAGACGACACCCTTCTGGGCGCAAGTCCCGCAAGGTCCGGCAAAGCTGGCGCCAAAGGCGCGGGCAAGTCGCTGGATCTCGACGCCGCCAATCAGAAGTCCGCCTTCGAGAATGCCTTTGCCGACGCCGGCAAGAAGAAGCAGCCGGTGATCTCGATCAGCGGCAAATCAGGTGCCGATGGCAATCCCACTCCGTCGCTCAAGTCGGCGGCGGAAGCGCTTGCCGCATCGTCCAGAGAGAGCGGCATCGACACGCCTGCTTTCGGCGACGAAGCGAGCGGCCTCGTGCCCCCGCAGGATGATGCACCGGACAACAATCGCTTCATGAAACCCTCCCTTGGCTCTTCCAACGCGGCCGACCTCCATGCCACCGGCAAGACCGTCCCGGCGCAGGGTGCAGCGCCGGCTGCAAAGGGCGATCACGCGCAAAAATTCACCTTGGCTCAGGCGGACTTTTCTGGAATTGGCGAGGATGCGGGCAAGACCCTCGACGCGCCTGCCAGTGAAAAGATCGCCGGCCTCATCAAAAATACCCAAGCCAACCCTGGCAAACACAGCGGCGGCACGCCCGATGATGCTCTGGTAACGGCCCCGCCGGACGATGCGGCTGCTGTGGCAACCGGCGATGTCAGCCAGTTGCTCAGCCTTCTCGATGCAAGCCTGAAACCAGCGGCCACAAATGTACCCACTGGCGCGGACACGACACCGGCCATGTCGGAATTCCAAGCGCTTGCAGAGCGCGCGGGCGAGGGTAAGCCTGCCGTTAAGGATGCGGCGAAAGCCGACGCTCACGCTGCCAGTGATGAAAACGCCGTGAAGAATGCGACCCAGGCCGGTTCCGACCAGGTGTTCCGCTTCGCGCGGGCCGATGGCAAAGGGCAGGCGGTGTCGATGAGCGTGGCTTCGGACGGCGACAAGACCTTGGCGAAGAACGAGGCGTCCGCTGCCGGAGCCAAGGCTGAGACCGTCACCGTCGTGGAGGCGCGCCGCTACCTCGGGCTGGCGCCCGCCGGCAACGCAGCTGCTGTCACCAGCCAGATCGCCGGCAATCCGGAATGGGCCCGTGCGCTTCAGCCAAGCGCCGCTGCGGAAACACCCTTGACGCAGGCCGCGACCGGCAAGGTTCTCAACAGCTTGAAGATCCAGATGCACCCGATCGACCTCGGCATGGTCACGGCGACGCTGCGGCTCAAGGACGATGAATTGCATGTCGAGATCAAGGTGGAGACCGGCGATGCTTTCCGGCAGTTGAGCGACGATCAGAGCGCAATGGTCAAGGCCTTGCGCGCGCAGGGCTTCGCCGTCGATCAGGTCAATATCGTCTTCAATGCTTCCGATGCATCCGGCAGCAACACCGCGCAGCAGCAGGCCCAGCCCCAGGCTGGACAGCAGGGCCGCGAAACGGCCGGCGATGGCACGCGCGGTCAGCGCAATGACAATGGCGGCCAGCAACAGGGCCGCGAAAGGTGGACAGGCAATGACGGTACGGGCGATGCGTCTTCTGGGGCTGAGCTTAACCGCACTGGTGATGTCTATATGTAACGCGCAGGCAAATGTAGGCGTTTGCGAAAGCGAGATCACGGCAGCGGCGGCGAAGTATCAGATCCCCGAGGGCATCCTCTATTCCGTCGGGTTGACGGAGACCGGCAGAAAGGGATCGCTGCAGCCGTTCGCCATGAACATCGAGGGCAAGGCATATTTCGAAAACAGCGCCGGAGACGTTCTTCAGCGCTTTGCCTCTGCCAGGGCGCAAGGGGCCAAGCTGATCGATCTTGGTTGCATGCAGATCAATTATTACTTCCATGGCGAGAATTTTACATCGCCGGACGAGATGCTGAACCCGCGGAAGAATGTCGAATACGCGGCAAAATTCCTCTCCAATCTTCATGCCCGGCACGAAACCTGGACCATGGCCGTCGCTCGCTATCACGCCGGACCGAACAATGATCCCGCGCAAAAGAAATATGTCTGCCGGGTCATCGCCAATCTGGTCGCAACCGGCTATGGAAAATGGACAACAAACGCGACGAATTTTTGCCAATAACTCAATCTATGAGTGAATTAACAATCGCTTTTGCTGCTTCAACGGATTGCGGCAACATTGAGATAGAAAAATGACCACAAGCTGTTTCTTAATACGCTGTTAACGTTTCCACATGAAATTTAGTGCCAGAATTGGACATTGCCACTACATCTAGTTCAAATCGGCACACAAATCTTAATCTACTATTAATTTCAGTCACTCACATTCCATAGTTGTTCATGAATCCCCCGATTCGTACCTCTTAACCATAGAGACGCGATACTGATTCGGAGGCGGACGAATGATCGTAGTGGTTGATGAGCGTGAGCTTGTAAAAGACGGATATACTTCACTGTTCGGACGCGAGGGCGTGCCCTCTCAAGGGTTCGATCCCAGCGAATTCGGCGATTGGGTTTCGAAGGCGGCCGATAGCGATATCGACGCGGTCGAGGCTTTCCTGATCGGCCAGGGCGAAAAGGCCATGAGCCTTCCACGCGCCATCCGGGACCGTTCGACGGCACCGGTGATTGCAATCAGCGACAGCCCGTCTCTGGAAACAACGCTGGCGTTCTTCGACTGTGGTGTCGATGATGTCGTGCGCAAGCCGGTTCATCCCCGCGAAATCCTGGCGCGGGCCGCAGCGATCCGCCGCCGCCTGAAGGCCCTGGTGAATTTCACCGATATCGGCCCGATCCGGGTGTTTTCCGATGGCCGGGATCCGGAAGTTCAGGGTGAAGTTTTCGCCTTGCCGCGCCGCGAGCGCCGCATTCTGGAATATCTGGTCTCCAATCGCGGACGCCGTGTATCCAAGTCCCAGATTTTCAACGCGATTTACGGCATTTTCGATGAGGACGTCGAAGAGAACGTCGTCGAAAGCCATATCAGCAAGCTGCGCAAGAAGCTGCGCAAGCGGCTGGGTTTTGATCCCATCGATTCCAAGCGTTTCCTTGGCTACTGCATCGACTGGAGCTGATCTGCAACGGGGGTCCGGATGTGCGGCATCCGGCGCCCCAAACCGGTGCCCAAGACAGGTTCACGCAAGGCCCGCCCCATAGTCTTTCCATAACGACGAAAACGAGGATCGGACATGAGTCTTTACGGAATGATGCGAACCGGTGGTTCCGGCATGAATGCGCAGGCAAACCGCCTGGGAACAGTCGCGGAAAATATCGCCAACGCCAACACCACCGGCTACAAGCGGGCATCGACGGAGTTCTCCTCGCTGATCCTGCCGACAAGCAACGGCTCCTATAATTCCGGCGGCGTCGATACCAAGATCCGGTACAGCATTTCGGAACAGGGCCCGACCAGCTACACGACCTCCGGCACCGACATGGCCATCAGCGGCGGCGGTTTCTTCATCGTCTCCGGCGCCGACGGCAACAATTTCCTGACCCGTGCCGGCGCTTTCACGCCGAATGGTGATGGTAACCTGGTCAATTCCGCCGGTTACAGCCTGATGGGCTATGAATACCAGGAGGGTGTCGATCCGACGGTTGTCGTCAATGGTTTTGATGGCCTTTCCAAGATCAATCTTTCCTCCGATGGCCTGGTCGCCAAGGGTTCGACCAAGGGCGCCATGGGTGCTAACCTGAACTCTGCCGACACGACGTCAACGGACGCATCCACAACGTCGTTGAGCGTTTTCGACAGTCAGGGCAATTCCCGGCTGCTCGACTTCAATTACAAAAAGACTGCCGATAATGCATGGACGGTCACAGTCACTGATCGAACATCCGGCACGAATTTGGGCACAGCCAACCTGAGCTTCAATGCGGACGGCAGCCTGGCAGCGGGCTCAGCCACGTCGGTCACAACGACCGCGATGCCCGGCCTTCCCGGCACGGGTGCAAACCTTGCCTCGCTGACCATCGATCTGACCAAGACGACGCAGCTGGGCTACAAGTTCAATCCCGATGGCGGCAAGATCGATGGCAACGCACCGAGCAAGGTGGCTGGCTATCAGATCGACAAGGCCGGTATCGTCTACGTCAAGTACGAGAACGGCAATCTCGACCCGCGCTACCGCGTCGCCCTTGCCAATGTCCAGAGCCCGGACAACCTCGTTCCCCAGTCGGGCAACGTCTATTCGCAGGGCGTGGATTCCGGCGTCATCGTTACCGGCTTTGCCGGCTCCGGCGATTTCGGCAGCATTCAGTCCGGTGCCCTCGAAGGCTCCAATGTCGATATCGCCAACGAGTTGACGGCGATGATCGAGTCCCAGCGCAGCTACACGGCAAACTCGAAGGTTTTCCAGACGGGTGCGGATCTGCTGGACGTTCTTGTGAACCTCAAGCGTTAATTGAAAAGGTACGGTCTGCGTCATGTCGCTGTCTTCAGCCATCAACACCGCACAGACGATATTCAACAACACGGCGGCCCAGACGGCTCTCGTTTCGAAGAATATCCAGAATGTGAGCAATGCGGATTATTCGCGCCGCATGGCCATGCTCGGCACGAGCGGCAACGGTGCGCAGATCGTCTCCATTCAGCGCGCCCAGAACGACGCGCTGATGAAACAGCACTCGCTGAGCATTTCGCAGGCTTCCGCCCAGGACGCTCTCTTGACGGGCCTGGAAGCTGTGAAGTCGGCACTCGGCGGCAATGGTTATGAAACCTCGCCGTCGAATTATCTAAAATCCTTCCGCGACAGCCTGCAGACCTATGCGGCGACCCCCGGCAACACATCGATCGCAGCAACAACCGTGTCGAGTGCGGCAGACCTTGCCAAGTCGCTGAACAAGACATCGGCTGCCGTCCAGGAAGTGCGCTACGATGCCGACAAGGAAATCGATGCCTCCGTCAAGAAGCTGAACGGATTGCTGGCCGAATTCGAAAAGGCCAATGGGGCGGTCCAAGGCGCAACGGCCAGCGGCGCCGATGCCAGCGACGCGCTCGACCAGCGCGACAAGCTGCTTCGCCAGATTTCCGAAGTCGTCGGTATCTCGACGGTGACCCGCGCCAACAACGACACCGTCATCTACACATCCGATGGCACGGTCCTGTTTGAAAATACCGCGCGCTCCGTCACGTTTCAGGCGACGCCCGGTTTTGGCGCGACCACGGCCGGTAACGCGATCTATGTCGATGGCGTGGCCTTGAAGGCCGGCAAGGGCGCCGATACGTCGGGCGAGGGCAAGCTTGCCAGCCTGCTCCAGTTGCGCGACGAGACAGCGCCGAAATTTCAGTCGCAGCTCGACGAAATCGCCCGTGGTCTGGTGACGCTGTTTCAGGAAAACACCACACCGGCCACAACGGCAAAACCGGGTCTCTTCACCTGGGCGGGCAGCACGGTCCCGGCGGCTGGTACCACTATCCCCGGCATGGCGGCATCGCTGACGATCAATCCGCTGGCCGCAACCGACCCGACGCTGATCCGCGACGGTGGGTTCAATGGCCCGGGCTACAAGTCGAATACAACAGGCAGTTCCGGCTATACGGCTCTGATCGATAGTTTTGTGACGTCGCTCGGCACAAGCATGTCGTTCGACCCGTCCACGGGTCTCGATGGCTCCAGCAGCATCCTCGATTTTTCGGCCTCCTCGATCGGCTGGCTGGAAGAGCTCAGAAGCGGCGCATCGACCGCCAATGACAACAAGATGGCCATGCTGTCGCGGACGCAGGATGCATTGAGCAATGTCACGGGCGTCAGCCTCGATGAAGAATTGTCGCAACTGCTGGATCTCGAGCAGTCCTACAAGGCTTCGGCAAAATTGGTCAGCACGGTGGACGCCATGATGACGGCCCTTCTACAAGCTGTAAGGTAAATTCATGAAAACGTCTTTCGTTTCCAATCTGGCCGTGCAAAACGCCATGCGCCTGACCATTCAAAAGGGTCAGGTCGAAATGATGAAGCTGAACGATGAGGTCTCGACCGGCGTTCATGCGGATTATGGCCTGGCGCTCGGGGCATCGACGTCCAAGTCCGTCAATATCACCTCGCAGCTCGACCGGCTGTCGACGTTGAAAAGCACCAATTCCATCGTCACGCAAAGGCTTGCCGGTTCGCAGGAAGCCTTGAAGACCATGCAGGATGCGGCGCAGAAGTCGCTGACCTCGCTGATGGCCTTCCGCGACAACAGCACCGCAGACCTCTTGAAGATCGCGCAGGACCAGAATACGGCAGCGATGACGACGTTCACGTCGGCGGCCAACACGTCGCTGAATGGCGAATATCTGTTTTCCGGCATCAACACCGATGTGCAGCCGTTCACCGAATACTCGGAAACATCGGACGCCAAGGCCTCCTACAATGCCGCCCTGTCGTCGTTCATTTCATCCCAGCCTGCCCAGGTGCCGCCGCTGACATCCGTCAGCCAGTTCACCAAGGCGCAGATGACCGATTTCATCGACAACAAGCTGGCACCGATGTACGCGGACCCCTCGGTTGCGGGGTCGAAATGGGCGGATTGGTCGGATGCATCAAGCCAGAACATGACAAGCCGCATCAGCGCCAACGAAGTCATTCAAAGCTCGGCAAATCTCAATGCCGAAGGCGCACGCAAATTCGCGCTCGCCAGCATGATCTCCACGGAACTCCTGAGCGTTGGCCTGAGCGACGAGGTGCGTGGCGTGGTGACCGACAAGGCCGTGAGCTATATGGGCGAAGCCGTGACCGGCCTCATCAGCATGCAGAGCAATCTCGGCCTGTCGCAGGAACGCGTCAAGAAGGCCAATACATCGATCGAGGCGCAGACCAAGATCGTCAAGGCCCACCAGCTGGATCTCGAAGGTATCGATACCTTCGCGGCGTCCACCATGCTGAAGACCCTGCAGACGCAGCTTGAGACCTCCTACACGCTGACCTCGCGGCTCCAGCAGTTGAGTTTGATTAATTTCCTCTGATGCGGTGAGGACCAGGACAAACATGAAGGATGTCTGAATGTATCAGTTTTCATATGCCGAGATCATGGAGGATGGCGTTGCCGACTCCAAGGATCGCGAACGGCAAGTGCTCGACCGCTCCATCGTGCTACTTTCAGCCGCAAAACGGCAGAAGGGCTATTCGCGCGAAGCGATCGAGGCGATTTACTACACAAGGCGGGTCTGGATCCGGTTCATCGAGGATCTTCGCGCTTCAGACAACCAGCTGAACGACGAACTGCGCGCCAATCTTATTTCCATAGCCATCTGGATTCTCGGTGAGACAGAGAAGATCCGCAAACGCGAATCCTCCAATTTCCAGGGCATTATTGATATCACAACCATCATCAGGGATGGACTCAAATGAAAAGCACACTGCGTATTTCGCTGAAATCCGGCGAACGAATTTTTGTCAACGGGGCAGTGCTGCGTGTCGACCGCAAGGTCGCCGTCGAGTTCCTGAATGACGTGACATTCCTGCTTGAAAACCACGTTCTGCAGCCGGAAGACGCCACCACACCGCTGAAGCAGCTCTATTTCATCGCCCAGATGATCCTGATCAATCCGGAAGGCGCCGAGCAATCGACGAACATGTTCCGCAAGTCGGTCGTCATGCTTTTGACCTGCTTCAAGAACGAAGAGATCGTGTCCGAGCTGAAGAAGATCGACGGCATGGTGACGCAAGGCCGCGCTTTTGATGCCTTGAAGGCGATCCGCGGTCTCTATGCGCTCGAAGACAGAATCCTGAACAACCAGGAAATCACCCCGGCAACGATCGAACAGATTCGCAAGGAGATCGCACCATGGCGGTAAGCGGCGTCAATTCGGCCAATGGTTATCTTCCCTCGGCCTCCGGCACGGAATCAGGTGCGGACAAGGCCAAGGCAAGCCTTAACTATGACAGCTTTTTGAAGCTGCTCGTGGCGCAGATGAAGAACCAGGATCCGACCCAGCCGATGGATTCGACCCAGCAGATCGCCCAGCTTGCGACCTTCTCGCAGGTCGAGCAGACGATCAAGACCAACACCAATCTGGAGAGCCTCCTGCAGCGCACCTCGCTCAGCGAAGCCAATGCGGTGATCGGCAAGACGGTCACCAGCGCCGATGGCAAGACAACTGGCATCGTCAAGGAAGTAAAGCTATACTCGGATGGAATCATCGCGGTGCTCGATACCGGCAAGGAGCTTGTCGTCGGCCCGGGTGTTACCATAAAGTGATAGCCAATGAATGAGGCGGATGCCCTCGATATCGTGCAGGCGGCGATCTGGACAGTGGTCGTCGCTTCCGGCCCCGCCGTCGTCGCCGCCATGGTCGTCGGCGTCGTCATCGCCTTCATCCAGGCGTTGACCCAGGTTCAGGAAATGACCCTGACCTTCGTGCCGAAAATTCTCGCTGTGCTGGTGACCGTTGCCCTGTCTGCCTCCTTTGTCGGCGCGCAGATTTCCATCTTCACCGATCTCGTCTTTTCCCGCATTCAAACCGGCTTTTGAGCCGGGCAGGCGCCACATCGGGCGGCCGCTTTGCAAAGTGCGTTTGCTTGTCTTTCCCGCATCGATGCCACCCTCGCGCAAGTTTGGTACTTTAAATCTGCTGCCTAGTATGGGCAGCAGGTATGAATGCTGTCCGCCTCTCATGAAGAGACGGAATTTCCGATGGCACAACCTCCTGCTCTGATCATCCCGAAAGTCGCGCCCAAAGGCCGGGATATCGGCTTCGCGCTCGGCATCGTCGCGATCCTGTCGATCCTGTTTCTGCCGATCCCGCCCTTTCTGATCGACATCGGGCTGGCTTTTTCCATCGCCTTTTCCGTGCTGATCCTGATGGTGTCGCTGTGGATCCAGAAACCGCTGGATTTCTCGTCCTTTCCGGTCATCCTTCTGATTTCCACCATGACCCGGCTGGCGCTGAACATTGCGACAACCCGCGTCATCCTTTCGCACGGTCATCAAGGTCATGATGCGGCGGGTGGCGTCATCGCAGGCTTTGCCGATCTGGTCATGGGCGGCGACTTCGTCATCGGCCTGATCGTCTTTTTGATCCTGATCACCGTGAACTTCATCGTCATCACCAAGGGTGCGACGCGTATCGCCGAAGTCGGCGCGCGCTTCACCCTCGATGCCATTCCCGGCAAGCAGATGTCGATCGACGCCGACCTTTCGGCCGGCCTGATCGACGAGAAGGAGGCGCAGCGCCGCCGCCGCGAGCTGGAAGAGGAGAGCTCCTTCTACGGCTCGATGGACGGTGCGTCGAAGTTCGTGCGCGGCGATGCCATCGCCGGCCTCCTGATCACCGCCATCAACGTCTTCGGCGGCATCATCATCGGTTACGTTCGCCACGACATGTCGATCGGCGAAGCCGCCGACGTCTTCGTCAAACTGTCTGTGGGCGATGGCCTGGTGTCCCAGATCCCGGCCCTGATCGTCTCGCTCGCCGCAGGCCTGCTCGTCTCGCGCGGCGGCACGTCCGGTTCCACCGATCAGGCCGTCATCAACCAGCTCGGCGGTTACCCGCGCGCTCTGATGGTCGCCTCCGGCCTCATCATCATGCTGGCCCTGATGCCGGGCCTGCCGTTCCTGCCGTTTGCGGTGCTGGGCGGCGGCATGGCCTTCCTCAGCTGGGTGATCCCGCGTCAGATCGCAGCCGCCAACAAGCTGAAGCGTGACCAGGACCAGCAGACGGCTCAGCTGAAGACCGACAGCGAAAAGGACTCGGTCAAGTCGGTCCTGAAGACGGCCGAGATCGAATTGCTGCTCGGCAAGCAGGTCTCCACCCGCCTGCTTGGGGCACACCAGGAACTGGCCTTCCGCGTCGGCAAGATGCGCCGCAAGTTCGCCGGGCAATACGGGCTCATCGTTCCGGAAATCAAGGTTTCCGACGATATCAGCATTCCCGACAAGGCCTATCATGTCCGCATCCATGGCACGACGATCGCCTCGAACACGGTGCGCGTCGGCGAAGTCATCGTTGTCACCGGCGGCGGCCGCAAGCCGAGCGTTCCCGGCGACGATATCCGCGAACCCGCCTTCGGCATGCCTGCCGTGTCGATCCTGGAGACCTTCACCGAGGACCTGAAGCGCGAGGGGTTCCATCCCATCGACAATGTTTCGGTGGTGCTGACGCATCTGTCGGAAGTGATCCGCAACAACCTGCCGCAGCTTTTGTCCTACAAGGACGTCAAGATCCTGATCGAACGGCTCGACCCGGAATACCGCAAGCTGGCCGACGAAATCTGCACCTCGCATATGTCCTATTCGGGCCTGCAGGCCGTGCTGAAGCTGCTGCTTGCCGAACGCGTCTCGATCCGCAACCTGCATCTGATCCTCGAAGCGGTCGCCGAACTCGCGCCGCATGTCAGGAAGACCGAGCAGATCGTCGAGCATGTGCGCGTGCGCATGTCGCAGCAGCTCTGCGGCGATCTCGCCGACAACGGGACATTGCGCGTCCTGCGACTCGGCAGCAAATGGGACATGGTCTTCCATCAGGCGCTGAAGCGTGATGCGAAGGGCGATATCGTCGAATTCGACATCGATCCGCGCCATCTGGAGGAGTTCAGCGAGCAGGCGACCAAGGTTATCCGTGAACATCTCGATCGCGGCATGCCGTTCGTACTGGTAAGTTCGCCCGAATCCCGCTCTTATGTGCGCATGATCATCGAGCGTCTTTTTGCAACATTGCCGGTTCTCTCGCATGTCGAGCTCGCCAAGGGCCTCGAGATAAAGATCATCGGCTCGATTTCATGATCACCGATCCGGAAGGCACAGTGCTGGCGCTCTTTGCCGCATTCTGCCGGATCGGCGCCTGCATCATGGTCATGCCCGGATTTTCCACGGCCCGCGTCTCGGTCCAGATCCGCCTCTTCGTTGCCGTGGCAATCTCGATGGCGATCCTGCCGATCATGTGGAACGAGATCTACCCGCAGATTTCCGGCAAGGGCCATACCTATATCTACATTGTCGCCACCGAGACCGTCATCGGCGGCGTCATCGGCCTGATCGCGCGCTATTATGTGCTGGGGCTGCAGTTCACCGGCACCGTGATCACCATGATGATCGGCTTCAATGCCCCGCCCGCCAATGACGTTCTGGAAGACACTGCCGAAAACCAGCTGACCAACCTGATCAGCTTTGCCGGCCTGATGATCCTGTTCATGCTGGATTTCCATCACGTCATCCTGTCGAGCCTCGTCGATTCCTACAAGGTGATGCCGCTCGGCGTCGGCTTTGATCCGCAGGGCGTGCTGATCACGCTGACCAATGCGCTGGAGACCACGTTCTACATCATGCTGCGGCTGGCGAGCCCCTTCATCATTTATGGGCTGCTGTTCAACGTCGCGATCGGCATGGTCAACAAGCTGGCGCCGCAAATGCCGCTTTACTTCATCTCCCTGCCCTATCTGATCATGGGCGGCATGTTCCTGCTCTATCTCGGCATCGCCGCCATGCTGAAACTGTTTGCCGATGGTTTCGGCCCGATGATGCAAGGGATCTAGGCCGATGAAAAGCCGGTCGGAAAAGCTCAAGCGCCTCGTGGCCGTTCAGCGGCATCTGGAACAGATGGCGGAAAACGAGCTGGCCGAAACCTCCAGACAGCGCCGCGATCTCGCCGAAACCATCGATGTGGTGGTGGACGCGATGGGGTCGGCGAGCCCTTTGCATGCGATGTTTTCCGGGCATTACGCTTCGCAGCTTGGCCGCCTTGCCATGAAGGACCAGATGCTTCTGGATATTCAGCTGGGGCACGAGGCCCGTGTTCTGAAGGAACGGGCAAAAGGCGACCGGCTGGCGGAAAACATGAAGGACGCCCGCGTTCTCGAAGACCGCACGGAAGCCGACGATGCCATCTACGATCTCGTCGATCAGCATGTGATGAGCGGATCACCAGCTTCCGGTAAGGTTGGCCGGTCATAGTACCGGTCAGGAACGGTCGCCAGTTGTGACTGAGCCGCTCGCTAAAATGCTGATTTTATGGAGTTATCGCTGGCGCTGGCAAAGGCGCCGCAGTGACTTCGTGACCGAGAGGACACCGCATGGCCATTTCTCCCCCAAGCGACCTGGTGCTGGATGTCGTGCGCGCCGCCGATCCGGCGCAGGTGCAGGAAGCGCAGTCGCGGCTGAAAGCCAACCGTGCCGCATTCCAGGCGACGAGCCTTGCAGAAAACGGAAACGGTTTTGCCAACACGGTCGCAGTTCTCAACCAGGACAGCCCGACCAACAGCCTTGGCGATATCACCAACAGGGCCGAGGCCAAGAAGATCCCGGAAAGCTACCGCAAGTTCGAAGCGATGGTGCTGCAGAATTTCGTCAAGTCGATGCTGCCGTCGGAAAGCGAAGAGGTCTACGGCAAGGGCACGGCCGGCGACATGTGGAAGAGCATGATGGCCGAGCAGATCGGCAACGTCATGGCGCAGGGCGACGGCGTCGGCATTGCCGAGCGCATGGTCACCGACCGCATCGTCGGGGAGGGCCCCAACCGCGTCAGCGCGTCGCTCGACGGCAATAGCAGCAATGTCGCGCTGAGCATGGTGCAGGAATACGAGCGCAAGGCCGTCGCCAAGTTCGGGGCAACGCCAGACGGTAACGATCAGGCCTGACGATAGGCCGGCCGGACCGGTCTCAGATAGAAATTTCGCGCACAGATCACGCCAAGGGCTTGGACCCCGCGTGGTCAAGGCGTCAATGGGAGCCGAATGATGGAAGTTGCAGCATCGAGCGACGTGCGTATCCAGAATGTGCTGGGACGTCTCGAAATGATCCTCGACAACGAGAATACCCGGATCGGTGTCGATCCGAGTTTCGACCTGAAAACCTCGAACGCCCGCAAGAGCCGTTGCCTCTATGAGCTGACGATGATCCATCGCGACGCGTCGCCGGACGAGATTTCGCCGGCATTCGTATCGCAGACCCGGCACATCAAGACCAAGCTGATGACCAATTCGCAGAAGGTCAACGCCCATATGGAAGCCTGCCGGTCGGTGGTCGATCTGTTGAAGGCGGCCGTGCAGGACGCCGATGCGGATGGCATCTACACCGAACAGCAGTTCCGCTACGGCGATTTCTGATGCTGAAGCTTGTTTTCACCGGTGTGTGGATTTGCGCCGTATCGCTCGGGTCCGTCTATTTTTCGATCCAGCATGCGTCGGCCCCGGTGGAAACGGATGCGGAGGCTGAACGCCGCGCATTGCAGGAATATATACCCGGCGAGCTGATCACCGTGCCGGTGATCACCGATGGTGCGGTGCAGGGTTATTTCCTCACCAAATTGTCCTTCTCGGTCGATAAGGCGAAAGCCAAGGCCATGGACGTGCCGTTCAAGGAATCGGTGACGAACGCCCTGTTCGACATCCTGGTTGGCCAGAAACTGATCAATGTCGCCGATACCAGCAATTTCGATCTCGCCAGCTTCAAGACCATCGTCAAGGATCAGCTCAACAAGCAGCTGCGCGACGAGGTGATTTTCCAGGTCCTGGTCGAGCAGCTCGAATATCTCTCAAAGACCGACGTGGCGCGGATCGCCAATTCGGCCAATGAGAAGCAGCGCAAGCCGGTGCCGATCGTCGACAAGAATGGCGATACTGCCAGCGACCAGATGCCCGAAAGCGAAAAGCGGGCCGCAGCCGCCGGCCATTGATACCGGGGATCGTTCCCTGGGATGAGGCGCGTGCGGCTCAGTTTTTCTCGGGGTTGCGATACTGCTCGTTGACGAAGCCGAATTCCATCATCAGCCGCCCGCACGCCACATAGAAATGATAGAGGCCGGCCGCTGGCAGGCCGGACGATCTCCACAGCGAAATGCCGCGAAACGGCGAGGCCGCCAGGAGAGCGAGCGATTTGGCAATCGTCTTCACGCGCCCGGCAAAGCCTGGCGCGGCGCGGTGCTCGAGCAGGGCGGAAATCGCCCCGTTGCGCAGGCTGCGCGACCGGATCCATGACAATTGCGTGCGCCGTGCTGGAATGGTTTCGGCCACCCAGGCCTGCGCTGCCCAGGCAAAGGAAAACCCGTTTTCCTTGCAGCGGCGATAAAAGTCGCTGTCGCCCCCGCCGATGAAGTTGAACAGCGGATCGAGGAACGGCCTCGGCATCGCATCGAGCACATGGCGCGTGATCAGCACATTGCCGGACGAGTAGAGAATGGGGACCGGACCCGTCGCATCATAATGGGGCAGGAAGACCGGGTGCCGCTTGCGGTCATTACGGGCCTTGTCCTCGAAATCGGGCAGCTGCGGCCCCCCGATCAGGTCCGCCCGCGTCTGCCGGTGTACCGAAACGAGATTGTCGAGCCAATCCGGGGCTGCCAGCTCGTCATCGTCGATGACAGCGATGGCCTGCAGACCGGGATAGGCAGAAAGCGCCATCGACCAGCCGGCATTGTAGGCATGGCAATTGCCGCGCTGATGCGCGATCACCACCAGGGCGTTGACCCGGTGGTCGGCAAAGAACATTTTTGCAGCCTTCGCCCCCTCCAGTCCGTCCGCGTCATTCTCCATCACCACGATGGCAAAGGGACATCCGGGGGCCTGAGAAATAACGGTTTTGAGAGTTTTCAGCAGATGTTCGGGACGCCGGAACGTCGGCAGTGTCACCACCAGCTCGATAGTGTCATTGCTGTCGACCGCCGTCCGGTAAAACACAGTCACATCCTGGGCAGGCGGGGTCATGGCGGTACCGTGTTGAAGGCGGGAATCTCAACGCACTAAAGCAAATCTTCCTAAACAGATGCTGAATTTCCGAATTCGCTTTCGAATGAATGGTTTAAAGCTGATTTCACGCCGTGTTGCTACAGTCCGCGCAGTTGTTCTCAAGTCTCGCGTGGCGGCATGCATCTGGTTTTCGTTTCATCGCTGGTGCCGGTCGAAAATCCTTCATCGGGTTTTGACATCGCCAATCGCGCCGTCTTCGACGGCCTTCGCGCCCTTGGCCACACGGTCAGCGTGATCGGCTACCTGCAGCCGGGACAAACGCCCGCCTGCGGCAGCGACGTCCATCTTCTCGGCGAACTCGAAGTCACCAATGCGAAGGTCGGCACCGCCGCCAAGCTGCGCTGGCTGGCAAAAGCCTGTCTGCACCGCACCACGCTGTCATCGGCAAAAATGCTGGAGGTCAGCCGCCAGCATGTGGAGGCGCTTTTGCAGCGCCTGCAGCCGTTCGACGGCATCATTCTCAACTCCGTGCAACTGCCCGGTGCCTTTGCCGCCGCCTTCCAGAAATATGAGACGATCTATATCGCGCACAATGTCGAAGCCGGTTCGGCGCGTGAAAACGCCGTCACTGCGTCCGGCTTGGTGGAGCGTTGGCTGTTTACCCGCGAAGCGGATCATCTCGCACGGCTGGAGCGGACATTGACACGGGGCGCCTCGGCGGTCTGGACCTTTGCGGAGGCCGATCGCCTCGGCTTTGGCCATGCGGTGTCCAGCCGCGCCACCGTCCTGCCGCTCGTCACGCGGTGGGACCTTGATGAGCGTAGCCCGGAAAATCCGCCGCAATATGATCTCTCCCTGATTGGAACCTGGAGCTGGAAGTCCAACCGGACCGGCCTCGACTGGTTTCTGTCAAAGGTCGTGCCGCTTTTGCCCTCCGATATGTCGATCGCCATCGCCGGTCAGTTGCCAGACGCGCCTGAGATCGTCCATCCCGGCGTGCGCCTGCTCGGCCGCGTCGCTGATGCCCGCGCCTTCGTCCAGTCCGGCGCCGTCTTGCCGCTGATCAGCCGTGGCGGCACTGGTGTGCAGTTGAAGACCATCGAGACCTTTGAACTCGGCATGCCCTGTGTTGCGACACGCGCATCCCTGCGCGGCATCGGCGCGCTTCCCGGCAATTGTGCTGTCAGCGACGACCCCGCCGAATTTGCAAAGCTGTTGATCGAAAAGGTCGCGCAAGTGCGGGCGGGAGACCGTCAGCGTCTGTCGGGATCGGTCTTTCACCAGGCACAGAAAACCAAGCTGCTGGAGACGCTTCAGGAAGGCCTCTCCCGTTTCGGAAATCCCATGACCGCCTTCGACTTCGCGTTTCCAAGGGACGACGCTTGGGCGCGGACAAGCAATGGGCTCAGCACATCCTACAGCCTTGCCGCGCACGAGGGGGGACAATCCCGATGAACGTTTTCCCGGGCACATCGATCGTTGCCTCGCAGCGCATGATCCTCGACATGCCGATCTGCGATTTCGGCTGGGCCGATGCCTTCGCCTTCGCCGACGAAGTCGCCTCGCTGCCGATCGGGCAGACGGTGATATCGTTCCTCAACGCCCATAATTCCAACCTGATGATGCATGATCCGGAATACCGGGCCGTGCTCAGCCGTCACATCGTCCTGCCCGACGGCCACGGCATCGATCTCGCCTCCTGGCTGTTTCACGGCAAGACCTTTCCGGCCAACCTGAACGGCACCGATTTCGTGCCGGCATTGATGACCTACATGACGGTACCCAAGCGCATCGCCATGGTTGGCGCCCGCGCGGACGTGCTCAAGCGTGCTGCCGAGAATTTTCAGAAACATGCGCCATGGCACGAGTTCATTGCCGTTTCCGACGGCTTCTTCGACGCGGCGCAGTCCGATGAAGTCATGGCCAGAGTTCGCGCCGTGAAGCCGGATATCCTGTTGATCGCCATGGGCAGTCCGAAGCAGGAAAAATGGATCGACCGCCATGTCGGTCCCGGCCACGCCAGGCTGGTGATCAGCGTCGGCGCTCTCTTCGATTTCATGGCCGAGGAAGTGCCGCGCGCGTCTTCTACCGTGCGGCGCCTGCGCCTGGAATGGCTGCACCGGCTGGTCCATGAACCCCGCCGGCTGTGGCGCCGTTATCTGCTCGGAAACCCGTTGTTCATATATTATATTCTCCGCCATAAACTGGGCGGGCGCGAGAGCCCTCCGCAGACCGGCGGGCCGCGCGCGGGATCGCGATCGTTCTGACGGAAACCATCATGCGCACAGCTGTCGTCACAGCTTCCTATGCCAATGATTTCGAGCGCTGCCGGCTGCTGTGCGAAAGCATGGACCTGCGGCTGAAGGGCGATTGGACCCATTATCTGCTGGTGGCACCCTACGATGTCGCCCTTTTCCGGCAGATCGAAGGCTCGCGCCGCCAGGTCGTCAGCGAAAGCGACCTGCTTCCCTGGTGGCTGCGCGCCATTCCGGACCCGCTCTCGGCCGGCCGCCGCAAGCTCTGGATCAGCCCTTACAGCCTGCCCTTGCGCGGCTGGCATGCGCAGCAGCTGCGCCGCCTGGCGCTATCGCGGCATATCGGTGAAGAGACGATGTTCGCGGTCGATTCCGACGTGGTGCTGCTGCGCGATTTCGATCCCAAGGATCTCTGGCAGGACGGCCGCCTGACGCTCTACCGCAAGGATGGCGCGATCGGCGAGCGCATGCGCTCCAATCATCTCGAATGGCTCGCCCATTCCGATAGGCTCTTGGGGATCGGTCCCTTCAGCCTGCCTGCCAACGACTATATCAACACGCTGATTGCCTGGCGCACCGATACCTGCCGGGCGCTGCTCGATCATATCGAGGCTCTGCATGGCCGCAATTGGATCCGCGCGGTCATTCGCTCGCGCCAGTTTTCCGAATGCCTGATCTATGGCCGCTTCGTCGATGAGGTGCAGATGGGCAGCGGGCATGTGGCGTCCGCCGAAGGGCTCTGCCATGTGCTGTGGTTCGACGACAGCTATGCGCGCGATATCAGCGGCCTGCGGCATTTCATGCGCGAGATGGGACCCCGTCAGATCGGCATCGGCGTCCAATCCTTCGTTGGCCACGACCTCGCCGATATCCGCAACGTCGTTCTCGAACGCGCCGCCTGATCGCGTCAAATCACCCGGCCGGTCTCGCGGCGCAGGGCGGAATAGGTCAGCGTGAAGGATGCGGCGTAAAGAGCGAGATAAACGCCGTTCAGCAGCGGCGCCCAATAGGCGACATCCGTGCTGGTCTTGAAGAGCATGGCAAGCAGGCTGACCTTGATGATCCCCGCAATCACCAGATTGACCATCCGGCGCACCGTGCGTCCGGTCGCATAGAGCAATTCCGAGTGATATTCGACCAGGTTGCGGAAGGATGGCACCAGAAGCACCGCAATGAGATAGGGCGCCGCCTGCGCGACATTGTTTCCCAGCCCGCGCGGAAAGATGAAGAGATAGGCGGCCATGGCGGCTATCGCCAGGAAGGAGACGGCCGCGACCAATGTCTCGATCGTCAGCCGGGTCCGCCAGGATGAGATCGTTGCCGGCGTGCGCATGATCTTTTGCACCAGGAGCGTATTGAACGAGCGCACCGGGAGGGCTGTCAGGTCGGCAAGCCGCATGATGATCGCATAAATGCCGGAAACCTCCGGCCCGCCGATCGCCAGAACCGCGATCTTGTCGAATTCCGACTGTATATAAAACAGCACTTCGGCTCCGGCGACGGTCACCGAATCCGCCCAGCGGCGGATATAGAGCGCCGGGCGAAAGCGCAGCCGCACTTTCGGGAAGAACCAGATGAGCGCGATCATGAGAGAGATCAGGTTGGCGCCAAGATAGAATTGCGACCAGGTCCCGAGCGATGCCGATTGCGACAGGGAGAAGGCCAGTGCGGCAGTGGTGCGGATGCCTGTGCCGATGACCACGAGAAGAGCGGCGCGGCCGAAGCGTCCGAGGCCGTTGAGCACGATGACGACGACCTCAAGGCCACGCCAGCACAGGATTTCGGCAGCCATGAAGGCGAGAAACACGACAAGCTTCATATCGCCGGCGAACACCGCGTAATAGACCGCAAGGCAGAGCAGAACGATCAGCGGCAGCGACAGGAGCGCGCCTGCGGCAAAGCCTGCGCTATAGGTCCCGACCAACAGAGGCTTGACGGTCGCGACCCGGTAGAGCGGCGACATGAAGCCGAAGGCCAGCACCCGCGAGATCATGATGCCGGCGGCAGAAGCGGTGGCAAACAGGCCGAACTCGGCAATGGACAGTCCGTTGGCAATGCAGATGAAATAGACGAGCGACAGCACAAGCCGGCCCGCCGACCCGCTCGTCATCGAGATATAGGCGTGAATGACGCTGGCGTGGCGTGCATAGAGGGTCTTGGCGAAATCGATCACGAGCGGCGTCCGGATGTGCTGCTCCGTTTCTAGCCGCTAAAGCTTAATGAGCAGTTCGATCCCGCCGATTTCCGGTATTTGCGGCCTTTAGCCCGTCGTATATTAACGATTTGTTTTCCACAAAAACTTAAGCTTCGTTCACAATTCGTCACTTTGCCCCGGTGCGGGCGTTTGCAGGCATTGATGTTCGATCCGGAAGATAACAAAAGGACTGCGGCGCACCGCTCCCCCATCGGCCAAGGGCCGGCGGGCACGCCGTCGCGTTCGAGACCGGCTGCGCGTGGAGCAGCCCCGGTGGCGCGCACCGCCAGCGAATTGCTGGACCGCCTCAATGGCGCCACCGCCAAGCCCAAGACAGAAGTGCCGAAAACACAAGGATATGCGCCGCAGCCAGCCAGTGCGGCGCCGGAAAAGGGTACTGGCCGGATTTCCGGCTGGTTCAAGCGTGGAAAATCAGCGCTTGCCACACCACCGCTTGCCACCCCACCTCTGGCCGAAGCAACCGTTTCGGCACCTGCCGCAGCGGCGGACACCCATTATGGAGAGCCGCAGGACCGGCCGCTGATCGATATCGCCACGATCATGACGTCCGTCTGGCAGCTTCGAAAGGTGATCTTGGTCCTGACGGCTGCCGGTGCCATCGGCGGTGTGCTTTTGGCCATGTCGACCCCCAGCGTCTACGTTTCCCAGAGCAAGCTCTATGTCGATCCGCGCGAAGTCAGGCTGACGGATTCCGATCTGTCCAAGGAAAGCCTGGCAACCGAGGCGATCCTGGCGCTGGTCGATAGCCAGCTCGAAGTGCTGCGGTCGCGCACCGTCCTGGAAAAGGTCGCCGTTGATCTCGGTCTCGACCGTGATCCCGAATTTGGCGGTGTCTCCACCGGCACGGGCGGTATCGCCGATGGCATAGGCGTCATCCGCGATCTCGTTTCCCCCGGCAAGGCGGAACCGGCTCCGGCCTCCGGGGTCAATCCGCGCACCTTGGAAAAGCTGAGCGACGCCGTCACCGTATCGCGCGATCCGAAAACCTTTATCGTCACCATCGAGGTCAAGAGCCGGGATCCGGCCAAATCGGCGCTCATCACCAACCGGCTGGTCGCAACGTTTCTCAACGAAGAGCAGGCCGCCCAATCCGGCTTTTTCCAGCGCACCACGCTGGCGCTCGACAGCCGCTTGGCTGATCTTCGCACCGAGCTGGATTCGGCTGAAAACGCGGTGGAGAAATACAAGGCCGAGCACGATATCGTCGGTGCCGCCGGCGAGCTGATTTTCGACAAGCAGTTGCTGGCGCTCAACGATCAGGTCGGCGCTGTGCGCAATCGCATCGCCGATGCCCGTGCCAAGGTCGATATTGCAACGAAGATCCGGCTGAACGACGTGCTGAGCGGTGCGTTTCCCGAAGAGGTAAGCTCGGTTACGCTTCAGGAACTGCGCAAGCAGTATTCCGAGGCCCGTGCGCAGCTGGGCGCGCTCGATGCAAGCCTTGGGCCGCGCCATCCGCAACGGCTGGCTGCCGTCCAGTCTCTGGAGGTCGCGCGCTCGGAAATCGGCCATGAAATCCGCCGCATCGAGGCGACGGCGCAGACCGAACTGGACCGGGCGATCCGCACGGAAAAGGATCTCCTCCAGCAGCTGGCGGTGCAGAAGGCGCAGCAGATGAACTCCTCCACCGGCTTCATCGAGCTGCGTGAGCTGGAGCGCAAGGCCAATGCGACGCGCACGATCTACGAATCCTTCCTGAAGCGGGCCAGCGAAACCGGCCAGGAAGAAAAGCTGACGTCGAAAAACATCCGGGTGATCGCCTCGGCGCAGCCGCCGCTTCAGCCGACCGGACCGTCGCGCAAACTGATCGCGATCGGCGGCCTGATTGCCGGCTTCATGGCTGGCGTCGGACTGGGCATCGCGCTCGGCATCTACCGGAGCATGAAGGACCTGCTAACGCGGTCGGGCAGGCCCGTTGAGATGGTCCCACAGCGTGATCCACCCGGCCGCAACGATCCCGATGGTCCGGGGACACCACGGCATGTCGAGGATCCAGTGCCGGCACCCGTCGAGTACCGGTCCCGGATGCCCTCAGTCCATCATGCGGCAGCATCAGCTGCAGCGCTCTCGGCTTTTCCGCATCGCGGCGACAGCACGCCGCCCGATCTGCGCGACTATCTCCGCGAAATGCAGGACGGCGATGCTGATCAAGGGGATATTGCCGAAGTGCAGGAGAATCTCCGGGCTCTGCGGTCGCGCGTCGAACACTATACGAAGCTGCGCACCGGCGGCCGGCGGTATTAGGCCCCACGCTCCCAGATGGCCACGCCCCGAAGCCGGGTCATGCGCGGCTTCATCTCTCATCAATGATGGAAAATGCTGGTAAGCCGGTGCTGCCGCTACGGCATTTGGCACGCGGCCTTGAATTTATTCGATCTGAACAGCATAGGACGCATTGAGGCCACCGCTATTTTTTGCTGAAACTACAGTAAGCAGAACAAAAGAGAATCTGGGAGAACACCGTGACGACCGTGATTGATGGCAGAGACGTTGCAGCATCGGTGATCGATGCCGTGAAAACCGCATCGCAGGCATTGACCGAACAGACCGGCGTCAAGACCGGTCTCGCTGTCGTCATCGTCGGAAACGACCCGGCAAGCCACGCCTATGTGTCGTCCAAGAGCAAGATGGCCAAGGAATGTGGCTTCACCTCGGTTCAGCATACGCTGCCGGAGGAGACGACGCAGGAAGAACTCGCAGCGCTGGTCCAGACCTTGAACAAGGATGAGAGCCTGCACGGCATTCTCGTGCAGCTGCCGCTGCCCAAGCATTTCAATTCCGAGGCGATCATCCAGTCGATCCTGCCGGAAAAGGATGTCGATGGACTGCATGTCGTCAACGCTGGCAAGCTGGCGACCGGCGATCTCGATGGCGGCCTGGTTTCCTGCACCCCGGCGGGCGCCATGGTCTTCGTCAAGCGAACCCACGGCGAGGATCTCTCCGGCCTCAACGCCGTCGTCGTCGGCCGTTCCAATCTGTTCGGCAAGCCGATGGCGCAATTGCTGCTCGCCGCCAATGCGACGGTGACGATCGCCCATTCGCGCACCAAGGATTTGCCCGCCGTCTGCCGCAATGCCGATATCCTGGTGGCCGCCGTCGGCCGTCCGGAAATGGTGAAAGCCGATTGGGTAAAGCCCGGCGCCACCGTCATCGATGTCGGGATCAATCGCATTGCAGCGCCCGAAAAGGGTGAGGGCAAGTCGCGCCTTGTCGGCGATGTCGCCTTCAACGAATGCGCCGAGGTGGCAGCCGTCATCACGCCGGTGCCGGGTGGCGTCGGGCCGATGACCATCGCCATGCTGATGGCCAACACGGTGATCGCCGCCTACCGCAAGGCCGGAAAAACAGCGCCAAAGTTCTGATGGATTGAGCGGGAAAGCACCTACGATTTCGGGGCAGGGCCTGTCGAGGCCCTGACGATCAGTTCGGTGCGCCACAGTTCCTGTTCCGGATAGTCGCCGGTTTTCAGAATGCGCGAAATCAGCCGTGTGGCGATCCGGGCGCCGGCGGCCCGCAGAGATGAGCGCGTCGTCGTCAGCGGCACGCTGAAATTTTCAGGCTTCAGCATCGGCAACACGTCGTCATGGGCAATCAGTGAAATATCCGTGCCCATCTGCAGGCCGGCCCTGTTGATCGCCCGGACGGCGCCGAGCGCAATCACGGTGCTGGAGCAGAGGACGGCCGTCGGCGGCTCATCCCGCTCGAGAAACTGCTGCATCGCGCGGTGGCCATATTCGTCGGTCATCAGGGAATTGCGCACCAGGCCCTCGTCAAACCGCAGCCCGTTTTCCTCCAGTGCGCGCCGCATTCCCTTCATCCGGCGGATGGAATAGGCAAGGTTCCCCGGCCCGTTGATCAGCGCGATCCGCCGGTGGCCCAGCTGGATCAGCAGCCGCGTCGCATCGTAGAAGGCGCCGGTATTGTCGATATCCAGAAAGGGATAATCGGCAGGCTGTCCGACCGCCCGGCCATGCACGACGAAAGGGATCGACAGGGTTTTCAGCATGGCGATGCGCGGATCATGTTCCCGCACATAGGCAACGAACAGCGCATCGACATTGCCGCTGGCGGCCAGCCGCTTGAACGTCGCTTCCTCGTCGTCCGGGGCGCTCGGATTGATGACGAAATGAAAATCATGCCGGACGGATTCCTCCCCGAGCCCGGCCAGAAATTCGCCGAAATGCACATCGGAATCAATGCCCCGGGCGATCGGCATCACCAGCCCGATCGACCCGGCACGGCCGGTGGCAAGCCTCTGGGCCGCACGGTTTGGCCGGTAACCGGTCTCGCGTACGGCGCTGAGCACCCTTTGACGCGTCTCGGCGTTGACTTCCGGATAGCCGTTAAGCGCCCGGCTGACTGTCGTTTGCGACAGGCCCAACATCTCCGCCAGCTGCTTCAAATTCACGTTCATGACAGGCGCGCACTCCCAAAGCGCTTTGATTTCTCTTCAGTTTTTGCTTCTAATCTCCACGCATGGCAGTTTTTGTACCATCGGGTTTGATCATCATCTAGAAAAATCGGCCTCATTGCGCTGCAAAACTTCGCTGCGCCGCAAGAAAATGGGGCTTAACTCGACCCATGCGGGAAAGGTCTTGACTTGAAGCCCGTCGCAATGGTTTGTTAGCAAACTCAAAGCGCTTTGAATTTTTTGGCGGCGCTGCGGTATTTGCCCGGCGTTCATGGGGCCGGGCCTTTCTTGGGAGGAAATGGCGTGAAAAGAACATTCCTGTTGGGCGTGGCCGCCCTTGCGCTTGTCGCGGGTGCAACGCATGCAGCCGAGCTAAAATTCAAGCCGGGTGAAGATTCCAAATTCAATTGGGCAAGCTTCGAAGAGTTCAAGAAAAGCCATGACCTCAAGGGTCAGACGCTGACCATTTTCGGCCCTTGGCGCGGTGAGGACGAAGCGCTGGCCCAATCCATGCTCGACTATTTCCGCGATGCGACCGGCGTCGATGTGAAATACTCGTCGTCTGAAAACTACGAGCAGCAGATCGTCATCGACACGCAGGCCGGCAGCCCGCCGGATATCGCCATCCTGCCGCAGCCGGGGTTGATTGCCGACCTGGCCTCGAAGGGTTACCTGACGCCGCTGGGCGAAGACACCCAGAAATGGCTGCTCGACAATTACGCCGCCGGCCAGTCCTGGGTCGATCTGTCGACCTATGCCGGCAAGGACGGCAAGAAGGAACTCTACGCCTTCCCCTACAAGATCGACGTGAAGTCGCTCGTCTGGTACGTGCCGGAAAATTTCGAGGATTCGGGCTATGAGGTCCCGAAGACCATGGAAGAGTTGAAGGCGCTGACGGAAAAGATCGTCGCCGATGGCGGCACGCCCTGGTGCATTGGTCTCGGCTCCGGCGGTGCGACCGGCTGGCCGGCCACCGACTGGGTCGAGGACATGATGCTGCGCACGCAGCCGGCCGACATCTATGACAAGTGGGTCACCAACGCGATCCCGTTCAACGATCCCGCCGTCATCGGCGCCATAGACGAGTTTGGCTGGTTTGCCAAGAACGACAAGAATGTCGATGGTGGCGCTGCAGCCGTCGCCTCCGCCGACTTCCGCGATAGCCCGAAGGGCCTGTTTGCCTCGCCGCCGAAATGCTACCTGCACCATCAGGCCTCGTTCATTCCGTCCTTCTTCCCCGAAGGCACGAAGGTGGGTGAAGATGCCGATTTCTTCTACATGCCGCCCTATGCCAGCAAGCCGGACCTCGGCAATCCGGTTCTGGGCGCCGGCACGCTGGCCATGATCACCAAGGATACGCCGGCATCGCGCGCCTTCATCGAGTTCCTGGAAACGCCGATCGCACATGAAGTCTGGATGGCGCAGTCGAGCTTTCTGACGCCTTTGAAGAGCGCCAACAAGGATGCCTATGCCAACGGCCCGATGAAGAAGCAGGGCGAAATCCTGTTGAACGCCACCACCTTCCGCTTCGACGGCTCCGACCTGATGCCAGGCAAGATCGGCGCCGGCGCCTTCTGGACCGGCATGATCGACTATGTCGGCGGCAAGTCGGCCAAGGATGTCTCCGACGGCATCCAGAAGGCCTGGGACTCGATCAAGTAGGATCTCCAAACCGCGCTGCGACTGACCCGGCCGCCGCCGGGTCACTGAAGTCCCCGCCCAGGCCGGCGGGGATGAGGCAGAAAGGTTTTGCATGTCCTCGAACTGAGTTTTTCGAGGTTTGTCAGCAGCCTGATCTTCCCTTTACGGGAAGATGTCACGAACGCCGGAGCGGGAAATTCTCCTCCGGCGGTTATCTCGGGGAGGGGAAACGTCATGCAGCAGTTGATATTCGCCATTGCCACGATGGCTGCGGGGGTTCTGGCCTGCGCCGCCTATTTCTTCGGCACGAACTGGATCCTTGACCGGCTCTTTCCATCGAAAGGGCTGACAGGCCCCGTTGCCTCGCGCAACCTGCGCATCACCAATGCCATCCGGCCCTGGCTCTTCCTCGGCCCCGCCCTGTTCTCGCTGACCATCTACCTGATCTACCCGGTGATCGCCTCGGTGTGGCTCAGCCTGCATGACAGGTCGGGTGAGAATTTCGCCGGGCTGAACAATTTCATCTGGATGTTCAACGACGGCGAGTTCCGCCAGTCGATCTACAACAATTTCCTCTGGCTGCTGGTCGTGCCCGCCGCCGCCACATTCTTCGGACTGATCATCGCGGCGCTCACCGACCGGATATGGTGGGGCAATATCGCCAAGACGCTGATCTTCATGCCGATGGCGATCTCCTTCGTTGGCGCGTCCGTCATCTGGAAATTCATCTACGATTACCGCGCCGAAGGCACCGCGCAGATCGGTCTTTTGAATGCCGTGGTGGTCTATTTCGGTGGCACGCCGGAGGCTTGGGTGACGCTGCCCTTCTGGAACAATTTCTTCCTGATGGTGATCCTGATCTGGATCCAGACCGGCTTTGCCATGGTGATCCTGTCGGCCGCGCTGCGCGGCATTCCGGAAGAAACGATCGAGGCTGCCGTCATCGACGGCGCCAACGGGTTGCAGATCTTTTTCAAGATCATGATCCCGCAGATGTGGGGCACGATCGCCGTCGTCTGGACCACCATCACCATCCTGGTGCTCAAGGTCTTCGACATCGTTCTCGCCATGACCAACGGGCAGTGGCAAAGCCAGGTTCTCGCCAATCTGATGTTCGACTGGATGTTCCGCGGCGGCGGTGATTTCGGCCGGGGTGCCGCCATCGCCGTCATCATCATGCTTTTGGTGATCCCGATCATGATCTGGAACATCCGTAACGCAACCAAGGAAATGGAGGGCCATTGAGATGATTGCTTCTTCCCGCTCCCCCCTCATCTGGGTTGTCCATATTTCCGTCATCCTGCTTGTCGTCCTGTGGACCCTGCCGACCGCCGGCCTGTTGATTTCGTCGCTGCGCGACAAGGATCAGCTCGCCGTTTCCGGCTGGTGGACGGCATTGTCCACCTCCAGCCAGAACCTCGTCTTCCGTGCTCCGGGTGCCGATATGCAGGTGGAAAAAGACGGCAAATTCGTCATTGCCGGCACTGTCCTGGAAGGCCAGGGCGCGCAGGTTTCGGCCTTCGGCTTCAACAGCAGGGCGCCGACCGCCTTCAAGCCCGGCGAGACCGCCGAACTGAATGACGGCGAAAAGCTGACGGTTCAGGCCGACGGCACTTTCCAGATCGTCTCGGATACGGCGATGGAAGGGTCGCGTGGCCAGCGCATCTTCTATACCGCCGCCATCCCGCCGCGCTTCACGTTCGACAATTATCGCGAGGTCATGCGCGCCGCCGGTATCGGCGCATCCTTCATCAATTCGCTGACCGTCGCCATTCCGGCAACGATCATCCCGATCCTGGTTGCAGCCTTTGCCGCCTATGCCCTGGCCTGGATGAAGTTTCCCGGCCGGGCGATCCTGATCGCCGTCGTCGTCGGCCTGCTGGTCGTTCCCCTGCAGATGTCGCTGATCCCGCTGTTGAAACTCTACAACGGCGTTGGCGCGTTCCTTGGCGTTCCCGCCAAGACCTATGTCGGCATCTGGCTGGCGCATATGGGCTTCGGCCTGCCGCTGGCGATCTATCTTCTGCGCAACTATATGGCCGGCCTGCCGCGTGAAATCATGGAATCGGCCCGCGTCGATGGCGCCAGCGATTTCGACATCTTCATCAAGATCATCCTGCCTCTGTCCTTCCCGGCGCTCGCCTCCTTCTCGATCTTCCAGTTCCTGTGGACGTGGAACGATCTGCTCGTCGCCATGGTCTTCCTTGGAACCGGCAATAATGAGCTGGTTCTGACCGGCCGCCTGGTCAACCTCTTGGGGTCGCGCGGCGGCAATTGGGAAATCCTGACGGCCTCGGCCTTCATCACCATCATCGTGCCCCTGATCGTCTTCTTCACGCTGCAGCGCTACCTCGTGCGCGGCCTGCTGGCGGGGTCGGTCAAGGGCGGCTGAGACTTTTCGATTGGACAAGGACCTCGACTGAATGAATATGAACATGACCGAGCAGAAGGGTTCCCTCTTGCAGGCCGACTGGGACTGGTGGCGTGGCGCGGTGATCTATCAGATCTACCCGCGCTCCTATCAGGACAGCAACGGCGACGGTATCGGCGACCTGAAGGGCATCACCGCCCGCCTGCCGCATGTCGCCTCTCTCGGGGTCGATGCCATCTGGATCTCGCCGTTCTTCACGTCGCCGATGAAGGATTTCGGCTATGACGTCTCGAACTATACCGGCGTCGATCCGATCTTCGGCCTGCTGGTGGATTTCGACGAGCTGATCGCGGAAGCCCACCGTCTCGGCATCCGCGTGATGATCGATCTGGTCCTGTCGCATACATCGGATCAGCATCCATGGTTCGTCGAAAGCCGGTCCAGCCGCGTCAATCCGAAGGCGGACTGGTATGTCTGGTCAGACTCCAAGCCGGACGGCACGCCGCCCAACAACTGGATGTCGATCTTCGGCGGCTCGGCCTGGCAATGGGATCCGACGCGCCTGCAATATTACATGCACAACTTCCTGACCTCGCAACCGGATCTCAATCTGCACAACCCGGAGGTCCAGGAGGCGCTTCTCGCCGTCGAGCGGTTCTGGCTGGAACGCGGCGTCGATGGTTTCCGGCTGGATACGATTAACTTCTACTTTCACGATCTGGAACTGCGCGACAACCCGGCGCTGGCGCCCGAGCGCCGCAATGCCAACACGGCGCCGGCCGTCAACCCCTACAATTACCAGGAGCATCTCTACGACAAGAACCGCCCGGAAAACCTGGAATTCCTCAAGCGCTTCCGCGCCGTCATTGACGAATTCCCGGCGATCGCCGCCGTTGGCGAAGTCGGCGACAGCCAGATCGGCCTCGAGATTGCCGGCCAATATACGTCCGGCAACGACAAGATGCACATGTGCTACGCCTTCGAATTCCTGGCGCCCGATCCGCTGACGCCGGCAGGTGTGGCGCAGGTGCTGCATGACTTTGCACAGGCCGCACCCGAGGGCTGGGCCTGCTGGGCGTTTTCCAATCATGACGTCGTGCGCCATGTCAGCCGCTGGGGCGAGGGGATCACTGATCATCCGGCGCATGCGAAATTCCTTGCGAGCCTGTTGATGACCTTGCGCGGCTCCGTCTGCATCTACCAGGGCGAGGAACTGGGCTTGTCCGAAGCCGATCTCGCCTATGAAGACCTGCAGGATCCCTATGGCATCCAGTTCTGGCCCGATTTCAAGGGCCGCGACGGCTGCCGCACGCCGATGGTCTGGGACAAGGACGCCGTCAATGGCGGGTTCTCGACATCCAAGCCTTGGCTGCCCGTGTCGCCGGAACATGTCCGCAGCGCCGTCTCGGTGCAGCAGGCGGACCCCAATTCGGTCCTCAATCACTACAGGCGTTTTCTGGCATTCCGCAGCCAGCACCTGGCCTTTGCCAAGGGCGATATCGCGTTTCTGGCCTATGAGGCACCGTTGCTCGGTTTCGAGCGCAAGCTCGGCAACGAGACGATCCTGTGCCTGTTCAACATGAGCGCCGACACGGTCACGACCGTAAAGCCGGCTGCCAAGCTTGAGCTTCTTGACGGCCATGGCTTCGGATCGGCCTTGACCGGTGACACCATCACGCTACCGGCGTGGAGCGGCTTTTTCGCTCGGGTGGAATAACCAGATCAAACCGGTTTCCTGAAAGAGCCGGCCAAAGACGAGAGAATGAAGGGGAGGATGACATGGCAGGTTTGCAACTGAAGAATATCCGCAAGTCCTATGGCGCGGTGGATGTCATCCATGGCATCCATCTGGATATCAGGCAGGGCGAGTTCGTCGTCTTCGTCGGTCCGTCCGGCTGCGGAAAATCGACGCTGCTGCGGATGATCGCCGGCCTTGAGGAAATCTCCGGCGGCGAGATGTATATTGCCGAACGGCTGGTCAACGAGGTGCCGCCCTCGCAGCGCGGCATTGCCATGGTGTTCCAGTCCTACGCGCTGTATCCGCACATGACGGTTTACGATAACATGGCCTTCGGCATGCGCATCGCCAAGGAATCGAAGGAAGAGATCGACCGCCGCGTCCGCTCCGCCGCCGATATCCTGCAGCTGACCCAGTATCTCGACCGCCTGCCCAAGGCGCTGTCCGGCGGCCAGCGCCAGCGCGTCGCCATCGGCCGCGCCATCTGCCGCGATCCAAAAGTCTTCCTGTTCGACGAGCCGCTGTCGAACCTTGATGCCGCGCTGCGCGTCGCCACCCGCATCGAGATCGCCAAGCTCAATGAATCCATGCCGGATACGACGATGATCTACGTCACCCACGACCAGGTGGAGGCGATGACGCTCGCCGACCGTATCGTCGTGCTGTCGGCCGGCCGCATCGAACAGGTCGGCCCGCCGCTGGAACTCTACGAGCGCCCGGCCAACCTCTTCGTCGCCCGCTTCATCGGCTCACCGGCAATGAACATCATCCCGGCCAAGATCGTCGCCACCGATGCCGAAACCACGGTGGAATTGCCCGGCGGCAAGACGGATGTTCTCGATATTCCGACTGCAGCCTCCGAAAACGGCAAGGCGGCAAGTTTTGGCGTGCGGCCGGAAGACCTGCGCGTCTCGACCGGAGACAATTTCCTGTTCGAAGGCACGGTCGCCATCATCGAAGCCTTGGGCGAAGTCACGCTGCTCTATATCGAAGGCCTCGTTGCCAACGAACCGATCATCGCCAAAGTGCCTGGCATTCTCGACATCAAGCGCGGCGAAAAGGTGCGTTTCACCGCGGATAAGGCAAAGCTGCATCTCTTCGATGCGGAGGGAAAAAGCTACCGCACGTAGAACCCGTCCATCCCTGAAAGACCCGCTGGGGCTGTGTTTCCCGGCGGGTTTTTTTATGCGCGATGTGATCAAATTGGGCGCCGGGTCACGCTCTGTTAAATTTCAGCGGCTAAAGTTTCAAAAAAAACAGAGGCGCATGGAGCAGACAGATGCGGGGACAGGCATCCGATAAACCGACATATCTCAGCAAGGAAGAATCCTTCATGTACGACCGGGAAGCCAATTTCCCGATGGAGGATACCCGCAACGATGCCCGGATCGAATATACCGAAAACGGCATGCTCAACCTCACCTCCCGCCGCTGCGAACTGTTGAAAATATCCAAAAGTAGCGCGGTTCTCGGCATCGCCACGCAGTTCAAGCTGCCTCAGAATTTCTATCTCGATGTGCCCAGCGCCCGCATCGGCATGGTCGGCTGCGTCGTCAAGCGCGTGCATGCCAACAATATCATCGAGGCCCGTTTCCTGCGCCTGATGTCGGAGCGCGACCTCAATCGCATCTTCGTCTATTCGACACACCCCAATCATCGCAATCGGGTGCTGGATATCTATAGCTGAGCGAATAGAGATTTGAGCTGAGCGAATAGAGATTTGCGGTTAGTGGCATCAAGCGTGATCGCCAATCTCAGGTGGCCGCTTGCTCCCAGTCATAAGCTAGGTCCGTCCGACTGAAGTCGTCGCCCTTGTAGATCAGGCGGGCCCTCATACCTTTTGCCAGTGCATAGGCGGCGCAATCCCCGAAGTTCAGGCGCGCCTTTGGGTCAATACCTTTTCCATATTGGCTGTAAGCTTCCAACGCTATGTCGGCGAATTTTCTATCGAAGGTGATTTCCAAGATTCCATGCACTTTGATGAAGTCGTGGAGCACGTCTACAGCGCGCATGCCGCGCCGCGTCAGCAAAACGATTGATGCCTCATAGATTGTCACGGAAGAAATATACAAATTCGGAATCTGTGCCAGCCAAGTCGCATAGACACCTGCATCCGGCTCTTGCTCGAAAATTGCGATAAGGACGGATGTATCGATAGCTGCGGCGTCAATCGCCAATGCCATCCAGGATCTCCTGCGGTGTACGGCTGCTGATGAGCGGCATATCGGCCACCTTTTTGCCGAGCGCCATGATTGCGGATGCATCAAGGCGCTTTGAGGCAAGCGGCTGGCGATCAGCACGGTGTTCACTCACTTCGGTCTCCTCCGCTGTGGCATCGGACTTTCGGCGATGTAATCTCACACTCTTGCTCCACGCTGAGAGCCAAGGATAACACCGCCATGCCAAACGTCAAACGGGTAGGGCCACGGCCATGCAGACTCTCAATTGTCAGGCCGGGAGCTTCCGCTATCAGTGAAAGAACACGCTCGCCCCATGGTCGGCCGAGCCCGTTGCCGCGCGGAACGGGGCAAACAGCTCGCGGCCCATGCCGAATTCGTTGCCGGACAGATCGGCCTCGGCCGGAGTCCGGTTGGCAAGTTCGGCAGCATCGACCAGCACCTGGATCGTGCCATGGATGGCATCCAGCCGGATGATGTCGCCCTCCCGGATTTTGGAGATCGGTCCGCCATCCTTGGCTTCCGGCGTCATGTGGATCGCCGAAGGCACCTTGCCGGAGGCGCCGGACATGCGGCCGTCGGTTACGAGCGCCACCGTCTGACCACGGTCCTGCAGGATGCCGAGCACGGTGGTGAGCTTGTGCAGTTCCGGCATGCCGTTGGCCTTCGGGCCCTGGAAACGCACGACCGCGACGAAATCGCCCTCGAGCTTGCCATCCTTGAACGCCGTCTGCAGTTCTAACTGATCGTGGAAGATCTTGGCCGGTGCCTCGATGACGTGGCGCTCCGCCTTGACCGCCGAAATCTTAATGACGGCCTTGCCGAGATTGCCGGTCAGCATCTTCAGCCCGCCGGAATGCTGGAAGGGCTGTTCGACGGTCGAAAGCACCTTGGGATCATGGCTGACATCCGGTGCCGGTTCGCGCGCGACCGTGCCGTTTTCGCCGAGCTTGACGTCAATCGCATAGGCATCGAGCCCCTGACCGAAAACGGTGCGCACGTCGTCATGCAGCAGGCCGTGCTTCAAAAGCTGGCTGATCAGGTAACCCATGCCGCCGGCGGCATGGAAATGGTTCACGTCGGCAAGCCCGTTCGGGTAGACGCGGGCAAGCAGCGGGATGATGTCGGAAAGCTCGGAAATATCCTGCCATGTCAGCGCGATGCCGGCCGAGCGGGCCATGGCGACGAGATGCATCGTGTGGTTGGTCGAGCCGCCCGTTGCATGCAGGCCGACCACGCCGTTGACGATCGAGCGTTCGTCGATCATCTCGCCGGAAGGGGTGAATTCGTTGCCGAGCGCGGTGATCGCCAGTGCCCGCCGGGTTGCCTCGCGGGTCAGCGCATCGCGCAGCGGCGTACCCGGATTGATGAAGGAGGCGCCGGGCAGATGGAAGCCCATGATCTCCATCAGCATCTGGTTGGAATTGGCCGTGCCGTAGAAGGTACAGGTGCCGGGGCCGTGATAGGACTTCGATTCCGCCTCCAGCAATTCGTCGCGGCCGACCTTGCCTTCGGCAAACAGCTGGCGGACGCGCGACTTCTCGTCGTTCGGCAGGCCCGTGGTCATCGGCCCGGCGGGAATGAACACCGCCGGCAGATGCCCGAAGGTCATGGCGGCGATCATCAGGCCGGGAACGATCTTGTCGCAGACGCCGAGATAGACGGTGGAATCGAACATGTTGTGCGACAGGCCGACGCCTGCAGCCATGGCGATCAGGTCGCGCGAAAACAGCGAAAGTTCCATGCCCGGCTGTCCCTGGGTGACGCCGTCGCACATGGCGGGAACGCCGCCCGCCACCTGCGCCACGCCGCCGGCGTCATGGGCGGCCTGGCGGATTAGCGCCGGATAGGTCTCGAAGGGCTGATGCGCCGAGAGCATGTCGTTATAGGAGGTGATGATCCCGAGATTGGGCACTTCGTCGCCGGAAAGCGCCACTTTCTCGGAGGGGGAACAGACGGCGAAGCCATGGGCAAGATTGCCGCAGCCGAGGACCGAACGGGTGACGCGTTTGGATGCCGCCGCGCGAACGCGGGCGAGGTAAGGCTCGCGGTAAGGTTTCGAGCGTTCGACGATGCGGGCGGTGATCGCGGCAATACGGCTGTCGGCGGACATGGCAATCCTGTTCCGGAGTGTTCGGCACTCCTGTGGTCGGCATGGTTGCGGTTATCCGGGTCTTGGGTCCCCGGATTTCGGGCTTTCAGCATGCCGCGCAAACGTATGCAGCGGTTGGCGATGACGGCATGCGTAAATCTAAGACCTGAAGCGCGGGAAGCGATCTCGAGAGATCGCGGCCCGCTTCAGGGTGCCCAGTAGATCTGGAGCGGCGAGGCCGCCCGGCGCAACATGGCGCGGATCGGCATCTCCGCCTCGTCACCGGGCGCTTCGGCCTTCGCAAGAACGTCCTTCTTGGCCGCTCCCTCGATATGGAGCACCAGAAGTCGGGCATCCTGAAGGCTGGAGAATGTGAATGTCAGGCGCGGCTCGCCCGCACCTTCGGCTTCCATCGTCATCACGCCGCGCGGCGTGGCCGGGTCGAGCGCTTCTGCAAGGCGCGAGCCGCCCGGAAAGAACGAGGCCGTATGCCCGTCGCCGCCCATGCCGAGGATCACCACGTCGAAGGGACAGCCGATGGCGGCGGTCTGCTTGCTGGCTGCGGCAGCCGCCTCTTCGGCGGTCGCCGTTGGATAATAGAGCGGCTCGAAGATCGCGAGCGCCGCAGCGTTGATCAGGAGGTTGTCCTTGACGAGCTTTTCGTTCGAGCGGTCGGTATCGGGTGCGACGAAGCGTTCGTCGACCAGGGCCACGGTGACCTTGGTCCAGTCGATCGCCTTGCCGGACAGCGCCTTGAAGAAAGCCTTCGGCGTCGAGCCGCCGGACACGGCGATGCAGGCTTGCCCGCGGGCCGCAACGGCTGCCGACAGCGCAGTGGCGACCGCTTGCGCAAGGCCTTCCGCCAGGGCCGCACCATCGTTGAATACATGCATCGCAGCCGTCATGGCGCCCGTCCTCAGATCACTTCATGCCAGGTGCGGCCGTCCCGCTCGATGAGCGCGATGGCCTGGCTCGGTCCCCAGGTGCCGGCCGTATAGGCCTGGACCTGCTGGTTGACGGCTTCCCAGGCTTTCAGGATCGGGTCGACCCAGCGCCATGCGGCCTCGACTTCGTCGCGGCGCATGAACAGGGTCTGGTTGTTGCGCACCACGTCGAGCAGCAGGCGCTCGTAGGCATCGGCGCTGCGGGCGTTGAAGGCTTCGGCAAAGGTCATGTCGAGCGAGACGTTGCGCAGGCGCATGCCGCCCGGGCCCGGGTCCTTGATCATCAGCGACTGCTTGACGCCTTCGTCCGGCTGCAGGCGGATGATCAGCTGGTTGGCCTCGATGCGGCCCGCAGCCTCGTCGAAGATCGAATGCGGGATCGGCTTGAAGGTGATGACGATTTCCGACATGCGGCCGGCCATGCGTTTGCCGGTGCGGATGTAGAAGGGAACGCCGGCCCAGCGCCAGTTGTTGATTTCGGCCTTGATGGCAACGAAGGTCTCGGTGTTGGACACGCCGCCTTCGAGTTCTTCGAGATAACCCTTGACCGCACCCCCGGCCGAAGCGCCGGCCTTGTACTGGCCGCGCACGGTCATCTTCTCGACATTGCCGGGATTGATCGGTTTTAGCGCACGCAGCACCTTCAGCTTCTCGTCGCGCACCGCTTCCGCGTTCATCGACGGCGGCACTTCCATGGCGACCAGGCAGAGCAGCTGGAGGATATGGTTCTGCACCATGTCGCGTAGCGCACCGGCCTTGTCATAGTAACCGGCACGGCTTTCCAGCCCGACCGATTCGGCAACGGTGATCTGGATATGATCGATATAGGACGAGTTCCACAGCGGTTCGTACAGCGTGTTGGCAAAGCGCAGCGCCATCAGGTTCTGCACGGTTTCCTTGCCGAGATAATGGTCGATGCGGAAGATCTGCTCTTCCTTGAACACTTTGCCGATCGTGTCGTTGAGTTCGAGCGCCGACGCAAGGTCACGGCCGATCGGCTTTTCGACGACGATGCGCGTCATCTTGGTGATCAGCTTGTGGTCGCGGATCTTTTCGGAGATGTCGCCGAAGATGGCCGGCGCGACGGCAAGATAGAAGGCCCGCACGCGGTCCTTGCCTTCGTCCAGAAGCGCCTTCAGCTGATCCCAGCCATTGTCCGACTTGGCATCGACAGGCACGTAGAACAGACGGTCGGTGAAGATCTTCACCTGCGCCTCATCGTACTCGCTCGGCTTCAGATGTTCCTTGAGGGCGTCGGTCGCAAATTTACGGTATTCGTCATGGCTGAGCACGCTGCGTGACGCACCGATAATGCGGGTCGGATCGGTGAGTTGGCCATCCAGCTGGCGATGATAAAGGGCAGGAAGCAATTTGCGTTCGGCAAGGTCGCCGGTGCCTCCGAAAACCACATAGTCAAAGGGTTCCACAGGAATGATCTGGCTGCTCATGAGAAATCTCGATCTCGTTCTGGTCTGAGGAGTGTATAATCTAATCGATTTAAAAGCGCTAGGGTGCGACGCAACAAAATGCGTTTCCTGCGCTTTTCAGGTGCGGCTTTTAAAACTTGTCGCGCAAGGCATACCAGCTGAGTGCGACGAACAAAAGCACGGAGCGGAACCGCGTGCCGCCTGGAAAAGCCGGAACATTCAGCTCCCGCAACAGGTCGAGGTCCGAGCGGTTGCCGGTCACCATATCGGAATAGAGCTTGCCGCAATAGTTCGACAGCATGACGCCATGGCCGGAATAGCCGCCAATCGATGTAACGCCGGGCATGACCTCGCGCACGAAGGGCTGGCGCGGCAGCGTGATGCCAACCGAGCCGCCCCAGGAATGGGTCATCTCGACATTCGCCAGCGACGGGTAGATCTCCGTGATCTGCCGGCGGATATGTTCGGAAATTTCCCGCGGATTGTCAGCCGTATAGGCCTCGCGGCCACCAAACAGCAGGCGCCCGTCCTTGGATTTGCGGAAATAGCGCACGACGAAGCGCGAATCCGCTACCGCTTCGCCGCCGGGCAGCACATCGGGAAAATCGCTGAGAACCTTGGTGGCGCCGATGAACGAGCGGATCGGCATGACATGCCGTGCCGTGACCGGTTCGAGATTGCCGATATAGCCGTTGCAGGCAATCAGGGCACGGTCGGCGCGGATGGTGCCCTTGTCCGTCTCGATCGTCACCCGGCCGCCGGCCTGGTTGATCTTCAGCGCCTTGGTCTGCTCGTGCAGCGATGCGCCGGCCAGGGCCGCCTGTCTGGCGAGGCCAACCAGCAGCTTCATCGGCTGGATATGGCCGGTGCCGGTATCGCGGATGCCGAACAGATAGCGCTGCGAGCCCAGCCGCGCCACTGTCTCGTCGCGGTCCATGAAGCTCTGGTGCGCATAGCCATAGCGCGATGCGGCGATCTCGACGCTGTCGCGATAGTCTTTCTCAAGCCGTGGCCTGTGGCAGACATTCAGCTGCCCCTCGACATATTCGATATCGATGCCATGTGTGGATGCGAAGTCGAGCAGATGTTTCTTGGCATCCTCTGCCAGATCAAACAATGCCTTGGACCGCTCGTAACCGAGCGTTCCTTCCATCTCCTCGGGAGACCAGCGCTGGCCGGTGCCGAGCTGTCCGCCATTGCGGCCAGACGCACCGTCGCCGAAGCGGCAGGCATCGATCAGCGTCACGCGCACGCCCTTGCGCGCCAAATTGTAGGCGGCCTGCAGCCCGGTGAAGCCCCCGCCGACAATCGCGACATCGGTCTCCACCGAACCCGAAAGGGCCGGATATTCCGGCCGCTCCGCGACACTGGACTCATACCAGGAAATCCCCGGCGAGATCGGGCTTTGCCAAGGCATGGCTGCGCCTTTCGTATCAGACATTGAGAAGCAGGTATTCGCGCTCCCAGGGGCTGATCACCTGCATGAAGGTTTCGAACTCGCCCCGCTTCACGCCGCCATAGATCGCGATGAATTCCGGGCTGAAGATCTCGGCAAAAGCCGGTTCCGCTTCCAAGAGCGACACCGCTTCCAACAGCCCCCTCGGCAGGTCGATCGTCCCGCTATCGGCCGACGCTTCCGCCGGTGCCGATGGCTCCAGTCCCTGGATGATGCCGAGATAACCGCAACCGAGCGAGGCTGCGAGCGCCAGATAGGGATTGGCGTCCGAGCTTGGCAGGCGGTTTTCCACACGCCGTGCGGCAGGTTCGGAAACCGGAATGCGAAACGCGGTCGTGCGGTTGTCGTAGCCCCAGGCATTGTTGACCGGCGCCGACATGTCCGGCGTCAGCCGCCGGTACGAGTTGACGTAAGGGGCCATCATCGACAGCGCCTTGGGCACGAATGTCTGCATGCCGCCGATGAAGGAGAAAAACTCCTTGGAGGGCGAGCCGTCGGCATTGGAAAACAGGTTGCGGCCGGTATTCACTTCGACAACCGACTGATGGATATGCATGGCGGAGCCTGCCTGCGCCTGCATCGGCTTGGCCATGAAGGTTGCGTAGATGCCGTGCTTCAGGGCCGCTTCGCGAATGGTCCGCTTGAACATGAAGACCTGGTCGGCAAGCTCGATCGGATCGCCATGGCGAAGGTTGATTTCCAGCTGTGCCGGGCCTTCCTCGTGGATCAGCGTGTCGATCTCCAGACCCTGCTTTTCCGAGAAATGGTAGATATCGTCGATCAGCTCGTCGAATTCGTTGACGCCGGCGATCGAATAGCCCTGTCCGCCCTGGATGGCACGTCCGGAACGGCCTTTCGGCGGATGCAGCGGATAATCCGGATCCTCGTTCTTGGCGACCAGATAGAATTCGATTTCAGGCGCCACGACCGGCTTCCAGCCCCGCTGGGCATAGAGGTCGAGAACGTGCTTCAGGACGTTGCGCGGCGTGTAGGGAACTTTTTCGCCCTGCGAGCCCGCAATGTCGCAGATCACCTGCGCCGTCGGGTCGCTTTCCCAGGGAACCACCGAAAGGGTCGAAAGATCAGGCACCAACTTGATATCGCTGTCGCGGCTGTCATAGCGGAAATTGCCCGTCTCTTCGGGATATTCGCCGGAAATCGTGTGGCGGTAGATCGCCGAGGGCAGTGCAAGCGAGGTATTGGAGGTGAATTTCGAGGACGGCATCATCTTGCCGCGCGGAACGCCGGCAATATCAGGCGTGATGCATTCGATATCCTCGATGCCACGGATTTTCAGCCAGTCGGCGGCTTCCTTCCAGGTCTTCACTCCGCGGGGGGCTTGCAGTGCGGCGGGTATTTTCGAGCTCTTGACAGTCCTTGCAGTTGGTTGGGCAGCATTTCTTCTGACGGGCATAAATCACCGGTTTTGGGTTCGGATGGGGCATCATAGCCACAGTTTGGCAATTGGCTAGGGTGAAAACCGGGACTTTTGCCGCCGTACAGGCTGTATTCGTCCTCATCGTCACAACAGCAATTGACTTTGCCGCCCTTGCCTTTGAAAGAAAACCGAAACGGGAATGGATGTCTTGGCCGAACAATTCGACGTGGTGATAATCGGGGCAGGGGCTGCCGGCATGATGGCGGCGATCGAGGCGGGCAAGCGCGGCCGCCGCGTCGCCGTGCTCGATCATGCCAAGGCGCCGGGCGAAAAGATCCGCATTTCCGGCGGCGGACGCTGCAACTTCACCAATATCCATGCGAGCCCGAAGAACTTCCTCTCAGTCAATCCGCATTTCTGCAAGTCGGCTTTGGCGCGCTACACGCCGCATGATTTCATCGCCCTGGTCGATCGCTACAAGATTGCCTGGCATGAAAAGACGCTTGGCCAGCTGTTTTGCGACGAGACCGCCAAGGACATCATCCGCATGCTGCTGACCGAGATGAAGGAGGCACGCGCGGTCTTGCGGCTGGGCGCGCAGATCCAGACGGTCGAAAAAACCGTGTCCGGGTTCCGGATCGTGACCGCCGATGGCGCGATCGATTGTTCCTCGCTGATCCTTGCGAGCGGCGGCAAGTCGATCCCGAAAATGGGCGCAACCGGCCTTGCCTATAAGATCGCAGAGCAGTTCGGCCTGCCGCTGGTGGAGACCCGGCCGGGACTGGTGCCGCTGACGCTCGATCCGGTGCAACTGGAAAGCCTGAATGCGCTGGCCGGCGTTGCCGTCGGTGCGCAGGCGCGCTGCGGCAAGACGGTTTTCGAGGAAGCCGTGCTGATCACCCACCGGGGCCTGAGCGGTCCGGCCATCCTGCAGATATCGTCCTATTGGCGCGAGGGCGGCGATATCAGCCTCAACCTTTTGCCGCATGCCGATCTTGCCGGCGTGCTGAAGGCGGCGCGTAAGCAGAATGGCCGCCAGGCGCTGCAGACGGCGCTCTCCGAACCCTTGCCGAAACGGCTGGCGCAATTCTTCGCCGAGGCCGCCGGGCTCAGCAACCGGCCGCTCGCCGATCTCTCCGACAAGGCGATCGATGCCTTCTGCCTCACCCTGAAGGACTGGGTGATCAAGCCCGCCGGATCGGAAGGCTATCGCACCGCCGAGGTGACGCTGGGCGGCGTCGATACAAAGGCGCTTGATTCGCGCAGCATGCAGGCGCGCGACGTTCCCGGCCTCTATTTCATCGGCGAGTGCGTCGATGTCACCGGCTGGCTGGGCGGCTATAATTTCCAATGGGCCTGGGCATCTGGCTTTTCGGCCGGCCAAGTGGCATGAGCCGGCAAAGTGGCATGAGCCATCAAAGAGCAGGCGGCTTCAGCACTTGTTAAGACATCTGACGGAACCTGTTTGAAACGCTGGTCCAAACGTTTTGCAGCACGGCACGATAGTCATTTTCAGGAATTGTTTCAGAAACGTGACATTTTTTACGCTTTTGTGAGCGGTTGCAGCACGGCATGGACTGGCGGTCCGGAGCATCCGGGTCTATTGTTGCTGATGTCGAAAGGAAATGATGCCATGAATCAATCACGCAATCGTTCCACCGCCCGCGCAATCGCAATTGCGAAAGCCGACGAAAGTGCCGCGCGCAAGGCTTTGTTCATCCGTGTTTCAGTGATCGCCGCGTTCGCTCTTGCAGCGTTCGTTGCCCTTCCGTCCTTCTGGTCGTTCTAAACGGTCCGATTGCTTCCCGCTTCCTGTGTGAGGCGGATTATATCTGCCCATGCCATGCCGCATGGTCTCGCGAAATCCCGCAGGGCGGGATTTTCCGCTGATGCGCTGCAACAGCCATCTGAAACGATTTAGATCCCACTTATTCAAATATTAATCGTTGCCGTTGAAGAATGATCTCAACGGAGCCTGCCGTGATCTCAGCCCCGGGGAGGCGGCGGATCATGCAATGAATGCCTGGCAGGCTGGCGGCGATGCGCCGCATGATTTTTTCAGTTAAATCACCAGCGTGCTGGCGCACCGGGCAAGCCTGTACGGCTTGAGGAGGGCGGACGCAGGCTGCGAGCCAAGGTGCGTTCATGTTCATCGACAAGATTCTTGCCCGCTTCAAAATCCAGACCAAGGTGCTGTTGTTCATCCTGCCCTTCGTCGTCAGCATCTGCGCCGTCGGCATTACCGGGCTTTATGCGTCGGGATTGCTGCAGGGGCGGATGGAGATTTCCAATAGCGTCCTGCAGTCGCTGAGCGGCTTCAAGGATGTCTATGCCGGCATGAACGCCTTTCTGCAGAACACGTCGGAGGAAAACCGCCAGGCCGTGGTTGAAAAGCTCGAGGGCCAGCAAGCGGTCCTGTCGGGCACGCTGGCGCAGGTCAATGACGAGGAAGGCCGACGCCAATTGCAGGAGGCCGTCGAGGGCAGCACCAAGATCGGCGAGCGCGTCGGCCAGCTCTGGACGCTCTACGAGGAAGAAGTGGCGCTGCGCAAATCCATCTCCAACAGCCTCGGCAGCCTGCTCGGCGAGCAGATGAAGGTGCTTGAGGAAGCCACCAAGATGGAACGGGCAGTGCGCAAGGATGAGGAAGCGGCCAAATCGATCCTGCGCGAAGCAGACCGCCTGACCTCGTCCAGCGATACGCTCGTTGCCTTCATGTCGGCCTTTGCCAAGGCGGCGACGCCGGAAGAAAAGATCAAGTTTGCGGGCAGTTCCTATGGGGAACTCACCAAGGTGCAGCGCAAGATCGCTTCCGGCCTGCCGGCAAACCAGAAGGCCGTCGCCGAAACCTTCAAGAAGACCGTGGCCGAGATGAAGGCACTGGTCGATACCGGCGATCTCAGCGAGGAAAACGCCGCCGCAGTCGGCCGTCTGGTTGCCCGCTTCCGCCAGAACAGCATCCAGCTGCAGACCGCAGCCACCGTCAAGATGCGCGACGCAACTGCCACGTTCGGCAAGCTCGATGCGCCGCTGGTCAAGGCCGCAACCGTGCTCACCGATACACGCAAGCTGGTCAATTCCGTCTATTCCATCCGCATCGCCGCCGCGAGCTTCCTGGAAAAATCCGACGAAGAGGGCCGTGCCCGGCTTTCGCGCGAATTCTCCATCATGGGCCAGGATGTGCAAAGCCTTGCACAAACAGCCGGCGACCTGAAATTCTTCACCGATCTGGTCGGGTCGCTGAAACCGATCATCGAGAAGATGGATCAGGACAGCATCGCCCTGGTCGCAACCAGCCATAAACGGCACGCCGAATTTACGGCTGCGGCTGCCGAAATCGACAGCATCTGGGGTCAGCTGACCGCATTTGCCGAGGGCCAGAAGACCACGGCCTCGGTCGAGCGCGACAAGGCAAACCAGGTCTCGGTCTTTGCAACGGTTCTGGGCATCCTGATCGCCCTTCTCGCCGGTGGCGCGCTGGTGCTGACGCTGAAGGGCCCGATCGGGCAGATCACCGCCGCCATGCGCCGTCTGGCTGACGGTGCGCTCGATACCTCGATCGATGGCGGCGCCCGTCGCGACGAGATCGGCGACATGGCGCGGGCGCTGGGCATCTTCAAGGAAAATGCCCTTTCCAAGGTTCGCATCGAAGCCGAAAGCGAGGAGCAGCGCGCCCAGGCCGATGCCGAGCGCAGCCGCAACGATACCGAAAAGCGCGCCCTCGACAGCCAGATCGATTTCGCCGTCAACCAGCTCGCCGCCGGTCTCGGCCGCCTGGCGCAGGGCGATCTCTCGCAGCAGATCGAAACGCCGTTCACCGGCCGTCTCGAACAGCTGCGGATGGACTTCAACGGTTCGCTGATCCGCCTGCAGGACACGCTCCTGCAGATCCGCAACAATGCGCTGTCGATCCAGCGCAGCGGCAACGATATGCATGCATCGGCAGATCAGCTCTCCAAGCGCACCGAGGCTCAGGCCGCGTCGCTGGAAGAAACGGCAGCCGCCGTTGACCAGATCACCGTCACCGTGCGGTCCTCGGCCGAGCGGGCGCATGAGGCCAATGTTGCCGTCACGCATACCAAGAAGAGCGCCGACAATTCGGCCGTCGTCGTCAGCAACGCGATCTCGGCCATGGGCCGCATCGAAGATGCTTCCCGCCAGATCGAGCAGATCATCGATGTCATCGACGAGATCGCCTTCCAGACCAATCTCCTGGCGCTGAATGCCGGGATCGAGGCTGCCCGCGCCGGCGATGCCGGCAGGGGGTTTGCGGTGGTGGCGCAGGAAGTCCGCGAACTCGCCCAGCGTTCGGCAGGTGCGGCCCGCGAGATCAAGGGCCTGATCAACAAATCCGCCAACGAAGTAAATTCCGGTTCGCAATTGGTCCAGGAAACCGGCGCGGTTCTGGCATCGATCAGCCAGCAGATCGTTGCGGTCAGCAGCCATGTGGAAATGATTGCCACTGCCAGCCGCGACCAGGCCGCAGCGCTGCATGAGGTCAACGGGTCGGTCAACCAGATGGACCAGATGACGCAGCAGAATGCGACCATGGTCGATCAGGCAACCAGCGCCAGCCGCGAACTCGCCAACCAGGCCGATACGCTGATGATGCTGGTCGAACAGTTCCGCCTGGAGCCTGTTGCAACCGGCCGCCAGGTCGGCCGCGCCGCCTGATGGATACTAGGTAAATGCGGAAAGCCCGGCGGCTTTGGACGCCGGGCTTTTTATTTGCGTCGCAGCCAGCCCAGGCAAAGCCGCCGCATTGCGCTGGACATCCTGCTGGACAGGCGGTTCCGGTCGATCACCTCCTGGAATTCATGCGGTCTGCGCGCGTCCTTCGCCAGCATCTCCATCCATAAGACCATTCCCATCATCTCCGGCATCACAGCTTCCCTTCGGCAACAGAAAGCCGTTGCCGGACCTGGGGCCCTGCAGAAAGCTTTCTTCAATTTGGGATGAGGCGGCATTGCCGCCGCGCTCCGTTCACGCCTTGAACCTATGCTTCAAAAATAGGTTTATAAACGCAAGAAACCGGCGTATGTTTTTCAATGATGAAAGACATATCCTGGGATGCCTATCAGATATTTCTGGCCGTTGCGCGCCATGGCGGATTGACCGGCGCCGCGCAGGTCAATGGTTTGAGCCCCGCCACCGTCGGCCGCCGGGTGCTGGATCTCGAACAGGGGATCGGCCGGCAGCTGTTTGTCCGCAGCCAGACCGGGTACCGGCTGACCGCCGATGGCCAGGCGCTGTTCGAACAGTTGCAGGCCATGGACGCCGTGGTGCGCAAGGTCGATGGCTGGCGGCAGGAGGCGCATGGGGGCTCTGTGGTGCGGCTGATGGCCGGAACCTGGGTGACGTGGCTGGTCTGCGAAAACATCCAGGCGATCTGGAGCGAGCGTGACGGTTTCCGCCTCGACATGTCCGTTTCCGAGCGGCGGGCGACGCTGGCACACCGGCAAAGCGATGTCGGCGTGCGGGCGGTCGTGCCGGACGAGCCGCATCTGACAAGCCGCCATACCGGCGAGGTCGCCTATGCCGCCTACCGCCAGCGCAATGCGCAGCCGGGATTGGCCTCAGCCTGGATCGCGGTGTCTGAGGAGGATGCGATCTCGCCCTATCTGCGCTTTCCGCATGAACAGGCGGCTGCCCCGGTCGCCGTCATCGTCAGCCGCCCGCGCTCGCTGCTGGATCTGGCGCGGGCAGGGGCGGGGCAGGCGGTGTTGCCCTGTTTCGTCGGCGATCTCGATCCGGGCCTGGAGCGGGCAGGCGAGGAGCTGAAACAGTTGCGCCACGGCCAATGGATCGTCACCAACAGCGAGGACCGCCACCGCCGCGAAATCCGCATGGTGTCAGAGCGGCTGTTCCGGCTGGTCAAAAGCCATGCCGATCTCTTTGCCGGCAAGCGGCCAAGCCGCAGTCTTTAGCGTTTCGCCGGAACGCGACATCCCGGCGGGATCTTGTCCCGCCGGGATGTTTGTGGACAAGGTGTCATGCCTCAGCCGCGTCCCTGCGTGACGATAACCGGGATCAGCAGATCACCCCAATTGCCTTCGCCACCATGATGGCGGGCCGAGCGGACAAGCTCGACGGAAACGCCAGCATCCACCGCCTTCATGACGGCCTGGTTGAGCCTGTGCAGGTCGTTGGCGACCATGCGGATCATGGCCTGCTGTTCCGGTGTCATAGCCGAGGACTGTTCCTCCGCCCGTTCCTTGACGCGTGTCTGGACTGTCATGGTGGTTCCTCCTTGGTTGATGTTGTGATTGGTTGAGAGCCCCTCCCCAACCCCTCCCCACAAGGGGGAGGGACTTGCATGCCGCACCGTTCTGCCCAGAGACAACTCCGCACGTCTGGAGTGGTTGATGGAGCGCAGAAAGTGCCGCAAGTTAGCCCCTCCCCCTTGTGGGGAGGGGTTGGGGAGGGGTTGCGCCTACTCCGCCGCCGGGCGGAATTGCTCGTGTTCGGTCGATTCGTGCATGGCTGTCGTCGAGGACTTGCCACCGGTGATCGCCATCGAGACGGCGTCGAAATAGCCGGTGCCGACTTCGCGCTGATGCTTGGTGGCCGTGTAGCCGTTGACCTCGGCGGCGAATTCGGCCTCCTGCAGCTGCGAATAGGCAGCCATCTGCCGGTCCTTGTAGCCGCGTGCCAGTTCGAACATGCCGAAGTTCAGCTGGTGGAAGCCGGCAAGGGTGATGAACTGGAACTTGTAGCCCATGGTGCCCAGCTCGCGCTGGAACTTGGCGATCGTCGCGTCGTCGAGGTTTTTCTTCCAGTTGAACGACGGCGAGCAATTATAGGCGAGCTTCTTGCCCGGATGCACCTTGTGCACGGCCTCGGCAAACCTGCGGGCCTGTTCGAGATCCGGCTTGCCGGTCTCCATCCAGATGAGGTCGCAATAGGGCGCATAGGCAATCGCGCGGGCAATGCAGGGCTCGATGCCGTTCTTGACCTGGTAGAAACCTTCCGTGGTGCGGCCGGCATCGTAATCGACGAAGGGCTGGTCGCGCTCGTCGATATCGGATGTGAGCAGCTTGGCGGCCTCGGCGTCCGTGCGGGCGATCACCAGTGTCGGCGTGCCCATGACGTCGGCGGCAAGGCGCGCGGCGTTGAGATTGCGGATATGGGCTGCCGTCGGGATCAGAACCTTGCCGCCGAGATGGCCGCATTTCTTTTCCGATGCCAGCTGGTCCTCATAGTGAACGCCGGCAGCGCCCGCCTCGATAAACGCCTTCATGATCTCGAAAGCGTTGAGCGGCCCGCCAAAGCCAGCCTCCGCATCGGCAACGATCGGGGCAAACCAGGTATCGACCGAAAGGCCCTTGCCCTCCGAGGTTTCGATCTGGTCGGCGCGCTGCAATGTCCTGTTGATACGCTTGGCCAGTTCCGGGGCTGCATTGGCCGGATAAAGCGACTGGTCGGGATACATGGACGAGGCGGTATTGCTGTCGGCGGCAACCTGCCAGCCGGAAAGATAGATGGCCTTCAGGCCGGCGCGAACCTGCTGCATCGCCTGATTGCCCGTCATCGCGCCCAGCGCATTGACGAAATCCTCCTCGTGGATCAGCTTCCACAACCGGTTCGCGCCCATCTCGGCCAGCGTGTGGCGGATCTGGACGGAGCCGCGCAGCCGCGTGACGTCCTCGGCAGTATAAGGGCGATCGAGGCTGTCGAAACGGCCCTGCGGGGCGCCGGGAACGAGATTGTAAAAATCAGTCATAAGTTTCCTCCTGCAATGTTTCGAGACAGATAAGACTTTCGTTTAAAGGTGTCTCGATCGGCGATCTGATGTGACCTGTTTTACAGTGCCCTGCACAAACCCGCCAGAACAAAAGGATTTTTGCTGCATTCAAAAGGGTTATCATGTCTTGCCTTTTACAATGGCCCTTTGTAATTTTGTAAATACTGTAAAGACCGCCGGCCTGGCTAAATTGTAAAAGGCGTGACAAATGGCTGAGAACAAGATTTTTGCAGGGGCTCGCGTGCGGCGGATCCGCAATGGGTTGTCGCTGACGCAGACGGCGATGGCCGAAGCGCTTGGCATCTCGCCGTCCTATCTCAACCTGATCGAGCGCAACCAGCGTCCGTTGACGGTGCAGCTGCTATTAAAGCTCTCCTCGGTCTACAAGGTCGATCTCGACGAGCTGCAGGGGGAGGCGACCGGCAGCGTCACGCAGTTGCGCGAAGTGTTTGCCGATCCGCTGCTCTCGGGCGAGCTGCCGGGCGATCAGGAATTGATCGAGGTGGCGGAGGCTGCCCCCAACGCCGCGATCGGCGTTCTCAAACTGTACCGCGCCTACCGCGAACAGTCGTTGCGGCTGAAGGACCTGAGCGCGCTTTTATCCGATCAGGGCCATATGGCGGCATTGTCGGACGCGCGCCTGCCGATGGATGAGGTGCGCGACATCTTCGAAAGCCGGCCCCATCATTTCGCTGATACAGACGAGGCCGCAGAGGCCTTCCATGCGCAGCTTTCCCCCGGCGAAGACCTTGCTGGAGCGCTGAAAGGCTTTCTGCGCAAGGAGCACGGCCTGACGGTGCGCACACTGCCCGTGCATGTCATGCCGGACCTGCGCCGCCGCTTTGATCGTCATTCCATGCGGCTGTTCCTGTCGGAGCGTCTGTCGGCGCAGGACCAGCTCCGCGAAATCGCCATGGAGGCGGCGCAGATTGCGTTTCCGCAAGCCATCGCCGCCGATCTGCAGCAGCTGGCATTTTCCACTGGCGAGGCGCGCCGTATCGGCCGTTTCGAGCTGGCGCGGTATGCGGCGCATGCGGTCATGATGCCATACGCTGGCTTTCTCGCCGCAGCACAGCGGGCGAAATACGATATCGACGTGTTGAGCGCCCGCTTCCAGGTCTCCTTCGAACAGGCGGCCAGCCGGCTGGTGACGCTGCAACGCCCGGGGGCTGCGGCGCTACCGTTCTTCCTGATGGAAATCGATCATGCCGGCAACCGGCTGCGCAAGGCGGGTGCATCCGGTTTCCCGCAGGCGCGCTTCGGCGGCGGCTGTCCCAAGCTCAACGTTCACACGGCCTTTGCGCAGGCTGGCCAGGTGCTGGCCGAGCGGGTGGAGATTTTTGGGGGCGGGGAGTTTTTGACCATCGCCCGGACGATCGAAGGTCCGCGGGCGAATTTTCAAGATCGCGTCCGCCGCACCGCGATCCTCATCGGCTGTGATGCCGCGCATGCCGGCGAAACCGTCTATGGTGCCGCACCTCTTGCAACTGTCGCCGGTGGCACCGCCTGCCGTCTCTGCGAGCGGCAGGGCTGTCTTGCCAGGGCTGAGCCGCCGGTCACAAGGCCGCTCGGGCTCGATGAAATGGTGACCGGTCTGAGCGCCTTTGATTTTCAGTAGCTGCCCATTCAGTAACTGACAGGATGATGCGCCGGAAGCAGCGGCGCATTCGGGGCAAAGCATTCCGAAGCAAGCCCTGTCGTATAGCCTCGTGTAATGTGCGCCCGGCTGGCGTAATTCGGGTTTGTCATCAGCACCGCGTGCAGTTCCGGCAGGTTGTAATAGGGCACGCCCGGATAAAGATGATGTTCCAGGTGATAGTTGATGTTGTGGGGCGCAAAGAACAGCTTTTCCCAGAGATGGGGATAGACGGTGCGCGAGCTGCCCAGTTCGTCGGAATAATCCATGCTGCCGAAATGCTCGGCAACGCTGCGGACATAGAGGAACAGGCAGAAGAAGGTGAAGAACGGCACCAGCCAGTAGAGCGTGACGTCGGTCCAGAGCCCGAAGACCGAGAAGATCACTGCGGCGGCGATATAGAAGCTGATGCGCAGGAGCTTGTAGGTCCGGGTCGAGCGGTCATGCTTGGCAATGCGCTTGGCCATGTGCAGGATATCGCGCACCGAATTGATTGCCACGAGATAGCCGAGCAGCTGCACCACGCCGCGCCAGACTTTCTGCGGGAAGGTGAATTGCGTCATGCCGAGCTTGGCGGCCCAATCGGGATCCTCGTCGGTATTGGTATGCTGGTGATGGACAAGATGGTTCATCCGGTAGCCATCGACCGTCGCCATGATCGGCCATGCGAGCAGCAGATCGCTCATCCAGTCGCTGACCTTGCGGTTCTTGATGATGCGGTAGTGGGCGGCCTCATGCATCAGGCAGCCGAAGGCATGCATGCGTCCGGCAATGATAAGCACCGCTGCGATATAGGCGAGGGGATGCTGCATATATTTGCTGAAGGCGATGGCGCTTGCAATCAACGCCCAGTCGAAACCGATGGCCAGAAGCGTCCTGTGAGATTGCAGCACCGACAGCCGCTTCAATTCCCGTGGATCGATCCGCTGCGACTTCACATTCATGACGGCCAACTCCGAAACGCATAACCTTCTCTGCGCAAAATCGCATTCCGCACATGGTTAAGCAATCGTAAACGCCGTGTTCCACGCGCGATCTGCGCTTATGGTTAACCGGCGCTGGGATGCGGGCCGCCGGGCGCGCAGGCCGCGATGGTGCACTGAAAAGATTCGGCTTTTTGCAGGAAGCGCTAAAATTTGGCAGTGCACCGAATGGTTCTGCTTGGGCCAGTAAAAGCGCTTGTGGTTGTTTGAAAACATGCCTAACTTCCAAACGCGCATACGGAGGGACAGACAGGCAGGCGACGGCGGCCGCCCGGACTGTTCCGATAAAACCAAGGGGAATTCTATGTCGCGTACGATTGCCACAGCCTTTGCCGCGTTGATCCTTTCCGGGTCCGCAACGATTGCCACCGCGCAGGAGCGCGTGGTCAATATCTACAACTGGTCCGATTATATCGATGCGTCGATCCTGGAGGATTTCACCAAGGAAACCGGCATCAAGGTCGTCTATGACGTCTTCGACAGCAACGAGATCCTCGAAACCAAGCTGCTCGCCGGCGGCACCGGCTATGATGTCGTCGTGCCGACCGCAACCTTCCTGCAGCGTCAGATCGCGGCCGGCGTCTTCCAGAAACTCGACAAGTCGAAGCTGCCCAATCTTTCCAATATGTGGGACGAAATCACCACGCGCGTCGCCACCTACGATCCGGGCAACGAATACGCGATCGACTATATGTGGGGCACGACCGGCCTTGGCTATAATGTCGAGAAGGTGAAACAAATCCTCGGCACCGACGAGAAGCCCACATGGGATGTGCTTTTCAAGCCGGAACTGGCCGCTAAGTTCAAGGATTGCGGTATTCAGGTTCTCGATTCGCCGACCGATGTCGTGCCGAGCGTCCTGCTTTATCTCGGCCTCAATCCCGACAGCCATGCGCCGGAAGATCTGGCCAAGGCCGAAGAGCTGCTGCTGAAAATCCGCCCGAACATCCGCAAGTTTCACTCCTCGGAATATATCAATGCGCTCGCCAACGGCGATATCTGCCTGGCCTTGGGCTATTCCGGCGATATCTTCCAGGCACGCGACCGTGCCGCCGAAGCCAAGGCCGGTGTGACCGTTGATTATTCCATTCCGTCGACGGGCGCGCAGATGTGGTTCGACGTCATGGCCATTCCAGCCGATGCGCCGCATGTCGCCGAAGCGCATGAATTCCTGAATTACATCATGAAGCCGGAAGTCATTGCCAAGGCGAGCGACGTGGTGTTCTACGCCAACGGCAACAAGGCCTCCCAACAGTTCGTCAGCAAGGACGTGATGGGCGACACCGCGATCTATCCGCCGGAGGATGTCATGAAGAAGCTCTTCACGACGACGCCCTTCGATGCAAGAGAGCAGCGCGTGCTAACGCGCATGTGGACCAAAGTGGTCACCGGCCAGTAAGTCGAAAAGAATTGCCCGGACCTCATCCGGGCAATTTTCTTTTGTGGCGCTGGGGACGGCGCCGTTCGTGCAAGTCATTCGGGGATAGATGATGAAGTCACTTGGCAGTATCCGGCGTTCCTTTGCTCCTTGGGCCGATCCCAATTCCGTGCCCTTCATCGCCGTCAAGAATGTCACCAAGAAGTTCGGTGATTTCGTTGCGGTCGATGATCTCTCGCTCAATATCTATCCGCGCGAATTCTTCGCGCTTCTGGGAGCATCCGGCTGCGGCAAGTCAACGCTTTTGCGCATGCTGGCCGGTTTCGAACAGCCGACCTCCGGCGAGATCATCCTCGACGGCCAGAGCCTTGCCGGCATCCCGCCCTACAAGCGGCCGGTCAACATGATGTTCCAGTCCTATGCGCTGTTTCCGCATATGACGGTCGAAAACAACATCGCCTTTGGCCTGAAACAGGACGGCATGCCGAAGGCCGATATTGCTGCGCGTGTCGAGCAGATGCTGAAACTGGTCAAGCTCGACAAGTTCGCCAAGCGCAAGCCGCACCAGCTCTCCGGCGGCCAGCGGCAGCGCGTGGCGCTCGCCCGGTCGCTTGCCAAGCGCCCGAAGGTGCTTCTGCTGGACGAGCCGCTTGGCGCGCTCGACAAGAAGCTGCGCGAGGAAACCCAGTTCGAACTGATGGATCTGCAGCAGGAACTCGGCCTCACCTTCGTCGTCGTCACCCATGACCAGGAAGAGGCGATGACCATGGCCGACCGCATCGCCGTCATGGCGCATGGCAAGGTCGTGCAGGTGGCGACCCCGCCGGAAATCTATGAGGCGCCCAATTCCCGTTTCGTGGCCGATTTCATCGGCGACGTGAATATTTTCGACGGCACGGTCTCCGCTGCCGGCAACGGCACCGTCGAGATCGCAACGCAGAGCGGCTTCACGGTCCGCGTCGCCTCCACCGAACCGCCCGCCATCGGCGCCAAGGCCGGCTTTGCCGTGCGCCCTGAAAAAATCCGCGTCGGCCGCGACCAGCCGGCCTGTGCACCGCTCAATGCTGCGCAGGGCGAAATCTGGGATATCGGCTATCTCGGCGACATGACGGTTTTCCACGTCAAGCTGAAGGATGGCAAGGTGATCAAGGCCTCCTCGCTCAACGCCGTGCGCGCCGTCGAGGACCCGCTGGGCTACGATCAGGAAGTCTGGATTTCGTTCGATGAAAATGCCGGCGTCGTGCTGAAGGATTGAGGCCATGGCAAAATTCGGATCGGCTTTGTTCAACCGGCTGGTGATCATCATCCCCTATGCCTGGTTGCTGTTCTTCTTCCTGATACCGTTTTTCATCGTCATCCGCATTTCCCTGTCGGAAACGGCGGTTGCCATGCCGCCCTATCTGCCGGTGTTCGACCTCGCATCCGGCATCGGCGGGTTCATCGACAATATCAAGCAGTTCTCGATCGACAACTATGTCTGGCTGACCGAGGACGCGCTCTACACCAAGGCCTATGCGTCCAGCCTCTGGATTGCCGCCATCTCGACGTTCCTGACGCTGCTGATCGCCTATCCGGTGGCCTACGGCATGGCGCAGGCGCCCAATACGATCCGCCCGACACTTTTGATGCTGGTCATCCTGCCGTTCTGGACAAGCTTCCTGATCCGCGTCTATGCCTGGATCGCCATTCTCAAGCCGGAAGGACTGCTCAATCAGCTGCTGCTCACGCTTGGCGTGATCGATCAGCCGCTGATCATCCTCAACACCAATTGGGCGATCTATATCGGCATCGTCTATTCCTACCTGCCGTTCATGGTGTTGCCGATCTATTCCTCGCTGGAAAAGATGGATCACAGCCTGACGGAAGCCGCCCAGGATCTCGGCTGCACGCCGATCCGCGCGTTCTGGCGGGTGACATTCCCGCTGTCGATGCCCGGCGTGGTGGCCGGCTGCATGCTGGTCTTCATCCCGGCCGTCGGCGAATTCGTCATCCCGGATCTGCTCGGCGGCTCCGAAACGCTGATGATCGGCAAGACGCTGTGGAACGAATTCAACGCCAACCGCGACTGGCCGGTTTCCGCGGCCGTGGCGACCATTCTGCTGCTCATCCTGGTGGTGCCGATCATGTTCTTCCAGCATGCCCAGTCCAAAGCCGATAGCGAGGGGAGATAGTCATGCAGCGCTGGTCCCGTTTCAATATCGCCTCGATCGTCATCGGTTTTGCCTTTCTCTATCTGCCGATCGTACTTCTGGTGATCTTCTCCTTCAACGAATCCAAGCTGGTGACTGTCTGGGCGGGCTTTTCGACCAAATGGTATGTGCAGCTGTTCCAGAACCAGGCGCTTCTCGATGCCGCCTGGGTCACGATCCGCGTCGGTCTGATTTCGGCAACGGTCGCGACGGTTCTCGGCACGATGGCAGCGCTGGCCATGACGCGCTACACCCGCTTTCGCGGCCGCATGCTGTTTTCCGGGATGATCTATGCGCCGCTGGTCATGCCGGAAGTGATCACCGGCCTCTCTATGCTGCTTCTCTTCGTTGCCATCGGCTTTGATCGCGGTTTCTGGACGCTGACTTTGGCGCATATCACCTTCACCATGTGCTTCGTCGCCGTCGTCGTGCAGTCAAGGCTCCTAAGCTTCGACCGCTCGATCGAAGAGGCCGCGATGGATCTGGGCGCAACACCGGTCGCCACCTTCCTGCAGGTGACCTTGCCGGTGATCGCGCCTGCCGTCTTTTCCGGCTGGGTGCTGGCGTTTACGCTGTCGCTCGACGATCTGGTGATATCAAGCTTCACCTCCGGCCCCGGCGCCACGACACTGCCGATGCGGATCTATAGCCAGGTGAGACTGGGCGTAACGCCCGAGATCAACGCCGTCTGCACCATCCTGATCGGCATCGTCGCCATCGGCGTCCTCATCGCCTCAGTCGTCTCCCGCCGCCGCGAAATCCAGCGCGTCAAGGACGAGCAGGCAGCGTTCGCGCATTGATGGGGTGATGGCGGAGCTCCCTGGTTTTACATCGGTGTCCGTCTCCCCGGCAGAAGCGGCATCCTCCCTCTTCTCCCCAGCGGGGAGAAGGTGCCCGAAGGGCGGATGAGGGGGGCCGAAGGCCACCTCCATTCAGCTCAAAA
>NZ_LMFB01000001.1:125453-126114 GCF_001426685.1 Rhizobium sp. Root483D2 | reverse complement strand
CTCATCGCCTCGCATCCGCTCGGCACTTCTCCCCGCTGGGGAGAAGGGGGAGACCGTGGCTGGGCGCCTCATTCCATTGCGACATGCTACGGCTGAGCAGGCACCGTCGCCATCGGCGTCTTGATCGTTTCCCGCTGCCGCGAAATCCAGCGCGTCAAGGACGAACAGGCAGCGTTCGCGCATTGATGGGGTGATGGCGGGGTCCCACATCGGTGTCCGTCTCCCCGGCGGAGAGCGGCGAACTCCCTCTTCTCCCCAGCGGGGAGAAGGTGCCCGAAGGGCGGATGAGGGGGGCCGAAGGCCACCTTAAGCTGGCTCAGAGTTTGCCTCNNNCATCGCCTCGCATCCGCTCGGCACTTCTCCCCGCTGGGGAGAAGGGGGAGACCGTGGCTGGCCGCCTCATTCCATTGCGACATGTTACGGCTGGGCAGGCACCGTCGCCATCGGCGTCCTGATCGCCTCGGTCGTCTCCCGCGGCCGCGAAATTCAGCGCGTCAAGGACGAACAGGCAGCGTTCGCGCATTGATGGGGTGATGGCGGGTCCCACATCGGTGTCCGTCTCCCCGGCAGAAGCGGCATCCTCCCTCTTCTCCCCAGCGGGGAGAAGGTGGCCCGAAGGGCGGATGAGGGGGGCCGAAGGCCACCTTAAGCTGGCTCAGAG
>NZ_LMFB01000001.1:48747-125442 GCF_001426685.1 Rhizobium sp. Root483D2 | reverse complement strand
CATCGCCTCGCATCCGCTCGGCACTTCTCCCCGCTGGGGAGAAGGGGGAGACCGTGGCTGGCCCCTCATTCCATAGGCAATAGCCCTGGCCGGGACAGCGAGAAAAGGCGCGTCGCTGTTACGGCTGGGCAGGCGCCACAGGCAGGGGCGAAACGACCGGGTTTGGCCAGGCGCCATCGGCAAAGAAGCGGATGGAAGGCGTTTCACGTCCGTCTGCCCGGATGGCGCCGGTCAGCGCCAGTTTGCCTTTCGTGAAAGGAAGGGTGCCGGCCAGAGACACGGTTTTTCCTTCGCCGACGATATCGGCCGTGGCCAGTTCGACCACGCCTTGACGCAAGCGCGCCACGATATCTGCACTCGTGAAAGCAAACGACCCATTGGTGGCATGGCTGATGTTGAAGGCCTGGCCCAAAGCGGCAAGCCGCTCGAATTCCGGCAGGTCGAAATTCACCACGCTGCCATTGTTTGCCGCATAGCGAAGTTCGCCGGACATTCCGTCCGCCGTCATTTTCGACAGCGGTTCGGTGGTCGACAGATCGAGGCTTAAAATGCCCCGGCCGAGCGGCAAAGGCCCGGCAAGGCCGAGGCTTGCGGCGACGGGCGCCAGATCCGCATTCTTCAACGCCAGCTGTATCTGCCCGCCGGCTGCACCATCATTGGCAAGCGCGATGCGGCCGCTGAGCGCGCCATCGGCAAAGGTGCCATCGCCGATATCGATCGATGCACGGCCGTTTTCCACCATGATCCCGGCAGCGGCATCGGTGACGGCGGCGGCCCCATAGATGATCTCCTGCGCCGAAAGGCGCAGATCGACGCTGATCCGCTTGAGCAATGCCGTTTCCGGCTCGGTCTGCGTGTTGGGTTCCGGCGCAAGCGGGAAGACCGAGGCGAGAAGCGGTGTCAGATCCAGCCGGTCGAACGCAAGTGTGCCGTCGATGCGCGACGTGCGCTGTGGGTCCCAGGCAATGCCGAGCACGCCGGTCGCGTCGGAATCGTCCAGGGACAAAGACAGGCTGTCCATCTTCATTCCCTGCGCCGACATGGTGACGCTGGTGTCGATGCTGACCGATCCGCTGGCGGAAACCGGCTGCGGCACGTCTTTGATCCAGGCGAGAAGCGCCCCAAGCGATTTTGCCTTCAGCTGGAGCTGCCCGGCTGCAAACGGACGGCTGGACGCATTGCCATTGCCGTCGAAGCTAAAGCTCAGCGGTGTGGAATTGAACGACGCCTGGAACGTGCTGTTCTGGCCGGAAAGCAGCAGCAGAGGTTGATCGCAGGCAATCGTGCCCTGAACCTTTTCGCCGTTGATCAGCGCCGACAGGCTGGCATTCATCCGCGTGGTCGGGGTGCGCCATTGCACGGAGCCGGTTATGGTGCTGACGCGGTGGGTGCTCGCCGTCACACGGTCGGTCAGTTCCAGCGTGCCGTTGACGATCTCGATATCGCCGATCGGCGTGTTGCGGGCTTGAGATGCCGTCTTGCCGGACGCATCTGCGATGGCATCGGCCATCCAGCCGGCGCGGCGCCAGTTGAACGTGCCATCGACCCGCCGCTCCACCTTGAAGACCGGATTGACGAGATGGAAATCGTAAAAGACCGGTGTGCCGCGCAGGGCAGCCAGCATGTCGAAGCCGGCGGCAATCGCGTCCGCTTTCGCCAGAAGTTCCGGTGCCGCCGCGTCGCCACCCGTAAAGGTGACATTGCGGAGCGTCAGCACCGGATGCGGCCAGAAGCTGAACTGCGGATCACCGACGATACTGGCCCGTGCCCCTGTCCAAGACGACAGCACATTTTCCATGTTGGTCTTGACGCTGGCCGTGGAGATGAACATCGGCAGCGCGAATTTGAACAGGGCCGTGAGGATAACCGCTCCGACGAGCAGCCACGCGACGGTGCGCGACAGAAAAATTCTCTGCCATCCGATTTTTCTGCTGGCGATGGTGAAGAATTGCCTCATGGCCGTCCGGGGCACTTTCAATCGGTTTGATGGCCTCTGGATAGGCGTTCGGCACTCAGAAATCAAACGGTTGACACGCAAAATGTCGCAACTGCCACAGCCAACATTGGCGCGGCCTGTTTATCTTGCGTCGCAGCATGATATAGAGGCTGGCTTGGGAAGCGGAGGAAAATATGCAGTCAGATCGGCCCCTGTGGATACCGTCGGAAGAATTCATCGAACAGACGCCGATGAAGGCATTCATCGACTGGTGCGGACAGCGCTTTTCCAAGACCTTTGCTGATTATGACGCGTTTCATGACTGGTCGATCACCGAACGCGCCGATTTCTGGACGGCGGTCTGGGATCATTGCGGCGTTATCGGCGAGCGCGGCGGCCGCGCGCTGATCCATGGCGACGTGATGCTGGAGGCGCGGTTCTTTCCCGATGCTACGCTTAATTTCGCCGAAAATCTTCTGCGTCATACCGGCAGCGGTGATGCGCTGCTGTTCCGGGGCGAGGACAAGGTGCAGTCGCGTATGTCCTTTGACGAGCTGCGCGCGCTGGTGTCGCGGCTGCAGCAAGCCTTGAAGGCGCAAGGGGTCGGCAAGGGCGACCGCGTTGCCGCGATGATGCCGAACATGCCGGAAACCATTGCCCTGATGCTGGCCACAGCCTCGATCGGCGCGATCTGGTCGTCCTGCTCCCCCGATTTCGGCGAACAGGGCGTGCTTGATCGCTTCGGCCAGATCGAGCCAAAGCTGTTCATCGCCTGCGATGGCTATTGGTACGCCGGCAAGCGGCAGGATGTCGCCGCAAAGGTCCAGGCGGTCGCCGGCAAACTCGGCGTACCCGTCCTGGTCATCCCCTATGCCGGCGATGCTGAAACGCTCGCCGGATCGCTGGACAAGGGCCAGACGCTGGCGGGTTTCATCGACCCGTTTGAAGCGCGCGACATCGAGTTTGCGGCCCTGCCATTCGCGCATCCGCTCTATATTCTCTTTTCCTCGGGCACGACGGGCGTTCCCAAATGCATCGTCCATTCGGCCGGTGGCACGCTGCTGCAGCACCTGAAGGAGCATCGCTTCCATTGCGGCTTGCGTGAGGGTGAAAAGCTCTTCTATTTCACCACCTGCGGCTGGATGATGTGGAACTGGCTGGTTTCCGGGCTCGCGTTTGGGGCAACGCTCTGCCTGTTCGACGGCTCGCCGTTCCATCCCGATGGCAATGTCCTGTTCGACTATGCCCGCGATGAGCAGTTTTCCATCTTCGGCACTTCGGCAAAATATATCGATGCGGTGCGCAAGGGCGGCTTCACGCCGGTATCGACCCATGACCTCTCAGCGCTGCGGCTGATGACCTCGACCGGCTCACCGCTGTCGCCGGAGGGCTTTTCCTTCGTTTATGACGGCATCAAGCCGGATATCCAGCTGGCCTCGATTTCCGGCGGAACCGATATCGTTTCCTGTTTCGTGCTCGGCAATCCGCTGAAACCCGTCTGGCGCGGCGAAATCCAGGGGCCGGGGCTTGGCCTTGCCATGGACGTCTGGAACGACGACGGCCAGCCGGTGCGTCAGGAAAAGGGCGAGCTCGTCTGCACCAGTGCCTTTCCCTCGATGCCGGTGATGTTCTGGAACGACCCGCAGAGCGCCAAGTACAAGGCGGCCTATTTCGAGCGCTTCGACAATATCTGGTGCCATGGCGATTTTGCCGAATGGACGGAACATGGCGGCATTATCATCCATGGCCGTTCGGACGCGACGCTCAACCCGGGCGGCGTGCGCATCGGCACTGCCGAAATCTACAATCAGGTCGAGCAGATGGACGAGGTGGCAGAGGCCATCTGCATCGGTCAGGACTGGGATGACGATGTCCGCGTCATCCTGTTCGTGCGGCTGGCCACCGGAGTTACCTTGAGCGAGGATCTGGTGAAGGCGATCAAGGCGCGCATCCGCAGCGGTGCCTCGCCGCGTCACGTCCCCGCCAAGATCATCGCCGTTGCCGATATCCCGCGCACCAAATCCGGCAAGATCGTCGAACTCGCCGTGCGCGAAGTCGTGCATGGCCGCCCCGTCAAGAACAAGGAGGCGCTGGCCAATCCAGAAGCGCTCGATCTCTATGGCAATTTGCCGGAGCTTGGAAACTGACGCCGCCGCGTTAACGATTTCTAATCACCGGAATTAACCAAACCTTACGTCTTCCGGGCCGATCCTTAAAATTGACAGGTCTGCTGGAAAGGTTTTGTTTACGAATGGCGGCGCATGGTGATCTCAACTTGAGGCCAGCCGATGTGGGTTGGCTTTGGCTGAGATGCCTGCGCAGACATGATGTCATTACCTCTCGAGCACCTGTTTTTAGCATTCAACTTATCGAGGCAGCTTTGAAGCTGCCTCTTTTTTTGTCTGCTGTTTGGATGCGTGGGGATACCACGTCACGGATGCTCTTTGAGCGTTTTCTGCAATGCCTGCAGCACCAGCCCCGTAAGTTCGCCATGAATATCCGCCCGTGACCGGGTGCTCTCCGTGCAGATCGGATCGACCTCCCCGAACTTCACCAGCATGTCTACCGCACCCGGCTTGCATTCCGGCAGGAAGCTGAAATGATCGGCACCGGCGACCGTCGAATAGGAACCGTGTGGCGGCAGCTTTGCCAGTTTGTCGGCGATCACAGCCGTGGGGATTGTGCCGCTACTGCCCAGATTGATGAAGGTCATCGGGATTACGATCTCTTTCAGGCTTTCCGCTTCGTAAGCCTGCGCCAGGCCGGGATCGACGAGAACAGCGGCTTGAACGCGGCGATCAAGGTTTGACCGCTCGAAGCGGGCCTTGTCGATGCTGCGCAGATCAACCTTATCGACCTTGACCGGCTCGTCGTTGACATAGCCCTTTCCGCCTGAATACCAGGCGCAATCCCATTTCGTGTAGGCATCGCAATAGCGCGCATAGGCATCCAGGCTGGCCCGGGCGCCAGCGATCTCCATGGCGGCGGCGCCTCCCAGCGAGAAGCCGACGACGCCGATGCGGGCAGCGTCGATCGCACCGCTCCAACGCGTATCCGTCGTCAAAGCGTCGATCACTGCAGAGAGGTCCTGCGTGCGTTCCCAGAGTTTTGGTGTCTCGGCCGGGGTCGAGTCGCCGCTGGTCGTGCCGGGATGATTGGGCCCTGCAACGACGAAACCGGCTTTGGCGAGTTCGCCCGCCAGCCAGGCCATGGCTTCGACCCGGCCGCCCGAGCCATGCGACATCACCACGAGCGGAAAATTCCCTTTGATGAGCGGCGCATCGCGAAAGGCGGGTGCGCCCTTGAAGATTTTGTTGTCACCGGAAAGAGTGGGCTCACCGCTGGCCTCAGCAGGATACCAGACCGTTACGGCAAGGTCGCGTCCGCGCTCAGGCGCGGCCACGCTGATCTGGCGCATGCCGACTTCGGCGGCCTGGCAGGGAACGGCGAATGTGATGGGAAGGATGAGGGCGCAAAGAGCTTGAAAACGGTTCATGACGATCTCGCTTGGTTGGGAGGAACCCGCGCATCATCCCTGTTGCATGACGTGGCCGCTTCCTAGATCACGATTGAGGTCGTCCCGAATCGCGATTTGGGCCACCATCGTCCGCTGATTGCCACTCAAAGGACCCGCCTTGATCTTCGTGCCCCTGCCGTTCGTTGTCGCGTTGCTGCTTCTGATCCTGCTTGCCGTGATGCTGCACGGCGCGGAGCCCTCAAAGGGCAACCGGCCATTCCTTGCTCTGGTGGGCCTATGTGCCGTGCAGTCGATCGCCGTCGGCTTGCGCTGGGGCTATGACATCAGGGAATTGCGATATGTCCTGCCCATTTTCGCAAGCGGCCTGCCGCCTCTTGTCTGGGTGACGTTCCGCAGCCTGATCCACAGTGAGGAGACAGGCACAGACAGGATCAGCTGGCTTAACGCCGCCCCGCCGCTTGTCATCCTTTCGCTGATGCTTCTGGCGCCGGCACTGATCGACATTGCGCTGTTTGTGCTGTTCGTCGGATATGCGCTGGCGCTTCTCGATCTCGCCCGCAGCGGCACGGACGGCCTGGACGAGGCCCGTCTCGAAGGCGCGTTCGCGGCGCATCGCGCCTTGTTCGTCGCGGCCGCTGCCCTTTGCCTGTCGGCCCTGTTCGACCTTGCCGTTCTTCTGGATTTCGAATGGAGCAAGGGGAAGAACACGGGGCTGATTGTCGGCAATGCCAACCTGTTCGGGCTGTTTCTCATGGGTGTGACTGCGCTGGTCGCCGCCCGCGAGCGGGCAGGTCCGGCTCCGGTCCTCAATAGCGATCCTCTCCCATCGCAGGCAGCGCAGGATCGCGAGGTTTTGGAGCGGGTCGATCGCCTGCTCAAGGAGCAGAAATTGTCGCGCGACGAAAACCTGACCTTGTCGCGGCTGGCGCGGCGCGCAGGCCTCCCGGCCCGTCAGATTTCCGGCGCGGTCAACCGGCTGGCAGGCAAGAATGTCTCGCAATATATCAATGATTTTCGCATCGCCGAAGCTTGCCGCCTGCTGCGCGAGACCGATATGCCGGTGACCTCCGCCATGTTCGAATGCGGCTTCCAGACGAAATCCAACTTCAACCGCGAGTTCCGGCGGGTGACATCCTTAAGCCCCATGTCCTGGCGCGCTGAGAACCGGCAACCGCGATCCTCCGGCAGCGGACTGCCGTCTGGCTGATCAGTTGGCGAGAACGCGCTGCGACGGGAAGGAGATCTCCACCAGCGTTCCCTCGTTGGGGGCCGAGTTGATCGAGAATTGCGCCCGGTTGGCTTCGGCCATCGCCTTGGTCAGCGGCAGGCCAAGGCCGGTGCCGTCGCCGCGTTTGCGTGCGCCCGTTGTTACTTGCCGGAATGGCTTCATTGCCTGCTCAAGCTCGGTGCGGGTCATGCCGACGCCGGTGTCGCGGATGCGCAGGATGACGCTGCCATTTGCCTCATAGGCCGTCGAAACGACGATCTGGCCGCCCGATGGCGTGAAACGGATGGCATTCGACAGGATGTTCAGCGCGATCTGCTTGATCGAGCGGTTATCGGCGACGACATTGGGGACAGAGCCCGACAACGAGGTGCGGATGATCACCCGCTGGCTGTTGGCCTGCGGCTGCACCAGGGATACGGCCTCGGAGACCGCATCGTTGATTTCGACGGCGGTGAATTCGAGATCCATTTCGCCCGCTTCGATCTTGGAAATATCCAGGAGATCGTTGACGATGTCGAGCACATGACGTCCTGAGCGGCCGATATCGCCGGCATATTCGACATAGCGCGGATTGCCGATCGGCCCGAAATGCTCGCTCGCCATCATGTCGGAAAAGCCGATGATCGCATTGAGCGGCGTGCGGATTTCGTGGCTGACACGGGCGAGGAAATCGCTCTTATGGGCATTGGCCGTTTCGGCGGCGCGCTTGGCGTTGCGCAACTCCTCTTCCGTGCGTTTCCACTGGGTAATGTCGCGGATGACGGCGCAGAAACCGTTGGAGGAGGAGAGGCGCCCCATGGTCATGAACAGCGGAATGAATCCGCCGGACGCCTCGCGGCCGATCACTTCGCGGCCATCGTTGAGCACGCTGGCGACGCCATGGCCGGAAAGACCGGCGAGGTAATCGAGAACCGCCTTCTGGCTCTCATGTGCAAACAGCATGGCAAAGGGTTTGCCGCGAACTTCGCCCTCGTCATAATTGAACAGGGCGCTGGCCGAGCGGTTGACGGAGCGGATTTCGCCCTCGGCACCGACAACCACGACACCGTCCGTTGCCGTCTCGAGAATGGAATGCAGCTCTTCCGCTTCCATGCGCAGCGCCCGCACTTCCGGTGCTTCCGCCGGCTCTTCGGAAATTGCGGCGGGCTGCGCAACCACGGGCGCTGGCGCCGTTCCTGCTCCTGAGACCGCCATCATCAGCGCGTTCTTGTCTTCCCAGCGGATCGACTGGAGCCGCGCGGAGACGGGCACGAGCTGGCCGTCATTGCGGATCAGCATCATCGTGCCCTCCGGCAGATCGAACAGATCATCCTCGTCGCTCGCAAAAAGCGCATCGATGCCGCCTTCGTCGCGCAGTTCATCGAGATCGCCATAGCCCGTCAGTGCCAGGAATTCGGAATTGGCATGGAACAGATCGTCGCCGCTATGAACCAGAAGCGCGAGCGGGAGATTGTCGAGGATTTCCGGCGTCAGGCTGCTGCTGCCGCTGGTGCGGGCCGGAACGATCGGAGCGGGGGGCTGGACCTCTTCGATGGCCGGGGCCACGATCTCATCGCTATCAGCGCGATCGTCGCCAAAGGCGAGATCATCCTCACCTGTTGCCTCGATGGCGGGGGAAACATCATCCGCACGCGGATCTTCAGCTGCGGGCGCCTCCGGAGCGGCCAAAGTTTCGTTGGGACGCTTGCCGAAATTCTCGCCGAGTTGACGGGCGATTTCGCGGAATGCGGCCTGTTCGCTGCGGCTCAAGGGTTCGCTGGCTGGACGGTGATTGTCGAGCTGCACGATCTTGTCGGATGCGCGCCGCCCCGCCGTCTGGACCAGTTTCAGCGCCGGACGCTCGCCACGGAAGGGATCGTCGGCCTCGCCAGCGGTAGTCACGTCATCACCGGTCGCGGCCACGCCTTCGCCGGGTTCGGCCACGCTCTCACTGGGCTGGGCCGGTTCGGATGCAGCTTGCGCAGTGTTAGCCGGTTCGCCCGCAGTTTCCGCAGGCTCCGCAGCCGGGGCGTCCTCTCCTTCTGGAGCGGCAATATCGTCCGCCATTTCCTCGTGACTATCCAAAGCCAGATCGTCCGCAGCACCTTCCAGGCCGTCGTCAAGATCGTTGACAACGCCCTGCTGCGCACCAAAACTCAGACCTATGGCCTTGTCGTCCTCGGCGGTATCGGCGACGCGTACGATCCCGAAACCACGGAAACCATCAAATTCGCGGTTGCGCGAATAGGTCGGAAGGGCAGCGAGATCGACGGGAACCTGCAGGCTTGTGCCTTCCACCGGCCAGTAGATCGTCTTGCCCGACCAGGTGTCGCGCCGCTTCAAAAGCTCGCTGATCGTATTGCCGGGGTCGAGGTGATAGCGATCGGCCAGTTCGCTAAAACTCTGGCCGGTAATATCGGCCGAATTCGGTCCGACGGCGGTGGCGAATTCCTCGGAAATCTCGCTGAACCGCCCATCCGCATCGATCTTCCAGACGAAACGCACCGCGCGGCTATTGGGGTTGAAGACGAAACCGTGAGGTTCCGGGACTTCATCGGCCATGGTCTGCGCAGGGGGAATATCTGCAGGAATGACGGCGGCGATATCGCCATCTGCCACAGTATCCTCAGCCGTTTCAGCTGCCGCATCGTCCTGGGCAAGCTCAGCCGAAACCGTTTCATCCGGCGCAACGCCGTCCTGCGAAGACACATCCGGGGCCTCGGCCGGCTCGGTCTCGTCCGTGTCGCCGGTCTCGATTGTATTGTCGCCGATTTCCGCAGACAGCGCTTCATCGGCCACCGGCAAGGCGGCGGGTTCCTCGACGGCATCGGCCTGCGCAAGCGTGTCCGGATCCGCAACGCCGGATTCGGCAGGCTCAGCATGCGTATCCAGCGGCAAGTCCGGACGCGGGGTTATCTCACCACTCACCGTTTCGACGGAATCCGCCGCGTCTTCCACGGGTGCTTCCTGCGCATCTGCGGCCGTGTCATCATTGGCTTCAATGACGCTGTCATCGTCCTCAGAGATTTCCTCGATCTGCGCGATCTCGTCGATGACATCGGCAGGCAGCGTAGCCGGTGACAGCAGTGGCGCTGCTGGTTCGCTGATGACGGGCTCGGTAACGGCTGTTTCGGTCACGGCCGCTGCGGCCGCCACCGGCGCGTCATCGCTGCCGGTGATGTCCTCAAAATCCGTGCCCGGATCGAGATTGCCCAGAATCGTCTCGACCGCAAACAGAAGGTGCAGGGCAGGCCGTTCCGAGAGCTTGCCGATGGCGGCAGGAAGATGGCCCTTGCCGGTCGGGACCGGCCGTTTGAGCAGCCAGTCGCTGTCGCGGGTGACGGCTGATACCAGCGAACGGCAGGTCTGCGGGGTCATGGAAAGCGCTGCAAAACCCGGCGAGGCGGCGAGCACGGCGCCGTCGCCATCCAGCACAGCCATATGCGTATCGGGGTCGTCAAAGCCCGAGATCATCCGGGCGGCGCGGTCGTTAATGGCAAGCGGCTTGCCGTTGCGCGGCGCGGCAAACAGGATGGCGGTTTCACCGGGCCTGACCGAGATCATTTCGACGGAGGCGCCAACGGAGGCGCGCTGGAAGCCGGATGCGATGCGCATCAAAAATGTCCGGCTGTCGCCGCTGCGCTTCAGCTGACGGGCCGCAGCCTCCATCTGACGATAGGCGGCATCGTTGCGATTGGCGCCGCTATCGATGAAATCATAGATCGACGGCAGGCCGAACAGGAATGCGCCCTCGCCATTCGACCACAAAACCTGGCTCATATCCGGCGAAAAAAGGACCGCAGCATCACCCTTGGCAAAATGCTCCCGCACCCGTTCATGAACGGCAATGTCGATAAAGGGATAGGATTTTGCGGGCATAAGCGAACCTGGTTTGCGCAACCGCCACGAGGACGGGATTGTTAACAGTCTATTAATAGACGCAGGCGTGCCAGGGGTCCAGCGCGCTGACTATGGCGCACAGGCCTTTCGCGGCGCAAGGTTAATGCAGCTGATTTTAATGAATGCTGCATTGCACAAATATGTTGCAACGCACAACGAAATCGCCTATATACCCATCATCACACGACGGGTGCCTCAAAAGAGGGCCCAAAACCAAGGAGCGCAGATCATGGCTACCAAGAAAACCGATGACGTCTTTTCGCTTGCCGCCTTCGACCCGGCCAAGGCCACCGAAACTTTCCGCGATTTCGCTGAAAAGGGTGCCGCCCAGTCCAAGGAAGCCTATTCCAAGATAAAGGCCGCCGCCGAAGACGCAACCAAGACCGTTGAAGCCACCATCGAAAACGCCCAGTCCGGCTCGGTCGAGCTTGGCCTGAAGGCGATCGACGCGCTGCGCACCAATGCCGAAAACTCGCTGTCGCATCTGGAAGCGCTGCTCGGCGTCAAGTCGGTTTCCGAACTGTTCGAACTGCAGACCGCGTTCATCCGCAAGCAGGCAGAGCTTGCCGTCGAGCAGGCCAAGACAATCCAGGAAGCCACCCGCAAGGTCGCCGAAACCGTGACCAAGCCCAGCAAGGATGCCGCCGAAAAGGCCATCTCCAGCTTCAAGAAGACCTGATATCCGCAGGCGCGGGCTTACGCCTGCGCCGCATCATGAATGGAACCGGGTGATTGTTTTACCCGGTTTTTTCACATCTCCCGGTTTTTTCCGATCGAAGGCAAGTTATGGCTTGCAAAAAATACGGACTGCCCGTATTTCACCCGGAAAGCGCGACGCGACACCGTTTCGTCAGCTTTGTTTTGTGCGGTTGTAGCTCAGTTGGTTAGAGCGCAGGTTTGTGGCACCTGAGGTCGGAGGTTCGAGACCCCCCAACCGTACCATTTCTTCCACAGTCAAATATCTGATTTCATGACATAATGCCGTCGATGGCGTATGTGATATTGCCATTTTCCAGCGGTATGATTGGCTGGATGCTTGAAACGGCCCACACCTCACAAAGCATACAGTCCTAAGAGTTGCTAGCGAATGGTCACTAAGAGCGTTGGTGCCGATAACACCGGCAACACCTTATTGGGTGTCACCCTTCAGTCAAAACACCTCCATCGCAACCCCAGCCCTACGTCAAATCCCTCATCGCCTCAAACGGCCCCATCTGCTGCGGCGGTTCCGGGTTTTCGTCCGGGTTGGGCAAGGGTTCTTCGTCCGGCAGCCGGTCGGGCTCGGGTTCCTGGACGGGGATGGGTTGCTCGCTCGGTGGAATAGGGCCAGGGATGGGGTCGGGGGGTAGGGTCATTGGTTGTCTCCTGTTTTCAGGGATATCAACGCGACGACGGCCTGCATGTTCCGTTCCGGTTGCAATAGCTGCCCCTCCTCAGATCTTGGAACGGCGCGTAAACCTTGTGTTTACCTAGTCCTGTACCGTTTCCGTCCACGGCGCCTCAAATTAGGATTCTGTTGACCCTTCGCCGCTTACGTTCGCCCTGTTCGATGTAGAACCGGCACGCATGATGCGCCGCTGAAAATGACGATGGGGTTGGTGGCACATGACGTGCGGAAAATATCTGGCATTTCCGGCCGGGGCTCTCGGCTTGTTCCTTATTCTGCTGCCGATGAGCCTTCAGGCGCAGCTCATGCTGTCATTCGCGGTTCTCGGCATCATGTTCATCGGCATGACGCGGCCGGACAACAGCACTTTCCGCGTCGTCACGCTCGTCTTTGCCGGCATTATCGCGCTTCGCTACGGCTTCTGGCGCACCACCGAGACGCTGCCGGATATGACCGAGCCGCTGAACTTCATCCCCGGCTTCCTGCTCTATCTCGCCGAGATGTATTGCCTGGCGATGCTGGCGATCAGCTTCTTCATGGTCATCGATCCGATCAAGCGCAAGACGCCGGACATGGGCGCTGCCGCCGATCTGCCGACGGTGGATGTGTTCATTCCAAGCTATAATGAGGATGCCGAGCTTTTGGCCGTGACCTTGGCGGCTGCCAAGTCGATGGCCTATCCGAAGGACAAGCTGAACATCTTTTTGCTCGATGACGGCGGCACGGAGGCCAAGCGCAACCACAAGAACCCGCATGTTTCGGTCGCCGCCATCCGCCGGCATGAGCAGCTGAAGGCGCTCTGCGCCGCCATGGGCGTGCATTATCATGCCCGCAAGCAGAACGATCACGCCAAGGCCGGCAATCTCAACGAGGGTTTGAAAATATCCTGCGGCGAGCTGGTCGTCGTCTTTGATGCCGACCATGCCCCGGTGCGCGGTTTCCTGCGCGAAACCGTCGGGTTCTTCAAGGACGACGAGAAGCTCTTCCTCGTCCAGACGCCGCATTATTTTCTCAATCCCGATCCGCTGGAAAAGAACCTCCAGACCTTTGCCCGCATGCCGTCGGAAAACGAGATGTTCTATTCGATCCTGCAGCGCGGGCTCGACAAGTGGAATGCCTCGTTCTTCTGCGGCTCGGCCGCCGTGTTGCGCCGCAAGGCGCTCATGACCACGGATGGGTTTTCCGGCCAGTCGATCACCGAGGATTGCGAAACGGCGCTGTCGCTGCATTGCCAGGGCTGGCATTCGGTCTATGTCGACAAGCCGCTGATTGCCGGCCTGCAGCCGGAGACGTTCGTTTCCTTCATCGGCCAGCGCGCCCGCTGGTGCCAGGGCATGCTGCAGATCCTGATCCTGAAGCGGCCGTTCCTGGCCAAGGGCCTCTCGATCCCGCAGCGCATCTGCTATGCCGGCATCAACATGTTCTGGCTGTTTCCGCTGTCGCGGCTGGCCTTCATGTTCTCGCCGCTGCTCTACATTTTCTTCTCGCTGGAAATCTACAAGGCCAATATCCTCGAATTCGCCTCCTATGCGGTCACCTATCTGATCTCCTCGTTTGCAATGCAGAGCTATCTCTATGGCCGCGTCCGCTGGCCGTGGATTTCCGAGCTCTATGAATATGTGCAGGCCGTCTTCCTGTTCGGCAGCATCCTCAGCGTCGTGCGCAATCCGCGCAAGCCGACCTTCAACGTGACCGCCAAGGGCCAGACCCTGGACAAGAGCAAGCTGTCGCCGCTGGCAAAGCCCTATTTCGCCATCTTCTTCCTGCTGCTCGCCGCTGCGCTTTATTCCGGATACCGCGTGCTGACGGAGCCGGTCGCCAGCGAGTTGCTGCTGATCGTCGCCATGTGGAACCTGATCAATCTTGGCCTGGCCGGGGCAGCACTTGGCGCCATTGCCGAGCGCCGTGAACTGCGCCGCAACCAGCGCCTGCCGGTCAAGCGCCATGCGCTGATGCATATCGGCGAGATCATCCATCACGTCATCGTCCAGGATGCCTCGAGCGGCGGCGTGTCGATCGAATTCGTCGATAAGGAACCGAAGCTGGACCTCATTAATCCGACGACGGCCAAGGTCGAGGTGCGGCGCGGCGGCCAGACGATCAGCTTCAACGTGGTCTACCGCTCGCGGCGTATGCTCGGCCAGACGGCGATCTGCGGCTTTGCCTATTCCGAGCGCACGCCGGAAACGGTGATGGCGATTGCCGAGCTGATGTATTCCGACCAGACCGTGCTGCAGGATCGCCTGGAGCGCCGCCAGGTCCGCAAGAACTTCTTCTGGGGCACCAGCCGGTTTGCGCTCTGGAGCCTGACGGAATCGCTGCGCGCCATCCGCTATAGCGCAGGCCTGATCCGCGAAAGCGTGGTCCAGTCCTTCGAAGATGCGCCGATGGTGCTGAACGACAATAAGATCGTCCAGGTGCCTTTGACCGTCAAAACCGTCGATCATGCCCCGGTTCTCAAGGGAGAGCAGCTCTATGGCTAAGCCTTTTTACGCGCGCGCAGCCGGCCTTTCGCTTGCTCTCGTCCTTTCGCAGACGCTGCCGCTTTCAGCCCAGAGCCTGTTGGATGCCGCACCCGTAGCCGTGCGCAGCCTGCCCGGCGAAAGCGAAAGCATCCTCTCGACGCGGGCGCTGGAGGCCGACATCCCTGCGGTCAAGGCGAGCGGCCTGGTGCCGTTCGAACAGGCGCGTCCAGCCTATCATCTGTCGGGCGAGGATGCGGTCGCGCGGCTAAGTTTCAATCTGTCAGCCGGTCAGGCCGAAAGCGGCGGGCAGCTGTCGCTTGCCTATCGCAATGCCGTCTCCGTTATACCGGACACGTCGGTGATGGATGTCGAAATCAACGGCCGGGCCGCAGGCACATTCCCGATCGCCTCGCCAAACGGTTTCAAAAGCGAGATGCTGCCGGTCGCGGCCAATGTCCTGAAACCCGGCCGCAACCAGGTGGTCCTGCGGGCCCGGCAGTTTCATCGGGTCGATTGCTCGCTGGAAGCGACCTATGAGCTGTGGAGCGAGCTCGATCCCACCGCAAGCGGTTTTGCAGCGATCAGACAGCAGGGCTTCCAGTCGTTCGACGATCTCTTGACCGTTGCCCGCACCGAAGCTGAAGTGACCGATATCCGGCTGATCCTGCCGCAGGCGGCGACTGCGGAGATGTTGAACGATGCGGCCCCCGTTCTGCAAACGCTGGCGCTGTTCATGAACAGGGACGATATTGCTGTCACGGTCGGCGAAAAACCGGGCACCGGCCCGGGCATCGACCTCTTTGTTTCAACCGACAGGACGCGGGCCCAAACCCGCGATGGCGATCATCAGGCTGCACCTTACGGCCTGTCCGTGCGCAATGCCGGGACTGATGGCCGCGCCGTCGTCAGCCTGCGGGGTGCGACCCGTGCCCATCTGAGCAGCCAGTTGTTGCAGGCGATCAAGGGTCCGCTGAAGGATAGCCTCGACAGCGGCATCTTCTCCACCCGCTCGGGCACGATCATCGCCGATGCTTCGACGTCCTTCACGCTGGCCGATACCGGCTACGAGACGCGGGTGTTTTCCGGCCGCCTGTCGCGCACCGGTTTCAACATGGTGATGCCCGCGGATTTCTACCCGGCCGACTATGCCACGATCGGCCTCAAGCTCAGCGCCGCGACGTCTCCGGGCCTGAAGCGCAGCGCGCAGTTTCTGGTGCGTGTCAATGACCGCGTCGTCACCAGCTATCCCTTCCGCAATAGTGCCGGAGAACAGTTTGACGGCAAGCTGATTGAACTGCCGCTGCGGGCATTCCGTCCGGGCAATAACAAGGTCGAGCTTCTGGCCGAACTGCCGGTCAGCGCGGACGAGACCTGCACGCCGGACATGCGTGACAATGCCACCCCCCGGTTCATCCTGCTGCAGGATACAAGGATCGAAATCCCCGCACTGGCCCGGCTCGGCCGTCTTCCCGATATCGGGGCGCTGGCCGCAACGGCCTATCCCTATGCCGATGGCGCGCCGTTCGATATTGTCGTCGAGCGCCCGGACGCGCAGTCCGCGAGCGCCGCGCTTACCATGTTGTCGCGCCTGGCGCTGGCCGCACGCAATCCGCTGAATGCCGATATCCGCCTGGGTGCTGCCAACCCGTCCGCAGACCGCAATGCGCTGGTGATCACCACGCAGAACGCCTTTGCCGATCTTGGGTCGGCCGGCAAGAGCGGGTTCCCCATCGATGCCTTCCATCCGGCGACGGCAACAGCCGGCGGGGTTGATCCGATCAGGACGGCGGCGACCAGCGACACTGTTTTCGTGGCCGGTGCCACGCCCGGTGATGACGATGATTCTTCGGCGCTCCTGGATGCGTTCCGCAAATCCACCACGCGGCCGCAGGACGAAGCCTCCGTATCCTCAAAGCTGCAGACCTGGTTTTCCGGGGCCGGCGCACGCTTTGGCAAATGGCTGAACTACCAAGACGGGGCGGCCGCCACCGTCATGCTGAAGCCCGGACATTCGCTGCTCACCCTGACGCAGACACCCTCGCCAACAGGCGATGCCGTCTGGACCGTGGTTCATGCGGGGTCTCCCGCCGATATGGCGCTTGGTGTGCGCCGTCTTGTCGAACCCGCCGTCTGGCAGGGTTTGAGCGGCGGCTCGGCAGAAATCGAGACCGCCAGCCTTGCCGTCAACACTCTGCCTGCCGGCTCGCATTTCATCGCCGGAATGACCGATCAGAGCCCCAGCAACATCCGCCGTCTGGCAGCCGCCTGGTTCTCCGATAATTTCCAGTTCTACGTTCTGCTCATCACCGGTTTGATGGGTGTTTTTGCCGTGTGGCTTGGCCTTGCCATTCCGCGCAAGGGTGTGAGGTCGGATCAATGATCGTCATGAAGAAACACTGGGTCGCCCTTCTGGCAGCCTCGAGCCTGCTGTTGCCAGCGGCGGCATTTTCCGAGGATTCGGCGAAATTGCTGACGCAGGCCGCCGGCTCCTTCCGCATCATCGATGACGTCATGACATCGGCCGCCGCCGGGCAGATCGACCCTGCAGCAGCAGACACCGCACAAGCGGCCAGGATATCGCAGGCTAAGGCGAGCCAGCCCGATGAGGTCGAAATGGCAGCGCTTTATTACTACGCCGAACAGAAACAGGACGAACGGGTCGCCGCCGAGGCAGCCCGTCTGCGGATGAAGTTCCCGCAATTCGAGATGCCGCAGGACCTCTACCTGCCGCAATCGGCCCGTGGCGTCGACGAGACGCGGCTATGGCAGCTTTACGACCGCAGCGATTTCACCGGCATCGACGCCGAGATCATCCGCCGCAAGAGCGAAACGCCGGACTGGCAGCCGACAGCCGATTTCTCGCAAAAGCTGGCGCGCCGCAAGCAGCGCGTGCTGATGACGGAAGCCGCCAAGGACAAAAACTGGACGGATGTGATCCAGGCCGGTGGCAGCATCGACCCTGCGACGGAAACGGAAGTGGACCTGCTCTGGACCCTGATCGATGCCTATGCGCAGGCGGGCATGAAACAGCCGCTCGCAGATGTCTATCGCGGCATCCTGTTGCGCAAAGGCGAAAAGCGCCTGCCCGATGCGGTGCTGGTGACGACGCTCGAAAAGGCGATCCGCGATTTCCCGGCAGCCGAAGTCCGGGCGGTGATGCAGAAGCTCACCGTGACGCCTGCGATGCAGGCAGGTATGCAGCCGGTTGCCTTCGATCTGATGCGCAAGACGGTCGCCGATTTCAACGCCGATGACAAACAGACCGTGCCGCTGGCGGACGAACAGCTTGAACCGCTAAAATCAGCGACGCCTGCAAAGACCGGTGATATGGCGTTGCTCGGCTGGTATTACCTGAAGATCAAGCAGCCGGCCGTTGCCAGCGGCTGGTTCGGCAAGGCGCTGGCGATCCAGGCAGATGCTGACAATGCCAAGGGGCTTTACCTCAGCCTTGCGGCCCAGAACCTGGAGGAAGAAGCCTACAAGGTGGCGACCACCTACCTGCAGGATCTGTCCGGCGATCCGGAATTCCTGATGAACGCGCTTTCCCTGCGCTTTGCCAAGCCGGATATGGCCGTCATCGACGAAAAGATCGTCGCATCCTATTCGACCACGATCCTGCAGACGCTGAACGCCGACCACGCCGAAATTCTGGCCTGGTACGCCTATAATTCCAAGCAGTACGAAGCGTCCTCCGCCTGGTTCCGCAAGGCGGTCGAATGGAAGGCGGCACCGGCGCGCGTCAAGGGTCTGGCGCTCTCTTATTTGCGGCTGTCGCAAAAGCCGGAATTTGCCGCGCTGCAGGAGAAATACGGTTCGGCTTACCCCGATATCTGGAACGAGATACGCGCCGCATCGCCGCCGAAGGGCAGGGCGGCGGCTTCCGTGATCAAGCCGCGTGGTGTGATCCAGGCCAATTATGTCCGCAACTTCCAGGCCAAGCGCTACGCTGCCTGCATCAACGATCTGGCTGATTTGCGCAGCCGCGGCCAGCTCCCGGCGGATGCGGCGCAGATCGGCGGCTGGTGCTATCTCGGCCTTGGCCGGCTGGCCGAGGCGCGCGCAGCCTTTGCCGAGGGCCTGACCGCTGGCGGACAGGTGCAGGCCGATGCGGCCTACGGGACGGCGCTCACGCTCCTGCGTGGCCGCCTGACTGATGATGCCGAGGCGATCCTCCGGGCCTATCCGCTCAGCGCCGGACGCGACCGGGAAATCCGGGTGGAAATCTACTTCCAGCGGGCCCGGGCCGCGTTTGATCGCAAACAATACCAGATGACGCTCGATGCGCTGAATGCGCGGGCAAGCCTGGTGGCGGAACCCGCCGATCTCAGCCAGCTGCGCGGCTGGGCCTATTACCATCTCGGCAACAAGCCGCTCGCCAAACAGGTGTTCCAGCGCCTCAACGATCACCTCGCCGATGCCGGCGTTAGACGCGGCCTTGTCGCCACAAGCCAGACGGATTCAGGCCGATGAAAACAACCCTTGCAACAATCGTCCCCATCGCGATCATGATCCCGATGCTCGCCTCTTGCACTTCGGTCGTCGACGATCCCTTTTTGCGGACCGGAGCCGTGGAGGGCAACTGGCCGTCGCTCGCCACCACCGTTCCTGCCGAATACGCACTCGCCGCCCTTCCGGGCCTTGCCGCAACGACGGTGCGCCAGACGGGGACCAAGGGAAATATAGAGCAGACGATCGTCTACGCCAATGCGACGGACCTGGCCGGCGAGAACATGCTGAGCGTGACCACCGGTTCGTCCGCGAAGATCAAGCGCAGCAACGGCGCGCCGTCGCGGTCGCAGGTCGAGGCGGAGATGCGCAGCGCGCTCGCAGGCGTCAAGATGCGGATCAGCCCGGTGATCGCAGACAATGCCTATGGTGTATTCGGCTACGCGACCGGCAGCATCGGCAAGGGCGGCAGCTGTGTTTACGCGTGGCAGTTTGCGCGCAACATCAATCCGTATGACGGCGGGCGGCTGGGTGCGGCCGCTGCCGCGCAGATCCGCATGCGCTATTGCAGCCCCGCGCTCGCAGCCGACCGGATCGTCGCGATGATGCAAGGGTTGCGGATCAATGTGGCATCCGCGCATAACGCGCGCGCTCTGGGCTATGCCGCCGCTCCGGCCGCGTTTTCGCAGGCGCCTCTCGTCAGCCCGTTTGCTCAAGCAGACGTGCAATCCGCTGAAACTGTCACGGACATTGACCCACCCGTGCGCCGGGCAAGACGGCCCGCAGCCGCTGAAGAGGTGGTGGTGCAGGCCGGGAGGGCCGAGGCGCCCGAAAAGGCTGAAAAGGCTGAAAAGACCATCGTGAATGCCGTGAAAGTCCCGATGCCGGGCGAGGCGGCGAGCATGGCTGCGGCAGAGACGCAACCGCATGGCATGCGGCCGGATGTGTCCAGAGCTGCAACAAAGCCCTCCTTCGTGCCGCTGCCTGCAAGCGTCGCATCCGCAGCGCAATAGGGCTCAGATGAAGATACCGTGTTCTTCCGTCACCAACTCCTGCAGGAAATCGGCGACGGTGCGGACGCGGACGAGGTCGCGGGCGCTTTCGTGATAGGTGGTCCAGTAGGCCCGCCGGATCGTTGTGCCGGGCAGGATGCGGATCAGTTCGGGATATGGGCGCGCGATATAATTGTGCAGGATGCCGATCCCGGCGCTGGAGCGCACCGCCTCGGTCTGGCCCGTCGCACTCGATATCTCGAAGGAGGCGTCCCAGCTGCGCATCACCTCGCCGGTGAAATTCAGCGATGCGGTGAAGATCAGGTCCTCGACATAGCCGATGCGGCGATGGCGCTTCAGGTCCTCCACGCTCTTAGGCGCGCCATAGGATGCCAGGTATTCCTTTGAGGCATAGAGCCCCAGCGTGTAATCCGTCAGTTTCGACGAGATCAGCCGGCCCTGTTCCGGCCGCTCAAGGGTGATGGCGATATCGGCTTCGCGCTGCGACAGCGAAAAGGAGCGCGGCACCGGCACGAGCTGAATGCGCAATTCGGGAAACCGGGCGGTCAGCTTGCCAAGGCGCGGGGCAAGGAACGAGACCCCAAATCCATCGGGCGCACCGACCCGCACGGTCCCGGCAACAGCGGTGTCGATCCGGCCGATCTGCGCCTGCGCCGCCAGCATCTCGGTTTCCATCCGCTCGGCCGCATGCAAAAAGATCTCGCCCTCGGCCGTCAGGTCGCAGCCGTTGGTACGGCGGATCAGGAGCCGGGTTTTCAGCGATTCCTCCAGGGCCGTGACGCGGCGGCTCAAGGTCGCATGATTGACCCCCAGCCGCTTGGAGGCCGACAGGATCTGGCCGCTGCGCGCCACCGCCAGGAACATGCGCACGTCATCCCAGTTCATGGTGCAATTTCCGCTTCTCCCCTGCGGGGAGAAGTGCCGAGCATGGCGAGGCGATGAGGGGGTGGCGCGTCAAACTCTGCGGCTGCGGCCCCCTCATCCGGCGCTACGCGCCACCTTCTCCCCGCTGGGGAGAAGAGAAAATTCACATCGAGCATCAATTTCTGCACAACGGTTCCTGAATATCGCGCGTTGATTTGTGCATATTGTAGTGCGACACTCCCGCCATAATCAAGATCAGGAGGATCACCATGTACGAGATCGGTCATTTCATTGGCGGCACCCGTGTTGCAGGCACCAGCGGCTGCACCAGCAATGTCTTCAATCCGGCAACCGGCGAAGTTCAGGCAACCGTGGCGCTGGCCAGCGACGCGGAAATGGACGCAGCCGTTCAGAACGCCAAGGCTGCCCAGCCGAAATGGGCTGCCACCAACCCGCAGCGCCGCGCCCGCGTGTTCATGAAGTTTGTTCAGCTCTTGAATGAGAACATGGACGAACTGGCTGAGATGCTGTCGCGCGAGCACGGCAAGACCATCGAGGATGCCAAGGGCGACGTCATTCGCGGTCTGGAAGTCTGCGAATTCGTCATCGGCATTCCGCATCTTTCCAAGAGCGAGTTCACCGAAGGTGCGGGTCCGAATATCGACATGTACTCGATCCGCCAGGCCGTTGGCATCGGCGCCGGCATCACGCCGTTCAATTTCCCGGCCATGATCCCGATGTGGATGTTTGCCCCGGCGATCGCCTGCGGCAACGCCTTCATCCTGAAGCCGTCCGAGCGCGATCCGTCCGTGCCGATCCGCCTGGCTGAACTGATGATCGAAGCCGGTCTGCCGGCCGGTATCCTGAACGTCGTCAACGGCGACAAGGGTGCGGTCGATGCGATCCTGACACATCCCGACATTTCCGCCGTGTCCTTCGTCGGCTCGACCCCGATTGCCCGTTATGTCTACGGCACGGCTGCCATGAACGGCAAGCGCGCCCAGTGCTTCGGCGGCGCCAAGAACCACATGATCATCATGCCGGATGCCGATCTCGACCAGGCCGCCAACGCCCTGATGGGTGCGGGCTACGGCTCGGCCGGCGAACGCTGCATGGCGATCTCGGTTGCCGTCCCGGTCGGCAAGGAAACCGCCGACCGCCTGATCGAAAAGCTGACCCCAATGGTGGAAAGCCTGCGCATCGGCCCCTATACCGACGAGAAGGCCGATATGGGTCCGGTCGTCACCAAGGAAGCCAAGGAGCGTATTCTCGGCCTGATCAATAAGGGTGTCGAAGAGGGCGCCAACCTTGTCGTCGATGGCCGCGATTTCAAGCTGCAGGGTTATGAAAACGGCCATTTCGTTGGCGGTTGCCTGTTCGACAACGTCACCCCGGACATGGATATCTACAAGCAGGAGATTTTCGGCCCCGTTCTCTCGGTCGTGCGCGCCAAGACCTATGAGGAAGCCCTCGATCTGCCGATGAAACATGAATATGGCAACGGCGTTGCGATCTATACCCGCGACGGCGACGCTGCCCGTGATTTCGCGTCCCGCATCAATATCGGCATGGTCGGCGTCAACGTTCCGATCCCGGTTCCGCTGGCCTATCATTCCTTCGGCGGCTGGAAGTCCTCCTCCTTCGGCGATCTCAACCAGCACGGCACGGACTCGATCAAGTTCTGGACCAAGACCAAGACGATCACCTCGCGCTGGCCGTCGGGCATCAAGGACGGTGCCGAATTCGTCATGCCGACGATGAAGTAACGATGATCCATTCCCGATTGGGCCTCCTTGCGGAGGCCCTTTTTTTTGTCCGCCTGCAAGGGCGCGGTTGACCTGTGGGCATGACAGTCTAAGTCTTCGTCCGGGGCGGGCGAATATCGGGGGATAGACGAACGTTCCCGCTTTGCAGTCATGACAGGCAAGAGGGACAATGATGAGCACACTCGACACGGCGCCGGTACCGGCCGCATCGCAGGAATTCCACCGGTTGTCGTTTACCGGAAATGCCGCGGAATATTTCGGTATCTGGATCGTCAACATCCTGTTGACCATCATCACGCTCGGTATCTATTCGGCTTGGGCGAAGGTGCGCCGCAACCGCTATTTCTACGGTAATACGGTGCTGCTCGGCCGCGCTTTCGAATACCATGCCAAGGGCAAGCAGATCCTCATCGGGCGCCTGATCGTCCTTGGCTATCTGGTGGTCTACAATATCGTCCTGGCGGTGCTGCCGATTGCCGGTCTTCTGCTCTTTCTGGTCGTGCTGTGCTTCTTTCCGTGGCTGATCATGCGCGGCCTGCGCTTCAGCGCCCGGGTCACCAGCTATCGCAATGTGCGTTTCGACTTCGTTGGCCGGATGGGCGGCGCGTTCGTCGCCTTCATGGCCGGTCCGGTCATCGCGGTGCTGTCGCTCGGCCTCCTGGCGCCGCTTGCCAGCCGCTGGATGTACCGCTACCTCGCCAACAATCTGCGCTATGGCGGCCGCGCCTTTACGGCGGACCCGAAGCTCGGGCCGATCTATAAGACCTGGTTCTTCTCGGCGTTGATCATCGTTCTCGGCTTGCTCATCATCGCTGTCGCAGCGCTGGCCAACCTGTCCCTGATCATGGCCTTGATCAACAATCCCGACGCCCTGCCGCCGGGCTTCCAGGCCTCGATGTTCGTCCTGGGCGTGATAGCCTATCTCACAGTGCTTCTGTCCTTTGGTATCGCCGCACTGTTTTACCGCGCCGGCGTGCGCAACATCGCCTGGTCGGCGACCCGTTTCGATGGCCGGCATGCGCTGAAAAGCGATCTCTCGCGGTTCCGCTATGTGTGGATCGCCCTGTCGAATGTGGCCGTGACCGTCCTGACGCTCGGCCTGATGCGCCCCTGGGCTGCAGTGCGCATGGCGCGGTACGTCAATGAGCACACGGCGATCCGTTTCGACGGCGATGTCGGCGAAATCTTGGCGGCAACCGGGCAGGAGGAAACGGCGGTGGGTGCGGAATTCATGGAGTTCGAGGGCTTTGACTTTGGCTTCTGATGAAAAGCCGGTCTGCCGTGGCGACTGGCATCCCCTGGATTCCAGCCGCTCCGTCCCGTCCCTCCTGGTCGAGAGGGACGGGCAGGTCCGGGCCGTCGCACAGGACGGAACCGAGCTTGCATCCTCGGTCTTTTCAACACTCGATATCTCGCCAAGGGTCGGCTCGATCCCGCGCCGGATCGCTTTTGCCGATGGTTCGCTGTTTGAAACCACGGATAATGCCGCGATCGATACTCTGCAGCGCGTCCATGGGCGCAACCGGGAAGGGCTTATTCATCGCCTCGAACGCTTTCACCCGAGGCTTGTCATCTTTGTGCTCGCGGTCTTCCTGCTGTCGGGCCTGGTCTACCGTTATGCGCTTCCGGTTCTGGTGGAAGTCGCCGTCGCCGTCACGCCGCCGGTCGTGCCGCGCCTGATGTCGATCAGCACGCTCGAAACGCTGGACCGCACGGTGCTGAGCGAAACCAAGCTGGACGAGGCGAAGCGGCGGGCGATTTCCGATGGTTTTGCCCGCATCGCGCTGAACTCCGACCACGGTCCCTCTGCCTATACGCTGAATTTCCGTGAGGGGGGAACGATCGGCCCGAATGCGTTCGCGCTGCCGGATGGCACGCTGATCATCACCGACGAACTGGTCGATCTTGCCGGCTCCGATACCGAAATGCTCATCGGCGTCCTGGCGCACGAGATCGGCCATGTCGAGCTGGAACACAGCCTTCGCCAGATTTACAGGGCTGCAGGCATGGCCGGTCTGATCATGCTGATTGCCGGCGATGTCGGCGATAGTGTCGAGGACCTGCTGGTCCAGGGCGGCGGCCTTCTGGCGCTCTCCTATTCGCGCGATGCGGAAGCGGCAGCCGACCGCCATTCGGTCGAGCTGATGCAGAAAGCCGGTTACGACCCGACGGCCATCGCGCGTTTCTTCGAGATCATCGAGGCGAAACTCGGCGACACCTCCGCCACCAATATCCTGTCGACCCATCCGGGCACGCCTGAACGCCGCAAGGCGATCCTGGATTATGAGGCGCAACTGCGGAAAAAACCGGCGCAAAATTAGCCCGCAAGCACAAAAATCCACCTAAACTTGAGCTAGTACTTCAACTTTTCCCGTCTGAAGGGTGGACAGCGCGACAGAAGCTGATCATGATCAATTCCAGATGATTTTTCTGCTTTTTGGAATTGTTCCAAACTATCAGACGTCCTATATGTGAAGCAGAAGGTGGAATGCCTGTCGAATCGGCGAGGCTGCCACAATACCTTGAGTGCCATTGCGGGCTCACGGGGTTCATCCAAACCCGGTGGTGCCGAACGATCGAAGCCTGGAGTCGATAATGCGTCTGACGAAGCAAACGAACTACGCAGTCCGCATGCTCATGTATTGCGCTGCCAATGACGGCCATCTCAGCCGCATTCCGGAAATCGCCAAGGCCTATGGTGTGTCCGAGCTTTTCCTTTTCAAGATCCTGCAGCCGCTCAACAAGGCCGGCCTTGTCGAGACCGTGCGTGGCCGCAATGGCGGCGTACGCCTGCCCAAGCCGGCCGCCGATATCAGCCTGTTCGATATCGTCAAGGTCACGGAAGACAGCTTTGCCATGGCGGAATGTTTCGAAGCCGGCGAGATCGATTGTCCGCTGGTCGATAGCTGCGGTCTGAACTCCGCCTTGCGCAAGGCGCTGAACGCATTTTTCGAAGTCCTGCAGCAATATTCGATCGACGACCTGGTGAAGGCCCGGCCGCAGATCAACTTCCTGCTCGGCCTCGACCAGCTTACCCATCCAAAGACTGCAGCGGCCTAAAGCCTACTCAGATCGTCTTACGGGCGTGATACTCCACTCTCCGTTATCCTCGCCCGGTTGGCGGGGATCTAAGGACCCGACGTCCGTCGGGTCAAAAGATTCTTTCAGCGCAAGGACTTGAGTTGACTGGATTCCTGTGACGAGCACGGGAATGACGGTGGGTTCAGCAATTTTGCTGGCTACCCTTTGGCCACATATTCGCGCAGGATGAACTCCACGGCGGTTGGATCGAGTTCGCCCTTGTCGATGCGGAAATCCGCGCCGTATTCCTCGAATTTCTGAAAATAGGGATCGGCGAGCGACGAGGAAATCACGCCGATCGGGCCGATATAGCCATTCTGGCGCAGGATCGGCACCGTTTCGCGAAAATCGCATTGCTGTAGCCGGTTGTCCATCAGCACCATCGAAACCGGCGTGCCCGACGCGATGAAGTCCAGCGCAGCACCAATCGTCTGGCAATAGTGCAGCTTAATCTGCAGGCTCAAGACCTTTTTCATCACGCCGCGCATGATCAGGTTTTCGGCCGGATCGTCGTCAACGAGCAGGATATGGATCGTGTGGGTCATCGGGCGGTTTCGCTTGGTGGATGGCTTAATGAAAGTGCGTTGCTCTATGCAGTATGCGAAGGCGCAAAGGCGTTATTGAATAATCTGCTCGCGGATCGCTTTCGCCACCATCTGGGTTCTGTTGACGACGTCGAGCTTTTTCAGGATCGTCGCGGTATGCGAATTGACCGTGTGTTCGGAGACCGAGACGATCAGGGCGATCTCGCTTGCCGTCTTGCCATGCGATATCCAGCGCAGGATTTCCGTTTCCCGCGGCGTCAGCCCAAGGCCCACCTTGTTGGACAGAACCAGCCGGTAGAAATAGTCAAACGCGCAGATGGCATCGTAGCACAATGCATAATGCGCCTGCCGTTCCATGTCGTCGCTGTCGCCTAGAAACAGCACGGCATAGCGGGCACCGTTGATGCTGGCGACCGGGATACAGACCAGCATGTCGAAGCCGAGTTGCCCGAGCAGATTGCCGCCATGTCCCGGATGCGGGTCCTGGGCTTTCCAGATGGAAGGAATGGAGGACGTGTGCAGGCTCTTGAAAACGGCAGAGTCGCCGAAGCGGTGGCGCTTGTCGTAGGCGTCGGCAAGCCCAGAGGGAAGATCGTGCAGCGCCAGCCGGTTGGTCAGCGTGCAGGCATCGCCCTCGTTGCCAAGCTGCAGGATGCCGAAATGGTCGAAACCGAAGCGCAGCGCCATCGTGTGGAAAATTCGAAAGAAATCGACCCGATTGAGAGCCTTCTCCAAATCGTTGTCATAATAGGTTTGCCGGTGGCTTTTTAAATCGGTCGTCACGTCGCGGCCGTCCCCCACGTATTCCGCGACTGCTATTTTAACGTGCGATTCTCGATAAGCAACCGCACCGGAACGGAAAAGGCGAGTTAGCTGCAGTTTTGAGGGTAGGGGCGGTTTTGAGGGCAGGGGCAGCAAGGCCGCAGCGCTGGGGCGAGGGGGAGGACTGGCCATGGTTGCTTTCATCTCATCCCCGCCTGGCAGATAAAAGCCGGACAGTCCTCCCCACCCCGCATGGGCCTTATGCCATGCCGACGCCCCTGGCGCTATCCGTGCAATTTGGGATTGACTTTGACACTGAAACGAAATCGATTCGGGTTTTCGCGTTGGATGGCTGAAAAAAAGTCGTGTATAGCCTGCGGCAATGTCGCGTCTGGGAGAATTTTCCAATTGGACAAATTTTTCGGGTCGCTTATTGCATTGAGTGATCAAATGTCGTTCCATCCGGCCTTGACCGGAAAAAACGGCTTCTGCGTCAGAAAAATACGAGAACAAGAACAAATCTGGGAAGCAAATTCATGAAAAAGCTCTCTACCCTCATCGCAGCAACCGCGATTGCCACATTGATGGCCGGTTCTGCATGGTCGAAGACCTTCGTCTACTGCTCGGAAGCGTCGCCGGAAGGCTTCGACCCCGGCCTCTACACCGGCGGTCAGACTTTCGACGCGGCTGCGCACACGGTTTACAACCGCCTGGTGGAATTCAAGCGCGGCACGACGGAAATCGAGCCTGCGCTGGCTGAAAGCTGGGAAATCTCTCCCGATGGCAAGGAATATACCTTCAAGCTGCGCCCGGGCGTAAAATTCCAGACAACCGAATATTTCACGCCGACGCGCGAACTGAACGCCGACGACGTCATCTTCTCGTTCGAGCGCCAGTACAAGGCCGACAATGCCTGGAACAAGTATGTTCCCGGCGCGTCCTGGGAATATTTCTCCGGCATGGGCCTGCCGGACCTGCTCGAAAAGGTTGAAAAGGTCGATGACCTGACGGTCAAGATCGTGCTGAAGCGTCCGGAAGCGCCGTTGCTGGCCAATCTCGGCATGCCCTTCATCTCGATCCTGTCGAAGGAATATGCCGACAAGCTTCAGGCTGACGGCAAGATGGAACTGATGAACCAGCAGCCGCTCGGCACGGGTCCGTTCACGTTCGTCGCCTATCAGCCGGATGCCGCCATCCGCTACAAGGCAAACCCCGACTACTGGGGTGGCAAGCAGAAGATCGACGATCTGGTTTTCGCGATCACCACGGATGCCGCCGTTCGCGCCCAGAAGCTGAAGGCTGGCGAATGCCACCTGATGTCCTACCCGAACGCCGCCGACGTTGCCGAACTGAAGGCTGATCCGAACCTGAACATTTCCGAACAGGCCGGCCTCAACGTTTCCTACCTTGCCTACAACACGCTCGTTGCACCGTTCGACAAGGTTGAAGTCCGCAAGGCCCTCAACATGGCTGTCAACAAGCAGGCCATCGTCGATGCCGTGTTCCAGGGTGCCGCAACGGTTGCCAAGAACCCGATCCCGCCGACAATGTGGTCCTATAACGACAAGGTCGAAGACGACAAGTACGATCCGGAAGTCGCCAAGAAGATGCTTGAAGACGCTGGCGTCAAGGATCTGAAGATGAAGATCTGGGCAATGCCGGTTGCGCGTCCCTACATGCTGAACGCCCGCCGTGCAGCTGAACTGATGCAGTCCGACCTCGCCAAGATCGGCGTCACCGCTGAAATCGTCTCCTACGAATGGGCCGAATATCTGAAGCTCTCCTCTGCCAAGGACCGCGACGGTGCGGCCATCCTCGGCTGGACCGGCGACAATGGCGATCCGGACAACTTCCTGGACACGCTGCTCGGTTGCGACGCTGTCGGCGGTAACAACCGTGCGCAGTGGTGCAACAAGGAGTTCGACGATCTGGTAACGAAGGCGAAGGAAACGTCCGACGTTGCCGAGCGCACGAAGCTCTATGAAGAAGCACAGCTCGTCTTCAAGAAGGAAGCGCCCTGGAACACGCTCGACCACTCGCTCGCCGTCGTTCCGATGAGCAAGAAGGTGTCCGGCTTCGTCCAGTCCCCGCTCGGCGACTTCGTCTTCGAAGGCGTTGACATCGCCGAATAAGATCGGCTGAAAAAACAAAGGCACGCCGCAAAGAGCGTGCAATGGCCGGCGGCTCGAAGACATTCGGGCCGTCGGTTTTTCAAAGAAAGAAGGGATTGGCTCCCATGTTGCGCTTTATCTTCGGACGGCTCGCCGTCCTGATACCCACGTTCCTCGGGGTGTCGCTGATCGCGTTCTCCTTCATTCGACTTCTGCCGGGCGATCCCGTCATGTTGATGTCGGGTGAGCGCGTCATGGCTCCGGAACGCCACACCGAACTCATGCACCAGCTCGGACTCGACCGGCCGATGTATGTGCAATATTTCGATTATCTCGGCGGTCTCGTGACGGGTGACTTCGGCTCATCCATCGTCACCAAGCGTCCGGTTCTCGACGATTTCTTGAACCTTTTCCCGGCAACGCTGGAGCTGTCGCTCTGTGCCATCATCGTGGCCGTGCTGCTCGGCATTCCCGCCGGCGTGGTCGCCGCAGTCAAGCGGGGGACCTGGCTCGATCAATCGCTGATGGGCGTCGCCCTCATCGGTTATTCCATGCCGATCTTCTGGTGGGGCCTGCTTCTCATCATCTTCTTTTCCGGCTATCTCGGCTGGACGCCGGTCTCGGGACGCATCTCGATGATGTATTTCTTCCCGCAGGTCACCGGCTTCATGCTGATCGACAGCCTGATCTCGGGGCAGGCGGGCGCGTTCAGATCGGCCGTCAGCTATCTGATCCTGCCCACCGTCGTGCTTGCCACCATTCCGCTTGCGGTCATTGCCCGCCAGACGCGCTCGGCCATGCTGGAAGTGCTCGGCGAGGATTATGTCCGCACCGCCCGTTCCAAGGGCCTTTCGCCATTCCGGGTCATCGGCGTGCATGCGCTGCGCAACGCGCTGATCCCGGTCATCACCACGATCGGCCTGCAGGTCGGCGTGCTGCTTGCCGGCGCGATCCTGACGGAAACGATCTTCTCTTGGCCGGGCATCGGCAAATGGATGGTCGATTCCGTGTTCAAGCGGGACTATCAGGTCGTGCAGGGCGGGCTGATGCTGATCGCCGCCATGATCATGATCATCAACCTCATCGTTGATGTGCTTTACGGCTTCATCAATCCGCGTATCCGGCATTAGGAGGGTCTGATGGCTGTCGCTGAAATTAAAATTGCCAAGCCGCAGACCGGCTTTGCCGAATTCTGGTTCTATTTCTCGCGCAACAAGGGCGCGGTCATGGGGCTGGCGATCTTCCTGATCATCCTGTTCGTCGCTGTCTTTGCGGCCTTCGTCGCGCCGCATAGCCCCAGCATCCAGAACCGCGATGTGCTTCTGTTGCCGCCCGGCTGGACGCAGGGCGGGCAGTGGACCTACTTTCTTGGAACCGATGCCGTCGGCCGCGATATCCTGTCGCGCCTGATCTACGGTGCCCGTTTCTCGCTGTTCATCGGCCTTGTCGTCGTGACGCTGTCGGTCATCTCCGGCGTGCTCGTCGGCCTCGTCGCCGGCTATTTCCGCGGCCGCACCGATACGATCATCATGCGCGTCATGGATATTATCCTGGCCTTCCCGTCGCTGCTTCTGGCGCTCGTGCTGGTCGCCGTTCTGGGGCCGGGCCTGGTCAATGCGATGATCGCGATCTCGCTGGTCAACCTGCCGCATTTCGTGCGGCTGACGCGTGCCGCCGTCATGTCGGAACGCACCAAGGATTATGTCATTGCCTCGCGGGTCGCCGGTGCCGGCACCCTGCGGCTGATGTTCCTCACCATCCTGCCCAATTGCCTCGCACCCTTGATCGTCCAGGCGACGCTCGCCTTCTCGGCGGCGATCCTCGATGCGGCAGCACTTGGTTTCCTAGGCATGGGCGCTCAGCCGCCGACGCCGGAATGGGGCACGATGCTGGCCGAGGCCCGCGAGTTCATCCAGCGCGCCTGGTGGGTCGTGACCTTCCCCGGTCTTGCCATTCTCATCACCGTCATTGCCATCAACCTGATGGGCGACGGCCTGCGCGATGCGCTTGATCCGAAGTTGAAGAGGTCATGATGTCGCTTTTCGAAATCGAAAATCTCGTCGTCGAATTCCAGACGGCTGCCGGGCCTTTCCGTGCGGTCGATGGCGTCTCGATGAAGGTCAATGCCGGCGAAGTGCTGGCGATCGTCGGTGAATCCGGCTCGGGCAAATCCGTCTCGATGCTGGCGGCCATGGGCCTCTTGCCCTGGACGGCCAAGGTCACCGCCGACAAGCTGCAGTTCAATGGCATCGATCTGCTCGGCCTGTCGCCGTCGGACCGCCGCAAGATCGTCGGCAAGGACATTGCCATGATCTTCCAGGAGCCGGTCGCCAGTCTCAACCCGTGCTTCACCGTCGGCTTCCAGATCGAGGAAGTGCTGCGCATTCACCTCGGCCTCGACAAGGCGGCGCGCCGGGCCCGCGCCATCGAACTGTTCGACCTGGTCGGCATTCCCAATCCCGCCGAGCGCCTGGGACATTTTCCCCACCAGATGTCGGGCGGCCAGTGCCAGCGCGTGATGATCGCGATTGCGCTGTCATGCAATCCAAAGCTCCTGATCGCCGACGAGCCGACGACGGCCCTCGACGTCACCATCCAGAAGCAGATCCTCGATCTCCTGATGCGGCTGCAGGCCGAACACGGCATGGGCCTGATCATCATCACCCATAATATGGGTGTGGTGGCAGAAACCGCCGATCGCGTCATCGTCCAGTACAAGGGCCGCAAGATCGAGGAGGCCGACGTGCTCTCGCTGTTTGAATCTCCGAAGAGCGAATATACCCGCGCGCTTCTGTCGGCCCTTCCCGACAATGCCACCGGCGACCGCCTTCCCACGATCGCGGAATTCCTCAGCGACGACCAGATCTTTGCAGGAGCTGTTCGATGACCCATGTTCTCGAAGCCAGAAACCTCACCCGCGATTACCACATCCCCGGCAGTCTCTTCAAAAAGGCCAAGACCGTTCACGCCGTCAAGGGCGTGAGCTTTGCCGTCGATCAGGGCAAGACGCTGGCCATCGTCGGCGAAAGCGGCTGCGGAAAATCGACGCTTGCCCGCATCGTCACCATGATCGACCCGGCAACCTCCGGCGACATGCTGATCGATGGCAACAAGGTCGATATCGCCAAGGAACGGCTGACGCCGGAAATGCGCCAAAAGGTGCAGATCGTCTTCCAGAACCCCTATGGCACGCTGAACCCGCGCAAGAAGATCGGCGAAATCCTCACTGAGCCGCTGATCATCAACACCAATATGAAAGCAGACGACCGCCGCGACAAGGCAATGGCCATGTTGAAGAAGGTGGGTCTTGAGGAAAAACATTACGGCCGCTATCCGCACATGTTTTCCGGCGGCCAGCGTCAGCGCGTGGCGATCGCCCGCGCGCTGATGCTCAACCCGCGGCTTCTGGTGCTCGACGAGCCGGTGTCGGCGCTCGACCTGTCGGTGCAGGCTCAGGTTCTCAACCTGCTCGCCGACCTGCAGGACGAGTTTCAGCTGACCTATGTCTTCATCAGCCACGACCTGTCGGTGGTGCGCTACATCGCTGATGACGTGATGGTGATGTATTACGGCGAAGCAGTCGAATATGGCAGCCGCGAGGAGGTCTTTACCGACCCCAAGCACAACTATACCAAGACGCTGTTTGCCGCGACGCCGCGCGCCGATGTCGACAGCATCAAGGCAAGGCTTGCCCGAAAAAACGCAGCTTGAACCCCATCGGTTGCGGCAATCGCGCGATCATGGTTCCACTGACCGGAAATCTGCGGTAAAGCGCCTGCGTCACCACAATTCACATGCGGCCCGCCGCATTCTACGAGGAATATCAAGATGGAAATCAAACGCTTCGAAACCGGTCCGCGCATGAGCCAGGCCGTTGTGCACAATGGTACCGTCTATCTCGCCGGCCAGGTTGGCGAGGCCGGTTCCGATGTGACCGAGCAGACCAAGCAGGCTCTGGCTTCGGTCGATCGTCTGTTGGCTGAGGCTGGCACAGACAAGTCCCGTATCCTGTCGGCAACCATCTGGCTGGCCGACATGGTCGATTTCCCCAAGATGAACGCCGTCTGGGATGGCTGGGCCTCGCAGGGCAACACACCGGCCCGCGCCACCGGCGAAGCCAAGCTCGCGACCCCGGACTATCTCGTCGAAGTCATCGTCATCGCGGCTCTCTAAGAGGGCCATGGAAAACGGAAAAGCCGGCGTCCTTCCAAGGGCGCCGGCTTTTTCATGCCACTCTGTCAGTTCCCGATGCGCGCCGTGCCGGTGTCGCCGTTGTCGCGCACCCATTTGACCTTGCCTTCACCAGTTTCCGTCAGGTCGAAACACATGGGCGACCCGTCATACCAGACCTTGAATTGCTGGCAGAGCTTGTCCGACTTGATCCACCAGCGGCCCGTATCGGTGGGCTGGATGAATTTTCCCAGTCCCAGCGCCTTGCCGCTGCCATCGACCTCGCCGGAGGGGTGATAGTTGAGGGGGAATTCGCCGCCCATCGGTGCTGCCAGATAGATGGTCTTGCCGATGATCTGGCCGCGAATATCCGCTTCCTTCATCTGCGTGGTCTGCGCCGCCGCCGCAAGGCTGGAGATCATGACGCCAAGAGTGACAATTGCAATTTTCCGCATCGCAGTCTCCATCGCTTTGCCTTCGATACGCGGCACCCGGCAATTGGATCACCCGGAAACCGGATTAGTTGAACATCGGGTGATGGCGCTACGCCCAAGGTTCGTGGCGGCATCGACGCAAGGCTATGGAACCATTCGGCTCAAGCCGCGTTAAACTGCGCATCCCAATGGGAATGCTTTCCGACATCAAGGCCGGTTTCAAGGCCAACTATAAAGGAATGTGCCATGCTGTACTGGTTGCCAAGGCTTTGCCTGTTCCTGCTCGCTGCCGCCGTTATCGGTCTCGGCATCCTGCCCGCGACGTCGGAAGACATTGCCAACACATTGATCGTGGTGATCCTGGGCCTTGGCCTGTTTTCTCTCACGCTTCACGTTTTCCCGCCGGAACGCTACTGACGCCAGGTTTGGCGATGGGGAGGAAATTCCCAGCAATTGTTGCTTGGAAGACCCGACGTTTCGTTTGAAAGTTCGCTCCCGCCAATTTGATCAGGCGGGCAGCAGAGTGGGTGGGTACCCGACGCGCCTACCGATCAAAGCCGCGATCTAGAAAGGCCCTTCGCCTTTTCCACCGCCCGTCAATGTCATGCCAAATTCATCTACCGCCTCACCAGTATGCAAGCCGCAAGGCGGCAATGGCTTGTTCTGGTGACATCTCCGCGACCGGAACTTTTTCACAAGCACTGCGTTAGTTGCCGTTACACACCGGCGCTGCCTCTGCTCCGGTGTTTTCCGCACATCGATCTTATTCGCCCGTCAGGCTGCCTGTGCGCCCTTGGCGGGGCACATGGAGAGCCGGAACATGGGTGCTGCCTTGACGGGGAGTGGAGCTTTCAGGAAGCGGAAGCTTGCGGAACTGGAGGCACAGGTGGAGGCGGCGGATATCCCCGAGACATCGCCGAAAACCGGGCTTGACCTGATCGTTGCCTGGAGCATCGTCGGCACATTCGTCATCTTTGCGTCCGCCGTGATTTACCTGATGGAATCGATCCTGATGCCGGTCACGCTGGCGATTGTCATCGGCATGGTGCTTGGTCTGGCTGCCGACCGCCTGGCGCATCTCGGATTGCCGCCTGCCTTGGGTGGGCTGCTGTTGGCCGCAATATTCATTGTCGGCCTGTTCTTTCTGATCAATGCCCTGGTCGAGCCTTTAACGTCGGTTGCCGGCCAGGCTCCGGGCATTCTGGAGCGGGCGATCGAGCGGGTGCTGCCCTATATCCAGCGGTTCGAATGGGCAAAGGTGGTGATCGCCGGAACGGATGAAAAAGCCGTCACCGATGTGGCCATTCAAAATGCCGGCACCATGCTCGGCCTGGTTGCCGCCGGCGTCACGCCCGCCTTTATCCAGACGCTGATCTTCATGGCCGCACTCGGACTGTTCCTTGTCGGCCGCGGCCATCTGCGCAAGACCATCATCCTTGCGTTTGCCACCCGCGACCGGAGGCTTGCCGCAATCCGCATCATGAATGCCACCGAAAACGCCGTGGGGTTTTACTTCTCGACCGCGAGCCTGATCTATCTCGTTCTCGGCACCATCACCGCTGCGATCGCCTTTGTCGGCGGTTTGACGATGGCGCCGCTCTGGGGGCTGTTCGCCTTTGTCTCCAGTTTCATTCCCTATCTCGGCGTGACCATCATGACCGTGGCGCTTCTCGCCGCCGGCCTGATGACCCACGATGCGCTCCTGCTGGCGCTGGCTCCAGCCGCCGCCTTCTTCATCCTGCATCTGGTGATGGAAAACCTGGTGACACCAGCCATTCTCGGCCACCGGCTGGAGATCAATCCCTTCCTGATTTTCATCGCGATCATTTTCTGGACCTGGATGTGGGGTGCGGTCGGCGCCATGCTGGCCATGCCGCTCTCGCTCATCGCCATGACCATCTTCAACGAAGTCCGCACCCAGCCGCCGGAGCGCCAGTTGCCTGGGTGAGGATACAGGTGGCTGAGGATATGAGTAACGGTCCCGGCCGCTCCGGCATAAGGCAACTGAAAGCAGACGCATGACCCCAATGCTCGATACGTTCGATACGGTCCAGGCCGATCTTCATGGCGGCCGGTCTCCCTGGGGAGGCGGCCAGCGCCCACCCCGCAACCCACCTCTCACGCAAAGCATCAAGACAGACGTTCTCGTTGTCGGCGGCGGCATCACGGGATCGCTGGCCGCGCAACATCTTGCCGCCCGTGGCGTGGATGTGACGATCGTCGATCGCGAGCAGCCGGGGCTTGGCAGCACAGCTGCAAGCACCGCCATGCTGCAATGGGAGATCGATTGCACGCTGGGGGAACTGACCGAATTCTACGGTTTTGACCGGGCAGCCGAACTCTACCGGCACAGCGTCGCAGCTGTTCAGGGGCTTTCCGGCCTGGTGGAAGGATTGGGTTTCGATTGTGCCTTCCGGCCCCGGTCCACCCTTTTCCTTGCGGCAGGCGAAGCTGGCCCCTCGGCCCTGCGCGACGAGCATCTGCTGCGCGAACGCGCCGGTTTGCCCGGCCTGCTCCTCGATCACAAGGACCTTTTGTCCCGCTTCCGTATCGACCGGGCAGCGGCAATCGTGTCGCCGGGCTCCGCCGATGCCGATCCGATCCTGTTATCCTGGGGCCTTTTGAGGGATGCGCAGACGCGCGGCGCGCGGCTGGTCGATGCCATGGTAACCGCCTACCATGATGCACCGGGCTCGGTGACGGTCGAGACCGACAGCCCCTTCGTCATCGAGGCGCGGCATGTGATCCTGGCAACGGGGTATGTCATGCCCGATTTCGTCCGCAGCGACCTGCACAAAACAGTATCGAGCTGGGCGATTGCCACCGTGCCGCAACGGGAAGGCACGCTCTGGCCCGGCGGCGAACTGATCTGGGAAGCCTCGGAAACCTACAATTATGCCCGCACCACTAGGGACGGACGCATCATCATCGGCGGTGGCGACGACGAGACGGTTGATCCGCAGGCCCGCGACAGCAAAATGCCGGAGAAATCGGAAAAGCTGGTCGATGACCTCGTCAAGCTGTGGCCATCAGCCAATCCGGTCATCGATTTCTCCTGGTCCGGCGCGTTCGGCGAGACGGATGACGGTTTGCCGCTGATCGGCGCAGTCCCCCGCATGCCGCGCATCCTTGCGGCTTACGGCTACGGCGGCAACGGGATCACCTTTTCCTTCATGGCATCGCGCATTCTCGCGCAGCTTTGCGCCGGTCAGCGGGAAGGCTGGTTCGAAGCCTTCGCCATCGACCGGCCATCCCCGGGACAATAGCGGCAATGCTCAGCGTTTGCCGGAGCGCGCGTTGTCGTCGAAGAACAGCGCCTGGCTGATCAGGGCCTTGACCATTTCCGGATTGAACGGCTTGGTCACCAGAAAGGCCGGCTCCGGTTTGGTGCCGGTCAACAGGCGCTCCGGAAACGCGGTGATGAAAATCACCGGGATCGTCGCGCTTTTCAGGATCTCGTTGACGGCGTCGATGCCCGAGCTGCCATCTGCAAGCTGGATATCGGCAAGGATCATCTTCGGCTCGGTCTTTTCAAACAGCGTGATCGCTTCGCCATGCGTTCTGGCGACGCCCGCTACCTTATGGCCAAGGCTCAGCACCATGTCCTCGATATCCATGGCGATCAGCGGTTCGTCCTCGATGATCAGGATTTCGGTGGCGACCTGGCGGGAAATATCCTCGGATGCCTCGCGCAACAGATTTGCGGTTTCAATGTCTGAAACACCGAGAATTTCGGCCGTTTCCTCCGGCGAGAAGCCCTCGACGGAAACGAGCAGAAACGCCTTGCGGGCTGCCGGCGCAATCACCGAAAGATTGGCGGCGGCACGCGCTTCCCAGCCAAACGGCGATGGTGTTTCCGGCAGGTCGATGCTCAGCGTATCGAAGATCGAGCAGAACAATTTAAACAGATTGACCCGGTCGTTGGACCCTTGCGGGAAAAGCGTGATGTCGGCGATCAACGCTTCCAGAACGGCGGCGACATAGGCGTCGCCTGAGGTTTGCGATCCGGTAACGGCACGGGAGAAACGGCGCAGATAGGGAAGATGGGCTGCGATCCGCATGGAAAGTGACATTTATGACTTCCTTCAGTATGATGGCGCCGAATTTTCACCGGTGCCTGATGCTATCGCATGGCGAAACATGGCATTGGTTTGATCATGTTTTAAGGTTGAAGGGAAGTTTCCGTGTTGAACGAATTGTGTGTCGGTTTCAAGGAAACCCGACATAAGTTCGGACTATGGCAATGTTTTTGATGTATTGAATTGGACGTGGAAGCAGTGCTGCGGGGCGATTGCCGACGCGGATTTTGGAGTGAGACAGACTATGACGGACATACCGGAAAATCAACCGCGTGCCGGTATGGGCAGGAAAGCGGCAGTGGGGGCGACAGATCCCAATGGCCAGATCGCCTCAAAGCTGAAGGCGCTTTACAGTTCCGTCGAGCAGGAGCCAATTCCCGATACCTTCCTCGACCTCCTGGAAAAACTCGACCAGGCCGAAAGGCTCGGCAAAATTTCGGACTGATGCGTGAAACATTCTGGCATCAACTGCTGTGAGCAAGACACAAAAAAACGGGCCGAGGCCCGTTTTCCTGTTTTAAGAGCGCTGAGGGATCAGCAAGCTGCCGTGTAGCGGCGGCCATAACGGTCGCGGTAGACGCAACGGCCCGGCTCATTGGCATTGCCGATCAAGGCGCCAGCCACACCACCGACGGCAGCACCAACAGCTGCGCCACGGACATTGCCGGTCGCTACGCCACCGATGATGGCGCCGGATGCGGCGCCGATGCCGGCACCCTTTTCCGTCTGCGAGCAGGCGGCGAGAGGAAGAATGAGCGCGACGGCAAGAAGGATCTTTTTCATGACTGGTTCCTTTTTAAGGCTGTTGATGAACGAAAGCAAAGTTACGGCAGATTAGATGCGGCCCATCAACACGAGGATGAGAAGTATCACAACAACCAGCCCGAGGCCGCCGGACGGCCCATAGCCCCAATTGCGGCTGTGGCCCCAATTCGGCAGCGCGCCGATTAGCAAGAGCACCAAGACAATTAGGAGAATTGTACCGAGCATGATTATTCCTCTTCGGGTTCTGGCCGTGCGGGTCACGGGTCTGCTGCGGTAACGTTGCTCACGCGAATTTGTTCCCGCGTGTTGTGTTCATTTAAAGGCTGAGCGGCAGCGCATTGTGGCAAGGCGCGATCACGGCCTCTTTAGTAATGGTTTTCTTACGGTTTGCGGTCAGCGGGCCGAAGAGGAGAAACGCCCCGATCAGTTGGTCAACCTTGTCGCGGGCCTCGGCCATCGGCAGATGGCCGACCTTGTCGAGAATGACCGTATGGACGCGCGGCAGCCGTCCGGAGAGATGGATCTGGTGCAATGGCGGCACGATCGCATCGCGGCCGCCGATAATGTTGAGGACCGGCACGTCAATCAAGGGGAGTTCGTTGATGACGGACGTGCGCGACATCCAGGAGACGAAAGCCGCAATCTCCGCCGCCTGCGACTTCAACAAATGCGCGCGGACCTCTTCCATCGTGGCGATGGTCTCCTCGGTTTCCCAGCCGGCGGCCTTGTCGAACACGCATTCGAGCGAACCGAAGCGGAAAGTCTCGCGGGTGGCAATCCAGCGGGCAAAAAGCCGGGTGAAAAGATGCCGTCCCAGAACGGGAAGCCGCAGGATGCGCGATGCCATCCGCTCCTGTCCCTCAAACCGCCCGCAGGCAAAAGCGCCCATCAGGATCACGTTGCTGACCAGATCCGGGCGATGCCGGGCAAGCAGGAGAGAGACGAAGCCACCTGTCGAATGGCCAATCAGGGTCACCGGCTCGCCATCGAAATCCCGCTCGATCGCCTCGGCATAGGCATCGACGATGGCTTTTGTCGTGAGGCACCCGGCAAGACCATCAAGCGTCCACGGGCTGTGCCCCGGCAATGGATAGGCAGCGGCGCGGCCCTCGCGCACGATGCTTGGTGCAAAACTGCACCAGAACGCCGGCGACATGACCATGCCGTGGATCAGCACGGTTTTGATGCCGGGATCCTCGCAAAGCCAATGGGGAGAGGGCGGACGCAACATGAATGGCATTTCCTTCGCTGTGTCAGCAAGGCATGCCTTGGAGATTTGGGTTGTCTGGGCGGGCACGGCGAAAAAGCCGTTGCGGGTATCCGGGTTCACCAATTCACGCCAGGCGCTCCTTGACGCGTTGGTGAAACGCAAGCTGCCGCTAAAAAGTTCCCGTCAAAATTTCCGGAACTTCCCGGCCATTGCCGCCGTTTCCCTGCCACGTTCTGCAAAGTAATTCCCACGTTCTGCAACATTGTGCAGGGAGCACGACGATGGAACATATCGCAGCAATCATGATGCTTATCGGGTGCACCCAGGGCAATGTCGAATGCAAGGAATTGCCAGCACCGGCGGTCGGCTTTGAGACGGCCGAGGAATGCCAGGCGCTTTTGCAGCCAGCCGTGAACGATGCGCGCGACCGTTATAAGGTCATCTACGGCAAATGTGCTGCGATCGATCCTGCTCTTTACATCGAGGATGCAACGATCACATGGGCGATCACGCCAGCCAACGAGCTCGACGTCCAGGTCACCTTCGATGAGCCCGCTGCACCTGTTCTCGTTGCCGGTAAAACGGGCCGTCAGAGCGTCATCAGCAATTAACATAGTCAAACCCAACGTAAGGAGAATGCCATGAACTGGGATATGATCGAAGGCAAGTGGAAGGAATATCGCGGCAAGGCCCAGACCCAATGGGGCAAGCTGACAGACGACGATCTCGACGTGATCAACGGCCGCCGTCAGGAATTGGCTGGCAAGATCCAGGCCCATTACGGCGTCGAGAAGGAAGAGGCCGAGCGCCAGATCGACGAATGGTCACGCCACTGATCTGTACTGGTTCAAGAGGTTTGAAGCGGCATCCGGTTTGCGAAAACCGGGTGCCGTTTTTGCGTCCGGCCAGGCCGGCAGGCGGTGACAATAGGGAACAAAATCGGCGCCGGTTCGTTCTGAGGAGCAATCACAGCCGGCTGAACCCCGGCTTTTCAGCCGCCACAGGCGTCTCCCTAATTTCCACGAAGGAGTTCAACAATGATCCGCACTCTTATGGCGACGACCGCGCTTGCGGCACTTTTGGCCACCGGCGCATGGGCGCAGGAAGGCGCCATCAATGCTGATGGCACCCCTGCGACAAGCACCGGCACAAAGGCTGCCAAGGGTCCGGCCGGTTATTTCTCGGCGTCGCCGGAACAGGTGCTGGCCACGTCCGTGCTGGGTAAGACGGTTTATACCGGCGCCGACGAACAGGGTGAGGCGATCGGCGATGTCAATGATGTCGTCATCAATGCCGATGGCGGCGCCGAGGCGCTGGTTGTCGGCGTCGGTGGCTTTCTCGGCATCGGCGAGAAAGATGTGGCGGTCAGTTTCGACCGTGTCTCCTGGTCCGATCGGGATGGGCAGCGTATCATCGTGATTTCGGCTACCAAGGAAGAGCTGCAGGCCGCTCCGGAATTCGAGCGCTCGGCCATCGCAGATGGCGTCGCGGCAACGGCACCGGAAGCCGATAACACGGCTGCATCGGCCACGGCCCCCGTCATCACTGACGAAGCGGCCGAAGCCATCCCGCCGGCCACCGGCACCACGCCGGAAATGACCGACCCGGATCTGCCGCCAGCGGATGAAATGAAGTTGGTCGATCCGTCCTTGATCAGCGCAGAAAAGTTGATCGGCACCGAGGTCAAGGTTGCCGACGATACCAAGGTCGGCGAAATCGGCGATGTACTTCTCGACAAGAACGGCAAGGTCGAAGCCTATGTCATCGATGTCGGCGGCTTCCTCGGCATTGGCCAGAAGCCGGTGGCGATGAGCGCGCAGAGTGTTCAGGTGATGGCCGATGCCAAGGGCACGATGACCATCTACTCGCCTTTCACCAAGGAACAGATGGAAACACAGGCCGCCTATGACGCAGAAGCCTATAAGGCCAATCCGCGCGGCATCGTTCTGGCCGCGCCCGCAAACTAACGACTATGCTTAAAAAAACCGGCGTCGATTGGCGCCGGTTTTTTCATTGACTTCTTCACGTAGGCACAAAAAAAGCGGCCCATGGCCGCCATATTTTTGTTTCGTCTTCACTGCAGGTCTCAATTGCCCGCTTTTTTCCGAGCCCGGCTTTCCGCCGCCTCAAGATCATCGAGAAGATCAGACAATGTGCCGTCCGTGGCCGGCGGGTTTTCCGCGAAGTAAAGATCGCGTAGGGTCGAACCGATATGCAGATTTATGTCGCGGCCTTTATTGGGCATTTGCACCGCAGCCGAGGCAGATTTCACGATATTCGTTGTTGATACGGTCATTTTACTATCTCGCATGAGGTATATGCCTTCACAACGTTCCCTGCCTTGCTAATGTTCCGAGAAATACGTGGCCAAACCGTGTCAAATTGGGGCAATCTCTTGCGCCATGGTTAACGATCCGTTTCCAGTGTTGATGACGGGTTTGATGAAGAGATAAAATGAGACGCAATGTCTCCAGCGCCTTTTTCCACGGAACAAAAGTACCCGCCCGGCGTTTATTCAGCAATGATTGAAACCAAGGAGAATTTCTCATGCTGTACTACGCTCTCGTCTTCCTCGTTGTTGCCATCATTGCCGGCGTGTTGGGCTTTGGTGGTATTGCAGGCGCTTCTGCCGGTATCGCGCAGATTCTGTTCTTCCTGTTCCTTGCCTTCCTGGTCATCTCGCTGGTGGCTGGCCTGATGCGCCGCACCTGACCCCATCTCGGGTGAGTGCGTGAACGAAGGGAGCGATGCGAAAGCATCGCTCCCTTTTGGCGTTTGGGCCCTTTGCGCGTTTAGGCCCTTCGCGCGTTTGAGGATCTCTCCCTAGCTCGCGCTGCTTGCCGTCTTGCCGAAGGCAATGGGCTTGGCTATGCATGACCGGACCATCTCGCAACTGCACAAGTCCGGAGCCGTACTACGCATGAAATCGCTGGAACTCATCGTTGAAAGGATCATCCTGTCGAGCCGCTGGCTCCTCGTGGTCTTTTACCTCGGCCTGGTTGCGGCCCTGGCGCTCTATGCCGTGTCCTTCGTGTTTAAGTTCTACAAGGTCGCCATCATGGTCTTCACCTATGATGAATCCGACATGATCCTGGCGATGCTCGGCCTCATCGATGCGGCGCTCGTTGCCAGCCTCATCGTCATGGTGATGATCTCCGGCTATGAAAATTTCGTCAGCCGTTTCGATGAAGCCGATGCCGAGGTGTCGTTCCTGGGCAAGCTGGATTCAGGCAGTCTGAAGATCAAGGTGGCATCGTCGATCGTCGCGATCTCGTCCATCCATCTCCTGCAGATTTTCCTCAACGTGCAGAGCTATACAGGCGAGCATCTGATGTGGGCGACCATCATTCACATCGCCTTCGTGGTTTCGGCACTGATGCTCGGGTTCCTCGAGCAGATCATGAACAGACTGAAGAAATAAGCGCAAAGCAGAACAGGGAACAGGATATGAAGACAGACGTCGTTGTTTTGGGCGCAGGCATAGTCGGCCTGTCGACGGCCATCCATCTGGCGCGGCGGGGCAAGTCCGTGGTGCTGCTCGACCGCCGCGGTGCCGGCGAGGAAACCTCCTATGGCAATGCCGGCCTGATCCAGCGCGAAGGCGTCTTTCCCTATGGTTTCCCGCATGATTTCGGTGCACTGTTCCGCTATGCGCTGAACAACACGATCGACGCTCATTATCATTTCCGTGCGCTGCCGGGCCTTGTGCCGTTTCTGATCCGCTACTGGTGGAATTCGGGTTTCACCCAGCATCAGAATATCGCGTCCATGTATGCGCCGCTGATCGAAAATTCGATCGCCGAACATGCAGACCTCATCAATGCGTCGGGCGCCGGCGATCTCATCCGCAAGGATGGCTGGATGAAAGTGTTCCGCAGCGAAGCGGCGCGCGACGCGGCCTATAAGGAAGCGGAAAAGCTCTCCTCGACTTTCGGCGTCAATCACCAGAAGCTGTCGAGCAGCGAGCTGAAGGTGATGGAGCCATCCATCCGTGCCGACCTGACCGGCGGCCTGCGCTGGACCGATCCCTGGTCGATCCGCGATCCGCACAGCCTGAACAAGGCGTATCTCGCCTATTTCCAGTCGCTCGGCGGCCGCCTGGTGTCCGGTGATGCGGCAACGCTCGAACATATTCTCGAAGGTCCGGGCTGGCGCGTTGCAACGCCGGAAGGGCCGCTGGAAGCCAAGGAAGTCGTCGTGGCGCTCGGTCCCTGGGCCGACACGGTCACGAAAAAACTCGGCTACCGTTTCCCGCTGGCCGTCAAGCGCGGCTATCACATGCATTACGGCATGGCGGACGGCGCACAGCTGAACAACTGGGTGCTCGACGCCGAAAAGGGCTATTTCCTGGCGCCGATGCTGCGCGGCATCCGCCTGACCACGGGCGCAGAATTCGCCAATCGCGATGCGCCGAAAACCCCCGTTCAACTGACGCGGGCCGAACGCGTCGCGCGCGAATTCTTTCCGTTGGCGGAGCGCCGCGATGAGGAACCGTGGATGGGCGCGCGGCCGTGCACGCCGGATATGATGCCGATCATCGGCAAGGCGCCGCGTCACGAAGGCCTCTGGTTTGCCTTCGGCCACGCCCATCACGGCATGACGCTTGGCCCGGTGACCGGCCGTGCGCTCGCCGAAAAGATGACCGGCGAAAAGACCGTGATCGATATCAAGCCGTTCCGGCCGGACCGTTTCCTGGCCTGACGAAAACGGGCGCCGGGAGCGATCCCCGGCGCCTTGATTGCCGACAAATTCTGAACAAGCTGGTTTGACGAGAGCAATTACCCCACTCTCCGTCATCCTCGCCCTTGTGGCGGGGATCCAGCGACCCGACGTCCGTCGGGTCAAAAGACTATTTCAGCTGAAGGACTTGAGTTGACTGGATCTCTGTGACAAGCACAGAGATGACGGAGAGTTGGTGAAACGCATGATTTCCCAAATGCTCCACCGAATGCCGGGATGGGCTTTGCCAGCGGCCCGGCGCCGGGAGGTATTTCCGGTCAGCCTCACTCCTCAAGTTTTATTACAATAAATTTCCGGAACCCCGGAACAAACGTCAAGCTCGTCCGTTATATGGGTTGGCTGAAGGCGAGGGCTCGGTCGGCTGTGCCATGCGCAGCGAATGGAAATGACCGCCGTGATAAACGGCGGCGGGAGCAGTATTTCAATGCAGAAACAAGTTATAGAGTTCGGCGGCGAAGCCGTTGGCGCTTTGATGCGCGAGGATAATGGATTTCGCTTTCTCGCTGTCAAGTTCAGCGTCTTGGGTCTGGATGGCCGTCTGTTTTCAAACGCATCCGAAGCGAAACGCGCCGTCAAGGCGCTTCTGTCAAAACCGGCAGCCCGGTCGATGCCACCGGCAAGCTTCTGGGTTCCAGGCGACGGCGACCCGTCGAGCAGCCAGTTTCAATGGAATGCCGTGTCGTCCGTGCCCGCCCGCAACACTGAAAATCGCGTCTGAGCGGCAGATGTTTCTACCGCATGGCGTTTATCACGGATCGGTATAGCCCGACGCGACGATGGTAAAGGTGTTGGCGGATGGATCGGTCTTGAAGAGCAGCGTGCCGGTCGCGGATGACTGAGCCGGGACATAATCAAATGTGATCTCCTGCGTCTCGATCGCGGTATCTCCGTTCAGCACCTCCCCCTTTACCGGCACGGACGCGGCGGTCCGCTTGCCCCTGTTTTCGACGGTAAAAGACACCTCATAACCGCCACCTGCCGGAGACGCCCGCTGGCTGAGAATGCTGACGGAAAGTTGCGGCGCGCCGCCAGCGGAAGTGACAGCATCATAGCTGATCCAGCCGATCATCGCGGCCACGAGCAGGGCGCAAATTCCGCCGGTCAGCCATTCGATCCAATGCGCGCCGCGCCCCACCGTGCGGCTCTTGGACGTCTCGCTTTTGGACGTGTCACTCTTTGCCGCGTCGCTCTTGGCCCCGCTGCTCTTGGGTGGGCCGCTCTTGACCACGTTGCTTTTTGCACCGTTGCTCTTGGGCTGGCCGCTGTTGGAGATGCGGCTGCTGGATTTGACCGGTTTGGCGTCAGCCATGGTGGTTCCTCATAAAATGAGCCGCGCGGCAGCCGCGCCGATGGCGCCGGGAAAGGCAAGCACGATCATCGCCATCATCGCCGGCGTGAACGATCCGCCGTCCAGCCGCTCGAAACTCCAGAGCGCGTAGAGGCTGATCAGCAGGGCAATCACATAGCCGGGCAGGGTGAAGCGGACAAACGCATGCCACCACGGCGTATCGGCCGACAGCTCATGGCCGCCCTTGAAGGACACCGCGTAGACAAAGGCATGCATGAGCGTGATGGATAGGACGATGGTTGCTAAGGCATGCCATGGCGTCATCTTGTAGGAAATCAGGATCATCTCTTCCGTCGGCGCCATGTTGAGATTGAGGAACAGTGCGCCGACCGCCATCATGAAGAGCTCGCTGCCATAGCTGTCCTTCTGATCGCCCTCGGTGTCATCCTTGCCGCTGCCCAGCTGACTGCGCCCCAGAAGCGCGCCGATGCTGGCCGGAATGGCCTGGACCGCAATCTTGCCGGTAATCTCCTGCGCTGGCATCTCTGCCATCAGAAGCTTGAACAGGCACAGCGTCACCGCGCTGGTAAAGATGCCGATCCCGAACGCGATCATCGCGTCGCGGATCGCCGTCTTCCAGGAAAACGTCTCTTCAAAGCCGATCCGGTGGGAAATGCCGATCAACAGCGGAATGGTGAGAACGAGAAGCAGAACCAGCCGCCAGCGGTCCATGGTAAAGCCGAGTGCCCACATTTCCATGGTCATCTGCATCGGCAATGCAAACAGCAGCGCACCGCCGATTCCACGGCCAACCCCAACCGCAAATTTCGCGGCGGTTGCCTTCTCGGCGTTGGCGCTGTCAGCCGTCGCCTTGTCATCGGTCTGTGTGTTATCCGGCCGGCCGGAAATCTTTTTTCTTCCGGCCGCGCCCGTCCCCGCCTTCTGCATCAAATCCCCTCACGTCAACGAAGCTCACAATCCCTCATTGTGATGCAACCCTGTGCTTACTCGTTCCAATCCGCCGGGATCCCGCCATCGACGCCGCTTGCTTCCAGATCGTTGCGAATGCTGACGACACCGGGCACCGCATAAATCAGCAATTCGATCTTGCGCCGCTCCTGCGCCGTATCAACCGCACCCTTCAGCCACACCGAACCCCGGCGCGCCTTGATTTCCACAGACGCCGTTTCAATGTCGCTGTCTTCGAGCACATTGGCAATCACATCTTCCAGCGCGTCATCGTCCACATCGGCCTCGGTTTCGTCGCCAAACAGGTCCGGCCCGTTTTTGCTTTCGATCACCGTTTCGTCGCTGCGCTGGAATCCAGGATTTCCGGCTTCATCGAAATTCTCTTCACCCGCGCCATAGGAGCCGTTGCCGACTTTGGTCTCTGATCCCGGCGTGGCATCGGCATAGGGCCAGCCCTCCTCGACGTCCCGTTCCTCATAATCGCGGTAATCGTCTTCGCGTCCGGTGGGCTTCGGTGTCTTGTCGGTCATGGTCGTGTCCTCGTTGTCATGGAACCGAGAGGGAAACGGCTGGCGTGACATTTGGTTCAATTGGATGGGCGCTGAAAGCAATTGCGGAGCGCGGCACAAAAAATGGCGGAGCTGCATCTGCAGCTCCGCCATCCATATCAACCCTCCACAGATGTTAGTTCTGCGGAGCCGTACCGGTTGCCGGGGCAGTGCCCGTAGCCGGAGTCTGCGTATCAGTCCCGGTGGCCGGCGTCTGGGTATCCGGGGTCATAGGCATCGCGTTCGGGGTCGCGCTCGTATCCGGAGTGGTTGCAGTACCGGGTGTTGCCGGCGTTGCACTCGTATCGGCCGGCGGCGTTGCCGTATCAGCCGGTGCCATCTGGTCCGTCGTTGCCGGCGGCGGTGTTGCGGTGCCGGTTGTCTGGTCGGTCGACAATTCTGCCGGCAGCCAGACAAGAAGCGCCAGAACCAGACCTGCGAGCAGGATGATCAGCACCGGCCACTTGGAGCGTCCGGAGCGGGGTTCAAGCTCTTCCGGCCGCCGCTGGTTGGCCAACGGATCGTTCACCGGCGCGCCTGTCACCGGATCGATACGCGGACCTGCCTGATCGGCCGGCCATGCTGCAGGATTCACGTTGCGGTTTTCACTGGGGTCAAAACGTTGATTCATGGCGGACATATCCTTTCGAGAAATGGTGCCTGTGCCAGCAAACGTTGAAGGCAACTGCCACATAAACGTTGCCGCGAGACGAATGTTCCTTGAAAAGACCTGTAAACAGGCAAAACCAGCCAAATTGCCGAAAAAAAGCGGCTTTTTACGCTCAAAACATGCCGAAAACGTGCCTTATGCGCCTCAAATCAGGGCGACGGCAACTCGGCAATATCCCCGAATTGCACGAGAAGACGCGGGCTGGTCATATCGCCGCTCTCCTCATCGACTTCCACGGCATAGGCTGCGACCCCGATGAACCGGTCGGCCATGGCTGCGGCAATCTTTTCCGCACTGGCCGCATTGGATGCCTGGCGCATCTCTCCCGGGGCCAGTCCGCCGCGCGTCTTCTTATATGGAATGACAATGAATTTCTCGGCCATGATGGCCCTTTCAAGTATTTTTCGCGGGCACGGACAGTACAGGCGTTGCCACAAGGTCCATAGCGATTGTTGGATTGCGGCAGTCGTGAAAGACACGCGCGCAGCATGGCTGCGATCCTTAGCATCGATTGCCGTGCCGCTATACCGGCAATCAGTCCGGCATCCACAAAAACGCTGAAGCGCATCCGCAACTTGGGATGACGTTATGTCCGGCTCGAAAACGGGTGAGCGCGAACCGGCAGGGCAGGCACCTCGAAATGCTCGGGCGGCAGCTTCGCCCGGCCGCGGTCCACCATAATAGACAGACCCTGTTCCAGATGGCGGCAGAACCGCTCGGCATCAAACAGCGGCGATACGAACCGGTTTCGTAAGATTTCCTGCTTCAGGCGGGCAATTTCGCCGGGATTGTGCGCGAGTTGCACCGCCATTTCGACAAACGCCTCCGGCGTCCCGGCCACCAGCTGCGGCAGGCCCAGTGCACCCAAAAGGCTTTCGGATACTCGTGAGGCAAAATTGCTGCCCTTTACCGAAATCACCGGCAGGCCCGCCCAGAGCTTGTCCGAAGTGGTCGTGTGGCCATTATAGGGGAATGTATCAAGCCCGAGATCGGCCGCCTGCAACCGGGCAATATGAGCCTCGTACCCGGTTGCGGATGCAAAGATGAGTTTGTCCGCGCTCACCCCGCGCTTGCCGAAAGCCGCAAGCATATTGCTGCGGGCCAGGTCGCCATCAATCATCATCCAGAGAACCGAATGATCGCAACGGTGCAGGATCTGCGCCCAGCGATCGAGCGCTGCAAGCGAAATCTTGCGGCCCGCATTGAAGGCGGCAAAAACGAAACGGTCTGACGGCAGGCCGAGCGCGCCCCGGTCCGTGGCGTCTGGGAGGGCGCGATGCACCGGGTCGTTCGGTTGGTAGCTTTCCGGCAGCAGGCAGAATTTCTCGTGGTAATTCTGCCGGGCGCTTGCTGGCAGCACGATCCGGTCGCCGATAATATAATCGCAATCGACATGCATGGCGCTGCCGGGAAAACCAAGCCAGGCCACCTGAACCGGCGCTACCATCTGGTTGAGAATGTTGGACCGGGAACCGCCGGTATGGCCTTTGAGATCGACGAGGACGTCGATATCGTGCCGGCGGATGATATCGGCCGCCTCTGCGTCGCTTTTACCGTGCAGGGTAACGATCTCCCCCCATTTCGAGCGGTTGGCGTCCGAGGCTGCGTGATGCTCCGGCGTATAGCAAAACAGCGTCACGTCGAAACGGCTTTTGTCATGGGCCTCCAGCACGCTCTGCAAAAGACGCATCGTCGCATGTCCGCTCCAGAAATCGCTGGAGAGATAGCCAAGGCGGATCCGCTCGCCCCACGCATGCTGGCGCATCCGCCTCAGGCGGCTATGGCCGGGCGAGGGGATCGTCAGGCCGGGATTGTTCGCCGCCAGCCGGTTGAGCCGCTCATCGCCACAGTGCAGAAGGTTCGAATAGGCCGTTTCGCCCGCAAGGAAAGACAGGTCGCCACTCGCCGATCGAACGGCATCTGCCTGCTCGAGCGTCTCGATCGCCGCAAAATCGCAGAAATCGCGCGCCACCGACATGAACTTGAACTGCGTATAGGGATCATCGGGAAAAAGCGCCGCAAGCTTGCGAAACACCGTCAGCGCCAGAGGATTGCGCTCGCTGCCGCTTAAAATCTCGCCGGCCAGCTTCAGATGATCGGCATCGCCGCTCTTGGCAAGGCTCTCGACGAGCAGATGGACAAGCCCGGTGTCGCCGGTGCGCCGGAACGACAAAGCCAGATGATAGGCAAGGGAAGTATCACCAGGCATCACGTCCAGAAGCTTGATGCCGATCAACTGCGCCCGGTCGTCATCGCCAGCCTCGACATAAAGCGCCGTGGCGCGGCCGAGGGAAGCACTGACGTCTGCACCGGGACAAGCCGCCGCCCGCTCAAAGACCTGCGCGGCCTCGCCCGGAAGACCGAGATGCGCAAGAGCATCCCCCAAAAGCACAAGCGGAGCCGCATCCGTCGAAGTTCCCAGCCAGGGGCTCAGAAGCGAAAGAACACCGAGATAGTCCCCCCGCCCAAAGGCAACGCCCGCCGCCGCAACCGCCTGTCCGTCCATATCCACTCATCCAGCTATCCGCAATGCGATGAATAACGCCCCTTGCTTGCGCGGAGCGGATCAACCACAGACGCAAGCACGGCTGGGAAAAATCGACAGATCTCAGAAAATCAAATGAATATTCAACGCCTGGACATCATCACACACGAGCGATGCCCGATATAATCGGACGGCCACGTTTTTTCGCAGCAGCGAGAGAGACGTCAATCTGCCCGCCCGGCCCTATTCTAAATCTAATAGCAGCCGCGCCCCGTCCTTGCGGACGACAGGCCTTTCGCAGATTTCGCAGCGGATTGAAAGCCTGATTTTGATGAGGGGAGGCGATGCGCGCGCGGAGGGCTGCGGCGGGCGGTGTTCGATATTGGTGTTATCAGAAAAGTTTGGCTGCCGTCATGCTTCGGCAGCGTGGATCAATTCGTTTCTGTTTGTGGCGTCCACAACCTGAATATTGCTAGCCTTGAACAGATTGAGTGTCTCTTGAAAAGCCCGCTGCTGGGCAGCCTTCTCAGCCGGCCCCTCGACAGCAAAAACAACGTTGCGGGGGAGAAGCGGCTTCAGCCTGTTGATCGTGAAGAGCCATTTGTTTCCGTGATCGAGTATGCGCGTCGGATCATTCTGCCCCAGATAGATGGGCTTCAGAATTTTCACAGCCCTGTCGTCAACAATCTCGACGAACGGAAATGTCGCGGAATAGACGCCGTCATTGAATGTTCGCCGCTTGAAATTCTTGTTGATCTCTTGCAGCTTGAGAACCGACCGGACATGTTGTTCCAAGAGCCCCTCGCGATAGAGGGGGCTCGAAAAATTTCGTCTGACATAGTATTCAAACAGCTCTTCGAGCTTGTCCTTGGGGTTGTCGGTCATCGCGAAACGGACGTCGCTGAAACGTATAATGCCCTCACGATCTTTCGTCAGAGCTTGAAACAGGTGTTCTGCATTGTCGGTAAGGTCGAACTCAAACCGAGTTTGGCCATCGCCCGCGTGACCAGCAAGATCTCGGACGCGCTTTAGCTCCGAATGGTAGTTTCCGAGGATCGCTCGGATAGCTGTTGGCTCCAAGCTATCAAAAAAATCTGTCACTCGCCCGTGGCGTCTCATTTCCAATCTGAAGTCAAGATAGCCCATCCTCGGTGCGACGAGGACAATCCCGATGTTGGCGAACTCTTCCGTCTCAACATGCGGTTGGAAACGGATTATCGCATAGCTTACAGCATGCTTGTTCATGTTCGTTTCCAAAAATCCGGCATTTCATGTCTTTGCAAAACAGCTTTCACGGTAGCTGTCGAAAGCACAATTTCAACCGTCTCATAATCGTCTACATAGTGCCACCTGGGTGGGATGTCACCAAGGATGTTGGTCAGCTCGGATAGCGCCTGAGCAAATCTCGAACGATATCCCGCTTGCAGCGTTGGTTCATCGCAGATCTCCGCCAGCGACCCTGAAAAAACATGGCTTAACAGCTGTGAATGAAGCGTTACTTCAGGATCGAAGGCCAGGTTATGGTCAATGATCACGGCCGATTTGTTGCTCTCAGACCAAAGGATATTGGGATTGCCTCCGGACTCCGTGAGCGTGCGATCGCCATTCATGATCCACCAGTCGAAAGCGGCGATGTCCCGCTTCAGATTGTTGGAAATCGCGGCGATATTCAGAAAGGCCAGTTCATTGGATTCCGGAATATGTTCCGATCCGAACAAGATGCCCGAGCCCAAGCCACTCAGATTCAGGCTGCCCCGGTTGGTGTGACGTCCGAGCTCGTACAATTCTTCAGGCACGAAAGCAAAAACAAAGGGAGCGATGGGCAAGCGCAGATGACGGGCTAGCCTTCCCGCAATCCATTCCTTCACAAGGGATACATATCCAGCATCCCTGCCCTTCACGTAGTAGAGTTTTCCGTCTGCACCACGGCAGATGTATGGCTTCGTCGCGCCCTGTTCTGATCGCCGTAACACTTCCTCAATTTCAATTGGCATCGATCTACACGCGCATGATGAACACTATGCACCTATAGAGCATACTGGAAAATAGACTCCAAGAGCGGCAAAAGACTGCTGGAATGTGGAAACGGGGTCTGCGGTGTTACCGGTTCGCTAAGGACTAGACGCAGAGTTGAAAGCTCAAAAGTCAGTAAAAAAGTCAATAGGTGCGTGTGTTGTCAGACAGACCAGAATTTCCGTCAGGTGGTTGGAGCAACCAAAGGTGTTTAGGAACGATGCGAAATTTGGCTGGGGAACCTGGATTCGAACCAGGACTAACGGAGTCAGAGTCCGTGGGTCTACCGTTAACCTATTCCCCAAAACTGCGTGGGCGATGTTTGTGCCCAGCCGGTGAGGCGGGCTTATAAACAAAAGATCGGGGGATGCAATAGATTTTGGGAAAAAATCGGCAAGGTTGGGGAAAAACTCTTCACGCGCGGCATCGCAAGCGGCGCGGTGAACCGGCGCTGCACGCTGTGCAAAAAGAATTTGGCGAATTGGGACGGCGCTGGTAAAGTCCACCCAACGAAAATCAAGAGAGCGCCTCGAGCGGCGATTGTTCCGCGCGGCGCAATGGACAGACACGTGAGAGACCCCGACAACGGCGAACAGCCGTCCGTTTCCGGGGCGTCGGCAGCAGACCGCAACGATGGGCAGTCAGTACCTCGTTCCGGCAAAGGCAAGCGTAGGCGGGGAAAACCCTCCCGCGCAGCCTCTGCGAATGCCAGTTCCTCCGTTGGTAACGGAGAAACACGGCGTCCCGAAGTGACAGATGCGACCGGAGAACCGGTGCGCAAACGCAAACGCAGGCGGCGTTCCAAATCCGGCCAGCCTGCCGTTGCCACCAGTTCAGCGACTGAGGCCGATGGTTCAAAGACCGTTGCGCCAGCATTGGCTGAAAATGCCAGCCGCAAGCGCAACAAGAAGAACAGGCAGCGCCGTAGCTTGCAGGGCCGCCCGCTGGCAGTCAGTGAAAAGCCGCGCCCTGCCAGCGATCCGGTACGCCAGCCGCCGCAGCAACAAGCCGCATCGGTCGCGCGCTCTGAGGAGCAGCGGCCGTCCGGGTTGGGGTCAAGTGCCAATAGCGGCCATCACGCCGGCCAGGAGCGGCGCGGCAATGGTCACGGCTTTTCCCATGGGGCCGATTCGGGTTCCCCGCTTTATGCAGCGCTTGATCTCGGCACCAACAATTGCCGCCTGCTGATTGCCCAGCCGACCCGTCCCGGCCAGTTCCGCGTCGTCGATGCCTTTTCGCGCATCGTCCGGCTCGGCGAAGGGCTCGGCGCGTCCGGCCGCCTGTCGCAGGATGCGATGGACCGCTCGATCGAGGCGTTGAAAGTTTGCGCCGCCAAGCTGAAGACCCGCGAGATCCGCAAGACCCGGCTGATCGCGACCGAGGCGGCGCGCGCTGCCGAAAACGGCGAGGCCTTCCTGGAGCGGGTTCTGGCTGAAACCGGCCTGGAGCTTGAAATCATCAACCGCGAGACCGAGGCGCGGCTTGCCGTGTCCGGCTGCTCGTCGCTGGTCGGGCGCGAAACCAAATCGGTGGTTCTGTTTGATATCGGCGGCGGCTCCTCCGAGATCGCCGTCATCAAGATCGGCGAGAACCGGTCGAGCCGGCTTGCCAATCATATCACCCACTGGACATCGCTGCCGGTCGGCGTCGTCACGCTGTCGGAACGTCATGGCGGCCAGGACGTCTCGCCGGCAAGCTTCGAGGCAATGGTGGTCGAGGTGCAGGGCATGCTCTCCAATTTCGATTGCCCGGCCATTCAAACGCTGGAAAATCCCGGCGACGAGAACGGGTTTCATCTGATCGGCACCTCCGGAACGGTGACGACCTTGGCTGGCGTGCATCTCGATCTGCCGCGTTACGACCGCCGCAAGGTCGATGGCCTCTGGCTGTCGGACGACGAGGTTTCGGCGATGCAGGCGCGGCTGTTGTCCTGGGATTTCACCGCGCGCGCCGCCAATCCCTGCATCGGGCCGGACCGGGCCGATCTGGTTCTGGCCGGATGCGCCATTCTCGAAGCCATCCGCCGCCGCTGGCCGTCGGAGCGCATGCGCGTTGCCGATCGCGGCCTGCGCGAGGGGCTGTTGACCGATATGATGGCCGATGACGGTGTCTGGCGGCGCGGACGCGCCCGCCGCCATCCGCGCGGCATGCAATACGGTTCCCACGAAGGAAACACCCAATGACAAAACCCCCGATCGGCGGAAACCGCACCGGGCGCAAGCTTGGCCAGAAGGTCAAGAAGGGCAAGCTGAAGGCGTCGTCGCGGCGCTGGATCGAGCGGCATATCAACGATCCCTATGTGCAGCGCGCGCAGCTCGAAGGCTATCGTGCCCGCGCGGCGTTCAAGCTCCTGGAGATCGACGAGAAGCACAAGATCCTGTCCGGCGCCAAGCGCATCATCGATCTGGGTGCCGCACCCGGCAGCTGGTCGCAGATCGCCGCCAAGGTGACGAACTCGACCGATAGCGATCCGAAGGTGGTGGCGATCGATTTTCTCGAGCTTGATCCGCTGGCAGGCGTTCATATCCTGCAACTGGACTTCCTCGACCCGACGGCGCCGGAAAAGCTGATGACGGCGCTGGGCGGCACGCCGGACCTGGTCCTGTCCGACATGGCGGCGCCGACCACCGGTCATCGCCAGACCGACCATATCCGCACCATGCATCTGTGCGAAGTCGCGGCCTATTTCGCCATCGACGTTCTCGGCGAAGGCGGGCATTTCCTCGCCAAGACCTTCCAGGGCGGTGCCGAGCGCGAACTGTTGACGCTGCTGAAGCAGAATTTCAAACAGGTCATCCATGTAAAGCCGGCGGCTTCGCGGGCGGAATCGGTCGAGATGTTCCTGCTCGCCAAGGGATTCAAGGGCCGCAAGCCCGGTGCCCGCTCGCTCTATGACAGCGAGACCGAAATCGACGAGCGCGAGGTGGTGGACGAGCGGGACACGGCCGAGGCCGATTGAGCCATGCTTCTCTACGTCACTCTCGGCAGCAACGATCTTGAGCGTGCGCAGCTGTTTTATGATGCAGCACTGGGGCCGCTTGGCCTGACGCGCCGCGGGCGGGATGATCTGGAGATCGGCTATGCGAGTGAGAGCGATACCCGCTGCCGCCTATGGGTCGTCACGCCGCATAACCGCAAGGTCGCGACGATCGGCAATGGCTCGATGGTCGCGCTCGAAGCGCAAAGCCGTGCTGCCGTCGATGCGTTCCATGCGGCGGCCCTTGCCCATGGCGGCACTGACGAGGGTGCGCCCGGGCTACGGCCTTTTCACGCAAATTTCTATGCGGCCTTCGTCCGCGATCCCGATGGCAACAAGCTGTCCGCGGTCTGCGAGCGGCCGCAATAGCGTGTTTTCCCTTATTTGACGCTGATCGTTTCGGCTTCGGGGTCTTCGCGCATGCGGTGGCCGGAGACGGATGAGCCCGCGTTCTTCGACATGCCGATCAGCGGAATGATCGCAGACAGCGTGATGGCCGAGATCAGCATGAAGGCGAGCTGGAAATCTGCAAGCTCCAGTTTCGATCCCGTCAGCGTCGTCTCGATCTCAAGGATAGCACCTGCCACGGCAACGCCGAGCGCGAGACTCATCTGCTGCAGCACAGCAGTCATGGAGGTCGCCTTGCTCGCCATCGAATCCGGGATATCGGCAAAGGCGAGCGCGTTGACGCTGGTGAAGAAGAACGAGCGGGCAAAGCCGGCCAGCAACAGGATGAACATCATCACGATGGTGGGTGTCGCCGGCGTGAACAGGCCGTTGATAAATGTCAGGATCGTTCCGGTGATGCAGGCAAAGATCAGCGTAGTGCGAAACCCGGCAAAGATCAGAACACGCTTGGCAAAGAATTTCGTCGTCAATGCGCCGGCCGCCCCAACGAAGGTGATCATGCCGGACTGGAACGGCGTCAGGCCGAAGCCGACCTGCAGCATGAGAGGCATCAGGAAGGGAACGGCGCCGATCGAGATGCGAAACAGCGTGCCGCCGATGGCCGCCGCTCTGAATGCGCTGTCCTTGAACAGGTTGAGATCGAGCAGCGGCGCGGGATGGCGCCGCGCATGGCGGACATAGAGGAAGCCGCAGAGAAGACCGATGACGACGGCGGCAGCGCCGATCTGCGGCGGCAATGCCGGCAGGCTCATCACCGAGAGGCCGAACATCGTGCCCGAGGCGGCAATGGCGCTGAGGAAAAAGCCCTTGATGTCGATGGGCGGCGGCGCGTCGCTCTTGATCTCAGGCAGGTAGATGCCCGACAGGATATAGCCGATAATGCCGACCGGCACATTGATCAGAAAAATCCAGTGCCAGGAGAAATAGGTGGTGATGAAGCCGCCGAGCGGCGGGCCTGCCAACGGGCCGACAAGGGCGGGAATGGTGAGCAGCGCCATGGCGCCGACCAGTTCGCTGCGCTGCGTCGAGCGCACCAGGACAAGCCGGGCAACCGGCGTCATCATCGCTCCGCCCATGCCCTGCAGGAAGCGCGAGACGACGAAGGCAAGCACGCTGTCGGCAACCGCACACAGGATCGAGCCGAAGACGAAAACGAGGATGGCGGCGCGAAAAATACGTTTGGCGCCGAACCGGTCGGCCATCCAGCCGCTTAAGGGAATGAAGATTGCCAGCGACACCATATAGGACGTCAGCGCCAGCTTCAGCGTGATCGGCCCGACGCCGAGGTCATGGGCGATGGCCGGCAGCGATGTGGCAATGACGGTGGAATCCATCTGCTCCATGAACAGAGCGACGGCGAGGATCATCGGAACGATGCGATTCATGCGAGCGGCCTTGCGCATATGCGGAGCGTCGGGAACATAGAACTTCTGCGGCAAAAGTCGCTGCCAAGCGCTCACTTTGCGATCACATCCCTGTGAGTTCTGCGGCCATCTCCTGTCAAGACCCTAGATGTCGCCTTGTTGATTGGACGCAACCGCCATTCAATCGAACACTGCCAGCCTTCCAATCAAAAAATGGAGAACAGCATGACGACGTCTATTCCCTTGAGCCGCCGTGCCTTATTTGGAGCGGCAACAGCAGGCGCATTGGCGGCGCCCTTTGTGATGAACCGGGCGGCCTTTGCGCAGAGCGAACCGAAAGCGGAGACGATGAAAATACCGGAAGGCAGAACCAGCAGTTTCAAGATCGGCAATTTCGGCATCACCGTCATCAGCGATGGCCTGCGCATCGGCGAAAAACCGCAGGAAACCTTTGGCACCAACCAGACACCGCAGGCGGTCGCCGACCTGCTCACCGCGAACTTTCTGCCCACCGACAAATTCGTCAACGGCTTTTCTCCGACGCTGATCGACACCGGCTCGGAGGTGATCCTGTTTGATACCGGCATGGGCGAGGGTGGCCGCGCGGCGGGCGCCGGGCATCTTATGGAAGGTATTGCGGCTGCCGGTTATACGTCCGACCAGGTCAGCATCGTCGTCCTCACCCATATGCATGGCGATCATATCGGCGGCTTGATGGAGGGCGGCGCACCGGCCTTCAAGAATGCCCGCTATGTTGCAAACCAGACGGAGTTCGATTTCTGGAAGGACGAAGCCCGCGTCGGAACGCCGGCCGAAGGCGGCCATCAGGGCGTCTTGAAGAATGTCGTGCCGCTGGCCGAAAAAATGACCTTCATCGGCGATGGTGGCGAGGTCGTTCCGGGTATTACCGGTATGGCAGCCTTTGGTCACTCTCCGGGACACATGATCTTTACGGTCGAATCGGACGGCAAGGGCTTGGTGCTGACTGCCGATAGCGCCAATCATTTCGTTCTGTCGCTGCAGCGTCCGGATTGGGAAGTGCGGTTCGATATGGACAAGGCCAAGGCTGCGGCCTCGCGCAAAAAGGTCTTCGACATGGTCGCCACGGATCGGCTGCCCTTTGTCGGCTACCACATGCCGTTCCCGTCCGTCGGCTTCATCGAGAAGCTCGAACAGGGCTACCGTTTCGTACCGGAAACCTACCAGTTCGAAATCTGACCGTCTTGACGAAAAATTGCAATCTATGCGTGCTTCCGGTTGCGGGTGCCGCGACGTTTGCTACACTGGAAAAGTTTCAAGGCAGAAGCAGCAGCGCCATGCCAGCCGGCGCATCGGGGAGATGAGCTTTCCCGACTGTGGCACCAGCTTTGCCTTCAAACGTGGAGGTGATCTATGTGGTACCTGCCATTTAGCATCACGCTGACGCTGAGGAAAAACCGGACAGGCTGGCAAGCTTCCGTCCGGTTTCAGTTCATCGGCTAAGCAGTAAACGCTGGTGCAGGTTGGCCCCTGCACCGGCACTCCAAAAATACCGTATTGCCAGCAAAATACAAGCCCGGCGCCTGGTGCGGCGCAAACGTGTCATCGCTGTAGCAAAACGATGCGTCATTTCCGGGCTTTTGCTATTTCCAACCCGGCATATCCGTGTTACCAGCCCTCGCCAACTTCCAAGAAACTCTCGCCCGCCTGAGCGCGGCGAGTCTTCCGCCTCACTGTTGTCAAACGGTGCGGGGAGAACACCTTTTACTGAAGGGATTTGGCCATGGCGCGCATCATTGAAACGGCAACCGGTCTGGAGGCATTGACCTTCGACGACGTCCTTCTGCAACCCGGACATTCCGAGGTCATGCCGGGGCAGACGAATATAGCCACCCGCATCGCCCAGGATATCGACCTCAACCTGCCGATCCTCTCCTCGGCGATGGATACGGTCACCGAAGGCCGTCTGGCAATTGCCATGGCGCAGGCCGGTGGCATCGGCGTCATCCACCGCAATCTCACCCCGATCGAACAGGCCGAGCAGGTGCGCCAGGTCAAGAAGTTCGAAAGCGGCATGGTCGTCAACCCGGTGACCATCGGTCCCGATGCGACGCTGGCCGATGCGCTGGCGCTGATGAAGATGTATTCGATCTCCGGCATCCCGGTCGTCGAAAATGCCACGGGCGGCGTTCCCGGGCGTCTGGTTGGCATCGTTACCAACCGCGACGTGCGCTTCGCCTCCGATCCCGGCCAGAAGATCTACGAACTGATGACCCGCGAAAACCTGATCACGGTCACGGAGAATGTCGATCAGCAGGAAGCCAAGCGCCTCCTGCACTCGCATCGCATCGAGAAGCTGCTGGTGATCGACGGCGATGGCCGTTGCGTCGGTCTCATCACCGTCAAGGATATTGAAAAGTCGCAGCTCAACCCCAATGCGTCCAAGGATGCGCAGGGCCGTCTGCGTGCTGCCGCCGCCATCAGCGTTGGTGATGACGGTATCGAGCGGGCCGAGCGGCTGATCGATGCCGGCGTCGATCTGATCGTCGTCGATACCGCGCATGGCCATTCGCAGCGTGTTCTCGATGCGGTGACCAAGGTCAAGACCATGTCGAACTCCGTTCGTGTCATGGCCGGCAATGTCGCCACCGCCGGCGGCACCAGGGCACTGATTGATGCCGGTGCTGATGCCGTCAAGGTCGGTATCGGTCCAGGCTCGATCTGCACCACCCGCATCGTGGCCGGTGTCGGCGTGCCGCAGCTGGCAGCCATCATGGCAGCCGTCGAGGCCGCCCAGGCGGCCAATATTCCGGTGATCGCCGATGGCGGCATCAAGTTCTCGGGCGATCTCGCCAAAGCCATCGCTGCCGGCGCATCGGCTTGCATGATCGGCTCGCTGCTCGCTGGTACGGATGAAAGCCCGGGCGAAGTGTTCCTGCATCAGGGCCGCTCGTTCAAGGCCTATCGCGGTATGGGCTCCGTCGGCGCCATGGCGCGCGGCTCGGCCGACCGTTATTTCCAGGCGGAAGTGCGCGATACGCTGAAGCTGGTGCCGGAAGGCATCGAAGGCCAGGTTCCGTACAAGGGCCCGGTTTCCGGCGTGCTGCATCAACTGGCCGGTGGATTGAAGGCCTCGATGGGCTATGTCGGCGGCGCCACCATCAAGGACTTCCAGGAGCGCGCCACTTTCGTGCGCATCTCAGGTGCTGGCCTGCGCGAAAGCCACGCTCATGACGTGACGATCACCCGCGAAAGCCCGAACTATCCGGGCGCTATGTAAGGGACGGTTGCTTGGCCGCATATGGCCAGGATTTGATGTTGGAAAAGGCGGCGGACCGATCTTCGCCGCCTTTTCGTTTTCAACCTTGAGAGCCAAGCGCCCGTGTGAGCGCCGCATCGCCATAGCTGTGCCCCTTCGCCTCGTAGCCGATGACAGGGACCAGCGGCGCCAGCATCAGGAGCGCCAGGCAGATGGTCATGCTGACGCCTGCAGCAGCGGCAAGGACCGGCAGCACCAGCAAGCCGGCCGCACCTGCCAAAAGCCCGAGGTAGAACGCTTCCATCCGCTGCAGCAGATAGACGTAATGGGCAAAGATCAGCAGCATGTAGATGCCGACGGGGATGGCCACGGTCGAGACGGCGGCAGCGGCGCTGATATGCGCCTTGTGCTCGATATAGTAGGCCGCCACATGCAGGCCGGCCCCGGTAGCGGCGATCGATGCGAAGATCAGCATATGGCCATAGCCCCAGAGGAAGGCGCGGTTGCGGAAGTGGTGCAGGATCTCAGCTGACGGCAACAGGAAATACAGCCACCACATGCTAAAGGTAAGCCCGGTGCCGGCAACGCAGATCAGGATGGCGTCGAGGCTCCAGCCCTGCGCGGCGACGATGGCGGAAATCGAGGCCACGGTTCCGACGACGCCTTCGCCCAGCGTGATGATCGCCAGCAGCCCGTAGCGCTCGGCGATATGATGCGCATGCCAGGGTGTCCCGCCATTCTTGCGCTCGGCAACGACCGGGCCGAGCAGTTCGATCAGCGTCAAAAGAACGACGCAGACGAAGGTCGGGAATAGCGGCATGTCGATGAAAATCAGCGCGATCCAGCCGATCTGCGCGATCGAGATCGCCGTGACATAGGAAAGGCAGGCAGGACGGCAGCGCGGCGCGTGGCGGGCGGCCCGCAACCATTGGAAAATCATCGCCACCCGCATGACGACATAGCCGAGAACCATGATGCCATTATCGACATGGGCGCCTTTGTCGATCGATTCGAACATCTGCGGCAGTCCAAGCGACAGGATCAGCACCCCGGCCATCTGCAGCATCGTTGTCAGCCGGTAGATCCAGTCGTCGGTATCGAAGGCGGAGGCAAACCAGGAGAAATTCACCCACGCCCAGCAGACGGCAAACATCGCAAAACCGAAGCCTGCAAGTCCGGCGGCATAATGCCCTTCGGCCAGGAGATGCGCGAGCTGCGATCCGGCAACGCCAAAGGCGATGACGAAGGTCAGGTCGAACAGCAGCTCCAGCGGCGTCGCCACCCGGTGATGCTCATGCGGGTCGCGCCCGCGCATCGCGCTGGCATGATGGGTGGGCAGCGCGGGGGCGGGATCAGGCTCTTGGGACATGCGGGACTTTCCTGTTGAGGGTGCCGTCTCGAACATCGTTTATTCGTAAAACAGCTGTCAAGCATGGAGAGCGCTGTGGACCGTTCGCCCGCCTGTTCTGGATTTCCCGCCCGCCCGCTATAGATCAGGGCAGGTGCGAATGAACGGAGTGATCATGCCCATATCGACTGCAATCTTCTGGCCCGTTATCGCGCAGGTGGCGCTGATCCACGCGATCTATTTCCTGATGCTCAGGCGCCGCTACCGTGCAGTGCGTGCCGGGACCGCCAAAGTGTCGGACTTCTGGATCCCGGCGGTCGAGCCGGAGCCCAGCGCCACCGTCGCCCGCAGTCTGATCAACCAGTTCGAGCTGCCTGTGCTGTTCTTCGTGGTCTGCATCCTCTTGCACCTGACAGCCGGCGTGAACTATCTCGTGCTGGCCATCGCCTGGCTTTTCGTTCTCAGCCGCTACGCCCATGCCTATGTGCATGTAACGTCCAACAGGCTGCGCATCCGCCAGCGCCTGTTCGTGGCAGGTTTCTTCCTCAACTTCAGTCTGTGGTTGATTTTTGCCGTTCACCTCACCGGGTTTTGATTGCGAAATTGTCATATTGTCTTGCATTGCGCAGTGCACAAGACCGGACTATCATCGGCTTCCAGGCGGCAGGAAAAGTGCCGCCTGTTGAAACCTAACCAATTGAATTAGCGGACCATATAGCCCCTCGACTGCCTTTCCATATTACCGAAACTTAATCTGCGGATGCGGAACCGGACAACCCTACGAGCCGTTGTCTCTTCGCAGTTGCGGTCGTCGCAAGGAAAGCATCCAGTGAGCATACCCCCAGTGACTATACCCACCGAGAAGACCGTTCTCGTCTTTCAGGGCGGCGGTGCGCTTGGCGCCTATCAGGCAGGTGCCTATGAGGCGCTGCATGCGGCCGGCATCCGCCCCGACTGGCTGGCAGGCATTTCCATTGGCTCGATCAACTCGGCGATCATTGCCGGCAGCCCGGTCGATCAGCGCGTCGATAATCTCAGAACCTTCTGGCATCGGGTCTCCTCGGCATTGCCGGGCCATTTTCTCGGCAATGGCGATGCCATGCGCAAATGGTTCAACGAGTCCTCGGCCTTCCTGGGCTCGCTCACCGGCGTTCCCGGTTTCTTCACGCCGCGCGCCTTCTCCCCTTGGAAAATCCCCGGCGATCCGATGGCGGCCATCAGTCTCTATGACACCGCGCCGCTGGAGGAGACGCTTGCCGGTCTCGTGGATTTCAACCTGATCAATTCGGGCGCCATCCGGCTCAGCCTTGGCGCCGTCGATGTGATGAGCGGCAATTTCAATTATTTCGACAACAATCACTGCGCCTTTTCCGTCAAGCATGTCGCAGCCTCCGGCGCCTTGCCGCCGGGCTTTGCGCCGGTCGAGATCGATGGCCGCTTCTATTGGGATGGCGGCATCGTCTCCAACACGCCGCTGCAGCGGGTGCTGTCCGGCCAGGAACTGGAAACCGATCTCTGCATCTTCCAGGTCGATCTGTTCAGCGCCAAGGGCCCGTTGCCGCGCGATCTCTTCGATGTCGAGGCGCGGGAAAAGGAAATCCGCTTTTCCAGCCGCACACGCCTCAACACCGACCAGTTCCGCAAGCTGCAATCGGTGCGCATGGCGGCCAAGCGGCTGATGGAAAAGCTGCCGCCGGAGCTGAAGGACGATCCCGATGCGAAAATTCTTGAGCGGATCGGCAATGATTGCGCCGTCACCATGGTGCATCTGATCTACCGGAATGCGGCCTATGAGACCGGGTCCAAGGACTACGAGTTTTCGCGGCTCTCGGTGGAAGAACACTGGAAGGCCGGACATGACGATGTGGTCGAGACGCTCAATCATCCCGATTGGCGCAACCGCACGCGCCCGACCAATGGAATACGGGTTTTCGATCTTGCCGAGCAACGCCTGCGGGGGAATAAGCCATGAAAATCGAAGATGTCGTTCGCAATGCCTTCGCGATGCCGCTGACCAGCCCGTCCTATCCGCCGGGCCCATACCGCTTCGTCAACCGCGAATATATGATCATTACCTACCGCACCGATCCGGAAGCCTTGCGCCGGGTCGTGCCGGAGCCGCTGCAGTTTGATGAGCCGCTGGTGAAATACGAATTCATCCGCATGCCCGATTCCACCGGCTTTGGCGATTATACCGAGTCTGGCCAGGTCATTCCGGTCACGTTTGAAGGCGTGCACGGCGGCTACGTGCATTCGATGTATCTGAATGACGATGCGCCGATTGCCGGTGGCCGCGAGATCTGGGGTTTCCCGAAGAAGCTGGCGGAACCGTCGCTGACATCCGTCAAGGACGCGCTGGTCGGCACGCTCGAATATGGCGGCCAGCGTGTCGCGACCGCGACAATGGGCTTCAAGCATCGCACGCTCGACAAGGCGAAAATCCTCGAAAGCCTGAAACAGCCGAATTTCATGCTGAAGATCATTCCGCATGTCGACTGCACGCCGCGCATCTGCGAGTTGGTCCGCTATTATCTGGAGGACCTGACGGTGAAGGGCGCCTGGGAAGGTCCGGGCGCGCTGGCGCTGTTTCCGCATGCGCTGGCCCCGGTCGCCGATCTGCCGGTGCTGGAGGTCAAGTCCGCCGTTCATATCCTCTCCGACCTGACCCTGGGTCTCGGCGAAGTGGTCCATGATTATCTGCAAAAATAGGGATTAAAAACCATGAAACTCAAGGACAAGGTCTGCATCGTCACCGGGTCTGCCAGCGGCATCGGCCTGGCGATTGCCAAGAAATATGTGTCGGAAGGCGCCAGGGTCGTCATCGCCGATTTGAAGCTTGAAGCAGCCGAGGCGACGGCCAGGGACTTGACGGCGGCGGGTCCGGGCGAGGCGATCGGTATTGCGATGGACGTGACCAGCGAAGACGCCGTCAATTCCGGCGTCGCAGCAGTGATTGCCAAATGGGGCAGGGTGGACGTGCTCGTCTCCAATGCCGGCATCCAGATCGTCAACAAGATCGAGGACTATGCCTTTTCCGACTGGAAGAAGATGCTGGCCATCCATCTCGATGGTGCCTTCCTCACCACCAAGGCCTGCATTCCGCATATGAAGGCGCAGAAGGGCGGGGCGATCATCTATATGGGCTCGGTGCATTCGCATGAAGCCTCGCCGCTGAAATCGGCCTATGTCACCGCCAAGCACGGTCTGCTCGGCTTGGCCCGCGTGGTTGCCAAGGAAGGCGGACCGGACGGCGTGCGCGCCAATGTCATCTGCCCCGGCTTCGTGCGAACGCCCCTGGTCGACAAGCAGATCCCCGAACAGGCCAAGGAACTCGGTATTTCCGAAGACGAGGTCATCAAGAAGGTGATGCTCGGCGGCACGGTGGATGCGCAGTTCACCACCGTCGAGGATGTCGCGGAAGTGGCGCTCCTGTTTGCAGGTTTCGAGACCAATGCGCTTACCGGCCAGTCGCTCGTCGTCAGCCATGGCTGGTACATGCAGTAGGCGTCCCATCGCGGCAGGCTCTTGATCCGGCCGGGCATTGCGGCCGGATCACGTTTGCGTCAACGGGGTGGTGCCAAGCTTGTCGAACGCGGCGAGCGCCACACCTCTGTTTTATCGGCCGCCTGCGTTGTGTGGTGACGGGCGCCAGTATAGCGCGCCTGCATGTCCCCGCGATGTGACGGCGGACCAGAGGAGGAAAACATGGAAAAGCCGAAGATCACCCAGGCGATGATCAACGCCTATGACGAGTACACCCATCTGAGCCTCGACCGGCGCGCCTTCATGCGCAAGCTGACGGCGCTGACCGGCTCGGCTGCAACCGCCGCCGCCATCGCGCCGCTTCTGGCCGCCAACAGCGCGCAGGCGGAAATCATCCCGGAAAGCGATGCGCGGGTAAAGGCAGAGGATGTCAGCTATCCTGGTGCCGGTGGCGATATGAAAGGCTATTTGGTCCGCCCCGCCGACGCAGCGGGAAAGTTGCCTGCGGTCATCGTCATTCACGAAAACCGTGGCCTTAACCCGCATATCAGGGATGTCGCCCGCCGCATGGCGCTGGAAGGCTTCGTGGTGCTTGCTCCCGACTTTCTCTCGCCCGCCGGCGGAACGCCGGCCGACGAGGACAAGGCGCGCGAAATGATCGGCGCGCTGGATGGCAAGCAGACCGTCGATAACGCGGTTGCGACCGTCACCTATCTCGAAGGCAATGACCTGACCACCGGCAAGGCCGGTGCGGTCGGCTTTTGCTGGGGCGGCGGCATGGTCAACAAGCTGGCCGTTGCCTCGCCGGACCTGAAAGCCGGCGTCGCCTATTATGGCGCGCAGCCGCCGGTAGAAGACGTGCCGAAGATCAAGGCGGCGCTGCTGTTGCAATATGCCGGGCTGGACGAGCGCATTAATGCCGGCATCGACGCCTACAAAAAGGCGCTGACGGACGCTGGCAAGGATTTCACCATCCAGATTTACGAGGGCGTCAACCATGCCTTCAACAACGATACCTCGGCGGCCCGCTACGACAAGACGGCTGCCGATCTCGCCTGGAGCCGGACGGTGGAGTTCCTGAAGACAAAGGTCGTCTGATCTATTGCAGCAGCCGTTGGGCGGCTTCCGAGATCAGGCTGGCCAACGCCTGCTGGTCGTTCTGGCGGCCGCTGCGCGTGCGCCAGACAAGGCCGATCCGGCGTGACGGCTGCGGCTCGGCAAAGGGAACGATCCGCATCCGGTTGCGGGTCTTTTCGTCGTTGACGGCAATTTCGGGGATCAGCGTGATGCCCATGCCGTGGCTGACCATCTGCAACAGCGTCGCCATCGACGTTGCGCCGTAATTGGCAACACGGCGGCCGGAATGAATGCCGCAGACCGCCAGCGCATGATCGCGCAGGCAATGGCCTTCCTCCAGCAAAAGCAGCCGTTCCACATCGACCTTGTCCTCGGTCATCGGCGACATCAGGATCGTGTGTTCATCCTCGGTGCTGGCAATCAGGAACCGGTCTTCAAACAGCAGCGCACTCGACAGGTTTTCCTCGTCCACCGGCAGCGCGGCGATAACGCTGTCGAGCCGGCCGTGGCGCAATTCGTCGAGGCAGGGGCCGGTCAAAAGCTCCTTCAGCTCGATCTGCAGGTTGGGGTAGCGCTCGCGCACCAAAGGAATAAGCACGGGCACAAGATAGGGCGCAACCGTCGGGATGATCCCCAGCCGGTGCTTGCCTTCCAGCACCCCGGTGACATGGCGTGCCTGCTGGTAGAGCTGGTCGATGCCACCGAGGATCTTGCGCATTTCCGGTAGCAGCGCCTCGCCCTCGCGGGTCAGAAGCGTCGGCCCCTTGCCGCGCTCCACCAGCTTGACGCCGAGCTCGCGTTCCATTTCAGCGATCTGCGCCGACAGTGCCGGCTGACTGACATTGACGATCTGCGCTGCCCGCCCGAAATGCCGGGCACTGGCGAGTGCATCGAAATAGCGCATTTGGCGTATGGTGATCATGATAGGATAATCCTATCGATATTTCAATTAAATACAATTGGAAATTATGGAACTTATAGGAGATGGTGCGGCGGAACCCACGAATTTGCATTAAAACAGGAGGCAGAAATGGACGCCAAAGTCGAGAAAACGGGCAAGTGTCCGGTCATGCACGGGTCGCTGACCAGCAACTCGGGCGAGGGGACTTCAAATCGCGAATGGTGGCCGAACCAGCTCAACCTGCGGATTCTCCATCAGAATTCGGCTTTGTCCGATCCGCTGGGCACCGGTTTCGATTATGCCGAGGCGTTCAAGACGCTCGATCTCGCGGCCGTCAAGCAGGACATTTTTGCGCTGATGACGGATTCGAAGGAGTGGTGGCCGGCCGATTTCGGTCATTACGGTCCCTTCTTCATCCGCATGGCCTGGCACAGCGCCGGCACATACCGTACCGGCGACGGCCGTGGCGGTGCGTCCTCCGGCACGCAGCGCTTTGCGCCGCTCAACAGCTGGCCGGATAACGTCAACCTCGACAAGGCCCGCCGCCTGCTCTGGCCGGTCAAACAGAAATACGGCAACACGCTTTCCTGGGCCGATCTTCTGGTCCTGACCGGCAACTGCGCGCTGGAATCGATGGGCTTCAAGACCTTCGGTTTCGCCGGCGGCCGCGCCGACGTCTGGGAGCCGGAAGAAGACATCTACTGGGGTGCCGAACGCACCTGGCTCGACGACAAGCGCTATAGCGGTGATCGTGATCTGGAAAATCCGCTGGCAGCGGTGCAGATGGGCCTGATCTATGTCAACCCGGAAGGCCCGAACGGCAATCCGGACCCGCTGGCCTCCGCCCGTGACATCCGCGAAACTTTCGGCCGCATGGCCATGAACGACGAGGAAACCGTTGCCCTCATCGCCGGTGGCCACACGTTCGGCAAGACCCATGGTGCCGGCGACGCCGCCCATGTCGGCCGCGAGCCGGAAGCTGCCGATATCGAGCAGCAGGGTCTCGGCTGGGCCAGCACCTACGGCAGCGGCAAGGGTGGCGACACCATTTCCAGCGGCCTCGAGGTTACCTGGACCTCGACGCCGACACGCTGGAGCAACAACTTCTTCTGGAACCTGTTCGGCTACGAATGGGAGCTGACGAAAAGCCCGGCAGGTGCGCATCAGTGGACGCCCAAGCATGGCATGGGCGCCAACTCGGTTCCGGATGCCCATGATCCGTCCAAGCGTCATGCGCCGTCCATGCTGACCAGCGACCTCGCGCTGCGCGTCGATCCGGCCTATGAGCAGATTTCGCGCCGCTTCTATGAGAATCCCGATCAGTTCGCCGACGCCTTTGCCCGCGCCTGGTTCAAGCTCACCCATCGCGACATGGGACCAAAGGTCCGCTATCTCGGTCCGGAAGTTCCAAGCGAAGACCTGATCTGGCAGGATCCGGTCCCGGCTGCAGATCATCCGCTGATCGATGCTGCCGATATAGCAGACCTGAAGGAAAAGATCCTCGCCTCCGGCCTGTCGGTCTCGCAGCTGGTTTCGACCGCCTGGGCCTCTGCCTCGACCTTCCGCGGGTCCGACAAGCGCGGCGGTGCCAATGGTGCGCGCATCCGCCTTGCCCCGCAAAAGGATTGGGACGCCAACCAGCCCGAACAGCTCGCAACCGTGCTTGCGGCGCTTGAAGGCGTCCAGAGAGGGTTCAACGAGGCGCATCCGGGCGGCAAGCAGGTATCGCTGGCCGATCTGATCGTGCTCGGCGGTGCCGCCGCCATCGAAAAGGCGGCAAAGAGCGCCGGTCAGGACGTGGCCGTTGCGTTTGCGCCCGGCCGCACCGATGCGACGCAGGAACAGACCGATATCGAATCCTTCTCGGTGCTCGAGCCGGTTTCGGAAGGTTTCCGCAACTATCAGAAGACAAGCTTCACCGTATCGGCCGAAGAGCTTCTGATCGACAAGGCGCAACTCCTGACGCTTACGGCGCCGGAACTGACGGTGCTGGTGGGTGGACTGCGGGCGCTGAACGCCAATTTCGGCCAGTCCCAGCATGGTGTCTTCACCACGCGTCCGGAAACCCTCACCAACGACTTCTTCGTCAACCTGCTTGACATGGGCACGGTCTGGAAGGCGGCATCGCCGGACAAGGAGGTCTTTGAAGGGCGCGACCGGGCAACCGGCGAACTCAAATGGACCGCTACCCGCGTCGATCTGGTGTTCGGCTCGAATTCCCAGCTGCGCGCCGTGGCCGAAGTCTATGGTCAGAGCGATGCACAGTCTAAATTCGTCCGCGACTTCGTCACCGCCTGGAACAAGGTCATGAACGCCGACCGGTTCGACTTGGTCTGACCTGCCGCATTGAGGCCCGCTCAAATGCAGCGGGCTTCATGATCGCGATTTTGAGGCCGGGCCCGCAAGGGCCCGGTTCAGACTGCCAAAAACTGTCAAAGCCGATTGTCTGGCGAAAGCGGTACCCCTCTCGCCGTCATCCCTGCCCTTGTAGCNACGTCCGTCGGGTCAAAAGACTCTTTCAGCTCAAGGACTTGAGCTGGCTGGATTCCTGTGACGAGCACAGGAATGACGCAGGGTTTGGACAACGCTCAATTTCCCGGCTAGCCTCCCAACTCCGCGTGAACCAGCGCTGCCAGCACTCTGCCCAAATCACGAAAATGCTCAGTTTTTCCTCATCCGGGGCCCGAAAATCAGCGTTGCCGTTAAATTTCCCCTAATTTGCTAGGGGAATTCCACCAAAAATGGTCCATTCTGGGCCCTTGGGCATATATTCAAATTGTCGTATAAAAGCCCGGCAGCGATTTTCGGGGCTGCTTAGGACGAATATATATTGCAGTCGATTTTTGCGGCCGCGTATTCTGGCCGGGTATCCATATTAGCAAATACAAAAAGGCCGCGTCTCCGAAGGGAGCACGGCCTTTTTGCTTGTCGAGCGATTGGGTCTTACCAGCCGGGCAGCATATGGCTCTGGCGCAGCCGCGGGTAACGCGGAAAATTCTTCATGTCGCCATCCAGATCATCGGTGCTTGTCGTCGGCGTGATATTGTCGAGACAGGCCGTGATGTGGTTGGTGATCGCGTTCGAGAGCGAGGGCGAAAGCCCTGGCCGCTTCATGATGCCGATCTGAACCGGAGCAAGGGCTGGAAAACCATCCGCCTGGGTCAGAACCTTCATCCCGGTCCGCAGCGCCGATTCCGGCAGGACCGAAACCGCCATGCCGGCCAGTACCGCCGCCGCCACCACCGTCGATGACCAGCTGGTGAACAGGATATTATATTCCTTGCCGGTGGCATCGAGTGCCGAACAGGCGGCCTGGCGCCAGGCGCAATCACGCTTGCCGACGGCAAGCGGCACCGGTGCATTTTCCGGCAGCGGATGGTTGATGGAGCTGACCCAGCAGAGCGGCTCGGTGCGCACCACGTCGGATGCGCGGGCACGCGGATTGTGCGTCACCAGCGCGATGTCGAGTTCGCCCTTGGCCATCTTTTCCGCCAGATCGACCGAGGGCTCGCAGACGATGTTGAGCTCGACATTCGGATGGGTCTTGGCAAAGCGGACGATGATTTCCGGCATGTAGCGATCGGCATAATCATCGGGCGTGCCGATGCGCAGCGTGCCTTCCAGGCGGTTGTCGTCGAAGGAGGCGATGGCTTCGTTGTTCAGCCGGATCATCCGCCGTGCGAAATTCAGCAGCCGGTCGCCTTCCGTCGTCAAGCGGTTGCCGCGCCCGTCCTTGGCAAACAGCTGCTTGCCGATACGCTCTTCCAGCCGGCGCATCTGCATCGACACCGCCGATTGCGTCTTGAAAACCCGATCGGCCGCCTTGGTGAAGCTGCCGGTATCGGCGATGGCAACGAAAGTCTGCAGTTGATCGATATCGAGCGGTGCGGACATGGTCCTGGTCCTCAAAAAGAGCACTCATGAAATAGTTTGATGAATACCATTAGAAACATTCGTTGGACTGATCAATAAGGATTTGCGAATTTGATTGGGCAAATCGCATTCTGAACCATTCCGGCGAGCGTCAGCAAAGCCGGTCCACCAATATAAGTTTCGACCCAACTCCCGCGCCGGCCTCCCTGCGGGGGATGGGTCGCCCTTGCCTAAATTTCCAGATCCTGGGCGATCTGGAAAGAAATGAGACAAAATCTAGAATGACAGCGAGGCACGTTCAAGACGTGCAGCGCTGACGTGCCCTGACAAAGGAGTTAACATCATGCGCACGACCGACCACGCACTTGACCTCACCCTCACCGGGAAGCTGTCCGCGACATCCCGCCAGACGGGGCTGATGGGCGTGCTGAACTCGGTATGGCGCCTGCTGCGAAACCGCAATGCCATCGGCCGCCTGCAGGATCTCGACGATCACCAGCTGCTCGATATGGGGCTTTGCCGCCATGAAGTGCGCGAGGCAATGACCTCGCCGTTCTTCGACGATCCCGGCCGTCACCTGACACAGGCGTCGCGTGACCGGGCAAACACGTTCTACCGCAAGGCACGCCTCGGCTGAGATGTGCTTTGACCGCTGCCTGCGGAGCTCGAAGAGTTCCGGAGCAGCACTTTGAAAGAGTTTTGTTGCGTGCCCTAGACGTTTTCAAAAACGTCCCACGCAACAGGGACGCGCAGCCGCCTCTGCGCGTTACCGTTCCCCGCAGGGTTAGAGCCAATTGCCCTGCTGCTTGCCCGGTACCCGGTCCCCAAGACCGGTACCGGGCTTTTTCTTATCTGCAACACTGAGAGTTCGTGTTGATGCACGCGCGGAAACTGGCCCGCGCAGAAAAAATGACCGCAGTTAATATAGTTTAATGCGCTCCGTGCAATTCAGCGTATTGTTGCATGACCGGTCCCACTACGCCCACTCGGCTGTGACTGTTTGAGAGATCTTGTGCTCTTGCCCAATTCTTGGAGCAGAGCTGTATGTCTCTTCTTGATTTGCTTTATTTTGAAGATGGTCAGTCGCAAACAACTATTGCGGCTGTGCACCGCTGGTGCGATGCGCATGGGTTCAAAATCGGTAGCGAAGAAGGCCAAAAGGCTTTGGTGGTTGCCGAGCGGTTGGCCAAATCCACGGAAAATTCCGGTCTTTTAAGGAGGCTCTCTCTGGAGATGGCAGCTTCAGCGCAGCCGTGTCCTACCGATCAGATCCTCGTTGTGGAGGATGAGCCGTTCATTGCGCTTGATATGGAGGAGGTGTTGAACGCAGCCGGGCTGAAATCGGAGACATATCCGTCCTGCGCTGCGGCATTGAGATGGTTGACCTTCCACACACCGCTGGCTGCCATTCTCGACTTTCAGCTGAAAGGCGAGGTGTGCACGCAGGTCGCATCCCTTCTGCTGGAACGCGGCGTGCCGATGATTTTTTGTTCTGGCGCCGATCGCGCCGAAATTCCCTCCCATTTCCAGCAGGTGCCGTGGCTAAGGAAGCCGTTCGACGACCGGCAACTGACGGGACTGCTCACCCAGGCGCTGGAAGTCCAGGGCTTTGGCTCTCAAATGGAGAAAAAAGCATGACTGATACCGAACCATTGAAGCGCCGGCCGAGGGGGCCGTCGTCATGGGGCGATTTCGAACAGGCCAAGAGTGTCGCAACCGCGAGCGAAGAAGCGCGGGTTGCCGCCGCCAAGAAAAAAACCGATGCCTTGAGGCAGGCGCGGTTACAGCAGCATGAAAACCAGGGTGTCAAATAGCGTCACGCCGGCAAGCCGCAGCGGTTAACCGTTTGTCGTTTTCCGGTAGGTCTCGAACAGGCCGTCGATGTTCTTCTGATATTCCTTCTGCGCCTCAAGCCCGCTGTCGAACATGCTGTTGAACATCTCGGTAAACTGCGCCATCGGATTGGCTTCGGCAGGCTTCTTTTCCGGCTCGGGTGCCGCCTGTGGCTTGCCGTTCATCATGTCCTGAAACGCCTTGATGAAGGGGTTGGCCGCAAACATATCCGGGGCGGATGGCTGTTTTTCCTCCGGCTTTGTGGTGCCGAAAAAGCCCTGCATGGCCTGCGCGAAGGGGTTTATCCCCGGCGTGAAAGGGTTTATCCCCGGCGTGAACGAGTTCATCCCCGGCGTGAACGAGTTCATCGCCGGCGTGAAGGAACTCATCGCCTGCGTGAAAGCGTTTTCGAATGGATTGGCGGCCGGTTGCGGCTTCCTGGTAAAGCCGGATGCTTCCAGCCATGGCTTCATCATCGCTTCCATCGGCGTATTGGCAAAGGGATTCTGCATCCCGCCCATCTGCCCGGATGCCTGCTTGAATAATCCCCCCATGATCGCGCTCGCCACCACCGGCAGCATCTGCTTGTAGATTTCCTGGCCGATACCAGTTATCTGCGCCGCCTGCCCGGAAATGGCCTGCAGCATGTCGGTGGAGCCGAAAAGCTGATTGAGAGCAGTATTGCCATCGGCCAGGCCCTGCGGCGTGAAAGCCTTGTTCATATCCTCGAAATACTGGGCGTAATTGCCGTTCGACATGGCAGCGAGCAAGGTGCTCAAATCATAAGGGTTGGCGGTGTTGCGCTTGAGGGCGGTGGAAAAGACCGGCATCAGGGCGGCCGTCGCCTTGGCCATCTGCTCCTGCGCCAGGCCGAACTGCTTGGCCATCACGTCCATGGCATTGCCATTCTGTGCCTGCATCATCATATCGAAAAGCGGGATCATTTTTTGTCCTCTCCAGCAGGCGGCACTACGCATGTTGTTGCACTATAACGGCAAAAAGCCGCGAGAACACCGCTTTTTGTGAGCCGGATGAGGACTATGCGTCCTGCTCCTGGATCGGCGGAATTTCACTCTCCACAAGCCTGCGGCGTTCGCCTATTGTGCCTGCGTCCCCAGTCAAGCGTGGAACCGGCATGAAGCGTCCGATCATCGATATCATTCCTGAAAATGCCAGTGCGCAGGATGCGGCAGCAATCCTTGCGGTGCTGGACCAGCATGCGGCACTGCATCTCGGTGCCATCGAGGAAAAGACCGATTTCGCCATTCTGCTGCGCGACCCCGACACGAATGCGGTTGCCGGCGGTCTTTACGGCACGGATGGGTTCGGCTGGGCCTTCGTCAAATATCTGGGGGTGCCGGATGCGTATCGCGGCCAGGGCCTCGGCTCGCGCCTGCTCGCGGAAGCAGAAACGATCGCGCGGGCCCGCGGCTATATCGGCGTCTGGCTGGACACATTCGAGTTTCAGGCGCGGCCGTTCTATGAAAAGCTCGGCTACACCGTTTTCGGCGAACTCGAAGGCGCCGAAAACGCCATTCCCCGCTACTTTCTGAAAAAGAGATTTTAGAGCCTAATACTGGTAGTCGGTGAACACCGGCTCGACCGAGCCGTTCCAGCGTCCCTTGTAGAGCGCCAGGAGGTCTTCGGCGAGCGTCGCCTTCTTGGCCAGCACTTCATCGAGCGGGGCAAGGAAGATGCTCTCGTCCACGTCGTCGCCGTTCAGCCGGTTGCGGTTCTTCAGCCCCAGGCGCGAGATCGACAGCACTTCGCGGGCAATGTCGAACAGCGAGGTGCCGCGATGCGTGGCAGACAGTCCCTGTGCCGGTACCGCATTGCGCATGGCAAGCGTTTCCTCATAGGTCCAGTCGCGGGTGAGGTCTTCGGCGGCATCGAGCGCTGCTCCGTCATAGAGCAATCCGACCCAGAACGCCGGCAGCGCGCAGATGCGGCGCCACGGGCCGCCATCGGCGCCGCGCATTTCCAGGAAGCGCTTCAGGCGCACATCCGGAAACAGCGTCGAGAGATGGTTGGTCCAGTCGCCCATATTGGGCTCCCAGTCGGCAAGCTCGCCCTTCATTGCCCCGTTCATGAACTGGCGGAAGGTGACGCGGGTGCAGTCATGGTACTTGCCGTCGCGCACCACGAAATACATCGGCACGTCGAGCGCCCATGTGACGTAATCCTCAAAGCCGAAATCGGCATTGAAGATGGCGGGAAGGACGCCGGCGCGCTGGTTGTCGGTGTCGCGCCAGATGTCGCCGCGCCAGGACAGCAGGCCGTTCGGCTTGCCGTCGGTAAAGGGCGAGCTGGCAAACAGCGCCGTCGACAGCGGCTGCAGCTTCAGCGATACCTGCATCTTGCGGCGCATGTCCTCTTCGGAGGAGAAGTCGAGGTTCACCTGGATCGTGCAGGTGCGGTACATCATGTCGAGCCCTTGTGTGCCGACCTTCGGCATGTAGCGGCTCATGATGTCGTAGCGGGATTTCGGCATGCGCGGGGTTTCTGAAAGCGTCCATTTCGGACTGCCGCCAATGCCGAGGAAACGGATGCCGAGCGGCTCGGCAATTTCGCGCAGATCGGCCAGATGCCGGTTGGATTCCTTGCAGGTCTGGTGCAGGTTTTCGAGCGGCGCGCCCGACAGTTCGAACTGGCCGCCGGGCTCCAGCGAAATCGCGCCCTGGCCGGAATTCTCGGCAAGGCCGATAATATTGCCGGCATCCATGATCGGCTCCCAGCCGCTCTTTTGCGCCATGCCGTTCAGAAGCGCCGAAATGCTCGCATCACCGAAATAGGGAACCGGGCTATTGTCTGCCTTGAAGAAGGCGAACTTCTCGTGCTCCGTCCCAATCCGGAACTTCTCTTCCGGCTTGTTGCCCTCTGCCAGATATTCCGTCAGGTCTGCAATGGAGGTAACCGGCGTCTGGTCGGTGGTGTCTCTGGCCATGGGCGTCTTCTTTTGAACGGGCGGGGACCTGCCGGACGGCAGACATCAGAAGGGTGATTGAACCGGTTTCAGGTGTGGTGCAAGTGAAATTCTTTCAAGGCCGGTTCAAATTTTCAACACGTCGAATGACGTGAACATCGCAGATTCTATTGCCAGTCGCCAATCGATGCCTGGATCACAGCCATTGCTGCCACCGCCGCCGTATCCGCCCGCAAAATTCTCGGGCCGAGCGGGATGGCGGTGACGAAGTCGAGACTGCGCAGCAGCGTCCGTTCGCTATCGGAAAAACCACCTTCCGGACCAATCAGGAGCGCCAGTTTGCGTTCCTTCACCGCCGCAAGAACCGGCAGCGGATTTTGCCCGGCATCGCCCTCGTCACAAAAGATGATGCGGCGATCGTCCGGCCAGCCGCTGAGAATGTCGTCCAGCCGGCGCGGCTCGGCAACGTCGGGAACGCCGAGGACGCCACATTGCTCGGCCGCCTCGATGACATTGGCGCGCACCCGGTCGAGATTGGTGATCTTGCCCTGCACATGCTGGGTCATGACCGGCTGCAACAGGCCGGCCCCCATCTCCACCGCCTTTTGCACGAGATAATCGAGCCGGCCGACCTTTAGCGGTGCAAACAGATACTGCAGATCGCAGGGTGCCGGCTGCGGCCGGGCCTGTTCGGTTGCCGTCAGGAACAGGCGTTTCTTGGTCGGAAAGGAGAGTTCCGCCTGCCATTCGCCGTCACGGCCGTTGAAAACCAACACGGTGCCGCCCGCTTCGAAACGCAGCACATTGACGAGATAGTTGAACTGCTCGCGCGATGCTTCGTAGATCGTCCCTTTTGTCAGCGGTACGTCGATGAACAGCCGCTGCATGCGGAAATTGGCGCGCATAGATCAGTCCTCAATCTAGAGCCTCGTACGATA
>NZ_LMFB01000001.1:0-48692 GCF_001426685.1 Rhizobium sp. Root483D2 | reverse complement strand
TTCGGGTTGCCTGAAATCGGCCGCCCACGGCGTCGGATGGCTTGTGCGATGGAGCGGCATCGCACAAGCCATCCTTCTGGTGGATCGGCCGATTTGAGGCAACAGAATGAGCCTCATTTATCGTACGAGGCTCTAGATAAAGAGAGCCGCAAAAACCGTGTAGACCGCCGCCGATAACAGCGCCGAAACGGGAACGGTGATAACCCAGGCCGCGACGATTGTCATGAAATGCGAGCGCCGCACCAGGCGCCGCCGGTGCGATTCTTCCGGGCTATGCTCGATCCGGCGCTCGAAATCCATTTGCCCGGTCTTCTGGCGCACATATTCCAGCCGCCGCTTGGAATTGCGGGTGTACCATTCGCGGAAAAAGCCGATGCCGAAGACGGCGCCGACGGCGGTATGCGTGGTCGAGACGGGCAGGCCGAGCGAGGTGGCGATGATCACGGTGATCGCTGTTGCGAGGGCGACGCAATAGGCGCGCATCGGATTGAGCTTGGTGATCTCCTCGCCGACGACGCGGATGAGCTTGGGACCAAACAGAAGCAGGCCGCAGGAAATGCCGAAAGCCCCGATCAGCATCACCCAGAGCGGTACATAGGTGGTCGAGACGATCGCAAGCCCATTGACGTTGGCAACGATCGCCGCCAGCGGTCCGACGGCATTGGACACGTCGTTGGCGCCATGGGCGAAGGAGAGAAGGGCGGCCGAAAGAATGAGCGGCAGCTGGAACAGCTTGCGCAGCGACTGGTTGCGGTTATCGAGCCCGGCAGCCTGGCGCGCGATCCAGGGCCTCGCCGCAAGTATGGTCAGCGCCGCCACGGCAAGGCCGATCAGGATGCCTTGTGTCATGGGAATATGCGCCACCTTCTCGATGCCGATCACGGCAAAATAGGTGGCGAAAGCGCCCGTCATGACGGCGAGCAGGATCGGCGTCCAGAAGATCGCCGCCGTGATCTTGTCTTCGCGGTAGATGATGAACGTCTTGATGAACGCCAGAAGCAGCGCGGCGACGCCACCACCAAGCAGCGGCGATATTGTCCAGCTCGCCGTTATGCCGGCAAGCGATGCCCAGTGGATCGAGGAAAACCCGGCTGCCGCAACGCCGGATCCGAGAATACTGCCGACGATCGAGTGGGTGGTGGAGATCGGCGCGCCCGACCAGGTGGCGATGTTGATCCACACCGCGGCCGAAATCAGGGCGGCCATCATTACCCAGACGAAGGCCTCGCCCGATGGCATCTGCGCCGCATCGACAATGCCCGCCTCGATGGTCGAAACCACGCGCCCGCCGGCAAACACGGCGCCGGCGACTTCGAAGATGGCGGCGATGATCAGCGCCGTCGTCATGGTGATCGCCTTCGATCCCACGGCAGCGCCGACATTGTTGGTCACGTCATTGGCGCCGATATTCATCGCCATATAACCGGCAACGGCAGCGGCGGCGAGAATGATCAGGTATTTGGGTTCTTCGGAGACATAGGCGGCCGCGAAAATCACGCTGACCAGGAGGAACAGAAAGCCAAGACCGATGCCGGCCCAGGGCCGCAACACATGATGTGTCGCTTCCTCGTTCAATGTCACCTTGTCCAGGTATTTGTCGAGTGTCGGTTTTTCGAGGCTCGGGCGCGGTTTTGTCACCGTCTGTTCTCCAATTCAGACAGCCTGCCCGGATAGGACAGGCGCCCGGTCTGCGCAGCTGCGCCGCACATGTTTCATGTTGCCATGATCACGTCTGTTCCGGCGTTATTGCGCTGCAGTTTTTTGGACCACCGGGTTCATGGTGGCCAGCAGCCGCTGTTCGAAGCTCAGGATGAGGTCCTTCAGCATCGGCTCGGCGACGCGCTTGGCGCCTTCGCGAAAGCTCACCCATTCCATCTTCCGGCTGCCCTTTTCCGGAAAGCTCTTGAGCATATCCAGGACGACCAGCGGATAGACCTGAACCATGCACTGAACCTTGAGGCCCTGGTCCATGCCCTTGTCGTACATGTAAAAGCCGATCCGCTCGGCGCCGGCCTCACCCTTGACGCCAGCCTCTTCATAGGCCTCCTGCGCAGCAGCCTGATGACACATCTTGCCTTCCATCGGCCATCCCTTGGGAATGACCCAGCGGCCGGTGTCACGACTGGTGATCAAAAGCATCTCGGGCGCCGCGCTTTTCTTCTTGAACCGGTAACACAGCGCAGCACATTGCATCCGCACGGGTCTGCGGAACATCAGGCGTACATCCGTGACAAGGCGATTCAAGATATTCAACGTCGGGGCGTCCTTTCAAAAAGCGAATCATTTTAATCTGCAATATTGCTTTAATATGCGCGCTTTCCGCAGCCTGTAAACGAGCAGATTTGGTGAAGCACATATAGTTATCGCGGCGCTCCGTATAAAGGGCGCGGCAACGCGAAAGACAGGCAACTTAAAGGGATTGCGCCAGCAAAATGTGCCGATAGCGGCCTTATAGAGCATGTTTGCGGCATTGGTGAGACAGGCGCGGCAATTTTCCCGGCCCGTGACTTTTGTGTTGCCGGCCGAGGGAGAGGGCTTACCCTTGCCGGTCGCGCTGCTGCATTCTCAGCTGCGAAATCCGCGCCCATTCGCCTGAGCGTTCGGCGTCCCGCGTGGCGGTGATGATGAAGTCGATATGAGCCTGGGCTGCCTCGCGCGCCTGCGCCGGATTGCCCGCCATGATCGCCTCGTAGATTGCCTCATGCTGGGCAAGCAGCATGTCGCCGGCGCCGGGCGCTGCAAACAGCACTTCGCGGCTGAAGAAGATGCCGCCGCTCAACAGCCGGTAACAGGCGCGCAACGTGTGCAAGAGAATTATGTTATGGGCGCATTCGCCGATCGCGCTGTGCAGCTCCACATCGGTCTTCAGCCCGCCTTCGGCCGAGCCGGACAGATGGGCCGCCCGCATTTCCTCCATGATCCGGGTCAGCATGTCCCGGTCGAACCGGGTGGCGCGGCGCGCGGCGAACTCTGCGGTCATGCCTTCCAGTTCGCGGCGATATTCGAGATAATCCTGCGTTGCCTTCTGATGGCGCGAAATCAGGTCGATGACCGGCTTGGAAAATACCTGCCCGATGACATCCGCCACGAAGGTGCCGCCGCCGTGATGGCTCACAAGCAGGCCGCGCGCCTCCAGCTCCTTCAACGCCTCGCGCAGGATCGGCCGCGACACGTCGAACCGGCCCGACAGATCCCGTTCGCTCGGCAGCCGCTCGCTGTCGCGCAGCACGCCTTCGAGAATGAGCAGCTCGATCTGCTGGATGATCTCACCGGAGGTCCGGCTGTGCGGGATGCGGGCAAAGGCATCGATAGTGTCGTCGGTCACGGCGGCTCTCCTTGGCGTCAACTTAGTCACCCGCTTGAAAGTGGTCAATTTCTTTAGCCACTTTGCAAAGCTCAGCCCTCACGAGTCTGTCCACGGCAAACACGGGCCTGCGTCAAAGCGTCCTTTCCCTTTTGCTCATCCTGTTGATAAGACAGTTCTGATTGATGCGTGAGAGGGGAAAACGCTTCATGGCCAAACGCAGTTTCGCATTTCCGTCGGCTCCGGCCCGCGCCCAGGCGCTGGGCGAGATCCATGCGCGTCCGTATGCGCTGGTCACGTCGCCGCGCGTGATTTTCCAGCTTGCCTTCATGACCGATGGCGGGGCCGCCGTCGATCATGCGGTTCTGTCGGAATTGTCGCGCGCCCGCGGCGTCTCGCCGCCGAGCCGCGAGGCCAGCCATCATGCGATCTCCTGGGGGCAGGGCACGCTGCGGTGGGAGCGCCATACCGAATTCTCGACCTATTTCTGGGATGGCGTCATTCCCGAGCAGTTCGGCGGCGACGTGACCACGCATCCGTTCGGCGATGGCTTTTCGCCGCCGGGCACGCTGATTTCCGGCATCCGGCTGGAAATCCGGCCGGACACGGAAGAGACCCGCGCGGCGATGAGCGCGTTCGACCCGACCAGCCTCTGTTACAGCGATATCAAGAACGGCCAGTCGGTGGTGCTCACCGATTTCCGCCAGAATGGCGACGGCCTGACGCAGATCCTCGTCATCGATCGCGGCATGACGGAGGCCGGGACGGGGGCGCTCGTGCAGCGGCTGCTCGATATCGAGACCTATCGCACGCTGGCAATGCTCGGCCTGCCTTTGGCGCAGTCGCTGTCGCCGGATATCCGCCGAATCGAGGATGGGCTGACCGGCGTCACCCAGCGGATGCGCACCAGCGCCCGCGAACATGCCGACGAAATGCTGGCCGAGATCACCCTTCTTGCGGCCGAACTGGAGGCAGGAGCCGCGCTCAGCCTCTACCGTTTCGGTGCCAGCCGCGCCTATTACGGCATCGTTCAGGAGCGCATTCGCTCGCTGATCGAAACCGGCGTGCCGGGCTATGAAACGCTCGGCACCTTCCTGGAGCGGCGCCTGGCGCCGGCAATGCGCACCTGCCAGTCGGTGGAAGAGCGCCAGGCCAACCTGTCGCGCAAGCTCACCCGCGCCACCGCCCTGCTCAGAAGCTGGGTCGATGTCGAACTCGAGCGGCAAAACAGCGTGCTGCTCAATTCGATGGACCGCCGCGCCAAGCTGCAGCTGCGCCTGCAGCAGACAGTCGAAGGCCTCTCGGTCGCCGCCATCTCCTATTATGTCGTCGGCCTGTTCGGCTACATCGCCAAGGCTCTGGAAAGCGAGGGCATTCCGATCAAGTCGAGCGTGCTGACCGGTTTCTTCGTGCCGGTTGCGGTTCTTGCCATGTGGCTGGTCGTCCGGCGCATCCGCAAGCATCATGCTGACGAGGACCGCGAAAGCCTCTAAGTCTTGGGGGATATTCGAAACGAATCGACCCGGCACATATATGGCAAAAGTTGCAAAAGCGCCGAAGAAGGCAAAACTCGACCGTGACGGCCTGACAGCGCTTGGCCTGGAGCGGCTGATCGAGATCGCGTTGGATGAGGCGGCGCTCAACCCGTCTTTCAAGAAGCGGCTCAGCGCAGCACTGGCCGGGATCGGCGGTGCTGCCGGCGTCGCCAAGCTGATCGACAGCCGCCTGACCGCGCTCGAAAAATCGGGCACGCGCATCCGTTGGCAGAAGGAACGCGCCTTCGGCAACGATCTCGACAGCATCGCGGCCAGCATTACCAAGGAGTTCGGCGCGGTCGATCCGGGCATGGCGCTGGAGCGGCTGATCCGTTTCGTCTTCGGTTATGAGGGAATTTCCGAGCGCGTCAACGATTCCAGTGGCCGCATCGCCGGCATTTATGTCCAGGCCTGCGAGGCCGCAGGCCGGCTTGCGCCACTCGTGCCCGCCGATCAGCAGGCGCGCATTCCACCTTTGCTGACCCCCGGCCTGCACGGCATCGATTATCACGGCATCCGCACGCTGCTTTCGGTTCGCATCGCGGCGGCGCTGTCGCCGGATGTGCTGAAGGCCTGGGACGCAGGGCTGGCCGCAGCCATGAAGATACCGGCCAGCACCACCATTCTGCCGGCGATCGTGCATGTGCGCCGCGCCATTGCCGATGCGCGCGGCGACCTCGATGCCTATGTGGCGATCGAGGAAAGCCTGCCGGACGCGCTGCGCGAGCCGGTCGTGGTTGCCGAGCGGCTGCATGCCGCAGGCCGCAATGAGGAAGCGCTGACCTGGGTGCGCAAGCCCCGAAAGTCCCGGCTCGGCTTTGCCCGCCGCGTCGATATCCTCACCGGCGGGATGCAGGCACCGCCGGACAAGGACAGGCTGGAGGCCGCCATTCTCGATGGCATGAAGGATCGCGCCGCCTCGCAGGCCGTGCGCTGGAAGATTTTCGAACAGGGGCTCGATGCCGGGATACTGCGCGAATATATCGCCAAGGCCGGTGACTTCGAGGAATTCGAGGCGCTGGACAAGGCCTTCGCCTTTGTCGAGCATCACCGCGAACCGCATGCGGCCTTGCGCTTCTATCTCGCCTGGCCACGGCTGGATCTTGCGGCGCGCTATGTCGTTGCCCGCTGGGGTGTCTGGGAAGGCGAATTCTACGAGTTTCTTTTACCCGCCGCCGAAGCCTTCGACGCTGGCGAATATCCGGCGGCGGCGACAGCCCTCTACCGCGCGCTGCTCGACCGCATCGTCAGCCGCGGCCTGTCCGATTATTACGAGGATGGTGCGGATTATCTCGAAAGGCTCGCGGCGCTCGCCAAGCGCCCCGGCGGCAATGATGGCCTGATGTCACATGCCGATTATCTGGCGGATTTGCACCGGCATCATATCCGCCGCCACGGTTTCTGGAATCGCATCAAGCCGGAAGCCTACCGTTCCCAATAGGGGTCGGGTCCATAAAGCCCGGCGAGATAATCGATGAACAGCCGCACTTTGGCCGGCAGGAACTGGCGGCTGGGGTAAAGTGCGGAGACAAACAGGTTGCGCGAGCCTTCCCAGGCGGGCAGGACCTGCACCAGCTTTCCCGATGCAAGGTCGCTGCCGACATCCCAGGTCGAGCGCAAGGCGATGCCGGCACCCGACAGCACGGCTTCGCGCACCACTTCCGACGAATTGGTGATCAACCGGCCCTGCGGCTTGTAGCTCATTGCGCCCGCAGCGCTTTCCAGCTTCCAGGTGTCGTGATTGTGCTGGCGAAGGCAGATGTGATCGGCGAGATCGTCGATCGTGTCCGGCATGCCGTAGCGCGCGATATAGGTGGGCGAGGCACACAGAATCCGCCGCACCGGCACCAGCTTGCGCGCAACCAGCGTCGAATCGCTGAGGTCTCCAATGCGGATGGCGATGTCGAAACCCTCGGCGACGATATCGGTAAATTCGTCCGAGAGCACGATATTGAGAATGAGGTCCGGATGCGCCTCGATGAAGCGGGCAAGATGCGGCGCCACATGCATGCGGCCGAAGGAGGTGGGAGCGGTGATGCGCAGCGTGCCCTGCGGCTGGCCGGAGCGGCCGGAGGCAAAAGCCTCGGCTTCCTCGATGCCGGCCATGATCCCCAGCACCCGGTCGTAAAATCCCTGTCCGGCTTCGGTCAGCGAAATCTGCCGCGTGGTCCGCTGGAACAGCCGGGTGCCGAGCCGGTCTTCCAGCCGTTTGATGCGTTTGGAAATAACAGCTGGGGAAAACCCCAATGCCCGCCCTGCCGCCGACATACTGCCGGTGGATACGACGCGCGTAAACACCTCAAGATCGCCCAGATTTGTCATCAATCTTGACCATTGTTTCGAAAACAGAAAAACTGATTAGCATTTGCTGCGCCATGGTGAAAGTGGTAAAGAAAAAATACCAATCATGCGGCGTTGGCCGGATCATGGCCGAATGCAAATGTGCCGGGAGGCTGATATGCCGGAGACGATTGCCTTTCTGGAGCCGAAACCATCCGTGCTCGCGCGCCGCCATCAGATCGTCGAGGATCTCGCCGATATCCTTCCGGACGGCTGCCTGATCAGCGAGAAGCGCGGCTTGGTCCCGTTCGAAACCGATGCCTTCATCGCCTACCGCCAGGTGCCCCTGGCTGTCGCCCTGCCGGAAACCACGGCGCAGGTGGCAGCCGTTTTGAAATATTGCAGCCGCTACGGCATTCCCGTCGTGCCGCGCGGGGCCGGCACGTCCCTGTCCGGCGGCGCCATCCCGCAATCGGACGCCGTGGTCATCGGCCTGTCGAAGATGTCGCGCATTCTCGATATCGATTTTGCCAACCGCACAGCCACGGTGCAGGCGGGGGTCACCAATATCAATATTTCCGAAGCGGTCTCGGCCAGTGGCTTCTTCTATGCGCCGGATCCAAGCTCGCAGCTGGCCTGTACCATCGGCGGCAATATCGGCATGAATTCCGGCGGCGCCCATTGCCTGAAATATGGCGTCACCACCAACAACCTGCTCGGCGTGAAGATGGTGCTGTTCGACGGCACAATAATCGAGCTGGGCGGCAAGGCGCTGGATGCGCCGGGCTATGATCTGCTCGGCCTTGTCTGCGGCTCGGAAGGCCAGCTCGGCATCGTCACAGAAGCGACGGTCCGGCTGCTGGCCAAGCCTGAAGGGACGCGGCCGGTGCTGTTCGGGTTCATGTCGTCGGAAGAGGCGGGGTCCTGCGTCGCTGAAGTCATCGGTTCCGGCATCATCCCCGTCGCCATCGAATTCATGGACAGACCGGCCATCGGCATCTGCGAAGCCTTCGCGCAGGCCGGCTATCCGATGGATGTCGAGGCGCTTTTGATCGTCGAGGTGGAGGGGTCGGAGGCCGAGATGGAGGCAATGCTCGCCAGCATCATCGACATCGCCCGCCGCCACGGCGTCGCCACCATCCGCGAAAGCCAATCGGCAACGGAAGCGGCGCTGATCTGGAAAGGCCGCAAATCCGCCTTCGGCGCCACCGGCCGCATCGCCGATTACATCTGCATGGATGGCACGGTGCCGCTCAGCCAGCTGTCTTATGTGCTGAAGAAGACAGGCGAGATCATCGACGGCTACGGCCTGCGCGTCGCCAATGTCTTTCATGCCGGCGACGGCAACATGCATCCGCTGATCCTCTACAATATCAACGATCCGGAAGACGCCGCGCGCGCCGAAGCCGCCGGCAATGATATTCTCAGACTCTGTGTTGACGCCGGTGGCTGCCTGACCGGCGAACATGGCGTCGGCATCGAGAAACGCGACCTGATGCTGCACCAGTTTGATCAGGTCGATCTCAACCAGCAGATGGCCGCACGCGCCGCCTTCGATCCGCACTGGATCATGAACCCCTCAAAGGTCTTTCCGCTGGAAGGACGTATCCCCGCATGAGCATCGCCTTCGAACCGGCATCGGAAACGGAAGCGGCCGGTATCATCCTTGAGGCCGCCGCACAGGCGACGCCGCTGGCGATCACCGGCGGCGGCACGCGGTCCGGCTTTGGAAACCGCGTGGCGGCTGATCATGTCCTCTCGGCCCGCAAACTTTCCGGCATCGTCAGCTACAATCCGGCCGAGATGACCATGAGCGCCAAGGCGGGAACGCCGATGGCCGAGATCGACGCAGCGCTTGCCCAAAATCGCCAGATGCTCGCCTTCGAGCCGATGGATCACCGCGGCGTCATGGGCACCAGCGGCGAGCCGACCATCGGCGGCGTGTTTGCAGCCAATGTGTCGGGCCCGCGCCGCATCACGGCCGGTGCCGCGCGCGACCATCTGCTCGGCATCCGCTTTGTGAACGGGTCGGGCGAAGCGATCAAATCCGGTGGCCGGGTGATGAAAAACGTCACCGGGCTCGATCTGGTCAAGCTGCTCTGCGGCTCGCACGGGACGCTGGGCCTTTTGACCGAAGTTACCTTCAAGGTCCTGCCCCAGCCGCCTGCTAGCGTCACCATCGTGGCGTTCGGTCTCGACGATGCGCAGGCCGCTGCTGCCATGGCGCATGCGCTGTCCATGCCGGTCGAAGTCTCCGGCGCCGCACATCTGACGGAAAGCGTGCGCTACCGTTTCATCGGCAGCAGCCATCCGGAAGGCGCCGCCACCGTCCTTCGGCTTGAGGGCCTGCCGGCCTCGGTGACGGTGCGGGCCGAAAAACTCAAAGCCGCCTTCGCCAAGGTTGCGCCCGCAACCGTGCTCGATCACGAGGCGACGGAAAAGCTCTGGCGCGATATCCGCGACGTCAAACCTTACGCCGACGGCACGCAAAAGCCGCTTTGGCGCGTCTCCGTGGCGCCAACTGCCGGTCATCAGCTGGTCGCGGCGCTGCGGCTGCAGACTGGCGTCGATGCCTTCTACGATTGGCAGGGCGGCCTCGTCTGGCTGCGCATGGAGGCCGACGCGGAAGCCGAGATGCTGCGCCGTTTCATCAAGGGCATCGGCGGCGGTCACGCAACGCTGGTGCGCGCGTCCGGTGCCGTTCGCGCGGCCACACCGGCATTTGAACCGGAGGCCCCGCCTGTTGCGGCGTTGTCTGCACGGCTCAAGGAAAAGTTCGACCCCAGGGGAATCTTCAATCCGGGGAAAATGGGGTGATGGAGATGATGCATATGCGGCCCACCCCCCTCTGTCCCTCCGGGACATCTCCCCCTCAAGGGGGGAGATCATTCTTTTCCCAATTTGGCTACATGGTGAGGCGGGCCTGGGGCTGTCGGCCAATCTCCCCCCTTGAGGGGGAGATGTCCCGGAGGGACAGAGGGGGGTATGCGTCCGAAAATTCCGGGCCGAACGAAGGCCCAAATCCGGAGCATGCCACCTGATGCAGACCAACTTCACCCCCGCCCAGCTCACCGATCCGCATGTCGCTGAATCCGAGGGGATCCTGCGCAAATGCGTGCATTGCGGCTTCTGCACCGCGACCTGTCCGACCTATGTGACGCTCGGCAACGAACTCGACAGCCCGCGCGGCCGGATTTACCTGATCAAGGACATGCTGGAAAACGGCCGCCCGGCCGATGAGGAAGTGGTCACCCATATCGACCGCTGCCTGTCCTGCCTTGCCTGCATGACCACCTGTCCGTCCGGCGTCAATTACATGCATCTGGTCGACCACGCCCGCGTCCATATCGAGCAGACCTACAAGCGTCCCTTGAAAGACCGTCTGGTGCGCAGCGTGCTCGCGGCGGTTCTGCCCTATCCGGCAAGGTTCCGGCTGGCCTTGAAGGCGGCACGGCTGGGACGGCCGCTTGCGGCCGCGATGAAGCGCGTGCCGTTTTTCAAGACCTTCGGCGTCATGCTCGATCTGGCACCATCGGAGATCGCATCTGCCTCCACCGCGTCCGCGCCCGGCATCCGTGCCGCCCAAAGCGAAAAGCGCGGCCGGGTCGCGATCCTGACGGGCTGCGCCCAGCCGGTGCTGAAGCCCGGTATCAACGAGGCGGCCATCCGGCTGTTGACGCGGCTTGGCGTCGAGGTCGTGGTGCCGGACGGCGAGGGGTGTTGCGGCGCGCTGGTGCATCATATGGGCCGCGAGGAACAGGCGCTTGCGGCTGCGCGCCGCAATGTCGATGTCTGGATCAAGGCTGCCGACACGGGCGGGCTTGATGCCATCATCATCACCGCATCGGGCTGCGGCACCACCATCAAGGATTACGGCCATATGCTGAGGCTCGATCCGGCCTATGCGGACAAGGCTGCGCGGGTCTCGGCGTTTGCCAAGGATATCACCGAATATCTGGCAACGCTCGAGCTGCCGCGCCTGGAGCCGAAAACCCTGACCGTCGCCTATCATTCCGCCTGCTCGATGCAGCACGGCCAGAAGATCACGATGGCGCCGAAACTCCTGTTGCGCAATGCAGGCTTCACCGTCCGCGATCCGGCCGAGGGCCATCTCTGCTGCGGCTCGGCCGGCACCTACAACATCCTGCAACCGGAAATCTCGGCAACGCTAAAGGCCCGCAAGGTGAAAAATATCGAGGCCACCAAAGCCGACATCATCGCCACCGGCAATATCGGCTGCATCACCCAGATCGCCACCGGCACCACCATGCCGATCCTGCACACGGTAGAACTTTTAGACTGGGCCTACGGCGGCGAACGCCCTACAGAAATTCCACCCGCCCCTTGAGGGGGAGGGTCGGCGCAAAGCGCCGGGGTGGGGTGACCCACGGCATATACAATGACCACTGGCACTCGCGGTGTGTCACCCCCACCCGCGACTGCGCCGCGACCTCCCCCCTCAAGGGGGAGGTGGGAGACCGGCCGTCAGCTTTTCGGCAGGCTTTTGACACCCTCGCCTTGAGGGGGAGGGTCGGCGCAAAGCGCCGGGGTGGGGTGATCCACGGCCTATACAATGACCAATGGCACTCGCGGTGTGTCACCCCCACCCGCGACGATGTCGCGACCTCCCCCCTCAAGGGGGAGGTGGAATTCCCTCTTCTCCCCAGCGGGGAGAAGGTGGCCCGTAGGGCCGGATGAGGGGGCGGCACGCTCCGTTTCTACCGGAACATATCCCTCACGGCAGGCAAGACCGCGGTCCCCTCAACCGCCAAAAATCGTCCGCAGCAGATCGAGGCCGCGGTCGTCGAAGGAGACGGCGCCCTGCTTGTTGCCGGGGCCGACGACGATGACCTTGGTGCCGATCGAGGCGCGCTGGTAGAGGTGCTCGACATCCTTGTTCATCATGCGGATGCAGCCCGACGACATGTTGAGGCCGATCGTCCAGGGCTGGTTGGTGCCGTGGATGCGGAAGCCGGAATCGTTGCCGCCCTTGTAGAGATAGAGCGCGCGGGCGCCGAGCGGGTTGTCGATGCCGCCTTCCTGGTAGGCCGGAAGAATATGGCCCTTCTTGCGCTCGCGGGCGATCATTTCCTTCGGCGGCGTCCAGCCCGGCCATTCCGCCTTGCGCTGCACCTTGACGACGCCGGACCAGCCGAAGCCTTCGCGGCCGACGCCGATGCCGTAGCGGGTCGCCCGGTTCGGGCCTTCGATATAATAGAGATACTTGTTGTTGGTATCGACGATGATGGTGCCGGGCGCCTCATCCGTGCTCAGCCGCACCTTGGTGCGCCAGAATTTCTGCGCGGGCTTGCGTTCCATCGCCACCATCGTGACATCGGAGCCCGGCTTTGCGGCGGGCTCGCCCGGCATGAAAGCCGATGCGCTGGAGGCACCAAAAGCAACCGCAGCCGCAAGTCCGATCGCGGCCAATGTGTTAAACGTAGAGTTCATAGGCAATATCCCTCATCCGGTCCCAAGCTGCGAAACGCTATTCAATATCGCGTATTACGCAAGTCTTATGGGTTCAGGTTAGGGCAATTGTGATCGATCGGGCTGTCACCCAGGGAACCGCTGTTGCCGAAAGGCCACGTTGTGGCCCTCCGGCAGGTAAGCTTTGGCTTAGATGACGATGACCTTGGTGCCGACCTTCACGCGCTCGTAGAGGTCGGTGACATCCTCGTTGCGCATGCGGATGCAGCCCGACGAAACGGCATAACCGATTGTCCAGGGCGCATTGGTGCCGTGGATGCGGTAGAGCGTCGAGCCCAGATACATGGCGCGCGCACCCAGCGGATTTTCCGGGCCGCCGCTCATGCTCACCGGCAGGAAATGCCCCTTGGCCGCTTCGCGCGCCCGCATTTCGGCAGGCGGCGTCCAGTTCGGCCACTCGGCCTTGCGGGTCACCTTATGGGCGCCGGCCCATTCGAAACCGGGCTTGCCGACGCCGACGCCGTAGCGCCGGGCCTCGCCATTGCCGGTGACCAGGTAGAGGAAGCGGTTGTTTGTATCGATGACGATCGTGCCGGCCTTTTCCTTGCTGTCATAGGCAACGGTCTGTGGCAGGAATTGCGGATCCATCTGGCGCACCGGACGCTGGGCGCGCGTCATTGCGACGGGCTGCGCGACGCCTGCGCCGGAGCGCTGCACGCGCCTCTGGAACAGATATTGTTTTCGGGTGGCGCCCTGCGGCTCCACTGCGATAGGCCGCTGCTGGCGATAGACGACACGATCGGGCGTGCCGCCGAGCTGGGTCACCCAGGGGGCGGTAAGGTCCGGGCTGATGACAACGGGCGGCCGGTTCTGGTACCGGTCCTGCGCCTCGGCAAGACTGGTGAGCGCGACCAGCACGGATGTGGCAAGGATCAGGGTTTTCTTCAACATCGGACGGTTCACTACCTTTCGCCGGACTATCTCATGGCTTCGCCGTCCGCAGGATATGCGGGTGACGAGCCTTGCGGACGCCAATAAAAGAACTGGCGGAATGGAAAGATCGTGGCATCCGGCAGCAACCGAATGGTAAATGCCGGTTCATGAAAGGCCGCTTGGCCGGATAAAGCTTTGGGTAGGGTTATCGCGGGCTTTAGGACTATGGTTGGCAATTGGTAAACCGCAGTGCGGCGCGTTCACGGCGGGCCGTGTTGTTGTGGGTATCGAAAGAACTCAGGGAGAAACGCGTGACGGCAAAGGGCATCATCACCGGGGAGGACGGCAGGGATCGCTGCGCCTGGCATGCCAATCTGGCGGATTATCAGCGCTACCATGACGAGGAATGGGGCAAGCCGATGGCCGATGATATCAGGCTGTTTGAGAAGATCTGCCTGGAAGGCTTCCAGTCCGGCCTCTCCTGGCTCACCATCCTGCGCAAGCGCGAAGCGTTTCGCTCAGCCTTTGCCGGGTTTGATTTCGATGTGGTGGCAGGGTTTGGCGAAGAGGATATCGCCCGTTGCCTGGGCGATGCCGGGATCGTGCGCCATCGCGGCAAGATCGTCTCGACCATCAACAATGCCAGACGGGCGCAGGCACTGAAAGCCGAGTTCGGGTCGCTGGCGCGCTATTTCTGGAGCTATGAGCCGGGTGGCAATGAGCGGCCCAAAACTGTCACCTGGGAAGCGATCGCCGCCAACCCGACCACGCCGACCTCGACCGCGATCTCCAAGGACCTGAAAAAGCGCGGCTGGACCTTCGTCGGTCCGACCACGATCTACGCTTTCATGCAGGCAATGGGCCTTGTCAACGACCATATCGAAGGCTGCTACTGCCGCAGCCGCATCGAGGACCTGCGCCGCGCGTTCGTGCGGCCCTGACGGGTGCTGTGCAACGGCGCCCCGGCGGTTGACTGTCTTTACAACAGATCGTCGCCCGGCATGCCGTGTATCCGGGTTTTCGGACGGTTGTTCTGGTAGAGCAGCCCGATGGCGAAGATCACCAGCATGGCGCCGATCACCAGCCATTCGCCGCTGCCGGACATGGCCATGCCGGGAATGATGTTGGACCCTTGCAGGATCCACAACCCGCCAAGCAAGATGATGACGATGCCTGCGATATTCTTGAATACCTTCATGACGTCCTCCCACGCACTGGAGGAAATTATGTGCCCAAGGCCGCCTGCGGTCAACATCCCTCAAAAGCATGGGTTTTTGCTGTTGCAGACCGGTTCCAGCGCTCTCATGACCCGCAATGCGCGCCATCAGCGTCTCGCCGTCAGATTGCCGCGTTTGAAAACGCGAAAACCCCCTGCATCCGCCCGCTGGCATCGGCTGCGTTGATCGAGGATGTACCGATGCAGTACAGCGGGCCTTTGGAACTCTGCGTGCAATAACAAAAGGATGAGGCGGACGACGTTGCCTCTTCCAGAATGCTGAGCACGATTTTGCGGTGGTTGTCCGCATAGGCGCGGATGATGTCCAACAGTCCGCAAACGCTGTGTTCCAGCGCATGAACACGCTGGCCGATCTTGCCGAGCCGGAAAATGCCGCTGGAGAGATCGCAGTGCCAGCTCTCCATTACATAGTCATGCGCCGTCAGTTCGGCGACCCATTCCTCATGGGCGCGCGCGTCCTCGGGAAGGATCGTACCGAAGCCGGGTTTCACGAATCTGAGCATGCTCTTCCATCTTCAATGGCCGCCTGCGCGCGGAATTTTCAGGTCTGAGACAGGTCCATTGCGCGTTTCGGGCCACCATCAAAGAGGGCCTTGCCGGCAGGTGGACATGCGCCGGATGACGGATTTGCCGCCATTATGCAGGCGGTCGAAATTGGTCTTCATCGTCGTCAAGAAAATAGTCTGGCAATGCCGTCGCACAAACGGCGGCGGGAGAATATCGGTCCTTTCTTTAACCCATAAAAATTGCCATGTACAACTCCTGATTTCATGAAAAAACGTGTTCAAGTGCTATTTCCGGTCGAGCCAGACCGGCAATGTCAGGCGGGCCGGTGCATGACATAGAGGAACCGGGCGCGGCTGTTTCCCATCCGGGGCAGGGGCGTTGGTTGGCGGCATCCCGCGCTCCCGTTCCCGCGTCAGAGGCAATGGTGGTCGGGGGCGTCATTATTCATGGCTTGGCTAAGGGCCTGGATAGGCTGCCAGCGGCGCAAAGACTTGCCGCCTTGGCCTTGATCGGATAGGGAAAGCGCCAATTCCCATGACGGATCGGCAGGACCGGTCGACGCTGAAAGTGCTGTTGCCATGAACGACAAAAAGAAGAAGCCACAGAAGCTCAAAGCCCGCCTGCCGCGCGGTTTCGTCGATCGCTCCGCCGCCGATATCCGCGCCGTCGACGAGATGACCGCAAAGATCCGCGAAGTCTACGAGCGCTACGGTTTCGATCCTGTCGAAACGCCGCTGTTCGAATATACCGATGCGCTCGGAAAATTCCTGCCCGACAGCGACCGCCCTAACGAAGGCGTGTTTTCGCTGCAGGACGATGACGAGCAGTGGATGAGCGCCCGCTACGACCTGACGGCGCCGCTTGCCCGTCATGTCGCGGAAAATTTCAACGATATCCAGCTGCCCTACCGCACCTACCGCGCCGGCTATGTCTTCCGCAACGAAAAGCCCGGCCCCGGCCGCTTCCGCCAGTTCATGCAGTTCGACGCCGATACGGTCGGCGCTGCCGGCGTCCAGGCGGACGCCGAAATGTGCATGATGATGGCCGATACGATGGAAGCGCTCGGCATTGCGCGTGGGGATTATGTGATCCGGGTCAATAACCGCAAGGTCCTCGACGGCGTGCTCGAGGCCATCGGCCTTGGTGGGGATGAGAATGCGGGACGCCGCGTGATCGTACTCCGTTCTTTAGATAAGCTCGATAAGTTTTCTTGGGAAGATGTCGCCAAATTGCTAGGTAACGGCCGCAAGGATGAAAGTGGTGACTTCACAAAAGGCGCTCAACTTTCAGACAGCCAAATTCATGATTTGGGGCGATTTCACGAGTTTGCAATCAGGATCGCTGAAGCATATTTTCCGGACGCTGCACGGTTCTTATCTTTAAGGCCTGATATTGCTGAAGCACAATATGACCAAGTGCGGCAAGGATTCGCTGCTTTAGGGACTAATTCGGCTTTGTCGGAGGGTGTGGAAGAACTTATTACTATTCACAAGCTCGCTGCGTTTGCGGGGTATGTAAAAAATGGCTCGCGTAATGTTGAAAGAATAAAGCTGGACCCCTCTGTTATTCGTGGGCTCGAATATTACACAGGTCCCGTTTATGAGGCTGAACTTTTGTTTGCCGTTACCAACGAAAAGGGCGAAAAGGTCGTGTTCGGCTCGGTCGGCGGCGGTGGCCGTTATGATGGCCTGGTCTCGCGCTTCATGGGCCAGCCGGTTCCGGCAACGGGCTTTTCCATCGGCGTCTCGCGCCTGATGACGGCGCTGAAGAACCTCGGCAAGCTCGGCATGGAAGAGGTGATCGCCCCGGTCGTCGTCTGCGTCATGGACCGCGATATTGAGAGCCTCGGCAAATACCAGCAGTTCACCCAGGCGCTGCGCCATGCCGGTATCCGCGCCGAAATGTACCAGGGCAACAAGAAGAACTTTGGCGACCAGCTGAAATATGCCGACCGCCGCGGCTCGCCGCTCGCCATCATTCAGGGCGGCGACGAACGCGCGCAGGGATTGGTGCAGATCAAGGACCTGATCGAGGGCAAGCGCCTGTCCGGCGAGATCGAGGACAACACGGCATGGCGCGAAGCCCGCGTCGCCCAGGTCTCGGTGCCGGAGACAGACCTCGTTGCCAAGGTGCGCGAAATGCTGGCCGGGCAGGCGGAAGACCGGGCGCGGGCCAGCAAGGACATTTGAACGTGAGGCGCGTGAACCCCCCTCTGTCAGCGTTGCTGACATCTCCCCCTCAAGGGGGGAGAGTGTTCTTTTCCCTTACGCCTCTTGCAAGGGAGGCACAAAACATGCGGCCAATCTCCCCCCTTGAGGGGGAGATGTCACGGAGTGACAGAGGGGGGTATGCCTGCCTCAATTGTAAGGTCTATTCCCCATGCCCCTGATCAACCTTCCAGCCTTTGCCGCTGATCTTCTCGCGGATTTCGAGCGGCTGGGCACCCTGCGTGTCGATACGCCGGTCATCCAGCCGGCCGAGCCGTTCCTCGATATGGCCGGCGAGGACCTGCGCCGCCGTATTTTCATGACCGAAAGCGAGACCGGCAAGAGCCTGTGCCTGCGGCCGGAATTCACCATTCCCGTCTGCCTGCGCCATATCGAGACCGCCACCGGCACGCCGCAGCGTTACTCCTATCTCGGCGAGATTTTCCGCCAGCGGCGGGAAGGGGCTAATGAATTCTACCAGGCCGGCATCGAGGATCTCGGCGAAACGGATGTGGCAAGTGCGGATGCCCGCGCCATCAGCGATGCCATCGCGATCCTGACTGCGCGCCTGCCGGGCAAAAAGCTCGACGTGACGCTGGGCGATCAATCGGTGTTCGAGGCAGTCGTTGCCGCCTGCGGCCTGCCCGCCGGCTGGCAGAAGCGGCTGATCCATGCCTTCGGCAATCCCGCCCAGATCGACACGCTGTTGACGCGGCTTTCACGCCCGCAGCCGGTAACGGGGCTGAGCGCCGAGATCGAGGCGCTGCTGTCGTCCGGCGATGAGGCCACTCTGATTGCCCATCTGGACGAGACGATGGAGGCGACCGGCTATTCCACCAATGCCAGCCGCAGCCCGAAGGAAATCGCAGCGCGGCTGAAGGAAAAGCGGGCGCTCGAAAAGACCGCGCTCGATGGCCGGACGCTCGCCGTCCTACGCGAATTCCTCTCTCTCAACATGCCGCTTGCCGATGCGCCGGCAGCTTTGTTTGCATTTGCGGAAAAATCCGGCCTGACGCTCGATGGCGCCCTGTCGCGGTTCGATGCCCGCGTCGCAGCACTCGGCAATGCCGGTGTCGATGCAAAAGCGCTCGCCTACCGCGCCGCCTTTGGCCGCCCGCTCGATTATTATACCGGCATGGTGTTCGAGATCGCCATCGAGGGCTCCCCGGCGGTGCTGGCCGGTGGCGGCCGTTTCGACCGGCTGATGACGCTGTTGGGCGCCAAGGAACGCATTCCGGCCGTTGGCTTCGCGCTCTGGCTCGACCGGATGGAACAGGCGCTTGCCAAGCCGCACGGCGTCGCCACGCGCAAACCGGAGGCCGCACAATGACCATCACCATCGCGCTGCCCTCCAAGGGCCGGATGAAGGACGATGCCTCCGCTATTTTCGAAAAGGCAGGCCTGAAAATCGTCGCCGTCGGCAATGAACGGTCCTATCGCGGCCGCGTCGAAGGTCTCGACGATGTCGAGATCGCGTTTCTGTCCGCATCGGAAATCTCGCGCGAAATCGGCGCAGGCTCGATCGATTTCGGCGTCACCGGTGAAGACCTGATCCGCGAGGGACTGTCGGAAGCCGATGCCCGCGTCGAATTCTGCGCCCGGCTCGGTTTCGGCCATGCCGATGTCGTGGTCGCCGTCCCGGAAATCTGGCTCGATGTGGATACGATGGCCGATCTCGGCGACGTTGCCGCCGATTTCCGCGCCCGTCACGGCCGCAGACTGGCAATCGCCACCAAATACTGGCGCCTGACCCAGCAGTTCTTCTCCTCCCAGCATGGCATCCAGCTTTACCGCATCGTCGAAAGCCTGGGCGCCACCGAAGGCGCGCCGGCCTCCGGCTCCGCCGATATCATCGTCGATATCACCTCGACCGGCTCGACCCTGAAGGCCAACCACCTGAAGATCCTGTCTGACGGCATCATGCTGCGGTCGCAGGCCTGCCTGGTGCGGGCCCGCAAGGCCGGCCATGCGGACGACCCGGCCGTGACAAGGATTATCGAGGCGGTGCAGGCGGCGGTCGCTTAGCCCAACCGCTTGCCGTCACTCATCCTTTAAAGTCTGACCTAGCACCGCAGCATAGTCACGGCGGCCCCAGAAGACATTTGTGATCCAGACTACCTGGTTTTCAACGACGTAGAGAATAACGGCCTTGCGCTCGAAGGGTACGATGCGGATGCTCGGACCCAGATCGTCTCTTGAGACACCGCCAAAGGGCGCATCGCCAATTTTCTCGCAGCGCTCGAACACCCGGTCGGTGAACCGGGCGGCCGTCACCGCATCGGAGCTGGCTTGAAGGACGTCGTCGAACAGCCGCTCGATATCTTCAACCGCATCGGTGCGATACTCGACCGGAAGCCGCTGCACTGTGCTCAACCATTGTGTTTTGCATAAAGCGCGTCGAGCCGCGCGCGCACCTGTTGACCGGTCAGGTTCGGCCGGGAGTCTTCGAGTGAATGTTTTACCCGGGCCCGCAATACTTCCAGACGCTTTTCATGCTCTTCTTCAAGGCGCAGCCAGGTCCGCATTGCCTCGCGAATGACCTCGCTGGTCGAGGCGTGGGACCCGGCTTCGACGCGGCTTTTGATCGCATCGACCATTTCGGAGGGAAGCGTGATGCTCAGTTTCTCCACCATAAGGCAGCTCCAAAGTTTGCTGGGTGGCAGAGTAGGATAAAATCCCCCTGGAGCAAACCTCCAAAATTTCCAAAACCTCACCCTGACATTTTGGACACGACTGTCTTATATTCGAATTCCCACCTCAAGGAGTTCCTCATGGCCGATCTCAGTTCCTTCCCGATCACCACCCGCTGGCCTGCCAAAAATCCTGATATTATCCAGCTCTATTCGCTGCCGACGCCAAATGGCGTGAAGGTTTCGATCGCGCTGGAAGAACTCGGTCTGGCCTATGAGCCGCACCTGATCTCCTTTGGCACCAATGACCAGAAAACGCCGGAATTCCTGTCGCTCAACCCCAACGGCCGCATTCCCGCGATCATCGATCCGAATGGCCCGGACGGAAAGCCGATCGGCCTGTTCGAATCCGGCGCCATCCTCGTCTACCTCGCCGAAAAGACCGGCAAGCTTATTCCTGCCGATGCGGCCGGGCGCTACGAGACGCTGGCATGGGTGATGTTCCAGATGGGCGGCGTCGGGCCGATGTTCGGCCAGTTCGGCCATTTCTTCAAATTCGCCGCCGACAAGGTCGCCAATAATTCCTATCCGATGGAACGCTACCGGGATGAAGCCAAGCGGCTTTTGGGTGTGCTGGAAGGCCGCCTTGAAGGACGCACATGGTTGATGGGGGATCAATATACCATCGCCGACATCACCACCTATTCCTGGATCGAGGGTGCCCGCAAATTCTATGGCGCAGCCGATGTGCTGGAATATGCGAGCTTCCCGAACGTTATGGCCTGGGTCGATCGTGCGCTTGCCCGGCCGGCTGTCCAGAAGGGCATGGAAATTCCCAAGCGCGACTGATCGCGCGCATGCCCCGATCCACACCCAATCCACACCCCAATCTACACATTGTCCGCCCGAGTTGACGGCACTCGGGCGGACAGGCTACGTCTGAGGAAAAGAAGCATTCTCGACGGGTGGAACAAACGTGACAGGCAGACTTGTTGTGGTGGGCGGCGGTCAGGCCGCTTTTGCGTTGGTGGCGAAGCTGCGGGCCCTGAAGGACGAGCGCCCGATCACGATCGTGGCGGCGGAAGCCAGCCACCCCTATCAGCGGCCGCCGCTGTCAAAGAAATACCTTCTGCGCGAGATGGACCTGGACCGGCTGCTCTACCGGCCGGAAAGCTGGTACGCCGAGCATAATATCGACATCCACCTCTCCACGTCGGTGACGGCGATCGATCGTCTGGCCAAGACGGTCACCCTCAGCGACGGTGCGACACTGAACTATGACGTGCTGGCGCTCGCCACCGGCTCGACGCCGCGCAAGCTGCCGGCCAGTCTCGGCGGCGACCTCGAGGGCGTTTTCGTGGTGCGCGATTTCACCGATGCCGACCGGCTTGCCGGCGAAATGCAGCCCGGCAAGCATGCGCTGATCATCGGCGGCGGCTATATCGGGCTGGAGGCAGCGGCGGTGGCGCGCTCGAGCGGGCTGGATGTCACCGTCATCGAAATGGCCGACCGCATTTTGCAGCGCGTCGCATCCGTTGCCACATCCTATCTCGTCAAGGATATCCATACCTCGCGCGGCGTCGATATCCGCGAAGGCACGGGCCTTGTCCGGCTGGTCGGCACCGATGGCCGGGTAACATCAGCGGAACTGACAGATGGGTCCACCATCCCGGTCGATCTCGTCATCGTCGGCATCGGCGTCACCGCCAATGATGCGCTGGCGCAGGCTGCGGGTCTCGACGTCGCCAATGGCATCATCGTCGATGGTTTCGGCCGCACATCCGACCCTTCGATCCATGCGATGGGCGATTGCGCCGTTCTACCGTGGAAGGACATGCGCATCCGGCTGGAATCGGTGCAGAATGCGGTCGATCAGGCCGAGGCCGTGGCTGCTCTGCTCGCCGGTGGCGAAGCGCCCTATGATCCAAAACCCTGGTTCTGGTCGGATCAGTATGACGTCAAGCTGCAGATCGCCGGTTTCGGCCACGGGCATGACGAGACGGTGGTGCGCAAGGGACAGCGCGAGGGCAGTGTTTCCGTCTGGTATTTCACGGCCGGCAAGCTGGTTGCCGTCGATGCGCTCAACGATGCCAAGGCCTATGTCACCGGCAAGAAGCTGCTCGACCTCGGCCTAACGCCCGACCGCGCCCGTCTGGAAGATCCCCAGACGGATTTGAAGACGCTGCTGCCGTAACGGCTGGCGATTGTCCTATTGATGGCGGGTGAAAACATGTCTGCGCGCTTCCAGCTGGAAGCGTGGAAAGAAGAACACGCCGGTGATCGCGCCGGAATAGCGCTGTTCCAGACCGGTGGATTCGCCGATGCAGAAAACCGGCTGCTTCTGGCCGGATGAGAGAATGATCGTCGTCGAAAAGCAGAAGGACGAGGAGGTCGTCGCCGCCTGTTCGAACAGCGCCAGAACATGATTGCGGTCGGCGCTGTCATAGCAGCGCACCAGGTTGAGCAGGCCGCATTCCGAATGGCTGAGGCCGTGCATGGCAGCAGCGCTGTCGCCGAGACGAAAGAGCCCGTTCGACAGGTCGCCCGACCAGGCTTCGGAAAAGCAGAATTGACCGAGCGCTTCCAGCCCGCTTTCGCCATGCGCAAAGGACTCCGCGCCCGGCGGCTGTGACAGACCTGTTCTTGCAATTTTAAACAAGGCAGGCCCCGGAATATTCACAAAATCCGAAATTCATTCGTCTCTTCCCATAAAGGGTTTTCAAGAAACAATTTCCAGTTTGCAGCATAACCATACGGCAATTTCAGTAGAAATCCGGGGCAGGCCTGCGACAGAAAAAGGAAAGCTCAACTTTAAGGTCCTGCCAGGGTGCAGCAAGACAAAACAAATTGTACGCGAGGAAAATCTATAGGCTTTGCGGTCTGGGATCAAAGGAATGTTGGGTAAACAGTTAATACGGAAAAATTGATATAGTGTGTCTTCAATTCTTCCGGTCTTTTAGACCCCTCGTGACTCTGTGGTTCACTTGGTGCGCTGTTATAATTGCTTTTTCAGCCGCTTCAATGGGCTTGTGACAAATATTTTGCAGTCCTGGAGAAAGATTGGAGATTGCAGCTATGATCCCCGGTTCAATCAGAAAATGCTCCGCGAAGGGGGGAGCGACCAGAGGATGAGGCTGCGTCTTTGCCGCCATCAAGCGCGCAAAAAAAGGGCGAACCTTGCGGCTCGCCCTTTCCCGTTCCGGATGTCCGGAAGATGGCTTCGTAACAGGCTGACGCCTGATTACATCATGCCGCCCATGCCACCCATGCCGCCCATGTCAGGCATGCCGCCGCCAGCCGATTCCTTCTTCGGCAGTTCGGCAATCATGGCTTCCGTGGTGATCAGCAGCGAAGCAACCGAAGCTGCGTTCTGCAGGGCTGTGCGGACAACCTTGACCGGATCGACGATACCCATGGCGATCATGTCGCCGAATTCGCCGGTCTGGGCATTGTAGCCGAAGTTGTCGGTGTTGCTTTCGAGGATCTTGCCAACGATGATCGAACCTTCGTCGCCTGCGTTTTCAGCGATCTGGCGAACCAGCGACTGAAGTGCCTTGCGGATGATGGAGATACCGGCCGTCTGATCGTCGTTTGCGCCCTTGAGGTCGAGAACGATCGAGGCACGCAGCAGAGCCGTACCACCACCAGGAACGATACCTTCCTGAACGGCAGCGCGCGTTGCGTTCAGCGCGTCGTCGATACGGTCCTTCTTTTCCTTCACTTCGATTTCAGTCGCACCGCCGACGCGGATAACGGCAACGCCGCCAGCGAGCTTGGCAAGACGTTCCTGCAGCTTTTCGCGGTCGTAATCGGATGTGGTTTCTTCGATCTGGCCCTTGATCTGAGCAACGCGGCCTTCGATTTCGGCCTTCTTGCCAGCGCCATCAACGATGGTGGTGTTTTCCTTGGAGATCGAAACCTTCTTCGCACGGCCGAGCATTTCGAGCGTGACGTTTTCCAGCTTGATGCCGATGTCTTCGGAGATAACCTGGCCACCGGTTAGGATCGCGATGTCTTCGAGCATGGCCTTGCGGCGATCGCCGAAGCCCGGAGCCTTGACGGCAGCAATCTTCAGGCCGCCACGCAGCTTGTTGACGACGAGCGTCGCAAGCGCTTCGCCTTCGACGTCTTCCGAGATGATCAGGAGCGGCTTGCCGGTCTGAACGACGGCTTCGAGAACCGGAAGCATGGCCTGCAGGTTGGAGAGCTTCTTCTCATGGAGAAGGATGTAAGCGTCTTCCAGCTCGGCAACCATCTTTTCAGGGTTGGTCACGAAGTAAGGCGAGAGATAGCCGCGGTCGAACTGCATGCCTTCGACGACTTCGAGTTCGGTTTCGGCGGTCTTGGCTTCTTCAACCGTGATGACGCCTTCATTGCCGACCTTCTGCATCGCTTCAGCGATGTACTGGCCGATTTCCTTTTCGCCATTGGCGGAGATCGTGCCGACCTGGGCCACTTCTTCCGAAGTGTTGATCTTCTTGGCCTTGGCAACGAGGTCCTTGACGATGGCTGCGACAGCGAGGTCGATGCCGCGCTTCAGGTCCATCGGGTTCATGCCGGCTGCAACGGCCTTGCCGCCTTCGCGAACGATGGCCTGGGCAAGAACGGTCGCCGTCGTCGTGCCGTCACCGGCGATGTCGTTGGTCTTCGAAGCAACTTCGCGGACCATCTGGGCGCCCATGTTTTCGAACTTGTCTTCGAGTTCGATTTCCTTGGCGACGGAAACGCCGTCCTTGGTGATGCGCGGTGCGCCGAAGGACTTGTCGATGATGACGTTACGGCCCTTCGGACCGAGCGTGACCTTCACTGCGTCTGCGAGGATGTCGACGCCGCGCAGCATCTTTTCGCGCGCGGTACGGCCGAACTTAATTTCTTTGGCTGCCATGTTAAAAACTCCCGGGCTGGTGCCCAATTGGTTTTATGGAAAGTAAACGGGTGGAAACCGGCTGGATCAGCCGATGATGCCCATGATGTCGGCTTCCTTCATGATCAGAAGGTCTTCGCCGTTGAGCTTGACTTCGGTGCCCGACCACTTGCCGAACAGAACGCGGTCGCCAGCCTTGACGTCGAGCGCGACGAGCGTGCCCTTGTCGTCACGGGTGCCGGTGCCGACGGCGACGATTTCGCCTTCCTGCGGCTTTTCCTTGGCGGTATCTGGAATGATGATGCCGCCCTTGGTCTTTGCTTCAGACTCGACACGGCGTACGACGACGCGGTCATGCAGCGGGCGGAAATTGGTGCTTGTCATTGTCTAATCCCTCGATCAAATGACTTCACGGATCGTCTTTGCGATCCGATGGATGGATGTTAGCACTCCTCTTGTCTGAGTGCTAGCGGCTTGGAGATAAGGACGGCCGCGAGATGAGTCAAGAACGGCCTGTCGAAAATATTTCATCGATCATGGTTATCTGACCGGCATGCTCTTGCCCCAACAACACGACCTGAATGTGACACCCGCCCATCCGTCCTTCACTGAAGCTGCAAAAGTCTGGGCGCGGATCGGTGTTTTGAGTTTCGGCGGCCCGGCAGGCCAGATCGCCCTGATGCACCGCGAACTGGTGGAGGAACGCCGCTGGATTTCGGAAAGCCGGTTTTTACATGCGCTGAATTTCTGCATGCTGTTGCCGGGGCCGGAAGCCCAGCAGCTCGCCACCTATATCGGCTGGCTGCTGCATGGCACGCGCGGCGGTATCGTCGCGGGACTGCTTTTCGTCTTGCCCGGCTTTTTCGTCATACTCGGCCTGTCGTCGGCCTATGGGCTGTTTCAGCAGACGGACTGGCTGACCGGCCTGTTCTTCGGCCTGAAGGCGGCGGTGCTGGCCATCGTCATCGAGGCCGTCATCCGCGTCGGCCGCCGGGCGTTGAAAACGCGGTTCGCGCTCCTCGTGGCCGTGCTCGCCTTTGCCGCGCTGTTCTTTTTCAATCTGCCGTTTCCGCTGGTCGTCCTGGTTGCCGGCATCGCCGGATACGTCGCCACGCGCCTGCAGCCGGCAACGGGCGAAAAGGCCGTTGCGGCGGCGGCAAAACAGGCGCTTGCCGACCGTCCATCGGTCATCGACGGCAGTTTTCAAGGAGGTGCCGCAAGCTGGACGCGCACATTCCAGGTTCTCGCCACCTGGCTTCTCCTGTGGATCGCGCCGTTCCTCGTCATCGGCGCAGCGCTCGGCTTCTCTACCGTCTACACCGATATCGGACTGTTCTTCTCGAAAATGGCGGTGGTCACCTTTGGCGGCGCCTATGCGGTGCTGGCCTATGTGGCGCAGCAGGCGGTGGAGACCTATCATTGGCTGAAACCCGGCGAAATGCTCGATGGCCTGGCGCTGGCAGAAACCACGCCCGGACCGCTGGTGCTGGTTTTGTCCTTCGTCGGCTTTATGGCCGCGTTTCGCGCGCCGCTTGGTTTTGAGCCGCTGCTGTCGGGCATGCTCGGCGCGGCACTGGCGACCTGGGTAACGTTCGTTCCCTGTTTCCTCTGGATCTTTCTCGGCGCCCCCTATGTCGAGACCCTGCGCAGCAACAGGGCGCTGTCGGGCGCGCTGTCGGCAATCTCGGCGGCAGTCACCGGCGTCATCCTCAATCTGGCCGTCTGGTTTGGCCTGCACGTCGTTTTTTCCGGCGTGCGGCGTTTGGAGATCGGCCCGGTTTCCATGCCGCTCCCCGTCTGGGACACGTTCCAGCCGGCGTCCTTCTGCCTCGCGCTTCTGGCTGCCGTGCTGTTGTTTTTCTTCAAGCGCGGCGTCGTGCTGACGCTGGCCATCTGCGCGGTTGCCTGTTGGCTGGTGCGCGGATTTTAGCGTCCAGGACCAGTCTGACGCCGGAAACCTTGGAATTCCGCCGCCATTTTCCCGATGAAGACTTGTGTTTTTACCGCCTGCCTGCGATGTCAGCCCGACCATTTCTTTTCTGCGGGAAGCCAGCATGGCCGTTCGGATCAACAGTTTTCGCGACATTGCCAGCCGCTATGATGTCGTGCTGTGCGATGTCTGGGGCGTGCTGCACAATGGCGTGGAGGCTTTCAAGGGGGCCTGCGAGGCGCTGACCGAAGCGCGCGCCAAGGGTCTGACCGTCGTCCTCATCACCAATTCGCCGCGCCCGCATCCCGGCGTCATCGTCCAGATCCGCGGCCTTGGCGTGCCCGATAGCGCCTATGACCGCATCGTCACATCAGGCGATGTCACCCGCGCGCTGATTTCGGCTGGGCCGAAGAAGGTCTATTTCATCGGCGCCGAACGGGACCTGCCGCTGCTCGAAGGCCTCGGCGTCAACCTGGTTTCGTCCGAGGAAGCCGAGATCGTCGTCTGCGCCGGCTTTTTCGATGACGAAAACGAGACGGCCGAAGACTACCGCGCTACGCTCTCCAGTCTTGCCAAACGCAAGGTTCCGTTCATTTGCGCCAATCCTGATCTCGTCGTCGAGCGTGGCCACAAGCTGATCCCCTGCGCCGGTGCCATCGCCAAGGTCTATGAGGAACTGGGCGGCGAAACCCGGATTTCCGGCAAACCCTATGTGCCAATCTACCGCGCGTCCCTGTCGGAAGCCAAGGCCGTGCGCGGCGGGCTCGACCTGACACGGGTGATCGCTGTCGGCGACGGCATGCCGACGGACGTCAAGGGCGCCCAGGATTTCGGCCTTGACCTGCTTTATATCAGCGCCGGTATTCATGCCGCCGAATATATGATCGGCGAAAAGACCGATGAGGCCAAATTGACGGCATTCCTGAAAAGCGAGGGTGCCACGCCGAAATGGTGGATGCCCAGGCTCGCGTGACGGATTTGGCGTGATCGACTTTGACTGAAGAGATGACTGGCGCACGGACATGACGGTTTTTCATCGCAACGAAACCCGCGAACCCCTTCCGGAAGCCCTGCGCGGCGGGGTCATCGCGATCGGCAATTTCGACGGCGTGCATCGCGGCCATCAGTCGGTGCTCGACAGGGCGCTGGAGGAAGCGCAAAAGCGCGGCGTGCCCGCCCTGGTGCTGACCTTCGAGCCGCATCCCCGCAGCGTCTTTCGCCCCGACCAGCCGGTGTTCCGCCTGACGCCAGCGCCGCTCAAGGCCCGCGTCCTCGAAGGCATGGGCTTTGCAGCCGTCATCGAATATCCGTTTGACCGGACGTTTTCGCAGCTGTCCGCATCCGATTTCATCCGCTCGATCCTGATGGACTGGCTGCATGCCAGCCATGTGGTCACCGGGTTCGATTTCCATTTCGGCAAGGGCAGGGAAGGCGGCCCGGCCTTCCTGATGGCCGCTGGCGGCGAAAACGGCTTTGGCGTGATGCTGGTCGATGCTTTCCGCGACGAAAGTGCCGCAGTGATTTCCTCCAGCCACATCCGTTCGCTGCTGGGCGAGGGTGACGTATCGCAGGCGGCCGGCCTGCTCGGCTACCGCTATACGGTGGAATCGGAAGTCATCGACGGCAAGAAGCTCGGCCGCACGCTGGGCTATCCGACCGCCAACATGCAGCTTCCGCCGGAAGTCGAACTGAGAAACGGCATCTACGCCGTGCGCTTCCGCCGCGCCGACGGCAGCATTCACGATGGCGTTGCCAGCTTCGGCAAGCGCCCGACGGTCGCCAGCAACGGCATTGCCCTGCTCGAAACCTTCGTCTTCGACTTTTCCGGCGATCTCTACGGCGAAGTCTGTTCGGTCTCCTTCTTCGGCCATCTGCGCGACGAGCTGAAATTCGACGGTCTCGATCCGCTGGTGGTGCAGATGAAAAAGGACGATGCCGAAGCGCGCGCATTGCTATCCGGCGTCAGGCCGCTCAGTATGATCGACAGAAAAATCGCATTCGCTGCGGATGCAAATTCTTAAAGGATGATCCCGATGGCCACCACGCCCCGCCGCCCCGTCAGCGCCATGGATGCCGCCGAAGCCCTGTTCAAGCCGGTCAAGAAGGCACCGGCACCCGCCGCCGAAAAACGCGCCTTGCCCGAAACCAGGGAACTCGTGTCGATCAAGCTCGACAGCGCCGTCCTCCACTATTTCCAGGACGACGGCCCCGGCTGGCAGGACCGCATCAACGACGCGCTACGCACCGTGATGCTGGCGAACCCGAAGGATTAAGGGGACTTTTCCCTCATCTCCCCAGCGGGGAGAAGGTGGCCCGAAGGGCCGGATGAGGGGGGCCGAAGGCCACTTCCGCAAAGCTCAGAGGTTGCCGAAGCACCCCCCTCTGTCACTGCGTGACATCTCCCCCTCAAGGGGGGAGATCGTTCTTTCCTCTTAAGCGCTCAAGGGCTGGTGGCTGATCTCCCCACTTGAGGGGGAGATGTCGGCGTCGCCGACAGAGGGGGGTGGGCGTCCCCGATCTCAGTCATCCGTGATGGTCGAAAAGCCGCCAAATCCCCATTCCATCGCCATCCGCGTATCGTTCTTTGAAACTTTGCCGTTGTCATCTTCCTTTTCGCGTAAAAACCGCTTAAACAACCGCCACCATGACCCGATATCGTCGATTGATACGTGATCAGCGAATTATTGGCCCGGCCTTCCCAGCGCTTTGATTGCCGCCGGAAGGTCCGGGTTTTCGGCGTTCGCTCTGAGCGCCACCGTTATCCCCTTTGAAGACATCCCGTCCGCATGCGCGGCGACACGCGCTCACAAGTGATTGCAAAAACCATGACCGTGACCTCAGAAACACTCGATTATTCCAAGACGCTCTATCTGCCCGAAACCGAATTCCCGATGCGCGCCGGCCTGCCGCAGAAGGAGCCGGAAACCGTTGCCCGCTGGCAGGAAATGGGCCTCTACAGACAACTGCGCGCCTCTGCCGCCGGCCGCGAAAAATTCGTGCTGCATGACGGCCCGCCCTATGCCAACGGCAATATCCATATCGGCCATGCGCTCAACAAGATCCTGAAGGATATCATCACCCGCTCGTTCCAGATGCGCGGCTTTGATTCCAACTATGTTCCGGGCTGGGATTGCCACGGCCTGCCGATCGAATGGAAGATCGAGGAAGCCTATCGCGCCAAGGGCAAGAACAAGGACGAGGTTCCCGTCAACGAATTCCGCCAGGAATGCCGCGACTTCGCCGCCAACTGGATCAAGATCCAGTCGGCCGAGTTCAAGCGCCTGGGCATCGAGGGCGATTTCGACAATCCCTATACGACCATGGCCTTCCACTCCGAGGCCCGCATCGCCGGCGAACTCCTCAAGATCGCCAAGTCCGGCCAGCTCTATCGCGGCTCCAAGCCGATCATGTGGTCGGTCGTCGAGCGAACGGCGCTGGCGGAAGCCGAGGTCGAATATGCCGATATCGAGAGCGACACGATCTGGGTGAAGTTTCCGGTGCTGGAAGGGCCTGAAAGCCTCTCGGACGCTTTCGTCGTCATCTGGACGACGACCCCCTGGACCATCCCGGGCAACCGCGCCATCGCCTATTCGGCGCGCTATCCCTACGGCCTGTTCGAAGTCGAAAGTGCCGAAAACGACTTTGGCCCGCAGCCGGGTGAAAAGCTGATCTTCGCAACGCGCCTAGCTGAAGAGTGCGCCCCCAAGGCCAAGGTGACGCTGAAACTGGTCCGTGAGGTTTCGGCCGACGAACTGGCCGCGATCACCTGCGCCCATCCGCTGGCGCATCTTGGTTACACCTTCAAGGTCCCGCTGCTCGCCGGCGACCACGTCACCGATGAGGCCGGTACCGGTTTCGTCCATACCGCGCCCGGACACGGTGCCGATGACTTCGAGGCCTGGATGGACAACGCCCGGGCTCTGGAAGCGCGCGGCATTTCGCCGAAAATCCCCTTCACCGTCGATGATGCCGGTTTCTACACCGCCGATGCGCCCGGTTTCGGCCCGGATCGCGACGGTGGCGCCGGCCGCGTCATGGATGACAACGGCAAGAAGGGCAATGCCAACGATCTCGTCATCAAGGCGCTGATCGAAACAAAGACCCTGTTTGCCCGCGGCCGCCTGAAGCACAGCTATCCGCATTCCTGGCGTTCGAAGAAGCCGATCATCTTCCGCAACACGCCGCAATGGTTCGTCTATATGGACAAGGACCTTGCCGACGGCACGACGCTGCGCAACCGCGCGCTCTCGGCCATCGACAATACCCGCTTCGTGCCCGCCGCCGGCCAGAACCGCCTGCGCGCGATGATCGAAAACCGCCCGGATTGGGTCCTGTCGCGCCAGCGCGCCTGGGGCGTGCCGATCGCTGTCTTTGCCGACGTTGACGGCGAAGTTCTGGTGGATGAAGCCGTCAATGCCCGCATCATCGAGGCTTTCGAGGCCGAGGGTGCGGACGCCTGGTTTGCCGAAAGTGCCAAGGACCGGTTCCTCGGCAAGGATCATGACCATGAAAAGTGGATCCAGGTCATGGACATCCTCGACGTCTGGTTCGATTCAGGCTGCACCCACACTTTCACGCTCGAAGACCGCCCCGACCTGAAATGGCCGGCCGATGTCTATCTCGAAGGCTCCGACCAGCATCGCGGCTGGTTCCATTCGTCGCTGCTCGAAAGCTGCGCGACGCGTGGCCGTGCGCCGTACAATGCCGTCGTCACCCATGGGTTCACGATGGATGAGAAGGGCGAGAAGCAGTCGAAGTCCAAGGGCAATGTCGTTGCCCCACAGGACGTGATGAAGGAATCGGGCGCCGATATCCTGCGCCTGTGGGTCGCCACCACCGATTACTGGGAAGATCAGCGGCTCGGCAAGGCGATCATCCAGACCAATATCGACAGCTATCGCAAGCTGCGCAACACGATCCGCTGGATGCTCGGCACGCTGGCGCATGACAAGGGCGCAGAAGGCGGCGATGATGTCGCCTTTGCCGATATGCCGGAACTCGAGCGCCTGATGCTGCACCGCCTGTCGGAACTCGACCAGCTGGTGCGCGAAGGTTACGACGCCTTCGATTTCAAGCGCATCGCCCGTGCCCTGATCGATTTCTCCAATATCGAGCTGTCGGCCTTCTATTTCGACATCCGCAAGGACGCGCTCTATTGCGACGCGCCGTCGAGCTTGCGCCGCCGTGCGAGCCTTGTGGTCATCCGCAAGCTGTTTGACTGCCTCGTCACCTGGCTTGCGCCGGTTCTGCCGTTCACCACGGAAGAAGCCTGGCTGTCGCGTGATCCCCAGGCGGTCTCCGTCCATCTCGAACAGTTCCCGGCCGTGCCCGCCGAATGGCGCGACGAGGCGCTGGCCGAGAAGTGGAAGAAGATCCGCACGGTGCGCAAGGTGGTGACCGGCGCGCTGGAAGTGGAACGCCGCGACAAGCGGATCGGCTCGTCGCTCGAAGCCGCCCCCGTGGTTCACATCGGCGATGCCGATCTGCTCGCGGCCCTGGACGGTGAGGATCTGGCGGAAATCTGCATCACGTCCGGTGTGACGATCGTTGCCGGTACGGGCCCGGAGCAAGCCTTCAAGCTTGACGATGTCGCCGCCGTCAGCGTCGAGCCGGTTCTGGCAGAAGGCGTCAAATGCGCCCGGTCCTGGCGCATCACCGCCGATGTCGGCTCCGATGCAGCGTTCCCCGATGTGTCGGCGCGCGATGCGCTGGCGCTGCGTGAACTTGGCTACGCTTCTTAAGGGATTGTTTACCGGGTGAATTGCGTAATTGGCCTTCATCCGGTAAACCTGCCTGAAAATCGGCGGATTTATCCGTCATGGGCGCAGCAATGCCGCTCAAGTATCGATCGTGCCGGCACCGCTGGAAGGGTTTTCATGGGAATGACGCGAGAGTTTCGAGTGTATGCTGGTCTGTTTGCCGTTGTGGCAGGCAGCGTCGTGCTGACCGGCTGCATTGGCGGCCCGACCTATGGTACCGAAAAGACGGCCGGCGAACATCTGATGGACGACCTTGGCAGCTCGGTGAGCCTGGGGAGCGCCAAGCCCAATACCGTCAAGTATCAGCCGCGTCCCGGCCTGGTTCTGCCGCCATCGGGCGAAGCCGCGCAATTGGTTCAGCCGCAGCAGAATCTCGCCAGCAAGGACAATCCGCAATGGGTTGAATCGCCGGAAGACACGCGCCAGCGTCTGCGCGCGGAGGCCGATGCCAATGCCGATACGATTGGGTACGTCTCGCCTCTGGCCAAATCCAGCGCCAATGGCCGCAATCTGACGACGGCTGAACAGACCAAGGCCTATCGCGAAGCCCGCAAGATCCAGATGGGCGCCTATGCCGACAAGCGCCGCTTCCTTAGCGACCCGCCGCTCGAATACCGCAAGCTGCCGGAAGAGGCGACGGCGGATCTGGGCGAGCCGGAACAGGTCAAGGAACGCCGCCGCAAGAAGGAAGCCGCCGTCAAGGGCAGCGGCAAGAAGTGGTACGATATTTTCTGATGTTCGATGTTTGAAATTCGCAAGGCTACCCCCAAGGACGCAGAGACCATCCTGCGTTTCATCAGCGAACTGGCCGTCTACGAAAAGGCAGGCCATGAGGTCGAGGCGACCGTTCAGACGGTGACCTCCTCGCTGTTTGGCGAACATTCCGTGTCGCATGCGGCCATCTGCGAGCGCGATGGCGTGCCCGTCGGTTTCGCCGTCTGGTTCTTCAGCTATTCCACATGGCTGGCGCGCAACGGCCTTTATCTCGAAGATCTCTACATCACACCGGACCAGCGCGGATCAGGCGCCGGACGCACGATGCTGCGTTATCTGGCACGGATCGCGGTTGAAAAGGGATGCGGCCGCTTCGAGTGGAGCGTGCTCGACTGGAACGAGCCGGCCATCAAGGCCTATGAGGCGATCGGCGCCGAGCCCCTGTCGGAATGGACGCGGTACCGTCTGTCCGGAGAAGCGCTTGAAAGCTTTGCCGCCGGGTAGAAATTGAGGTGACCCTCAGCGCCGCCCGGCAAAGAATTCCTTGAGGATATCCGCAGCACTTTGTCCGGACAGTCCGGAATAGACATCGGGTGCGTGATGGCAGGTCGGCTGGCTGAAAAAGCGGACGCCGTTATCGACGCCGCCGCCCTTTGGATCTTCCGCTCCATAGTAAAGCCGGCGCAGCCGGGCAAACGAAATGGCGGCCGCGCACATGGTGCAGGGTTCCAGCGTCACGTAGAGGTCGGCGCCGTTCAGCCGCTCGGCACCGATCATGCTGGATGCCGCGCGGATCACTTCGATTTCGGCATGCGCGGTAACATCGTTGCGCTCGCGCGTGCGGTTACCGGCACTGGCGATGATCGTGCCGTTTAAGACAAGAACTGCGCCCACAGGCACTTCGCCGCGGGCGGCTGCCATTCTGGCCTCGTCCAAGGCCAAATCCATAAACCGGCTCGTTTCAGCCATCGTTGCGACCCATGATAATTTCTCTTAACCCAAGGGCCGTGACCTGATAGGACAGCCCAAAAGGCAGGCAACACAAATGACATTCAAAGACAAGCCCCAGCGGCCTGGCGGCAAACCCGCACGGTCCGACAAGAAGCCCGGCGCGCGCAAGACCGCTGCCGATCATTCGGCGGTTGATAGCACCGATACGGAAAAGCCGCGCAAGCCACGGCCGGCAGCAACCGAAACCGTCGGCGCCGATGTGCCGCAGCGCATTTCCAAGATCATGGCGCGCGCAGGCGTCGCCTCGCGCCGCGATATCGAGCGCATGATCATGGAAGGCCGCGTTTCGCTGAACGGCAAGCTGCTCGACAGCCCGGTCGTCAACGCAACGCTTGCCGATCACATCGAAGTGGACGGCCAGCCGATCCGCGGCATCGAGCGCACCCGCCTCTGGCTCTATCACAAGCCGTCCGGCCTGGTGACCACCAATTCCGATCCGGAAGGCCGCCCGACGGTTTTCGACAATCTGCCGGAAGAATTGCCGCGCGTCCTGTCCATCGGCCGCCTCGACATCAACACCGAAGGCCTGCTGCTGCTCACCAATGACGGTGGTCTCGCCCGCGTGCTGGAACTGCCCGCCACCGGCTGGCTGCGCCGCTACCGCGTCCGCGCCCACGGCACGATCGACCAGGCAGCGCTCGACAAGCTGAAGGACGGCATCGCCGTTGATGGCGTGCTCTATGGCGCGATCGACGCGACGCTCGACAAGGTTCAAGGGTCCAATGTCTGGATCACCATGGGCCTGCGCGAAGGCAAGAACCGCGAAATCAAGAACGTCATGGGCGCGCTCGGCCTCGACGTGAACCGGCTGATCCGCATTTCCTACGGCCCGTTCCAGCTCGGCGAACTGCCGGAAGGCCAGGCGCAGGAAATCCGTGGCCGCACGCTGCGCGACCAGCTCGGTCCGCGCCTGATCGAAGATGCCAAGGCGAATTTCGATGCGCCGATCTTCGATGCTGCAGCCGCCGAAGAGGAAAAGCCGCAGAAGAACGAATGGGCGGCCGGAAAGCCGGAAGCCCGCGAGCGCGGCGCCTTCAAGGAAAAGGCCGGCGACAAGCGCGAGCGTGCCTTGTCGCGCCTGGACACGACCCGGCGCGACGATCGCGGCTCCGCCCGCCCAGAGCGCAATGACCGTGGCGGCCGCGATGCGCCCGAGGCAAAATTCGACGGCCCGAAGCGCGAACCGGGTTTCCGCGCCCGCAAGGCCAATGTCTGGATGGCGCCGGGCGCCCGGCCTCTGCCGGAAAAGAAAGCCAAGGACGCGCAGGCTGCCGACACCGCTGAAAAGCCCGTGCGCCGTGAGCGTCCGGAAGGCGCACCGGCGGTCAAGCGGTATGGCAAGACCAAGGACGGCCTGGCGACGAAATCCAACCGGAAGTTCGATCCGGACCGCAAGAAGGCCTCCGTTTACGATCGTCCCGATCGCGGCCCGCGCGTGATCGTCACGCGTGACGCAGACGACAATGACTGGATCCGCGCCACCGACGAGCCGAGCCGCGACGAAGGCCGGGGCGGCGACCGCAAGCGTTCGGGCGGCGACGATCGTGGCGCCCGCAGCTTCGGTGACCGCGCTCCGCGTGGCGACCGGCCTCAGGGAGATCGCCCGCCGCGCCGCGAAGGTGGCGACAAGCCGTTCGGTGACCGCAAGCCGCGCACTGAAGGCGCACGGTCGTTCTCCGACCGGCCGAGAAGCGACCGGCCTGCAGGCGACCGTCCGGCAGGCGAGCGCCCGCGCAAGCCCTTCGGCGAAAAGTCGTTCTCGCGTGAGGATGGCGACCGCAAGCCACGGGATTTCGGTGATCGTCCGCCGCGTTCCGACCGCCCGCAGGGTGACCGTCCGTTCGGCGGCAAGCCTTCGGGTGACCGGCCGGCCGGCGGCAAATCCTTCGGCGGCAAGCCGGGTGGCGCAAAGCCGTTCGGCGCAAAGACCGGTGGTCCCCGCAAGCCGGGTGGCGGCGGTGGAAAGCCTGCGGGCGGACGCCCGGCCGGCGGCAAGCCACGCGGACGCGGGAACTAAGCGCCGGTGCGGATCGTTGCTGGCGAATTTCGCGGTCGCGGGCTGGCAACGCCGAGCTCCAACGACATCCGGCCGACCACCGACCGGACACGCGAAAGCCTGTTCAATATTTTAAGCCATGCCTATCCGGATGCGCTTGAGGGCCGGGTTCTCGATCTGTTTGCAGGCACCGGCGCGGTGGGGCTGGAAGCCCTGTCGCGCGGCTGCCGTCACGCCCTGTTCGTTGAAATGGGCACCGAGGGCAGGGGCCTGCTGCGCACCAATATCGAAGCGTTCGACCTGACCGGCCGGGCGCGCGTCTTCCGCCGCGATGCCACCGATCTCGGTGCCGCCGGCACCGTCGAGCCGTTCCAGTTCCTGTTTGCCGATCCGCCCTACGCCAAGGGTCTCGGCGAAAAGGCGCTGGCATCGGCGGCAGCGGGCGGCTGGCTGGTGCCGGGGGCGCTGGCGATCCTGGAAGAGCGGGCCGATATTTCGCCGGTCCTTCAGGACGGTTTCGAACTGGTCGAAGACCGCCAGTTCGGAGAAACCCGGATGCATTTCTACCGTTACCGCGCCGTGTGACACCGGAAAGACGCTGAGCATGACGCAAGGCCTCGAAACATCGAAAAAACCGGCGGACCCGACCGTCGCCATCGCCTTCGGCGGCGGCGGTGCGCGCGGGCTTGCCCATATTCATGTGATCGAGGCGCTGGACGAACTCGGCATCCGTCCCACCGTGATCGCCGGCTCGTCGATCGGCGCCATCATGGGCGCAGCCATGGCGGCAAGCATCAGCGGCGCTGAGATCCGTGAGCATACGCTTGCCACGGTTGGCCGCCGCAAGGAGATCGTCAACCGGCTCTGGAGCGTGCGCCCGGCCAGTTTCAAACAGGCGGTCGTGGGCGGTTTCCGCTTCGGCCAGTTCAATCTCGAACGCATCCTGCCTGCCTTCCTGCCGCCGGCAATCCCAAAAGAATTTGCCGGTCTCGCCATCCCGCTGCAGGTCACCGCGACCGATTATTACGGTCAGTCAGAGCATGTCTGCAAAAGCGGCGACCTGCATCAGGCGCTTGCCGCATCGGCGGCAATCCCGGCCATGTTCATGCCGGTGCGCATCGGCGGCCGCGTGATGATCGACGGCGGCATCTGCAATCCCGTGCCGTTCGATCTTCTAAAAGGGCTCGCCGATATCGTCATCGCCGTCGATGTGGTCGGCGGACCGGACGGCGACGGCGAAACCATGCCAAGCCGGATCGACAGCCTGTTCGGCGCCAGCCAGCTGATGATGCAGTCAATCATCGCCATGAAAATGAAGGCACACCCGCCGGATATCCTGTTGCGCCCGGAGGTCAACCGCTTCCGGGTCATGGATTTTCTCAGGGCACAGGAAGTGCTGACGGCAACGGCCGCCGTCAAGGATCAGCTGAAGACGGCGCTCGGCCACGCCATCGAAGCCCGGATGAAGCTGTAAGCGCTTGCCGCATTTTCCCGGCCCCCTCCATGGCGGCCGGGAAAACGAGATCGCTGATCAGCCCTCGCAATTGCTGGGCGCTGCCTTTCCGGCAAACCGGTCCTTGATCCAGTCGATCTGGACGCTGGTGGTTTTGGTCATTGCGGCGAGATGGTCGAGGTCGGGAAAGCTGCGATATTCCAGCTCCGGTTTCAGCGCGCAGGCTTTCTTGACCGCGTCGCGGGTGGCCTCCACCGGCACGGCATTGTCGCCTTCGCCGGCAATGACCAGGATCGGTCCTGCAATCGGCGTTTCCCCGGCGGAGTTTTCAAGGAAGAATTTTCGCACCGGGCCGTTCTCACGCCATTCCGGCTTAAGCATCTGCGGTGCCTCGACGCCGGCATAGGTGAGGGCCGCATAGTACAGGCAGCCGTTTTCGGTGATGTCCTTGTAATGCGATTGACCGGTCTGCGACAGCATGTCGGCAGGCTTGAAGTCGCCGGGATAACGCTGCGCCACGCCGTAGGCGTGCCAGCCGAGATAGAACCCCGCGCCCTTGGTCGCCTCCGGATGATCGAGAAACCAGCCAAGATGCGTTGCGGCCGCGATCGATACGGCGCCCAGATAGTTTTCGTCCGGCTTCACCCTCAGCGCTTCGGCAACACCCCATGCGGCAAGCCCGCCCTGCGAATGGCCGGAAACCACCCATTTTTTACCAAGGGCCGGGACAGCCGCCTGTGCCGCCGGAAGCGCGTTGATGATGTCTTCGGCGTGATCGGCCTTGTTCATATAGGGATGCGCACCCGGCGCCCCGAGCCCGGAATAGTCGGTGGCGACGACGGCAAATCCGGCGGCGAGCATGTCGGTCAGGCCTTTTGCGCCGTAATAGACGTCCTTCATCGCCGAGGGCGCACATTGGCGCGCCATGCCGCTTGTGCCATGCGCCCAGGCGATGACCGGCCAGCCTCCGGCAGGCGGTGTGCCAGCCGGGGTCAGCACCACGCCAGAGGTCACCGCATCCTTGCCGCCCTGGAGGGATTGATAGAGAATGCGGGTCGCACCGGTGCCAGGCGGCAATGCGTAACCCGTGACGCTTTCCTTGGCGAGAAGCGCGCCCGCCCGTCCGGCTTCAAGCGCAACGGGCTGGTCGTAAAAACCGGTCGGCGGCATCTCGTTGCGCTTCTCGGCTTCGATCGCCTGCGCAAGCGTCTGCGGAAATTTCGGCGGGTCTGCTGCTCGCACCGTCAATGGACAGGCCAGAGCTGCGGCCATGACCATTTTCGAAATTGCGCCGGTTTTTGAACGTTTTCCCATCTTTATATGCACCGAATCTCCTCCCATGGTTGCAATGCGGGAAAAGAAATACGGGTTGAAAAGAGTTTGTCAATTACGGTATCAGCCGCATTTGCAACACTTTCAGTGCCGCAAGGTGCTCCCTGCGAATACCATTTTAAAGTTGTATATAATATGAGACGGCGGCGATCATTCTCCCGAGGCTGGCTGTCGCGGGCCCCTGTTTTATCAATCCGCCTTGGCAAGAACCTCGGCTGCCGGTTTCGGCTTTACCGGCGGGGCTGACGGCAGGATATCGTCGTCGGCGGCAAGCGAGGGTGCCGTCTCGCGCCGGGGCTTGATCAGCGGCTCCGGCTTTACCGGTTCGAAATGCAGCATGTCGCGTCCGGCGCTGATTCCCTCGGCTTCCTGCACCACCAGGCGGGCCTCGTCGCGGCGGCGGATATCGTTCATGATGGCCTCAGCCTCGTTATCGGCAATCCCCAATCCTTCCAGCGTCTTGCGTCCGAAGACGAGGCCGGACTCGAAGGTCTCGCGCAGCTCGTAATCGACGCCGCGAGCGCGCAGCGACAGCGTGTGCAGCCGGTCATAGGCGCGCGCGAAAATCCGGGCATTGGGATATTCCGCCTGCACCATATCGACGATCCGGTCGGTGATCTCCTGCTTCTGCGTGCAGATGGCAACGATCTTGGCGCGCTCGATGCCGGCGGCGCGCAGCACGTCCAGCCGCGTCCCATCGCCGAAATAGATGCGGAACCCGAAGGTCGCAGCCTGGCGCACACGCGCGGCGGAATGATCGATGATTGTCACTTCGCGGCCACCGGCGAGCAGGATCTGCGAGGCGATCTGGCCGAAGCGGGAAAACCCGATCATCAGCACGTCGGCGCCAGCCCCTTCAAAATCCTCTTCCATCTCTTCGGTCGCCTCGTCCTGCTCCTGCATGAGAAGCCCTGAAAGCGCGGAGGCTGCCGGCGTCAGCGCCATGGACAGGGTGACGATGACGATGAGAAGCGATGCCCAGCTATCGGGAAACACGCCGGCGCTGGCTGCTGCCGTAAACAGCACGAAACCGAATTCGCCACCCTGCGGCAGAAGCAGGCCGATGCGCACAGCATCATTGTGCGGCGAGCCGGTCAGCCGGCAGATGGTGTAGATCACCAGAGCCTTGAGCAGCATCAGCGAGGGGACCGCGATCAGGATCAGCACGTAGTTGTCGACGATGACCTTGAGATCGAGCGACAGTCCGACCGCCATGAAGAACAGGGCAAGCAGAAGCCCGCGGAACGGCTCGATATCCGCCTCCAGTTCATGCCGGTAGGACGATTCCGCCAGAAGCACGCCGGCCAGAAACGCCCCCATCGCCATGGAAAGTCCGGCCAGCTGCATCAGCGTGGCGGCGCCCAGAACGATGAACAGGGCGGCGGCGATCATCACCTCGCGCGCGCCCGTGCGGGAGATCACCTGGAACAGCGGATTGAGCAGATAGCGCCCGGCGACCACCATGATCAGGATGGCGCCGACGGCCACGGAAAAATCCTGCAGCGGCGGCGTCGTATCTTCCGGCGCCTGCAGGGCAACCAGCGGGATCAGCGCCAGAAGCGGCACAATCGCCAGATCCTGCAGCAGCAGCACCGAGAAGGCGCGCTGGCCATGGCGCGTATTGGTGTCGCCATTCTCATCGAGGATCTGCAGCGCAAAGGCGGTCGAGGACAGCGCCAGGCCGAAACCGGTGATGACGCTGCCGCTCCAGTCGAGCAGCCCGGCGAAGAAAACGATGGCGGAGATCAAAGCGCCTGTTACCAGCACCTGCGCGCTGCCGAGACCGAAAATGTCGCGCCGCATCTGCCACAGGCGCGAGGGCTTCAGCTCCAGGCCAATGACGAACAGCAGGAATACGACGCCCAGTTCCGCAAAACCGAGGATCTGTTCGCCGTCGCTGATCTGGTGCAGCAGCGGGCCGATGATGACGCCGGCCGCCAGATAGCCAAGGACGGTGCCGAGCCCGAGCTTCTTGAAGATCGGCGCTGCGACGACAGCGCCACCGAGCAGAAGCAGAGCCTGTGATGTAAGAGCGGGTGACGTCGACATAACAGTTCTTTCCTGGCGCGCAGCCGCAGGGTTGCAGCTCTGGCGTGTCTGGCTGGGCAGGAGTTTGCCCTAAATTTGGCATTTGGTCGGGGGCGGCGGTCAAGAATCAGGATATGCCCTTGATGCCGGTCCTACTGCACAATAAATGGAGCGGGAATGAAAGGCTAAATCATGTCCGATATTATCGATTCCGGTGTTCTGCAGACAAGGGCGGCCGCGCTCATCGATTTGGCGCTGAAGGCGGGTGCCGATCAGGCCGATGCCGTGGTCGTGCGGGGCCGCTCCCGCTCCGTTTCCGTGCGGCTTGGCAAGGTCGAGGGTACCGACGCCTCGGAAAGCGATGATTTTTCACTGCGGGTTTTCGTCGGCCGCCGTGTCGCCAGCGTTTCGGCCAATCCGGGCTTTGACCTGAAGGTTCTGGCCGAGCGTGCCGTGGCGATGGCCAAGGCCTCGCCCGAGGACCCCTATGCCAGCCTCGCCGACAGCGAACGCCTGGCACGCTCCTATCCCGAACTTGAGCTTTACGATCCGGCGGAGGTCTCCACGGAAACCCTGACCGCCGCAGCGCTGGAAGCTGAAGAAGCGGCACTTGCAGTCAAGGGCGTCACCAATTCGAGCGGCGCCGGCGCATCCGCCGGCATGGGCGGTCTGGTTCTGGTCACGTCGCACGGCTTTTCCGGCGCCTATATGGGCACCCGGTTCGGACGCTCCGTCAGCGCCATTGCCGGCGACGGCACCAAGATGGAGCGCGATTACGATTTCGACAGCCGCCTCTATTTCGCCGACCTGAAATCCGCAGCCGAGATCGGCCGCACCGCCGGCGAAAAGGCGGTTGCCCGCATCGGTCCACGCCAGGTTCCGACCCAGAAGAATGTCACGGTTATTTTCGATCCGCGCATGTCGCGGGGTTTTGCCGGCCATATTGCCGGTGCGATCAACGGTGCCTCGGTTGCCCGCAAGACCTCGTTCCTGCGCGACATGATGGGAAAGCCGGTGATGAAGGCCGGCATCACCGTGACGGATGATCCGCTGGTGGTGCGGGGGTCCGCCTCGCGTCCGTTCGACGGCGAAGGGGTCACCGGGCAGAAATTGTCGATGATCGAGGATGGTGTGCTGCAGCAGTGGTTCCTCTCCACTTCGACCGGACGCGAACTTGGTCTGGAAACCAACGGGCGTGGCGCGCGTGGCGGCACGGCCGTTTCGCCGTCCTCAACGAATTTTGCGCTGGAACCCGGCGATATCTCACGCGAAGAGCTGATCCGCAGCGTCGGAACCGGTTTCTACGTCACCGAACTGATCGGCCAGGGCGTCAATATGCTCACCGGCGAATATAGCCGTGGTGCCTCCGGATTCTGGATCGAAAATGGCGAATTGACCTTCCCGGTATCCGAAGTCACGATCGCCTCCAATCTGAAGCAGATGTTCTTCGCCATCACGCTTGCCGACGATATCGACCGCAAGTTCGGCGTCGCTGCCCCGACGCTTGCCATCGAGGGCATGACGCTTGCGGGCAAATAAGGCCCGTCCGGATAGCTTTAACGCGGCCGATGCTGCGGGAAATGGAAGACCAAGATGAACGCCCGCTTTTCGCCGGATGACTGGAGCAGCGATCTCACCCTGATCACGATGGCGGCGAACGCTGCGGGTGAAAAGGCGCTGTCCTATTTCCGCAAGGATCCGGACGTCCAGTGGAAGAATGGCGGCCGCTCGCCGGTCAGCGAGGCGGATTTCGCCGCCAACGATATCCTCAAGGAAAAACTCCTGGCCGCGCGGCCGAATTACGGCTGGCTGTCGGAAGAAACCGATGACGATGCAGCAAGGCTCGGCTGCGATACCGTGTTCGTGGTCGATCCCATCGACGGCACGAGAGCCTTCATTGCCGGCAAGGATGTCTGGTGCGTCAGCGTTGCCGTCGTGCATCTTGGCCGTCCGGTGGCGGGCGTCCTCTTCGCGCCGGCGCTTGGCGAGTTGTTTCAGGCGGTCTTAACCGGTGACGCGCTGAAGAACGGTGAGCCGATCAGCGTCAGGCCAACCGGTGCGGACGTCCTGCGGATAGCGCTTGCCGAGGAGACGGTCGGCTTGCTGGAACAGGGGTATCGCGCCAGCGTGTCGCGCATTCCGCATGTGCCGTCGCTCGCCTACCGGATTGCGATGATCGCCGATGGCCGGATCGATGGCACGATCGTCAAGAAAAACTCCCATGATTGGGACCTGGCAGCCGCCGACCTGATCCTGGAGCGGGCAGGCGGGGCGCTTTTCGGGCTTGATGGACAGCCGCTTTCCTACAATCGCCCCAATGTTCGTCATACCGTGCTCTGCGCGGCGGCAAGGCCCGCTTTACCGGCATTGATTGCGGCGTCTCAGGGGCTGGAGGGCCATTGACCTTTCCGGCTGAATGCCGCAAACCACAAGCAAAATACGGCAAGAAAATTGGATGGTCTGATGGCTCAGAATTCGGAAGTAAAACAGCGGCTGCACCTCGTGTTCGGCGGTGAATTGACGACACTCACCGGCGTCCAGTTCCGCGATCTCGAAAAGCTCGATGTCGTCGGCATCTTCCCTGATTACGACACGGCCCTGACGGCATGGAAATCCAAGGCCCAGCTGACCGTCGACAATGCGCATATGCGCTATTTCATCGTCCACATGCACCGGCTTCTGGATCCGGAACAGGCTTGATGCCAGGGCGTTTCGGACAGGCAGGCCGCGCGGCTGAAGAGGCTGCCTTCGCCTTTACAGACGGCTTTTGCGCTGGCTGCTGTGCGCAGGACCTGACCCTATGAGCCGCATGCTCGCCCGGCTGGCTCTGTCAAGCTATCGCTGGATCGGCACGGCGGTCTATCCGCTGGTCTGGGGCTATCTGGCTGCCCGCGCCGCCAAGGGCAAGGAAGACAGCGCCCGCCGCCAGGAGCGCTATGGCCATGCCAGCGCGCCCCGCCCGCATGGGCCGCTGGTGTGGTTCCATGCCGCCAGCGTCGGCGAGACGACGGCCATCATTCCCTTGATCCATGAAGTTTCGCGCCGGGGCATCTCCGTGGTGCTGACCACCGGCACGAAGACATCGGCCCGCATCGTTGCCGACCGGCTGGGCGCGCGTGTCACCCATCAATACGTGCCGCTCGATTTCAAACCGGCCGTCAGCCGCTTTCTCGATTATTGGGAGCCGGATCTGGCGATCATCGCGGAATCGGAGATCTGGCCGATGACGATGATGGAGCTCGGGAACCGTCATATTCCGCAGGTTCTGGTCAATGGCCGCCTGTCGGACCGCACCTTCGGCCGCTGGAAAAAGCGCCTGTGGCTTGCCGACGCGCTGTTTGAAAACCTGGCGCTGGTCATTGCGCAATCCGACGCCGATGCCGACCGTTTCCGCACGCTGGGCGCCCTGCCGGTGATGGTCTCCGGCAATCTGAAGGTCGATACCGATGCGCCGCCGTATGACAATCACGCGCTGAAACATTACCGCCAGCAGATCCGCGACCGCAAGACCTGGGCCGCCATTTCCACATTCGAGGGCGAGGAAAATGCCGCAGGCATCGTCCACCGCGCGCTGAAGGAACGCACCGGCCTCCTGACCGTGATCGTGCCCCGCCATCCCGAGCGCTGCGACGCGATCGAGACGATGCTGACCTCCAAGGGACTGACGGTCGCCAGGCGCACCCGCAACGATCCGATCACCCCGGAAACCGATATTTTCCTGGGCGATACCATTGGCGAGATGGGGCTCTACCTGCGTTTGACCGAGGTGGCCTTCGTCGGCCGCTCGCTGTTTGCCGAAGGCGGGCAGAACCCGCTGGAGCCGGCCATGCTCGGCTGCGCCATCCTGTCGGGCGGCAATGTCCAGAATTTCCGCGACACCTACCAGATGCTCGCCAAGAACGGCAGCGCCAAGATCATCCGCGATGTCGAGATGCTGGCCAAGGGGGTCAATTATCTTCTCGTCAACGACGAAGTGCGTCGCAAGATGATCGATGCCGGGCTCGAAACCGTGCATGAAATGCGCGGAGCATTGTCGGCGACGATCCGGGGGCTTGAACCCTATATCAACCCGCTGACGGTGAAGGCACGGCTGCAGCCACGCGGCGATAACTGACACTTTTTCCGGTGAGATATTCATGACGGCCGACAGAACCATTTCCGGTATCCTCTTCGACAAGGACGGAACGCTGCTCGATTACGTAAAGAGCTGGGTTCCGGTCAATTACGAGGTCGCCAGCATCGCGGCCAATGGCGATGCGGTTCTGGCAAGACGCCTGCTGGTGGCCGGCGGCATGGATCCCGATACCGGCCATGTCACGCCCGACAGCCTGCTGGCCGCAGGCAATACGATCGAGATCGCCACCGGCATGGTCGCGGCCGGCGCCCCCTTTACGGTCGAGGCGCTGACGGTGAAGCTTGACGGATTGTTTTCCAATTCGGCCGCCTATGCGGTGCCGGTGACCGACCTTGCCACGTTCTTTGCCGGCCTTCACGCCAAGGGCTACCGCCTCGGCGTTGCCTCCAGCGACAACGAACGCTCGATCCGGGAAACCGCAAAACGCTTCGGTTTCGACGGTTATCTTCATTATGTCGCAGGCTATGACAGCGGCTTCGGCACCAAGCCGCAGCCCGGCATGGTGCATGGTTTCTGCGCGGCGACCGGGCTTGAGCCCCACCAGATCGCGGTCGTCGGCGACAACAATCACGACCTGCACATGGGCCGCAACGCCGGCGCCGGCCTGACAGTTGCGGTCCTCACCGGCACCGGCTCGCCACAATCGCTGGCTGCCGCATCCGATCACTGCCTCAACGACATCACCGAGCTTGAGACTGTTTTGGTGTAACGCGCGCGCTGTTGCTTAGCGGAATAGCTGCATCAGCAGTGACGGCGCGTTGTTGGCGATATTCAGCGCCTGGACGGCCAGCTGCACCTGTGCCTGCACCGCTTTCAGCTTGGTCGAGGCATCGTTCATATCGGCATCCACCAGCCGGCCGATGCCCTTCTGGATCGTCGATGTCAGCGTCCTGTTGAAATCCGTTTGCATGTCGATGCGCATGCTGAGCGATCCGAGCGTCGCTGCCCGGTCCGTCAGGGTCGAATGGATATCGTCATAGCGCTTCAGCAGCAGATCGGTGGCGGTTTCGACGAGATCGTCGGGCACTTCCCCCATATGCGAGGCGCTGAACATATCGTCGGTGCCCATCCCGATCTGGGTGCGGCCGTTGAAGGCCGGTAGCCAGGCGGTGATCTTGGCCGGATCCGGATGCGGCACGCCGCCGGTCATGCCGTCTGCCTGTGGCGTGTCGGCCAAGCCGTTCTGCGCCGAGGTGCTGCCATCGGCATTCTTGTAGCTGGCCGGGCCGAAGACGTTGAGGTTGCTGTCGCCATAGATGTTGATGATGCCGACCTTGCCCTTGGTATAGCTCGCAACGATGCCGCCAAAGGCGACATTGGTGTCGGGAGGGCTCATCTCGATATAGTTCAGCGTCTTGCCGTTGCCATCGACATAGCTTTTCTCAGTATAGTGCAGATCGCCTGGCGCCAGCAGGTTGCGGCCGTTGAACGACGAAGACTGCGTGGTGGACAGAAACTGTTTTTCCAGCTCGTAGATTTCCGAGCTGACCTTGTAACGGTCCACACCCGGTTCTTTCATCGCCATGATCTTGGTCTTGATCTCGGACGTGATGGAAATGAGGTCCTCCATTCCCTGATAGGACACATCGACAAGGGCAGCCCCCAGTTCCAGCGCGTCGATGACGGTGCTCGTGGCCTTGGTGGTGTTGCGCATGTCGGTGGCGATCGACCAGTAGGCCGCGTTGTCGGCGGCTTCCGATATGCGCATGCCGGTGGTAATGACATCCTGCATCTTGGCATGGGTGCTGTCATTATGGCGCAGAACCGCCAAAGCGGCGGTGGCCGCCGAGTTGAAACTTATGTTCATTTTCAGGTCCGCTACGAAAAACAAAAAACGGAAAGACACCAGATCTGGTTAACCGAGAGTGCCGCAGTCTGGTTAATACTCGGTATAGCGCGGGGGGTGCTACGGCTCTTCCGGTAACGTCTTGCGGTGACGCACACCTTGGCAAAGACGCCAGCCGATGCGCTCGCGGCTTGCAATTGCCGGCAATCTGACGTTTTGTGTCGCCGGCTGCGACGGTTTTTTCTGCGGAAAAATTGTTTTCGGCAGGACGAAAAATGTGCCGCGCGCAACGTTGCGAAAACCGGGAGACACCGGCCGGCGCGGGGAGGCCTGGAAGGACTGATGGTTTCTGATGCACCGCCATTCTGGTGGACCAAGGCGGATTGGCGCGCCTATGGCCTCTGGCCTTTTTCTTGGATTTATGGACGTATTTCCGGCTCGCGCATGGATCATGCGCGCCGCGCTTCCGTGCCGGTTCCGGTCATCTGCGTCGGCAATTTCACCGTCGGTGGCGCCGGCAAGACCCCGACCGCGATCGCCTTGGCACGGGCTGCGCGCCGGCGCGGCTTGAAGCCCGGCTTTCTGAGCCGCGGCTATGGCGGCTCGCTCGATGTCACCACCGTGGTCGATCCCACCCATCACCGCGCCCGCGACGTCGGCGACGAGCCGCTGCTGCTTGCCCGCGAAGGCCTGGCCGTCATCTGCCGCAAGCGCGTCGAGGGCGCACGCCGCCTGGTGGCCGAAGGCGCCGATATCATCATCATGGATGATGGGTTCCAGAGCGCCCGGCTGACATTCGATTTTTCCCTTCTGGTGATCGACAGCCGCCGCGGTATCGGCAACGGCTTCCTCATCCCATCCGGTCCGGTCAGGGCGCCGATCCCCCAGCAGATCCGCCATGCTTCCGCAATCCTGAAGATCGGCAACGGTGATCGTGCCGACGCCCTCATCCGCCGCTGCGCCCGCGCCGGCAAGCAGATCTATGCCGCCAATGTCGAGCATCTGGATGATGGCGGTCTGAAGGATGTGGAGGTTCTGGGCTGGGCGGGGATTGCCGATCCGGAGAAATTCTTCCGCACGATCCGCGAGACCGGCGCCGTGATCGCCGAAACCCGCAGCTTCCCCGATCACCACCATTTTTCCAGCGACGAAATTGCCGACCTGCTCGATCATGCCTCTGCCAAGGGCTACCAGCTGGTAACCACCGCCAAGGACATGGTGCGGCTGGAACCGGAGCATGGCCGCGCCGGCGAACTGATGGAAAAAAGCAGGGTGATCGAGGTGGAGGTCCGTTTCGACGACCCCGGCTCACCCGGCAAGATCATCGATGCGGCGGTGAAGGCCGCGCGCACCCGCAACCTGCGCAAGTCGCCTGCATAGATGTGGCGCCTCGTACGAGGCTTTAGACTGCTGACAAGATATTATCTGATAACTCTGCAGGTCACTTGGGAAATTGAGCCTATCGCCAAATTCCCCTCATCCCCGCCCTTGTGGTGGGGATCCAGCCAGCTCAAGTCCTTGAGCTGAAAGGGTCTTTTGACCCGACAGACGTCGGGTCACTGGATCCCCGCCACAAGTGTAAAGCCCGGAGACATCCCTGACAGGTGTTCGGAGACATGCT